>CAVWSC010000013.1:0-56216 GCA_963757435.1 Lewinellaceae bacterium | reverse complement strand
ATTTAATCAGGTGTACGCGACATTCATCCCATGTCCTTCGCTCCTTCGTATCTTCCATCCCTCAATCCTTGAAACCTGCGACAGCCGGCCGCTTTTTTTGTTTACTTTTTTTGGCGGTCAAAAAAAGTAAAATATATGATTTAGGAATAGGAAAGCAAGTTCCCGGTGTGAAATGGCAACTTACGAACGTACACGTCAAATGAGTCGGGAAAACTACGAAGCGATCACCCGTCCCGGACCAGAACCGCTGGCTAAAATTCTCCTCTCCCGGTGGTAATGAAGAGAAAAAAACCTACTATATTCGCGATGCGCAAGGGAACGCCCTTGCAGTCTACTCCAAATTGAAAGACGGTCTGCTCTGGGAAGAGCAAAGCCTTTACTGCTCCAGCCGATTGGGAATGTTCCGGCCGAACCAGGTGGTGCAAGCCAACCAGCCGCCGATCTACGCGACCAACCAGCTAACGACCACCGGCAAGACCTACGAACTGACCCACCACCTGGGCAACGTGCTGAGCGTGATCTCCGACCGCAAGCAGCGGGTGGATAACCGACAGCGACGGCCTGGCGGGAGCACAACGAGGCCGTGGTGGTGCGGGCCACGGATTACTATCCTTTCGGGCAGGAGATGCCGGGCGGATGTTGCCCTGTCGGGTGGGGTGGGTGATTACCGCTACGGGTTTAATGGGAAGGAGTTGGATAGTAAGGGGGAGTGGGGAGATTTGAACCACTATGATTATGGGTGCACGAAGCTTAGGGGTCCCAAAGGTGAGTAATAATCCGAGTGTGGGGCGGTTTTTGAGTGTGGATCCGCTGAAAGATAGTTATCCTTGGTATACGCCTTATCAGTTTGCGGGGAATACCCCTATTCAGGCTATTGACTTAGATGGATTGGAGGAATATATAGTTACATATATTTATAATAACATTCAATTACTTAATTTGGAAGTAAGACTTAACAATCCTGATGCCAATTATACACGTATAAGGGTACAGAGAGATGTTAATGATATGTCACCACAAATGAGAAGAGGTTACATTCCTCCAAATCCAGACAAACTTATGGAAGATAGATTCTTTAGACTTTTAAGAAACCAAGGTAATTTAACGCGTATTTTAGCAGGCACTGCCCCAGAGGAACTTATAGTATCGCGGTCCCGTTTGGGGTGCCAAATATACCAAATCAGATTCAAAACTTACCATCACTCAACATACCACCGTTAACCATCCCACAAACCCCCTTAATATTACCTCCCTTGCAACTACCTCAAGAAAGGTCGACAAACAGAGAAATTGATAATATCGAATCAGTTATTGTCTTTGGAAATTGGGATATTAGACCGTTAAACGAATCGGCTGCTAATAAAGAAATAGATGGGTTGATTGAAAGGTTGAAAGACGATCCTACTCTAACACTTAATATAGAAGCTAATATCGGGGGTGGGGGCGTTTCATCGAATCCACAAACTTTAGAAAATGAACGTAATTCTTTTGGGAGAAGTACTAAAGAACTAGCTGAAGGGAGACGAGATGCAATCGCAGGAGAATTTAGGAAAAGAGCGAGAAGAGCCGGAGTAGATGCAAACAGGATCACCGGAAGTATTGGAACACGCCGCGAGAGAAGTGTTAAAATTCAAATATTTAAAAAAGAATAACATGGTTACTGTATTCAGGTTAGTAGGTGTGGTGGTATTATTTATAATTACCATTACATCCTATCCCTCAACTTTTGCTAATGCTATAGCAATTGATGAGAGTATTATAACAATTGTTAATGATACATGTATTGGTCCACGATCATCTGATGGACTCCCATATGGTCTGTGGAGATGTATTGAACAAGGGAGGTACATTGAATCAACTTATAAAGATGGATACATTCATGGCTATGAAATTACTTATTCATCTTCAAAAAAAGAAAGGATAATCACAATTCAGTCATTTGTCCATGGAGTTAAGTCTGGTATTTCAACTGGATATTTTAAAAACGAATCGCCGCACTATGTATCAACATATGAAAATAATATGATAATATATCAGGTCGAATTCGATTCGTTGGGACATTTAAAGTCTGAAGGGGGATACGTCGTAGATAGTGTGTTATCAGAATTCATAACAATTGATCCAGTTACTCTGGAAATAATTGAAGTTGAGTCTTCAAAGACACCACAATCACTAAAAGATGGAATTTGGTTGTTCTACAGCAATCACTCTATAGAAAAAAAATATTTCTATAAAAAAGATATTTTAACCGATTCTTTGATTCTTAACCACTAGTGTAGCACGTTGTAAGTTTCATTACGTGGCCAAAATGCTCAATGTCCGTCACTACTTGATTTTGGCCAGTTCTCAATATAACGAAATTTTTTCGGTCAATACACTAGACGCAATTCCCTCATATGCAGCAATAAATATTGGAGAGTGGACTCTATTCAAGGGGGAAACTCAAACGGTACGATGATTATGGAAATATCTCGTACGGTTATTGGGGAACTATATTCGGTTATACAACTAGTAAATTACTTAGTGCAGCAGATGATAATCAAGATACTAAAAATGGTAAAACTACTACCGGCGTAGGAGATGATCCAAAAGATCAACGTGCAATTAGCGAAGGGATTGAGATGACTAAAGAAAATAATTAGGCATGAAGTGGTTAGTGTTTTTAATCTTGGTCTCACTATTCAGTTGTTCATCGAATATTGACGTTGAGTCAACGTATATCAGGGATGATATACGTTATGAATTGAAGACTGACCTAGAAGTCAGTGGTAACGTAGTGTCATACTTCCCAAATAAAAAAATATCGTCTGTCTTCAGTTATGTTAATGGGCTAAGCGAAGGTCCATATGAAACATACGATCATTCAGGAAACGTTGTTCAGAAAGGGGAAGTAATAGGGCTTCAGAGGAAGTTCAATACTATGCCAATCTTCTGAGAACTGAAATAGATAGTGTGTACATAGACAAGTATCAAGAGGGCAATATTTTCATCTTTGACCTCTACCTATATAGGTCTAATTTTGACTCTAGCAAATTGATCCAGCTTTTAAGGGACCGAGAACAGTATCTAACTAAAGTTGATTTTGTTCAAAGCCTAATTATACAAAATGGGGATGATAGAACTATAGTGCCGTATGATTAAAATGATCGGGCGCAATAACGAGCTACCCGCAGGCGCTTCTGCGCTTACCTGGTAGCGTATATTGCGCGCTACGGCTACGGCCCGGACCAAAACCGCTGGATGAAATTCTCCTCCCCCGGTGGTAAAGAAGAGAAAAAAACCTATTATATTCACGATGCGCAAGGGAACGCCCTTGCGGTCTACTCCAAATTGAAAGACGGTCTGCTCTGGGAAGAGCAGAGCCTCTACGGCTCCAGCCGCCTGGGGATATTCCGGCCGAACCAGGTGGTGCAAGCCAACCAGCCGCCGATCTACGCGACCAACCAGCTGACGACCACCGGCAAGACCTACGAACTGACCAACCACCTGGGCAATGTGCTGAGCGTGATCTCCGACCGCAAGCAGCGGGTGGATACCGACAGCGACGGCCTGGCGGACTACAACGAGGCCGTGGTGGTGCGGGCCACGGATTACTATCCTTTCGGGCAGGAGATGCCGGGGCGGAAGTATGCCCTGTCGGGTGGGGTGGGTGACTACCGTTACGGGTTTAATGGCAAGGAGCAGGATAGTAAGGGGGAGTGGGGAGATTTGAACCACTATGATTATGGGTTTCGGATTTATAATCCTAGTGTGGGGCGGTTTTTGAGTGTGGATCCGTTGCGGAAGGAGTATCCTTTTTATAGCCCGTACCATTTTGCAGGCAATATGCCAATTGCTGCTCGCGATTTAGATGGTCGCGAACCCAATGTCGTAAACGGCAAATTGATTGGATATACAGTTAAAGCTGGACAGGGACCTACACGATCGCAGCCGATATAAATAATCCTAGAACTAAAAAAATGTATGGGTATGCGCTTATGAGTCCAGTAAAATGGACTGATATAGTAGATAGGCCTGGTAACAATAGTGCATATTTTTCTCATATTTCAGAAGATAGATATGATCAAAATAATCCGATTTATAAAAGTCTAAACATGAATATGGGAGACAAACTTGATCTAAGCAATTTATCAAGGTTAAACCGTCTTTTGCCTTATGATGATATAGGGAATTTTAGTGGAAATGGTGAAGAAATTTACAATGAAGCAACTCGCATCATTCATAAAAACGAGTCAAGAATATCAGGACGTTATAAAGCCAGCGATTTGATAGATGTGAAGTCTAGAGGGTTCGGTCTTTCTTCTCAAATATCAACTACTAATTCTCAACTAAGTTCTAACTTTGAGCAGACTTCTCCTGGCGTGTACATAGGGGAGTTTTTGAATGAAAGTTTAAATATCAACTTTCAGATCACTCTTCAAGACGGTGGTAGTAGTGAAGTAGGAACATCATTTATGGGAATTTATCGATCCATTCATAGATCAAGGATGCCTAACCAATTAGAGTTGGCAGTAAAACCATATGCTTTTTCAGTAACATTACCAACTATAATTCCTTCAAGTGCAGGTAAAAATCCTCTACTCATGTCAGTAGATTTTCAGGCAGAAAAGGCCAGAAATGACTTTTTTGACTTTGCTACCAAAACTAATCAAGAATGATGATTAATCGAATTTTATTATCAGTAATTTTCTTAGTAAATTCATGTAGCGTACAGGAAACTGACGTTAGCGGAGCATGGTATTATATACATAAAAATAGTTACTGGGAGGTAATATTTGATAACGGTGAGATTTATATTGAGTCCGGTAATTTTGGAGTTATTAGTGGATTGAGTTATTCGCGAATGCGCAATAGAATCAACATTAAAAAATTCGATTATGATTGGTTGAAAGGTGATATTATCTCAATCAGTGAAGATAAATTAATAATTAGTGATGAAGTATCAGGAGAAAAAATTATGTTGAAAAGACTAAAATCTAATATTAAATTGAATGAGGCTTTAGAATTAAGAAAATTTATAGATAGTTTTTCTGTTAGGGAATACGAAATTTTCATAATGCCGGAAGCCGGAAAAAAGGAGTAGTTGAATAGGTATAAATATTATCCCCCGGTCTTGATCAGGTTTAATAAATGAATCACCTGAAACGGAAAGATTGCCAACCTTATCTGAGCGATGATAGCTTTGCTAAGCTATCGGGTATATGCCTCATTCATCCCAAATCCTTCATTCCCTCGTTCCCTCTATCCTTCATTCCTTAGCATCCCGACAGACGGCCGCTTTTATTGTTTATTTTTTTGGCGGTCAAAAAAATGAAATATAGGGTTTAGGAATAGGAAAGCAGGTTCCCGGTGTGAAATGGCAACTTCCGAACGTACACGCCAAATGAGTCGGGAAAACTACGAAGCGATCACCCGTTCCGGACCAAAACCGCTGGATTAAATTCTCCACCCTCGGAGGCAAAGAAGAGAAAAAAACCTACTATATTCGCGATGCGCAAGGGAATGCCCTTGCGGTCTACTCCAAATTGAAGGACGGTCTGCTCTGGGAAGAGCAAAGCCTCTACGGCTCCAGCCGATTGGGGATGTTCCGGCCGAACCAGGTGGTGCAAGCCAACCAGCCGCCGATCTACGCGACCAATCAGCTGACGACCACCGGCAAGACCTACGAACTGACCAACCACCTGGGCAACGTGCTGAGCGTGATTCCGACCGCAAGCAGCGGGTGGATACCGACAGCGACGGCCTAGCGGACTACAACGAGGCCGTGGTGGTGCGGGCCACGGATTACTATCCTTTCGGGCAGGAGATGCCGGGGCGGAAGTACGCCCTGTCGGGTGGGGTGGGTGACTACCGCTACGGGTTTAATGGCAAGGAGCAGGATAGTAAGGGGGAGTGGGGAGATTTGAACCACTATGATTATGGGTGTCGGAGTAATAATCCGAGTGTGGGGCGGTTTTTGAGTGTTGATCCGTTGCGGAAGGAGTATCCTGAGTTGACGCCATATCAGTTTGCGAGTAATAGCCCAATAGCAGGTATTGATCGAGACGGTTTAGAATTTAGTTTAGCTACAACAATGGAGGGGCATACTTATATTAATACACATTTCAAAATTTTAAATTCTTCATCAGTAGATGATAAGGTTATAAAAATAGTAGTAGAAGAGATAGATCAGAAATTTGAAAATATGTTAGACAGGAAATATGATGGTAAAGTATTCAAAGGATGGTTTACAAGTGAACTTGTAAAGACAGCATGGGGAGCAGTTGCGGTTTGTCCCGTCTAATAGTACCGTTTTGCTAGGTTTTTGATGAGTAAATCCCATCTTTTCGCCAAAACTGCCCCTCTAAGGAAATACAAGCGTTCCACATTCTCGGCCAACCAAAATGTTCCAGTGTTTTTGAATCGCAGGTTGATTACTCTACGGATAGCTGATTCGATGACTCCACTTCCGCACATCAATTTTTCTTCGCGGAAGTGAGCGTACCGCATTCGGTGTTGATGCTTGGTGAAATAATTGATTTGAGTGGTGACCGCCTTGGGCTTACGCTTGTACAGCATGGACCATAGGCGCAGGATATGCCCGATTTTACCCTCCCACAACCATTCTTTACACCTTTTTTGAAGTTTTTTGGCTTGTTTTTTGCCAATCCGAGTAGGGAGATTTTCAAACAGTGAATTGAGATGCTCAACGGCATGGTAGTAGTCTAATGTTTGGGTGAGTCGGTTTTCCGCTACGCCGAGCTGCTTAAGCATCTCGGGAATTTGTAACCAGATCCAGGGTGCTCCATCTGCTAGTAACTGTACTTCCTTGGCTTGATCGATACCTAATCGGCTCAAATAATCTCGCAACAGCTCGACGTGTTGTCCATCTTCAAACCTGCATCCGTAAATCGGCAAATGGTACCGGCTCAACCGCCCCTCGTCATCAAGTACCTCGATGACGAACAGCTTAGGCTCGCGCCACGGAGTGATGTAGCCTTCTCTTCCCGTCTCTTTATTGAAATGGCTATTGGGTAATCGTGTACGCGTACGCCCCCCATCACTACTGATCACGACGCGCTTACCCACCAGCGTTTCTTCGTCTTCCAAAATCAGGTTTGCCTCACCTTGTCGATCACACTCCATTGCCACTTGAGTAGTTACTTCGCGCAGTGTGGTTGTGCTACAGGATAGGCCAAAATTGTTCGGTCAGCTCTTTGCCCATGTCATAGGAGGGGGCAATCATGGTTGCATAACTCAGCAAGCCATAACGCGTGGGACTATTACCGGCTACGAGTCCCCAATGATTATCTAACACATGGCGGCTACCTTGGTGGTCCTCTTCAATCCGTTTTTGATAAAGGCTTGGAAAACTTATCGATAAACCCGTTCGGATAGTCACATTACTGGGTCGGCGAACGACATTTGACAACTCGGGTGCTCGCGTTTGGCAAAGCTTTGAAGCGGCTGTTGTAATTACGCAAGTCATAAGTCGTTCGAAGAGTTGGGAAGTGAACTCAAAAATCTTCGATTCTACTTCCAGTAGATGTCCGGCAAACAGTTGATCCTCCCAATCTTGAAGAAGACTATGGCATTGTTCCTGAATAATTTTTGATACCTTAGCGGGAGCAGTGAGATGCGACATGTTATTTTGTTTAGTCGCAATAAAGATGCGCATTCTCGCTGCTTTTTACCTAATCGATTGTGGGACAAAGCCCGATTGCGCCCTCAGCCAAAGGATATAGTGCCATTAAAGCTTTGAGTGATGATCAGTTGATAAACGCAGTCAACTCTCCCGCTGATGGTCAATTTATTACAGTTTCAGGAAATTCTGGTTCCCTCATCAATGAAAATACTCGAATATATGAGTTGCAAAGGCGAGGACTTAATGATGTCGAGATATCATTTACCGCTACACTAAATACAAATGACGAGGGCGCAAACCAGATTGTCGCTCATGCAGTCTGTCCATACTCCATTTGTGAGTTGATGACTGAACGCAGATCTTCTCGTTTCTTACTTTTGAACACCGCTCTGATGTTCAACACGGCCGCCGCTCTTTTCGTCCATCTTTGGCCTACAAGTTTGCAACGCTGCTGGACAACGGTACTGATTGCAGATTCAATTGCTCCGCTGCCGATACATAATCCCTCGGCTCGATACTGGTCGTACTTCATTCGGTAGGCATTTTTCACATAGTGATCTATAACGCTATCACATTTGTCAACAATAGACTCATTACGCCCAAGAGCTTTTTGTTCGGATGGAAAGAATCACTTTATCAAGATTTCCCTCAGCTAATTCCGCTTTCCTGTTTTCTATCCAAGCAGAACGATTTACCTCTGAATTGAAGACCATGGTAGCAAACTCAGCTAGTTTTTCCACGGCGTGATAATAATCTAGAATCACTGTTGCTTCTGGATGCTTTTTCTTTAGCCAATTGGAGATCCAATCGGCTCCATCGCTAATCGCGACCAAGCGGGCATGAGGTGCTTGTTCGTGATGTCGTTCGATGAGTGGATCAAGGCGCTTTGTGAAGTCATGACAACTGCCTAAATGAGCTAAATAATCGGAGTCCTCAAGCATCATGCGCTGGTTAACTCCCTCATTATCAGAGGAAATTTTCTTGAGTCCTTCGCCGGAAAAGATGCGCCCAACCTTAGTTTCGTTGAAGCCTTCATCGGTGCGCAGAAAGCCCCCATCAACCTGCACATAAATTACATCAGATTCTGAATCGGTTTCATGCTGGGTTACTTCAAAACCCGGATTTTGCAGCACGTTTTCAGTTTCATCCAGATTGCCAAAATGCTGCATCAATCTTTGAGACTTGGCTCGAAGAGGAGCTAACGGCGGGAAGGGCAGTTTTTAGCAGTGCTACTCCTCGATCAAAGGGTTGATCACTGCTAAATTCTAGCAGGTGGCTTTGCAATAATGAACTGATGGCAAATCCATGTTTCATGCCATTGATGTAACGATGAGAATTCAGGATTTCAATTCGTCCGAGGGTTGTGTTGAATCTTTTTTTTTGCGGCGATCATTGCCCACCTTACCAAGGTTGGATTAAGCACCCGTCGTCCTAATTCCGTCCAGAGTTCCACAAAACCTTTCTCGTAATCCATAAAGGTGGGTTCTTCGTTTAGCGTCTTGATCTCATCATACTTCGCGTCTACTAATTTGGCGAATTCTTCTCGGCTCATGGACTGTTTTGGCTCCAATATACCACTTTTCCTTGTGCGACAATCTGGTTTGCGCCCAATGACGACATATTTAAAATTTAATCAAAAATTGTTATGAATAAGTTGACAGAACAGCAGCGGTTAATATTCTTGACAAAAGTATTGTCACAGGCTATATTAGAAATACGCGAAGAATCTCATAAAGAGAAATTGCCGAAAAGTTTTTATCTGGCTGATTTGGTTCACAATCTGCCTAACCACCTTTTGCAGATGTACATTCGGCCTGATGAAGTTTCTTTAAATGATGTATTTATAGCTTTTGAAAAGCGGTCAAAAGGCGAGCAAGTGAAAGCTTGGGTGGAAGGAATTAAGAACAGTCTTGATTTTGATTCTCATCCCGAATAACGGAATTATTTTTATTAACTTATATCAAAGTAATGATTCGGAAAGAATAAAATACAACTAAAACTATGAAAAATTTGGTAAAATCCATGAGAAGTTAGATTTTGTGATTACAACATTACTCCATCCAACAACCCATGGAAACGAGCCGTAAGCTCACCGCAACTATACTACGCCTGATGGGCGGAATGAACAAAAAGCGGCAAGAGTACAACCTTCGTCTTTTTTTCCTGCTATGGGTGTTGCCGGCAAGGCATAATTTTTTGGCACTGTCTTACTACGGTGGGCTGCACGAAAAAACCTATCGGCTGCATTACGAAAAGTCTTTTAGTTTCTCGGCTTTCAATCCGGAGCTAGCCAAGCGAACGACTAATGGTCTGTCAAGCCTAAATTTTCGGGTAATCCGCGATATGTTTTTCCCGCTACCGTCGTTACTAAAATACTCATTTAGAGCGTGTCTAAAATTTTTAAGAACTGAGGATTAATGATTCGCTTCGCGGCTACTTCGTGGTTAAGGTTCTGACTAAACAAAAAATTCGCTTCGCGGCTACTTCGTGGTACGCGCATAGCGGGTTACGTAAGTCAGTTTTTGTGACGACATGTTCTTAAATGCTTGGTTCTCAGGAAGTAAAAATTTAGACACGCTCTTAGCTACGGCTAAACTCCGGTTCATTATATAACAGCTCCTGAAAAAATCGGAAAAAACCAGCGTAGTGTGTGTGAACTATGCTCATAAAATCCGGCTACGTACGCTGTCTTTAACATGAACTTTGTCGGTCTTGTACCGCGTGAGGTGCCTGGACGGGCCGCCGCTGCGGCGGAGTGCGAAGCACCGACCGCCAGGGAGCCGGGAAGGGACCGACCCCGGCCCCGAGGCCGGGGACACGCCCAACTCCTGAACGACAAATCAGCAAGCAAAGGGGGGAGAAATGAACCTCGTGCCGTCTGAATCCTTATCTTTGAAAGCCGTGGCGGAAAATCCCCGCACGTTCGATCCTCATCCGCTTAAACCTTACTCATGCGATTACTTCTTACGCCCTTTTTATTCTTGCTACTGCTGCTGAATGCGCCCCTGCTGACCGCCCAGATCGTGACCACCAGCCCCACGCTGCCGCTGGTGGACCAGGCCGTGACCATTACTTACGACGCGACACAGGGCACCGGCGGGCTGGCTGATTGCGGCTGTGACGTGTATGTGCACACGGGGGTGTTTACGGATCAAAGCCCCATGGAATGGACCAATGTGGTGACGACCTGGGCGGTGACCAACCCGGCCTGGCGGATGACGCCCGTGCCCGGACAGCCGAATAAGTACACTTACACGATCGGGCCGAATATCAGGACATACTATGGTGTGCCGACCGGGGTGACGATTAACTCGATGAACTTCGTGTTTCGTAACGGCGACGGCACCAAGGAGGGTAAGGCGACCGGCGGCGGCGATATTTTTATCGACGTATTCCAGTCGTCTACCGTGCTGACGGCCAGCCTGCAGGTGGCCACGAACGGGCTGAACCCCGTGCCTCTGGGCCGTCAGGTGAACATTACGGCCGCCGCAACGACGAATGCGACCCTGAGCCTGTACCGGAACGGGGTGCTACTGACCAGTGAAACGGGGGTATCGGAATTTGATTATAACCTATCGTTTACCACCATCGGCACGCAGACGCTGGAACTGGTGGCCGAGGCGAACGGCATGACGGACACCTCTACGGTGGTGCTGCAATCGGACCTGGTGGTGGACTTTACGCAGCCGACGGCCGCAATTAGCACGGCTAACATCGGTGATATGCTGACGGTGAGCGCGACCTCCTACATTACCGCCAACCTGGCACTGCTGGTAAACGGCGACCCGCAGGTGACCGAGGCCGGCGCGGAGACGATTTCGCTAACGAACTACACCTTTACCCAGCCCGGTCTGGTGACTTTCGAGGTGGCCGCGCAGTATAACGGCGTGACGCGCACCAACTCGGTACAGGTGGTTGTGCTGGGCGACCTGCCCGCAATGGACCCGCCCAACGAGATGCCGAACGGACTGACGCGCTTTGAAAGTGACAGCGTGTACCTGCAACTTTATGCCCCCGGTAAGCAGAGTGCCTTTGTACTGGGTAATTTTTCCGACTGGCGGCTGGAGACCCGTTACCAGATGAACCGATCGACCGACGGCACCTATTTCTGGATTGGCATCGGTGGGCTGGATACGCTGGAAAACCTGACGTTTCAGTACCTGGTGGACGCCACCATCCGCACCGCCGACCCGCTGAGCGAACTGGTGCTGGACCAATTTAACGACCCCTTCATCAGCGAGGAAACCTTCCCCGGCATCCCGGACTATCCCGTGGGCAAGACCCAGGGAATCGTGAGTTGGGTGCGGCTGGACGAACCCGAGTTTAGCTGGGTGGCAAACGACTTCGTGCCCGTAGACGAAAAAGAACTCGTGATCTACGAGTTGCTGGTGCGCGACTTTGTGGGTGCCCACAATTACCAGACACTGCTGGATACGCTGGACTACCTGGAGCGGCTGAACATTAATGCCATTGAACTGCTACCGATCAATGAGTTTGAGGGCAACATCAGTTGGGGCTATAACCCCAGTTTCCACAAGGCACTGGATAAGTATTACGGCAGCCCCGAGGCACTTAAAGCTTTCGTGGACGAGTGCCATATTCGCAATATCGCCGTGATCGTGGACGTGGTGTACAACCACGCCTTCAGCCAGAGTCCGCTGGCACAATTGTGGTGGGACCAGGCGAACTTCCGCCCCGCCCCCGACAACCCCTACCTGAACGTGACGCCGCGCCACCCCTTTAACGTAGGCTACGATTTTAACCACGAGAGCGCGGCCACCGTCGCCTACGTAGACCAGGTGATGGAGTACTGGCTGACCGAATTCCGCATCGACGGCTTCCGTTTCGACCTATCCAAGGGCTTCACGCAAACCAACAACCCCAACAACGTGGGGGCCTGGGGCAACTACGACGCCAGTCGCATTGCCATTATCGAGCACTATGCCGACAAGGTCTGGAACACCAACAACGACGCCTACGTGATTTTGGAGCATTTGGCCGTACAGCAGGAAGAAAAGGAACTGGCCGAGTACGGCAACGGTATTTTATTGTGGTCGGGTTTTAACCCCCACAATGCTTACCTGGAAGCGGGAATAGGTTTTAGCCCCAATAATATCCGTGAGGTATTTGCCGAAAATAAGGGTTTCGATACGCCCAGTCTGATTGCCTACATCGAAAGCCATGACGAGGAGCGGATGGGCTATAAAACGCAGGCTTTCGGCAATATGTCCGGCAGCTACAACGTGAAAGACTTCAGCACGGCCATGGACCGGAGCGAATTGGCGGCGGCCTTTTTCTACACCGTTCCCGGTCCGAAAATGCTGTGGCAATTTGGCGAGTTGGGCTATGATTTTTCGATCAATTACTGCGAGAACGGTAGCATTAATAATGACTGCCGCACCGGTCCCAAGCCGATTCGCTGGGATTATTACGAGAACCAGGATCGCCGCGATCTGTATAACGTGACCGCCGCCCTGATCGGCCTGCGCCGGGAATATCCCGTATTTCAGACGGAAAATTACGCGTACAACGTAACGGGTAATCAGAAGAAAATTCAATTGTTCCACCCCGACATGGACGTGGTCGTACTAGGTAATTTCGCGGTTGTCAACGGCTCGGTTACCGATCCGTTCCCCAACGGCGGCCGCTGGTACGAGTACTTCAGTGGCGATAGCCTGGAGGTAGCCGATAACCTTGCTTCCCTGGATCTCGCGCCGGGTGAGTACCGCCTCTATACCTCGAATCGTCTGCCCGCCCCGGCCGCCAACCCCGTGGGCGTGCGCGAATCCGTGACGGATGCCTTCCGCCTCTGGTTGCAGCCCAACCCCGTCGCCGCCGGTGGAAACCTGCGCGTGACTTACCAACTGACGGCCCCCACCCAGGTAAGCCTGCGCTTGCTGGACATCAACGGTCGCCCGGTTTTCCGCAGCGATCTGGGGCGCCGCCCCGCCGGTCCGCAACAGGAGGATATAATGGTGGGCCGCTTGCCCGCCGGCACCTATTTACTGGAGCTGCGCAGCCCGACGGCGGTGCAGGTGAGCCGGGTAGTGGTGTTTTAGGGTTGTCGGCTCGTGGCTGTGCTGACGAAGAAGGAAGCCCATAGAGTAGCTCAGATTTTGGGATAGAGTTACTTAGAGCGTGTCTAAAATTTTTAAGAACTGAGGATCAATGATTCGCTTCGCGGCTACTTCGTGGTTAAGGTTCCGGCTAGATAAAAAATTCGCTTCGCGGCTACTTCGTGGTGCGCGCATAGCGGGTTACGTAAGTCAGTTTTTACGCCGCCAGGTTCTTGAATACTTGGTTCTCAGGAAATAAAAATTTAGACACGCTCTTAGTGGTTTCTTTTTTCACGGCAAGGGGCAATGCATTGTGTTGATAACAATCTCCCCCTTCCCCTTGCGTGAGGTGCCTGGAAGGGGCGTCCCCGCAGGGGCGCAGTGCGTAGCACCGAGCGGACAGCGAGCCTGGAAGGGACCGACCCCGCGCCCGCGGCAGCGGGGCGGGGGCACGCCCGCAAGACCCGGCCGAACTAAAAGATTCCGTTCGGCCACAACAAAGGCGGGACCGAAACGTATGTTAACCGATGCCGCATTTTGCCACCTTACTCAGTGCTTACCTGCTCCTGATCGCCCTGCTGCCCTGTGCGGATGGGGCGGCCGGTGCCGTAGTGGCCGGGGGTAAGACGATGGAAATGGCGGCGGCCGAATCGCATTCTCACGATGAGCATGAGGATGGCGAGGACCATTGTTCGCCCTTCTGTTTTTGTGCCTGTTGCCACATTACGGTGGCGCAACCGACGGTGGCGGAACTGGTACAGGCCTCAGAGCCGCGGGGTGATTTTTCTGCGCCCGTTTTCCGGCCGGGACCCTATGTAGTAGGGTCAATGGTGGCCATTTGGCAGCCGCCCCAAGCCTAGTTAGACCGAATTAGGGGACAGCTATGTCCCGAACCTATTTTCCAGTCTACTAGCAATTTTACCATGGTTGATACAATAATTGCTTATTCCGTACGGAATAAGCTGGTGGTCGGACTATTTGTCCTGGCCCTCATCCTCTGGGGAATCTTCTCCCTACGGCAGATTCCCATCGATGCCGTACCCGACATTACCAATAACCAGGTACAAGTCATCACCTCTTCTCCTACCCTGGCCACCCAGGAGGTAGAACAATTCATTACCACGCCCGTCGAGCTGGCCCTGCAGAACCTGCAGAATTTGGTCGAAATTCGCTCCATCTCCCGTTTCGGCCTCTCCGTCGTCACCGTTGTGTTTGAGGAAAGTACGGACCTCTACCTGGCCCGCCAACTAGTAAGCGAACACCTGCAAAGAAGCCGAAGAAAACATTCCCAACGGACTCGGCACGCCCGAGATGTCTCCTATCTCCACCGGTCTTGGCGAGATTTACCAGTACATTGTCCGGCCCGTAACCAGGCTACGAAGACCAGTTTTCCAGCAACCGAACTGCGCAGTATACAGGACTGGATCGTCCGCCGGCAACTGTCCGGGATAGAAGGCGTGGTGGAAGTCAACACCCTGGGCGGTTTCCTCAAGCAGTACGAAGTAGCCGTAAACCCGGACCTGCTCAAAAGCATGGGCGTCAGCATCGACGATGTATTCACCGCACTGGAAAACAGCAACGAAAATACCGGTGGTGCTTACATCGAAAGAACCCGCAGCACCTTCTACATCCGAACCAACGGCCTCGCGAACAGCCTGGAAGACATCGGAAACATCGTCGTCGACGTCCGCGGACCAGCGGCCCATCCTGGTGCAGGACGTGGCGGACGTTCGTTTGGTAAAGCTCCTCGTTACGGCGCAGCTCGTTCGCGGCGGCGAAGAAGTCGTCGGTGGACGGGTAATGATGCTTAAAGGTGCCAACTCCTCCGCCGTTACCGAACGGGTAAAAGAGCGGGTGGAGCAAATCCAGAAGTCATTGCCCGAAGGGGTGATTATCGAGCCGTACCTGGTCCGTGATAAACTTGTGTCCACCGCCATTGGGACGGTCCAAACCAACCTCATCGAAGGCGGGCCTCATTGTCATCTTCATCCTTGTGCTGCTTGCTGGGTAACTGGCGGGCCAGCCTCATCGTAGCCTCCGTCATTCCCCTGGCGATGCTCTTCGCCATCTCGATGATGAACCTGCTCGGCATTTCTGCCAACCTCATGAGCCTGGGGGCCATCGACTTTGGCCTCATCGTAGACGGTGCCGTCATCATCGTAGAGTCCATCGTCCACCGGCTGACCACGGGCTACGGAGGGCAGCAGCTCACCCAGAAGCAAATGGACGCGGAGGTAACCACCTCCTCCATCAAAATTCGTAATTCCGCCGCCTTCGGCGAAATCATCATCCTGATGGTCTACATCCCCATTCTAGCCCTCGTAGGTATTGAAGGAAAGATGTTTCGCCCCATGGCCCAAACCGTCATGCTCGCCATCGCTGGTGCTCTGATTCTCTCGCTTACCTACGTACCGATGATGGCGGCATTGTTCCTGAGCAAAAGAGGTGACGCAATAAGAGAACGATCGCCGATCGGATCATCGGGTTCTTTCAGTGGCTATACACCCCCATTCTCCGGGCCGCACTCCGCTTCAAAACCGTCTTTGTCCTGGCTACCATCGTCCTATTTACAGTTTCCAGCTTCTGCTTGTTCTCTCGCATGGGTGGTGAATTCATCCCCACCCTCGAAGAAGGTGACCTGGCCATGCAGCAAATCCTCCCGCCGGGGACATCCCTCTCCCAGAGTGTCGAAATGACGAAGCGGGTGCAGAAGAAACTACTCAGCCGACTTTCCCGAAATCGAAGAAGACGTAACCAAGATCGGTGCCGCAGAAATTCCGACCGACCCAATGCCCGTCGAAATCGGCGATTACACCCTTGTCATGAAGCCAAAGGACGAGTGGACCACCGCCGACAACCGCCAGGACATGTTTGAAGCCATCGAAGAAGTCCATGGAAGTCTTCCCTGGTGTTGGTCTTGAATTTTCCCAACCCATTCAACTTCGTTTCAATGAATTGATGACCGGAGCCAAAGCCGATATCGCCATCAAACTCTACGGTGAGGACCTCGACATTCTAGCCTACCAAAAAGCCAAAGAAGCGGAACGCATCATTGCCGGCATGCCCGGCGCAGGTACGGTCAATGTAGAGCAAACCGTAGGTATGCCCCAGATCGTTGATCGACTTCAATTACACTAAAATGGCACAGTACGGCCTTCAGGTAAAAGACGTGAATCGGGTATTCGTGCCGCCTTTGCCGGCGCAAGCGCCGGAACCATTTACGAAGGGGAGCGCCGTTTTGATCTCACCGTACGCCTGCAGGAAAAGTACCGCGCTGGCATCGATAACGTAGCGGACCTCTACATTCCACTCCTGAACGGCACCAGGTTCCGTTGCGCGAAGTCGCTACAGTCGAACTGGATGATGCGCCCATGCAGATCAGCCGGGAAAACACCAACCGCCGCATCGTCATCGGCGTCAACGTAGGAGATACCGACGTGGAGACACTGGTCGGTGAAATTCAACAAGCACTGGACGCAAACATAAAACTGCCCCCAGGCTATTATTTCACCTACGGCGGTCAGTTTGAAAACCTCCAGGCAGCATCCGCCCGTTTGTTGATAGCCGTACCGCTAGCCCTCGCGCTCATCTTCCTCCTGCTCTTTTTTACCTTCGGCAGCTTCTCCCAGGCGGCGCTCATCTTCGTCGCTATTCCGCTGTCGGCCATCGGCGGCATTCTGGCCCTGGAATTACGTGGGATGCCCTTCAGTATCTCTGCTGGTATCGGCTTCATCGCGCTCTTCGGCGTGGCGGTCCTCAACGGAATCGTCCTCATTGGTTATCTTAACCAACTCAAAAGTGAAGGGTGGACTGACGTTCGCGCCCGCATCCTGGAAGGAACAAAGGTACGCCTCCGTCCCGTCATCATGACGGCCGCCGTAGCTTCTCTCGGCTTCCTGCCTATGGCCCTTTCCAACTCCGGTGGCGCCGAGGTCCAGCGGCCACTGGCCACCGTCGTCATTGGCGGCCTGGTCAGTGCGACCTTCCTCACGCTCATCGTGCTTCCCATCCTCTACAGCTGGCTCGAAAACTGGCAGGATCGTCGTCTCGCACGCAAGTCAGTAGTACCGCTCATTCTTCTCCCCCTCCTCTTTTTCTCTTTTGGGGCGCGGGCGCAGGTGCAAAGTTTGGGATTGGAAGAAGCAATACAGCTAGCTATTAGCAACAATCCCGCCGTCCGGGCGGCAGACCAGCGGACGGACCAAAGTCGCTCTCTCCAGAATCTCCCATATAACCCCGGCCTAACCGACATCAGCTACCAGGGCGACGGCCTCTTTCGCGAGAACGGTCAGCGCGTTAATATGCTTAGCATTGTTCAGCAGTTTCCAAGCCCCGCCACCGTAAGGGCCGCTAACGCCGTACAGGATGTTGTCGTCGCCGGCAACCTGGTCCGCAGTCAGTTGACCCGCGCCGAGCTTACTTTCCAGGTAAGACAAACTTACGTTGAACTACAGCAACGCGAAGCGCTCCTACGCCTCTACCAGCAGCTCGCCAGGACCTACGCCGAGTACCTCCGCATCGCCACTCTAAGAGCCGAAACCGGCGCGGCCAATCGCCTCGAAGAACTCAACCTCCGGGCGTCCCTGACCGAGTATGAGTCGCTAGCGGAACGTACCCGACTAGATATTACTTCCTTACAACGACAATTCGGCAACCTCCTGGCCACCAACCAACCGGTTACCGCCGCTGATACTTTATCGCTGGCTCCTTCTCCCCTACTAATCGATTCCACATCTGCAAGCTTATCCGTACTGCTAGCGGAAACCGACGTAGCTACCGCAAGGGCGGATATTGCCAGCTTGCAAGCTCAACTGAAACCCGGTTTCCGTCTGGGCTACTCCGCTCAACAGTATTTCGAGGGTGGTTATTTAAGCGGACTCGAAGCCGGCGTGACTATTCCGCTTTTCAATAAGGTCGCCAAACGACGCGTCGAGACCCAACGGCTCGGCGTCACCGTCGCGGAAACACAGTTGGAAGCAGAAATGCTTCGTTTTGAAAGAGAGAAACAGGCTACCCAGTCCGAAATTACCCGCAACGCGGCCGCGGCAGAATACTACCAACAGCAGTTGACTGTCGTCAACCCGGAGATCATCCGCATCTCTCGCCTCAATTACCGAGCAGGAGAAATCTCCTACCTCGAACTGCTCACCGCCCTCCGACTCCTGGGCACCAACGGCCGTGAATACCTTAATGCCGTCCGTGATCACAACCTCGCCGTAGCTCGTCTCCAGTACCTCCTCAACCAATAAGCCATTTCCGCTAACCTCTCCCAGCGGGAGGCCTGCGTAAAATATAATTTAAGATGAAAAATCTATTTTTAACTACCCTCGCCCTGCTTTTACTAACCTTTCTTAATTCCTGCGACCGCGCCCACGAACATGAGGAAGGCGATGGCCACGATCACGACGCACAAAAGAAGGAAATGGCAGCGGATGACCATGATGAAGGTCATGACGATCACGGCGATGAAGGCATCCACCTCACCACCGAACAAATTGAAACCATGGACATCAAGTTCGGCGATTTCTCCCAGTTGAAGGTCAATGACTACCTGAGTGCTACCGCCACGCTCGGCCTGCCGCCCAATGCCTACGCCGCCGTCAGTGCCCGTGCCGCCGGCTTCATTCGCAACGCCCGTAATTACGTAGAGGGCGACTACGTCAAACGCGGAGCCGTCATCGCCTACCTGGAGAATCCCGAATTTATCGAGCACCAGCGCCAATACCTTGAAACCGCCGCCGAGCTGGTCTTTCTTCGCCAGGAGCTCGACCGCCAAGAAACCCTCGTGAATGCCGACGCCGGTATCCTCCGTGAAGTGCAGCGCCTACGCAGCCAGGTCGCCGCCAAAACCGCCAACGTTAAAGGCATACAACAGCGCCTGCAGTACCTTGGCATCAAAACGGACGGCCTTACGCCCGACAACATCACCCAGCGGATCACCCTTTTCTCCCCCCGCTCCGGATACATCACCTCAATCAGCCTGCACGACGGTATGTACGTGGAACCCAGTACCCAACTTATGGAGGTCATCGACGAACAACACCTCCATCTTGAACTGGATGTCTTCGAGCGCGACATCGCCAAACTAGAAAAAGGCCAGCGCGTCACTTACCAAATCCCCGCCCTTGGTAACCAACGGTACGAGGCCGAGGTCCATGTCATCGGCAAGGAGTTCAATACCGAGAACAAAACAGTTCGCGTTCACGCTCACCTGAATGGCGAACAGCCCCACTTTATCCGCGATCTCTTCGCCGAGGCCCGCATCTGGCTGACCGACCAAACTGTCTCCGCCCTACCCGAGGCCGCCGTACTGCGGGAGGGGGAAGGTTCCTACATCTTCATCGCCTCCGCTCAGCGCTCAGGTGATGAAGTGGAATTTGAAAAGCTGATGGTTAAACCCGGAGCTACCGACGACGGGTACACCGCCGTCCAACTGCTCAATCCTCTACCTAAGGGAATGCAAATCGTTACCAATGGCGCTTATTACGTCTACGCCCAGGGCCAGGCTGGTGCACTTGAACACGAACACTAGACAGCCATGAATAAAAGTACATTTAAAGTTACCGCCATGGATTGCTCCGCAGAGGAGCAAATGGTACGCATGAAGTTAGAGCCGCTTTCCCAGATAGAGCGGCTCAGCTTCGACTTGCCCGCACGCAGCCTCGTGGTTTACCACCAGAACGAGGTCGATCCAATTCAAGAATCGCTCGGTTCACTAGGCTTAGGAGAAACCCTTGTAAAGACGGAAATCGCTGAATTACCACTCCGGGCCAATGAAGATGACCGGCAACAAAAGCGAATATTATGGTGGGTCCTCGGAATTAACGCCGCCTTCTTTGTCCTGGAAATGGTCTTTGGCCTGATCTCCGGTTCAATGGGGCTAATCGCCGATTCGCTCGATATGCTCGCTGACGCTTTCGTGTACGCACTGAGTCTATTGGTTGTCGGTGCCGCCGCCGCCCGGAAAAAACAGATTGCCGGTTACAGTGGCTATATCCAGATCGGGCTTGCCGTTCTCGGCTTTGTGGAGGTGGTGCGTCGCTTTATTGGTTATGGGGAAGTGCCTGACTTTAAGGTTATGATCATTATTGCGGCCTTGGCCCTCATCGGCAATGCAATCTGCCTTTGGCTTATCCAAAGAACTAAGCGCGATGAAGCCCATATGGAGGCGAGCTACATCTTTACTTCTAATGACATCATCATCAATTTTGGAGTAATCTTATCCGGTGTCCTCGTCTATCTCACCGCTACACGTTGGCCTGATTTGATCGTCGGTAGTATCGTCTTCGCCGTCGTACTCCGTGGGGCTTTTCGCATTTTGAAACTAGCTAAATAATCTATCGCAATACACAATCATGAGTAAATTAGAACTGGACCTTCCCGTCCTACTTCCAGAAATACCCGACGAGCGCGACCAGTGCGTCACCCGCCTATTGGCTGCCCTCAACGCCGAAGCCGGCATTGAAAAAGCCCACATTAAGGAGGACACACCCGTTGAGGTCTGTATCCATTACGACCCCGACCAGTTGGCCCTGAGCAAAGTAAAAGCCATTGCGCGGCGTGCCGGCGCGGACATTACTTCCCGCTATCGGCATTTGCTTATCGATGTGACCGGCATCCGGCACCAACGTCACGCCCGCCAGCTCGGGGAACAAATCGGAAAAACACCCGGCATCCTCGAAGCCGTCGTATCAGGTGCCGGGGTAGCCAGGATTGAATACGATAGTACCCTCACGGACGAAAATACCGTGCGGGCCGCTATCGCTGACACCGACCTCCAGATTGGGAGGCACGGTCAAAAGGGACGAACACGTCGGCCACGATCACGGTCCAGGAGAACACGGAAAGGAAAAACACAGCGCCGGAGATGGCCACAATCATGATCACGGTGGCATTTTTGGCGAGAATACAGAATTGTACTTCGCGATCGGCAGCGGGGTTTTCTGGCTCGTCGGTCTCATCCTAAGTTTCTTTGGGAATATCCCTGAGGTAGTTTCAACGGTGCTTTTTGTCATCGCCATCCTGTTGGGAGGTTACTTCATTCTTATCGAGGCTATTCAGACCATCCGCCAGGGCAAGTTCGAGATCGACTTTTTGATGCTGGTGGCGGCTGCCGGGGCTTGCGCGTTAGGGGAATTTCAGGAAGCGGCGCTGCTACTGTTTTTATTCAGCATCGGCCATGCGTTGGAAAACTACGCCATGGGCCGCGCCCGTAAATCCATCGAGGCGCTTTCCGACCTGGCCCCACCAACCGCGTTAGTCAAACGTAATGGCACCACTACCGAAATAGGCGTGGAGGAACTGGCTTTAGGCGACCTCATCGTTGTCCGCCCAAATTCCAAAATCGCCGCCGATGGGGTAATTGTTAGCGGTACTTCAGCCGTCGATCAGGCACCGATTACCGGCGAAAGCGTCCCGGTGGATAAGATACCCGTCTCCGATCCCGAAGCGGAAGTCGACCTCGACAACCTATCGGCGGAACACCGTGCCTTTGCCGGTACCATCAACGGCAGTTCCCCGCTTGAAATCAGGGTACTCAAGCTGGCAAAAGACAGTACCCTTTCCCGCCTCGTTACCCTCGTCAAGGAAGCAGAAACCCAGCAATCCCCCACTCAGCAACTGACCGATAAGTTCGAGCGGTATTTCGTTCCCGCCGTTATCGGCCTGGTCTTCCTCCTGCTCTTCGCTTTCCTCGTCATCGACGAGCCGTTCTCCAAGAGTTTCTACCGGGCTATGGCCGTCCTGGTTGCGGCTTCACCTTGCGCTTTGGCGATCTCCACGCCCTCAGCCGTGCTGGCCGGCATTGCCAGAGCAGCCCGCCAGGGAGTTCTTATCAAAGGAGGACGCCCGCTCGAAGACCTCGGTGGCATCACCGCCCTTGCCTTCGATAAAACCGGAACCCTCACCGAAGGAAAGCCCCGCCTGACCGAAGTGATCCCCTCCGGAGAAGTCACCGAGTCTGAATTGCTAACGGTGGCCATTGCCGTCGAGGAACTCAGCGACCACCCGCTCGCCGCCGCCATCGTGGAAGGAGGTAAAGAACGGCTGGGAAACGCGACGACCATCCCCACCGCCGAAAACCTCGAAGCCCTGACCGCTCGGGGTGTTAAAGCTACGGTTACCGGGCAAACGGTACACATTGGTAATCGTCGCCTGTTCCGGGAACTCACCGGCACTGAGATCCCCACCGGCATTGACCAGCAAATGGGGGAACTGGAATCGACCGGCAATACCGCCATGATTGTCCACAGGGGCGACAATTACCTCGGCATCATCGCCGTAATGGACGTCGCCCGTCCAGAAGCCAAAGCTACCCTCGCCGCCCTAAAAGAAATCGGTATCAAAAAGATGGTCATGCTCACCGGCGACCACCAAAAGGTAGCCGATGCCGTTGCCGCCGACATTGGCATCACCGATCCCGCTCGGCGGCCTCCTTCCCGAAGACAAAGTCGCCGCCATCGAGCGGCTACGTAGCGAAGAAGGCATGGTAGCCATGATCGGGGACGGTGTCAACGATGCCCCCGCCATGGCCAAATCGAACGTCGGCATCGCCATGGGTGCCGCCGGCTCCGACGTAGCCCTGGAAACCGCCGATGTCGCGCTCATGGCCGACCGGCTCGATAATTTGCCCTTTGCGATTGGGCTGAGCCGTAAGGCCAAGGGCATCATCCGGCAAAACCTCGTGATGAGCCTTGGTATGGTTGTCATCCTTATCCCGCTTACCCTCTTGGGCATTGCTGAGATCGGCCCGGCGGTGGTTGCCCACGAGGGGTCTACCTTGGTGGTAGTGGGGAATGCGCTGCGGCTGCTTAGGTACAAAGGACCAGGTAAGTAATTGAAGCGCGTGTAATGGGCGACCGTGTTAGGAGCGGTCGTCCGCCTTACTAATAAATTTAATAACTAACCATGAAGCAAGAGAGAGAAGCGAATTTAAAGAAAGCAAGAACGCTGCAAATTTGGAATGTTGTTTACGATACCATCGAGGTTGTCGTCGCTATGATAGCCGGCATCACCGCCAATAGTTCCGCACTCATCGGTTGGGCGCTAGACAGCACGATTGAAGTGATCAGCGCGGCCACTTTAGGTTGGCGGCTGCACGGTGAACTACAGGGGATTAGTGACGAGAAGGTTGAGCGCCGCAAAAAGATTACTCTTTACGTAATCGCCGCTTCCTTCACCCTGGTCTGTATCTTCATTTCCTACGATTCCATCACAAAACTGATTAACCGGGAAACCGCTGAATGGAGCACGCTTGGATTGGTTATTTTGGGCGTTTCGCTGGTCGTTAATCCTATCCTTATCCACTACAAAAGGAAATACGGCCATCAACTCGACAGCCCCGAATTGCTTGCCGACGCAAAGGATACCTTTATTTGCCTGTACCAAACGGTGGTGGTTCTTGCCGGCCTGCTCCTGGTTAACTGGCTCGGTTGGTGGTGGGCAGACCCCGTCGCGGCTCTGCTTATCGTTCCTTATGCGGCAAAGGAGGGCTGGGAAGCTTATCAGAAGGGAAGGGAAATAAGGTAGGATGGGGCTATTGATGATAGTCGCTTATCCCAAAAGTGTAGATTCGTTAGCTCCACCGTAAATTCAACTTGTACAAACCATTGATATGAAATTTTTCTGGAAAATGCCCGAAGGTTTGACACCTCATTACCGTACCGAAATCGAAAAGTATCGAAAGGCTCTCTCCGCAGGAAATCTCCCACGCGCCTGGCAACACCTGGAACGGGCTCATATACTGGGCCAACCCTGGGCCGTAGAACACTCCGAAGTCCACTGGTTGATGCTTCGTTTCGGCTTTACCATCAAAAGCTGGAAAGAAATCCGCGGGCAGATACTGCGGCTGGTATTTGGCGGCATAAAATCCTTTGTCGGTAAAGTTCCCACGGGTAATACCGGAGGAGCCGACGTTCCACCGCTGCAACCCATGGAGATTCCCGAGGATTTGCAGGAGCTGTTGAGCCCCTTCTCGCCATCCGTGAAAAGTTAAAACCAGTTAAGAACGTGTCTAAATTTTTACTTCCTGAGAACCAATCATTTAAGAACCTGGCGTCATAAAAACTGACTTACGTAACCCGCTATGCGCGTAAGCTTTTATCTAGCCAGAACCTTAACCACGAAGTAGCCGCGAAGCGAATCATTGATCCTCAGTTCTTAAAAATTTTAGACACGCTCTAAGTATGAACATGGCCGAATCTTACTACGATAAGTTCTCCCGCGTCTACGACCTCCTCTCCCCAGATTGGTACTACCGCAAACCGCGCAAATTTGCCATTCAGGCATTGGCGCTGGGGGAAAGGCAAACCGTTCTTAACCTCCCCTGCGGTACCGGCCAAAACTTCCGCTACTTTCAGCAATACCTGAACGGCTCTGGGATAATAGTCGGCGTCGACCTCTCTTCCGGGATGCTCCAAAAGCCCGTGGGAAAATTGCGTCCAATGGTTGGGATAACATCAGCCTTTTCAAAGACAATGCCACCAAGGTCAACGAAAGTTGGGTCCAGGACCATCTTGGCGAAGGAGTCAAGTTCGACGCTATCCTCTGTGACCTCGGGCTATTCGGATTCCCCGAATGGCGGAATGTCATCGATAACCTTCTTCCCTTCTTACGGCCCGGCGGAAGGTTTGTCATCATGGACTGGTACATCGAGAAGCCTGGTCTGCGCGCCGAGTTCGTTGAATGGATTGGTGGCGGCGAAGTGTACCGACCGGAGGTGGCGGCATCCTTGGTTTATTTAGTAAGGGATTATTCACCGGGACCCTTGTTTCCGCGATCCGGGGACCACGACCCTCGGGGGTTTAAAACTTATACAGAATAGCCCCGGCCGCGTTACCACGTGTTCTGCTTACCCCAAAATCTGCGGTTGCGTAAGCGTAGTCGACCCGGACCCAGAGGTTGGCGAAGATATTCATGCCCAAACCGGCCCCTAGTTGGTATTCTTCATTGAGTCGGTTGTCGGGCGTTCGCTCCGGGCCGCCGTAGGCTGCGGTGGCGTAGTTGAGGCGCAGGTATTTGGCCGTTACGTAGTACTCCACGGCATCCCGCGCCCAGTTATCGTTAATGGGTAGTAATTTGGAAACCAGCAGCTTAGTGTCCACCCCGTAACCGAATCCGCCGTCAATATCCACCCCGATCTCATCGGTGTTTCCGCTAATGAAACTAACCCGCGCACTGACCTCCAGGAAATCGAGGGGCTTGAAGCCCGCAAAGATGACCGGGAAGAGCACGTTATAGGAAGCAACGCTGTCCGCTGGGTCCGGGACGTTGATTCCGGCAAAATAAGGTTCGATGCCGATGAGGAATCGTTTATCATTCTGGGCGGTGAGTAGGGAGCAAGTGAGGAGGAGGAAGAGGGTAGTGAGGAGGATTTTCATGGAGGTATTTTATGGTCCGGTCGGCAATATGCCGGCGTGATTGATAACGCGGCGAGTTGGGGGGTGCGGTGAATCTTAACTAAAGTTTTTAGGGGGTGGGGGCTGTTGCTGCCGCTAACTTGGTTGCCGGTTGGCGGGCGATGCGCGACTTCCGGTCTCGCACCGGTGCGAATGAGGGTCTCGCACCGCCCGCGTGAGGTGCCTGGAAGGGCGGTAGCGCCCGCAGGGCCGAGCGGCAGCGAAGCCTGGAAGGGACCGACCCCGCCGGCAGGCGGGGGCACGCCCCAAAAATCCCGGCCCGGAAAAGTTGCCTCAGCGCAGGATGCCCTATCTTAGCCGCGCAACCAAATACGTGCCGCCTTGAAAACGATCTTGCTCCCTTTTTTCCTGCTTTTTGCCGCTTTGCTGACCGCCCAGGAGGGCAATATTTATAACGACGACCCGATGCAGAAACTGCCGCTGGGGACGGAGGAATCGGAATATTACCTGCGCAAGGCCGAGGCCGGGCCGGTGGATGCGGTGCGCGTGGAACCGCCGAATTGGTGGGTGGGCATGGCGGAGGAAAAGGTGCAGGTGCTGCTCTACGATGCGGGCATTGGCGGCGGTACGGCATCGGTGAAATACCCCGGCCTGCGGGTGACGGGGACGCAGCGGGTGGCGAACGCGAACTACCTGTTCGTGAACCTGGTGGTGGACTCAACGGCCCGGGCGGGGCAGGTGCCGATCCAGGTGGAAGTGGGCGGGAGTATCAGGACCTACCCGTTTGAGCTGAAGGAAAAACCGGCCGCCGGAACGTATGCGAAAGGGCTGACGCAGGAGGACCTGGTCTACCTGATCATGCCCGACCGGTTTGCGAACGGCGATACGAATAACGACAGCGTGGAAGGCATGGCGCAGACGGGCACGAACCGGGCGAAATTCCTGTTTCGGCACGGCGGCGACCTGATCGGGATCATGGAGCGGCTGGATTATTTGCAGGACCTGGGCGTGACCGCGATTTGGCTGAACCCGGTGCTGGAAAACGACCAGCCCTACGAGAGCTACCACGGGTATGCGGTGACGGACCATTACCGGATCGACCGGCGGTTCGGGACTAACGACCAGTACCGCCAACTGGTGCGGGCCGCGCACGAGCGGGGGATCAAGGTGGTGATGGACGTGATCTTTAACCACGTGGGCGACCGGCACTGGTTTATCCGGGACCTGCCCGCCGAGGACTGGATCCACCAGTGGCCGGAATATACGAAAACGACCTACCGCGCCACCACGCTGCTGGACCCGCACGCCGGCGAGCGCGACTATAAACTGATGACCGAGGGCTGGTTTGATAAGCATATGCCCGACCTGAACCAGCAACACGAACTGCTGGCCAATTACCTGATCCAGAACAGCATCTGGTGGGTGCTGGCCTCGGGCCAGGATGGCTACCGGATCGACACCTACGCCTACCCCGACCCGGCTTTCATGACCGAATGGAACCGGCGGCTGCTGGAGGAATTTCCCGGCCTGGGCATATTCGGGGAGACCTGGGTGCATGGCCCCGGCGTGCAGGCGTGGTTTGCGGGTAGCGAGCGGCTGCACCCGGCCACCAATACCCACCTGCCGGGGGTGACTGATTTTCAGTTGTACTACGCCATCAACGACGCCCTGGCCAACGAGCCGGGCTGGACGGACGGCGTGCTGAAACTCTACTACACCCTGGCCCAGGATTACCTCTACGACGACCCGACGCGCAACGTTCTGTTTCTGGATAACCACGATCTGGCGCGTTACTTCACCTCGATGGGCGAGGACATGGACAAGTACAAAAGCGGGCTGGCCCTGCTGATGACCCTGCGCGGAATCCCAATGATTACCTACGGCACAGAATTATTACTGACCGGGGCCGGGGGCGGCTTCGGTGAGGGCGGCCGAATCGATTTTCCCGGCGGCTGGCGGGGGGATAAGACCGACCTGTTCAAAAGCAAGGACCGCAGCCCGGAGCAGGCCGCCGCCTTCGATTACGTGCGGCGGCTGGCGCGGTTCCGGCGCGAGTCTCCCGCCCTGCGCGAGGGCAAACTGACGCAGTTCGTACCGCGTGACGGCCTGTACGTTTATTTCCGCGAGACGGCCGAAGACCGCGTGATGGTGGTCTTCAACGGTAACGGGAAGACCGCCACGCTGGACACGGACTTCTACAACGATCACCTGAAGGATGCCGCTAAAGCTACGGACGTCACGCGCGGAACGGAGGTGAGCGACCTGAAGCGGATCGAACTGGGGCCGAAGGAAACCCGCGTGTTTCACCTTAAGTAGGGCAGGGGTTCGCAACCTAAGGTTTGGCGGGGCGTTATTGGGGCATGTCCGTCAGCAAACCACCTTCACTAGACGACGCCCCGCACGTCGCTAACCTGCGCCGGCAGGCCGAGGCCGTTATTCCGACGCCTTACGGGCGGTTCAATATGATCGCTTACGCCGATTCGGCCGAGGAGTATGCGCCGCATTTGGCTCTGGTTCACGAAGACGTAGACCCGGCGCAGCCCGTGGTGATCCGTATTCATTCGGAGTGCATTACCGGCGATCTGTTCGGTTCGCAGCGCTGTGATTGCGGCGAGCAACTGCACTACTCCCTGCGGACTGCTGCCGAGCGGGGTGGGGCGGTGCTCTACCTGCGGCAGGAAGGGCGCGGCATCGGGATCATCAATAAGCTAAAGGCCTACCGCCTCCAGGACGAGGGTCTGGACACCATCGAGGCCAACGTGCACCTGGGCCTGGAGGTGGACGCCCGCCAGTACGGCATCGCCGTGGCGATGCTGCGCGACCTGAAAATCCCCCGCATTCACCTGCTGACCAACAATCCCGAAAAGATCGACGCCATCGCCGATAGCTCCGTGGAAATCGTGAGCCGCCTGCCGATCATCATCCCCGCCCGCACGGAGAACCGGGAGTATTTGGCGACGAAGGAGAAGGACATGGGGCATTTGCTGGGGTTGCTGTGATGAATATTGACAAAAAACTTAGCTAACAATTTTAGCGTTACTTTGTAAAAAATTAGATCATGACAGTTACGATCGAGCTTTCCGGTCCTCAAGAGCTGGAACAATTGAAGCAATTACTGGAATCGTTAAATATCAGTAGTGTTAATTTAAAAGAATCCCCGGTTGAGCGTCCTATTCCAATCAGTCGAGGGGACAAAACTCTCGATCCTACCGCTATATTTGGTTTGTGGAAAGACGATCCCCGGACGATTGAGGAGATACGTACTATTGGCTGGGATCGCAATTACAATAGTCCAGTATGATAATTTGCGACACGAATATATTTATAGACGCATTTAACGGCCGCTTGGATACAATTAAAGAACTTGATCGGATTGGTTTGTCCGGGATTGCGCTTTCCTCGGTTACAGTAATGGAACTTTTCCAAGGTGCGAGAAACAAAGTAAATCTAACGGAGATAGAGAAAAGATTAGAATATTACGATATTATTCACTTTGATGAAGCAGTTTCGAGGAAAGCCCTTGATTTTGTAAAAGATTACAGATTAAGTCACGGTCTGCAAATTCCAGATGCTATAATAGGTGCGACAGCTGTAGTTAATAGACTTCCTCTTTATACCTACAACCTTAAAGATTTTACTTTTTTGCCTGGAATAATGATTCACGAACCAGCTTAGAGTTAATATTTTTTCCTCACTCTAGGCGTATCCAAGTAAGCCAGCACCACATAATAACCCACCGTCAGATAAACCATCCCCCGCCAGAAAACCGCCGCGCCTCCCTCCCATTCCGGATAGTACCACGCATTTACCGCTACGGCCACGATAAATAGCACCGTATTGGCAATCGTTACCGGCCACCAGCGGCCGCCGCGGCTGGGGTATACAAAGTAGATGGGGAGAAAATGCAGCACCGCCAGTGCCACCACGAACAAAAGGTGCGCCCAGGCGGGCCAGCCCGTGAAAACAAAGATCTGTACGAATACCACCATATTCCATAAGACGGGGAAGCCGATGAAGTGCTTGCCGTCCTCGCTCACCATGCCCTCCTTGCCGTAATACAGGGCCGCGGAGAGCAGCATAATAAAGGCCCCGGCCAGGTGCAGCGTTTCCGAACCCACGGGCAGGGCGCGGTAAAAAAAGTAAGCCGGTAAAATGGCGTAGGTAAAAAAATCGATCACGTAGTCAATGGTACTGCCATTTACCTGGGGCAGCACTTCCCGCACGCGGGCGGCGCGGGCAAAGGTGCCGTCGATCCCGTCGATCACCAGCGTGAGCAGCATCCACAGCATGGCCGCGCGGTAATCACCCGCCGCTACGGCGAGCAGACCCATGAAGCCCGCCAGCAGACCGGAGGCAGTAAATAGGTGGACCGACCAGGCGGCCAGTTTAGCGAAAAGGGTAGGGGCGGGCACTCGCTTATTCCTCGATAATGGCGTCGTCGATCAACTCGTCACCGTCGCCGTCGCGGTCCTCGAAACCGGGCAGGGTGCCCTCCTTTTTCTTGGGCTGAAAATCGGGGTCCTTATTGATCTTGAGCTGCTTACCGCCATCATCGTGGTAATCGCCTTTGGCGAAACGATCGGCGCGATCAAAGAACGAATCGGTACCGGACAGCAGGCTGTCGCCGGCGTCGCGCTTTTCCTCCTTATAATTAAAACTCTTGGCGCGGGCGGCGGCCACCTCGGCGGCCTCCTTGGCCTTGCGGATCTGCTCGTCCATCTCGTCACGCTTCACGGCGGCATCGGCGCGGTCGGCCAGCTCGTCGAACTTACCCTTCATTTCGGCCCCCTTTTCGGCGGCGCGGTCCAGCAATTTGCCGCCCTTATCCAGCACTTCCTTGCCCACGCGTTCGGATACGTCTTTCAGTTTATCCTTCGCGGCCAGCCCGGCACGGGCGGCGGCATCCAGGCCCTGATTGGCCACCTGTCCCAGGGCGGAAGGCTCCTTCGGCGTTGCCGCGGTCGGTGGCACCGCCGCATTCACCTCGAAGTCAATATCCTCCACCGGCCGCCGCTCGGCGGGTGGGCGCAGGGAGGTGGTGGGCTGCTCGGGCGTGGTAAAATGGGCGGCTTCCGAATCGGCCGGCTCCTGGCCGGTCGGGGGCACGTGGGGCAGCGGGTCGGCGGTTTTTCCGGTCATCCAATCTTCCGCCTTGTCCTTCAATTCCCGGCCGCGCTGGGCGGCGTGCTCGCCTTCGTTCCAGATTTTTTCGGTCAGGTCACTCAGCGCATCCTTGCCCTTTTTACTCAGCTCATCGGCCGTATGACTGAGCTGATCGCCGGTGCGATCCACGAATTCGGCGGCCTTGTGGCCGAAATCATCGGCGGCTTCCGAAGCGGCGTCACCGGCGCGGCGGGCCTGGTTTTTGGTCACGGCTTTGGCACCGAAAAAGATGCGTTTAAGGTCTCCGAACATACTCATGGGCGAGGGGTGTTGGTCTCCCGCACCGGCCGGCGCGGGGAAATGATAGAAGTTAAATCGGCTACCCGGTCGACAAAAGCAGGCAGCAGGTTAGTGGTAGTAAAGTAAGGGGTATTTCCGTAACCACGCAAATTTTTTCGACGGGCAGGAGGTTTTCGGGTAATTACGGCTGGATCGAAGCCAGGGGTAGTTTCCGTGGAGAGGGTAATTTCGATTAGCTGAATCGACTAAATCACGTACCTACCTACCCGCAAATTCCCGTAAGGCCGGAAACCTATCAACCAGTTCCCCCGCTCTGCGGCGATCGATCCGGAGTCCACGAAAGTAGGCGACCACGTATCCACCTTTTAGCCCCGCTCGCTCCAGGCGAGCCTGGATTTGTCCGGCTTCGGCCAGCGTAGCGGCGCCGGAAACGGTATAACGGTAGTAGTCGAACCCGGGCTGGGTTTCAACAGTTACGCGCGGCAGGTTCTCTAGGGCCGTACCGGTATACGCCTGCTTACTGGACAAAGCCTGTACGCCGAAGTAAACGTCCTGATTGAGCGGTAACGGACCCCCTATTTCCGCCGGGGTAGGGGAGAGGTCGGTTCCGATTAGGCTGATGTCTACCCGGTCGTGGCCGATCTCTGAACTGACGAAGCAGCGGTAATTCAGCCGCTCGGCCGTAATGCCGAAGCGCTGTAATTCCTTACCCACCGTTTCGGCCCGCTGAATGGCGAGGAACAGTTTTTCGCCGTTATTCACCTCCGAATAGGCGGTAACGAGCACGGGAGCGGACGGGCTTTGCCGCAGTAACTCAGTGAGCCGGCGCAAGTTGGCCCGGTCCAGGTCGGTGGTCCTGAGCAAGTTATTGTCCAGCGCGAGACGGAAGGGCGTGAGGGCGGAAGCGGGGCTGTCGGTCACACTGGGATCCGGCACGACCGGCGCAATAGGAGCAGGTACGGGGTCGGGAACCGGACTGGTCACGATCGGAAAGGGAACGGGAATAGGCGGTGCGGGGGACGGGGGAGTTGGATCGGGCCGGGGCACCACGGTAGTCTGCGGAACTGCGTTCGGCATCACGCGATTGGCACCCGGCGGTGGGGGCGGGGTGGTTTGCACCAACTCCGCCGGGGCGGGGGCGGGGCGGTCCATTTCCTCCTGCGGATCCTGGTAGTACACGACGTAGAGGTCGCGCTCGCCGTAGCCGTCGGGGCGGTCGGAGCAGAGGTAGGCGGTAAAGGCATCGTAGGCGAGGCGAAAGTGGGTATCGTCGGCCGCGCTGTTGAGCGGCAGGCCGGGGTTCTCGGCCTGGGTCCAGGTGTCGGAATCTTCGAGCAGGTAGGAGCGCAGTACGTCGTAGCCGCCAATGGAACGGGCCGCGTCATTACTGCTGAAGTAAAGCGTGCGGCCGTCGTTGGCCAGGAAGGGCGTGGTTTCGTCGTAAGCCGAATTGATTCGCGGACCCAGGTTCTCGGGCTGCGTCCAGCCGCCGTCATTGCGGCGGCGAACGCGGTAGATATCCAGTCCGCCCTGCCCTCCGGGACGACTGGAGGAGAACAAGATCAGGTTCTTGCCGAAAAAGAAAGGCGTCCCGTCACCCGCCCGCGCATCCAGGGGCGCATCCAGGGGGTAAGTGGTGAGCCGCCGATCGGCCGCTTGCTGGAAGGTATCGAGCAGGAAATTACCGTCCTCGGCCGAGCTACCCTGATAATAGTAGAGCCGGCGGCCGTCGGGGCTGATGTCGAGCAGCACCTCGTGGCGGGGGCTGTTCAGGGTATAATCCAGTGGGCGGGCGGGCCGCCAGTTAACGCCCTGAGTTTCGGTGGTGTAGATATCGCTGAAGAAGTCGCCCCCGCCGGCCGTTCCTCCCCGCCGATCGGCCACGCCGCCGCTGTTGGCGGGATTGAAGGCGCTGAAGTACAGCCGTCCGCCCCGCGTGGGACTGGGAATGGGCGCGAACTCGTCGTAAATGGAATTAACCTCCGGTCCCAGGTTCTCCACCACCAGGCGGGGCGTCCGTTCGATCAGTTGGCGGCCGTTATCGCAGGAGCGGATCAGCTCGATGGTCAGCCGTCGCTCGGGTGCGTTGGCGGCCAGACTGCGCAGGTAACGCTTGTAATACTCAGCGGCGGGCACGAAACGGTGCTGCAATTGTAGCGTACGCCCCAGGTAATAGTTGGCCACCGGGTAGGGTTCCTTTTTCTCCTCCACCAAACTGCTAAGGAGCGTGGCCGCCCCGTCCAGTTTGTTCAGTTGCAGACGACTGACGGCCAGTAGCAAACGGGCTTCGGGCTTGGACCTCAGTCCGCGTCCGGCATCGGCGATCTCCTGCTCGGCGGCGCGGTAATCACCGGCAGCGAAATAACCCCGCGCACGGTCGAGCCGCTGCTGGGCGGGGAGGGTACCGATGAGGGCGAGGAGAAAAATCAAGACGAGGGGTAGCTTTGGTAGCACGTAAGGCGTGATTTGGTGATCCAGTAGGGAACGGCCGGTGGGGCTTAATTCGTGCCCCTCCCGTCAACGGGCAAACAAACGGGGGGCGAAAGTTGTGCTAGTAGTAACCAAACTAACCCACCCATGGCCATCGACCTTGCCGATCTGCGCGAAGATTATACGCTGGATGAATTTACCGAAGACCAGGCCTCCGATAACCCGTTCGAGCAATTCGAGACCTGGTTCTCCGCCGCCGAGGCCGCCGATTTGCCGGAACCCAATGCGATGGTGCTGGCTACCACCCGGGCCGACGGCCGTCCGGCCGCCCGTGTGGTACTCCTTAAAGGGGCGGATGCCGATCGCGGTTTCGTATTCTACACCAATTACGACAGCCGAAAGGGCCGTGAACTGGACGCCCACCCCCATGCGGCGCTGGTATTTAACTGGCTGGAATTGCAACGGCAGGTCCGCATCGAGGGGCGCGTAGAAAAACTATCCCCGCAGGATTCGGCCGATTACTTTCATTCGCGGCCGCGGGGCAGCCAACTCGGGGCCTGGGCCAGCCCGCAGAGCCGCGTCATCGAAAACCGCGAGCTATTAAATGATAATCTGGCAAAAATGGAAGAAAAATTCCCCGAAAACAGTACCATCCCCAAGCCGGAAGACTGGGGCGGCTTCCGCGTGATCCCGGAAATGATCGAGTTCTGGCAGGGCCGTAGCAATCGCCTGCACGACCGCTTGGCGTACCGCCGGCCGGCGGAAAACGGTACGTGGACGCGAGAGCGGTTGGCACCGTGATGGTAAATTAATTAGGGTAGGATAGTTGTAATATACTGTATATTGTGGCTTAGAGCGTGTCTAAAATTTTTAAGAACTGAGGATAAACGATTCGCTTCGCGGCTACCTCGTAGTGCGCGCACAGCGGGTTACGTAAGTCAGTTTTTATGACGCCGGGTTCTTAAATGATTGGTTTTCAGGAAGTAAAAATTTAGACACGCTCTAAGTGATTGACCTGACGGGTAATCAATCAAGAACTCCGAGGAGCTTGCGACGATCACCGCAGGTCATCGCCAATCAAGAACTCCGAGGAGCTTGCGACGATCAGCGCAGCTAATCAACAATCCATCTGGTCGGCGCGTCTCATTCATCTGACCCATAAAATCATCGAAAGTGCTGCTGTAATTTACCTACGCTCTTACTAGCTACCGGATAGTTCAGAGATTTTTTGGTTGGGCGTGCCCCCGGCTACTGCCGGGGCCGGTCCCTTCCCAGCTCCCTGTTCGGTCGGCCCTGCGGGCTGCTGCGCTGCGCTGCGCCCTGTCCAGGCACCTCACGCTAATCGTTCTCGAATAGCTAATTCTTCAATTAACAAAAATACACCATGAAATCACGCTTGCTTTTTCTGATCGTCAGTTGCTTTTCCCTCACCCTGTTCGGGCAAACCCCCGAATTAGTGGCCGATTTTAATCCAGGCCCGGATGATGGATTAAATTGCTTTAACTTCAAAAGTATCGAAATCGGGAGCCGATTAATTTTTCCGGTCGTCAATAGTGATGTCGGCGAAGAGTTAGGCGTATTAGAGGACGGTACCCTGACGCTACTCAAGGATATTAATGAAGGGCCGGAGTCTTCCCGCCCCGGTAATTTCATCTACTTCAATGACAAGGTATATTTTTCCGCCGTTGACGAAACTAATGGCGCAGGAATCTGGTCAACGGATGGTACGGCTGAAAATACACAGATCGAGTTTAGCTATGCCGGAGATGTCAATACCGCCCCGCGAGGGATGATCGTCTCGGAATCGGGATGGTTATACTATACTGTCAATACGGAGCTTTACCGCACGGACGGGGAGGTGAGCGAAAATATCTTTTCCGGAGTAAGATTCTTTACCGAATCGCAGCAGCAGTCAAACAATTACGCAACTTACCAGGAAGAGATAGCTTTTTTAGTAGAAAAGAACAATTATTTTATCCAACTGTATGCCGTACAGGGGGACAGCGTTGTTTTGTTGGGATCCTCGGATGAAACTTCTGGGTTCGCAGATGTTTTTGGACTGAGCGAAGTGAGTGGAGGACTAATATTTGGCTTGGAGGATTCTTTTGAACCCGAGATAACCGGTACCTACTACTACGATGAGCAGGCTGGCTCCGTAGGGAAAATAACGATTTCAGGGGGCGGTGCGCGAAGACTTCATGACTTCACGGACGAGGCATCGCTTGCCTGGGTCGGTGGCCAGGGTTACTTTATGACTAACGGACAGCAGGGGGAAGAACAATTGCTCTTCAGTTCTGAAAACCAAGCTTCTGTCCAGGGCGAACCGATCCCTAATGGCGTGGTGAATGGTAAAATGGTTTTCGTCGGAGAAGAAGCAGGGTTTTTTGGGGATAAATTTGTGTTCTATACGGACGGAACTACCGAAGGCACAACTCAATTATTTGAAGTAAATACCTATCTGTCGAATGTTTTGGTTTATGGCAACTTCGCTTTCATCGCGTCAGGTGTTTCTAACCTCTTTGACCCGGAGTTGTACTACATCAACATGACTGACGGTTCATTCTCGAATTTTTATAACTTTAACCAATCCTCGACTAATCCAAAATCCGTACTACCGCTCGGGGTGCAGGATAACAAACTCTATTACCTGAGTAATCTGGATAATACGATCGGCCGTGAGTTATATTCCATTTCCCTGGACATCGATACGGATGTAGAGCAATTAGACAAAACAAATTTCTCCATACGCTACACCCCTACCACCTACACGATCGAAACGGACGAGCTAATCGAATTAGTCGTAGACCTCCACACCACGGACGGCAGATTGATCAGATCAGAGCGGGTAACCACCAACCAGCCCTACCGCTTGCCGGATTACCGGGGCATCGGCGTGCTCAGTTTTATCCTGAATGGAGAAAGGCGAGTGGATAAGTTTTTCAGGGGCGAGTAGCTTCACGAGACGTAATTACGTTTCCCACCCCGCGTGAGGTGCCTGGAGGGCACGACCGCAGGGAGGGGTGCGCAGCACGGAGCGATCAGCGAACCCCGCAAGGGACCGACCCCGGCCTCCGGCCGGGGGCACGCCCGAATGCCCATTTAAAAGCGAAGGAATAATCGGACGCAGATACCCGGTTCAAAACGCAACACCGGCCCCCCGGTGCCCGTACACCGGCGGAAGCGTTAACCGAACACGAAACCGCCATGCCCAAGCTACTCCTAGTTGACGACGAACCCGTCATCCGCCGCACCCTGCGGGATATTCTGGAATTTGAAGACTACGAAATCGACGAGGCCGGCGACGGCATGGAGGCCCTGGTGAAACTGCGGCAGGGCGAGTTCGACTGTTGCGTGATGGACATTAAGATGCCCCAACTGGACGGCATGGACGCCCTGGAACGTGTGCGCTTGCTGCTGCCCGACCTGCCCGTCATCATGATCAGCGGCCACGCAGATATCGACACGGCCGTGGAGGCCGTCAAGCACGGTGCCTTCGACTTTCTGAGCAAGCCCATGGACCTCAACCGCATCCTGATCACGGTGCGTAACGCGCTGGACCGCTCCACGCTCATTACTGAAAAACAGGCCCTGCAACGCAAGGTCCGCACCCAGGCCGCCCCCGCCATGATCGGCGAATCGGCGGGACTGACTCACATCAAGGAAACCATTGCGCAGGTGGGTCCCACGGATGCGCGGGTGCTCATCACCGGACCCAACGGTACGGGCAAGGAACTGGTGGCCCGCCACCTGCACGCCGCGAGTAAGCGGGCGGATAAAACGCTGGTAGAAGTGAATTGCGCCGCCATTCCGGCAGAACTGATCGAGAGCGAACTGTTCGGCCACGAAAAGGGATCGTTTACCGGCGCGTCGCAACAGCGGATCGGTAAATTCGAGCAGGCAAGCGGCGGTACGCTGTTTCTGGATGAGATCGGCGACATGAGTCACGGTGCCCAGGCAAAAGTGTTACGCGCGTTGCAGGAACAGCGGATCACTCGCGTGGGAGGCACGAAGGAAATTCGGGTAGACGTACGGGTGCTGGCTGCCACCAACCGCGATCTGCGGGCCGAGATTGCCGCCGGTCGTTTTCGCGAAGACCTTTACCACCGCCTCGCCGTGATCCTGATCGACGTGCCCGGCTTAAACGATCGCCGCGCGGATATTCCCCACCTGATCGAATATTTTAGCCGCAGTATTTCCCGCGCCAACGGCAGCAACCCCGCCCGCTGGGATGCCCCCGCCCTGGAACGCCTGACTGATCTGAACTGGACCGGCAATATCCGTGAATTGAGAAATGTAGTCGAGCGGCTGCTGATTCTTGGTGGACAGATGATTACACTAGGCGATGTGGAGCGTTACGTTATACCCGGCAGTGCCCCTGACGCCCCCGACACGCTACCCGACTTGTTGCGGCAATCCTGTGCCGATGAGGCCGAGGCCATTGCGCTAGTCAGGTCTGCTTTCGCCCCGCAAACGGCCTAGGACAAGCTGATTAAAAAAACGGCCGCTACTTCCCGGGGGAAGCAGCGGCCGTTGTCATTACGGTATGCCGGAGGAATTACTTCCCGCCCTGCAGAAATCCTGGTATTCGCCGAGTTCCTGCCATTTGCCATCGGCGGCCAATTCGGCCTGACGGGGCCAGGTATCGGGCGAGGCCAATCGGTAGCGGTCGCCCGCGTCGTCCAAAATTTGCTGGATTTGATCGACGGTCGTACCCGCCAGTTCGCGCCAGTTATTGATGCCGGCGGCTTTGAGTAGTCCTTCGATCTTCGGACCGATCCCTTCCACCACTTTCAGGTCTTCCGGATTGGTACTGCTGAAGCCCATTGCCTTGGCGGCCAGCTTTTCGAATTTGGAGGGGGTGGAGAATTCCACCGCTTTCACCACTCCGGTATCCAGCGTCTGCTGGTAGGCGATGAGGCCCTTCCAGTCACCGTCGGTGGCAAATTGGGCTTGCTTCGGCCACGTATCGGGCTTGGCCAGTGCGTAGCGGCTGCCGGCAGTGGTCAGGATCTCCTGCAGGCCGGCTACGGGTGCGGCGGCCACGGCGGCCCAGGTGCTGTATCCATTGGCTTTGAGGAGTGCCTCGATCTTGGGACCGACGCCCTCGATGATCTGGAGGTAATCATTGGCGAAAAAGTTGGCGAATCCGACTTTACGGCTTCCACTACTCTTGGCAGTACCCGCTGCGGCGCCGGCGAGGATGCCAAGTCCGGTCGTATCGGGTGCGTCACTGCTTTCCAGGTTCGCTAACTTTGTGCGGAGTACCTGTCGGTCGGCGTCGCTGGTAGCCAGGCGCGAGCGGAGATCGGCAGTGGTTTTACGGCACTGTTCCAGTTCGTAAGAGACTTTATCGAAATCGGCCTTCAGCGTCGTGTACTGCTTATGGTAGTCATCGCGTTCGCGGATCGCTTTGTCGCGTTCCAGTAGTGCGGCTTCCAGTTGCGCCTTAACGCCCCGGCTCAGTAGCCAGTGAAGGAGCCAGCCGAGCAGAAAAGCCAGCAGGGAGAGGAGTAACCAGAACCAGAAACAGCTCAGGTCGAGTGGATTGCAGATTTGCAATAGTATATTATTCATAATGAGTTGATGACGATGGGTGGGTTAATTGGGCAACAGTTTCACGAGGACCCGGCGGTTGGCGGCGCGTCCTGAATCGGTCTCGTTGCTCGCGGTGGGTTGGCTCTCGCCCCTGGAATCGGTGGTGATCCGGTCATTTGCGGCACCGTTGCGTACCAGGGCGGCCCGCACGAAATCGGCGCGTTGTTGCCCCAAACGCACATTGGAAGCATCGCCGCCGATGTTGTCCGTATGGCCGGTGATGGTGACTCGCTCGTCGGTCTGCGCCATGCGCTCGGCCAGCTTTTTCAGGTAATCTTCCACCTCGGCTTCCAGGTCTTTATTTGCGGCATTGAAAGGAAAGCGGATGATGATCTCGTCCCGGTCCAATTCCACGATCTCGGTTCGGTCCGTACCTTCTTCGGGTGCGGCTTCGATCCAGCGGAACGAACCGGCTTCGGCGGTGGCCTGAGCCGCCAGTTCCGCGTTGTCGATCAGGCGCGAGCGTAACTCGATGCGTTTCTCGTCCAGGGGCGGTACCACCAGGTCACGCATACGGGCGGCACGGGCCAGGCCCATGTTGGCGAAACCGTCCGGGGCGGCCTCGCCGGGATAATAGTAGCCGGTAATTTCCAGTAACTCATCCGGGTTGTCACCGGCATAGGCGAGGAGGTCCGTACGGAGCTGAGGATAACCCTCGCCGGTTTGTACGGTGGGCGACCCGATACGGGTCTCGATGGGGTAGCGAACTGCTTCGGCGATAGTTGAGTCTCCCGGCTCGTCGATGATGACGGTTTCTTCCCGATCCCCCGGCAGGCAACAGGGCCGGACGCAGAATTGGAAAGTAAGCAGGAAAAAGGTCAACCACCCGACCAGCATCACTAACGTTTTCACGATTGCTGACATAGATTGGATTGGTGATTTAGTGAATCGAATGGGTCTTGAAAAAAGAATTGCAAGTCCGGCGACAATATAGGGTCTCCTGACGCAATTTCTATCATCTGACGAAATAAATGCGGGAAGGGTACGTAGGAAGGCAAAATTTTTGCGAAAAATACCCCGCACTCGCTTTCGGCAGCGTCCCGGCAATGCGTAAAAACCCGTAACTTCGCGCTCCATTAAAGTATAGCCCCATGTTCGATAACCTTAGCGACCGTTTAGAAGGTGCCTTCCGTAGCCTGACCGGTGATAACAAGATCACCGAGATCAACATCGCCACTTCGATCAAAGAGATCCGCCGCGCCCTCGTTGCGGCCGACGTTAATTACCAGATCGCCAAGGAATTTACCGATAAGGTCCGTGAAAAAGCCCTGGGCACCGAAAACGTGCTGCAGGCCGTGAAGCCGGGCCAGTTAATGGTCAAGATTGTCCAGGACGAACTCACTTCGCTCATGGGCGGCGAGGTGGCCAAGATGGACCTGGAGGGCAAACCCGCCGTGGTGCTGATCGCCGGCTTGCAGGGTTCGGGTAAGACGACCTTTAGCGGCAAGCTCGCGCTTTTCCTCAAGCAGAAAAATAAGAAAAAGGTACTGCTCACCGCTTGCGACGTTTACCGTCCGGCCGCCATTGACCAGCTAACGGTGCTGGCCGGCCAGGTGGGCGCGGAAATTTATAAGGAGCCGGATAACAAGAACCCGGTCGAGATCGCTCTGAACGCCATTGCCTACGCGCAGGACAACAAGTTCGACGTGGTCATCGTCGATACCGCCGGCCGCTTATCGGTCGACGAGGCGATGATGAACGAGATCTCCGAGATCCGGGAAAGCATCAGCCCCAACGAGACGCTGTTCGTGGTGGATTCCATGACGGGCCAGGATGCCGTGAACACCGCCAAGGTCTTTAACGAGCGGATCGACTACGACGGCGTGGTCCTTACCAAACTCGACGGCGATACCCGCGGCGGTGCGGCCCTGTCGGTCAAGTATACGGTCGGTAAGCCCATCAAATTCATCTCCACGGGAGAGAAAATGGAGGCCCTGGACCTATTCTACCCCGATCGCATGTCGCAGCGGATCCTCGGCATGGGCGACGTGATCTCCTTCGTAGAGCGGGCACAGGAACAGTTCGACGAGGACGAGGCCAAGCGCCTGGAGAAGAAGATGAAGAAGAACAAGTTCGACTTCAACGACTTTCTCGGCCAGCTCGCGCAGATCAAGAAAATGGGCGACATCAAGAGCCTCATTAACATGATTCCCGGCGCGGCTAAACTTACCAAGGGGATCGACATCGACGACAGTGCCTTCGGAAAGGTCGAATCCATCGTCCATTCCATGACCCCCGCCGAGCGGGCCGACCCCGACCTGCTCAACATGAGCCGCAAGCAACGCATCGCCAAGGGCTGTGGTCGCGATATCGAGGAGGTCAACCAGTTCGTCAAGCAATTCGACCAGATGCGTAAGATGATGCACCAGATGAGCAAGAATCCCGCCATGATGGGCGGTGCCATGACCGGTGCCGCGTCTCCGGGCAAGCGCAGTTTCGGCCGTAAGAAAAAGCGGCGGTAGTAATCACCGGCGGCCCGCTAGCGTAAAAATTATCCCGAAAGGATAACAATTTTCGGTCGAAGGGAATTACCTTTCCCCCATGATCGAACAGCTCCGCCGTCGCTATAATGAAGACTTTAATAACGAAGCCTACGAGGCCATGCTCGCCTGGATGGAAGGCCAGTACGGGCAACGCCCTAATTTCCACGTGGCCGAAACACCCGTATTCATCCCCACCGGCCTGCGCGACAAATTGGTCCGCGCTTCCGAAGACGTGATGGACACCCTGCTGCGCCCCGATTTCATGGAACGCTCGGCGGGTGCCCTGCTCGCTGACCAGACCGTGCCCGGCGAGAACCCCCGCCCGGCCTTTATCCAGGCCGATTTCGCCATCTGCCGCGCCGCCGACGGTAGTCTGGAACCCCAGCTTATCGAGGCCCAGGGTTTTCCCTCGCTCTATTTTTTCCAGGAGATGCTGGCTGGTGCCTACCGCCGCTTCTTTGACATCCCGGAGCACTTCACCTCGCGCTTCAACGGCATCACCTCCGAGGAATACCACCAGCTACTGGAGCAGACCATCCTCGCCGGCTACAACCCCGAGGAGGTCATCCTCCTGGAGATCCTGCCCGACACCCAGAATACCCGCATCGACTTTAAGGTCGCTTCTTCCCAACTCGGCATCCCTATTTGCTGCATCAGCGAACTGGAACTGGAAAATGATAAGCTCTACTACCGCACCGCGAGCGGCGAGCGGCAGCGGGTAAGGCGCATCTTCAACCGCGTTATCTTTGACGAACTGTTCCAGTACCCCGAACTAAAGCGGCAGTTCAACATGATTGAAGAAGTGGACGTCGAATGGGCCGGCCACCCCAACTGGTTCTACCGCCTCAGCAAGCATACGCTGCCCATGATCGAAAGTCCGTACTCTCCCGAGGCCCACTTCCTCAGTGACCTCAAGGGCAACTACCCCGCTGACCTGAAAAACTACGTCCTCAAGCCCCTCTACAGTTTCGCCGGCGCGGGCGTGATTCTCGACCTGGAAAATGCGCAACTCGACGCCATCAAAAGCCCCGAGCACTATATCCTCCAGCGTAAAGTGGATTACGTCCCCCTGGTGCCTACCCTCGACGACCCCGCAAAGCTGGAGATTCGCATGATGTACCTCTGGCCCCCCGGCACCGACCGGCCGGTGTTGGTCAATAACCTTGTCCGACTTAGCAAAGGCAAAATGATCGGCGTTAAATTCAATAAGGACCGTACCTGGGTGGGCGGTAGCGTGGGCTACTTCGAACCCTAACTTTCAGATTACAATTCCCAGTCCACGCGCAAGCTCACCGAGCGCGGTGCTTCCAGCAGGCCGGGCCGCTGGGTGTAGGCCTCATTCAGCGCATTATCCACCAGCAGGCTCAGGCGCAACCGCTCGGCGAAGGTGTAGGCCGTGCGCAGGTTGAGTACAAAATAGCCCGTTTCCTGCATTCGCCAAGCGGCAAGTTGCGGCACCACCAACTGCTGAAAAATACGGTCGATATTCTCGATGCGGCTGTTGTAGATTCCGGCCACACCCAGGCTAAACCGTTTATTCCAGGTGGTCTCCAGGTCTAACTTAGCACTGTGGCGGGCGCGGTATTTGAGCACGTTTTCGGTGCTGGTCGATAACTCCACGTTGCGCTGGCCCTGCGTGCGCGGCTGGCCCGTAGGCGGGATATTGGTGTCCCATTCCTTGAATTTCGGGTTGATGAAGGTATATCCGCCCGTCAGCGCGGTCTGGCCGCCGAACAGCCGTCCCCGGCCGCCCACGCTCAGTTCCAGTCCCTTGATCTCGGTATCCCCTACATTCAGGCTCTGGAAACCGAAGCGGAAAAAATCGGTAAAGCTAAACTCCAGCATGTCCTGATATTCCGACCAGAAGGCCGACACGTCCGCGAAACCCTGAAACCCGCCGATTCGGAAACCCTGCTTCACGGCTACTTCCGCCGTCCAGCCGGTCTCGCTTCGAAGGGTGGGATTGGGGCTGATCAGCACCCCGCCGAAATCGGTGCGGATAAATTTTTCGGCCACGGTGGGGTAGCGGTAGCCCTGTCCCCAGCTGGCGCGCAGGTAGGTGTATTCGGCGGCCCGGTAGTTGGCCCCTACCCGGAATACGGGCTTACTTTCCTCTGTTTTCCCACCGGGGATCTCGATCCCGTTCACGATCTCGGGACTCAGCAGGGCATTATATTCGTAGCGGGCACCGAGAGCCAATAACAGGCGCGACCCCAGCCGCTTTTCCAATTGCAGGTAGGCGGCGGCATTACGACTGTTGTAGGTGGTGTCGCCGTACAATTCAGCCTGCACGGCGGTGGTCTGGCCCACCACGCCGCCGGTAGCCACCAAATTCAGGGAGCTAATCTCCCGCTGGTACTGGTACTCGCCGTAGAACAGGTTAGAGCTATTGCTACGGTTGGCGTTATTCCGGTTTTCAACGCTGTAGTAGCGGCTCAGCACGCGGTGTCGTCCGCCGTTAGGCGCGAAGTAGGTCAGTTGCGGGTCGATGTTATAGCGGCGCGGCATCCCGATCGATTCCGTGCCCGGCGCACCGGTGTACACCAGGCTGTCGATGCCCGCCCAGAAAAAGTAGGAGCGGTTACTACCCCGATTGTAGTTAGCATTTACCCCCACCGACAGGCGGTCGTTAAAGCGGTAGCGCAGGCCCGCCGTACCCCGGCCGTAGCGGGTGTAATTGGTACGCTCGTAACTCAGGTCATTGTAGTAAAAACCGCTCAGCACCAGGTCCAGTTTGTCGATCTTGCGGGCGTGGCGGAAGCCGAAACCCAGTTCACGCGGCACCGTGTCCGTCCCCGTCCACCAGGCGGCGGATTCATCCTTCGGCTTACCGTAGAGGCGGGCGAAGGTGAACACGCTGGTCTCCGGCTCGGCTTTGGCGTAGCCGGTCCGTACGTTGATGATGCCGTTCATGGCCGAACTACCGTAGAGCGCCGAGGCCGCCCCCTTGACCACCTCGATCTGCTCGATGTTCTCCACCGGCACGTCATTCCAGTTCGGGAAACCGGCATCCGATTGCAGGATCGGCACGTCATCCACCAGCAGCAGCACCCGGCTGCCCGCGCCGTAGCTGTAGCCCGATCCGCCGCGGATGTTGGGTTGGCCGTCCACGATACTCACGCCCGGTATTTTTTCCAGCACGCCGTCCACCGCCGTCTGGTTGGAATTCCGGATCAGACTCGGCTGGATCACCTCCAGGCTCACGGTCACCTCGCTCAGGGGACGTTCGTAGCGGCCGCTGGTCACGGTAGCGGTATTCAGCAGCAGGGCCTCCTCGCGCAGGTCAACATCCAGGGTTTGGTCCGCTCCGGCCCGCAACTCGATCACCCGATCTTTGCTGGGGCTGTAATTCAGGTAACTCACCCGCAGGCGGTACGTGCCGGGTGGCAGTTCAAAGCGGTAATTGCCGTCCAGGTCGGTAACGGTACCGGTGGTTGCCGGGTTTTTCGTGCCGGGTTCTTCCGTCGGCATTTGCTCCGCCAGCAGGGTAGCCCCGATCAGCGGCTCGCCGGTCTCGGCATCGGTTACTGTACCGGTGAGCAGCACCTGCTGGGCAAAAAGGACGAAGGGAAAAACAACTAAAATCAGTACCAATAACTTGTGCATGAACGGTTTACTTGGTTGGGTAAAATAGCCCGGATCGACGGGTCTGTTGATTTGGCGGTCGTTCTTCAGTTTCTCAGTGATGTTTTTTTGGGCGTGTCCGTTCGGCCGGTCCCTTCCAGGCTCGCAGGTCTGCTCGACCCTACGGGCTGCCTCCTGCGTCGGCCCCTTCCAGGCACCTCACGCAAAACTAAGCAAAGGTCGAGGATCTTCCGGTCCGAGCCGGCTGCGCCGCCCTGCTCGGACCGGGAGGTCCTCGAGCTGAGTTCGTACTCGTCGCTTGTACACGCCGCTCAGGTCGAGGACGTCTACGTCCGAGACGTAAACCGTTCCGCTTACTCGTACCACGGGCGGCCGGCTGCGCCGCCCTGCTCGGACCTGGAGGTCCTCGACCTGAGCGACGCCGCGTGAGGTGCCTGGAGGGTTTAGTGCGTAGCACCGAGCGAATAGCGAAGCCCGGAAGGGACCGACCGACCCGTCAGGGGCGGGCACGCCCGGAAAAATTAATTTACCTCGAAGAATCGCTTTACGATTGAGAGAAGAATAGCTGCATCGCTTTTATCCGTCCGAAATAACCGGGCGCAGCCTGCTACAAAATTACGGGCGAAGCCCAAGCCCTATCTCACCAGCGTGACGCTGCCCTTCAGTATTTCCGTTCGTCCGTCTACGAAAGTGACTTCCGCCACCCAGACATAGACGCCCGCTGCCGCGGGCCGGCCGCGCCACTGACCGTCCCAGTTCATTAGGGGATCGTTAGCCACCGTGGGCGCGGTGTTTTCGGCCACCATGCCGCCCCGGCGGTCGAAGATGCGGAGGTAATCCACGGTCCGCACGTCGCTGCCGGCGAAGATCTGGAATAGGTCGTTGTTACCGTCGCCGTTCGGGCTGAAGGCGGTGGGTATGTACACGCGCGGCCGTGAGTCGATGGTGATACGCACCAACGCCGAGGTCTCGCAGAAGGTGAGCGTATCGATAACGGTAGCCCGGTAGTTAGTACTGGCCGTCGGTGCCACGAATGGGTCGGGCCGTGTTTCCAGTGGGTTGTGCGACCAGCTGATACGCACGTCGGAGCTACTGATCTGGAGGAAGAGCTGGGTCGAATCGCCCAGCAGTAGTTCGCGGTCCTCGCCCAAGAAGGCCGTAAGCACGGGCGGTGGATTCACCACGGCGTCCAGGAAAAGTTCGCAACCCGCCGAGTCGATGACGGTAAGTTCGTAACGGCCCGCCTCCAGGCCGCCGAAACTGGTCTGATCCATCGCTTGCCCGTCGCCGATCCCGTAGCGGTAGTCACCCCGTCCGCCGGAAGTAGTAGCGACGGTGATGACGCCGTTGGGGTTGCCCCGGTCCAGGCAGTTCAGGTCGCGAATTTCCAGTTCCGCCACGATGGGTAACGGTGATTGGAGGGTGGTCGTGGCCTCGGCCGTGCAACCCAGCTCGTTGGTGATAGTAATGGAGTAGTTATCCGCAGCCAGGTTGTCGATTACGGGGGTGGTGGTGCCATTGCTCCACGCAAAGGTCAGGTTAGTAAACGGCCCGCCGCCCGCGGCACTCAGGATACCGTCAGCGGTATCGGAGCAGCGGATCTGTTGCTGCGTGCCGATCGTCACCGTTAGCGGCGCGTCCGGCTCGTCGATGCGGACGCCGGTTACTGCCTGGCAGCCGTCGGCATTAGTAACGGTTACCGTATAATCACCCGCGCTCAGATCGGTGGCGGTGGCGTTGTTGTCGCCGTTACTCCAGGCGTAGCCGAGGGGGTTGCCGTTCAACGTTACGGTAGCCGCGCCATCCGCTCCTCCAAAGCAACTCACGTCGCGGTCGGGTAGGGCCAGGGCGATAAGTTCGGCCGGCTGGCCGATGCCGGTTGTGTAAGTGGCGGTACAGCCGTTGGCGTCGGTTATGGTCAGGCCGTAGGTGCCGGCACACAGGCCGCTGCGGGTTAGGGTAGCGGCTCCGTCACTCCAGAGGTAGGTGTAATCCCCACCCGCGGCGGGGGTGCCACCGAAGGCATCCACGGTGATCTCGCCGTCGCAAAAGCCGAAGCAACTCGCGTCGCGCACTTCCTGCTCGCTGATTTCCAGCAGGTCGGGTTCCAGCACCAGCGCCACGAAGGTAGTGTCGAAAAAGCCGTCGTTTAGGTTGATCTCGTAACTACCGGCGGGAAGATCGGTCAGGTTTAGGAAATCCCCATCCGTGGTCAGGGTACCGCTACCGGTCAGGGTGCCGCCTACCTCGTTCCAGCTGTAATCGTAGGGCGGGCGACCTTCGGTGACCTGAATGTCCAGCCGGCCGTCGGTATCGCCGTTGCAAAGTAGGGTGACGTCGGTAAATAGGGGAATGATGGGTACAACGAAATCTACCAGAAAGCAGGTGTCGCGCATACAGCCGATCGAGTCGGTCAGGGTGACGCAGCACTGGGTGCCGGCCACCAGGTTTTCGTTGACGTCGTCGGTGGTCCCGTCGCACCACGTCAGGGTGTAGGGAGGTAGGCCGCCGGAGTAGGTGGCCACGGCCCGCCCGTCGGTGCCGGCCGCGCCCAGGGCGGGGCGGGTCTGCTCGACGCTGAGTTCGAGGGGCGCTAGGACGGTAAGGTTAGTGATGACAATGCTATCGCAATTACCAAGGTATTTCAGGGTGTCGATATAAATCCCGGTGCTGTCGTGGATAATACTGCTTCCCACCTGCACCGAGTTGCCGGCGCAAACGATGGTATCATTCGTAGTCACGGGCCGGATGTCTCCTAAGTCCGTTACCGTGAGTTGAACGAAGCCGCGGTCGTCGGCGCCCGAGCCGTCGATCAGTATCCAGTAGCGGCGGCCGGGATCCAGGCAGGTACGGGTAAAGGTCTCGTTGAAGTCGGCCGGTGTGCGCTGGCCCAGGATGGGGGTAAAAAAACCGTTGCACTGGTCATTGCTCGACCGGTAAAACGCGATCTCGATGTCGATCGGATCAATCGAATCCGATACCGCATCTACCCGGATGTGACCGCTGGCGGGCATGATAAAGCTGTACCAGATGGAGTTACGGGAAATAAAGCCGGGGGTAACGGGGTCGTCCGTAAAACCGGCGCAAAAATTACCCAGTGGGGTAGGGGAGGTCACCATGCCGTTTTCCGGCACCAGACCTAGGTCGAAGGCGTCGCAGCGCAGGTCGCCTCCCTCGGCATAGCCGTCGTCGATGACCTCAAGGCCGAAATCACCCCGGAAAAAATCGGTTCCCCCCGTACCGTCAATCAGGATGTAGTAGTCTTGGTCGGGGTCCAGGCAGATGAGATTCATCGAGGCGTCGAGCGTGCTAATATCGTAGCGAAATAATCCGTGTCGCGTCAGCGTACCCGTGCATACGTCTCCGGCTGCGGTGTAGACGAGTAATTCCAGGTCGATGCTGTCACCCAGTCCCAGGGGATCGTTAAGGGCAACGACGCGCGTCAGGCCGGAGATATCGCTACCGGTACGAAATTTAAACCAAACGGCGGCATTGTTAAAGACGTAGTCGAAGTTATCGGTCGGGTTGATCTCGTTCAAATTATCCGCGCAGCGGCTGTTGTAACCACCGGCCGAGGCGTCTCCCAGAATCATGCCGAAATTCAGGGTGCCGAGGTCGACGGCCCCGCAAATGTCATTGAAGTCCGGCATGAGTGGTACTTCCACAGCCACGGTAAAATCCACGAATCCGGCCGATGCCCCGCCGGAAAGCGTGAGGTTGTAGTCCGCATTTCCCCCGGCCGTCGTCGGAACGCTAAAGGTCTGGCATACCTCCTCGCTGCACGAGCGAAAGACCTCGCAGGGCAGTAGCGCGTCGTTCTCGAAGGCGCGGAAGCAAAGTTCTATTTGTGCGGGTAGGTCGACCACGCAGGCCACCGTATCCCGGAAGTGGGTGAAGGGGTAGTTCTGGAAACAGTTGTCACCATTATAGTAAGTGATCCAGTCACCGCCGTTGATCCGCACCTGCCAGCGGGGGTCGGGGTTGGAAAAAATGTCGTCGCAGGTGGTGGTGCTGTTACCATTCTGAATGGTCACACTCCACGGCACCTGGGCGGAGATCAGACCAGTTAAAAGGAAGAGGTAAAAAATCGTAAGAACTAGCTTCATGGCGTTGTTTTGCGCTGGGACGGGACGTAAGGTTTTCGTATCGCCGGGGGCGATTACGGGAGCGTGTGGGGGTGCCGGGAAGTGTGTGGGAGAGTAATGGAAGACGGGCGTGAAGTGAAAATGTAGCAATAACGGGTAGAGCGGTCGCCAATGTCTTCAAAAGTCGTGGCCGTAAAAGTAGGCATTTTCTTTAATAGTTAGTCCTCCTCCATCACCCGGCTGCCACCGGTCAGGCGGCTGACCACCAAAATCGTTACCAGCCCCGAAACCATGGCCAGGGTCCGAAACGGAAATGTCACCAGCCCGTCGGCATCGGTGGCGTAGGGTAAAAACCGCCCCAGCCCCAGGGTGCTATCCCCGCCCCCGAAGCGCAGGAAGGCCGCCACCAGAAATCCCGCCACCGCCCCCGTGCCGTTGGCGTGCCGGTAAAAAAGGGCGCAGACCAGCGCGGGGAAGAGCAGGCAGTACACGAAGTCGCTGCACAAAAACCACAGTTCGTACACACTCCTCACCTGGAAGGCGATCAGCGTGGCCGCCACCCCCACGATCCAGATACAGCGTTGGATCAGTTTGGCCATTTTTGCCTCGCTCACGCCGGGTTGGATCAGCGGGCGGTACACGTTCCACACGCCCATGCTGGAAGCCGACAGCACCGAGGAGTCTACCGACGACATTACGGCGGCCGCCACCGCCCCCAGCCCCAGCAGGGCAAGTAGTTGCGGCGTGCGATGCGCGATCACCCAGGGTAGGGTAGCGGCCGCGTCGGGCGGCGGCCCCACCGCGCCCCAGTCCGTTACCGCGCTGGTGATGCCGATCAGGATGGGGCACACGGCGGCAAGCAGGCATACCACGCCCGCCAGGATACTCAGCCGCACGGCCGTCCGCTCGTCCGCCGCCGCCAGCACCCGCTGGAAGTAAACCTGCCACGGGATACCGCCGAACACCAGCAGCAGGGCATAATCCCACCACTGCCAGTAGTATTCTCCCAAGGCCGCCCGACTGGGAACGAAGGTGGCCGAGGCCCCGAACAGTTCCCGGTAGGCGGGCCAGACCCGCCCCCAGCCGCCTGCCGATTCCATCGCAAACGGCACGATAACGGCCAGACCGATGAGCAAAATCAGCAACTGCGCCACGTCGGTCAGGGCCACCGCCCACAGGCCGCCGATGGCGGTATAGGCCACCGCAATGGCCGCCGAAAGCAGGATGGCGGTGGTCAGGTTGATGCCCAGAATGGTGCCGAAAGTAGCGCCCAGGGCCGTCAGGATGGCCGCCGTCCAGAACAGTTCACCCGTCAGGGCGGGCAGGAAAAGCAGGGCCGTTACCCAGCGGCCGTAGCGCTCGCGCAAGGGGTCCAGCATGGTTCGGTACTGCCGCCGCCGCATCACGCGGGCAAAAAACAAACCGCCCAGGATCAGGCTCAGCGCGTAGCCCCAGGGGGCCTGCACCCACACCAGCCCCTGCGTGGCGGCATACTCGGCCGCGCCGTTCACGAAACCGCCGCCCACCCAGGTGGCACTCATGGTAAATACGGCAATGCCCAGCGGCAGGGCGCGTCCGGCCAGCATCATGTCTTCGGCACTACCCTCGCGCTTACGGCGGGCGGCGTAGGCCCCCAGCAGGAAAATTCCCGCATAAAAAAGGGCCATGACTCCGAAAGCGGACCACCTGACCTCGTCCGGCTGAGTAATAAACAAATAACCGGCGGCCAGGGCCAGCAGGGAAAACAAGCCCAGCAGGGGGCGGAAGTAGTGCCGCATTAGTCGGTTTTGATCAGTAAACGGCCGAAACTGCGACCCTCCCGGCTCAACTCTAAAAGGTAGGTGCCGGCCGCAAAGCGGCTCAGGTCAATTTGCTCCCGTTCGGTGGGCAGCGCATAGGTTGCCAGCAGCCGGCCGTCGCTCGTGCGCAGTTTCAGGGTGCCGCCCGCCCACCGCTCCACGTGCAGCAGACCGCCGGTGGGGTTGGGGTAGAGGCGCACCAGTTGCGCCCCGGCGGGTTCGTCGGTGCCGGTGGTCTCACCGGCTAAAACCGAAAGTGCGGTGGCCCGGCTGCAAAATTCGTTGGCGGCGTTCAGCGTCACGTCATATACCCCAGCCGTTTCGTAGGTATGCACGGGATTGTCTGCGGTGCTTGTTTGCCCGTCGCCGAAATCCCAGAGGTAGCTGTCGGCTCCGGTGCTCGTGTTGGTAAAACTCACCACCAGACTATCCGCCAGGAAGCTGAAAGACGTCTGCGGGGCCGCCCCGATCTCGATGGTCCCGCCGTCCATGAACGAACCCACGGCCCCGGCGGGGCCGGTCACGGTGAGTTCCACCGCGTAAATTCCCAATTGGGTCAGCGAAATAGTTGCCGTCGGCCCGCTCAGTATGGTATCCAGCCCCGGCCCGGTCACCCGAAAGCTGCTGCTCGTGGTCGGTCCGCTACTCAGGTCGGTTAGCACCAGCGGCCAGGGTGCGCAGGCGGCGTCGGCGTTCAGGGCCAGCGAGGCCTGGATCTGGGCGGGCGGCTCGGATGCCACGGTTACTTCCTGCGTGAAGGTGTCGGACCGGCAGCTATTGCCGGCAATCAGTTGCACCAGGTAGGTACCGCCGGCGGAGTAGGTGAACTGCGGATTCTCCTCCGTACTGCCATCATTTCCCGTACCGAAATTCCAGGCGAAATTAGTAGCGTTAATGGAAAGGCTGGTGAAGGAAAACGCCGCGCTATCCTGCGTAAAGCTAAAGTCCGCGGCGGGCAGCAGCAGGCCCCTGACCAGCGTCGGGGCGGGGGAGACGCTGCCATCCTGTCCGGCCAGGGCTCCGTTATTGGAACTTCCCTGGTTTCCGCACGTAGCGGAATTGATGCTTGCACCGGCACCCCCGCCGGCTGCGTTCACCATCATTTCGGGTGGCAGGTTAGCGGCCAAAATTCGCCCGCCGCCACCGCCGCCGCCCGGTCCGAAGCAGCGGTCCTGGTCGTTATTATCGGTAAAGCCCCCCCGGGTCCCGTCTACGGCCAGCAAGATTAGATCATCTGGCGGGATGACGATCGACTCAGCCCGTAGCACAATCGTTCCTCCCGCTCCGCCCCCGCCGGCCCCGTCGCCTTCCACGCCGATTACTTGCTCCGCCCCTGCCAGAATACCATTAAAAGATCCAAATATGACCACCGGCGCAAACACGATCGCAATGCCGCCGCCCCGTCCCCCCTGGCTGGGCGCGCCGTTATTCGCGTGGCCCGCGCCGCCGCCGCCACCCATGAACAGGCGCGTGCTGTCCACCAGTAGCGCACTGCCGCCCCGGCCGGGAAAATCGCCGTCGCAATTAAAAAAACCCGGTTCGTTATTCACGCCACCCAATCCGCCGGCCGCTCCGGCCTGCCCGCCACCCCCGCCGCCCGCGTTGTGGTCGTTTCCACCCCCGCCGCCGTTGGCCGGTGCACCCCGCCCGCGCCCCTGCCCGGCCACGGGCTTGCCAATCCCCTCGCCCTTCAGCGCCCCGCGCCAGTTGCCGTCGTCATACACATAATCGTTCGCGTTGGTCAGCGTATTGCACTGGCTGGCCGGCGTAAACGCCCCGCCGCCGCGAAAGCCCTTCCCCCACACGTCGATGAAGGTGTTGACAAACAGCGTATCCCGCGCCGTCGCCACAATTACCCCGCCGGTACTCCCATCCCAGGCAGGTGCCTGGTGGCTCTGGCCGGTAAACAGCATATTCACGGTATCATCCACGTCAAAGGTTACGGCCTGCGTGCCCCCCGGTCCGGGCGTCTCGTAGGTATGGCGCAAACTGGTAGTCAAAAACAGCGTATCGCCCGACCTCGCCGCCACCTCGCTCAGCTCGTAGTGCCCGGCATTGTTATAGTTCGTGATCGCCCCGTAATTCGGGTTGTCCGCCGTCGCCATATCCGCCCCGCCCATCTGGATGATCAGGATGCCGTCGCCCATCTGCACCGTCTGGCCCAGCGGGTCGGTCACAATTACGTAATCGTCGCACGCATTGGCCTGTAGCACCCGAAAGTAGCGGTTCGTGTTCTCGGTCAGGGTCAATTGAGCCGTCAGGCCCGTCAGCAGTAAAGTCGTGGCACAGCAAAAGGTCAGCAAGTAACGTAGCGGCATGGTCGGTCGTTTTGGGGATTTAGCATCTCCGGCTAATAATTGATCGTTTTGCGCGGGTATTTTGCCCTCATTCTTCGTTGTGGAACGCTCTTAGTCCACCAGGCGCAGTTAACCACGTCTCGACTGAGAACAAAATCCCTCTCGCAATTCCGGTCACTTAATTATCCCGCATTGCTTAGCGGCCCCAAGATAGGGCTTGTGGGCGCAATGGGGAAGGTTTGTGGGTCGTTTTTGGGCGTGTCCCCGGCCTGGGGCCGGGGCCGGGCTGTCCGGCACTCTCTCCGCTGCGCTTCGTTCAGACAACGCCTCCCATCCCTCACGCGGAGGAGGGGAGGGTAACCTATTACCGCTGTTGACTTAATTTATGTCACCTCCCATAGACAACTCAAGCGGAGTTTTGCGCACGGCAACTCTTCATTAGCCGCAAAATAGTCACTACCTTGCACCGCTACCACTTTCCCTTATGATTACACGGCTGGAAATATCGGGCTTCAAGTCCTTCACGGATTTCGCGGTGGATTTCGCCCCCCTCACGGTCATTGCCGGTGCCAATGCTTCGGGTAAAAGCAACCTGCTCGATGCGCTGCGCTTGGTGCGGGGGCTGGCCCAACAGGGTTTTTTCGGCCCGGTAGTTGCTCGTAGTGGAAGTCTGGATGATCTTTTCACAAAGTATGGAGTAGAAGATAGTGCCGATAAAATAAAAATTGCAGTAGAGATTAAATTAGCCTCCACTTTTCTTGGTCCAAAATTTGTATTAGATTACACTGATTTTCGTTATGAAGTTGAAATAGCATTTCATGATAATAATGAACCATTTTATTACTACGAAATTGATGTAGAGCGATTTTACGCTCGTGATGAAAATAGTCGATTGATCTCCATGAATTTGCCGGACAAAAATTTATTGGAAAAAGAGGAATCACTTTACAACCAATCAACTCCTAATCTGGCGACGACCAGCATAAGCGAAGTGAACCGGGCCGATAATATTCATCTTTTTGCCTGCCAACAATCACTACGTAACATTATTTCTACTGATTTAATTGATCCGAATAACTTCTCGGATTATGCACCCACTCGCAAGATCATGGAACCGGAAGGAGTTTTGGCAAATCTGATACGCTATCAAATATCCGAACCCAAAAAATTCCAGTACCTCAGTCGTCGCGTACGCCGTATCATTCCCGAACTAGCCGCAATAGATATTTATACCGATCCTTTCAGTCGCACTACGCTAACGGCTACTGATACAGACGGTCGCCTCTTTATGACGACAAGCCTATCCGAAGGAAGTCTGCGCATCATCGCTCTGGCCTCCTATTTGCTTAACAGTAATTCTGACCGGACGCTCCTGCTCGAAGAACCCGAAAATGGCATAGACCCGCGGGTCATCAACGAAGTCATGCAATTGCTCGTAGATTTGAGTACGCCCGTTGCCGGAGATAAAGAAACCACGCGCCAAGTCATCTGTACCACCCACTCACCCCTGGTCCTCCACGCCGCATTAAACTTGCCCGACCGGGATCAAGTAACCGTCCTGCTAGCTAACAAAGTATCCTATATCACTACTATTGATGAAAAACGCTATTCCCTCAAAACTACCCGCATGAATCCCATCGGTGATCGGGAAGAAGTGGAACGAAACGGCACCCCCCTGGAGCGTTATACTTTGCGGGAGGCCGTGGATTACCTATCCCGCTTGCCGGCGGATCAAATAGCCGACGATGTCTAACATCATCATTGTAGGCTATTCCGGTGAAGGAGATTCAGATCGTCGGTTTTTAGGACCAATCATCCAGCGTACGTTTACGGAATTATTGTTTGAGGCAAAAGGTCAAATTGACTGCCTACCGCCCGAATGGTTAGGAGTGGCTAAGGGAAGTGAAATTGCAGTGACCGCTGCGCGGGCGGGTAGCAATCAACTCTACCTTTATTGCGTCCACGTCGATCAGGACGGCAAAGGGTATGATGCTACCCACCGTCTTCAGCTCCAGCCCTCCCTTAACGTCCTGAAAAAAGAAAATACAAAAGCTCCACCCATCGTTCCGCTTTTTCCCAAAGAAGAAACCGAATCGTGGATGTTGGCGGACGTAGATGCCCTAAGGCGCGAATTGGCTACCCAACTCACGGCTGCGGAATTAGGCTTGCATGGTAACCCTGAAAACCTCACTGATCCTAAAGAGAAACTAAAGGAAGTCATCCGGTTGGTCAATGACAAAGAAAAGCACTACCGAGAGAGGCAGATCGGAGAATTATATGCCGCTCTCGATGCGGATATGTCACTAGCATCACTGGAAAATCTCAAATCATATCGCCGGTTCAGGGACTTCGCAAAAGAGGGGCTGATAGCTATCGGCAACTTGCAACCCTAAGTTTAGCAGCTACCAGCGCGGCTACTTTAACCCCAATCATATCATCCCCCGCGAGCCTTTCCTGAACGATCTTGAGAGGAGATGGCCGAATTTATCAGCCCATTCAGCAC
>CAVWSC010000012.1:0-113826 GCA_963757435.1 Lewinellaceae bacterium | reverse complement strand
TGCGTACCACTGCTACCGGCTATGGGCAAGTGCTCGTTAAGCAATACGGTGAGTTTAACCTGGACCGGGTGATCGAGTTGGCGGAGGAATATTTATAAGTAAAGGACGAATAACGGGGGAGACAAAAAACCCCACCCCCCGGCCGCAGGCCGGGGGGTGGGGGGTAAAAGCAAAGTGATAAACTATCAATCTTTACATCCTATAAGTAAAGTAATGCCATAATTCACTATCCCGTCTCCGAGTACAGAGTTCCGGGCACTCAGAGACGTCTCTGTGCGGTATCCATCGCCAAAATCATCTGGATCGCAAAAATAACTATTTTCTGTGGTAGCTTTTGTGATTATCCCAGTAGCGATTCCTCCAGACAGTTCAGCAACTGTTCCCTGTAGTCCAACAAAGACTGGAGGAGAAAATCCAATTTGGCCCCCCGCTTTTACTCTTTCTTGCGTATCCACACCTATAGTCAGTACCTGAGCATCGTATCCGTTTGGAAATATACTTCCGTTTGGCAATACGATGTATGCCACGGCAGTAAGCAGTATGTCATTATCTTCACATACAGTTCCCGAGTTAGTAACAAACCTTCCTGTACTATTTCCACTACTACCGGAAATAATTCCAGTTGATCCAAACTGGCTCAAAAGGCAGTTCACGGATTTGTTGTAGGAAGCAGTAGTTTCAGGAAATCGTATATTCAATTTCTCGTGTATGATTTCAGTCAATTGACTGAATCTTTTCGGATGATCTGTTTCAACATATCCATGTGCTCTCATAAGCAGGGCATCAATTTCAGCCTTGTTAAGGGAGATTTCATCTCCAATTTGGAGATTATCGAATGTAGCTGTTTGCTCGGGCTTCACCTCAAGCGGTTCAGTCGTGGTCAAGGCGTTGTCTTCTCCGCAGGATGGCAGGAAGAACAGGAAGGGGAGGCTTAGGCATAGAATAGCCAGCCTCGTTATGGACAAGATATTACGCATGGTAATTGGAATTGAAAAGATGATGAAAATAAACGTACTGTGCTACCCGTAGTCGAATACGTACACGGCCGTGTTAACCCCGGTGGGGTTTTGGCAACACAGTACAGTTAAAAGAAATTAGTTGACGGAAGGTAGCGTCAGCAGTAACTGACTTATAGGTTGTTGTTAAAGATAGCTAACAACGAACATATCCCACAATGGGAAAAAAAACTTGGCTGCGATGTTAATCGCTAAAATTTATGTATCAATCTATTTGGGTAAGAAACTGGTTATTAAACCATCAATACAAATATCGGGCACTTCTAACTAATGAACGTTAAGCGTATATTAATAATCCATTTTTCATAAAAAAATCCCACCCCCCGGCCGCAGGCCGGGGGGTGGGATGAATAAAAAGACCGGTCAGGCTATTACTTACTGAAACGTGTAACCCACACCGAAGCGGAAATCCACGCCGCGTTGGAAGTCACTGTAGATGTACTCTTGACCGCGGTAAATGGCAGATACCGTGAATGGATCATCGAGAATATTCAGTGCGCTGGCTCGTAGACGGATATTGCCGAAACTCTTGCTCACTATAAAGTCGAGCTGAGTTCGGGCACGGTTATATTGGTCAAGTCGAACGCCGGATCCGATACCTTCCAGGCGGTCACCGATGGCGTTGGCCGAGACGGCTATATCCCAGCCTTTCTCGGGGTTCAGGTAGTTGATGGCAGCGTTTACAATGTACTCCGGCTGGCTCACGAAAGGGCGTGTTTCGGGTTCCAGGACGGAAATAGCACCTGTTTTGATCTCGGAGAAAATATAGCTGGCATTGGTCACGAACGCAAAGCGATTAAGCTTCTGAGAGATAAAACCCAGATTCTTACGCAACTCGAACTCAATTCCAAATAGGTAACCGCTCTCCGTATTAATGAACTGAAATTCGTTATTTGGAGAAGGCAACTGCTGACGTACGATCGGGTCGGTAAAATCCTTGTAGTAACCGCTCAGAGCGATTACTTCATTACCACCCAGAAAGTATTCGAAACGCAGATCATAATTGCTGATCAGACTACGGCCGAGTGAATCGGGATTACCGCGCTCGAACGTATTGGTTAGGGGGTCGATGATGGTAAAGGAGGATATTTCCCGCATATTCGGGCGGGCCAGAGTCCGTGAGTAAGTACCCCGGATATTGAAATCCTTGACAATCTCGTAAATCAGGCTGAGCGATGGAAGAAAATCAGTTTCATTAATTCGGCCGACGGAAGCGGTGGTATCCTCACTGACGGTTTCGATGTCTGTAAACTCAACTCGCGCACCGGCTACGGCTTTTAAGTTATTTAGCAGTTGGTAGGTCAGCATACCGTAGACACCGGAAATATTTTCCGTACCGGTATAACTGTTCTCCGGCTGAGTGTCATCAGTCAGGTAGTTGCCGATTCGGTAACGGCCGGTTCCTTCATCACGGGAGAGAATACCAACGTTGTTGTCAGCAACAAAAGCATTTTGGTCACCGCGCAGTGAATCGAGGTTAGCTGCTGCTCCGGTAGTTTGGTAGCGGTACGTATCTTCGGTACTGATTCGGTCCTTGGTCGAGTAAAGTCCCCCAAATTTAAAGCTGGTGCCGCGCTTACCGAAAGGAAGGGTAATATCTACCTTGGCAGTAATTTGCTCGTCCTCCAGATTACGCCAGAAGAGGAAGGGGGCGTTCAAGTCAGCTCCCCCAAACCCGTACCTGTTATTCTCCAGATTAAAAATATTCTCGAAGAACCGGGTTTGCGGCTCGATTTGAGAACTATTTACCAGGCTGGTTTTCCATGAAATTTTGGCGTTACGCAAATTAGGAAGCGTATGCTCTCCGCCGATTTGAAAATTTGCCAATTCCTGCTCGATGAAACTCAGTTGATAACCCTGCAACTGACGAGGTAAGAGAATATTATCGGGGCGTTCTCCGAAGACGGTACGACTTAGCTTCTCAGCCGTATGATTGTACATCCCGGTGAAGTTAAATTCGTTGTTCGAGCCAATCCGGTAAGCAAGACCGATCAGGCCGGAAGTAGTAGGATTAAGTATGCTTCGATTAACGGTAAAGTCTCCGTTATTGAACAACTCGTCCCGGTCAAGGGTAAGAATCGACCAGTTTCCTTCGCGAAAATTATTCAGGTGCTGGTAGTCCTGCTTGAAGGACGCTGTCGCAATCAGGCCTAAAATGTTATTACCCATTTTAAACTTGTTGCCGTAAGCCAAACTGATGCCATGGTCGATGAAACTGTTCGTTTCGGTTGGTGCAACCTGAGGTATCACGCTGCGTACGGCAGCATCCAAGGCATTAGCTGCTTGCTCATCGCCATTTCTGCGGGCTAAACCCTCACTCCTTGAATTGAGTAGAGGTCGAACGCCGGGATCGGTAAGGGCGCTGGATATTTGGCGGGCATTGTCATAGCCCAGATAATCAGTGTTGCCTCCCTCGTGGGTGAGAAAATCACTGATCAGGTTACTCTGGCTATTGTAGCCCCCGGAAAATGCCACGACAAAAGTGGGAAGGTCCGGAAACTTTTTGGTGCGAATATCGACGTTACCCCCAGTAAAGTTGCCAGGTTGGTCGGGCGTGAAGGTCTTGCTGGTCGAGATATTATCGATCAAACTGGTCGGGATCAGGTCTAACTGAGCACTGTTGCGGTAGGGATCGGTAGAGGGAACAATCAGGCCGTTGAGTTGAGTCAGTGAGTAGCGATCACCTAGTCCACGGATGAAGACGTACTTACCACCTTCCACGCTGGTACCGGTTACTTTACGCAACGCGCCGCCGGCGTCGCTGGCACCGTAGCGGCTCATTTCCTGAATAGAGAGGTTGTCCGAGATCACCACGGATTCCTTGCGCTCTACCAGTACGGCCACTTCCGTGTTGGTCAAGCGCTCCGCGCTGACGGTTACGCCGATGTCGAGAGCAATTCCTTCTGTGTCACTCAGGGTTACATCCTGATAAGTCACCGTCTTTGCAGTAACAACTATTCCCTCGATCGTCTTTTCGGGATAGCCGATGTAACTATATTCGAGGTTGTAGATACCAGGTTCGAGATCGAGAGAGTATTTACCGTCGAAGTCGGTCGCAGTACCGGTAGCGGTGCCGGCAATTATGACGGTGGCCCCGATCAGGGTCTCACCGCTGGCCTCATCCGAGATCACACCACTCACTACTCCCTTCTGAGCGAAGGCAGTAGCTGCCGTGAACAGGAGGGCAAAGAGTAGAAAAAGGCCGGTTGAAAGTTGACAACGTTTCATAACAGTCGATTTTTGTGCAAATAAAAGAATCCGCCCCGGAGATTAAGGTCTCCAGGGCGGAATCATTTGGGAAAGAAGTCAATCTTAGCGATTCACCACTACCCGTTGAGCAACTTTGCCCAGTTCGGTATCGATCACGATGAAGTAGTTGCCGTTTGGTAGCGATTGTACATCGAGCGTTACATTATTTTCACCGGCCGATAAAAGTCCTAGGTCACGACGGCTGATCTGGCGACCGAGTTGGTCAAAGATCGTAGCCGACACCAAACCGGCGGCGGGCAAGTCGATCGTCATGCGTGTAGTAGACGTAGCAGGGTTAGGGGCTGGAACCGAGAGAGCAACTCCACTACCATTGCTACCAAATTCAGTAGTAGAAAGGGGAAGATTTACAAAGTAGCCCATGCGGAAAGCATGTGTCCAGGTAATCCAGTAGTCGGAACCGGTAGCATCAGGAGCAAAAGCACCGCGGTAATCAACATCGTCGTAGAAATCACCGTCAGGAACGTCAGCGGCGTTGCCGGTTGCGGGTGAAGTGCTCAACAGACGTGGGTCGGTACCGTTGCCATCCAAACCGCTATTGGTGGAAGGAGTCCAGCTGATATTGTAGAGCAGCGGATCGGCTACGATATTGCCTTCTCCGAGAAGCTTAGTAATTACAGCGGCTTCCTGAGTTTCGGCATTAACGAATTGCTCCGGGGTATTGCCCTCACCAAAGTTCCACCAGATATTGCTAGGAAACTGAAAATCATCGGCAAGGTAGCGCATGACTGCTTCATCCTCCAAATCGAGACCGAAACGGCCAAACTCCGTAAAGATGGAGTTACCATATGTGATGGCGGCGGCATTTTTGATGCGCAAACCGGAGTTGCCGCTACCGTTATCCGCATTCTGACCCATGCCGATGTAGGTAGCATTGTAAACCGTCTGGAGCAAACCGCCATTGTCAGCGGGATCCTCCGAACCATCATGCTCACCACCATTGATATTATTGGCAACGGGATCGTTGGGGGTTTGAATGGCGAACCAGTACTGACCGCGACCGGCCCAGTTTTGGTCCGTATCAAAAGCGTCGTCAGCACAGAAAGCAGCAACTGCGTGCTTCACGTCGACCGTACCGCCGAAGAACTCGATACCGTCATCGGCATTGCCGAAGATTTCAATGTACTCAATACTGGTACCGCGACCTACACCTCCCAGAGTAAGACCGTTTACTTCATTATCACCGGAAAGAGCCTTTCCTCCGTAAAGAATAGAAACATAACGCAGCGTACCACTATTGTCGTCATCGTTAGGATTGCTTTCACCGCCGTAACGAGTACGGTTGGTTACTGGAATACCCTCGATATTACTAAAACCAAGCCCGTCTTCGTCGCCAACGGTAGCGCGACCCAGGATGATCAAACCGCCCCATGAGCCGCGATCGTCAGCGGCAAAGGGACCTCCGTCATTAGGCAAGGAAAAGTTTCCGTCTTCACCTTCGGCGGTAAAAATGATGGGGTCATCAGCCGTTCCAATAGCATTGATCCGTGCGCCGCGAGTAATGATCAGTGCACTGGTATTGTCGCTATTGGTAGGGCTACCGGTAGCTTGGATAACCGTACCTGGGGCGATGTTTAAAACACCTCCCTCTTCCAGATAAACAAAACCGTCGAGGAAGTACAAGGTGTCGGCACTCCAGCTATAAGTGGTGTTCCCCACAAGTTCGGCATCCGTGATGATGCGCGTGGGGCGATCATCTACCAAATCACCAAAATAACCCAATTCGTCAAGTGTTGTCCAGCCTAAAGCCCAGTTATTGCCAAAGCTAAAAGCACCACGGTAACTAGTTGACTCGAGGAAATCATCATCTTCGGGTACATCGGCAACATTCTGCAGGGCGGGTGATCCTACCGAGGGACGAGGATCGAGCATACCGTTGGGGGTATAGCTGATACCAGCCAGTTGAGGATTAACGGCTTCGCTGCCTTCAGCCTGTAGCTCGGCAATAACGGCGGCATCCTGGTCACCGCTTCCATTGGAAGCGTTGACAAATTCGGCAAAGCTGTTGCCTTCTCCAAAATTCCAAAAAATATTGTTGGTCAGTTGAAACTCGTCGTTCAGGTAACGGGTAGTAGCTTCATCTTCGAGGTCAAGACCGAAACGACCAAACTCCGTAAAAATCGAGTTGACATAACTGATCGCAACGGCATTTTTCAGCCGCAAACCACTGTTGCCATTTCCATTGTCCATGTCTGCCCCCATACCGATGTAAGTAGCGTTATAAACGCGCTGAAGTGCGCCGCCGTTATCGGCAGGGTTCTCCGAGCCGTCGTGCTCGCCGCCGTTAACGTTGTTAGCTTCCGGCTCATTGGGGACCTGGATGACAAAAACAAATTGAGCACTTCCGCTCCAGTTTTGGTCTGTGTCAAAACCGTCATCGGCGCAAAATGCGGCAATAATATACTTGAGGTTAACAGCACCACCGAATACTTCGATGCCATCGTCCTTGTTGCCAAATATTTCGATAAATTCTACCGTCGTGTTACGACCTACACCACCCAAGGTAAGACCGTTAATTTCGTTGTCTCCGGTCAGGGCAATACCAGCGTAGCGAATCGAAACATAGCGCAGTACGCCGCTATTGTCATCATCATTAGGTGTCAAGCCCCCACCGTAGGTGGTACGCTCTTCGGCGGTAATACCTTCGATGTTGCTGGTTCCGATACCATCTTCATCGCCGACCGTACCGTTGCCCAAAACGATAACACCGCCCCAGGAGCCGCGATCATCATTCCCGAAATTACCATCCTCACCTTCCGCGGTGAAGATTATCGGCTCTTCTTTTGTGCCCTCGGCAAAAATCTGAGCACCCCGGGTAATGATCAGAGCCGAGTTCGGCGTGTTCTTGGCCTCAATGCGAGTACCTGCCTCAATGTTGAGTACGCCACCTGATTCGAGGTAAACGTAACCATCGAGAAGGTAAACATTGTTCTTAGTCCAGTTATAGGTCTGGCCACCTTGCAGGCTCGCGTCCGTGATGTTCACGATCGTTTGGGCCGGCAGCTGGGCGAAGCCCAGGAATAAAGCGATTAGTGTAAAAGTACGTAAGAGCATAGAAGAAGAATTGATTTTGTGATTCGGTCTATTTAAACCGGCACAAAGGTCACTTCCACATCTTAAGCCATCCTCTCGTTTAAGGTTAACTTACTGTGAAGGATACACCAAGTAGGATAAGCCTGTGTAAATAATGGGTGTAGAACGCACAAAGCTCATAATCAACGGTTAATGATTTCCGGGCCTGCGCGGGTACCGTCACGACAGGCCGGATTTAACCCACAATTCGCTTCATCACGAACCTGCTAGCCGAGGTCGAACAACGTGCCGGCCGAACTGGGCGGCGCGGCCCCGATGTGGTGGTAGGCCCGCTCGGTGGCCTCGCGGCCGCGGGGCGTGCGTTGCAGGTAGCCCTCCATGATAAGAAAGGGTTCGTGGACCTCCTCGATGGTACCGGCCTCCTCACCCACGGCGGTGGCAATGGTGGAAATGCCCACCGGGCCGCCCTTGAACTTGTGGATGAGCGCGCTGAGGATCTTGTTGTCCATCTCGTCCAGGCCGCCTTCGTCCACCTTTAGTGCTTCGAGGCCGAAGCAGGCGATTTCGCGGTCGATGGTGCCGTCTCCCTTGACCTGGGCGAAATCACGGATGCGGCGCAGTAGCGCGTTGGCGATGCGGGGCGTGCCCCGGCTACGGCCGCCGATCTCAACGGCCCCCTCCTCGGTAATGGGTACGCCCAGGATGCCGGCCGACCGTTTGATGATCCTCACCAGCGTAGGCAGGTCGTAGTAGTCGAGCAGGCAGTTGATGCCGAAGCGTGCCCGCATGGGGGCGGTGAGCAGGCCCATGCGCGTGGTGGCCCCGATGAGGGTAAACGGGTTAAGCGTAATCTGGATGGACCGTGCATTGGGGCCGCTGTCGATCATGATGTCGATGCGGTAATCCTCCATGGCGGAGTAGAGGTATTCTTCCACCACGTTGTTGAGCCGGTGAATCTCGTCGATAAATAGCACGTCGCCCTCCTGCAAATTGGTCAGCAGACCGGCCAGGTCACCCGCTTTTTCCAGCACCGGGCCGGAGGTCAAGTTTCAGTTCGGCACCCATCTCGTTGGCGATGATGTGGCTGAGGGTGGTCTTGCCCAACCCCGGGGGGCCGTGCAGCAGCACGTGGTCGAGTGCCTCACCCCGCATCCGCGCCGCCTGGATAAATACCGCCAGGTTGGCCACGATCTTCGGCTGGCCGGAGAAGTCCTCCAGCGAATCGGGCCGTAGGGCGCGTTCGGCGGTCTGGTCCTCGGGGGTTTGGTCAGCGGTGGGGTCGAGGTTATCGTTCAAGGAAAATAAGGATTGAATTTTTGAAACCACGAAGGTAGCACAAGACCCTACACATAGCGGGCTACGCCCTGCCCCTGCAACGAATCGTGGTGGGTGGGCTGTCCAGTTTATCAGGCATGAGCCAGTACAGGTTTTGCACTCGCTTCTTGAAGACCTCTCCCCCGGCCCGGCTATTCGTCTGGGTCCCGTTCGCTTCGCGGCTACTTCGTGGTAACCCCAGCCGCCGCGAAGGAGAGGGGTGACGGGAAGTTGACATAAAGTTAAAACTGTAGTGGGTAAACCTAAATAGATTGAACAGCCTAAATCGTGGTGGGTGGGCAAAGATAGGGATAAAATGTTGGCGTTAGAATGGGTTTCGCGCTGAGCGCGAGAATCGTCAGGGTAGGGCGTACGGGTGAGGGTCGCGGTGCCCGGATCAGGGGTATTACCGGTGCCGCTCGTGGAATAATAAGCGCGTTCGGTCTTACGCAGGGGCCGACCGGAGGTGGCGGCATTCTCGTTTCGCGTGACCGGAGGTCACGCACCGGTCACTGGGAAACGTCACGCACCGCAGGGCGCACCGCCTGCGTGAGGTGCCCGGACCGGGCGGGCCGTCAGGGTCGCAGCCCGTAGGGCCGAGCGGTAGCGAGCGGGGAGGGGACCGACCCCGGCCCGGAGCGCAGCGTAGGGCCGGGGGCACGCCCAAAATATTCCACAAATAATTGCACGCCCCCTAATCCCACTTTATGTGCGTGGCCGACGTTAGAAAGACACGGCAGCGGTCAATTTACCGCACCGCCGCCGTAAATTTGCCCCGGATAACCTACCGTTCTTATGCGCCCGATCTACTGTTTATTACTACTCTTTCCCGCCCTCGCGGCCGCTCAGATGCCTGGTGTCGGGGCGACGACCTACGGGGACGAGTGGCTGAATGCCGGGGGCGCGTACGTGCGGCTGGACGTGGCGGCCGACGGCTGGTACCGCATCGGGGCGGCGGAACTGGCGGCGGGCGGCTGGACGCTGGAAAATACGGCGGCCGGCCGGTGGCGGCTGCATCATTTGGGCGAGGAAACGGCCCTGCGGGTGACGGAGGAAGGGTTGTACTTTTACGGGCGGCGCAACCGGGCGGAACTGGACCGGTTTTTATTCGAGAACCCGGCGGATCTATTGAACCCGGAATATAGTTTGTATACCGATACGGCGGCTTATTACCTGAGCATCGCGGATGCCGATGCCGGGCCGGGCCGGCGGTTTCAAACAGTGGGTAATGCGCCGAGCGGAACGGCGGAAACCGGGCTGACGCGGCGGGCGACGGCTATTTTTAGTACGTATCCGATCAAGCAATTTTTACGGGTTAACCCCGGTATCTCTATTTATTACTCGAATTACGAGCCGGCGGAAGGCTTTGCCGGACGCAGTGAAAATGATTTTCTATCGTTTGACGGCAACACCACCACCACGGCCACGCTAGCCCTGCCCGGCTACGCGGCGGGGGAACCGGTGGAGGCGCGAGCGCGCTTCGCGCTGGGCTTTGACGAGCACGCGCAGGAAGTGCGCTGGAACGGCGCGCCGGGCGAAACGGTGACGGGAACGGGCTGGTCGGTACAAGAAATTAGCGCGCAGACCAGCGGGAGCGGGGCGCAGGTGGAGCTGCAACTGCGGGGCACGGCCGGGGACCGCGATAAGGCCGCCCTGGCCTACCTGCAAGCGACTTATCCCGCCCTGCCGACGGCCGGGGGGGCGAACGAACTGCGTTTCTCCCTGCCCGCCGGCGGTGCGCGGCGGCTGACGATTAGCGAGCTGGGCGGCGCGGGAACGGCCGAACTTTACGACCTGACGGCGGGACAAGTATGGACCGGCGCCACGGCGGATTTTATGCTGCCCGCCACCGCGCAGGAGCACGAATACATGCTGGTGCGGGCGGGTGCGGGTGCCGCGCCCGCTGCGGCTACGGCCGTGCAGGTGAACCCGGCGGCGCAGGAGGATTTTGACTATTTGGTGCTGACCAGCCGCCGCCTGCGCACGGGCAACGACGAGGTGGAGACCTACGCCGCATACCGCCGCTCGGTGGCGGGCGGAGGCTACCGGGTGCGGGTGGTGAACGTGGAAGACCTGTATGACTCGCACGGCTACGGCCTGCGGAGGCACCCGCAGGCGATCCGCAACTACGTGGCGGAGGCGCGGACCTACGCCCCCTCGCTGAAATTTTTGCTGCTGCTGGGCAAGGGGCGCGAGTACCGCGACCTGCGCACGGCCGAGCAGTTGGCCGCAAACAGCGAAGTGGCCTTCGTGCCGAGTTTCGGTTACCCCGCCACCGACAACCTGCTGACCTCGGAACTGGGCGAACCCACCCCCGGCCTGGCCACCGGTCGCCTGACGGCGATCGCGCCCGCCGATGTGCCGGTTTATTTGGACAAGGTGCGCCAGTTCGAGGCCAACCGCGACAACCCGCAGACACTGGCCGAACGCGACTGGACCAAGCAGATCATCCATCTGGGCGGCGGCGGCAATGCGGCCGAGCAGCAGTCGATCCGCTTCCAGTTGGAGTTCATGGAAAACGTGATCGAGAACAACCGTTTCGGGGGCAACGTGACCTCCTTTTATAAGCGCAGCACGGACGCCATCGAGTTGAGTATCTCCGAATCTATTTTCCAGCGCGTGAACGAGGGCAGCACGATCATGACCTTCTTCGGGCACTCCAGTCCGGGAACCTTCGACATTAATATCGATAATTTCGACAACTACGTCAACCGCAGCAAAACGCCCTTACTGCTCTCGCTGGGCTGTTACAGCGGCAATATGTTCGGGCCGGTGCGGGGCATCGGCGAGCGGTTTATTTTCCTGCCCGAGTACGGGGCCATCGCCTTCGGCGCGGCGCGGGGCATCGGCTACGTCGGTAGTTTGGGTAGCCTGGGGCGGCAGTTCTACACCCAGGCGGGCGGGGCGCAGTACGGCGAGGGGATCGGGGAAATCCTGCGGCAGACCATCTACGAAATGCGCGATTTCGCCGGCTTCCAGACCCAGACCCTGCTGCAACAATACGGCCTGCAGGGCGACCCCGCCATCCGCCTGCACCCCCGGCCGGGACCGGACTACGTGCTGGACCCCACCACGGCCCGTTTTAGTCCGAATCAGCTAACGGCCGACCGCGACAGCTTCCTGCTGACTATCCAACTCAAGAACATCGGCAGCAAGGGCAGCGCGGACAGCCTGGACGTTACTTTTCAGCAGCGTCGCCCCGGCGGCACGGTGGTGGACCTGGGCCGCGTGCGCGCTGCCGCGCCGTCCTACGCGACCGAACTGAGCGTGAATCTGCCCGTGGGCGGGGCCGCTTCGGTGGGCCTCAATACGCTACTGGCCGCGGTGGACGCCGCCAACGAAGCTGACGAACTGCCCGCCCCGGCCGCCGAACTGAATAACGAACTGCGCAACGCCGCCGGTACGGCCACCGGTCTGCCCTACCTGGTGGCGGCCAATACCGCCCAACCGGTCTATCCCTACGATAACGCCCTGCTAACCAGTGCGCCTGCCCTGACCGCCTCGCCGAGCGACCCCCTGAGCGCGGCCCAGCGTTACCGCCTGGAGGTGGATACCAGTGCCACTTTCGCCAACCCGCTGGCGGCCACCGAGATCGAAACGCGCGGCCTGATCGACTGGACGCCCAACCTCGTCTACCGCGACAGCACCGTCTACTACTGGCGCATCAGCCCCGATAGCAGCCAGACCATTGCGGGCACCTACTTGTGGGAGACGCGCAGCTTTACCTACCTGACCGGCGGCCAGCCCGGCCTGGGCCAGGGCCACGGCGGGCAGTGGGCCACGGGCGACCGTTTCCAATTGGTGCACAACGACACCACCGGTTGGGAATTCGACGCCCTGCGCATCAGCATCCGCATCAAGAATAAGGTGTTCGAGGCCGACGACCGGCCGGGCTGGGTCTACAACAGTGAGAACCTGGCGGGGTCCATCCGCCCCTACAATTTCCTCGACGAGGGACTGGCCGTCACCGTGGTCAACCCCATCCGCGCCGACGCGACCTGGCGTAATCCCGAACCCGGACAAGGGTTCGCCGCGGGCGATTACGGCGTGCCCACCGGCGGCAGCCGAGTGTTCGCCTTCCCGACCGAAACGACGGCCCAGCGGGCTAATTTCATCGAGTTCATCGAAGACGTGGTGCCGGAGGGCTGGTACATCTTCGTCTGGACGACCCTCAAGTTCCCCGAATCCCGCGTGTACGCATCCGAGTGGTCGGCCGATTCGCTGGTGCTGGGCGGCAGGAATATCTTTAACGTGCTGGAAGCCCGCGGGGCCACCGAAACCCGCGAACTGATCGACAACGACCGCCTGCCCTACGTTTTCGTCTACCGCGACGGCCTGGGGGCGGAAAACGAGATCATCGCCGCCGACCCGTCGGAGACGATCAACGCAGAGACCTTTTTGCCGCTGCGCTTTAACGCGGGCAGCTACCAGTCGGTCAAGCTGGGTCCGGCCCGCACGTGGACGGATCTGCGCTGGCAGGCCCAACTGCAAGCGGGCGATAGCCTGCGCCTGGAGGTCCACGGTTTCGCGGCCGACGATACGCCCGTCCTGCTGGCCGCCACCGCCACACCGGGCGTGCTGGACCTGTCCGGCATTGACGCCGCCACCTACCCCTACCTGCGCGTGACCGCCGATTTTTCCGACGCGATGGACTACCCCAGTGCCCCCCAACTGGACTTCGTCCACCTTAACTACCAGCCCGCGCCCGACCTGCTCTTCGACGGCGGTGCCTACCTCCAGCTGCCCGCCGATACCCTCACCCAGGGCGAAACCTACCGCCTCGGCATCGCCGTGGCTAACCCGACGCCCATCGCCGTCACCGACAGCATCGACCTCCTGGCCCGCCTGCTCGACGAGTCGGGCAGCCTGCTCACCGAGCGCGCCGAGCGCCGCGCCGCCCTGCCCGCCCGCGACACCCTCCACTTCGACCTGCAACTCCCCACGGCCACGTTCGCCTCCAATACCCAGCTCCTGCTGGAGATCAACCCCGCCCGCCGCTTCCTGGAGCAGACCTACGCCAACAACAGCCTCCAAATCCGCACCGCCCTTAACGTAGACCGCGTCAATCCCACCGTCCTGGTCACCTTCGACGGCCGCGCGATCAACGACGGCGACCTCGTCTCGGCCCGCCCCCGCATCGAGATCGAGCTGCGCGACGAAAATCAGTTCCTCCTCCTCGACAACCCCGAGCTGTTCACCCTCCGCATCCGCTACCCGGACGGCCAGACGGTCCCCCTCGCCCTCACCGATCCCGCCCTCGAGTTCCTCCCCGCCTCCTCCGCAACCGACAACCGCGCCCGCCTCCGCTACGCCGCCCACTTTCCCCAGGACGGCACCTACGAACTCCTCATCGAAGCACGCGACGTGCGCGGCAACACCGCCGGCCAACTCAGCTACGCGGTCCGTTTCGAGGTCGTCAACGCGCTCACCATCTCGCAGCTCGTCAATTATCCCAACCCCTTCAGTACGCGCACCGCTTTCGTCTACGAACTCACCGGCGAGGTCCCGCCCGAGCGCTACCAGATCCGCATCCTCACCGTCTCCGGCCGCGTGGTCCGTACCCTCACCGAACAAGACCTCGGCCCCCTCCAGATCGGCCGCCACCAAACCCCCCTCAGCTGGGACGGCACCGACCGCTACGGCGACCGGCTGGCGAACGGCGTCTATTTCTACCAAATCGACATCCGCGACAGCAGCGGCGAGCAGGTAGAGCGGCGCGGCACCAGCCTGGATAAGTTTTTCGCGGAAGGGGTGGGCAAGTTGGTTATTTTGCGGTAGGGTTTTTGGGCGTGCCCCCGGCCAGGGGCCGGGGTCGGTGCCGTTCGGGCTTCGCTGTCGCTCGGTGCTGCGCACGCCCCGCTGCGCGGAGGCCCCTGTTGGCGCCTCACGCGGGTGGGGGTGGGGGGTCTTTGGCCGGTAGTGCTACTAATCGAGTGACGAAATCTTTCAAAGGCCCGTGTCTACTACGTTCTGAATTTTTCTTCACTCGAAAAGTCTCACTACCGTCAAGTTTCCGAACTTTTCCCAATCGCAAGTCTAGCCCTCCCCCCGCCAAACGTGCCCCCCTCCCGACACCATTAACCCGCACTAAAGCACCCCCCATTACGTTTTAGACGCTACTACCGCAACTCCCTTACCTTCGCGGCTCATTTTACTCTACTCCCATGCGTCTTGCTACCCTCCTGCTCCTTTCCTGCTTACTTAGCTCTCTTACCGCCCAAAAATTCATCCCCCTCCAATTTCACGAGGCGGTGCTGGCCGAATACGCCGGCGATCTGGCCGATTTCAGCCAGGAAAAAATGGTCTGCTCCGATCAGGAATTCCCCAACCGTGAAGTCGTCATCGTGGGCCAGCCCTTTAACAAACGTATTTTGCTGGACACTGTGGGGCTGAACGCTACCGGTACCGGTGGCTACGTATGTTACGGTTGCGATCAGACCGATTTCGGTACCGCTACCATTCAGGGCGATACCCTGATCTATGATCCGAATACCGATGTAAGCGTGGGCCTCGATACCGTTTCCGTGGCCTTCTGTGAAGCGGGTGTCTGCTCGGATACGACCCAACTTATTTTCCTCATACGCCGCGCCGGCCGCACCCTGCCCGTTCAAACCATCGCCGTAAATCCCGAGCAGCGGCTAGATGTGATCGTACCCGCCGAGGAACTTCCCGGCCAGGTAGTTTGCCGCGAACTCGTGGAGTGCGCCACGCCCGACAACTACCCCGGCCGCAGCCAGCAGGCACTTTTTATCTTCGGCCTAGATGGCGGCAACGATTTCCAGTACCAGGCCAGCCGATTCGGCGGTACCGACCGCTTATGCCTGCGGGTGTGTGATGAATTCGGCGTCTGCGACACTTATCCTTTTGCCTTCACCATCCAGCAACCGGCGCGGCAACTGCCGTTTTTCGACGACTTTTCCGGACAGGGTTTCGTAACCGACCCTGCCAAGTGGCTCAACCGCGAAGTACTGGTTAACACGACCTACGGCGACGAGCCGCCCAGCGTCGGCGTGGCTACCTTCGACGGTATCGACTCGCGCGGCCTGCCCTATGCCGTCTCCGCCAACAACCAGTCGATCCCCGCAGATTTTTTAACCTCGGTACCGCTCGACCTCAACGGCCGCCCCGGCACCGTGCTCACTTTTTATGCCCAGCCGCGCGGCTTCGGCAGCCGTCCCGAGACGGGCGATTCGCTGGTGCTCCAATTCCTGCAGCCCAACGGCATCTGGAACACCGTCTGGAAAAAAGAGGGCCTGCCCAGCGGCGAAAGCAACGCCTCCGTGCGCCCCTTCATCGGCTACCGCGTTCCGGTGGCCGACGGCTTCCTGCACAACGCTTTTCAGTTCCGTTTCTTCAACGTGACCGATGAAGCCGGTGCCCTCGATACCTGGAACCTCGACTACGTGCGTCTCGACGACCAGGAAACGGAATTGATCTTCAACGATGTGGCCTTTACCAAGATCGCCCCCTATGCTACCGCGCCCTACACCAGCTTGCCCTACCGCCAGTTTCAGGCGGGCGGCGAATCGCTCATTAACCAGAACCTGTTATTCGGCCTCTGGAACCACGGGCCGCAGCCGGAAGCCATCGAGAATTCGGGTTATACGGTCACTAACCTGGAAACGGGCGAGAACCTGATCAACGTCGTCCTGCTCAACGGCCAGCAGGCCAATATCGTCAATGGGATGCCGGTGGAAATACCCATCGACCTGGCTGCCGATGCCCCCTTTAATTCTTTCTTCGGAAATTACAGCAACTTGCTCCTCAACCAGCCTACTGCCGGCAACGAGGACCGGGTGGACATTCGTACCAGTCTGTTCATCGGCGAATCCAGCCAGGAAACCACCCCCGGTCTGGTGGAATGCGTCCAGCGCAACGACGCCGTGCGTACCACCACCGTTTTTGATAATTACTATGCTTACGACGACGGTACCGCCGAAGTAGCCCTGCAGGCCCTGCCGGGGCAGTCGATCGTGCAGAAATACGTGGCCTACGAGGCCGATGTGCTGCGCGGCGTGCGCCTCAGTTTTCCACGCACCACCACCAATTTTAGCAGCAGCCAGATCAGCATCGTCATTTATACCGGCGCGCTGGAGGGCCAACCCGACTACCAGTTCACGGTCAACCCCATTTTTCCGGCTACTTTTTTCACCGATTCCCTCCAGGGTTTCGCCACTTACCCACTACCCGATAGCTTTCCGCTGCCCACCGGAGATTTCTACGTCGGTTGGCGTCAGCTTGGTACCGCCGGTCCCCGCGCATCCGTCGGTTACGACCGCAACAATGTACCGGAAAACGTCATCTTCTTCAATAACGGCGGCAACTGGATTCCTTTGACCGGCACCACTACCGGCGCACTCATGATCCGCCCCGTGGTGGGCAGCGTCACTCCCGGCTCCACGGCCGTCGAAGACGATTTCACCGATTTCGGTGCCGGGTGGCAGCTCTTCCCCAATCCCGCTACCGACCGCGTACGAATCGCCGACCCTGCCGCGAGGTTCACCGATTTTCGCTTCGAGTTATTCGATCTCACCGGTCGCCGACTCCCGCGCCATGTTTCACCCGGCGGCGAACTGGACCTCAGCGGTTTACCGGCCGGTCTCTACCTCGTGCGCGGCACCGAAACGACTAGCGGCCGCAGCTGGACCCGGAAATTGGTGGTGCGTTAAAACCGGGTGGCGGTTACGACTGTCTCATTTAGTATACATTTGCGTTGGGCGTGCCCCCTCCTCACGTCGGGGTCGGTCCCTTCCAGGCTCGCAAGTCTGCTCGGCCCCTGCGGGTCTCCTTCCTCCGGGTAGGGGCAAGCCCTACCCCTACGGCGGCCCTTCCAGGCACCTCACGCAACAACCCATTCATCCACCCCCAACTAACCCCACTTTCCCCATGGAAGCATCCGTTCAAGAACTCCAAAAGCGCCGCTCCGAAGATCAACAAGACTACGTTCTCCTCGACGTCCGTGAACCCCACGAGCGCGACGAAGATAACATCGGCGGACTCCACGTCCCCCTCGGCGAGATCGCCATCAAATTAGATGAGCTTATTCCCCACAAAGACGAAGAAGTGATCGTCTACTGCCGCAGCGGCAAACGGTCGGCCATGGCCACGCAACTGCTTAAGCAGGCCGGTTTTACCAACGTCCGTAATCTGGAGGGCGGCATGCTCGCCTACCGGGAGATTGATCCGGGGAAATAGGGAACGAAAGTCGTTAAGTATCACCGGTTGAATAATTGACCGTTCTGCGCGGGTATTTTGCCCTCCTTCTTCGTTGTGGAACGCCTTACGTAGCCCGCCGGGCGCGGCAACCCACGTCTTGATGGAAAACAAAACCCCTCACGCAATTCCGGTCACTTATTTATCCCGTGTCCCAAAGAGAATCCGGACGAATGGCCGGGCCGGGGGAGAAGGTCTCTAAGAAGCAAGTGCAAAACCTGTACTGGTTCAAACCTGATATACCGGACCGCCTAGATTATACCGTTAAAGGGAGAGATTTTATAAGGTGCGCAGCAGCCCGGCGTTAGAAAATTGTCGACACTTCTTATTCCTTCAGATCGGTGGGACTTAGAGCGAATCTAAATTTTTACTTCCTGAGAACCAAGCATTTGAGAACCTGACGTCATAAAAACTGACTTACGTAACCCGCTATGCGCGTACCACGAAGTAGCCGCGAAGCGAATTTTTGTTTAGTCAGAACCTTAACCACGAAGTAGCCGCGAAGCGAATCATTGATCCTCAGTTCTTAAAAATTTTAGACACGCTCTTAATAATGCTACCGTAACCAATTACCTGCCGTCATGCTGATACGTTTCCGCTGTCTCACTCTCCTTGTTTTATCATTTCTGTTCACCTTGTCTGGCTGCGATCAGCCGACTTGTGAGTCGACCCACCTGACTTTCACTACGTATGCACCGGAAGCGAAAGTATACCGGGAGAAATTGGCCACCCAGTTAGCATCCCTACAGGACTCGGAACCGAGGTACTGGGTGGATAGCTATCATGAAGCCAACGGTTCTACTTACCTGCGAGCCGCAGTTAACGGCACGGAATTCTGTGCCCAAATGGACTTACTAGTCGAAGGCACGAGCGCGGGAATAGCAGGCATTATCAATAGTAAGGGGGCCGGTTACCGGGGTGCGGAATTGGTGGATCTGGAGTACACGGTGCGGCAGGGTAGTGCGGGGCCGGAGTTTGTATTCCAGCGGGTAGGTCGCGTGGTAGATTAACGGCCCGGTGAGTAATCGACATTACCGTTTACATGCCAGGTGCTTTCCGCGTGAGGTGCCTGGACGGGCGGCGCGACAGCGACGAGTGCGTAGCACCGAGCGAACAGCGAGCCGGTAAGGGACCGACGGCAAGGCGTTAGCCGAGGCGGCACGCCCCCCTGTTTAGTAGGTAAATTGTAGTAGGTAGTATGCTCATAAGGGAGAGATTACTATCCTTTACTATTACTACCCACGACCCCACTACCCAACTACCTACTAACTTCCCATAGTAGTTCCGGACAAGGGTGGATTTCATGCATGGCGTTGGGAGCAACGGTCGATAGACCCAACGCAGCTCGACGCGAATGAGCGGAAGTTTGATTGTCGTTATTTTGTACACCGACCGGAGGTCGGCGGGCCAAATACTCGCGCGACCGGAGGTCACACCCCCTTACTCCTGCTCCTTTACAAACGCATCATAGCCCTTCGCTTTTACCTGGCCGCTCAGTTTGTTAGCCGCTGAGAGGGAGCTGAACCGGTCTACGAGCACTACGGCGAAGGCACCGCCGTTAAAGATCTCCGTGCGGGCATTGGCGAAACCGGCCTGACGCAACGTGCGGGCGCGATCTTCGGCACCGGACTTCTGGCGGAAGGAACCGGCGAGGACCATATAACGGCCGTCGGAGTAATCGGTAGCGCGGGCAGCGGGCGCAGGAGTCGGCTCGGTCACGGGTTCGGCAGCGGTGCCGCCGCCGGTGGTGGCGGAATTATTATCGAACTCACTGTCATTGGCACCGGCGGGGGTAACGGGCCGGCCGCCGAAGGAAGGAGAGGTAACGGCATCGTTGGTGCCGAAATCGGTGGTGTTGTCGATGTCCGGCGTAGTGGCCGAACCGCCGGTGGGTTCCTCGTCGCCGTAGGGATCGTAGGTGTCACGGGTATCGGCGTACTCGTCGTCGGTGCCGATGGGGGCAGTGCTGACGACACCGTCCTCGGGAGCTTGCATCAACTCATAGGTTTTGAAGAGCAGGTAGCCGAGGGCGGCCAGGCAAATTCCGACGATGATGACGGTGATAATATCGAGACGAGACATAGTGATTTGTTTTGCTGGTTGCGGTAAGGCCGCAAGATAGGGTGTAGGGAATAAATGCTGAACAAGGTATGCCGCAGGGTTTGTTCGGCCGCCTTGTCAGGCCAGTAGTTCTTCGAGCACACCGGCGAATTCTCCGGGCGTACAGGCGAATGGCTTGCAGCCGAGGTCGGCCAGTTCGGCGGCAATGGCGTGGTCGTAGGCCGGGGCACCCTCATCGGAAAGGGCCAGGAGCGGCAGCAATTTTACGCCGCTTTCTACCAATTGCCGGCAAATGCGGATCATCCGCTCCGGCAGGCCGCCCTCGTAGAGATCGCTCAGGAGGATCAGGATCGTATCGTGGGGACGGCTCACCCGTTGGCCGGCATAGGCCAGTGCGCGGCCGATGTCCGTACCACCGCCGAGCTGGATGGCGAATAATAATTCGAGGGGGTCGGGCAGCTGGTCGGTCAGGTCCACCACGGCCGTGTCGAAAGCGATCACGCGGGTGGTCACGCTGGGTAACGAGGCCAGGATACACGACATTACCCCCGCATAGACCACTGAAGCCGCCATGGAACCGCTTTGGTCAATGAGGACGATGATTTCCCTAAACTGCCGCCGCCGCCGGGCATGACCCCGCAGGCTGACGGGAAGGATGGTCTTGTATTCGGGTTGATAGTGACGCAGGTTGGCGCGGATGGTGCGGTCCCAGTCGATGTCGCCAGGGCGGGGACGCCGTGTGCGCGCCGCTCTACGCAGGCCTGCGCGCAAGGCTTGTTCGACCGGCAGGCGCAGCCGATCCTCGATATCCCGCACGACCTTTTCCACGATTAAGCGCGCCGTTTCGCGGCTCCGCTCGGGCAGCAGTTTGCTCAGGGACATCAGCACGCCGACCAGGTGAACATCCGGTTCCACGGTAGCCAGCAGTTCGGGTTCCAGTAACATCCGCTTGAGACCCAGCCGTTCCAGGGCATCGCGTTGTAGCACTTGCACCACCGGGCCGGGGAAATACTTGCGTATATCCCCCAACCAGCGGTTAACGCGGGGCGCACTGCTGCCCAGGTTACCGGTGCGCTCGCTATCGTAGAGGGCTTCCAGGGCGGCATCCATTCCGGCGGCATCGCCTTCCAGGGGAACCGTGTTTTCCGGATCGGCGGGGCTGCCGAGGAGTAGTCGCCATTTGCGGGAACGTTCGTCGGTGGGTAGTGGGGTAGGGGAGGCGATATGGGGCAATTATGGATGATAGGTAATGGACCGAGGTAAAAATTATGGTAGCTGCCACAGGTAAAGCTATTGGCATATTAACTCCGTGAGGTGCCTGCAAGGGCAGCGCGCCGGCGATGAGTGCGCAGCACCGACCGACAGGGAGCCTGGAAGGGACCGACCCGACCGACGGGAGGGACACGGCCGAGCAAAACACCCGTACGCAACAATCTTTCTAGCTACTCGTTTTACAACCGTTCCGTGACAAAAGTACGGGATAATTTCCGATTCAGCGCGCCCTGCGGCCGCTCTCCGGCAACCAACTTGAGAGAGCCGCGCTGCAGTAAAACGCAATGGATCATCACCAAATTCATTATTCATATGGCAACCATTCAGAATAATCCTTCTCCCCAATTTTCTACGCCGCCGCCCACGCCGCCGGAAAAAAAGAACAACCGCACCGCCATTATGGGCGCGATCATCGTCGCCCTGGTCCTGGTCTGCGGCGGTTTGACGTTCTGGGGACTCGGCATGAGCAGTGATAATGCCGGTCTGACCGCGCAAAACACGGAAACCGAGGAACTGAAGGCGCAAGTTGAGCAGCAGTACTACGAATCACTCTCCGAACTGGAAGAGATGCGCGGTAGTAACGAAGAGCTGAACGCCATGATTGAAATGCAGCAGGGCGAACTCAAGCAGCAGAAAGAGAAGATCGAGGGGCTGCTCCGCGATAACCGCAACCTGGGTTCGGCCCGGACGGAATTGAAGAAGCTGCGGACCATAACCGATCAGTACCTCGCGGAACTCAATCAGTTGCGTGCCGAGAACGCCGAATTGACCGACAACAATGCTCGTTTAGCAACCGAACGTGACAACCTTTCTACCGATCTGACCCAGCAGCGCGACGCTAATCAGCAGCTGAACTCGGACAATGCCGTGCTGGTATCGCAGCGGGAGGATGTTTCGCAGAAATTCCAGGCCGCCAGTAAGAAGGTGACCGCCGCTTCGGCGATTAAAATGAGTGCGGTGACGGCCGAGGGCCAGCGCGAACGCAATAACGGCAAGTACAAGTCGGATCGTCAAGCCAAGGACGTCAATCGGTTATTCGTGTGCTTCAACACAACCACTAACGCCATTGCTCCCGAAGCTGAAGAGGTTTATTTCATGCGTATCATCAGCCCCGGTGGTGAAACGATGGCCGTGGAGAGCGAAGGCAGCGGTACGTTCACGATCCAACCCACGGGCGAGACGGTCCGTTACACGAAAGCAATTTACCGCGATTACGATGGTAATCCCGAGCAAATTTGTGCGGATTGGAGTCCGGTCGGACAGATTTTCCAGGAGGGTACCTATAAAGTAGAGATCTATAATAAAGGTTACCTGGGCGGATCGACGGAGATGGAGCTGAAGTAATTTCAGCCGTTTTCCTCGGCGCTATTTAACAAGGCCGGACGCACCGCGAGGTGCGTCCGGCCTTGTTGCGTTTGGGTGCGCGGATGCGGGAATTACTCCTTTTTCGCCTTGTCTTTGCTCAGTTTTTTCTGCTCGTTATTACTCTCGTAAATGGTATAATTCTCGTACTTGGCCGGGTCGCGCTCGGCCCAGATATCCTTGCCGATGTCGCAGAGGGTGATCATTTCCTCGTAGAGGGCATTACCGCGTTCTACGCGCCGCTCGACGGAGATGTCCCGATCGGCCACTTTATCCTGCTGGATATTCATGGAGGTCTCGAAGTCGCGGCAGGCATTGGTTACGCGCTCCAGTACCGATTCATTGAGACCGGTCTCGGCCAGGAAATCGAACTGCGCCCGGGCCACGCGCACGACGCGGCGGCCGCAGAATAGTAGTTGCGCGTCGGTCATGTCGCCCATTTTCGCGGTGCCGAATTTACGGTAGCGGCCGCCGCGGTTACTAAATTTCATGCGCACCCTGGTCATTACGCCCCGGATGGCTGTTTTTAACTTTTCGGCGGCCTCGTATTTCTTGTCCGTAACCACCATTTGATCTCCGAGTAACTCGTCATCGTCCGGAAGTTGGCGGAATTTATCGCAGCGGACCAGAAACTTAGCCAACCGGTCCTGGTCATAACCATAGGCCGTGAACTCCCGGTGATCGCGTTTGGCATAGCGGATGCGCTCGATGCACTGGACGTACAGATCGGCATCGGGAAAATTATAGAGACGGTGGGCAGACTGTTTTTTCATCGGTCGGAAGGTTGCGGATACAAATGTAGCTAATTGTAACGAATTGTTCAAAATAAATTAAGATAACAACATATGTAGTTGTGTTGTAAGGATAATTTACTCCGGCGGAAATTTCTCGCTGGTGTATTTCGCTAATTTTAAGTTGCCAACCTCAGATTGTTTCTTGCAATACTACCGTTTCCGTTCGGAACAGACCGTTCCGTAACCTAAGGGTATACCCGGTAGCAAAAGGCTTGTCCTGTTCGCAATATGTACTACCTTTGTTAGGTCAGCAAGCGACGGGCATAACAATTACCGTCGAAGAGACAACGACCGTCTACTAGCACGATTTTTCAATTAGGCCTCTAATTTGTAGAGGATTCCTAATCTCATGAACAGTTGCGAAAAACCGATCGGGCCACTCTCATTCCAACTGTGAGAACACCCCCATTTCAGGCCCGGATCTAATATAGGAAAAGCCGCTTCCCGTAAGGGAGCGGCTTTTGTTTTTCGGGGAATAGTGGCATCTGGGTAGGTATCTTTCGCCGGCCCTGTTCCGTGAGCGCGGACCAAACTTTTGCGCTCAAATTTGTTGTATAGGTATGGAAACTACCCCACGCGAACGGTTAGCTTACACCCAGCATTATCTCGGTCCGCACCGCGAGTGGCTCGTTTTTATCCACGGGGCCGGCGGCAGTTCCATTACCTGGAAGCGCCAGGTCAACAGTTTCAAGCGGTTCTTCAACCTGCTGCTAATCGATATGCGGGACCACGGGGAGTCGAAAAACCTCCAGCCGGCTTATTCCGCATATGATTTCGACATTGTGACCGGTGACGTCATCGACGTGATCGACCACCTCGGCATCAAAAAAGCTCATTTCCTGTCGCTTTCGCTCGGCAGCATCATCCTGCAACGACTGGAAGACCGGCGACCGGACCTGGTCGATTCCATGATCATGGCCGGCGGCGTGTTCAAGGCCGACTGGAAGATTCATTTATTCGCCCATTCCGGTAAGTTTTTGAGTTATTTTATTCCCTTCCGGTATATTTATGACCTGTTTGCGCTGGTCGTTTTGCCGCGCGAAAATCACCGCTCCAGTCGCCGCCTTTACCGCCTGACCAGCAAGAAGTTAACGGCTACGGAATTTCTCAAGTGGTTGGGACTTTATCGTGACCTCTTTAAGACCATTCGTCGTTTTTACCGCAAGGAATTGCGCAAATCCAGCCTTATCGTTATGGGCGGGCAGGACCACGTATTTCTGGATGCGGCCCGCCGGTTCGCCGGCAATCAGGCGCAGCATGCGCAACTGGTGATCCTGGAAGGTTGCGGCCATATTTGTAATTTGGAAAAGGCCCAATTATTTAATGAGACCGTCCTGCAATTTCTCGGGGTCGATCCCCTGGACCAGGGCGAAACGGGGGCGGTGGTATCGTAGTTATTCTTATCCATTTTTAGACACGCTCTTATTCGGGCGTGCCCGCTCGCCTGACGGCTCGCGGTCGGTCCCTTCCAGGCTCCCTACGGTCGGCCCCTCCGCTTCGCTGCGGCACTCCGCCTGAGCTGGCGGCCCTTACAGGCACCTCACGCATCAGTTATCAGGCCCCTAACCCGCTAATCCCATGAAATTCGGAAAACTCCAGGATATTTCGGGCGTAAATTTTAGCCTGCCGCCCGACCCCGCCGCTAATTCCTCCCGGTTGGCCGAATTTCGTCTCCCGCCCGACGAGACGCCATCCGTTTATTTGGGTGCTACCGGTTGGTCCATGCCCGTCTGGCGCGGCAAGTGGTACCCCGCTAAGGCTAAACCGGTCGATTACCTGCGGCACTTCGGGGCACAGATGACCACCATCGAACTTAATACCACCCATTACCGTATCCCCGATGCCGCTACCGTAGCCCGCTGGTACGGCGCCGTGCCCGCCGATTTCCGGTTCTGCCCCAAGGTTCCCCAGCGCATCAGCCACGCCGGTGATCTGGACCTGGGAGGAGATGTCCTGAAGACTTTCCTGGCCGCCATCGTCGGCCTGGACGAAAAAATGGGCTGCTGCTTCATTCAACTCCCGCCCTATTTCGGTCCCGATAAACTTCCCCTACTGCGCCGTTGGTTGGGGGCTTGGCCACGTTCCGTCCCACTGGCCGTGGAAGTGCGCCAACCCGATTGGTTCGTGGACCCGGCCGTTATGGAAAAATTGATGGACACCCTTTACGAATTCGGTACCGCCGCCGTGATTACGGATGTGGCCGGCCGGCGCGACGTCCTGCACCAGTACATCACCGCGCCCCGCATCATGCTACGGCTGGTGGGTAACGGCCTGGTCGATTCGGATTACGTCCGCTCCCGTAACTGGATCGACCGCTTGCTCGAGTGGAACCTTCCCGAGAATTATATCTTTCCCCATCAGCCGGATAACCTTCTTTCCCCGGACCTTATCGCCTGGATAACCCAGGAGCTACAGGCCCGCAACCCCGACCTCGCCACCCGGGGGCCGAAACTCGACCCGGGCGAGCCGCAAATGAGTTTATTTTGACGGGCAGGGTTCCTCCTTTTTCAAACAATCGAATGAACGGTAAAGCACCGCACTAAGCCTAAGTGGAGAGCGTTACCCTCCTTCAAGCGTTTCTTGTCGGTCCATATCCTTGATTTTTATTTACGTTTTCATCCGACCCCACTACTGAATGCCTTACGTTAGTGCGCCTTTCCTGATCTTGTTCCTCTGCCGGCTGTTCGTTACACCTGTTGCGGCCCAGCAACTTTATCCCGTACGGATCGGGGACCAGTGGGGGCTCATTGACCGTACCGGCCGTCAGGTCATATCCCCTCGCTACAGTGCCGTGGGGGAAACCGATGCTTTCGGTTACACAAGCATCCAAACCGACGAGGGGGTGGGGCTACTACTGGCCGACGGAGAGGAATTATTTCCCCCAATCTATCAGGATATTCAAGTACTGGATAGCTTGCTCTACGGTATCATGGCCGCCGGCAAATGGCGGGTTGTCGATCGAAACGGCCGCACCGTACTGGCTGCGGGTTACGACCGGGTACGATCCGCTGGAAAGGCCGGACTACTGTTTTACTTTCAGGATGGTTACTGGGGGGCCGTAAATGCCGATGGAACTCGACTACTTGATGCCCGCTACGATGAGATCGAGTTATCTCCAACCGGTGATTTTGCGCTGCGCAGCGGTGATTTCCGCGGCCTGGCGCGTACCGACGGCCGAGTGATCGTTCCTCCACGATTTACCTCCGTTGACCGGCTGGGTACCAACCTGGTCCTGGTAAGCCGCGACGGGCGCAGCGGCGGTTACTCTAACAGTGGGCAAGTGCTTTTTCCGGCCGAATACCAGCAAATCACCGAATTGGGCGATAACTATTTATTATTACGCCGGGGTGAGCGCCTCGACTTATTTTCCCGGCCCCTGAGCCGTTTGATCGTTGAGCGGGCGACGGGAGATTTCGGTTTGTTTTCCGAGCATTACCTGAGTCTCCGGATCGGAGATAAGTTAGGACTGATCACTACCGGTGGCACCACGGCGTTACCGGTTGCTTATCAGGAAATCCAACCATTTTTACAGGGTCTTTTTCGAGTTAAAATAAAAGGGGGCTGGGGGCTGATCGGTGGTGGCGAGGAAATCGTTTTACCTTGCGAGTACGAGTACATTTCACCCCTCAGGGGCGGGGGGTGCATTCTGAGGCGGAACGATAAGTTCGGGCTGGCTAACTACCGGGGAGAAATAATTCAACCTTGCACCTACGATCGGATCGAATTGGAGGAGGACGGTAGGGTGCGAGCTTTTACCGGCCCGGCCAATGGTGCGGCGATGACCGCCCTACAAATCTTGCCGGATGGATCATTAACCGAGGGAGGACAATTTACCGCCCACTTCCGGGTCCGGGTTGCGGGAGGTACCTCCGGCGGAGAGGCAAGTCGTGTCGCCCCGCAGGATCCCAGTTCCCGGCTGTTACCCGATTTCGAGTGGTTCTATGCTGCCGAAACCGGCCGTTGGGGACTGCGCCGGCGTGCGGATGGCGGAGTGGTGATCGAGCCGGTTTTTCAGTCCATTGAAGTCGATGAACTACTCGGCATCACTCTGGTAGGCATCCGCAAGAGCACCGAACTCCAATTCGAGCGAACGAATTACCGTGCCGAACAGCGGTTCGGACTACTGCTAAATGCTACCGGAATGTTGGTCAACGAACTGGATTTCCTCGATGTTCGACTGGATGACTGGCGGGAAGGTAACCAAGTGGCCCGCGTGATTTTCACTTCGGGCCGACATGGCCTGATCGACCGCCAGGGCAGGATCGTTCGTCGTGACCTCGCTTACGTGGGTAACTTCGTGGGGGGGCGTGCCCGCATCAGTATCGGCGGTTACCTAAGTGGCAGCCTGAGCCAGGGCGAAGTGGATAAACTGGGTTCGGTCGCCGGCTACCTCCGGCAAATGCGTAGCTTGGTAACTCCTACCGATTACACGGCCTATGACCAACAATTTATTCGGGACGCTACCTTACTGTGCGCCGACTGTAAGTGGGGGTACCTGGACGGTAGCGGGAATGTCATTGTTCCCCCGCTTTATGAATCGGCCCGGGATTTCGATGAAGAAATCGGGCGCGTAAAAAAATCGACGGGGTGGGGGGCACTCGATTCCGATGGGCGGGAGATCCTCGATTTCGTTTACGATGAAATTGCGGTAGGGGGAGCAGGCGGCCCGGACCTGCTGCGACTCGGTATTACCGCCGATTTTTTCGGACTGATCGATACGCTGGGGCGGTTGATCATACCTGCCCGTTACAATGAATTCGGCTCTCCCCACAATGGGATTATCGGAATGCGGGTGGGTAACCGCTGGGGCTTTTTGCGAATGAATGGAGATACCCTGATTCCCCCTCGATTCATGGAAGTGGGAGCTTTCGGTCAGGGGCTGGCTGCTTTTCGGGCGGACAATCGGCAGTGGGGTTTCGTGAATCAGCGGGGAGACACAATAATTTCTCCGGCTTACCGGGCCGCCGGCCGTTTTCACGCCAACCGCGCCTGGGTGCAGTATGCCGATCAGACGTTCGCCTACATCGACCGCAGTGGTCGGAAAGTGATTCCACAGACTTTTCCCGCCGCCGAGGAATTCAGTGACTTCGGGGTAGCCAGGGTAAGAGAAGGTACGACTTTCGGTTTGATCGACACGCTGGGTAATTGGGTGCTACGGCCGCGCTATCCGCAGATCAGGGCCTTTACGGGTGCCGGTGTCGCGGTGGTCCGTTTTGACGGGCGTGCCGATCTGTATGGCCTGATCAATTACCGGGGCGAATTACTTACCTCGCGGGAGTACCGTGAGGTCGGAGTTTTTGCCGAGGGGCTGGCCGTGGTAAAGGATCAGCGCGGCCGCTACGGTTATATTGATGCATCCGGTCGTGAAATTATTCCCTGTCAGTTCGGAGGAGCCGAGGAATTCAGCGACGGGCGGGCGATCATCCGGGAGAACGGACGCTGCGGATACATTGATTATCAGGGGAATATTATCATTGCCCCGGTGTACGGCCGGTGCCGGCCCTTCAGTGGAGAACGGGCCGTGGTCTACCAGGGTATTCGTAATGCCGGCATCATCGACCTAATTGGAAATCATTTGGTCACGCCTAGTCTAAACCGGCTACTGGATTTCCAGGAGGGGCGGGGATTGATGCGAGACGACCAGTCCCGCTTCTTTTTTATTACCGAGAAAGCGGGGCTTTACGATGGCTATTACGAAGACGCTACTGCCTTCCAGAATGGCGTGGCCAGGGTGCGTTCCGGCGGCCGTTGGGGGCTGGTCTCCCGGCGGGGTATCGAGCTGTTACGACCCAAGTACGCGGAGATCGGTCCTTTCGTGAATGGTTACGCCCGCGTTCGGATCGAGGGTAGGTACGGCTTGGCGGATCGGCGGGGCGGCATCTTGTTACCGGCGGATTATGCCTTTGTGGAGTATGCCGGCGGCGGATTATATCGCGTGGAATCAGACGGCCGCATCGGTTACGTGGATGAGGCGGGAAAAAGGGTGTGGTAGGAAGACCGTCGTAATCGCTCCGGGGTTTCCGGATTGGCGTGTTTGATTAGACTTTTCGGCCGTAACCGATCCAGTCTTCTTCATGATCTACATCCGATAGCGCGGAGAGTTCGCCGAGAGAGTAGCCGGCGTTGGCGAGCCGTTCGCGGGTGATCTGGGCGACATCGTCTACCGACCACGTCATATTCTGGAAGACGACGGCGGGGTCGGTACTGGCACGAAGACCGATGAGGTAGTAGCCACCGTCGAGGGCGGGGCCGAGAACGGACTTACGTTCGTTAAGGCAATCGAATGCATCTATGAGAAGATCGGTCGTGAGGCCGAGGCAATCGCTGCCGATAATGACAGCGCGTTGGTGTCCGGCCCTGAAAACAGCTTGAAAAGCAGCTTGCATCCGGTTGCCGAGATCGGCTCCCTGCTGGATGGCACGTATGTCATCGCGTTCCCAGCCGTCGGTCTCGGGGATAAAATCACTGTAGTAAACGTAGCGGGTAGCGGGCGCGGCAAGACATTCCGTACGGGTGTGAGCGACTAGTTCGTGGTAGATCTCCAAGGCGCGAGTGTGACCGACGGTAGCGGCGAGGCGCGTCTTTGTTTTACCGGCGATGGGGTTTTTAAGGAAAACGATCAGGGCGGGGAGCATGGGAGTTGGGGTAGTAGGTAATACGTAGTTTTTAGTACGTAGTACGCAGTCTGTGGTAGGTAGTAAGGTATTGGGGTAATTCGTTGTCGGGTAGTAAATTCAATCTCCTCAATCCTTCAGTCTCTCAATCCTTAAAAAAAGCGTGAGGTGCCTGGAAGGGGCGACCGGTAGGGAGCAGCCCGCAGGGCCGAGCAGACCTGCGAGCCTGGAAGGGACCGACCCCGGAGCCGCGTTAGCGGAACCGGGGGCACGCCTAAATGCTAACCTAATTGCCCCTTAATCTCACCTTGCGCTGGTTTTCCTGGGCGGAAACGACATCGAGATCCTGGCGGATCCACTCGAGCAGTTCGTCGGCGGTGGCCAGGGCGGGTTCGAAGGTGATGACGTAGTAAGACTGGTTGGGGCTGACCCGTTTTTGAACCTGGAGGCGCTGTTTGGAGTATTTGACGATCCAGACGTCGGGGTTGACGTTGGGGGCCAATTGGACGAGGAGTTCGTTATTGGGTGTTTCGCCGATGGCCAAACCGTCGGGACCCGATTGTTGGATCCAGTCCGGGCCGCGGGCGATGGAGCGAAGATCGGCCTCTAGTTCGAGGAGGATTTCGGGGCGTTCTTCCTTGCCGACGATGGATTTTTGCTTGCCTTCCTTAGTGATATAGGTGATGGTAATGGAGGCCGCGTCCGGGAGGCGGGAGCGGTAAACATTTTGCAGTCGATCCAGATCGGCGGCATCGAATTTTGCCAGCAGTTCGTCTACGGTGGTGCGGGGTAATACTTTGCTCCATTCGCCGGGTTTGGTGGAAAAGTTGCCGCCCTCGAACAGCACGAATCCGTTGTCGTGGACCGTCATTTTGAAAACGGGGCACTTGCCGAAGCAGGGGCCTTGCTCGAAAACGATCCGTGGGCGGTAATTTTGCCGCTGGTTGAAAGTAGGTTCCAGGATGGAGCAGGCGGCGAGAAAGGGGAGGAGTAGGAGGAGGTAGAATTTCATGGGGGTGCGCTACGCGCGTATTTTAGTAGGACGCGGTGCGTCTAGTATTTTAGTAGTTTAAGTCAGCCAATGCGTGGGGTGAGGCGCTGCGCGTGTACTTTAGTAGGACGCGGTGCGTCTAGTAGTTTAGTAGTTTAGATCAGCCTACGCCTACACTCCCCACCCGGACCTGCGGTCCGACCTCCTCGGGGGGAAGGTAATTAGGGTATAGGATGGGTTGCAGTGGGCTGTGATAGTTGCCGGAATTGCATTTGATGCTAAGAGCGTGTCTAAATTTTTACTTCCTGAGAACCAAGTATTTAAGAACCTGGCGTCATAAAAACTGGCTTACATAACCCGCTATGCGCGCACCACGAAGTAGCCGCGAAGCGAATTTTTGATTATCAGTTCTTAAAAATTTTAGACACGCTCTAACTCTAGCGGCCGTAGAGCAATTCGTACTTGGGCGTAACGGTAATAGTGGTGCGGCGGTTGACGACGCGGTTTTCGGGGGTGGAACCGTTCATGAGGGGTTGGAAACCTGATTGGCCGGCGGCGGTCAGGCGTTGGCCGGAGAAGCCGAAATCGATGAGGAGGTTGACGACCGAGACGGCGCGTTCGGTGCTGAGTTCCCACTGCTGGGTGGGGCTGCCGGAGCCGTCGGTATGGCCGGTTACGACGACGTCGAGGTCGTTGTAGAGCCGCAGGGTGTTGGCGATCTGGCGAACCGCCTGACGGCCGCGATTACCGACGGCAAGGCTGGGCGCGCCGGGGAAGAGTAGTCCGTCGCCGAGCTGGATGGTGACGGCACCGGGGGTTTCGTAGATGTCTACCTCGCCGCGACCGAAGGCCGTAAGGTCGGCCAGGAGTCGGGCGCGAACTTCGTTAAGGCGCTGTTGGTGCATGACCACGCGGGTACGGATGGGATCGGAAGATGGTCCGCCACCGCGACTGTCGTAAGTGGACATGCCGCCGGAACCGCCGATGCGGTTGATCTCAGCCTCGCGTTCGTCTAATTCGATATCGAGTTGGTTGAGTTCCTGTTCCTTGCGGCTGATCTCTGATTCGCGCTGGGCTACGGCCGATTCCAGGTCGGTCACTCGATTACCGGAGACCTGAAGCACGTCGCGGTTCTGGTCGAGTTGAGTGTTGTAGCGTTGCAGCAGGTCTTGATAGCTGGCATTAAGGCTCATATTAGTGGCCGTCAGCCGCTCCAGTTGCTGCATACGTTGGCGCAGTTCGATCTCGGCGGTCACCTGGGTCGGGTCTTCGGCCTCCGTGTCGGGCGAGTACCGTAGGGAGTCATTGACGGCGGACCGTTCCTGGTAGAACGCCAGTTTTTGCTGGGCGACATCGTATTTCTGCCGGGAGACGCAGGCCGAAAGGCCGATCAGGAGGATAAGGCAGTAGAGTGTGGGACGCATAGGGAATTACTTTTCTCGCGCAAAATGCGGATTTTCTGCGGGCTATTGTGCGTGAGGGGGGAAATTTTTAATTCTGGGCTGAACAGATTAAGCCCCCGTCTTCCCAATTGCAGTCACTTAAAAGCTAGTGCCACGTTCCCTGAGTTATACGAAATCGTCGTCGGTAAAATCATCTTGTTCAACGGACTTTCCACAACTCATGCAGAACCGATCTTCGTCGTTTATTTCTTTGGAACAATGCTCGCAAAGCAGTATTTCGATGCTAACGTCATTGCCACAATTGGTGCAGAAGTTTTCATCGCCAACGGTTGTTGTTCCGCAGAAGGAACATTTCTGGCGGTCGTCCTTATGTAGCGACGCTTTACGCAGCAGGATGTTTTCGTAGTTGTCCGTTTTGATCCACTTGAAAAACTCCGCTCCTCGAACGACGTAGGGTGGATGGGACTCCCCCATGGCGATCATGAATTTTACGAATTTATTGTAAGCGGTATAGTCTAGCTCACTAAATTCATACGCTTGCCGGCGAAACTCGTCTACGTCAATTTGGTGGTACAGTTTTTCGGGCTGACCGGCAAATTTGATAAAAACCGAGGCTGCCGCGTCAACGTCCTGAGCGCATAATAGCCCGGCGCGGTCGGCGGAATAGCGGGACATTTTGACCCACCGGTTGATCGCCATTTGAATGGGCTTCGTGATCAAATTGAGCGGCCCGGTGGTGCCGATATCCGCGAGTATTTTGAGTGCACTGGCTACCTGTAGATAAAGCACGGTCTCGCTTTTGATGTAAGACAGTTGGTGACCTAATAAAAACATCAGTTCCGCCTCGGTAAAGAGATCGATGAGGGTATGCGACATGACCAAAAAAGGGCGTTCTACACCAACGGTATATGCAGCCATTTCGCCCCTGATGAGGTATAGCTCTGGAATCGCTTTTAGGTCCAATATTTCTGCGGCTTCAACCAACATCGCATGGATGACGGGAAAGTTGACGTCGGTTACCCGCAGGCCGCTACCGGCATACTTCGCACGGGAAAAGGCCTCAACTCCGTACTCCGACACTTTCTTGATCACGGTGGTGATGCCACTGGTCCGTTTTAGCAGGACCAATGATTTACGATCGAATGGGTGCTGGTACTCGAAAGCCTGCAGGCCCTTTATTTTCATCCTACTCATTAAACAGGATTTACTTCGCCACCGCAACTGCGACAATACTTTGCCTCAGTGCTGTTCTTCGTGCCGCAGACGCTGCAAAACCGAACGTCCGCTGAACCCAGTTTGTCCGGATCGGCATAATCGCCACCTTCCAGTCTTGCCGGTTGTTCTTTTGGCAGGGCTACGCCCAGTACCAGGTATGCTACAACTACGAAGAATATAACTCCAGGTATTAAGCAGATAGCCGGTACACCGATGCGTAGGATCAATGGATTGATATTCATGGATTTTGCGATTCCGCCTAAAACTCCCATGATTGGCCCCTTGGCCTTGGTTAATTTACTCATAACTACGGGTTTATCTGTTTATTATTTTGCAATTGTTGTTATTCCAACGAAACTTGTTGAGTACCGGTTCCGGTAAGTCAGCTTGAATGAGGGAACGCAATTTTTTGAGGTGATAGATGGGTTCGAGGTCGGTGATGCGTGTTCCGGCGATATTCAGGTCCTGGAGGTTAGTGAGCGTTTCTACCCCGGAAAGCGAGCCGATGCGGGTATCGGATATGTTGAGGGTCCTGATACTGGCCAGATGGCGGATGGGTAGTAAATGACGTACTTCCCGGTTGCCAGTCAGATCGATGATCTTCAATTTCAACAGGCGGTTGATTTGTACGTCGGTGGGCGTGCCGACTACGCCGATCTCCCGGAGTAAGGCCCTTTTCCAGCGTTGATCAAGGGCGATCCACCACTCTCGGGAGTTACTGATGTCCCCGGCTTCTTCGTTAGTAGCCAGTGGTCGTTTTGCCAGGGCCGGAGCGGTATTGATGGTCTGAAAAATTTTGCGACGCTCTTTTTCCTCCTGTGCTTTTTTCTTTAGCTCATCCTTGATGGAAGAGATCAGCGTTTCCGTTTCATCCACATACTTCCCCCTAGGGTAAAGGCTGAAGTAACTCTCATAGCTGGCAATCGTGTTGTCTCCTAGGGCAATTCCCCAGGCGTGTTCTTCTTCTAGATCTTCCAAATAGCTATAAAACAGCGTGTAATTCCCAAGGGTATCCAGCAAGCGCAGAAACGACATACGCGTCTTGTTCTTGATTAGCGAATAATCGGCATGGGAAATGACCGCGTGGGAATAGTTTCGTTCCGTTTCATTGAGCCGACCAGACATGAGGACCAAGTCCGAACGCAGGCGATCCACTTCTTCCCGTGATTCTATATTTATACGTTTGCAATCGGCCAGGTGATCAAGGAAAGCTTTGATTCCGCTCTTGAGCTTTCCTTCAGCTACACAGGACTGCAAATCCTCAACATATTTGTTCATGCTAATAAGGGGAAAGATGATAGTAAAGATGAGCTGTCACAGTACGATGGTCAAAATAACGGAATTACGCGCAAACGTGCAAGTCCTCACATCATAATAATTCAACACTAATTTACGTGTTACAACTTAAATAAATCGCTTTTTCACGATTTCCCCTCTTGCCAGATCCCTGCCTCGCCTGCCGGCTGAAAACTGCCCCCATCTACTTCACTAATAAGCGCAACATCGTCTTGCTGTTCCCGATATGTAGGAAATACAGCCCACTCACCAACTCGGCAGTCGTGAAATCAGACCGTCCGCCCGGCAGCTCACCGGTGCGCACCGTGCGGCCCAGCACGTCAATCAGTCGGTAGCCGGCCCCATTTGCCAATTCCGCTCCGGTCAATTCCACGGTCACCTCGCCCGCCGGGGCGGGGTTAGGGAACAGCCGCACCACCGCGCCTGCGCTGCCGAGCGTGACGGAGCGCAGGATGGAAAAGCTTTCCTTACCATCGCGGTCCAATTGACGGATGCGGTAATCGTAGGTGCCGGGAGCGAGGTTTTCGTCCAGGTGCGCATAAGCCTGCTCGCCCCGCTGGTTGCGGCCGTCCAACCAGGCCACGGGTTGAAACTCACGTTCGTGGACGGCGCGCCGCTGCACCTCGAAGCCCTCGTTATCTTCCTCATCGGCTACCAGCCAATCGAGCCGGACGGTAGTAGGGGAAGCCGGGAGCGCGGTAAAATCCAGCCACGTCACGGGGAGGGCCAAAAACTGTGCCACGCACATCCGCACATTAAAGCCGCGCAACTGGCCGCCGTCCTGATCGGCCCGGTCACGGACGGTGAGGCGCCAGGTACCGTTGATGGATTGGCCGTCGAATACGGACAGTGTCTGGTTAGGCTGGACGATCTGGCCGCCGGTTGAGTTATTGCAATCAAACCCTGATTCCGGCGTACCCGCTTCGTCATCGAAAGAAGCCAGCATATTGTTGGTCGTACCGCACCGGCGGTCGTATAAACGGCGGTTATTGCTGCCCACTTTTTGCAGACTTATTTCCAAATCCCCCAGGTAAGAATGCTGGACATCCAGATCGATCACGTCCAGGTCTACGATACTGCCCTGATCGACGACGGCGATGTCGGCGGTGACGGTCGGGGTGCCGTTTTCAGAGATATTGACAGCTTGGCCGTCATAAGAGTAGACTTGACAAACGGCAGTAGTGAAGGAGAACAGGCCCGACCAACTGCCCGTGCCGCAGAGGCTGGTGGCCCGCACCCGCCAATAGTAGGTGGTCTGGTCTTCCAGGTCGGTAGCGGTTGCCTGCGATGCGATAAATCCATCCTGGCTAAAACTACCGTTCAGACCGGGGTTATCGGCCACCTCCACCTCGTATTCGATGGCATCGTTCTCGTCCGTCCAGTCGAGTACGACCGTCACGGGCTGGTCGAGGGCACCGTTTTGCGGGCTAAGTTGGGTCGGAGTATCAGCAGGGTCGACGATATTAAGCACGAAAAACTTCTCGCGGATACCCAGGCTAGCATTAGCGCGTACGGTCAGGGTATAGCTTCCCGATCCGAGGGAACTAAAACCGCCCAGCGTAAGAGTGGACTGTTGCCCAGCAAGAACGGTTGCCGGGGAAAAATTAGAAGTCAATCCTCCCGGAGCTGCGACAATGCTTAACGAAACCGGTCCGGCAAAGCCGCCGATGGACTGTACATCTATAATTACGTTAGCGGAAGGGTCATTGGTGCAGACCGTCAGATCATCGGGCTGGATAAAGAAATCAAAATCCTCATCCGGTTCCGGTACGATGGAAAAATTGTTGTTCGAAATGTCGAAGAACACGTTACCCCGTCCACGGACCATTACACGGGCCTGATTGGTCAGCAGGTTCGGTACGCTTACCAGGGCCGAGCCGGAGTTGTTAACATTGGTTGCCAGGGTAATCGGGTAGGTAAATCCACCATCGGTGCTTAGTAAGATGTCCACCCGTGGGGTGCTGACGGGGGCCAGATTTGTCGATGCCACATTCCACAGCACCTGTTCCGTGGTGTTTTGGAACCATTGAACGCCGGTAGCCGAGGGGTTTTGTACCACGAACGGCCCGCTATTTCCGGCTACGGTCAGCAGTACGTTATCTTCGTCGGTACAACCATAGGTGCCGGTAAAATCACGGACGGTTACTCGGAAATCCAGGGTCCGCGCAACGGTGGGTAGTTCCTCCCAAGTGGGATCTACATTATCCACCAAGTCGATCAGGCGAGGAAAATACCGACTAGGTTCCGGGCTGGGGAAGAAGGACCGAAACAGCGGCCCCTGCACGTTGGTGCCGGCGGGCGGCATACTGGCTCCCTGCTCGGGGTCGTACTGTTCCCAACAGTAGGTCAGCGGGTGGTTATTGGGGTCGGAAGCCGTAGCCGTAAGCACGAACGGCGTACCACGGGGAATCACGTAGTTCTGCTGACTGGTGACCTGCGGGGCATTGTTGGTTCCACCCGCGGTCGTGCTGCAACTACTGCCAAAACCACTTTCCATGTAATTGCTGATCTGCTGCACGCTAATGCCGTGGAAGTAGGCATCGCTATTGTTCTGTACGTTGGGCGAGCAGATACCCGCGTAACCCATGATCGTAGCGGCGCTGCCGGGTTCCATGCCCGAGCTGGAAGAGTAGTTGCAGCCGTTATTTTGCGTGTGGCCCGCCCCGAACTGGTGGCCCATCTCGTGCGCTACATAGTCGATGTTGAAGGGATCGCCGGTGGGGTTGGAGCGCAGGGTTACGCCGCGCCCTTTGTTGCTCGTGCAGGGGCTGTTCAACTGCGCCACGCCGTTATTGCCGCCCGTGCCGTATACATGGCCGATGTCGTAGCCGTCAAGGCCAATGGCAGCGTTGATCACGCCGGGGCTTTCGTTGATTAACGCACCGGCGTTGTTATTCGTCAGCCCGTCCGTATTGGTATCGTAGGCAAACAGGTCTTCCTGATCGGCCGCAATCAGGATCCGTATAGCCAGATCGGCCTCGAAAACCTGGTTGAGGCGGGTGAAGGAAACCACCAGGGCGTCCATTACCAGTCCTGCCTGCGCGGGCGAGGTCGCTCCGTGAAACGCGCAGTACTCGGCCGTGGTGGCAATGGCCATGCGGTAGGATCGCAGTCGGCAGTCACCGGCCGATTTTTCCTCGTCCGTCAGCGGATCCTTCAGGTGCTCAGCCTCTTTGTCGTCGAAGCTACACTCGAAACCGTTCTGCGGAACGGGATAGAACTCCTTATAGTAGGATTGGTAGACCGATCCGCCCGCCCAGAGATAGGGGTCGACGAAAAAGTCTTTTCCGCCGCCGCGTACCGAGGCATGGAGGCCGCGTGCCGACCAGCTAATGCGCAAACTGCGGGCACTTCCGTCGGTGGCTACACCGTAGAGCGTACGGATATCGGGGTAAGCGACCGCCAGCGGGGCTTCCATTATGGCATAGCGGACCAGGGTGAAACTGAGGGCATTTCCGTCCGGGTCGGGCAGGCTAATGGTTACCGCCGGTCCGGCGATGCCGTCTTCTTCGTGTGGTGCCGCATCGAGTAATTGGAGCAACTGCTGCTGATCAGCCGACCAATTAACGGACCGGTCGGGCAGCACGCGCCGTTCACCCGCCGGGAGTTCGGCCGCGGATACAAGTTGGTACCAGGAAGTTTGGGCGGTGAGAAGGGGGGTGGCAAGAAAAAAGAAGGAAAGCAAATAAGTAGCCCTGCGCATGGTGATGGTTTTGCCGTACCGATCAAACTAGTGGGATCAGGCTAACGAGAAGCGGCAAACGGTAGTACTGTGTTTGAGTTGGGTAATGCGTTCAGGTTTCAAGTGATGCGCAAAACTAGAAATTTAATTTGCTCATCCTAACCGCATTCCGGCCCAACACATCTAAAAGGTGATGATATGTCCATTGCGCTACAAATAAATACCCGTACCGACACGAAACCTTTTGCCCTGCGGCCGGGGTTGGCTGGTCTAATAAAGACCCATGCAGCAACTCATCGACCTTTACCGCCGCTCTTTCGCCGGTCTGCCGCGCAGGGTCTGGTACCTGGCGGCCGTGTTGCTCATCAACCGGGCCGGCACCATGGTCATCGCCTACCTTACGGTCTACCTCACCCAGGAGCGTGGTTATACCACGTTCCGTGCCGGCCTCGTTATGGCCGCTTTCGGTGCGGGCGGCATGGCCGGTAACTACCTGGGCGGCTACCTCAACGACCGCTTCGGCTCCTACCACGTGCAGTGGGCCAGTTTACTTGGTTCCGGCTTACTTTTTTTCGTCCTTCAGGGCATCGGTGACTTCTACCTGCTATGCGGCGTTATTTTCCTCCTCGCCACCACCGCCGACGCCTTCCGGCCCGCTAACAAGGCCGCCGCCGCTTACTACACCAAGCCCGAAAACCTCCACCGTGCCTTCGGCCTGTTGCGCATGGCCATCAACCTCGGCATCAGTATGGGACCCATGCTGGGTGCCTGGCTTATCTCTTCCCTCGGGTACGATTACCTCTTCTACATCGACGGACTCAGCTGCCTCCTCTCGGCCATTCTCTTCCGACTTCTCCTGCCGCCCGACGAGACTACCCGGCCCATCGAAGAAGAAACCGCCCCGACGATCCAGCCTTCCGGGACGGTGCTCCAGCCCGCCCGGCCCTTCACCCTCGGGCGGCTCTACGCCTTCTGCTGCGGCAACTTGCTCATCGCCGTGGCATTCATGCAATTCTTTACCACCCTGCCCGTCTACCTCACCGATCTGGGCTACCAAGCCTGGCACCTCGGCGCACTCTATACGTTCAACGGCCTCCTGATCGTCGTCTGTGAAATGCCGCTCATTTACCTGCTCAGTCAGCGGTTCTCGCGCATCACCCTCATCGGCATCGGCGGCGGTCTCATCGGGCTATCTCACTTGTTCCTGTCCACCACGGCCCTCATCGGCGGCGTCTCGCTCATCGCGTTTTCCCTGGTCGTCACCATCGGCGAAATTCTTGAAATGCCTTTTGCCAATGCGTTCATCACGGGCGTTTCGCCCCTCTCTCGCCGGGGCAAGTACCTCGGATGGCTGGCCATTAGTTTCTCGGCCGGCTTCATCATCGCCCCCATCGGCGGCTTCTTCCTCATCGACCAGTTAGGCGCGGAGGCTGCCTACACGGTTCTCGGACTACTGGGCTGCGCCGGTGGCGGGCTGATGTACTGGGTCGGAAAGGATAGCCGGATAGTGGGGTAGAGACCGCTCATTAAATGGTGTCTATCACATAAATCCTACATTTGAGCTACCAAAAATAACCACCCCATCCAAAAAACCTCCTCCGCCCTCCTTCTGCTCGGCATCCTCGCCATCGCTTTCAACCTCCGCCCCGCCCTGGCGGGCGTCGGGCCGCTCATCGAAGACATCCGCCTGGCCACCGGCCTGTCCAACTCCGCCCTCGGCCTGCTCACCACGCTACCGCTGCTCGCTTTCGGCATCATCTCTACCCTCACGCCGCTGTTCACCCAGCGCATCGGTATTCGCGGCACCCTCTTCGCCGCTTTGGCCCTGCTCACAACCGGCATCTTGCTCCGGTCCGTCCCTTCCGTTACCGCGCTCTACCTCGGCACCCTCTTTTTCGGCATTGCCATCGCCTGCGGCAACGTTCTCATGCCCAGCCTCACCAAACGTAACTTTGCCCACCGGTCGGGCCTGGTCACCAGCCTCTATTCCAGCGTCCTTGCCATCGGGGCCGCCCTGGCGGCCGGCCTCGCCGTGCCCCTGGCCCACCAGACCACCCTCGGCTGGCGCGGCTCCCTGGCCGCCTGGGCGGTGCCGGCTTTTATCGCGCTCCTCCTCTGGCTACCGCAGCTCTGGCGCTTGCAGGAGGTCCGCGCCACCGGCAGCTACCGGGCCGCCATGGCCAAACTAGGCCGCTCACGGCTCGCCTGGCAGATCGCCCTGTTCATGGGCCTTCAGTCACTCACCTTCTATGTCATCCTCGCCTGGCTCCCCGCCATCCTGCAGAGCCGCGGCTACAGTGAGTCCTATGCCGGCTGGATGCTCTCGCTCTCCCAGGCTACCGGAATTCTCGGCTCCCTCAGCATCCCTTTTTTCGCCGAACGCCGCCCCGATCAGCGCGCCATCGTGCTCACCCTCATCGTCCTCGAAATCGTCGCCCTCCTCGGCCTTCTCTTCCCCCAGTTCGGCCCCGCCGCCCTCTGGGTCTCCCTCATCGGCTTCGTCCTCGGCGGCTCTTTCGGCCTGGCCCTGCTTTTCCTCGTCCTCCGCTCCACCGGCACCGAGGGCGCAACCCAGCTCTCCGGCATGGCCCAGTCCATCGGCTACCTCGTGGCCGCCACCGGTCCCTTGCTCTTCGGCTATCTCTTCGATCTTACCGGCGGCTGGTTCATCCCCCTCGCTTCTTTATTGGTCATCGGCATGCTCAAATTGTTCGTCGGGTTGGGCGCGGCCCGGCCGGGGCAGGTGGGCGGGTGAGGGAGTAGTTGGGCGTGTCCGTCCCCGCAAGCTTGCGGGGGCGGTCGGTCCCTTCCAGGCTTCGCTGATCGCTCGGCACTTCGTGCGCTAACGCCCTTCCAGGCACCTCACGCGGGCGGGCTTGGAAAGGGTAAGTCGGTCGATGAGTTGGAAGTGTGGTCTAGTGGACGTATATTTGGGTATTGCTCGACCCATTTTGCCGTTCCCGAAATCTTCGCTCATCGCTTTTTGTTCCCCATTAATGGATGAAATAGTCTATAAATATCCGTGTTTTTGAAAACACATCCCTTACTACTATCAATTTATCGCTTATCTCACCCGTTTCAAATCTATTACCATGCAGTTTGCTAGGATAGCACCAATAATAATCTTTTTACTAACGGCTAACTTCGCCGCTTTCTCCCAGGACTTCTACGCAAATGGCACGGAGTGGCAGTACGGGATAAACGGCTATTATTCCGGTCCCGCATACCCAACGCTGCAACGGATACGTATCACCGGAGATACGATAATAGACGGTAAATTTTGCAAAATTTTCACGAAAAAATACCTTGATTGTAACCGGATGTATTCCTACGAGGACTACCTGCACATTGAGAATGGTGAATGGCGCTTTTTCAATGAGGAAAACCAAGAATTTCAACTCCTCTATAACTTCAATCTCTTAGCTGGGGATACGATGTCATTCAGATTATGGAATCCTATGGGGTTGACAACTAAAAGGTTACATTATCGAGTAGATTCAATAAAGATAGCCCTGGTAGGTGACACAGAGTTAAAGAGGTTTTTTTGCACATATGGTAGTCGTGATCATCAAACCGGTGAAATGATGTACTACAATGATTTCCCGGAAGATTCTTTCGAGATGGTCGAAAATATCGGTCATATGGAAAATATGTTCTTCTTTTGGGATACCGGTTCTTGTCACGGTTTGTGGGTCAATAAATTCCACTGCTATACCAACCCCACCATCGGCACCTACGTCGCCGAAAGTGCCGTTTGTACGGATGAGTTAGTCAGCGTCCGCCCGCTAACTGCTGAGGATGGGATCACGATTTATCCTAACCCCGTCCAGGATCGGCTCCACTACCAGTCAGTCGATCGCCTTATTTCATTTTCCTTATTCGACTTAGCCGGTAAACTTGTCCTAGATGCAACGCAGGTTATTCGTCGAGAGGATATTATCGACCTGTCCGCTCTGGCTTCCGGCGTCTACCTGTTACGAATCCGCAAGGAAGACGGAGGTGTCGTCGTTGCCAAAGTGGTGAAGCGGTAATATTTGTTACACGCTCTAAATTGATGAAAGATATCCTGGCGAGCTACCGCTCACAAAACGTTAGAGCGCTTTCTTTAAGCGTGGATCGTAGAAATCCTGCGGTAAAGTTATACGAGAAATTTGGGTTCGTAGTGGTACGGGAAACCGAAAAATCATACATCATGCAGAAAACTCTCTTTGCCGTATAAGCACCGAATACATGGCTACTCCCTAACAAATAGTTACGCACGTTAGCCGAATCGACCAATTATTATAAACAGGATAAGTTCTATCTTACACCTGCGTGAGGTACCTGTAAGGTGGAGGTGACCACCGACAGCCCGCAGGGCCAAGCCGTCAGGCGCGCCTGTAAGGGACCGGCCCCGGCCCATGGACGGGGGCACGCCCAGATATAAGTGGGTAGTTGGGTAGTCAAAAGACGCTCTAACGAGAACAAATAAAATGAGAAAGATGAACCTAATTTCTCCCTCAATGCACGTTATACTCCCCAACTATTCTACCTCGCTTTCACCCGGTACTCTACATCTAACCGCTCTAATTGCTTGACGAACTCATCGTCCGCATGAACCCGGCGCTCCTTACTGGCGGTACTGAGTTTCAATTTAGCGTGCTGGTCGATGAATACCACCCGCAGGCGGTGCTCGCCCCGGTGCTTACGGCAGAGGTTGTCGAGGTCTTCCACCAGTTGGGGGGTGACCTTGTGGAGGGGTAACACCAGTTCGATCGACTCGGTAAGGTCGGACCCTTTTCCCTCCAGTAGTTCCAGACCGGTTACTTTGAACTCCTTGCTATCGTCCCGCCACGATTTCTGGAAACCGCCGGTAAGAAAGAGGGCCTTACCATCCAGCAGCAGGTGACGGTATTTCTCATAGTCTCCCGAAAACAGCTTGAATTCCAGCGTTCCGTCAAAATCGCTGAGGGTGAAAATTCCCCAGCCGTTGCCGTTTTTGGAAACCATGTGCCGCGCCCCCGTGATCATGCCGGCCAGCTTGATACCGCTGCTGCGGTGCTGGTGATTGTCGATCTCTTCGAGCGAGCAGGTGATGTAGTTTTCCATCATCAGCCGGTAGCCGTCGAGGGGATGGCCGCTCACGAAGATACCGGTGACTTCTTTCTCGTGGTTCAGCTTTTCGGGCAATATCCAGGGCTTGGCCTCCGGTGCTTCCGGTTCTTCGGGCATCACCTCGTCCAGCGTATCACCGAAGAGCGAGTTGGCGGCCGATGCCTGGAGCGCCTGATAACCATTGGCGAATTTGACGAGGTGTTCCAGGAACGAATCGTACTTTTCGCTGGGCGCGAAGTACTGGGCGCGGTGCAGTTTGCCGAAACCGTCGAACGCCCCTCCGTAGGCAAGGCTTTCCAGCACGCGTTTGTTGATGGTGCCCGGTTCGGTGCGTTGCAACATATGAAACACACTCTCGTAAGTGCCGCCCGCCGCCCGCGCTTCCAGGATCGCCGTAACCGGCCCTTCCCCCACGCCCTTGAGCGCGGATAGTCCAAAGCGAATCTGCCCCGCACGGTTAGGCGCAAAGTCGGCCTGCGATTCATTCACGTCCGGCCCCAGTACATCAATCCCCATCCGACGGCACTCGCGCAGGAAGAAGGTGACCTTGGTCAGGTCGCTGCGGTTGTGCGTCAGTACGCTCGACATATATTCCGACGGGTAGTGGGCCTTCAGCCAAGCCGTCTGGTAGGCGATAAAGGCGTAGCAGGTGGAGTGCGATTTATTGAATGCATAGGAAGCAAATGCCTCCCAGTCCTGCCAGATCTTCTTCAGGGTTTTTACATCGTGGCCGTTGCTCTTGCCCCCTTCCAGAAAGGTAGGGTACATCTTGTCCAGTACGTCCTTCTTCTTCTTACCCATGGCCTTGCGCAGTACGTCGGCCTCTCCCTTGGTGAAGTTGGCAATCTTCTGCGAAAGGCGCATCACTTGCTCCTGGTAGACCGTGATACCGTAGGTTTCCTTCAGGAATTCCTCCATTACTGCCAGGTCGTAAGTAACGGGTTTGCGGCCGTGTTTGCGGGCCACGAAGTCGGGGATGTATTCCATGGGTCCCGGCCGGTAGAGGGCGTTCATGGCAATAAGGTCGCCGAAAACCGTGGGTTTCAGGTCCTTCATGTGTTTCTGCATCCCGCCGCTCTCGTACTGGAAAATGCCGATCGTGTCGCCGCGCTGGAAAAGTTCGTAGGTCTTCTCGTCTTCCAGGTCCACCTCGTCCATGTCCAGTAGTCCTACCTCGGGATAATTCTCGGCAATCATGCGGACGGCGTCCTTGATAATGGTCAGGGTCTTCAGCCCCAGGAAGTCCATTTTTAGCAGACCAGCTTCCTCGGCCACCGAGTTGTCGAACTGGCTGATGTACATGCCCGACTCCTTATCCGTGGTGACGGGAACGTAGTTGGTAATGTCGTGGGGCGTTATGATGACCCCGCAGGCGTGGATACCCGTATTACGGACCGACCCCTCCAGCTTACCGGCCGTGCGAATGAGTTGGCCGATCTCGTCGTCGTTCTCGGCCAGGGCGCGGAACTGGTAGGCTTTGTCGCGGTCATCGCCGCCCATCACGTCCTTTAATTTGGCATCGACATCACCGGGGGCGAGGACTTTTTTCAGGTTGGCGGCCAGGTGCGTCGGAAACGATTTGGCCACGCGGTCTACTTCGGACAGCGGCACGTTCATTACCCGGCCCACGTCGCGCAGGCTGGACCGAGCGGCCATGGTACCGTAAGTGATGATCTGAGCCACCTGGTTCTGGCCGTACTTGTCGATCACGTAGTCGATGACCTTCTGGCGGCCCACGTCGTCGAAGTCGATGTCGATATCGGGCATGGATACCCGTTCGGGGTTGAGGAATCGCTCGAACAGGAGGTCGTACTTGATCGGATCCACGTTGGTGATACCGACGCAGTAGGCCACGGCCGATCCGGCGGCCGACCCCCGCCCCGGCCCCACGCTGACCCCCATCTCGCGGGCGGTGGTAGTAAAATCCTGCACGATGAGAAAGTAACCCGGATACCCGCTGGCCTTGATGACGCTCAGCTCAAAATCGAGCCGCTCGCTGATCTCGGCCGTGATCTCGCCGTAGCGTTTTTTGGCCCCGATGTAGGTAAGGTGGCGCAGGTATTCATCCTGGTCCTGAAACTCGACCGGCATCGGGATAATTGGGCAGCAGTACGTCGCGGGCCAGTTCCAGCACGTCCACCTTGTCCGCAATCTCGGAGGTGTAGTCGATCGCTTCGGGCACGTCTTTAAAGAGTACCTTCATTTCCGACTGCTGCTTGAAATAGAAGTCGCTGCTGGAAAAACGGAAGCGGTTTTCGTCCTCGATCAGGCTGCCGGTATTGATGCAGAGCAGCATATCGTGGGGCACGTGATCTTCCTCCTCCACGTAGTGGCAATCGTTGGTGGCGATCACCCGAACGTCGTATTTTTTAGCAAAAATCAGCAACTGCTGATTAATGTCCTCCTGGCTGATCCCGAGGCCGTCGATATTGTCCAGCCCCCGGTGCCGCTGAAGTTCGATGTAATAATCTTCGCCGAACAGGTCGAGCCACCACTTCAGTTCCACCTCCGCTTCGGCAATCTTGCCCTGCATAATGAGTTGCGGCACGATGGCACCGATGCAGCAGGAGGTTACGATCAGTCCCTCATGGTACTGCACCACCAGCTCCTTATCGATGCGCGGATACTTGCCGTACGCCCCCTCGATGTAGCCGAGGCTACAGAGCTTGCAGAGGTTTTCGTAGCCTTTCCGGTTCTTGGCCAGCATCAGCTGGTGGTAGCGGTTATCCTTTTCCCCCTTGGCCCGGGAGAACGCCTGCCGGTGCCGGTCTTCCACCAGGTAAAACTCACAGCCCACGATCGGCTTGATCTTGCGGCTCGCCGCCTCGGCCACGAATTTAAAGGCCCCGAACATATTGCCGTGGTCGGTCATCGCCACTGCTTTCTGGCCGTCGGCCACGGCCTTGTCCATCATCGTCCCGATCTCGGAGGCACCGTCGAGCAGGGAATACTGGGTATGGCAGTGCAGGTGGACGAACTGGGATGCGGACATGGGCGGGGATGCTTTAGCGGGCTAAATTAGTTGTTTTTTGGTTGGGTAATACGGTTTGGTGCCACAAATAGTTTTCCACAGTCGGCGGCGGAATTGTACACGTTGATAGGAGCACAAGGGTCGCGATCCCCGGATCGCGGAACTCACTGTCGTAAGGAACGAGGAGTAGGGATGGCCGAGCGTTACAATTTACGCAATCGCATTCCAGATCTAGGGATCGGGATCCTTTCTGCCGACCGGAGGTCGGTTGCCCAGCTTGCGCGAGACCGGAGGTCACGCACCGTCTGCGCCGCCCGCGTGAGGTGACTGGACGGGCGTTAGCGCCCGCAGGGCCGAGGCGAATGCCGAAGCCGGGAAGGGACCGACCCCGGCCCTAGCCGGGGGCACGCCCCTCTGAAACATGACCATTCGAGCAACCCTCAGGTTATTGTTTTAGCAAATTGACGGATCAACCAACTTGTTCCTTCCGCTAAAATTCCCGACCTTCGCGGTTATGGCTACCGAAACCCCTTCCGCTGCTTATTTGGATCAATTGAACGACGTGCAACGCCAGGCGGTGACCACGGTGAACGGGCCGGTGCTGGTGGTGGCCGGGCCCGGCTCGGGTAAGACGCGGGTGCTGACCTTTCGCATTGCTTACCTGATCGAGTCGGGCGTGGCGCCCTGGGAGATCCTGGCGCTGACCTTTACGAACAAGGCGGCGCGGGAAATGAAGGGACGGATCGAGAAGGTGGTGGGCCAACGGGCCGGGCGCGTGTGGGCGGGCACGTTTCACTCGCTGTTTGCGCGAATCCTGCGCGTAGAGGCGGCGCACATCGGGTACCCGACCAATTTCACGATCTATGATTCGGACGATACCAAGAGCCTGATCGGGCAACTGATCAAGGAGATGAACCTGGACAAGAACGTGTATAACGTAAACAACGTCCGGTCGCGGATTTCCTCGGCTAAATCGAACCTGATTACGCCCATTACCTATGCGGCCAACGAGGAACTGATCCAGCAGGACCGGCTGGCGAATATGCCGCTGCTGCACGAAATCTATAAGCGGTACACGGCGCGGTGCAAGCAGTCGGGCGCGATGGATTTTGACGACCTGCTCTACCGGCTCTACGAACTGCTGCAGAAGAACGAGGAGGTGCTGGCCAAGTACCGCAAGAAATTTCGCTACGTGCTGGTGGATGAGTTTCAGGACACCAATACGCTGCAGTACGCCATTGTGCGCAAGCTGGTGCAGTATAAGGACAGCCCGCGCAACATTTGCGTGGTGGGTGATGACGCGCAGTCGATCTACGCCTTCCGGGGGGCAACGATCCAGAACATCCTGGATTTCGAGCAGGACTTTAAAAAGCACGGCATCCAGACCTTTAAACTGGAGCAGAACTACCGTTCGACGGAGAGCATCGTGGCGGCCGCCAACGAGGTGATCGGGTTTAATAAGCGGCAGATCCAGAAGAAGATCTGGTCGAATAAGGGCCTGGGCCAGAAGATCAAGCTGATCAAAACGATGGACGACACCGAGGAGGGCCGCCGCGTGGGCGACCAGATCCTGGAGTTGAAGACCCGCCACCACCTGAGTAATTCGGACATTGCGATCCTGTACCGGACCAACTCGCAGTCGCGCATTTTCGAGGAATACCTGCGCAAGTACAACATTGCCTACCGCGTGTACGGCGGCCTGAGTTTTTATCAGCGCAAGGAAGTGAAGGACCTGGTGGCCTACCTGCGCCTGGTGGTGAACCCCCGCGACGAGGAGGCCCTGCGCCGCGTGATCAATTTTCCGAAACGCGCCATTGGTAACACTACGCTGGACAAGATTGCCACCTTTGCGCGGCAGGAGGGCGTGAGCATGTGGGACGTGCTGCCGGAGATCGACCTGCCCAACCGCACCCGCCACTCGCTGGACGGCTTTATCGACATCATCAACAGCTCCCGCGAGCGGCTGGAGACCAACGATGCCTTCGAGCTGGCCGACTACATCGTGAAGCGATCCGGCCTGGGCGATATGCTGCGCAACGATAGCAGTATCGAAGGCATGGGCCGCCTGGAAAACGTGAATGCCCTGCTGGACGGCATCAAGAGTTTCGTGGAGGAAGACACCGTGGACGAGAACGAGGACATCCAGGACAAGGGTCTGGCCACTTACCTGTCCAACATTGCCCTGCTGACCGATTTTGACAACGAGAAAGACCAGTCGACCGACGTGGTGACGCTGATGACCGTCCACTCGGCCAAGGGCCTGGAGTACCGCGCGGTTTTCGTGGTGGGGCTGGAAGAAAAGCTCTTTCCTTCCTGGATGAGCATGGACAGCGTGGAGCAACTGGACGAAGAGCGGCGGCTGTTTTACGTGGCCATCACGCGGGCCGAGGAATTTCTCACGCTCTCCTACGCCAACTCGCGCTACCGCTACGGCAAGATCACCTACGGCGAGCCGAGCCGCTTTGTATCCGAACTGCCGCTAGATGCGGTGGAGGCCACGCATTCGCCGCGCGACCGGGGCCGGGGAGGTTCTTCGTTTGAGGGTGGTGGCCGTTCGCGCGGCGGGGGCGGCGGAGCCGAACCGCAGCGCTCGCGTGTAACGGGCGGCAGACGCCCGCAACGGGGCGTACTGGCCCCGAGCGCGGCCAAGATCGACCCGGCTACTTTTTCGCCCAGCCCGCGCGAAAAGATCGTGGCCGGGGCGCAGGTGTTGCACCTTAAATTCGGTAGGGGAGAGGTAAAGGACGTCAGCGGCGCGTCCGATAATCCAGTGGCACTGATCAGTTTTCCCGGAGATCGAGCAGTCGGAAAAACGGCTGGCCCTGAAGTTTGCGAAGTTGCAGGTGCTGTGATTTGCAAAATAAACCCGTAATTCGCTCCCCTAATCAACCCCGGCCGCGTTACCGGGTTCCTGGATTGAAGACCCTTACTAACCGGAACCGCATTTTGCCAAACCGCCAACCTTTCTTTTCGCATGACGAAGCCCAGAGTAGCCAAAGATTACGATAAACTAGACCAGGAAGTAGCCGAGCAGATCAAGCTCTTCTACCCCCTCGGTTTTGCCAAGCACCTGATTACCTACAAGGATAAAGACGGCCGTTCGGTCAGCGCGCTTCCGTTTGAGACGGAGGAGAAATACTACCTGGTGCGCATGACCAAGACCGAAGCCCGCGAAATCATCGAGTACGATGAGGATTACGATGACGACGGCGAATTGAAGGCCGCCGTGCGCGCCGAGTACGAGGATAAATATGACGACTCGGAAGACGTGGAAGTAGAACTGGAAGACGACCTGGGCGATGACGAGCCGGTCGATTACCAGCCCGAGCCGTCGGATGACTAATCCCTTTCCCCTTGTTGCTCTAACGACAAAACCGCTGCCGGACCCAGATCCGGCAGCGGTTTTGTCGTTACGGCGATTGCTCTACCGAATACGAAGCTCAATCCTCATCCTCCTCGTAATCCTCTTCCATGATCGCGGAACCACCGGAGGCAACAACTTCCTTAACGTACTTTTCGTAGCGCTTCTGCCGAAACGCCAGCCACTTGGCCTCCGTTTTCGGGTAGCTTTCCAGTTCGCTGCGGAAGGTCTTAAAGGGGCGCGGCCGCTTCAGGGCATAAGATAGTTTTTGCCATAGTTCCTGGTTGCGCACCTGGTCCACGTAGGCTTGCATAATGGCAAAAGAGGTATCGGTCGGCATGCGGCAGACGTAGACGTACTTCTCCGGCTCGTTGTTGACGGTGTCCATCACGATGCGGTAGACCTCCGGATCGGCGCGAACGTTCTTGTCGGGATCGTCGGCGATCATCACGCGGCCGTGCTCGCGGTGGATATAGGCTTCCTTGCCCCGCTCCACGGCTGCGGCTACTTCGCTGATCTGCTCGTCCGTTAATTCAATCATGGTCAAAAGGTCTGCTTTCACGGCAAAGGTAGGAAGCCGGGGCGTAGCTGAAAAATGAGCGGTAAGTTTTTTCCGCGAACGATGGTCGAAGAACTTATTTCAAGTCTTCCGCTGCTACCTTTTCGCGGAAGTAGGGCAGGGTACGCGCCAGGCCGGCGGCGCGGGATACTTTGGGTTCCCAGTTCAGCACGGCGCGGGCGCGACTGATGTCCGGCTTGCGGCGTTTGGGGTCGTCTTCGGGCAGCGGGTGCAGGCTGACCTTGGAAGCGGTATCGCCCACCAGCTCGATGATCTCGTTGGCGAATTCCAGGATGGTGCACTCGTCCGGGTTGCCGATATTGACCGGCTCGTGAAAATCACTCAGCAGCAAGCGGTAAATGCCTTCCACCAGGTCGTCCACGTAGCAGAACGAGCGCGTCTGGCTGCCGTCGCCGAAGATGGTCAATTCCTCGCCCCGGATGGCCTGCGAGATAAAGGCCGGCAGCACCCGTCCGTCGTTGATCCGCATGCGGGGGCCGTAGGTATTGAAGATGCGCACGATGCGCGTCTCCACGCCATGAAAGTTGTGGTAAGCCATCGTGATCGCCTCCAGGAAACGCTTGGCTTCGTCGTACACACCACGAGGCCCCACGGGGTTCACGTTGCCCCAGTAAGCTTCGGTTTGCGGGTGCTGTAGCGGGTCGCCGTACACCTCCGAGGTGCTGGCCACCAGCATGCGCGCACCCTTGGCCACGGCCAGGCCCAGCAGGTTGTGCGTGCCCAGTGCCCCCACCTTCAGGGTCTGAATGGGCATCTTCAGGTAGTCAATCGGGCTGGCCGGCGAGGCGAAGTGGAGGATGTAGTCGATCGGCCCGGCTACGTGCACGAAGGTGGTGATGTCGTGGTGGTAATAGCGAAAATTTTCGAGGGGGAAGAGATGGGCGATATTATCCAGCGAACCGGTCAGCAGGTTGTCCATGGCCACCACCTTGTAACCTTCCTTGATGAAACGGTCGCAAAGGTGAGAACCGAGAAAACCGGCCGCGCCGGTAATGAGTACTGTCTTGGGCATGGTAGGGTGGTGATTTATGCGGGCCGAAGGTAACGGGTTTCGACGAACATATGCAGTCCCTCGTCCACGCTACCGATGCGGATCTGAAAATTCCGCTTGTTTTGGCTGTCCACCAGTGTTCCCTCCATCCCGTTCAGGGGGCCGCCGATCACGGTCACGGCCGTGCCTACTTGCCAGTCGGCCTGGCTCACGCGCACCACATCGGCTTGCTTATCGCCCACGATCCGCCGCAGTAGGTCCAATTCCTCTTCCGGCACGTAGAGCAGGTCCTGGCGTTGCTTCACGAAACCGGTAACGTAGGTAGTTTGCAGTACCTCCGTATAGCCGCTCTGATTGATGCGCACGAAAATGTAAGAGGGTAGGAGCACTACTTCGTCGCTACCGTAGTCCCCCCGGCGGCTCTTGCGCGTAGACTTCCCGGGAAGTCGTGGTTTCTTAACGCGGGGGAGAAAAAACTCAATGCCGCTGCGCTTGAAGAGGTACGCCACTTTTTTTTCGGTGCGCGGCCGGGTTCGCACGGCAAACCACCGATCTTCCTGCGGGTGCAATTGAGTGATGGGTTCTAAACGGCGAAAACTCGTCATGGGTGAGTTGCTAAACAGGGTTAGGAGAGCGAAACCGGAAAAACTGTTGAAAAAAACGCCGAAATCACGCGCTATATTCCGAAAAGGTAGGCTTTTCCCGTTTACGTCGCCACATTTACCCCGGCCAAATTCCCGCCGGCCCGCCGCAACCCATTCCCGCCGCCCCTGTTTTCCTGCCATGACCATCACCCTCGGCTACTCACCCTGCCCCAACGATACCTTCATCTTCGACGCCCTCGTCCACGGCCGCGTCGACCTGGAGGGCCTGGAATTCGACATCCACCTCGGCGACGTGGAAGAACTCAACCGCCTCGCCTTCGCCGGTAAATTGGACATGACCAAGCTCAGCTATCACGCCCTCGCCTACCTCACCGCCACCTACCGCCTCCTCCCCGCCGGCAGTGCTTTGGGCCGCAATTGCGGCCCCCTGCTCATCGCCCGCGAGCCGCTCGCCGCCGCCGAGTTGACCGACGCCCCCGTCGCCATCCCCGGCAAGTACACCACGGCCAATTTCCTCCTCGGCCTCGCTTACCCGCAACTCACGAATAAGCGGGAAGTCCTCTTCAGCGACATCGAATCCGGCGTCGCCGCCGGCACTTACCGCGCGGGCCTCATCATCCACGAAAACCGCTTCACCTACGCCGACCGCGGCCTCGTCAAACTCCGCGACCTGGGCGAGTACTGGGAAGAGACCACCGGTTTCCCCATTCCACTGGGCGGTATCGTCCTGCGCCGCAGCCTCCCGGACGAGGTCTACCAGCGCGTCGCCCGCGTCCTGGCCCGCTCCGTCGCCTACGCCCGCGCCCACCCCGCCGCCTCGCTGCCCTACGTCCGCGCCCACGCCCAGGAAATGGACGACGCCGTCATGCAGGCCCACATCGCCCTCTACGTCAATGAATTTACGGAAGACCTCGGCCCCACCGGCCGCGCCGCCGTCGAACACCTTTTTGAGCGCGCCCGCGAAACCGGCGTGGTGCCGCAGGGGAGCGGGGTGTTTTAGGGTTATTGTTTAAGATGCCTTTCTCGGGCGTGCCGCCGTCCCTAGCGGGAACGCCGTCGGTCCCTTCCCCGCTCCCTGCCGGTCGGCCCTGCGGGCTCCTCGCTACCGCTCGGCCGGTCCAGGCACCTCACGCGGGTGTGTCTCGGAGTGTGAGGAGTATGGTATAAGGCGTAGACTATCTAATCAATTAGTTTAAGCGCGTGTCAGTTTTCATAATCGTCAATGTCTAATCTTCCCTCTCCCCGCATTATAAGGAGAAAGGGAGTCTTTAGATTAGCTGGGCCGTTGGCAAGTGATTCGATAAGTAGTTGCGGAAGCGTCACGTCAATTGTTAATAATCTGGATAGCCTAATTTCAAAGGCATGATTTTACAAACAAATTTACAACTTTTCTCTTATCTTGCATTGTTCATTCAACCATCACAATGACGGTGCAAATACAAATATGCAACTGATGAAAAAAGTTATCTATATTCTGTTTTTCACTTTATTGATAGCCAGCAAGTCAGTTGGCCAGGTGAGCGATAATTTCAAACAGGTAAGCGGCCTATACTTAAAAACTAATCTTTTAAGGCCACTGGACCTTGTAAACCCGGGAGTCAGCCTTGGGGTAGGTTATAGTACGGAGCACCAAAATTACGAATTGGATTATGTAAAGCTATATGATCCTTACACCAACCACGCGGTTGATTTGATTAATGGTTCGATCATATCGGCAGGAATCTATCGTGTTACAAAAAAATCAGTTGCTGACAGGAAGAGGGTTGAACTGGGTCTCAGAGTAGATTATTTTTCTAACAGTTATACGACGGTTCAGAATTTCTTGGATTTTGACGCCATTCCAGTAGATTCCTCTTCCTATTTGGCACCTGAATACCTGGATTCTCTAGCAATTAATAAACGAATGCTTACTACTAATTTTATGTTGCGCTACACCTATATAAGGGGTAAGCTCTTGTTTAATATTCATGGGGGTATTGGACTGAGGTATAAGATGACGGATCAACAGGGTAGAATAGATTCAGAAGATCCTTACGGTGGAAATCACTATACAGTATGGGATTTTGCTGATGATGATACAAGACGGTGGGGAGTAGCATTTCCAATCAGTGTGTCGATTGGATATTACCTTACATCAAATACGAAAAAGTAATTACAGAGAAAAATAGAACTTCATTATGAGAATTATCACGATCATCTTATTACTACTATTCATTTCCTGTAGTAACAATAATAATAAGGCAAGCATTCAAAAAAGCCCACAACTCGCTAATACCGAAGTAGCTGATGTGGACTACAAATTATTCGTCCCCTCCACCAAACCCGCGGCGGTCCTGATCTTATTCGGTGGCTTCCCGCAGGATGCAGCAAGTATTCAGCGCGAATTTGCCATCGTCGACCCCGCTACCGAGCGAGATGTCGCGGTGCTACTGCTCACCTATAACCAAAAGCTGTGGCTGGAAACGGCCGAAAAAGAATCCCTGGCCAACCGCTTGGAGGAGATCTTAACGGCCAACCAACTCCCTATGGATAAGGTACACATCGGCGGCTTCTCCAGCGGCGGAAACGTCGCCCTCCTGATCAGCGACTTTCTGACGGGATCAGCAAATAGTAAATTAGCCCCGCAAGGCGTATTCATCGTCGATTCTCCCGTGGATTTAACGGCCCTCTACACCGTCAGCGAAATTAATATCGCGAGAAATTTCTCCGCCGGTTCCGTCCAGGAAAGCACCATGCTAATCGAGCTGTTCGGAGAAAAACTGGGTGATCCCCGCACCAACGCCGCCGCTTACGGGACCGCCTCCGTTTTCACTTCCTCTACGGCCAACATCAATTCAGTCGAACACCTTAAAAATACCAAGATCAGGCTCTACACCGAACCGGATACCGTCTGGTGGAAAGAGCAACGCGGCGCGGAAGCCGACCAACTCAACGCTCATTTCATCGAGCAATTTTCGCAGGCTCTAACTGCGGCAAATTTCACCCGCGTGCAGTACATCACCACGGAGGGCCGCGGCTACCGCGCGAATGGCCTGCGGCACCCACACAGTTGGTCTATCGTGGATGCGGCGGAGCTGGTGGAGTGGGTGTTGGGGGAGTGAGGTGAGGCGTGGATTAATAAACAGTTTCTGTTGCAACTTGAAGGGTTAGCTACACAGTTTAGATAATATTATTCAAGAGACCAGAACTAAGACTGCAGAAACGGTAAGAATGTTAGAGCATCTTAAATGTTTTAATGGTCTTAAGAAACTTGCAAGAACTGGTGAGCACTTCGGCTTGAAAAATATCAAAGATGAGATAAAATATCCCGAACTTCCCCTTAACATTAGCAAAGCAGAAGTCGAAAAGCTGAAACGCTAAAAATAGATTACATTTGATAACTATATTGCATATATTAAATGGATAACCAGATATTTGAGCAGTGAAGAGCAATCAAACAGCAATCTAAAGGTGTTAATAAAAATAGTGCAAATTAATGAAAAACTATAATATGAAATTCCGACAGCCATTGTACTCACTTTATTTATTTGTCCTCCTTCTGGCATCTAGCTGCGATTACGGCTACATCAATAAAAAATATACGGGCTATTTCTACGAGACAAAGTGGGTGTATCAGTTTAGCTTGGATGGAAGTTTTAAAATGTATATAGTACAACAACTGAAGATTTGTGAAAACGCCCGGATTCATGCCTTGTGCATAACTCATTGATAATCAAGTTTAAACTACACAAAATCGACTAAGATGAAAATCACAAGTCCTAGGTTGTTTTACTATAGCTACGGACATGGAGGGATGGAAGGATTAGATAGGCAAGGCAGCTATTCAATCGTAAATAATACCATTTCCCTATATGAAGAATCGGATATTATCGAATTGAGAGACTTCGGCAATTTTTTTGTTGAATCCTCCAATCGGATAACTAACATGAATGGAAACAGACTTTACTCCATACCGCCTGATCTGGAAGACAGCTATTCAATTTTGAGTTACTGTTTTATTGATCAAATGAAGGAACACATTGATTCTTCTGAGGGGTATGCTCGGTTAAGTAATTTTATCGAATTAAACAATAGCTTTGAAACGATGGATCGAATTGATACGGTCTATTTCAAATTTATGGGCGTGGAGAAATACGGTGAAGATGTGTTTGATGTGTACGGATATAAATACTACGGCTCTTATTTTCCGATGGGTAAAGATGATGTTCCTACTAAGCGATATGTAAAATACGGCGAGTTTGATGTTTATGAATTTGGGGAAAATAGACCAGTTTTAGATGCGTCGTTCAAATTTGACTGTGATTGAAACCTGCTGGGCACATTCGACAACGCAATTTTTCTAGCGTCGAATGTCAAATTGAAGCTATTACCCAGTCATGCCTTTAACCGAAATCTCCCGATTTGTAACTTTCCGAATATGATTTACACGGTGATGCTACTATCGCCACCCATTTGCGTGAGGTGCCTGGAGGGGCGTTAGCGCACGCAGTGCCGAGGCGACTGCCGAAGCCCGGAAGAGACCGGCCCCGGCCTTTGGCCGGGGACACGCCCAAGTGCGATCCTGGATTTTCACGGTCTATTTTACGGATAATGCCGGCCGGTATCCCTCGTTGAATTTTTCCTTCGACCAGAGGTCGGGAGCCGACTCTTGCGCGAGACCGGAGGTCTCGCACCGACTTTACCCCTGGTGCGTACGAAATACAGGGGGGTTTCTGAGTACGGTTAGATAAAATTATCAGTCCAATCAAATTATATCCTTTGCTAGATGGCAAATTATATAATAACTAATGCTAACTTTAGCCGGCGCGCTTTCCGTAACTAGTTGACCGCCATTCACCTAAACAACCGCCATGAAAAATTTATTCCTCGCTATCATTATACTCGCTATTCCCGCCCTATGTAGTGCACAGGCAACCGATATAGATAGTTTGCCAAGAAACTCCATTGTTATTACCCCGCTCGGGGATCTGATAAACAATAACAAATCCAGCATTTATTATACCAGAATCCTAAACCTAGAAGGAGATAGATATTTAAGTGTTCGGGTCGGTACGGAATTGTTCAACGTCATCTCCACCGAGTTTTCTACGGGAGTAGAAGATAAATCGAGTTCGTGGAACCTCAAGTCAGGGCTGGAATTTGGGAGAAGGATGGGAAAGATCGTCCTCTATTATGGACCGGAAATAAGCTATACCGCAGCAAAAGTCACGAATGCCTCACTATTTCCTACCGATGAGGCTATTTTTTCCGTGAATTCGTTGATTGCCCAGGAAAGAACCTCACTGGCAACCACCAAATTATCCTTGTTTTCTCTGATCGGGTTCGTTGGTTTCAAGTATCAGCTCACCGGCTCTCTTTCGGTTGGGATTGAAAGTGCGCTGGGGATAGGTTGGTTCACTTCTCTGGGCAAATATGATAGTAACTCACCTCTTTCTACCATAGAAAGGCATAAGGGAGTAATTGCTGACATTTCCGTAAATCGGTTTATTTCATTGGAATATCGTTTTTGAGATAGACCGGATAATGTTCTCAGGAGATTATTTGCATAGTGTTCCAAGCCATCCGGTTTGTTACATTTTACAACCACTACTCCCGCACCTCCATTAACTCATAATCATACAACTCCACCACCGAACGCCCCCGCACTTGCCGGGGGTCTTCCTCCACTGCGGCGGAAGCCAGGCTATCGAGCGCGGCGGGGCGGGCACGGAGGAAGTAATTTCCCGGCTTGCCGGCTTTCAGCGAATCGGCTACGATGGCCGCGTCTCGCCCCGCGCGCAGAAGGTGCGGCGCGGCGGGCCAGGCGGCGGGTTCCCCCAGTAAAATAGTGATTCCGGCCGCCGGAGCTACGTTGGCGGAGCGGATCAGGGCGGTCGGCCAGGTGCGGTCTACTTCGAGGTAGGGGTAGACCTGGCCCCAGAAGAAGAGGACGGACAGGGCGCCCGCCAGGATGGTGCCGCCGACCGCGAAATCGCGGCGCATACCATAGAGGCCCAGGATGGCGGCCAGGCTGAAAATCCAGTAGGCGGCCGCCATGCCGAGCACGGCCTGGAAGCCGGTGAGGCGGTACTGGATGGCCCCGCCCAGGAGGAATAGGACCGCCGCCATAAAGGCGAAAACAAGGTGGAGCGTGGCCCCGCTGCGCACCCAGTCGCGCCAGGGATAGTTGGGGCGGAAGTAGAGTTGGAGTTGCTTGCCCGCCACCACGATGAGCAGGAAGGAAAAGAGCAGGGACTGGGCCGCCAGGCCGGCCACCAGACCGCCGGCCAGGAGGAGGGAAAGTTCCTCGCGCCGTTTTAGTTTGAAGGCCAGGTCACGCAGCCCGCCGAGTAGGAAACCCACTGCCGGCAGGAGGCCGATTACCGACCAGAGCAGCAGGCTGCCGGTGCCGCCCACCGGACCCGCGCCGTAGAAAAAATCGGTGGCAGCCAACTGCGGACTCCAGCCGCCGGTAGCCAGCCGCAGGATGCCCGCCGGCACGGTGAGGCCCGCTACCCAGGCCACGCTGGGCCGCCACTGCCGGTCGCCGCTGAGGTAATCGAAGGCGAATAGGAGGGCCACCAGGATCAGGGTGGATAGCGGTGCGAGCAAGCAACCCAGGACGCCGAACAGCGCGGCCCGGATGATCCACTTGGTCTCGGCCGTTTTGTACAAGAAGCGAATGGCGAGCCACCAGCCCAGGTGCGCGAATAGCGCGAGCATATCGGCCCCGGCCAGTTTGCCGTAGAAGGGCAGCCACACCGACCCCGCCAACGCCAGCAGGCCGTAAATGACCGTGGAGCGGCCGAACAGCCGCTTGCCCCAACGGTAGAACAGCAGGGCCGCCGCCACCAGGGACAGGGCCGAGGGCAGCCGCCGCCAGAGTAGCCAGAACTCGTCGAGTGGTAGCAGGCTTTGCCAGAAGGTGGGAAGGTAGGCGCGGGCGTCCAGCCGCTGGCCCCACCACAGGGCGTAGGCGTCGGCCCCCGGCCAGGGGGAGATCACGTCGATGCGCAGGACCAGCCCCGCCAGGGCGAAGAAGATCACCAGCCACGTGAAGTAGCGAAAGCGGCTGCCCCGCGAGTCGCCCGCCTGGGCGATCTCGGCCAGGCTGGGGTGCTGCTTTTTCTTTTCCTTGGGACGACGTTTCTTGCGGGACATGGGCGGTCATTGGCGGGTTACGGCGGGCAAAGGTAAGCAAGCAAGTGCGGCTATCCCCATTTACTCAGTGCCCCGCCCTGCTGGAAAAAACGGTCCGCCCGTTTGGTAACCGCCGGGTCTTCCACCAGGCCGGGGGCATGCCAGGTTTTTACGCGGGCGTCGATGAGCAGCGGACCGGCCGTGCCCCAGTGCTTGTGTTCCACCGTGGCCCGGAAGCCGTAGACGTCGTGGCTGGGGTTGGAGCGGGTAAAGGTGGCCCAGACGAAGTTCTTGAAATCGGCGGCCATAAACGCGGCGTCGTCACAGAGGACGATCAGCGGGATGCCGGAAAAATCGTGGCCCTCCAGTTGCGCCAAGAACCGCTCCGCGTCATCGTAACTCTTCGGCCGTCCGTCCGTCGAGTTGTCAATCGAGAAGGGCGGTCCCTCGATGGCGAGGATGCCGGGCCTCACGAATGTAGGCCGTCCGAATCCGTCGCGTGGCATAAAGTCGGCGGGTAACTCGGCGATAAGCTCCCGGCGTTTCGGCCCCCGGCAGGCAATGACCAGTTTGGAACCGGCATTCCAACCCGAGCCGCTGTAATCGAGGGTATCGATGGTGGTTTTGGTGTGAAAGTGGAGGTCGCGACGCGGATCGAAGCGTTCCAGCACGTGTTGGAAGAAACGGGGCTGATCGTGGGCGTCCAGAGCGGGGTCGTCCTCGTCGGCGGCGATGATGAGGTATTTGGCCAGGCTGGTTTGGCCCGACCCCAAAATGCGGGTAGCCTGCGTCAGGATCTCTTCCGGCACCTTGTCGCGGAAGGGCATGTAGCGTTCCGACCCCACGGCAAGTAGCAAAGGGTGTACGCCGGCTTCGTCCACGGCATTGATCTGCCGCACGCCGGGAAATTCCTGCGGCGTAAGTTCCCGCACAATCTCGTGAATCAGGTAGCCGAAACTGCTGTCCTCCATCGGCGGGCGGCCCACTACGCTGAAGTGCCAGATCGCGTCCTTGCGGTGGTGGACTTGGTGCACGTCCATGACCGGAAAATCGTGCTGCAAACTGTAGTAGCCCAGGTGATCGCCGAAGGGCCCCTCGGGCATCTTTTCATCCTTGCGGATGGTGCCGGTGATCACGAAATCGGCGTCGCCGCTCAGCAAGAAATCATCCTCCCAGCCGTAGCGAAACCGGCGACCGGCCAGCATCCCGGCAAAGGTCATCTCGCTCAGCCCCTCGGGCAGCGGCATGATGGCGGCAAAGGCGTGGCTGGGCGGTCCGCCCACGAAAACCGAGCAGCGAAACGGCTCGTCGGTCGCATTATACTGGGTATGGTGTACCCCGATGCCGCGGTGCAATTGGTAGTGCAGGCCCACTTCCTTATTTAACGCATAATCGTTGCCCGATAACTGAATGCGGTACATCCCGATATTGGACTGCATGGCCTTGCGGCTACCCGGCGGCAGGGTCGCCACCTGCGGCATGGTCACGAAGGCACCGCCGTCCATGGGCCAGCTTTTGATCAGCGGCAATTGGTCGATGGTCGTCGTGCCGTAGTGGATCGGAGCGCGGCGGCCGACCTTGCGCGGCAGCGCGGTTCCGGCCGTCAGTGGGGCCTTGAGGTAGCGGGTGGGATTGCGCAGCAGGGCCGTCGGGTCGGCCTTCAGCTCGATGACGCGCTTTACCTTTTCCAGTGTGTGCCGGAACAGCCACTCGGTGCGCTCGAAGGTACCGTAGAGGTTAGACAGGGCCGGAAACGGGCTACCCTTCACGTTCTCGAATAGCAGCACGGGACCGCCGGCGGCAAAGACGCGGCGGTGGATTTCGGCAATTTCCAGATCGGGGTTTACTTCTTCTGTGATGCGGACCAATCGCCCGTGCCGTTCCAGATCGTCGGCTGCCGCCCGCAAACTTGCATAACTCATGTGATCGTCGCTTGGTTGCCGTTTAAAGCAGCGAGATCGGTGGAAGGTTGCGGACTAAGAGCGATTGGAAGAAACTAACGAATACCGGATAGCAGTTCGTTAAACGACCCTGCACTTGCCAGGTCGGCGGCGGATACCGCCGCGTCGGGAAAACGAGAGATACCTACCACTTGGGCCTGCAGAATAGGAGTGACGTTTTGCAATGCACTCACGCTCAACGTCTGGTTGGGCAGGTCGTAGCGGTGCATCCGGCCGGATTCGGCGTCCACTACGATCAGGTGATCGAAAAAGAAAAGCACCTGGGCGTTGTCCCACTCGATCTGGCAATCGTTGCACCGCGCTAGTTCATTAACGCCATATAAGATAGTATTGCCGGTATTTTCGTCCGTAACGGAGACGGCTAGATCCTGACCATTGGAATAGTAGTGGGTGGTCACAAGACCGGTCCAGGTTTCCGCTTGGCGGTTAGCGGGCGCGGTCGTATTATAGTCGGCTACGATAGCTTTAGCATCAAGGGCGGCGGCTGGGTTCGACTGCCGTTCGGCGGTATCGGTGCCGCAGGCGGCTAGTAAAAAGGCCAGCGTGAGAAGAGTAAGGTAACGCATATTCAAAGGGATTTGGAATGTAGGAAGCTAACGGTACCTACCGTTAAATGTTGATTGGCTACCGTTCGTTATCAAAAGTAGGCCGTTTGCCCGACTTTTCCAAATGGGAGATTCCCGCTACGAAAGGCACGAAGCGAAAAGCCCCCAAATTTTCTTCCCGCAGGCTACCGTCCATTTCCTTCGTTATACGCAACATTTGCTGTTCTCCCTCACCCACCGGCACCACCATGATACCACCGGGAGCCAGTTGCTCCAGGAGGGTTTCCGGCACTTCCGGCGCACCGGCCGTTACCAGGATCCGGTCGAAGGGGGCCATCTCCGGCAGGCCGCTGTAGCCGTCGCGCAGGTAGCAGCGCACCTGCCCGAAGCGTAGCTTGCGCAGTCGCTTCCGGGTGGCCTGGAAGAGCTGCTCGTGCCGCTCCAGCGTAAACACGCGCGCGCCCAGCAGGGCCAGCACGGCCGCCTGGTAGCCCGAACCGGTGCCGATCTCCAGCACCTTTTGCCGGGGCAGCACTTCCAGGTAAGTCGATTGCAACCCCACCGTAGTCGGCTGCGAAATAGTCTGCTCGCAACTGATCGGCAGCGGCTCGTCGGTATAGGCCCGGTCCTCGAAGGCCTGTTCGATAAATAAGTGCCGCGGTACGTTCGCCATCACGGACAAGACCCGCTCATCGATCCCGCCCTGACGGCGGAGGTTTTCGATCAGTTTTCGGCGCCGGCCGCGGTGGTGGTAATTTTCCAAAATGAGGTCGTAGTGGGGTAAGCCACGAAATTACGAAATATCGAAGGAAGGAGGCCTCCGACCTCCGGACTTACGGTGCGAGACTTCCGGTCTTGCGAAAGAATCGGCTCCCGACCTCCGTTCGAAGGCAACTATTGCTTGCTGTGAAGACGGCGTATGCCGTCTGGCATAACTACCAGAGGTCGGTTTCCTAGCTCGCACGCGACCGGAGGTCACGCACCGCGTTTCAATCCATTCCCTGTACCAGTTCGTACCTCCGCTCATCCGGGGCCACGGCAAACAACGGCTTGATGAGGGCGGCAAACTCCTGATGCTCGTCGTCATCGACGTGCTGCTGGAAATAGTCGAAAGAATCCCAGGCTTCCATGGTGGAGAACTTGGTGGGGTCTTTTTCGTCACGCACGAGGTACATGAACAGGTTGCCGGGCTTGGCGCGGGTGGCGCGGGCGTGTTCGGCAAAGCGGTCGGCAAAATCCGCGTCGGGCTTGAGCTGCATGTGGGCGATAAGGTAGAAAGAATTGGTCAAGGGGTGGGGTTTTGTGCGGCTGAACCGCGTATTTTGGTCGGCGGCGGCGGCGGCGCCGCCGCTCGTATGATAATATGGATCAGCCTATGCGTATGTGGCATAGGTGGAATACCGGTACCTTAAATAGGATAGCAGACAGGATGTTTAAGAGCGTGTCTAAAATTTTTAAGAACTGAGGATCAATGATTTAAGGTTCCGGCTAGATAAAAATTTACGCGCATAGCGGGTTACGTAAGTCAGTTTTTGTGACGTCAGGTTCTCAAATGCTTGGTTTTCAGGAAGTAAAAATTTAGACACGCTCTTAATCTACAGCTTTAAAAACCAGCCTTTGAGGTACATTCCGTAGGTGATGAGCCAGCACATTAGCACGTAGGTGAGGGCGTAAAGCAAGGATGCAAAGGGGTTATCGCCAAAGACGCCGGCAAAGCCATATTGATAGACCCAGGCGAAGAGGTGCGTGGATTCGCCGCCGGCCGTTTCCCAGGTGATCAGGTAGCGGCTGATCTTGGCGAGGAGGCCGTGGAGGACGAAAGCGAACAGGGCGTTGGTGCCGAAAACGATGAAAAAGAAGCGGGCGAAGGTCTGCTTTTTAATGTCGTAGAACTGCATGGCCAGGCCGAGAAAACAGGCGGCGATGCCGGCGGTGTAGAGGACGTAGCTGGAGGTCCAGATAGGCTTGTTAATGGGGAAAAACCAGCCCCAGACGTAGCCGGCGGCGATGCCGAGGAGGCCGTAGATGAGTAATTTTTTGACCAGTTGGTCGCGGTTGGGCGTCTGTTTAACGAGGGTGCCGGTGAGGAAGCCGAGCAGCGTGGTGCCGATGGCGGACAGGGTGCCGAATAGCCCCTCGGGGTCGAAGGGGATGCCGAAACCGCCGTAAAGGCGGCCCTCGCCGAGAAGTTGGAGATCCAGGGACCGACCGTAATTACCCACTAAACTGTAGGGGTCGCCGGCCGCGCCCAGGGCGTAGGAGAGGCCCCAGTAAAGCAGTAGCAGGCCGCCGGTGAACCAGGGCAGGGTTTTGCGCGGGACGATGAGCACCAGGAGGGCGGCGAACCCGTAAGCCAGCGCGATGCGCTGCAGTACGCCCATGATGCGCAACTCGGCGAACGATTTGGTGAAGGGGAACCAGTTGAGGGCCAGGCCGATGAGGAAGATGAGGGCGGTGCGGCGGACGATCTTGGCCAACACCGGCCCGCTGAGGGTCATGCCGCGTTTGCCGAGGGAGAAGGCCATGGACACGCCGACGATGTAGAGGAAAAAGGGGAAAACCAGGTCGGTGGGCGTACAGCCGTGCCACTCGGCGTGACGTAGGGGCGGGTAGATCTGCGCCCAACTGCCGGGGTCGTTGACCAGGATCATGAGGGCAATGGTGAAGCCCCGGAAAATGTCGAGGCTCTGGAGGCGGTCGGCTGCTAGCATGGTCTAAATTAGGTGGCGTGAGTCCCAAAGCTACCCAAATTCCATCACCCCGTCGTCCACCCGCCCGCGTTCCAGCATATAGCGGTCGAATAGGTAGTTCTGCTTCAGTTTCCAGGGCGTACGGTGGCCTGATTTGGGCAGCCGGTGCAAGTAGCGCTGAACGTAGCCCGACTGGAAATCCATGAACGGCTCGTGCCGTAACTCGGGATCGTCCTGGCGCGGGACGCAGTAGCGGTAACCGTGCTTATCCATATAATTGAGTAGGCGACAGACGTAGCGGTTGGTGAGGTCCACCTTGAGCGTCCAGGAGGCATTGGTGTAACCGAAAGCGACGGACAGGTTGGGCACGCCGCTGAACATCATGCTGCGGTAGGCGACGGTATCGGGAAAAGAAACCGGCCTGCCGTCGACGAATAGCTCCATGCCGCCCAGCAGTTTGAGGTTGAGTCCGGTGGCGGTGACGATGATGTCGGCGGGCAACTCCTTGCCCGACTTAAGGCGGATGCCGGCGGGCGTAAAGGCGTCGATGTGATCGGTGACGATCTCGGAACTGCCATCCTTAAGACTCAGGAAAAGGTCGGAATCCGGGACGAGGCAGAGGCGCTGGTCCCAGGGGTTGTAATCGGGCGTGAAGTGCCGGGCATCGTAGCTATCCCCCAGTTCTTTTTTGACGCCGAAGAGAAAGAGCTTTTTCAGGGTGCGCGGAAACTTGCGCGAGAGCTGGTAGGTGAGCAGCGAGAGCAGGATGTTCTTCCAGCGGCTGATGGAGTAAGCCACTTTCGCGGGCAGCACGCGGCGCAGGAAATCGGCCACCTTATCCTTGTTCGGCTGCGTGAGGATGTAGGTGGGCGAGCGTTGCAGCATGGTGACCTGCGCCGCCCGTTTGGCCAGCTCCGGTACCAGGGTGATGGCCGTGGCCCCGCTGCCGATAACCACGATGCGTTTGCCCTCGTAATCCAGGTCGGCGGGCCACTGCTGGGGGTGGATGATGCGGCCCCTGAAGTTCTCCCGTCCCTTAAACTCGGGCGTGTAGCCCTGGTCGTAATCGTAATAGCCGGTGCAGCCGGAGATGAAGTCGCAGGTCCACACGTGGGTTTCGCCCGCCGCGTCCGGGCGGCTGGTAAGCGTCCAGCGGGCGGTTTCCGACGACCACTCAGCCCGGTCGATGAACTGCCCGTACTCGATGTGCCGGTCGATGCCGTAGGTTTTCACGGTCTGTTGCAGGTAGGCCATGATGTCCTTACCATCGGCAATGGCCTTGCCGCCCGTCCAGGGTTCAAACTTAAAACCGAGGGTAAACATATCCGAATCCGACCGGATGCCGGGGTACTGGAACAGGTCCCAGGTGCCGCCCAGCCGCTCGCGCCCCTCCAGGATGACGTAGGTTTTGCCGGGGCATTCATCCTGCAGGTAATAGGCCGCGCTGATGCCGGACAGGCCGGCACCGATGATGAGGACGTTTTGGTGGGGGTGGGTCATGGAAATACGGGATAGGGAGTGCGGATGGCAGGATAGCAATTTTCGCTTGTGTACTTCACAGCCCTAATTTAACCAACTTCCGTTCCATTTGCCCCTTTTCAGCCCGAAAAATCTCCAGCATTACGAAGCCCGGCTTGCCGGGGTGCACGCGCACCTCATCGGTGGTGTTTTCCAGGTCGATGACGTCTTCCGTAAACTCACCATCGAAACAAGTAACGAGTTTCAGGGCGTGGGTGGTGGTTTCCTTGCCCTTATACGTGCGTTGAAAATAGGCCGCCGTACTCATCTCACCATCGCTGGACAGCAGGTTAAATTCGTGGCGGTTCGGTTCGCTCGGCGGGCCGGGCTGGAGGGCGGTTTCGTCGCCCGCCGGCTGCTTGTCGATCCACGTTGATTTACGAACGGCGAGGGTGCTATCCAACAGTAATGCCAATCCCGGGCCGTAAGTTTTGTCCCGCTTATCGGTGGTAATGGGGTCCAGGTATAACACGACCGAATCGTCTTCCAGGTAACCGGCCCGCACGCCGGCGCGAGTGGCGGCACCCATGCGTTCGGCTTCCGCAACCTCCCGTAAATCGGTTTGCCATTGGATGGTCCGTCGGTCATACTGATTGCCCTCCAGGTTATAGGAATACTGGATCAAGCCCGGCTGACCGGGGTTGCGCTTGCCCGGATCGGCATCGGCGGCGGCCAGCACCTTAAGGCGCGTGCCGTTGAAATCCGCCGCAAAAAATTCGCCCAGTTTTTCCTGCGTGAAGTCCACCACGCCGCACACGATCTCGCCCGTTCGGTTGTCTATTACCGCCAGGTCAAAGGTCGGTTTGCGGCTCCCGTCGGGCGTGGTTTGCAGGCTGAAAATCGTGTACTGCTCGGTCACGTCGATCAATCTGGTATCCGTATCACCCTGGTGAAAATTGTAGGCCCACTCACGTCCCGCCCCATATTTGGACGCAAAATAAACGTTGCTGCCATCCTTTTTTGTCGGCCCCGGCACCGATACCACGCAGCCGTCGATCACGGGATGAATTTGATCGATATTGGCCGGGATCAGAATCTCGCTGATCATGTTCAGCTTATTGTTATATACCTTCATGTGGTGTGACCCCAGGTAGGACTGGTGATAGACCGTCAGATCCGACCCGTCGTAAGTAACGGCGGAAAAAGCCATATAGGAAGTAGAAATAAATTCTTTCTGACTGATCTCCTGTAAATCGGCATCCACGAACTGAACGGAAAAAAGTAGCTTGTCCTCAAAGTCTTTTTTCAGGAAATCAATGAAGTAATAGCCGGCTACCTTTTCACCCTGGTAGATGACCCCGGTTCCGGCATAATAATTCTGGTCACGGGTTGGCGGCGCGGTCTCCTGGGAGGATTGGTGGTCGTTCCCACGCAACGTCTCGGCGTACATCGCCGGATAGGGGAGGGGCGGCCGTTCCGGCACTGTTTGCGCGGCTGCCGGGTACGGAAACGATAGAACGGCATAAAGGAGCAAGCACTTGCTAAGGTAACGCATGGTCGGGGGTGTATTAGGTGATAAAGAAGCAGTAAAAATAGGGAAAATAAACCCATTGCCCGTCCGCGGCATCCGTTATGCTTATTACTTCAATTCGCTTCTCGCGGAAAGAAAGATTTAGACACACCCTTAAACACGATCTGAACCCGCCCTCAGTCCGTACTCTTCACCCGCGACACCGCATGGTCCCGGATCACGTACCACTTTCCTCCCTGCAATTCCAGCGCATACGTGATGTACATCCGATTAAAATAGGGTTTGCCATCGCGCTCGTCCTCACGGTAAACGGCTTCCACCGTTGCCGTGCCCAGGCGGTCGCCCACCTGTGCATCCAGGATGCCGGCCGTAAATTGCCAGCCGGACGTAGCAAACCACGCGACGTGAAAATCCATGAACTCTTTTACCGTCAGGCTCCGCTCGCGGCCCTCCAGCAACAGTTCCATCGCTCCAGTTGGTGAAAGGGTGCTTTTTAACGCTTCCAAACTCTTATTTTCTACCGCCGCCAAATGGCGCTGTAATGCGGAGCGGAAATTCCGTTCCCGAGTAAAATTTTCCCGACTCGTACTGTCGATCACCGTACTGGCAGCGGGTTGCCCACGCTGGTTAATGGCAACTCTTTCCAGCCGTATCCCCTCCTCATTATAGCGCACCACGCTATCCACCCGCATCATGGTCGCTTTCCCTTCCGCGCCTAGTTTAATACCCCTGGAAAACAATTCTTCCTTTGACAGCTCAGAAAACGGCACCTTATAATGCGTCCGGTATGTTTTCTTCTTCACCGCACCATTCTCGTGCAATTCGGTGCCGATCACCATATAGCTATCCGTTCCGTCATTAAAGATGGTATCCTGGCGTTGGCCCTGGGCCGTAGCGGATAGCAGCAAAAAAAGGAGTCCAGTCAGTAGCGTCCTCATGGGTAGTTGTTTACCACTAAGATGCGAAATTTTTAGTGATTAAGAGCGTGTCTAAAATTTTTAAGAACTGAGGATCAATGATTTAAGGTTCTGGCTAGATAAAAACTTGCGCGCATAACGGGTTACGTAAGTCAGTTTTTATGACGCCAGGTTCTTAAATGCTTGATTCTCAGGAAGTAAAAATTTAGACACGCTCTAAGAGGGAAGGGTGCTTTTTTATGGCGTGTCAGCGGCCCTATCGGGCCGCTGCCGGTGCCCTTCCGGGCTTCGCTAACCGCTCGGCACTTCGTGCGCTAATGCCCCTCCAGGCACCTCACGCAGATTACCCGAAAATTTAGGCTTGACAGACCACTGGCATCCAATTCTTCCCGGTTTTGTAGCTTGCACCATGTTCAAACTCCTCCTTTCCACCGTCTTACTCGTTGCCTGGATCGTAGTGCTCTCCTGGGCCAAGCCCTTCGGTGCGCCCTTACCGGCCGTGGGGCCGTTCTTTCAGCCGGCCACGGGTTTTTGGCACAATGCAACGGGTGCGCAGACCGGAAAAAAACCGCTGACCCTACAGTTAACCGATGAGCGGGGCCGGGGCAGCGTGACCTTCGATGCCGACGGCGTGCCCCACATCCGGGCAGAGAAGCCGGGAACGGGCGGCTTACCTACAGGGCTACGTGACGGCCGCCGACCGGCTGTGGCAGATGGACATTAGCGTTCGTGCCTCCGGGGGCTATTTGGCGGAAATCATGGGACCCGATCTGGCGGAGCATGACGAGGAACGGGTACGTCTCGGGTTCAGGGAGTCAGCGCGAAAGGAACTGACCGTATGGGAAAATAATGCCTCCGAGGCAGCGGTGCTGAACGCCTATACGGCGGGGGTGAATGCCTACGTGGCCACCCTGTCACCTGCTGATTATCCCTTAGAGTATAAGTTGATCGGCTACGCTCCCGAGCCGTGGAGTAATTATAAATCCGCCCTTTTTCTCAAATACATGGCCGATATGCTCTGCCGCCGTAGCTCCGACCAGGATGCCTCGGCTACCCTCGCTAATTTAGGACGGGAGGAACTGGAACGCTACTTCCCGCTGATCAATCCCGCGCAGAGTCCGGTTATTCCCACCGGTACCTATTCCGGTGATTCGACCGCGGCGGTTAATAGCGTCCCGCTGCTTTCGGGTCAAAGGCCGGACTCGAATGCCGTTTCCTACCGGCCCGGCCATGTGCCTGAGCGCTACAGTACTGCGGTTGGCAGTAACAACTGGGCGGTGGCCCCCGAGCGTACGCTGGCCGGTCACCCATTGCTGGCCAATGATCCGCACCTGGGCCTGAGTTTACCTAGTATCTGGTACGAGATCCAGATCGAGACGCCGGAATTTTCCAGTTACGGTTTCAGCCTGCCGGGGTCGCCGGGAATCATTATCGGCTTCAATGAGTACATCGCCTGGGGGATTACCAACGCGGGGGTGGACGTGCTGGATTTTTATCAGGTCGAGTTTACCGATACCACCCGCGTGGCTTATCTGCTGGACGGCGTAGCCACCCCCGTTGACCTGCGCCGGGATACGGTACGGGTGGCCGGCGGCGCGGATGTAATCGTCAGCACCCCCTGGACCATCTTCGGCCCCGTGGTGGAAACCACGACTACCGGGAACACCGCCACCGGACTGGCCATGCGCTGGGCCGCGCTGGATACTCCCGAAGCCGGCCGGGAGGTATCCGCTACCGGTATGTTCCAGCAACTGATGGCCGCCCGCAACCACGCCGATTACCGGCGGGCCGTGACGGGGCAGGACGCGCCAGCCTCCAACCTGGTATTCGCCGCCCGCGACGGGGATATCGCACTGTCCGTTACCGGCCAACTTCCCCTGCGGCAGCCGGGCGAGGGACGTTTCGTGCGCCCCGGCAGCAAGCGCACGGACAACTGGCCGGGATTCATCCCCAAAGCCGATCTGCCGCACGTGCTCAATCCCCAGCGCGGCTTCGTGGCCTCGGCCAACCAGCGTTCCGCCGGGCCGGACTATCCCTACTACTACCTCGGTTATTTCGAGGACTACCGCGGCCGCTACCTCAACCGCGAACTCGCTAGGCTGGACCGCGCCACGCCCGAGCAAATGCAGCAACTCCAACTCGCCGACCTGAGCCTGTCGGCGGAAGAGATGCTACCCCCGCTGCTCGCCCTCTTTCCCGCCGATTCGATCACCCCCGCCCGCGCCGCCGCCCTGGATAGTCTGCGGACGTGGGATTACCGCTATGGAGCCGAAAGTAGCCTGGCCGCCCTCTTTAGTAGCTGGGCCGGCTACTTTTACCGGGCTACCGTGGATGAATTCGACCGGGACGCTCCCGGCCTCTACCTGGATACCTGGCGGCTGATCCAGCTCCTGAGCGAGGAACCGACGGACGCCCTTTTCGATATCCGCAGTACTCCCGCCCGCGAGACGGCCGCCGACCTACTGCCCGCCACCCTGGATTCGGCCCTGATCGCCGAGCACTGGGGCGAGGGGGAACGGCACACCCCCTGGCGCGAGAACCTGAATGCTAACATCCCCCACCTCGGTCGCATCCCCGGCCTGGGCCTGGACTGGGTCGCTACCCTCGGGGGTACCGGGTCCGCCTTAAATGCACAACGGGGAAAGTTCGGTCCATCATTTCGGATGGTCGTAGAACTGGCCGATCCGGTACGTGCCTGGGTGGCCCTGCCCGGCGGCCCGTCCGGCAACCCCGCCGCCGCCGGCTACGATAGCGGGGTAGCGGACTGGGCAAACGGCCGCTACCGGTCCATCAGCCTCAAGCGGGAAATGGCGGACGGCGTAAGGTGGGTCTTTGAATAAAGGAGTATTAGTGAGTGTCCCGGATCACGGTACCGGCCGCCCGCGTGAGGTGCCTGGAGGGCCGGCCGTTCAGGCCGGGTGCGCAGCACCGAGCGAACAGCGTAGCCCGGAAGGGACCGACCCTGCGCCCCAAGGCGCAGGGGCACGCCCTGGTGTTAGTGCGTAGTCGAAGTCATGGACCGAATAATAGTACCAAGATACCAGACGCGCAGCGTCCTACAAAAATCCCGGCGGCAAAGCCGCATCACAGTTTCCGCAACTGATTCAAGGTCGCCCGCAGATCCTTGGGCGGGTCCACGCGAAAATCCAGCGGCTCGCCCGTGATGGGGTGGGGGAAGGCCAGGTGCGCGGCGTGCAGGCTGGCGCGATCCAGGAGGGGGCGTTCCGTTTTGCCGGCCTTGAGGTGGTACTTGCGGCGGCCCTTCCACTCGGAGAGCAGGAAAGTACGAGCGGCGACCATAGAGTTCGTCGACGGCCAGCGGGTGGCCGAGGTAGGCGAGGTGGACGCGGATCTGGTGGGTGCGGCCGGTGTGGATGCGGACGGATAGCCAACTGAAATCCTTGAAGCTTTCCAGTACTTCGTAGTCCGTTTGGGCGGGTTTTCCGTCGCGCTGGGTGACCATCATTTTGCCCGGTTTTTCGGGGCTGTTGGCAATCGGCTGGTCGATGGTGCCCTTGGTGGGGTGGGGGGTGCCGTCGACGAGGGCGAGGTAGTCCTTGGCGACTTTGCGGTCGGAAAAGTAGCCGTTGAGGACGCGGTGGGCTTCCTTGGTGCGGGCGATGGCCAGCAGGCCACTGGTCTGGCGGTCGAGGCGGTGGACGGGCAGCAACTCCGGGTAGCGGTCGCGGAGGACGCCGAAAACGAAGGGCTTCTCGTCGTCAAAACGGTCGGGAACGGTTAGCAGATCGGCGGGCTTGTCGATGACGAGTAGGTGGTCATCAGAAAAAATGATGGGAATGCGCATCGCGCAAAGGTAGTTCGCCGGCCCGGCTAAAACGAGTTTACGGGACTGATTTACAGGCTACCTAACACAAAAAAAGTCGTACCAAAGTGGTACGACTTTTCAATAATCCCATGAACATATCCAAAATTCTTAGTGCCGATATTTGGTAATCTGGCCAATCTCGGTCTACCTTAGCGTTATTATTAGTTGAAAGTAATCTCAAAGACGACGAAATCCCGTGAACACCGGGCGATCCACTGCAATGGGTCGCCCATTTTTTATAACGCAAGGCTAAAGCTTTATTCGCGGGAGAGAAACGGTAACCGATCGTCCCGCCCCAAGTGAGGCGAGACGAAAGGGTACGTAAATCATAATCCCATGAACATAAATTCTTTTGTCGTTCCTACTTTTTGAGTAGTGCGAGGCGGCGTTCCCTCCTCTTGACATTACAAAGATGGGGCAAGAACCAAGGGCTGACAAGAACAGAAAACGCAAATTGTGAAAGACAGGGTGGTGACTCTGGTTGGTAAAAGTCTCTAATACAGTTAGTTACTCGCTTTATTTTGTGAAAATAATTCTCGTCAACGCCGCAGTTTTCGGCAAAAAGAAGGGGCGAAAAATGTTAGATTTTAACATTTTCCGCCCCTTTTTCTTTTCGGACAGCATTTTTTCCGACCCGAACCTATTCTTCCTCGTCCTTCCCCAGCAGGTCATTGATACCATCGGCCAGCTTATCGCCCACCACTTCGGCCACGGCCCGGACGGTATCCGCCACGTCGGTCAGTGATTCGCCGATCAGATCTCCGGCGGCTTCCAGCAGCGATTCCTCCTCTTCGGGGGCGGGGGCGGCGGGTTGCTCTACTTCGGCCTTGGCAGTCACGGCCTCAGTGGGCATTTCGGCAGCGGCCAGGTTAACACCGGCCGGCACAGGAGATTCATCGCCGGGGGTCACGTCTTCCAGGCCGGCCGTTTCGACCGGGGCGGGGGAAGTCTCCGTCTTGGTTTCCGGCACCTGGGTCACGGGCGTTTCGGCGGCGGCCTCGCTCACCTCGGCGGGCACGGTGGCGGGTGCGGCGGGCGTCACGTCCGCTGTCGCGGCCGTTTGAGCGGCGCGGTAGCGGCGGCTACGCCGCCCACCAGGGCGGCGGCGGCACCGGCCACGTCGGCCGCCTGCTTGGCGGGCGTATCGGCGGGGCTGCTCGGCTGGGCGGCGGCAGGCTGTTCAGCGGCGGCTTCCTGTTTCGGCTTACCGCTCAGCATCCGGGCGGCCTCTTCCAGTTTGGCACGCTCCTCGTCGGTCATGTTCTCCTCACGGGCCTTGGCCTCGGCGGCTATTTTGGCCTTGGCCTCTTCCTGCGCGGCCTTGCGGATCTTCGCCTCTTCGGCCTTGCGCTCGTCCTCGGCACGGCGTTCGGCTTCTTTCGCCACGCGCTCGTTCAGTTGGTCACGGGTTTTATACATATCCTCCAGCTTCACCTGCTTGCTATCCACGCGGCTCTGGATCATCTGGATCTTCGCCTGCCGGATCTGGGCTTCCAACTGGCCGTCCGTTCGCTCGATGCGGCGGTGCTCGAATTTCAGGTCGTTCTCGTCCCGCCCGATGCTGCGCTCCATCTTCTCAATCGCTTTCAGCAGGCCTTCCAGGCGCGCCTCGGTGCGGCCCTTGTTGCCGCCGCCGCCCCCACCATCGGATTTGCCGCCGTTGCGGGCGGCCTTCACGTCCTTAAACGCCTTGTCCATCCGCTTCCACAGCTTATTGCGGTGGTCCTTGGTGAACTTCAGGTTATGAAACTTGCTCTGCACCTGCCGCAACTCGTCAAACACCCGCCGCAGGTGGGTGCCTTCTTCGATCTTGGCTTCCAGTTCGGCCAGTTTCTCGTTCATCTCTTCCATCCGCTCCTGCGACCCTTCCTTGAACTCGTCGTCCAGCTTAGACCGCATCTCTTTCATCTTGTTGAAGAGCTTGTCCGTCCGCTTGCGGATGTCGTTGCCGTGCTCGCGCAGCAGCGTCCGGTCACGCAACTGGTTCTGCGCTTTTTCCCAGAACGTTTTCAGCTGGTTCCACAGGTCCGACTCATACTTGGTCGTCCGTTCTATCCGGTCTTCTATCTCCGACAGCTCGGCCTGGTAGCTCTGGCTCAGCTTATTCGACAGCACCGCATAGTGCCACTCCGTCTGCGCACGCGTCAGCACGTCATCGCCCTCCACCTTCAGGTCCTCCGGCAGCAGGTCGCCGGCCACGGTCAGTTCGCGGTCCTGTGTTGCGGTGGGTGCGGGCAGCTCGGCCTCTTCACCCTTGCGCCACTTCTCCATGAAGTTGTTGTGCACCTCGTCCGAGATCGCTTTCTCGTCAAACGTTTGCAGCTGCACCACATTGCGGTCCATCAGCAGTTCCAGGGTAATCAGCACCCGCTCCTCGGCGGCGTTGCGGCCCCACATCACTAGTCGGTCTCTCATCTTCGTTAGTTCTCGGGCGGCCGGTCTGCGGCCGCCGTTTCGGTCAGGTAATTGCGCTGCCGGCCACTCCTTATATAGAGGGTTCCCCCTCCCGTCGCGGCCCGCTGTATCACGGTTGTAGTCCCCCTAACGTTCCCACCTCCCGGCCGGCTGAATCAGGGGACGACAAATTTAGGGAAAATGTTTGGGTTATGCGGGTTTGGGGTTCGGGGTGGGGGCGTGTCCCCGGCTGCGGGCCGGGGTCGGCGCCTTGCGGGCTCGCTGTTCGCTCGGTGCTGCCGCACTGCCCGCTACGCGGATCACCCTCCAGTCACCTCACGCACAGGACACCATTCTTCACTCGACGGGGCCGGGGGTGCGAATTATCCTTACCAATATCCTTACCAATTTAGCTAAGATATATTACCTTGCTGGACCCCCCGGACGCTCAAAGGTTGCCGACCTCCGCTTCGCTGCGGACGCTCAAAGGTTGCCTCGCTGCGGACGCTCAAAGGTTGCCGACCTCCGCTTCGCTGCGTAGGTCGGCAACGCTTCGAGGTCCTATCAGGACCTCGAAGCGTCCGCAGGACCTTTGAGCGTCCGTCCCGCGTCCATCCCCCGTCCCCGTACCCCTTTCACCTTAACCATATGCCGCAAAAGCCCAAGCAATTAATCACCCCAAACGCCTATTTTCACGTATATAATCGTGGGGTAAAGCGGCGCAACCTATTTTTAGCAGCGGGTGATTACCAACGGTTCTTAACCCTGCTGAAGCGGTACGTCTGCCCGGTAGCACATCTACTGTCCTATGCCTTAATGAGCAATCATTTTCATCTGACCGTATTGATGAAGCCGGCAAGTGAAATCCCTGAGCCACTGCTAAAAACGCCGGCAACGCTTGGGCGTACCTTCGGGCACCTGCAAAACGCCTACGCAAAATACTACAACCGCAAGTACAATAAAGTAAGCGGCGTATTCGAGAGATCTTACGAACGTAAGCATGTTAATAGCTTGGCTTATCTGCGACAACTCATTCTTTACCATCATTTTAACCCGGAAAAACACGGTGAGGTAGTTGACTTAAAGGATTACTGGTGGACGTCTTACCAAGAATACAGCCACCCGTTGGTAGATAATGTGGTTAATTGCGAATTGGGAATGGCGAAATTTGGTGGTCAGGAGGCTTTCTTTGCGGCGCACGATACACGGCTGCGTCCGGTGCGAGAAGACTGGGAACCTTAGCGCCGTCGCCGGACGCTCAAAGGTTGCCGACCTCCGCTTCGCTGCGTAGGTCGGCAACGCTTTGAGCGTCCGCGCCCTTAAAAAAGCCCCCATCCCGCTGCGCGGAATGGGGGCTTAACTAAGTCAGTCATGACCTGAAACCGGGGCTTACTTAACGATCAGCAGGCGCAGGTTCTGGGTCTCGGTAGCACCAATCACCTGGACAGTGTAGGTGCCGTTGTACAGATCTTCCAGTGAAAGCTGATTGCGACCGGCCGTTACGGCACGGGTGGCGATCACGCGGCCGTTGGCGTCGATGATGCGGATGCGGGCGTCGGTACCGAAGTTCTCCGGTACGCGGACGGTGACGTAGCTACCGTTGCTGGGGTTCGGGAAAACCGAAGCGATCTCGGGCAGCTCGTCGGCGTTGCCGCGCTGGGCAACGTCACCCTCAGGCTGGAACGTAGGGCAGACCAACTGGCGCTCCAGGGCACCGATGTCGCGGGAGTCGCCCGTGACGGGGCGGCCGCGCTGGTCGGCACTGTTATCGTCAGGGTTACCGGCGTCGAGGGCGGGGCTAAAGCAACCGACCAGGTGCGTCAGGGTAGGACCGCCATAGTTGTCCAGGGCGTCCAGCAGGGGGTTGACACCGATCAGGTCGGTCGACATGGCGGAGAATACTCCGGCGGGGTCGGCACCGATCAGGTTAAATCCGTTGCTGGTGATCGTACCGCCACCGGTGTTGGTGATGTCGGAATCCACGTTGTTCGCGTCGTTGCCGTAGAGGATACTACCGGTAATGGTGAAGGTCGTCGAAGCACTGGTGGAGTTGATGCCGCCGTCGGTCAGGCCATCGTTGAAGGCGATGGTCGAATTGACCACGCTCAACATACCGGCGTTCAAGATCGCGCCACCCGAACCACCGGTGTTGTTGGTGGAAATGGTGGAGGCGAAGATCGTCGCGTCACCCGTGGGGGTATTGGTGATACCGCCGCCCGATGTTTCGGTTCCGTCCACGCGGTTGCGGGCAATGGTGGAACGAGTTACGTCCAGGATACCCTTGTTGTAGATACCGCCGCCGGAAACACTGGTAGAGTCGCTGCCATTGTTGGTAACGACGTTGTTCAGGATGCTCACGCGATCAACCGTCATCAGGGTACCGCTCTGGTTCCACAGACCGCCGCCCTGGTTAAAGGCGATGTTGTTGACCACGGAGTCGAGCGTGAAGCTGATCGTACCTTCCATGCCGGTAACGTGGAATGCACCACCGTTACCCGGGGCGGGCGTGCCGAAGAGCAGGTTGCCGGCCGAGTTGTTCATGTAGACGTTGGTGTTGGAGGTATAGTTACCGTCCACCAGTTCCACGGCGCCACCGGCGCGGTTGGCTACGTTGCCCATGAAGCGGGTGTTGGATACGGTGACGTCGCCGTCAACGCTGAAGATACCGCCGCCGGAACCGGATGCGCCCGTGGCCAGGTTGTTGCCAATGCGGGTGTCGAGCGAAACGGTCAACGTACCGCCGTCGTTGTAGATACCGCCGCCGTCAGGGGCCGAGTTGGCCATGATGCGGGTACGATCTACGGACATGGTGCCGCCGCCGCTGTTCCACAGGCCGCCGCCCTCACTGCCGGCTACATTGTTGCTGACCATGCTACGGCTGATGGACATATTGCCACCGCCGCCGACGTGGATACCGCCACCGTTACCGGGCGAGTTGTTGACGATGTTGGAGTCGATCGTGGTGTTGATCACGACAAACGAGGTTGTATCACCGCTACCGGAGGCATCTTCGATGCCGCCACCGGCCCGGTTGGCCGAGTTCCTGTTGATGATCGCCTGGTTGACGAAAAGGTTACCGCCAACGGCATTGAATACACCGCCGCCCGAGCCGGAGCCTTCGGTAGCCGTATTATTGCTGATGCGCGTGCCATTGATCAGACGTAGCGTACCGCCGTTGTTAAATACACCGCCGCCGCCGTTATCGGAACCGGTACCGAGGGCGATGTTGTCGTTGATGGTAACGCCTTCGACACTCATCGTGCCGCTGCCGTTCCACAGACCGCCGCCTTCGCTGCCGGCCGAGTTGCCGTTAACCGTACCCAGACGAATACGCAGGTTACCGCTACCGGTAATGTGAATACCACCGCCGTTGCCGGGGCTGGTTGCTACGGTGTTGTTGTCGATGCGCGAGTTAAAGATGGTGAAGCTGCCGTCGGAACCGGAAACATCTTCGATACCACCACCGGCGCGGTTGGCAAAGTTATTAACGATACTGGTGCGGGTGATCGAGAGCGATGCACCACTGTTATTCAGGATACCACCACCGCTGCCGGATGTACCGGTAGCGCGATTGTTGGAAACAATCGTTTCACGGAGGATGATGCTGCCGTCGCCATTGTTGTAGAGTCCGCCACCACCGTTGTCGGCATCGTCACCGGCGGCACTGTTGTTGTCGATTACCGTTCCCCGAATGTCGAGCGTACCGGAATTATTCCAGACACCACCGCCTTCGGAGCCGGCCGTGTTGCCGCTTACCGTTCCACGCGAACAGTTAGATTACCGTTTCCGCCAATGTGAATACCGCCGCCGTTACCGGGGCTGGTATTAACGATGTTACTGTCGATGCGTGAGTCGATGATAGCGAAAGAACTGCCGTTACCCGAAGCATCTTCGATACCGCCACCGGCGCGGTTGGCTTCGTTGTTCATGATGATGGCACCACTGATAGTCAGTGAAGCATTCATGTTATTCAGAATACCGCCACCGCTACCGGAAGCACCGTCAGCAGTGTTGTTGACGATGCGGGTACCCGAGCGGACGATGATGGAACCGCCGCCATTGTTGTAAAGGCCGCCGCCGCCCTGATCGGCGTCGTCGCCCGAAGCAGTATTGTCGCTAATGATCGTACCGGTGATATCCAGTGTGCCCGAGGCATTCCAGATACCGCCGCCTTCGCTACCTGCCGAGTTGCCACTAACGGAACCGAAACGAATACGTAAACTACCGTCGCCGCCGATATGGATACCGCCGCCGTTACCGGGGCTGTTATTCACTACGTTGTTGTCGATCTGTGCATCGAAAATGTCCACGAAACTGGCACTGCCGGAAGCATCCTCGATGCCGCCGCCGGCGCGGTTAGCCGTGTTGCCGGTAATGGTAGTACGGGTAATCGCAGGGTTGCACCCGTATTATTGAGAATACCACCGCCGCTACCGGACGTACCGGTTGCCGTATTGTTGGAAACAATCGTTCCGGTCGCGGGGAATGATTCGTCCATTACCGTTATTGTAGAGTCCACCGCCACCCTGATCGGCGTCATTACCGGCTGCGCTATTGCCATTAATGATAGTTCCGCGAACGTCCAGCGTACCGGAATTGTTCCAGATACCGCCGCCCTCGGCACCGGCCGTGTTGCCGCTAACCGAGCCGCCGGAAATGATGAGGCTACCATCGCCGCCAATGTGAATACCACCACCGTTGCCGGGGTTGCAATTAACGACATTGTTGTCAATATTGGAACTAAGGATACAGGAACGCTGCTGCCGCTGCCGGAAGCATCTTCGATACCGCCACCGGCACGATTGGCCTCATTATCCGTAACGGTGGTGCGGTTTAAGCGTACAGCTTGCCGTCGGGGCTATTCAAAATACCACCGCCGCTGCCGGAAGTGCCGAATGCGGTACAGTTCATGATCGTGCAATCCACGACGAACATGGTGCCGGCATTGTGCAGACCGCCGCCGCCCTGGCTGCCCATGTCACCGGATGCGGTACAATTAGACACCATCACATTACGCAGGGTCAGGTCGCCGTCCAGGTTCTGGATGCCGCCGCCCGAACCTTCATTCATCAGGCCGGAAGCACTACCGTTAGTTACGGTCAGATTACTGATATTGACGGTAGCACCGTCAGTAATCTGGAAAACGCGGCTGGTACCGTTGCCGTCGATGACGGTGTTGTTCATGCCGTTACCAATAATGGTTACGATCCACGGAAATGACCAGTGGACTATTCAGTACGATGTTAGCACCGTTCACGTCGGCGCGGAAAATAATGACGTCGCCGTCGTCTGAGGTGCCGATGGCCTGACGCAGGCTACCGGGCGTGTTGTCGTCATTGTTGATGACGAGGAAAGTCGTCGCGAAAGCGGGGGTGAGGGTGAAGAGGAAGGCTGCGATCAGCATTCCCCATAAGGGTAGGTTCTTTCTCATAATACGTAACTGGTTTGTTTGGTTAATTGGGGAATCCCCCCATTGACCTACGAAACAACTAACGGCTATGGATGTGCGAAGCACGAGTTTTTCAAAATATATTAAGGAAATATCCACTTGTTGCCGATATTTAGGGAGAAGGGCGGGAAATACCAGAATTTAATTTTTCTATCAACCTAGCAATAACCGATGTAGGTACAAGATGTTCGGGGGGCGGGAAGTTTTATTATAAATTTTTTAATGTGTAACCTGTATAGTTCCCGTTTGGCTCATTGCGCGCGTATAATATGTTTGGTGTGGGCCTGTTACGTGTTTATTTGGGGCGTGCCCCGGCCGAAAGCCGGGCCGGTGCCTTGCGGGCTTCGCTGTTCGCTCGGTGCTACGCACTCCTCTTTCCGGAGCAGGGACAAGCCCCGCCCCTCCGTCGGCCCCTCCAGGCACCTCACGCAGGGGATAAAATAGCAGCAATGAGGCCATTGATACTGACCTTTTATTTCATAATGCTAACGATAGCCGAATGCCTCCATGCCGGGGCGACAGATATCAAGGATGGTAGCCAGATTAGCCGGGCCGAAAAACCGGGGGTAATCGGTAATTTTGCGGCCGGCGGTTTGGTACTGCACGTCTACGAGGGGGGAAATGTCCCGTCGGATCGGCAGGCCGAGATCGCGGGCGATGGATTCGATAGTGGCAGCTTTATCCTGGTTAAAATCTTCGTACTTGACCAGGCGGGCGCGCTCCGGCGCACTGAGATAGGTAGCGACCGCCCGTTGCCACCGCTCGGCGCAGCGGCCGACGTAGTTCAGGTCGGCGGCGGGATCGCCGAGCCAGCGGTTGTAGAGGATGGCGTGCCACATGGGGGTGATCTCGGGATAACGGGCGGGGTCGATACCGGCCAGGTTACCGGGAATCCGGAGCCGGTTGAGGATGCTGCGGATGTTGTCGCGCGGGTCGCGGGCGATGAATACGAATTTGGCATCGGGGTAAAGACGGCACAGCTCCGGGTAGAGGAAGGTCAGGCCGGGTTCCTTGACCACGCCCTTGCTAAACTCGATGGCCGCCCGGCGGCGGATGATTTCCGGCAGCGCGGACTTATCGGCGTAAATGCGCTCATATTCGGGGATGCGCAGGCCGCCCATATCGATATCGAAACTGGAGTTGGTGGCCTGGGCCAGCAGGGCGGCGATGATGGAGGTACCGGACTTCTGGTTGCCGAGCACGAAAAGAGGTGCCGCGTTGGGCGGGAAGAAGGGATAAACCACCGTCCGCAGGGTGGGTGCCCAATTGAATAGCAGTTTGTTGCGGAGGATGTGTAATAAGGTCTTGGTCGTCAAGTTTGGTTTTTTTGGGCTTGGGTCAAGGAGTAGGTTGCTTATTTAATAGTAAATCGGCGAGACGTTTCTTGGACTCGCAACTTGGAGACCTCTCCCCCGGCCCGGCTATTCGTCTGGGTCCCCCGTAACCCCAGCCGCCGCAGAGGAGAGGGGTAACGTTTTTTGGGTGGCGGCTACGCCGCGATAAAGCCCCATCGCTCCTCCAAGGTATCCATTTTGCGGAGCAAAATGGTGCTTGAGAGGTGTCGCTAGGCCAGAGGATGCGAAAAACTTATCAAAGCCAACGCACTGCCCTTCATGGGTATGTGTTTGAACATTCACCCGCGTGAGGTGCCTGGAAGGGCGGTAGCGCACGCAGTGCCGAGGCGGATGCCGAAGCCTGGAAGGGACCGACCCGACCGCCGGGGAGGGGCACGCCCACCGGTTGAACTACCAAATTATCCCCGCGAACTTGAATCGCTCCGGGCTAACCGTGCGCTCGTGGAGGAACATGGGGATGACGAGCATTTCGGAGACGAGGCTGAGGGCCAAGGGCGTGGACGACTCGAAGAGGCCGCGGATGATCATGGCCAGCAGGAAGGCCGTGGCCAGGGGCGAAGTGCTGGTGAGGAAGAAGCCGCCGATGAGGATGAGGTAGCCGATAAGCATGACCCAGCCGCCCTCGACGAGGATTTTGAGGAAGGTGTTGTGGGGGGTCATTGACTCGGGGTAGCGCTGGCGCACGTAGATGGGCGACATTTTGGCCCCGACGCCTTCGGGATAATCGGCAATGATGTTGAGGGAGACGACGACGAGTTCGTCGCGGTGGCTGAGGCCGCGTTCTTTTTTAGGGGTAAAGGTGTACTCCTGGATGGTTTCCATGAGGCCGAAGCGGTCGGTGGTGACCAGGGACCAGTAGGCGATGCACATTAATACGACGCCGAAAAAAGCGATGCGCCGGAACTGGACGTGCAGGATGCGGGTCTGGAGGAGGTAGGCAGCCCCGAAGAGCAGCGTGGCCCCGAGCATGGAGCGGCTGCCACCGAGATATATGAGGCCGAGAAAAAGGAGAAAGATAGGAACCTGGGCACGCAGGTTGTCGCGGTAGCGGAGCATGCCAAAGTAGAGTACGCAGTAGGTGACCGCGCAGTAGTTGTTGGCGTTGCCGTAGATGGTGACGGCCTTGCCGGCGTTCATGCCCAGTGGAATGAGGGTGGGCAAAAGACAGAAGAAGACGATAGTGAGCATGCCGTCGGTGATGATGCGGCGCTGGAAGAGGGGATAGATGAAAAAATTGAGCAGACCGAAAAAAACGTAGGCGAAGGATACAGCCGTGCCGTGGGCAATGCTGCCGATGAGGGTGCCGGCGATGATGAGCAGGGCACCGGCGTTGTACCAGGCCGCGTCGGTGAGGTAGAGCTTTTTGCTGAGAATGAGCAGCAGCAGCAAGCAGGCCGTGATGGGTACGTAGGCCAGCTCGCCGTAAAGGCCCAGGTGGACGAAGGCCATGGCGAAGAAGGCGAGTACGAGGAGGGGCTTCACGTGGGCGGGGGGGGTGTGCGGAGTCCGGTTTAAAAAAGGTTTGACAGGGAATGATGGCCGGGAACCTGTCTTTACTGCCTAACACGCGCTTAGAGATGTAATTGCCCCTACGCTCTAAAGGTTGGCCGGCAGTTTATCTCGCTGCCTTAGCATAAGGTGATTGTGTGAATTGTTGGTCGAGACGATGCGCATGGGGTTGCCGGCGGCGGTGCTGTTGGGGGGGACTGATTTATTGACCACTGTATTGCAGCCGATTATGGCGTTTTTGCCGACGGTGATGTTGCCGATAATGGTGCAGTTAGCTCCGATATAAACGTTGTCTTCAATGCGGGGAACCTGGATGTCGCCAAAATTGCGTCCAATGGTGACGTGCTGGCAGATCCAGACGTTGTTGCCGATAACGGCTTGGTTGTGGACTACGATGCCCAAACCGAGGTAACCGATGGTGAAGTTGGTGCCGATGGTAGCACTGCCGGGTAGCCAGACGCTGAAGAGCAGGCGATTGAGAAAGTCAAAAGTTTTAGACAGCCCGTACAGTTTTAGCCGGTATAATTTCCGGGAAACCCTATAAATTGACAGGACGGGATTCATAAGGAGCGGTAGAGCTGAAGGTAGCTGCGATAGGCGTCTTCCTCCGGTTGTAGGAGGGTAGCGGTGGGCTGAATGCCCGCTTGCCTATCCGTCCAGACGGCTTGGATGCGCTCGACGAGTTGGTCGAGGTCGCCCTGGCGGTAGGGGATGGCATTCGCGCTGCGCGTACATACGTCAGTGGCGATGGCGGGGGTGCCGACCAGTAGGCTTTCGGCCACGCAGAGGCCATAGCTGTCGATGAGGGCGGGGCGGATGAAAAGGTCGGCGGCCGCCATTTCGGCGAGTACGCCGTCGTGGTCGATCAGGACGGTGAGAGGCAATTGTTCGCCCGCTTTTTGCAACAATGCGGTCAGTTTAGCTTGGTAGTCCGGTTCGGCAAGAGTGGTGGAAAGGAGAACGACCAGTTCGACGGAAGCCTTTGTACTTTGTTGAAATCGCAGCACGGCGGTGACCGCCTCGTCAACGTTGTAGCGTTCTTTCCAACCCCCGAGGGTTACGATGCGAAAGGGACTTTCTGGAGATCGAGGTTGGCTGCGCACGGGCGGCACGTCGGCGGGGTGGGGCGCGATAAAGGGATTAATGGTGCGGATTCGATCGCGCAGGGACGGGTAGCGGGCGGTGATGCGGTCGCTCTCGGGCCGGTTCATGAATAATAGGCGGTCGAGCCGGCGAAAGGTGAGCTGGTTGAGCCGGTGATAGCGCGGGTTTTCCTCCAGCCAGCGGTCGTAGCCGTAGCCGGAGTGAATGGATAGGACAAGTTTGGCACCGCTGAGCTTTAACAAGGGACCGAGGACGTAGAAGAAGAGGGCTTGATTACTGGCGTGAAAGTGAAAAATATCCGTCCCGGCCAGGCGCGCGCTGACCACCCCCCGTAGCAACCGCCAAAAGGCGCGGACCCGCGCCGCCCCGCCGGCCCGGGTAACGGGGGTGTAGTCAAATTTCTTTACCGCAATGCCTTCCTTGCGCAGCCGCTCATACAGGTTGGTGCTGTGTACGGAGATGCCGCCAACGTAGGAGTCGCGGAAAACGGAGAGAAGGGCGATGGAGGGCAACTACTATAAATTGGTTTGTGCTGATAAATTAAACTGCGATCTTAAATCTCGATCCATTCTCCCCGTTGTAGACTTGTAATGGCAGCCAGAGCTACTTTGCTCGTATTGATCAATTCTTCGTAGGGAATGATTGGAGAACTCCCTTCCGTTAAAGCGAGATGGAAACGCCGAAATTGCTCGAAATGACCTTTGTCCTGGCGGCTTCCTCCATTTATTCGCTTGAAGTCATAGCCGGTGGTGCGACGAAAGTTATCAATTACTGCGGTACGCCCTAGGCTATAGATTTCGATTCGCTCTTTGGCATAGCCCTTACTACCGTTGGAAAAGTAGTTGATCACACCCTGGCTGCCGTTTTCATAACGAAGCAGTAGGCTAGCATTATCGGTATTTTCAGGGGTTTGCGGACCCATCGCATTCATGACCACGGCTTGTACAGGAGACCGGGTAAAATAACTGATCAGATCGATGAGGTGGCAGGCTTCACCTACGATGCGGCCGCCCCCGCTGCGCATGTCGTGTACCCAGCTATCAGCAGGAATATGACCCGCATTAATTGTAGCCACTATATTGATCGGACCTGCATCATCACCGAGTTGCCGCTGAATAGCCTGAGCGTGAGGGGAAAAGCGTCGATTAAATCCGACGGTTAGAGATTTTGTTGACTCCCAATAAGCGTTTTCAATAGATTTCAAGCCGGCAGAAGTAATGGCTAATGGCTTTTCCACAAACACGTGTTTACCTGCTTCCAAGCATTTTACTACTAAATCAGCGTGTGAATCGTGTCGAGTAGTAATTAAAACCGCATCTACTTCGGGATCTTCCAGGATAAGGCGATAGTCGGTAACGGAAACGCCGACGCCAAATTTTTTAGCCGCTGTAGTCCCGGATAAGCCTCCGGCACTTGCGATGTATTTTATCGGAGCACCGAGTTTTTTGAGGGTGGGTAATATAACAGAACGCGTATAGTTGCCTGCTCCGATAATCCCTAGTGTGCCCTGGTTAGGAGCGAACTTTTTACTGTGAATAACTACTGTTCGGTCGGAAGCAGTAGGTTGGTGATTGTATTCTAAGATGGAGGCAATAGACTTTTTTTGCCCCAAGTAGTGGTAAATTTCACCAAAGTCTTCAATGTCTACCTGCTCCGTTATCAACTCCTTCACTTTGAGTTGACCATTTGCCAATGCGCCAAGGATTGCCTGGAAATTTCTGTTTTCTGTCCATCGCACCAATCCAATGGGGTAATCGTGCCCGTGTTGCTCATATTCTACATCATAACGACCGGGACCGTAAGAGCAACTGACTTGGAAACTGAGTTCTTTGTCGTAAAAATCAGATCGCTGAATGTCCAAGCCGACAACTCCCACTAATACGATCCTGCCCCGCTGACGACACATACGAGCCGCCTGACTAATTACCTGATTTTCCTTAGCGTTTGCCGTTATAAGCACGGCATCGCACCCTACCTGGCCCGTCATGGCGGTAATCCGCTGTACGGGATCACAGTTCTTTACGTTAATGGTCTCTATTCCCCAGCTTTTTGCTAGATCGAGTTTGTCCTGATCCACATCCAAACCGATAACCTGACAACCCATGGACTGAAGTAACTGGACCGCTAGCAAACCGATAAGACCTAAACCGGTAACTACTACGGTTTCACCAAAGGTAGGAGCAATTAAACGGATTCCCTGTAGTGCGATGGCACCCATGACCGTAAACGATGCTTCCTCATAGCTTAAATCGGGTGGTAACTTTGCCACTAGGTTCTCCGGCACGCTGACCACTTCGGCATGTGCACCGTTGGACGTAACGCGATCTCCAATTTGAAAATTCGCTACCCCGCGGCCAATCGCGATTACCTCACCCGCGTTGCAGTAGCCCAGAGGGAGGGGTTCGCTCAACTTACGATAGACAGCCTCTACCGTAGGACGAAGCCCGTCTGTCTGCACTTTGTCCAGTACCTGTTTAACCTTCTCGGGCTGCGAACGGGCCTTTTGTAGCCATCCCGCCTTCCCGAAATTTACCAGCATCCTCTCCGTGCCGAGGGATACCAAACTTCGATGCGTACGAATCAATACTTGACCGGGTCGAACCAGGGGTGCAGGCAATTCAGCCAAAATTGTTTCTCCTGACTTAAGGTCTTGGATTATTTGTTTCAAGTGGTAAGATTTTCAGCGAGGGGATTATAATCGCGCTTGTCAAATTGTGAATATGCTAGAAAATGAAACTGATTTAATCACTCTATTTTTCAACTGTTTGACAGATAATGTTCTCAAGTTTTTTAGCTAATGCTACGCTACTAAACGTCTCGGCCTTTTTTAAATTGTTAGCCTTCATTTTGTCTACAATGGATAGGTTGTCGGCTAAAGATGTAATCAGATGACTTAATTCTTTATTGTCATTTTTGTTATAAACAAATCCGTTTTCACTATTTTCAATGATGTTGCTGGCACGCACTCCATCAGAAGCAATTATCGCCATGCCGGAAGCCATTGCTTCGTTGATAACGGCTCCCCAACCATCGTACTTGCTAGGAAGGATCAGCACATCAGAGTGGCGCATGATGGAATAAACTTCTTGGAGAGCTAATTGACCACGAAAATTTATATGCTGCAAAGAGTTTGCGCTAATATATTTTTTACAAGTTTCCAATTGGGGGCCGGATCCGATAATGTCCAAATGAACACGTACCTGAACTGCTTTCAAGGATTCCAACAAGAACAAAATATTTTTCCGATCAATCAGCTGACCAACAAATAGTAACTTTAGTGGATTTTTGGTAGGTCTGACGTACGCTGCGATTGGCGCAACACTCGTAAACGAATAAGGATGAATGTTCCAGGAAGTTGCGCCGGAATCAACGTAATCAATATCTGCTCCTTCTCCTATTGCCATAAGATGGACAAGATTGGAGTTAATACGGTTAATAGCAATTTTCTTTGCGAATTCATTGATCCCGGACCTGGGTTTAAAGCCTTCCGAGAATAGAAAGTATGGTAGCTTACTTTTTAATGAATTCCGGATGTACTGATAAAAATAATAAGAATAGAAAATACCTAAGCTACCGGAGAAATCGTAGCCTGCCAAGTCGTCGCTGAAGTTTTTCAGCTTTTTTTTATCGTCCCATAGCCGAATATAATTATCGTCTCCTTCCGGTTCGTTCCAACTATGATCCGGTCTAAGGTTGCCGATAGGGTCGTAAAGTCCTGCTGTGATGCGAATTCTACCGGATCTGTTTATCTCGTCAATTATCGGATATAGGTGCGGATTATAGTAAGAAAGAAGGATTTTGCCCTGGATCATGCTACTTTAAATAGACGCGTGGATAGAGAAAGACAAGCATGGTAGTCCAGTAAAATGTTTGACCGGGATAGAAATTAAATTCAAAATTATTAATAAAAATAGTTGGAACAAATAGGATAGCCATGTAAATAATACCGTGCCTCCGATCAAACTTCATAAACATCACAAAGATGCTTTTGATTATTACGAAGATAAATATAAATAAGCCGAAAGCGCCGTGTTCGACCAAAACAGTCAAAAAGGTATTGTGAGTATTGAAGTCCGCGTAATAATTATTTCCCAATTTTTCTCTGAGAGCTATATTGGCATTGAAGGCACCCGTTCCAATGAGTGGATGATCCCGATATATTTGAAAATAATAGGACCAGATGATATACCGTTCATCCATGGACGAATCCGACCCCTTCCCCTTGACACTCGTACTAGTATGGGTTATTTTAGCTAGAACTGCTAGATTTTTTTGATTTTTCTCTGAATACTCAACAATTTTTGGAATGGCGAAAAGCGTACTTAGTGCTATGAACAAAAATAAGCATATTTTAAATAATACGTTCTTTCCGTATATGTAGTAAATGTATATAATGCTAATTACAATATTTGAAAAGATGACCGATCTCCTGGCACTGAGGAGGGAAAACAATAGTAGTGATAGAATGACAAACGTGGTGAACAGCCTACTAATCAGCGAAGTCGAACGGCTGAGTATATGAACATTGTAAATTATTTTGTGTAGATAAATGCAGGCAAGAAGTGAAAACAAGCAGTAAGCAAAAAAAGTGGTATCCGCGAAGGCCATGTAAAATTTAATGCCTGATCCTAGTGTAGGAAGATTAAGATACAACAGGAGCAATACGACAATATTAGAATAAAAAATCACTTTGAGTAACAGCGAGAGCCAGGAATCCTCTCGGCCGGATTGGCTTAAAAAGTAGAGGAAAGTTATAACTAGTAGCAGGCAAGAAATTTGCCAGGTCACGTAAAATATGGAGTTTAATTTGTCCAAGGCATGAATAGTGCCGAGTGAAATGACAGAAAAAAACAATAGCAAGTCAAAGTTAGCAAGTAGGTAGCTGAGGTATTTCTTGCTCTTAATGGCAAAACTAACTAGTATAAAAGTTGTGAAAAATATTATTGGTAGTCGAAGGTACTTGATATAGTTCAATGGAGGAATTCCATTAACCTTACCGTCAATTGCATAGGTAAAGAATGAGTAATTTCCAATATTTAAAATGCTGCTTAGAATAATTATGGCTGCAGCAATGGAGAGTACGGTTGCTTTTACGGAGTAAATCGGTGAGCGGTTATTAGCGGGTTCTGTCATCAATTGGATCTTCGTAGAATAAATTGAAAAGACCTATCGACTTATAGGCGATAAATACTTTAACAATTTTTATGAGGAAGCCGTTACGGTATCGCAGAAACCTGCATATGTCGCCGCCATACCCTCCTCCAACTCTATGGATGATCGCCACCCCATTCCACTCAACTTGCTCACATCCATCAACTTACGCGGCGTCCCATCCGGTTTGCTCAGATCGTGCACGATTTCCCCCTCGTAGCCGACCGTCTGTTGGATGAGCGCGGCCAATTCCCGGATTGGCAGGTCCACGCCCGTGCCCACGTTCACGAAGCCGTAATCGCTAAAGTGTTCCATTAGGTACAGGCAGGCGTCCGCCAGGTCGTCCACGTGCATGAACTCGCGGCGTGGATTGCCGCTTCCCCAGAGTTCTACCGTCGGGTCGCCCTGTTGTTTCGCTTCGTGAAATTTACGAATTAGTGCCGGCAGCACGTGGCTGGTTTTCAAATCGTAGTTATCGTTCGGGCCGTAAAGGTTAGTCGGCATGGCCGAGATAAAATCACAGCCGTACTGCGACCGGTAGGCGTCGCACAGTTTGATTCCCGCGATCTTGGCCACGGCATACGGCTCGTTGGTCGGTTCCAGTGGACCGGTCAGCAGGGCGTCCTCCCGTAGCGGCTGCTCGGCCAGGCGCGGATAGATGCAGCTACTGCCCAGGAATAATAATTTCTTAACCCCCTGCACCCGCGCCGCCTCGATCACGTTTGCCTCGATCATCAGGTTGTCGTACAAAAATTCACCCCGGTAGGTGTCATTGGCTAGGATGCCCCCTACTTTAGCCGCCGCCAGAAAGACGTGCGTGGGCCTCTCCTCTGAAAAAAACCGTCGCACGGCCGCCTGCTCGCGCAGGTCCAGTTCCGCGCTGGTGCGCGTCACGATCCGCTCGTATCCTCTGGTTTCCAGTAAACGCACGATGGCCGACCCCACCATGCCCCGGTGCCCGGCCACGTATATCTTCGCCTCCTTATCCATAACTTTTAGTTTTTCACTACCGCTTCTCCGAGGCATCCGTTTTGCTCCGCAAAAAGGTTACTCGTAGACGTCAGCCACCGCCTACTCGAATTCATTCTTAATCGAAAACCCCGCGTGCCGCAGCACCTGGTCCCGCCTAAACGCGCTCAGGTCCGCCGCCACCATCTCCGCGCACAGTTCGTTTACCGTCGTACGCGCCTCCCAGCCCAGTTTCTCGCGGGCCTTCGTGGCATCGCCCAGCAGCAGTTCCACTTCCGTCGGTCGGAAGTAACGTGGGTCCACGGCAATCACCTCGCTGCCCACCGGCAGGGGGAAATCCGGGTCGGAAATACGGCTGATGTAGCCCTTCTCGGCTTCTCCCTCGCCCCGGAACTCCAGATCCACGCCCACGTGCCCGAACGACATCCGCACGAAATCCCGAACGCTAGTGGTTGTGCCGGTGGCCAGCACGAAATCCTCGGCCACTTCCTGTTGCAGCATCCGCCACATCCCTTCCACGAAATCCCGCGCGTGCCCCCAGTCGCGCCGCGCGTCCAGGTTGCCCAGGTAGATTTTTTCCTGCAGCCCCAACCGGATCTTCGCGACGGCCCGGGTAATCTTGCGCGTCACGAAGGTTTCCCCCCGCAGCGGGCTCTCGTGATTAAATAAAATGCCGTTACACGCATAAATCCCGTAGGCCTCCCGGTAATTTACCGTCATCCAGTAGGCGTACAATTTCGCCACCGCGTAGGGCGACCGGGGGTAGAACGGCGTCGTCTCGCGCTGAGGTACTTCCTGCACCAGCCCGTACAATTCGGAAGTTGACGCCTGATAAAAGCGCGTTTTCTTTTCGAGACCCAGTAGTCGAATCGCTTCCAACAATCGGGTCGCCCCCACGCCATCGGCATCGGCCACGTATTCCGGCATTTCGAAGCTCACGCGCACGTGGCTCATCGCGCCCAAATTGTAGATCTCGTCCGGTTGCACTTCCTGCACGATGCGCACCAAATTGGTCGAGTCGGTCAGGTCGCCATAGTGCAACTTCAACATCACTTCCCGCTCGTGCGGGTCCTGGTATAGGTGGTCGATCCTGTCCGTATTAAAGGAGGAACTCCGCCGCTTCAGTCCGTGCACTTCATAGCCCTTCTTTAGCAATAATTCCGCCAGGTAGGCGCCGTCCTGTCCGGTGATACCGGTGATGAGTGCTTTTTTCATGGGGTAGGGGATTTAGGAAGATTGTTTAGCGGACGGTCGAACGAACTTCTTGATGGTGGCCGGAAAAACTTTGTGGTACGACATCGCTAAGAAAAACCTGCTTTTGAAGTAACCGAAAACTAAACGGTGTTTTAAAATCGAAAAATTATTGTGCTTTTTGCTCACGATAGAGTTCTCATTGATAGTGCCCATCCCGGATTCCTTGGACAGACCCTCCATGAAATCGGCGATAATCAATGTCTCCTTAATGTATACAAATTTATGTCCCTCGTTATGGATGCGATAAGTGAAATCATAGTCCGCGCAGATTCTGTAGGTTAAGTCAAAAGGGAATTTTTTGGCTACTTCACCCTTTACAAACGATGCCTGATGATTAAATGGTTTTTTACGAAAGATCATCTTGAGCGGTAAAGGTTTCGATAGCACTTGTTGATAACCGAAGTCAGTGATGTGGTTACCATAAATAAGACTGGCATCTCCGGCATCGAACGAGAATATTTTTTTGAGTACGTCGGCGTCATAAAATTTATCTCCGGCGTTCAAATAGATCAACCACGTACCCTCGGAGCGTTCGGTAGCCCTATTCATGGCATCATAAATACCCTTATCCTTTTCAGAGACAATCTTAATCCGTGGGTCAGGCCCAAATGATTCCGCAACAGCCATGGTACCGTCCGTACTGCCACCGTCCTGAATAATGTATTCAAACTCAGTAAAAGTTTGCTCCAGTACGGAGCGCATGGTCGCCTCCAAAACCTTTTCTGCCTGATAAGTAACGGTAATGACACTAACAAACATATAAACACTAATTTAATCGGTTCAAGTAGTAGTCCGCCGCCCGCTGCGTAGCCGTCCCATCCGCTACCGTGCAATAGGCCGCTATCGTTTTCCGGCGGGCCTCCCCATCCCGTCCGGGATCGGTCAGGTAATCCTCAATCGCCGCCTCTAACGCTGCATAGTCTGTAGTCACCCGAATGCCGCCCAAGGCGATGATCTTAGCCAAATGCGTGTAGTCCCGCAGCCGCCGCGCCGACAACCAGTAGTCAATCGTCGCGTCTCCATCGAAAGAGGTCAGCACCACCGGCCGGTCGGTCATCATGGCGTCGATGCTCACGGTAGAACCCGAATTCAGTAGCACCGAACTACCCGCCAGCAGACGCGTAAACGTGTCCATGTCCTGCTCGTTAATGCTGTACAGTAAGCGGGAATCCGTATTCATGATCGGATAGATGACCGCCACCCGGTCCAGCAACTTCAGCGCATCAATCCGGGGCAGCCAACTCAGGTCGGCCATGTCCCCCTCCACGTTCTGCGGGTGCGGGCGCACCACCAGTTGTACGGGCCGTGACAGCTCCCCCCCGGCCACTTTATGGGCCAGCCACTCTACGATGTCAATTTCACGCGGGCAAAAGCGCGGTGCGCTCATCGCAAAGAACAGGTAGGGTAGGGCGGGGTCCAGCCCCAATTCCAGCAGTAGGTCCGCCGCGCCTTTATCCCGGGCACGCACGTGCAGATCGAAGTGCGGAACGCCTACCTTTTCAATCGCCGCCCCCGCCACGCCATAATAGTGGCGCAGTTCCTCGGCCATCACCTCCCCCCATACCACATAGCGATCCGGCAGGGCGGGGAAAACTCCCTTGGCCGTAATATTATCCCAACTCAGCAAGTGCAGCACGGACGGGATGCCCAACTCCCGGGCCGCCAGCACATACTCCGCCTCAGGGGGCAGCACGGGGTAGGTACTAACCAGCAAATTGGGGGCAAGCGTTCGGAGTTGCTCCACCGCCCGCTTGGAGGAAAAAATCTTCCTTTCCAGTCCATGATACCCCCGGCGCACTACCGGAAATCGCTGCGTCAGACGGTTCAGCCCCAGCCCCAGTCGCAATTGCAGGCGCTTTACCGGCGATCGGTCCCTGGCCAGTTTCCGCGACATATATTTCTCCATCAGAGCCGGATTGGCCCGGATGTCATTCAGCAAATACTTACGCAGCTGAAAAACCTGCACCTGAAAGAAATTGCGCTCCGCATGGTACTCATGCAGTTCCACCCCCCACCGGTCCCGCAGCACCGTCATGCTCGGGTCGGAGCAGTCCGGCACCAACAAGCCCACACGGAGGCCGCCTTCCACCAGTTTTTGCAGGAGGTCGGTTTGGCAGATCATCCGGGCGGAGAAGCCGTTGGAAATAAGGAAGATGAGGTGGGGTTTATTAGACATAAACATGGACCGTGATAACCGCTAGTCGATACTCGGTGGGGCGTGTCCCCGGCTGTCGCCGGGGTCGGTCCCTTCCCGGCGCGGCTGTCGCCTTGGCCCTGCGGGCTGCCGCTACGCGGACACCGTCCAGGCACCTCACGCAGCTAAATAGGGTTTATTCAAACAAGACCGGCGAACTAAAAAATCAGTTGGCTTTGCTGTTCATCATCCGTTCCATCCGAGAAATTACTTTTGGCAAGTATTTTCTCCAACGGTACGGAAATAAACGAGCTGGACTTCTATCGGCATAAATCCGCTTTAAATCGGTAGATTCACTGTCAGTATTTTCGAGGGTAGTCAATTTTTTCTCATACGACAACTGGAAGGTATTGCCCATATGATAGGCATATGAACGGTGGGTAGACAGCCGCCACATACCCATTTTGTCTACCGGTTCATCCAAAAAAATACGGTCGGAGTTGTAGGTAGGCATATCGCCATAGAAGACGGCAAAGGGATATATCGTCTTCACCTCTAGGTCATGGTAAAATATTTCACGGCGGTAGGTGGCCGCCTGGTGGTTACAGCCTACCAGCGCGGTAGCACCATTTTTCCTAATGTAATACTGGTTCTTATGCAATTCCCGCTGAATGAAGGCCGGATCGTTTTGTTCAAAAGAATGGCAGTTCTCCCGAATTTCTTCATCACTGATGATCTTTCCTTTCTTTAACCGAAAGGAGGTTAGGAGGTCAAAAAATGTACTGGATGTGGCGGTGAACTTCGACCACGTAACGGTAACTACGCTTACGCAGCCCGCTTTAGGAAAAGCATTGAAGACTTTAACCACTTCATCCACCCACCCGGCTTTGAAGAGCATATCGGCATCTACCACGGAGATAAGTTCCTCGAAACTACCCCGAGCCTGGGAAACGACGCCTTCTATTTTCCCCCGGTTTTCCGAATTTAGGACGTAGCGGTCGATGCGATCATCTTCGAGCATCTTGGAACGGATGTAGGTATCCACTTTTTCGATGCAGTGATTATTGATGAGCGAAATTCTGGTTTCCGATCCGGTGGTTAACAGGATTGACTCAATGCAGAGCTTCAGTACGCGGAATGCATCCTGAAAGTATCCCTCCTCATTTGGAATATAGATGGGCACGATCACCCGGTGCATGGCGTGGGTGAGTTTGGTGGCGTTTTGCTCGAATTTAAGCGGGTGGATGCCCTTTCTCATCTCATTAGATGTTTTCCGCGATGGCTTCCAGGTAAGCCCGGCCATGGACTTGATCCGGCTCCAGGTAATTGCCCTCTGCCCATTCATTCCACGCCTTGATGAAAATAATTCTTTCTTCCAGCGGTCTCGGGATCACGACATTCACTGCTTTACCAATCATCCGGGAGAACTGCGTGGGCGTACTACCGGTACACACCGTTCCCATGTTTTTACTACGGGGCGTATGGTCCCAGTTAGGAAAGATGTTAGGATAATGGTGAAGGGCATTTAGCTCCTCGTTATAATCCGCGTAAGCTACTAATTCCAGGTAACGATACGTCTTCGGCAGTTTTAAGCGACGTTGCGCGGCGTGCACTAAGCGGGTGCGGATTTTGCCGCCCTCTCTTTTTAAAAAATAAGACGGTGAAGGAAAAGTAATAGCATCGTAGCCATCTTTTCGGTAGTCAAAATCTTCGTGCGCGTAGGCGACGAAGTGGAAACCCTCTAACCCCTCGTGCACCGCTAGTTCGTTCCAGCGGTCCATGAATGACCTGGCCTGCGGTAGCTCGGTGGGGTTATAAATCGTAAAGAGGTTCTTGCCATGTACTTTGATGTAACGCGCATCCTGAAAAGCGGGCAACAAAGCATAAAAATGATCGTCAATATCCTGTTTGCCAGGATATTTTTGTTCCATCAATAACCTATTATATAAATCACCGTATGGCTTTCCACCCCAGGAAATATTGCACCAACAAAGGCAGAATGGAAAATCCGGTTCTCCTGATTCTACGACTTCTTTGAATGGGCGATCTAGTATTCTTCTACCATTGCCGAACCAATAGTGCCAATAACAGAAGCCCTCTATACCATATTGCCGTGCTAATTCAGCCTGTTGTTGGCGAGTTTCCGGTACCCTTAAATCATAGAATCCCAATTCTCCGGGTAAGTTAGGTTGCTTATGATTAGGAAACAGCGGTTTGGCTGAAGTGACATTACGCCATTCTGTAAAGCCTTTACCCCACCACTCATCGTTTTCAGGAGTAGGGTAGTACTGCGGTAGATAAAAAGCAATTACCCTTGCTCTTCTTTTATCTTTTATCATTACTTTATAAATAAAGAATATGAATTTCAAATAAATTGTCCAAATCATCATCTATTAAAAGACGAACGTAAAACCTTTAGTACTTCCATTTTTTTCAAAACTTTCCCTGTGAAATCTATTAATCTTATGTTTACTTGCTTCTTCAACATAACTCCAAATGCGTAATGTAAGGGGTTCTTGCTTTTTTTATACAGTTTTATCCAGTAATTAAATTCGTCAAATGTGATTTTGTTCTCTTCAATGGTACTCAGTATATGTGCCGATACGTTGAGAACTGTACCGATAACTTGCGGATCATAGTCGATAAGCTTTTTCATGGTCTTCATTCGATCCACCCAAATAACATTATTTACTTGCTTTATCGTGAAAGCTCCGGGATGACGAATATACTTTAGTAAAACCAGGTCAACATAGCTTACCGGATAACGCTGCGTCAGCCGTAGCCACATATCCCGATCCTCAGTGAGCAAGCTTGTGTCATATCCGCCAATGGACGCTACGCAAGTACGTTTCACTATAGCAGTTGGAGCAGCAATCGGATTGATACCAGCTAGAATTAAATGGAAGATACTTCCACCTGCCAACCCATATTTAGCAATGTTCTTTCCTGCCGTGAAAGAATCTTTAATCAGATTACCATCACCATCGACCAGACAACAATCACTAAAAATTATTGCCGATTCGGGATGTCGTTCAGCCTCCTCCATCAAAACGGACAAGCGCTGCGGTAGCCAGATATCATCTCCCACCATCGCCACGTACTCTCCCTTACTCAACGACACGGCATGGTCCACGCTACGGGAAATACCCCAGTTTTCGGGGTGTACTTCCAACCGGCAATCGACTTTCTTTTCCCTGATCCATCTCTCGATCACCTCGACGGAATTATCGGATGAGCCATCATCGATAATGATAAGTTCGGTATTAGCATAAGTCTGCTCGATTACGCTATTGAGCGTATTGAGCATCAGGATAGCGTTGTTGTAAGATAGTATCAGGCAGGATACTAACGGTTTGAAAAACGGGCTGCTCAAAATTGTAATATTCATTTGATCTGGGCTAATCGACAATAACGATTTATGCGCCAAGTATTATAATTTCCTGACAAAGATTGCCGGACTACCATACCATAACTCACCTTCCGGAACATCCTTGGTAACCAGACTACCCGCGCCAATCATGGAATTTTCACCGATTACCAAGCCGCCAAGAATAGTCGAGTTGGCACCAATGGAACAACCTTTGCGTAGTATCGTAGCCTGAAATTTCCGGGGGTGCTGTTTGGATCGGGGATATTTATCATTAGTGAATGTAACATTAGGACCCACAAAAACGTCGTCTTCTATTCTTAAGCCATCCCACAAATAAACACCGCATTTTATAGTAACCCGGTTGCCAATGATTACGTCATTTTCAATAAAAGTGTGACTGTTGATGTTACAATCATTACCTATGCTGGCACCTTTTAAGATGATAGAAAATTGCCAGATCGTGGTCCTCACTCCAATGGAGTTGGTATGAATGTCCGCAAGAGGGTGTATGAGGTTTTTAGCAGAAAGTTTCTCTTTCAAAACTAGTTGATGTTGTTCGTATCTAATTTAAGAAAAAAATTACCAACCACCTCACAAACCCGTGCCACCTGCTCGTGCGTTAGTCCCGGATAAATCGGTAAACTTAGGCAGGTATTTGCCAGCTCTTCAGCGATGGGGAAATCTCCCACTTGGTAGCCCAGGTCGCGGTAGCAGACCTGTAGATGGGGGGGCACGGGATAGTGTATTTTTGTTCCTATTCCCTGCTCATTAAGGTAGCTTTGCAATTCGTCTCGCTGTTTGGTAAAGATCACAAACAGGTGCCCTACGGTTGTGGCCCCTTCTGCAAGCCGGCAGAGCCGTATGTCCGGAATTTTGGCCAACCGGCTACGGTAGACCCGGTCGATCTCCCGCCGCTCGAGAGTCCATTTTTCCAGAAAATGGAGCGACTGATGCAAGAAGGCTGCTTCAAACTCGTCGATGCGGTTGTTATAGCCGACATAATCATTGTAGTAGGTAACGGAAGAACCGTAGTTACTAAGTGCCCTAATTTTCTCGGCTATGGCATCGTCGTCGGTGGTGACCGCACCCGCTTCTCCTAGCGCACCCAGATTCTTGGTGGGATAGAAACTAGTGGCGTTAACTTGCCCGAAACTACCGGTCAACTTGCCTTGGTAAGTCGAACCCTGGGCCTGAGCGTTGTCTTCGACTACATAGAGATCGTGTTCTCGGGCCACTTTCATGATGGCATCCATCTCACAGGCCTGACCGTAAAGGTGTACCGGCATGACGGCTTTGGTCTTACCGGTAATGGCGGCCGCAATTTTAGCGGGATCGAGATTAGCGGTCTCGCGTAGCGGTTCAACAAAAACGGGTGTGGCACCTACATGGGTGACGGCCAGCACGGTAGCTATGTAGGTATTGGAGGGAACGATCACCTCATCACCCGGCCCGATGTTCAATGCTTCAAGACCCAGTCGCAGAGCATCTAGTCCGGTGCTCACTCCAATACAATGCTGCGTACGGTTGAATGTAGCATAAGCCTGTTCGAATTCCTTTGTTTTGGTGCCGAGTACATACCAGTTGCTTGTAAAAAATTCCTCGAATGTAGCGAGTGTCCGTTCGCTCACGTCATTATTGCGAGCGGTAAAATCGACAAAGGGGATACTGTTCATAGGGAATTATTGGGAGCTTACAAAAGACAGAAACTCATCATAATCACGAATGTAATCTGCCGCGTCGTATTCGTGCGAAGTGATGACCAGGCAAATGGCACCCGAGGAGAAATTCATTTCCGATGCCCAGATTCCCGGGGGAACGTGGAGACCGATATAGGGACGGTTGAGCTGAATCATGCGCTTGACTTTTCCATCATCCACTAGTACTTCAAAAGCACCGCTAGCGGCAACGAGCAGTTGGTGGCATGCCCGGTGCGCATGTGAACCACGAGATTCGCCCCCCGGAATATCGTAGAGGTAAAAAATTCTTTTCATCTTGAAAGGAATATCTTTCATTCCGGAAACCGGCGTGATGTTGCCCTTCCGATTATCTATCTTGGGAAGCATACAGATGGTGCAGTCAAAAACACTCGCCTTTTTGGTCATTTTACGGGCTTGGGGGCAGGTCGATAAAATAATGGGTCGCCTGATAGAATGGTGCAACTTTCGCGTGAGGCACCTGGATGGCGGCGATCGTAGGGAGACGGTGCGCAGCACCGAGCGTTAGCGAAGCCAGGAAGACGCCGACTCCCCGGCCGAAGCCGGGGGGACACGCCCCAAAAATAAACCCGCTACTGAACAGTTGCTTCCTAATTATTTTTGTCCGCCATGACCAATTGGTAGTCAGCAAATTCTCGAATGTAATCCGCCTCATTGAAGGAAAGATCCGTTAGGTGCAATGACAGGGAATTAGTGGAAAATTCAACCATCGAGCGCCAACTGAGGGGCGGCAGGAAAAGAGCCACATCCGGTCGGCGCAGATGATAGCGTTGTTCGTAAGTACCGTCGTGGACTACCACGGTAAAGCTGCCGGAAAGGGCAACGATGACTTCGTTCTGGCGGTGATACGCATGCGCCCCCCTCGTCTCGTCCCCCGGCACGTCATAAATCCAGAACACCCGCTTGATCGCAAACGGAATATGGTCGGGTGACTGGATAAAAGTCAGATTACCTCGCTCATCCAGAATCTTGGGAAGTTGAATGTAGCTGGACGGTTTGTAAATCCTTCAAATTGAACTATTAATTGCGATCGAAGAGTAAGCGGCGTGAGCTGCCTGGAAGGTGAATCCGATCCCGCCGGCAGGCGGGGCGGGTGAAGCCCGCAGGGCCAAGCCGACAGGCGCGCCTGGAAGGGAGCGACCGCGGCGCGAAAGCGACGGGGGCACGCACTGATTGAAACCTATCGACGACCCAGCACATACTCCCCCCACAAAAAATCTTCCTCCTCATTAATATCCAGACTCCGCTCCTTCGGCATCACGTAAGCGCGGCTGTCCCGCCCTACGATGCTGCCACCGGCGAGGGTGGCGATGCGGCTGACGTAAACCGACCCGTTGCGCACGTAGATATCGGGCAACTGGTGGGCCGCCATTCGGTCCTGTTCCTCCTCAAAATAGGGGAGGAGTCGGTTATCCGCCGCCAGGGTCTTGAATTTAAGCGGATTCAGATCGTGGGGAATTTTCATGACACTCACCGCCGAGTCGGCTTCTGAACCAGCCAACAAGCGGATCGTGGCGTCGATATCCTCCGGTAGCGTAAAGGGCGAAGTGGGTTGAACGATGGCAACCGCATCGAAGGGAGCCTCGCCCCGCGTCCGCACAAATTGCAGCACCTGATTAACGTAGTCGATGGCCGGCGACTCATCGGCCGCCAGTTCCGCCGGACGGGGCACCGCCAGCAGGGCAGGGTAGCGGCCGGCCAATTCCAGCACCCGCTCGCTATCGGAACTCACGGAAATGGCAGTGAGTAGAGTCGAACCGAGGGCCGCTTCCATCGCGTGGCACACCAATGGTTTTCCGCCCAGCAAACGGATGTTTTTGTTCGGCACCCGTTTCGATCCCGCACGTGCGGGGATGATACCCAGCACCCTCATCTGCTGCGGCGATTTAGTTCCGCGATCACTTTTTCGGTAATGAATAGTTCCGTCCGCTCGAATGACTCGTAGGTATTGCCGCCGATATGGGGTAAAATGACCAGTTCCCGGTGTTTGCGGGCATAATGGATAAGCGGATTTTCCGCACTGAGCTGGTGTTCCTGCTGGATCACGTCCAGCCCCGCCCCCGCCAATCGGCCGGATTGCAGGGCGGCCAGCAGGGCCGTCTCGTCCACCAGCCCACCCCGGGAGGTATTGATAAACCAGGCGTTCGGTCGTAGCTGTTTGAATTCGGCGGAGCCGATCAGGTGATGATTTTCCGGAGTATAATTAACGTGTAGCGAAACGATTTCGCTACGGTGGAGCAATTCAGTCAAGCCGGCGACCCGCTCCACTCCCGCCGGTAATTCGATATCGGCACGGGGATCGTAGGTGATCACCCGCATCCCCATGGCCGTCAGGTAGCCGGCGACAATGTTTCCCAGCCGTCCGCAGCCGATGATACCGGCCGTCTTTTCGTACAGTTCGTGCCCCCGAAACTTGTCGCGGTCCCACCCCCCGTCTTTAACGTGGCCGGCGGCAGCCGGCAGGTTCCGCATCACCATGAACAGCAGGGCGATGGTCAGTTCGGCCGTGGCCCGGATGGATTTCAGAAATTCACGCTCGCCGCGCAGGCAGATGATCTTTACCCCCAGCCGCGCACACAGGGCCTCGTCAATGTGATCGATGCCGGTAACCGGCGTAGCTAAAATTTTAACGCGGGAGTTTTCGTCCAGCACTTTATCGTTGATCGGCCGGCCGAGGCGAAACCAAAAAACGTCGTAATCGCGCAGGGCCTGTTGCACCTCGTCCTCCCGGCACCCATCGGTGTTGACTTCCGCCACTTCGCGCAGCCGAGCCACTGCGGCGGGGCTGAAATCGGTGGGTTCGGCGATGAGGATACGGGGTGTCATGTAATACTAGTTAGTAGATTCCGAGTCGGAAAAATATAACAATTTCATAAGGACTTTAACGCGTCTCTTTACCGGAGTTCTAGCATCACGGACAATCTGAAAAATGATATTGCGAAAATGGTGAACTTTGTAGCATTCCACGATAAAAATTCAGGAAATAATTGCTTATTGTAGTAGGTGAGTTATTTTCGTAGTTTACTGTTTCGTCACTTTTATTCAAAAACGGCATAGGCATGGCAGGGGGCATTATCTTAGTCGTCGACTTCAATGCTTTCCCATAAATAGAACTTAAGTTTTTTTTCCATGCAGGCATCAAAAATTTTTCTGAATATTTGAGTGATTTAGTTCTATAATCGTTTAGGAGAGATGCATCCTGTAACAGTTGATCTAATCTGTTTCGGTATTCTTCTAAAGTGTCCGTGCGTACGTATATCTCTGAATTTTCCCCTCCAAAAGTGGGGTAAACACCACTTACATCGATAGTAGGCAGTCTGCCGTAGTTGAAAATGGGTGCAGCACCATGGCAAGCAGCTTCGACAGTACCCAGTCCGGTTCCCATGGGAAAAGGTTCTATGAATAGATCGGCACGCGAAAGGAGTGAACCGGGATGGGTGATCTTACCCAGCAAATGAATATTATCCGCTTCCGGTTTATTATTGTAAAGCTCAAAGTAATTTTCTTCAGATACACCGATAACAAATAATCCTACGTCCGGATTGTCAGACAAATAAGCATTATAAAATTTGAAAAAATCATAATTTTTCTTGGGTTGATATTTTTCTGCACGTGCCATGGAAACCAGCGTAACTCTGTACTGATCCATTTTTGCCAAAGTCGGCTTCACTTCCGGCGATTCTACTAGTTCTAGTTGGACATTAAAGGGTAGACAAAGCGAGTTTCCCATCCTACGGCTAGTGGTAGTTCGTCTATTTGTCTCTTGATAATCAATAATATAGTTCGCAAAACTGACACCTACCCAGTACGTGTAATCGGCATGATTATACAGAACGGGAGTCTGACAATTCGCGATGGCTGCCAAACACGCCGCATCGTACTGGTGAATGTGCAGCAAGAGCAGATCATAATTGCCGTTACTTACTATTAAATGTATTTCTTTGGCTAAGCCGTATGAGTTGCTTTCCGTTTTACACTTGGTTACATATATATCTCTGAAAAAATCAGGTACATCGGACCTGTAATCAGTCAATAATATCTGATGTGAGTTCTCCCGGTCCTGCTCGATCCAGTTTTTGATCACTCGGGTATGCCCCCCGATTTGATAAATTTTGGTAGCAATGTGTAATATCTTTAATGGACCGGGGGTGCCGGTTTTACGAGCAATCGCTGGGAGCTTCTCACCGATCACTTTTATTTTGGCTTCTAGACGATGGTCCGCCAAGTACCCCACATAGCAATGTTGAGCAAAAAATGCAGCATGGGTAATCTTGTCCAAATTTTGCCGATCGGATACTTCATTATCCATAGCGGCCGGTTCAATGTCGGCTACTAATTGATTATATAAGTATCGGGAATAGTCGAATTGATTCAAACTATAATTTTTTCCGTGCACAAATAATAGGTGGTCCGATTATAGTGACAACTTGATTTGCTTCACCTCACTCTCCTCCACCACCCGCCACCCATAATCAAAGTGCAGCACCCCCGGCTTACGCCGCGAGTACACTTGTTGCCGATCCTGGTTAGCCACCTCGAAAAAAGCGATCTCCTCCGCCCGGTATACCAAAAAGCGCAGGTTGATGCCGAAAATCAGTGAAACGCTGTAGATACCGGCATTCAACAGTCCCGGAGCGATAAAGCCCTGTATGTGGTACTCTTGTTGCTGCGAGTCGCGGTTGTGGGTGAAGGCCGCACCGGTATGGTTAACGATCGTTCCCTTTTCGTCGTAAAGTTCGAGGGTCACGTCCAGGTTTTCGCCTTCCACGTAATTGTAAACGGAGAGGTGAAAAACGACGCCCGAATCGAGGCAGAGCTGGTTGCCCTCCAGCGGTTCGACGTGGAAGGATTTGATTTTCAAATCCTTGTTTCCCGGCGCGTCCGCTTCCGTCCATTCCTGCCGGCTCGTTGCCGTCCGGGCTGAATCGAGGTAGCTGGAGATACCTTCTTCCACGCCGCCCATAAAGTGCATTCGGCCCTGCTGCAAGACCACCGCCCGCGAGCAGAGTTGTTGCACCGCTCCCATGTTGTGGCTCACGAACAGGATGGTGCGGCCGCTCTCGGCCACTTCCCCCATCTTGCCCAGGCATTTCTTCTGAAACTCGGCATCACCCACGGCAAGCACCTCGTCGATCACCAGTATCTCCGGTTCCAGGTGCGCGGCCACCGCAAAGGCCAGCCGTAGTTGCATCCCGGAGGAGTAGTGCTTCAGGGGCGTCTCGATAAACTTTTCCACGCCGCTAAAATCGACGATCGCGTCGAACTGGCGCGCTATTTCCTGCCGGGTGAGTCCGAGGATGGAGCCGTTCAGAAAGATGTTCTCCCGCCCCGTCAGTTCCGGGTGAAAACCCGTCCCTACCTCTAACAAAGATGCCACGCGGCCCCGCGCCCGGATGGTGCCCGTGGTGGGCGGCGTAATCTTGGACAACACTTTTAGTAAGGTACTTTTCCCCGCCCCGTTCCGACCGATGATCCCCACCGATTCACCCGGCTGCACGTCGAAACTGATGTCCTGCAGCGCCCAGAAGGTCTCCGGACCGGCAGTCTTCTTGCGGCCGAAGGATCGCATCCCGCTCACGAGTTGGTCCCGCAGCGAAAGGTACTTGGTGCGTTGGCCGGCAATTTTGTACTGCTTGCCGATGTCCCTGATTTCCAGTATCGGTTTCATGAGAATATTTTAGGCCACGTCGGCAAAGTAAGCTTCCGTCTTGCGGAAAAAATAAATGCCGAGTAAAAACAGTAGCAGTCCCGACAGGAGCGAAATACCGATGATCGGCCAGTCGATCGCCATATCCGTAAACGCCGCCCGGCCCAGGTTGACGGCTCCCGTCATCGGGTTGAGCGCCATGGCGTACTTGGCCCAGGTGATCTCCTCGAAGATGGATACGGGATAAATGACCGGCGTCACGAACAGCAAAAACTGGATCATGAACGGGATGATGTAGCGAAAGTCGCGGTACTTCACGTTCAGGGCCGCCAGAAAGGTTCCCAGACCGAAAGTGCAGGCAATGGTCATCAGTAGGGCCAACGGCAGGTAGAGCAGCAATTTGCCGTAACTGACCACGAAGTCGGGCTGCGTAAACTCATAAAACAACAGCAGCCCCGCCATCACCAGCATCGCCATCAGAAAATCAAACACCGCCGTCAGGATACTCGACATCGGTATGATGAGCCGGGGGAAATAAATCTTTTTGATGATATTAGCATTGCTCACCATACTGCTTCCCGCGCCCGCCACACCCGTGCTGAAGATATTCCAAAGCAGCAGACCGCTGTAATAAAAAATGGGGGCCGGTATTCCGTCCGTCGGCACGTTCAGTGTCCGCGAAAAAAAGAACACGAAAATAGCCATCATCATCAGCGGTTGCAACACCGCCCACAGAAAACCGAGCACGGTCTGCTTGTACTTGACCTTGATGTCCCGCCAGGTAAAGAAGTAGAACAGTTCCTTGAACTGCCACAGCTCCTGCAAATTCAGGGAGAATTTACCCGGGGGTTTTATGGTGTATTCGATGTCTTTCATGTCAAGTCGTTTCAATACTGAATCACCTTCACAAATCCCAACTCCTCCTCCGCCAGCGCCCGCGCGATCCGCACCCCCGCATCCCCGCCGCCGTAGGTGGCGGCGGGCACAAAGCGCCCGTGCGCCCACTGGTCCGCAATGGCGGATTTGATCCGCGTTTCGTCATAGTCCACGTCCACCACATTCGGACCCCGCTGCCGGCCCCGCTGCCGGCTGCCGATGTTCACCACCGGCACGCCCAGGTAGGCGCACTCCCGGATGCCCACGCTGGAGTTGCCCACCAGGCACCGGCTATTATACAGTACCCGCAGAAAATCCCGCCCTTCCATATTCTTGAAAAAGTGGATGTGCTCCAGCTCGTGCCGCTCCCGGAACGACCGGATACCCTTGCTCGTGCCGTCGCTGCCCGCGTCCACGTTCGGCCAGAACCAGAGGGTCGGGTAGCCCAGGTCGTGCACCGCCCGCAGCGTCAGCTCCACGTGCCGCCGGGCATCGGCGTACTCCGTGGTCACGGGGTGCTGCATCACCACCAGGTAGCCGCCGGTCAGGTCCATTCGCTCCCCCACGCCGCCGTAGCGCTCGAAGGGATCGAAATCCAGTTCCGGCCGCTCCCGCACCTCGCTCGCCAGGTCGATCGACGGGCAGCCCGTATTGATCACCTTACTTTCTTCCTCGCCCATGCGCACCACCCGCACCCGCGCGTCCTCGCTCGCCACCAGGTGCAGGTCCGCCAATTTCGTGATCGCGTGCCGCACCTTCTCATCGATATTCCCCGTCACCTCCCCGCCCTGAATGTGGACCAGCGGAATATTCATGTAGCTCGCCGCCACCGCCGTCGCCATCGTCTCGAAGCGGTCGGCCACCGTCACCACCGCATCCGGTTCCAGGTTAGCAAACACCGTAGCCAGTTCCATGATCCCCAGGCCCGTCGTTTTGGCCTGCGCCGTCAGGTTCTCGCCCTCCAGCACATTAAACACCCGCGCCGCGATGGCAAAGCCGTCCGCCTCCATATAGCGCACCGCCGTCCCGTACCGCTCCAGCAGGGCCGAGGCCGCCACCACCAGCAGTAGTTCCAGGTCGGGATGCTCGTCAATGGCGCGCAGCGCCGTTTTGATCCGGCTGTAGCTGGGCCGTGCGGTGACGACGACGCAGATTTTGCGTTTTTTGGTCAATTGGGTTTAGTTTGGTTGTAAAAAGATTTACATTGGAAGACCGCTCCTCCGATGGATCCGAATCACGCCTCCCATCATTTTCTGGAGACCGCTCCTCCGATGCATCATTCGCTTGAAGAAGTTCTACGGTTCGATTATCTATTAATGCGAATGTTCATCGTAGGTGTCGGTTATTAATGCGAATGTTCATCGTATGCGTCGGTCGGCCTCATCGTCGGGATCCACATCCCCCTCTCCCAAAAACTCCCACTTCCCCAACCCCCGCACCAGCCTCCTCCCGATCACCTCCCGAAACCTGCTCGCCGCCACGCCGTGTCCCGCCGGCTTCTTCGCCTCCAGGTCCTCAAACGTCAGCACGTGGCCCGCAGGTAAATCCCGGTTTACGGCCAGCGATTTCTCAAAGATTTGCTTCAGCCCCGCATACGCACTAATATCCGCCTTATCCACCGGGTTCGCCAGCATTGTTTCCACCTGCCGCACGCCCCGCACCAGTTCCGCAATCTCGTCGATCGTCAACGAGCTGGCCGCATCGGGGCCGAACATCCGCCGGTCCCAGACCGCGTGAAACTCCAGCACCTCCGCGCCCAGGGCCGCCGCCGCCACGCCCGTATGCACACTCGCCGTATGCTCGCTCAGGCCCACCCGCACGCCCGGATAACGCGCCCGCAACTCCGCTAAAACATTCAGGCCCACCCGCTCCGGCGGCGTCGGGTAACTCGTCGTACACTGCAAGACCGTCAGGTCGTTGCCCGTTTCTTGCACAAAGGCCACCGCCGCATCCAGCTCCTCCCACGAACTCATGCCCGACGACAAAATCACCGGCTTTCCCGTCCGCCGTATCTTTTCCAGCAACAAAAAATTCGTCACCTCCCCCGAGCCGACTTTGTACCGTTTCACGCCCACCTCCTCCAGCACATCCACCGCCGCCTGGCTGAAGGGCGACGACATAAACTCCACCCCCGCCTCGTCGCAGTGCCGCTTGATCCCGTGCCACTGCTCGGTCGTAAACCCCATCCGCTCCCAGTAATCGTAGCGCGTTTTATCCTCATAACTGAAATTCACCCGAAACGGCTCGTAAATGCTACTTTCCGCCTCCGCCACGTGCGTCTGGAATTTCACCGCATCCACCCCCGCTGCCGCCAGCGCGTCGATGTACGAGTGCAGGATTCCCAGGGAGCCATCGTGGGCCTGGGCGATTTCAGCGATGATCAGAGTTTTCAATTAATAAGGGTATAAGGTCGAGGACATCCACGTCCGAGCCGTAATAAGAAAAGATGGAAAGCTAATATCTTAAAGTGGGTTCGGCGTGCCCCAACCGACGTAGCCGCCCGCACGGGTAAATTACTTTCTTGAGTTTAAAAGATTTGGGCGTGCCGCCGGCTACCGCCGCCGCCGGTCCCCTCCGGGCTTCGCTGATCGCTCGGCACTGCGTGCGCTAACGCCCCTGCGGGCACCTCACGCGTGAAAGCGGTTTCGCCAAAGGCGCAACCCAGGCGAGGGGTTATTCCCGAGCACCCCCTCAGTTGCGCCAAAGGCGCAACCGGTACTTGTTCGCTCGTGCCACGCAGTTGGTCCGGCTTCGCCGTCCCGCTCGGGATAAATCCCTCGACCTGCGCGTGGGGCGTGGCGCGTATGGCGTGGTTGGTCCGGCTTCGCCGTCCCGCTCGGGATAAATCCCTCGACCTGCGCGTGTGGCGTGGCGCGTATGGCGCAGTTGGTCCGGCTTCGCCGTCCCGCTCGGGGATGAGTCGCTCTACCTGGTTCATCAATCCCTTTGATCATTATACCCCATTACTTCCCGGTAAAAATGCCCGACCATCAGTAGCATCGTTACCACTACGCCGCCCAGGACACCGCCGTAGATGCCTTGTTTGAGCCACGATGGCTTTAGTAGCGGCAGGGGCGTAAAGGGTTGATCCACGATCTTGAAGAAGGGCGTCTGGGTACTGAGCGCGAAACTGGCCGTTTCCAGATTTTTCAGTACTTCCCCGTACATGGTGGAATAGATCTGCACGTCCCGGTACAGCTGGGTTTCGCGGACGCGGGTGACGGACTGGATGATGCCCAGGCGGGAATCCTTGGTCTTGGCCAGGTTGTATTCGCTGCCGTTCAGGAGGGCCAGGACGCTGTCGGCCTTTTCCTGCAACTTGTTTACCGTGCGCCGCGAGCCACCGGTGGTCTGTTCGATGTAGAACTCGCTCAGGTGTTCGTAAAGTCCTTCGGTGAGGGCCAGCGAGAGGGCCTCGTTGCGGCTCACCGTCACGATCTTGAGGATATTGGTGTTCTCGTCGGAAGTAGTTTTGATCAGGGGATCGCCTTCGGGACCGGTGAGGTACAGGTAGAGTCGGTTCATCACCCGCCGCTGTCGTTGGCTCAGCGAATCCAGGTCATTGTCAGTGATCAGGTAAGGACCGGGCAGTTCGGGATCGTCCAGTTCCATTCCTCCACCAGTTCATGTTCCCGCAATAGGTGGTTGGCGATCAGGTCGTCCTTACCGTCTACTTCCAGGCTATCCAGCAATACCGTTCCCGCGATCCCCCGCGAATTGGCCAGGGCGATGATCTTGTTCAGGTTAAATTCCCCCTCGCCCCCACCGAGACCGAATTGGCCGAGGATGGAAGTCAATCCGCCGCCACCCTCCTGGTCGTTGATCAGGAAGGTAAGTTTAGCTTCGTAGTTCAGTGGCGTCCGGTAGGCATCGTAGGCCCAGTAGCCGCCCACCAGCACCGCCGCCAGAACGATCACCCACGCCCGCTGCCACGCCACCCGCAAGTAATCCTGGATGAGCAGGATGACTTCGCGGATGCTTATTTCATGTACTTCGTCGTGCTGCAAGGAGTGAGGGAGTGAGAGAGTGAATGAGGTAGGGAAACTAAGGATTAGCCGGCGCTGCTTCTCTCGATCATAAATGATCTTTCGAGGTGAAGGATTGAAGGTTCATATACGTAGAACCCCCTTCGGGGGCAGGGGGGAAAAAGAAGGATTAGCTGGCGCTGCTTCTCTTGATCGCATAGCGATCCTTCGAGGTGAGGGATTGAAGGTTCATATACGTAGAACCCCCTTCGGGGGCAGGGGGAAAACTTAAGGATAGAGTTGGTTAAGAATCACGCCTCCCAGGTTTTTTCACGCCCGGGACGAGAATCACACCTCCCAGGTACTGTCACGCCGCTGACGCGGGTGCAGATACCTTGGAGGAGGATTCTCTCTAATCCTTCACCTCGAAAAATCGCTATGCGATTTAGGAGAAGCAGCGTCAGCTAACCCTTCAATGAGCGCAAGTAGGGACGGCCTAGCGGAACAATTTACGCATCCGCGTACCCAATCGGGTGATCGGAACCCTTCAGAAACGCGATCCCTTAATCCATTCAATCCCACAATTCTTCCTTCCTTCCATCCTTCCTTCCCTCAAACCCGCGTGAGGTGCCTGGAAGGGCGTTAGCGCACGCAGTGCCGAGCGATCAGCGAAGCCTGGAAGGGACCGACCCCGACGCCGGGAGGGGGCACGCCCGAAGGTAAAATTAGTTCGACAAAAGCTTTTTACTGCTCCTCCGGTGTATTATTTGCTGGAAAAACTCGACCGTTGGGTAAAATCAACTGAAAGTGTACGTCGAAGGTGTCAGTGATGGCTACAAACGATCCACTAGCACCAGCAAGGTGACCATGCTGGTGAGGCCCGCGACGGTTATCTGGGCTACCTCGCCCCAGTCGATGCGGGGGCGATTGGGGTCGCGGGGCGGCTTGGGGTCCTTGAGGCCGACGCGGATCTCGGAGCCGGGTTCCACCCAGGGATAGATCTCGGCCCAGAGGGCTTGGCTGGTGCGCTTGACACGGCCGTTGGGGTACTGGACGGTGGTTCGTTTGCGCTTGGCGTTGTCGGAAAACCGCCGGCGTATTCCTGCACGTACCAGTCGGCGGTATGGCGGCCTTGGTAGGAAACGTAGATGATCTCGTCGCGGATGAGGGTATCGGCGAATGCCTGGCGGGCGCGGGTGCCGGTGACGTAGATGGCCACGAGGTCACGCCGTTTGGGAATCTGGAGGGTATCACCGGTGCGGAGGGTGATGTTGCTGCTGCTGCCGGGCCGGGCCAGGGCGTCGGGGAGTTCGATGACCACCAGGCCGTCGGCACCCACGGTGCGGAGTAGGGAAGCACCGGAGGGAAAGGCTTCTTCATTGAGGCCGCCGGCGCGTTTGAGGAGGTCGGTCAGCCGCTCGTTTTCGGAGAGCAGGGCGTAATCGCCGGGGTAGGGAACCTCGCCGCGAATGTGGACCATCTGCTGTAACTCGAATTCGGCTACGTCGCGTACCACCACCCGATCGAAGGCTTGGATGGGAAAGGCGGCATCCGGGCCGACCAGGGAACCGTTTAATTCGGCAACGGAGAGTTGGATCAGTTCGGTGCGCGTGGCCTGGTTGGGCGTAAAGACAAGGCGGAAAACGTCTACCCGGCCCCGGTCGGCACTGAGGGTCAGGCCGCCGGAAAGGAGGAGCAGGTCGCTGAGCGTCATACTGGGGTCGAAGACGTACTCACTGGGGTTGCGCACCGCGCCGCTGATGGCTACCTTAAAGGAGTCGACGAAGCGCTCGCGGCCGTATACGAGGAGTTGATCGAAGGGACGCAGTTGCAGGTTTTCTACGCCGGTAGGATCGGCTAGGGCCGCGCCCACGTCCACCCGGCGGTACTGCCGGCGGTTGCGGTTGGTGGGGTCGGTGCGGATGAGGAAGGCCGTGTCGGCGGCGTTGGGCTGAAGTCCCCCTGCCAGCAGAAGTGCCTCGGCCACACTGATCCCCCGCTCGAAATCGAAGGGGTAATCGACCACCGCCTCGCGCACCGCGCCGGTCACACTGATGGTGGCGTCGTCGATAAACCGGGCCTGGCTGAAGATGGTAAGGCGGTCGCCCCGCTCCAGCAGGGGGTCGCTCTCGTCGTTGCCGGTCCGGTCCAGTGCCGCGGCGGGGGAGACGGTGACCAGGCGGCTGGTGCCGTTGTCGTTGGCCCGGCTGATGAAGGCCAGATCGGTGCGGCTACCGGGGCGCAGGCCGCCGCGCCGCAGCAGGTCGCTCAGGCGGCTGCCGGGCGTAAAGGCATAGTCTCCCGGCAGGTTGATCTCGCCGTCGATGGTCACGAAGTTGCGGATCGGATTGTCGATGGCCCGCACGGTGATCAGGTCGCCGTTTTGCAAATCGAAAGCGGCTCCCTCGGCCGTGGTCGGGTTTACGTCCACCACCTCGATGGCGGGTCCCCGCTGGCGGCGCACGCCCACCAGTTCGCGCTGGGCGTTGGCGGCAAATCCTCCGGCGTAGCTCAGCAGGTCGGTGATGGTTTCGTCGGCGCGTAGTTCGTAGCGGAGCGGACGGCGGACGGCCCCTTCCACCTTTACGATGGTCTCGGCCAGCGGGACGAAGATCACGTCGTTGGCCTGGAGATTGAGTTCGTCGGCGGCGGCGGGGTCGAGCAAGTAGTTGTACACGTCAATGCGGATTTCCGTGCCGCCGCGCAGCAGTTTGATGTTGCGCACCGATCCTTCCTGTGTCGGTCCGCCCGCCGCCACCAGGGCGTTGAGGGCCGAGTTGAGGGCGGACAGCGGGTAAGTGCCATTATTGACCACCTCGCCGATAACGGTGATGTTCACCGTTCGGGCCGTGGCCACGTTGAAGGAAAACTGCCCCTCACGGAACAGGTAATACTGCTGAAACCGCGCCCGTGCCAGTTCTCGCGCCCGCCCCAGGGTAATGCCTTTGAGGTAGATGCGCGGCATGCCCGGCGGGTTGATGAATCCGTCGTTACCGATCAGGAAAACCAGATCGGCCTGCGATGCGCCGAAGATGGAAACGGCTACTTCGTCGCCCACGCCCAGCTGATAGGTATCGGGCGGTTTGATGTTGGCCGTGGGGCCGAAGACGTCCAGGCTGCGATTGCGAAACAGTTCATGGCCGTAGGGATCGCGTCGGGCCGCAGCGAATCGCGCTGGGTGCGGGTCCTGGTTCGATCCCGCGTGGCCGGTGCGGCGGCCGTTTGGCGGGCTTCCTCGTCGCGCCGCTCCTGCACGGTCTGTTGCTGCCGGGCGGCGGCTACTTCCCCGTTCAGCGGTTTCGACCTGTTCGGCTTCCATTTCCGCGATCACGGCTTCGATTTCTTCTTCCAGCCCCGGCAATTGCTCGGGCCGCACGTTTTCGATGTCGATCCCCCGTTCCCGCAAGCGGCGGGCGAGTTCCGCCTCATCGATATTGCGGCGGTTCAATTCGGTGCGGGCTGCCTCCGGCGTCAGCGGCTGCTGTTGTTGCGCAGCCGGCTGTCGGGTGGTGCTCGGTTGCGGCACCTGCGCGGAAAGTACCGGCAGTAGCAGGGAGAGCAGAATCAGTAAGAGTAAGGTGGTAAGTTGTTGCAAATTGTTGGGTTGTCGTTCATCGATGCCTCTCGGGGGTCGCTCATCGATGCCTCCCGGGGGTCGCTCATCGATGCCTCTCGGGGGTCGCTCATCGATGCCTCTCGGGGGTCGCTCATCGACACCTTCCAGGTACCTTTTTGCGGAGCAAAATGGATACCTTGGAGGAGCGATGAGCTTGGGAGGAGCGATGAGCTTGGGAGGAGCGATAATCTTGAGGGTTGGTCGCTAGAAAGTGGTTGGTGGTGGGTTGAATGGGTGGGGTGTTGGTTTCAGGCGAGCCAGGGGGTGGGCGCGCTCGTCAGGTTCGTTTAACGGTGCCGAGCGGATACTCGCCGCCAGCGCGATGGCCGCGCGGTTTTCCTGAATCCCGAAACCGCGCCCCGCCAGTACCTCGCGGTAGCTGGTGGTGTGCAGGTCTTCGAAGCCGCTGGTAAAATTTATTTCCTCGCCATCGCAGGTCAGGGAGCGGAAGGTCCGGCCGCCCCCACTGCGCGGTTCGGCGGCCAGGCAGGCGGGGTCGATGGCCAGGAACCAGCTCACCCGTGCGCGTTCCAGGTGCAGGTAGCCGGCCGCGCGGTCGTGCGTATGCCGGTACACTACGCTGCTTCGGACGGGTCCGAACACCCAGAGTAACAGGTCGAAGAAGTGGATGCCGATGTTGGTTGCCACCCCGGCCCGACTTTTCGGGCCGTCCCTTCCAGCTGCCGTAATACCAGTTGCCGCGCGCGGTCAGGTAGGTCAGGTCCACCTCGTGCACCGTCCCCGCCGGGGCCGCCCGTACCCGCTCGCGCAAGGCGATCACGGCGGGGTGCAGGCGCAGTTGCAGGATACTGTACACACTACCCGCAGCTTCAGTCGCCGCTTCGGCAGGGCATCCACGTTCCAGGGGTTGAGCACCAGCGGTTTTTCGCAGATCACGCTCGCCCCCTGCCGCAGCCCGAAACGCACATGCGCGTCGTGCAGGTAATTAGGGGAACAAACGCTCACGTAGTCCACCGCATTACCGCCGCGCCTTAGTTTCTCCAAATGGCGGTCAAATCGCTCATACTCCGTAAAAAAGGCCGCTTCCGGGAAATAGCTGTCCAGAATACCCACCGAATCGAACGGATCGTAAGCCGCCACCAGCCGGTTCCCCGTCTCTTGTATGGCCCGCAGGT
>CAVWSC010000011.1:0-193468 GCA_963757435.1 Lewinellaceae bacterium | reverse complement strand
CGGCACGGCCGTGCCCGGCACGGGTGCCGGGCCGCACCAGGTGACCTGGACCACGGCGGGCACGAAAACCATTACCCTGACGGTCACCGAAAATGGCTGCACGGGAGCGCAAAACGACTTGACGGTGGATGTGGCCGTGCCCCTGGCCGCGCCGGTAGTTACCTGCGACGACGCGGCGGCCACGCTCGGTTCGGTGACCTTCACCTGGGCACCCGTGGCGGGCGCGGAGGGCTACCTCGTCACGCTGGACGACGGCACGATGGAAACCGTCACGGCGACTACTTATACCATTAGCGGCCTGGCCACCGCCACGGCGGCCGGTCTGTCGGTGATAGCCGTGAGCAGCGGTGCGTGCGGCAACTCGGCGGCGGGAAGCGCGAGTTGTACCAGCCTGCCGTGCCCGGACATCACGCTGAACGTCACCACCCCGGCGCAGAACTTCTGCATCGACAACCCGACGCTTACGACCCTGACGGCGACCACGACCGGCGGCGACCAGACCGGCACCTTCACCTGGACCGGACCGGGCGTGACCGACGACGGCGCGGGTAACTTCAGCTTCGACCCCGCCCTGGCGGGCCTGGGTACGCACGTCGTGTTCGTCAACTACGTGGAAACGGGTAACTGCACGGCCGAGGGCCAGGTCAGTTTCACGGTTTTCCCCGCGCTGGATGGATCGTTCACGGTCTCGACCGCCGCGGTCTGCACGGGCGAGGCACTTACGGTGGAATACACCGGTAACGGATCGGCGGCGGCTACCTTCGCGTGGGACTTTGCCGGAGGTACGGCCGATCCCGGTACGGGCATCGGACCGCACCAGCTAAGTTTTGCGGCGGCCGGCACCTATACCATCACCCTGCTGGTGACCGAGAACGGCTGCACCAGCCCGCAGGCGTCGCGGACCGTGACGGTCAGCGCGCCCCTGGCGGCGGCAAACCTGACTTGCGGCACCGCGGAGCTGACCGCCGTGACCTGGAACTGGGGGGCGGTAGCGGGCGCGACGGGCTACGAGCTGTCCGTGGATGGCGGCACTCCCTTCACGACCACTGACGTGACCTACACGCTGACGGGCCTGAGTCCCGAGCAGACGGCCACGCTGACGGTCACGCCCCTCGGCCCGCCGCCCTGCGGTAACGGCCCGGCGACGAGCCTGGAGTGCGCGGCGGCGGCTTGCCCCAACGTGACGCTGACCCTGCCGGCGGCCAACTCCTTCTGTATCGATGGGCAGTCGAACACCGTGATCGACCTGACGGCCACTTCCGCGGGCGGCACGGGTCAGGGCACGTTCACCTGGAGCGGTCCCGGCGTGACGAACAACCAGTTTACCGCCGAGGCGGCCGGACCGGGCGTGCACACGCTGACGGTGACCTATACCGAAACGGTCTGTACCTACACCGGCACGGTGGTCTTCACGGTCTTCCAGACCCCGACGGCGGCCTTTACCCTCAGCCAGTCGACGATTTGCGCGGGAGCTTCCACCACGCTGACCTTTACGGGAAGCGCGGAGGCCGGGGCGGCCTATAATTGGAACTTTGCCGGCGCGTCGGCCGTGCCCGGCACGGGCGCGGGACCGCACCAGTTGAGCTGGACAACGCCGGGCACCTACACGGTCAGCCTGACGGTGACGGGGAACGGCTGTACCGGCAATACCTTTACGGCCGAGGTAACGGTGGAAGCACCGCTGAGCGCGGGCGAACAGGCGCAGCAGGCCCGTTTTTGCAACACCGAATCAACGACGCTAACACTGTTCGACCAACTAACGGGCGCGGACGCGGGCGGCGCGTGGAGCAGCACCGGGCCGGTGCCGGGTGCTAACTTCTCGGCGGCGAACGGCACGCTGGCCCTGGGTGGGTTGGCCCCCAACGTGTACACCTTCCGCTACCGGGTGGACGGCGGCAGTTGCGGCACGGACGATGCCGCGGTGAGCGTGGAGATCAACGCCGGACCCCGGGCCGAGGCCGGCGCGGACCAGACGCTGACCTGCGCGATGGGCATGGTATCGCTGGACGGAGGCGGCTCGCAGGGCGGGCCGGGCTTCACCTACCAGTGGACGGCCGACGACCCCGGCATCATGATCGGCGCGCCGACCAACCGCGTCATCGAGGTGAGCCAGCCGGGCACCTACACCCTGGCGGTGACCAACGAGCTGGGCTGCACCAACACCGACGAGGTGGTGGTGACGGCCGAGACCGAAGTGCCGGTGGCGACCATCGAGCTGAGCCAGATCACCTGCTTTGCGGGGAACAACGGTGCCATCCGGATCACGGGCGTGACGGGCGGCCGCCCGCCCTACCGCTACTCGCTCAACGACGCCGCGCCGGTGAGCACGACGCTGTTCGGCGGCCTGGCCCCGGCCGAGTACACGCTACGGATTGAGGACGCGAACGGCTGCTTCACGGAGTTCTTCCTGGACATCACGCAGCCCGACGAGCTGCGGGTGAGCATCACGCTGCTGGACCCCGTGGGGGAAGACATCCGGCAGGGTGACGACGTGACGCTACGCGCCACGATCCGGGGCGGCAACGCGGTGGACACCATCATCTGGATGCCGGACAGCCTGGCCAATCAGACGAGCGAGGGCAACGTGATCACCTTCCAGGCCGATGAGACGCGGCGCATCAGCGTCAGCGTGGTGGACGAGCTGGGCTGTCGGGCAAGCGATAACTTGCTGCTAATCGTGCGCAAGGACCGGCCGGTATTCATTCCGAACGGCTTTTCGCCCAATGGCGACGGAGCCAACGATGTGTTCTTCATCAACGCCGATTCACGCTTCGTGGACCGCGTGGAGAGCTTCCAGGTCTACAATCGCTGGGGAGAATCCATGTTCGAGGACTACGACTTCCTGCCCAATGACCCCGCACACGGCTGGGCCGGCCTCCACCGGCTACGGGAGATGAACGCGGGCGTTTACGTCTACGTGGCCATCGTTCACTTCACGGACGGCGAGGTCATCACCTACAAGGGCGACGTGACACTGACGCGTTAAACCGAGCGGCCGAAAGTAATAAGGGGTAGTAACACCATGGACGTGTTGCTACCCCTTTTTCGTAGGATGAAACGACCCGACTTTGGTAGATTTTAGTGGGCATGCCCCCTCCCGAGGGTCGGTGTCGGTCCCTTCCAGGCGCGGCTATCGCCTTGGCCCTGCGGGCTGCCTTCCTCCGGTTCGGGGCAAGCCCCGGCCCTTAGAAAGGCACCTTCCAGGCACCTCATGCGGCAAACCGTAGGGGTATTGGAAATACGGTGGTCTTATTCCGTGAGGTGCCCGGATGGGCCGACCCCCTGGATCGAGCGACGATGCGAGGTCTACCTTTGCGGGGGGAAGGCGCACGCAGTGCCGAGCGAACAGCGAAGCCGGGAGGGGACCGACGCCCGCCGCCGGGGCGGCCCGTCAGGGGCGGCCGGGGGTGGGGGACACGGCCCCAAAAAAGGACAGCGGAAAAAATCACAAATAGGTTAAGTGCGGGTAATCACGTAATTTAACCGCCGGTTTCCCCACCGCCCCTCTTGAATCAGGTATGGACCTTTCCGCTTTTGTGCCATCTTTCCGTGCTGAAATGAGGGACAAGGGCCTCTACCGGCTACCTACCTGACAAACGTAAGAAAACGCTTCAATTTTATGAACCAACTATCTACTGACCGCTCTTTTCTCATTTCTAAAGTGATCATGGTGGGCTTACTTTTCTTCTGTGGAATTACTACGCAGGTAAGTGCCCAGTTATGTACCACGCCCGAAAGTGGAAACATGACTTTCATGCCGGCACTACCCGCCAGCGGTGTCTACCCACCGGGAACAACCGTGAATATGTGTATTCAAATCACGTCGTTTTCCAATGCGGGGGATGAGTGGATTCATGCCGTAGTACCGATTTTGCCGCCGTTGTACGACATGAGTACGTTCGTGCCCACTTCCATTCCCGCCTCCTGCGACGGCACGGGTACCTGGGGGTGGTATCCGGCTGGTTGGACTGCCTGCTCATCGGGAACCGCGATCGGTCCGGCTTTCGGTTACGAGTCCGGGATAGGGCTGGGTTGCGGAGGAACGGCCAACGATGGAAATCCGGGCAACAACTTCGGCGATGGGTTCGGTAGCCAGGTCGGCACCAATATTTTCTCCGGCCCCTGCGCGGTTATTAATCAGCCGAGTGAGTATAAAACGTTTTGCTGGAACGTGAATACGGTTGCGGTGCCGGGTGGGGCCTGTAGTGCCGCTAACCAGGCGGTACGCGTGTTCGTGTACGGGGACGGCACCTCGGCCAACTACGCTATTAATGCGTGTAGTAGCGACGAGCCGCTCTGTTTTCCCCGGTTTAACCAGCCCACGGCCTCCTGGACACCGGCCTGCCCCGGTCAGTCCATCCAGTTGACGGGAGGGCTGAATGGCAACTCGGCCAGTTGCGGAACCGTCCTACAGTGGACGCTGGACGGCCAGCCTTTTTCACCGTTGCAGAATCCGACCACTACCACGCCCGGTACGTATCAGTTCGGGATCGGATTGAACGGATGTTCACCGGCTTTTTCCGCCCCGATCACGGTGAGCTACCCTACATTGGGGCTTACTTTTTCGCCTAACCCGATCGATGCTTGTGCGGGACAGCCCTTTTCGGTGACGGCTACCCCGACGGGTTTTACCGGCACGCCGACCATTCAGTGGTTCAATAACACTAATCCGGGGTCTCCCATTCAGATCGGTTCGGGACCCACGCTGAATTTCGTGGCAACGGGAAGTTTTCCGATCAAGGCGGTAGCCAGCAATAACAGCGGGTGCATGGCCATGGCGACGGGGCAGGTCAATTTCAGTATCACGCCGACCAACGTGCAGATCACGGCTTCGCCCGCCGGGCCGTATTGCGTGGGAGACGTGGTTGTACTGACGGCTACTTCGGACCAGGATCCGAATCCTTTTTACACCTGGAACAATGGATCGAACACTAATCCACGGACGATCACGCTGAATGCACCCGGAAACTTTAATTACTCCGTGACCGCAGCTAGTGGTACCTGTACGGCCATGGCCATGACGAATTTGAACGTGGCGTCGGCTCCCAACGCAATGATTACCGGCCCGACGACGATCTGCGGTGGTAACCAGGTAACCCTCAATGCCACGGGAGGTACGCAGTACGACTGGTCGTGGCCGGGCGGAACGGCCACCGGTACACCGCTAACGGACACGCCTACGGGCACGACTACCTATACCGTAACGGTCACCAATGCTAACGGCTGCACGGATACCGAGACGCGGACCGTGACGGTCTCCCCCCAGATAATGGCTCCGATGCTGACGTGTCCGGATCCGGCGGGTTCTTCTTCCCTCAGTTTCACCTGGCCCGCCGTTGCGGGAGTTTCCTCCTACGGTATTCAGCTGATTAACAACGCAAATGGAAGCACGATAAATACCACAGTTAGTAGTCCTGCTTACAACGCCACCGGTTTAACGCCGCTTACGTCCTATACCCTGAGGGTTACGGCGACCAGTAGCAGTAATCCGAGCTGTATGGAGACTAGTGAGATAACCTGCATGACCACCAGTGCCTGCCCGCCGGTCACGATCTCGGTAAACAACGCCGCGCAAAGTTTCTGCAACGACGGCAACAACGCCCCCGCGGCCCTGACGGCCACCGTAATGGGAGACATGGGCACCGGCACCCTGACCTGGAACGGTCCCGGCGTAACGGGTGCGAGTTTCGACGCCGATGTAGCGGGCGTGGGTGTACATACCATAACGGCAACATATACGGAAAACGGCTGTCCCTTCACGGCCACCGTACAGTTTACGGTTTTTGCCCTGCCAACGGGTAATTTTACTTTTGCTCCCGGCCAGATTTGTGTCGGTGGTACCACCACCGTCACCTACGCCGGTTCCGGCGGAGCCGGGGCAACCTATGCCTGGAACTTCGGTTCCGCCACGGTAGTGAGCGGCTCGGATGCCGGTCCGTACGAATTACAGTATGCCGGCGCGGGCACTTTCCCCGTCAGTTTGACGGTAACAGAAAATGGTTGCCCCGGCCCTATTTTTTCGGCCGACGTAACGGTCACTGCCCCGCTGCCCGCTCCCGTTATTAGCTGCGGTGCCACGGATCTCAACCTGGTCACGTTTACCTGGCCCGCCGTGCCGGGAGCGACCGGCTACGACGTAGTGGTTACCAGCGGCCAAACAGGAACCCTGACGGGTACTAGTTTTGAAGTGACCGGCCTGAGCGAAGGAGAGATGGTTATGATCAGCGTGATTGCCCAGGGCGGGCCGCCTTGTGGTAATAGTGCGGCCGCTACGCAAACTTGTACGGCCACTAGTTGCCCGCCCCTGACGGTAACTCCTCCGGCGGCGCAGGACTTTTGTCTGGACGCGACGGCAGTTCCAGTGATGCTGACGGCCGCGGCCGGCGGCGGCGTGGGCGGAGGTACCTTTGCCTGGACGGGTCCGGGTGTGACAGGCGATAGTTTCGATCCCCTGGCGGCCGGAGCGGGGATGCACCTCATTACCGTAACCTATACGGAGGATGGCTGCTCGGTGACGGGAACGGTAACTTTCACCGTCTTGCCCCTGCCGACGGCTGACTTCAGCCTGGACCTGATGACGGCCTGCGTCGGCGCCGACGTCACGGCCACCTACACGGGCAGCGCGGGTGCCGGAGCTACTTATGCCTGGGACTTCGGCGACGGCGGCACCGCCACCCCCGGTACCGGTGCCGGACCCCAACAGATCACCTGGTCCACGCCGGGCGTTAAAACGGTTAGCCTGACGGTGACCGAGAACGGCTGCACGGGAACGACTTTCACCCGTGACGTGACCGTCGCCGCACCCCTACCCGCACCGGTCGTCACTTGCGGAGCCTCCGATCTGGACCTGGTTACCTTCACCTGGCCCGCCGTGCCGGGCGCGACCGGCTACGACGTGACCGTGGTGAGCGGCCAAACGGGTACGCTGACCGGAACGACCTTCGAGGTGACGGGCCTAGCCGAAGGCGAAGCGGTAGAGATCACCGTGGTCGCCCTGGGCGGCCCGCCCTGCGGCGACGGCCCGGCGGGCACGCAAACCTGCGTGGCCACGAGTTGTCCTCCCCTGACGGTCACTCCCCCGGCGGCGCGGGACTTCTGCCTCGACGGTAGTGCCGTTCCCGTGACGCTGACGGCCGCGGCCGGCGGCGGCGTGGGCGGCGGTACCTTTGCCTGGTCCGGTCCGGGCGTAACGGGCGACAGCTTCGACCCGGTTGCGGCCGGAGCGGGGATGCACCTTATCTCCGTGACCTACACGGAAGGCGGCTGCTCGGTTACGAACACGGTCATTTTTTCCGTCTTCGCCCAGCCTGCGGCCGATTTCAGCCTGGACCTGACGGACGCCTGTACCGACGAAACGGTCACGGCCACCTACACCGGCGGTGCCGGCGCGGGCGCCATCTACGATTGGGACTATGACGGCGGCACGGCCACTCCCCGGCACGGGAGCCGGTCCGCATCAGATCACCTGGACCACGGCGGGCGTCAAAACGGTAACCCTGACGGTGACCGAGAACGGCTGCGCGAGTACGCCGGTCAGTCAAACGATCACCATCAGCGCGCCGCCGGTTTCCGCGGTTCCGGTTTGCGGCGTGAATACGCTGACCTCGACGACCGTTGACTGGCCGCCGGTGACGGGCGCGGCGGGTTACGAGATCACGGTGAGCGGCTCACCCGGATTGGATACCGTAACGATCGGCAGCTACACGGTGGCGGGCCTGCAACCGGGCGAAGTGGTGAGCATCACGGTGCGCACCCTCAGCTCCACGAGCTGCCCCGACGCCGCTGCGGCGACGCTCGACTGCGCGGCGGCCGAACTGCCCCGCCATCACGCTGAACTTACCGATCGACGGCAGCGCGTACTGCCTGGCGGTGCCGTTCCGGTTACGCTGACGGCCACGGCCGCCGGCGGATCGGGTACCGATCCGGTGTTTACCTGGAGTGGTCCCGGCGTGACGGGCGATAGCTTCGACCCGGTCGCGGCCGGGGTGGGCCAGCACACGATCACGGTTAATTATACCGAGGACGGGGGGCTGTGCGGCGTAATTGGAATGGCGACGGTCGACGTTTTCGCCAACCCGACGGCGGACTTCACCCTCGCCCCCGCGGCGGCCTGTACGGACACTGAAGTAACGGCCACCTACACCGGCACGGCCGGTGCGGGAGCGACCTACGCCTGGGATTTCGGCGGCGGCATGGCCGTTCCCGGCACGGGTGCCGGACCGCACCAGATCACCTGGACCACGGCGGGCACCAAAACCGTTACGCTGACGGTGACCGAGAACGGCTGTGCGAGCATGCAAACCACGCAAACGACCGAGATCAGTGCGCCCCTGGCTACGCCGGACGTGACCTGCGGCGCGAGTACGCTGACGTCCGTCACCTTCGACTGGACGCCGATCAGCGGCGCGACGCAGTACGAGGTGACCCTGCCGGATGCTTCGACGGTTACGGTCAACACCACGAGCTATACCGCCACCGGCCTGACGGTGGATCAGACCTACACCATTTCGGTCGTGGCCTTCAGTAGCGGTCCCTGCGGTAACTCAGCAGCCGGCATGGCTACTTGCACGGCTGACGGCTGTTCGGCGATCACGGTATCCTTCGACCCAGTGGCGACAAGCTACTGCCTGGGTCAGGACGGTGCGGTCGTGCTAACGGCCACGGCCGCGGGCGGCAGCGGCAACCAGCCGACCTACGTATTCAGCGGTAACGGTGTGAGCGACGACGGTGCGGGTAACTTCACCTTCGACCCCGTTTCGGCGGGCGTGGGCGTGCATGCCATTACGGTGGCGTACGAGGAAGACGGCGGGCTGTGCGGCGAGACGGCCGGCATCGACCTGACGGTCTTTGCCGTTCCGACGGCCGACTTTACGGTTAGCGACGATGACATTTGCAGCACCGAGACGGTGACGATCACCTACGCGGGTACTGCCACGGCGGGTGCTACCTACGCCTGGGACTTCGACGGCGGCACGGCCGTGCCCGGTACGGGTGCCGGGCCGCACCAGGTGACCTGGACAACGGCGGGTACGAAAACCATTACCCTGACGGTCACCGAAAATGGCTGCACGGGAGCGCAAAACGACTTGACGGTGGACGTGGCCGTTCCCCTGGCTACGCCGGTGGTGACCTGCGATGATAATGCCGCCACGCTCGGCTCGGTGACCTTTAGCTGGACGGCGATTGCCGGCGCGGAGGGCTACCTCGTCACGCTGGACGACGGCACGATGGAAACCGTCACGGCGACTACTTACACCATTAGCGGACTGGCCACCGCCACGGCGGCCGGTCTGTCGGTGATAGCCGTGAGCAGCGGTGCGTGCGGCAACTCGGCGGCGGGAAGCGCGAGTTGTACCAGCCTGCCGTGCCCGGACATCACGCTGAACGTCACCACCCCGGCGCAGAACTTCTGCATCGACAACCCGACGCTTACGGCCCTGACGGCGACCACGACCGGCGGCGACCAGACCGGCACCTTCACCTGGACCGGACCGGGCGTGACCGACGACGGCGCGGGTAACTTCAGCTTCGACCCCGCCCTGGCGGGCCTGGGTACGCACGTCGTGTTCGTCAACTACGTGGAGACGGGCAACTGCACGGCCGAGGGCCAGGTCAGTTTCACCGTTTTCCCGGCACTGGACGGATCGTTCACGGTCTCGACCGCCGCGGTCTGCACGGGCGAGGCACTTACGGTGGAATACACCGGTAACGGATCGGCGGCGGCTACCTTCGCGTGGGACTTTGCCGGCGCGACGGCCGACCCCGGCACGGGCATCGGACCGCACCAGCTGAGTTTTGCGGCGGCCGGCACCTATACCATCACCCTGCTGGTGACCGAGAACGGTTGCACCAGCCCGCAGGCGTCGCGGACCGTGACGGTCAGCGCGCCCCTGGCGGCGGCTAACCTGACTTGCGGCACCGCGGAGCTGACCGCCGTGACCTGGAACTGGGGGGCGGTAGCGGGCGCGACGGGCTACGAGCTGTCCGTGGATGGCGGCACTCCCTTCACGACCACTGACGTGACCTACACGCTGACGGGCCTGAGTCCCGAGCAGACGGCCACGCTGACGGTCACGCCCCTCGGCCCGCCGCCCTGCGGTAACGGCCCGGCGACGAGCCTTGAGTGCGCGGCGGCGGCTTGCCCCGACGTGACGCTGAGTCTGCCGGCAGCGAACTCCTTCTGCATCGACGGGCAGTCGAACACCGTGATCGACCTGACGGCCACTTCCGCGGGCGGCACGGGTCAGGGCACGTTCACCTGGAGCGGTCCCGGCGTGACGGGCAACCAGTTTACCGCCGAGGCGGCCGGACCGGGCGTGCATACGCTAACGGTGACCTACACCGAAACGGTCTGTACCTACACCGGCACGGTGGTCTTCACGGTCTTCCAGACCCCGACGGCGGCCTTTACCCTCAGCCAGTCGACGATTTGCGCGGGAGCTTCCACCACGCTGACCTTTACGGGTAGCGCGGAGGCCGGGGCGGCCTATAATTGGAACTTTGCCGGCGCGTCGGCCGTGCCCGGCACGGGCGCGGGACCGCACCAGTTGAGCTGGACAACGCCGGGCACCTACACGGTCAGCCTGACGGTGACGGGGAACGGCTGTACCGGCAATACCTTTACGGCCGAGGTGACGGTGGAAGCACCGCTGAGCGCGGGCGAACAGGCGCAGCAGGCCCGTTTTTGCAACACCGAATCAACGACGCTAACGCTGTTCGACCAACTAACGGGCGCGGACGCGGGCGGCGCGTGGAGCAGCACCGGGCCGGCGCCGGGCGCTAACTTCTCGGCGGCGAACGGCACGCTGGCCCTGGGTGGGTTGGCCCCCAACGTGTACACCTTCCGCTACCGGGTGGACGGCGGCAGTTGCGGCACGGACGATGCCGCGGTGAGCGTGGAGATCAACGCCGGACCCCGGGCCGAGGCCGGCGCGGACCAGACGCTGACCTGCGCGATGGGCATGGTATCGCTGGACGGCGGCGGCTCGCAGGGCGGCCCCGGCTTCACCTACCAGTGGACGGCCGACGACCCCGGCATCATGATCGGCGCGCCGACCAACCGCGTCGTCGAGGTGAGCCAGCCGGGCACCTACACCCTGGCGGTGACCAACGAGCTGGGCTGCACCAACACCGACGAGGTGGTGGTGACGGCCGAGACCGAAGTGCCGGTGGCGACCATCGAGCTGAGCCAGATCACCTGCTTTGCGGGCAGTGACGGTGCCATCCGGATCACGGGCGTGACGGGCGGCCGCCCGCCCTACCGCTACTCGCTCAACGACGCCGCGCCGGTAAGCACGACGCTGTTCGGCGGCCTGGCCCCGGCCGAGTACACGCTACGGATCGAGGACGCGAACGGCTGCTTCACGGAGTTCTTCCTGGACATCACGCAGCCCGACGAGCTGCGGGTGAGCATCACGCTGCTGGACCCCGTGGGGGAAGACATCCGGCAGGGTGACGACGTGACGCTACGCGCCACGATCCGGGGCGGCAACGCGGTGGACACCATCATCTGGATGCCGGACAGCCTGGCCAATCAGACGAGCGAGGGCAACGTGATCACCTTCCAGGCCGACGAGACGCGGCGCATCAGCGTCAGCGTGGTGGACGAACTGGGCTGTCGGGCAAGCGATAACTTGCTGCTAATCGTGCGCAAGGACCGGCCGGTATTCATTCCGAACGGTTTTTCGCCCAATGGCGACGGAGCCAACGATGTGTTCTTCATCAACGCCGATCCGCGCTTCGTGGACCGCGTGGAGAGCTTCCAGGTCTACAATCGCTGGGGAGAATCCATGTTCGAGGACAAAGACTTTCTTCCTAATGACCCGGCGCACGGCTGGGGTGGGATGCACCGGCTGCGGGAGATGAATACGGGTGTTTACATCTATGTTGCTATCGTCCACTTTTTTGACGGGGAGGTCATCACCTACAAGGGCGACGTGACGCTGACGCGCTGATAATGTTCAGTGTCCAATAAAATTAACGGGTCGTTCGGAGTGATTCGGACGGCCCATTTTTTATGGGCGGCGGTTGTGAATTTTCTACACGTTTTTCTCTTCACGGACGGCATTCAAAAACCTTGGCCTATCTTGCGACGAACCTAACGACTTCCCATGCAGATTTTGACCGTTGTTATCGGATTGATTTTTATCCTGTTGCTACTCAGTTTATTGGCTACCACACTGATGGAACTGATCTCTTCCTTCTTTCGACTAAGAGGGCGTAATCTGCTTACCGCCCTGCATAATATGCTGGCGAGTTGTGATAAGGATGCTACCATGCTGAAGGAGTTTCAGCAAAACAGCCTTTACAAGCACCTGACGCAACAGTACGGCCAACGTTCACAGGGACCGCCCAGTTACATGGCGGCGGAAACCTTTCAAAGTATTCTGTTCGATATTATTTTGAAGGGGGAAGACTTTTCCCAACTCAAGGAGCGGATCGATGCACTACCGGACGATGATCTGCGTAATGTACTCAACCAACTGCTGCGGCAATCGAATAACGAACTAGCTCTTTTCCGGCTGGAGGTACAGAACTGGTACAATAATGTGATGGATCGTGCTTCGGGCTGGTTTAAGCGGTTCACACAGCAGATTTTACTATTTATCGGACTGGGGATCGCGATTGTTTTCAATGCGGATACCATCCAGATTTTCGACACCCTGAATAAAGATCCCGAAGCGTTGCAGCAAGTGGTGCAAATGGCAGAGAGTTATGTAAATACCCGTGACCAGATGACGCTGGGGCCGCCCCAGGAGCGTGAATTCGACGTAGTGCTGGAAGACGTGAAGTACCTGATCAGTCAGGAGCTGGAGTCGGTCAGAAGCCCACTGGGACTGGGCTGGGAACAGGTAGAAATTGCCAGTCTCGGGTGGCAGGATGTACTGATGAAAATACTGGGATTCATTCTAACGGCCCTGGCGGTTTCGCTTGGCGCACCGTTCTGGTTCGACCTATTGCGAAAACTGGTCAATATTCGGTCTTCGGGAGAAAAACCCTGATTCCTCGCACGATGATGTCGGTGGCTCCTCGATTAGCCTGTAAGTATTCCTGGACGGCGGCGCGTGCCCGATCGCCTGCCGGTGTGAGGGCGGTGAGTTCGGTGAGGGCAGAGCTAATGGCGGCAGTAGCATTGACCGACCGCCCGGCACCCGAAGCCACTGCCTGGACGGCCTCAGGAAACTTGGCGAATTTGGGTCCGAAGATAACCGGCAGGCCGTAGGCCATCGGTTCGAGGGTGTTGTGGATACCACTACCGAAACCGCCGCCGATGTAGGCAATTTCTCCCAAACGATATAGGCGGTTGAGCAAGCCGATGGCATCAACGATCAAAATAGGGGAAGCTGCCGCTTTTACTGGGTCGGCCGTGAGTAGCGGGGGGCGCCGGAGATGCGGTGCAGTTCGGCCACGTGAGATTCGCTGACATCGTGGGGGACGAGGAGGAGCTTCCACTGATCGGGTTGCGCGGCGGCGAATCTGATGAAAGCGGGCAGTAGTTTTTCCTCGTCGGCCGGCCAGGTTGAGCCGGCGATGACAAGGTGGCTGCCGGCGGCGAAAAGCTTCCAGAACCGGGTCATAAACGGCTCGGCGGGGAGCTGGAGGACACGGTCGAGGCGGGGGTCTCCGGCGCGGGTAATTTTGGTGGCGGGGTAGGGGAGGGTGGCGAGCACTTCGCGATCGTGCTCGGTTTGGACGAATAGGTGGGCAAAGCCGTGTAATGCCCGCCGGTAGCCACTGCCCCACCAGTTGAAGAATGCCTGGGACCGACGAAAAGAAGCCGCAATCAGCACCGTCGGCACGCCGGCTCGTGCGAGTTCGCGGAGGTGGAAGAGCCAAAATTCATACTTCACGAAGACGGCCAGGTCGGGCCGCAGGATTTTCTGCCAGTCGCGGGCGGAGCGGGGGGAGTCGGCGGGCAGGTAACGGACACCGTCGGCACCGGAATAGTTCTTTCTGCTCTCATAGCCGCTGGGGCTGTAGAAGGTGAGGAGGATAACGAGGTCCGGCCGTTCGGCTCGGATGGCTTCCAACACGGGCCTTCCTTGTTCAAATTCACCCAGGGATGCGCAGTGCATCCAGAGGAGGGGTCCGGGGTGGGCGGTGCGCCAGGCGGTGAGGTTATCGCGCCAATTTTGGCGGCCGTCTACCCACTGGTCGGCCTTTTCACGGCCCATAAGGGCGGCGAGGTGGATGGCGGCGTGGTAGGCGGTGGTGGCGAGGCGGTAGATCAATTGGTGGGAGCTTGTGCGTCGGTACTTTGGTAATTGCGAATAGGTTTATGTAGATTGCTTGACTTAGAGCGTGTCTAAATTTTTACTTCCTGATAACCAATCATTTAAGAACCTGGCGTCGTAAAAACTGACTTACGTAACCCGCTATGCGCGTAAGTTTTTATCTAGCCAGAACCTTAACCACGAAGTAGCCGCGAAGCGAATCATTGATCCTCAGTTCTTAAAAATTTTAGACACGCTCTAAGCGGGATACGCGCATAGCTCGGGAATACTCCCTCGACCTTTGCGTGAGGTGCCTGGACGGGGCGGAGCGGTAGCGGAGCAGCCCGCAGGGCCGAGCGGTAGCGAGCCGGGAAGGGACCGACCCCATGCCCGTCAGGGATGGGGGCACGCCCAAGAAACGATACTGAAGAAATAGCGTCGCTTCGTTAGTGGACCAGTGCCCCATAAGCCACGTCGATAGCGGCGCACATTTTTTGGGTGGCTTCCTGGATGTCGGCGTCGGTGTGGGCGGCGGAGAGGAAGCCGACTTCGTAGCCGCTGGGGCCGAGGTAGATTCCGGTTTGGAGGAGTTCGTGGTGGATGGATTTGAAGATTTCCATGCCGGCGGGTTCGATCTGGTCGGCGCGGGTGATGCGGTCGTGGGAGAAGCAGAGCCAGAAGATGGAGCCGATGCGGACCACGGTGAGGGGGTAGGAGCGGGCCTGGGCGTGGGCTTCGATGGCGGCGGCGAGGCGGTCGGTTTTTTCGGCCAGCGCCTCGTAAAAACCGGGGGCGAGGCACTGTTCGAGGGCGGCCTTGCCGGCGGCCATGGCGACGGGGTTGGCGGAAAGCGTGCCGGCCTGGTAGACGGGGCCGACGGGGGCGATGTAGTCCATGATCTCGGCCGAGGCGGCGTAGGCACCGACGGGGAAACCGCCGCCGATGATCTTGCCGAAGGTGATGATGTCGGGGGCCACGTCGTAGTAGCCCGCCGCGCCGGTGAAACCGACGCGAAAGCCGCTGATGACCTCGTCGAAGATGAGCAACACGTTGTGTTTCCAGGCTTTGATGCGCAGGCACTGGAGCCAGCTGCGGTCTTGCAGCAGCAAGCCGTTGTTGGCCGGGATGGGTTCGACGATGATGGCGGCGATCTCGTGGGCGTGGGCGGCGAGGGTTTGCTCCAGCAGGTCGCGGTCGTTGAGGGGCAGGACGAGGGTTTCGCGCGCGAAACTCTCGGGGATGCCGGCCGAGGTACTGGTGCCGAGGGTGGCCAGGCCGGAGCCGGCCTTGACGAGCAGCGAATCGACGTGGCCGTGGTAGCAGCCCTCGAACTTGAGGATCTTGTCGCGGCCCGTAACGCCCCGCGCCAGGCGGATGGCGGACATGACGGCCTCGGTACCCGACGACACGAAGCGCAGCCGCTCGATGTAGGGGTGGTTGTCGAGGATAAGTTTGCCCAGCTCGTTGCCCAAGCGGTTGGGGGTGCCGAAGCTGGTGCCCTTAGCCACGGTCCGGGTGACCTCCTCGCGGATGTGAGCATTGTTGTGACCGTGAATGAGGGGACCCCACGAACAGCAGAAATCCAGGAACTCGTTATCGTCCTCGTCCGTGATGCGGCTGCCGTCGCCCTGCTTGATGAATAGGGGCGGCCCGCTGACGCTCTTGAAGGCCCGCACCGGCGAATTGACGCCGCCCGGGAAAATAGCGGTTGGCCTCGGCGAAGAGGCGGGCGGAAGTAGAGCGGGGGATACGGTCGGTGTACTGCATAACGATAATTGGGAGGGCAAAGAACGCTATTGGAAGCGTACAGCCGGTAAAAAGCCGGTCAAAGTATGCGGGGGCGGCTGATGAGTGTTCGCACAGATTTTGGGAAGGGCCTCTGAGCATCGAACAAACCACCGGGGGTGGGGGGTATTACTAACACGATTTACCCAGCCATGAATGAAGAAAAATTACGATCAGAACTAAGCGATCTGCGAACAGAGAACCGGGAGCTATCACAGCAACTGGACCGTTCGGAGAAGAACCTACAGGGGTTTTTGTACGCCATCGCCCACGATTTGCGCGCCCCGGTGCGCCATATATCCAGTTTCACGGAAATTTTAGAAGAAGACCTGGGAGACAACCTATCGGATGATGACGTGAACACCCTGGGGCACATCAAAGCCGCATCAGTGCGGTTGGGGCTGATGATCGATGGGCTGTTGCTGCTGTCGCGTAACCGGGTGCACCGTACCGCCCGCCAGGAAGTTAACCTGGCGCATGCCGTGCAGCACGCCTATTCGGTGACCGAAAAGCTGGAAGGAATAGAACGTAAGGTGGAGTTGAAACTGGATCATTTACCGATTATCCGCTCCGACCAAATGCTGGTGGGGCAGGTGTTTAATCAACTACTGAGCAATGCCCTAAAATTTACCCGGTCCACCGATCCGTCCATTATCCGGGTAACCGGCAACGTGCTAGAGAGCGGGGTAGAAGTGGTGGTTGCCGACGATGGCGTAGGTTTTGACATGGCGCACGCCAAACGGCTTTTTCAGCTCTTTCAACGCCTCCACAATTCCGGTGTGGAAGGCACGGGCATGGGCTTGGTTATCGTGAAGGAAGTGATGTCTAGTTTGGGCGGCGAGGTGAGCATCGAGGCCAGTCCGGGCCGGGGGTGTGAGGTACACTTGTTGTTTCCTAACTAATTAACGAACAGCCGTAATAAGTGAACAATCGGGGGTAGCAACAGTATTAGATACACTTCCCATCCTTCTAAACCACCATGAGCAAAGTAATACTGATCGAAGACGACCCCCTGGATGCCGCATTGGCGATCCGAAACCTGCGTAAGGGGGGGATGAACGAAGAAATTGTACACCTGACTGACGGACAAGAGTTTTTGAGTTACCTGAGACACGATCCAAGTCGCTTGAAAGATGCTAGTTTAGTGTTACTTGATTTAAATATGCCTCGTTTTAGTGGTTTTGATGTACTGGATGCGATGCAAAAAGATAATCTGCAGGGTCATTTTCCCATCGTAGTTTTTAGTTCCTCCCGCGATCGCGGTGACGTGGAGCGCGCCTATACTCTGGGCTGTAATGCCTACGTGCTCAAGCCGATTTCCCCCACGGAGTACCGCTCCACCATCATGCAGATCCAGGATTTCTGGCTGCGGACGAATATTTTGCCGGCGGCATAGCTATATTCGCGGCCATGTCCGTGATGCAAGAATCTACCGTTCAACGTTACGCGCTGGAGTACCTCCGGCGGCGTTACCGCTGGTTTGCCTGGGGCGGCAAGATATTTGCCGAACCCGAGGTGCGCACCAAACCCGAGTACGGCGGCAAACGCGCCGATGGGCTGGTGGCCTACCACCACTGGATCTTCGGGACGACGGTGGTTTCCATGGAAGCTAAATCACGCAAGACCATGCCCGCTATCCGGCCCTACCCGGACCGCCTGCAACGGTGGCGCAACAGCCTGTGGGCCGGATTGCTCATCAGCCTGGTGGCGGGCGGCGGATCGGCCCTGTACCGCATGGAAGAGCCGCTGTTTCAGTACGGTCTGCCGGCCCTTTTTTTTGTGTTGGGCACGCTACTTTACTTCTTCCTGACGGCCAAACACTACGGTCATTACCAATTAACGGTAGTAGCGCAGGTCGGTTTTTACCCCGGCAACCGGCGGTGGCTGGCCGTATCGGCCGACAGCCTGGATCACCTGCGTAAACAAGATAAGGCCAAGATATTGCAACAAATTTGCCGTTCTCACGGTATCGGACTTTTGGAAGTTTACCCCGGCGGGCGCGTTCGCGTATGGGCCGGGGCCAGGCGAACCTGGTGGCCGGGCCGTATGTATTTGCGCCGCTACCTGCGCTACCCCGAAATACAGGCGTATATTTAGGTCTGTATAGAAAAGAAGCGACCGACCGAACCGATTTATCAGAACCACCGCAAGAGAAAATGGCCGTAACCAAAAACCAGATCCACTCCGCCCTCGCCGATCTACTGGCCCGTGATACGCGGGCTACGTTGCCCGGGCTGGGCCAATTTTACCTGCAAACGCTACCCGCCCAGACCGATCGCGTCGCCGGTCAGGTCAGTCCCCCCGCCAAGCGGGTACACTTTAATTCCAACCTCGTGCTGGACGATGGCCGCCTAGCCGATCGTCTGGCGGAGTTAGTGAATATCTCCCCCCAGGAAGCCCGCTCGCAATTGGCTCTTTACGTCAACGACGTCCGCACAGCCACCGAACGCGGCGACATGGTCGATCTCGACGGTTTAGGCCGCTTACACCGTGATAGCCGGAATCACCTCAAGTTGCTGGCCGCCGATACCAATTTTGATCGCCAGGCATTCGGTCTGCCGACTGTCGATGCGGACATCATCATCCGGTCAGAGCGGCGGCCGACGGAGGCACCCCTGGTGGCCAAAACGACCACGCCCGCCCCGCAGAAAAATACGACGCCGGCTAAAACGGTCACGCCCGTTCGCACCAGCCCCGCGCCGCCACCTGCTGCCGGACAGCCGATCGGGAAGGCCGTGAAGACCTCTCCGGCCGAAGCGTGGCTCACACGTAACATCTGGTACTTGGCCGGCGGTTTGCTGCTTATTTTACTGCTCATTGGTATCGCCTGCATCAGCGGCAAAGGCGGCATTGACCAAGACCCGATTGCTGAGGCGGAAGCCGGTGAGCGCACCGAAGTGCCGCAGGACCGGCTGAACGTGCCGCCTTCTACCGACCCCGCGCCCGAGCGGAACGATTTCGCGGCGGAGACTCCTGCGCCCGAGACTGCGCCCGCACCGGCCCCCGAAACCACCCCCGCTCCACCCCCTTCAGCCGTCAAACAGCACACGGCAGTGATCGCGGTAGGAATGTTCGGTAACGAGGCCAACGTGAACAAATTGACCAAAAAATTGAAAGACAGGGGTTTCGACCCCGTCACTCAGGCCGAAAATAACCTGACCCGTGTGGGCGTGCGCGTCCGCTACACCCAACCGGCCGAGTTAGACGTTACCCTGGCCGAGGTCAAGCGCAAGATCGAAAAGACCGCTTTCGTGCTCACGATCGACGGAACGAAGCAGTAGCGACCAGCGCGTTTTTTGCCCGAACGAACCACCACCAGACTATGAAAATTGGAATCATCCGCGAGGGAAAAAATCCTTCCGACAGCCGCGTGCCGCTTATCCCCAGCCAGTGTGCCGAACTCATCGCCCAGGGCCACGACATTGTCGTGCAGCCCAGCGGGGTGCGTACCTTTATTGACGAGGAGTACCGTCAGGCGGGCGTCCCGTTGCGGGAAGATCTGACCGACCGCGACTTATTGCTGGGCGTTAAAGAAGTTCCGATGGACCAACTGATCCCGGATAAGGACTACTGCTTTTTCGCCCACGTAATCAAGGAACAGCCCTATAACCAACCGCTGCTGTGCGAGATCATGAACAAGCGCATCCGCCTCATGGACTACGAGGCATTTACGGGCGAGCGCGGCAAGCGGCTCATTGCCTTCGGCTTTTTTGCCGGCATGGTGGGGGCGCATAATGGCTTGTGGGCTTACTCGCGCCGCAATTCCGGCCTCACCCTGCCTCGTCTCAAGGACCTGCGTGATTACGCCGAGGCAAAAGAGGTTTATGCCAAGACTGATTTCCCGAAACTGCGTATCGTCCTCACCGGCACCGGCCGCGTGGGCCAGGGCGCGGCCAAGGTACTGGACGACATGGACATCCGCCGCGTGGAACCGGCCGATTACCTGAAAAAGAACTATGACGAGGCGGTCTACACCGTCCTGATGTGCCGTCACTACGTTAAAAAATCTGACGGTGGTGCCTTTGACAAAGTGGAATTCTACGCTCACCCCGATCGCTACGAAAGCGCGTTCCTGCCCTATACCCGCCGCTCGGACATCTTCATTAATGGCATTTATTGGGACAACAAGGCCCCGGCTTTTTTCACGGCAAAAGAAATGCAGTCACCTGATTTTCGCGCCCGCGTGATCGCCGACGTAACCTGCGACATCGCGCCCGTCGCCTCGGTCCCATCCACTCTGCGGCCGTCCACTATCCCCGATCCGGTCTACGGCTACGATCCCGTTTCCAATTCCGAGGTCAAATTATCCGATAATAGCTCGGATGGCACCTATTCTATCATGGCCGTCGATAACCTCCCCAATGAGCTGCCCCGCGACGCCTCAACCGCCTTCGGGGAGATGTTCATGGACAAGATTTTGCCCGAATTCGCGAAAAAAGATAGTGCCATCTTGCGCCGCGCCTCGGTCACCACGCGCGCGGGAAAACTGGGTCCGCACTTCCAGTACCTCACGGATTACGCGGCGGGCGTTGGGGTCGGCAGCTAAGAGCGTGTCTAAATTTTTACTTTCTGAGAACCAAGCATTTAAGAACCTGGCGTCATAAAAACTGACTTACGTAACCCGCTATGCGCGCAAGTTTTTATCTAACCAGAACCTTAACCACGAAGTAGCCGCGAAGCGAATCATTGATCCTCAGTTCTTAAAAATTTTAGACACGCTCTAAGGCGGATTAAGGGGAGAAAGGTTGCGGTGGGCGTGTCCCCGGCCAGGGGGCCGGGGCCGGTCCCTTCCAGGCGCGCCTAACGGCTTGGCCCTGCGGGCTGTTCGCTACCGCTCCCCCCTTACAGGCACCTCACGCGGGGAGATAACGTATTAAGAGCGTGTCTAAATTTTTACTTCCTGATAACCAAGTATTTAAGAACCTGGCGTCATAAAAACTGACTTACGTAACCCGCTATACGCGCAAGTTTTTATCTAGCCGGAACCTTAACCACGAAGTAGCCGCGAAGCAAATCATTGATCCTCAGTTCTTAAAAATTTTAAACACGCTCTAAGCGAGCAAGCAGAACATCTGGTAATTGATTCAGAATGTTTATTTCTTATATTTCCCCCTGCTCCCATAGGGAGGGATACACAACGAAGATCAATCCTTACTTTTCCCCCTGCCCCCGAAGGGGGTTCTACCTGGTAGAGTATTCCATTCTTATATTTCCCCCTGCCCCCAAAGGGGGTTTGCTTGGTAGAATCTTCAATTCCTCCATCCTTCAATCTTTTTTCATGTCCATCCAGGAAGAACACATTATACCCCGCGATATTAGCTGGCTTTCCTTTAATCACCGGGTGCTGCAGGAGGCTAAGGATCCCGCCGTGCCGCTGTTCGAGCGGATCAAATTTTTGGCGATCTACAGTTCTAACCTGGACGAGTTTTTCCGGGTGCGCATGGCCAACCACCGCAACCTGCTGCGGGTCAATAAGAAGACCAAGAAGGAACTGGATATCAGCCCCAAGCAAACGGTGCGCACGATCCAGCGGATCGTTAACCGGCAGCAGGAGGAATTCGGGCGAATCTTCGAGAAGCAAATCATCCCACAACTACGAAAAAATGGCATTCACCTGCTACGGAGGTTGGAATTAAATGACGAGCAGCAGCAATTCGTGGGCAACTATTTCCAGGAATATATGCTGCCTTACGTGCAGCCGGTGCTGATCGTGAAAGATAAGATCCGGCCATTTCTCAATAACGCCCAGTTATACCTGAGCATTCAGATGGTCGATAAGAAGAATCCCAACAAGGGCGACGAGTATGCCCTGGTCAAAATCCCCAGCGACCACTTGCCGCGCTTCATCGAATTGCCCAGTGCCCCCGGTCGCCACGACGTGATCATGCTGGATGACATCGTCCGTAATTCGGTCAGTTGGATGTTCCCCGGCTACGACATCCAGGATACTTTTAGCATCAAACTCACCCGCGACGCCGAACTATACATCGACGACGAGTTCAAGGGCGATCTGGTGCAGAAGATCAAGGAAAGCCTCATCAAACGTCATGTCGGCCCGGCCAGCCGATTCGTGTACGACCGCGAGATGCCGGCCGATTTCTTGAAGTTTCTTAGCGCGGTATTCGAGTTAGAGCGTTATGATACCCTGCGTGAGGGCCGCTACCACAATAACTTCGATTTTTTCGGCTTCCCCGATTTCGGAATGAAGCACCTCCGTGACCACGGCCTGCCGGCACTATCGTACCGTCCACTGGAGGATACCACTGATTTCTGGGGGCAACTACGCGAGCGGGACCACCTGATCACCGTCCCCTTCCATAAATACGAATCGACCATCCGTTTTTTCGAGGAGGCCGCCGACGACCCGGCGGTCACGCACCTCAAGATCGTGCAGTACCGCGTTGCACGCAAGTCGCGCATCATGAAAGCCATCATCCGGGCGGTAGCCGCCGGCAAGCAGGTGTCGGTGTTCATCGAGGTAAAGGCCCGCTTTGACGAGGAGGCCAACCTACGCTGGGGCGAAAAACTGGAGAAGGCGGGCGTAACCGTTCACTACAGTTTTCCGGGCGTGAAAGTACATAGCAAACTGGCCCTGGTGCGCCGCAACGAACCCGGCGGGGCGCAACTTTACGCCTACCTCTCTACCGGTAATTTTCACGAAGACACCGCCAAAATCTACAGTGATTTCGGTCTCTTTACCAGCGACCACCGCCTGACGGGGGAAGTAGCGCGGGTATTTTCCTTCCTGGAAACGGTAAAGGTACCCGATCAACCCTTCGAGCACCTGATGGTGGGCCAATTCAACCTGCGCGAGGGACTCGATAAGCTGATCGCCTTCGAGATCGCCGAGGCCCGCGCCGGTCGCCCCGCCGGGATCACCCTGAAGATGAATAGCCTCCAGGATTTCCAAATGATCGATAAACTCTACGAGGCATCGCAGGCAGGCGTGCCGATCAATATGATCATCCGGGGCATCTGTTGTCTGGTGCCGGGATTACCGGGGGTAAGCGAAAATATCTACGCCGTCAGCATCGTAGACCGCTACCTGGAACACGCCCGCGTATTCATGTTTCACCACGGCGGCGAGGAGAATATCTACCTCAGTTCGGCCGATTTCATGACCCGCAACCTCAGTTTCCGGGTAGAAACGACTTTCCCCATCTACGATCCCGCGATCAAGGAGGAGATCAAGGAATATATTGCCACGCAATTGGCCGATAACGTAAAGGCCCGCCTCCTTTCCGATCAAGAAACGAATGCCTACGTCACCAAGGGGGATCTGGCCATCCGGTCGCAACTAGAAACCTACTATGCTCTCAAGCGCCGCCAGGAAAATCTGGCCGCCGCTGAAGAAGCCGCCGATACGGTGATCGAGGTCCGCGACGCGGCCGAGCTACTGCGTGTTATGGAAGAGGATAACCCTACCCCTCCACCCCTGGAACCGGAGGCGGGGCTGTGATTTCACCGACGCCTCTGACGAACGATTTTTTTACCGACGCCTGCGACGGACGATTTTGCGTAGCAAAATAGATACGTCGCAGGAGGGGCTAATCTCCGTAAACTCGCAGGCCTTCGCGGTAGGTATCGGCGTGGGAGTCGATGATATCGGCGAGGCGTTCGGAATAGCCGCCGCCCATAGCTACGGCCACGGGGAGGTTACGTTCGCGGCACGCCTCGAAGACAGTCCGGTCCCGCTCCCGGCAACCGGCGCGGCTGAGGGACAAGCGGCCCAGTTTGTCCGTAGCCAATACATCCACGCCGGAGAGGAAGAAGACCAGGTCGGGGCCGAAATCCGCGAATAAGCCAGGCAGCACGGCCCGTAGCGCGGCCAGGTATTCGGCATCCTCCGTTCCGTCGGGCAGGGGGATGTCGAGATCGGATTTTTCCTTGCGTAAAGGATAATTCTTCGCCCCGTGCATGCTGAAGGTAAATACCTCCGGCCGGTCGCGGAAGATGGCCGCCGTCCCGTTTCCCTGGTGGACATCCAGGTCGATGACCAGGATCCGCTCGGCCTCCTTATTATACAGCAGTTCATTGGCCGCAATGGCGATGTCATTGAACACGCAGAAGCCCTCACCCCGGTCGGCGAACGAATGGTGGGTGCCGCCGGCCACGTTGAGGGCCAGCCCCCGCCGCCGCGCGATCCGCGCACACTCCAGCGTTCCGCCCGCAATGACCCGCCCACGGGCGATCAATTCCGGCCGCATAGGGAAGCCGATCGCCCGGATCTCCTTCACGCTCAGGGTCTGATTTTGCAGCTTGTCCCAGAATTCCCGCGTGTGCGTACGCAGGATGATTTCCTCGTCCAGCGGCTCGGGGGCAAAAAAGTCGGCTTCCGTGATCGTTCCCTCGTACAGCAGTTGCTCCGGCAGCAGGCTGTACTTCTGCATCGGGAAGCGGTGCTTGGCCGGTAGCTGGTAGCGGTAGATGGGGGAGAAGGCGATCTGGGGCAAGGAGAGAATGAGTGAAGGACTGAGTGAGTGAATGGAAGGCGCGTGAAAAAAAGGGTTACCGGAAGTAAAACGCCCAATTTAAAGGTTAAGGATGGGGTGGGGGAGAAGGTTTACCGCAAGGATCGAGATCCTCAGATCGCGTGGGTAAGGATCGCGATTCCCGGATCGCGTGGGTAAGGATCGCGATTCCCGGATCGCGTGGGTTCAAATAAAGATGTATCATCACAATAGCCGAGTGAGGCGCAATTACGCATCCGCGTACCCGATCGGGTGATCGGGATTCTTCGTGCTGAGCCGCTCTAGCAGTTTACGTCTCGGACCTGGAGGTCCTCGACCTGAGCGGCGTGTTAGCGCGTGAGGCAGTTTACGTCTCGGACCTGGAGGTCCTCGACCTGAGCGGCGTGTTAGCGCGTGAGGCAGTTTACGTCTCGGACCTGGAGGTCCTCGACCTGAGCGGCGAGAGCGACGGGTACGCGTGAGGTGCCCGGAGGGGCGTTAGCGCACGAAGTGCCGAGCGAACAGCGAAGCCCGGAGGGGACCGACGGCGAGGCGTTAGCCGAGGCGGCACGCCCCTCGTCGGGGTAGTAACTAGTAGGAAAATTGTAGTAGGGAGTACCCTCATTACGAGTACATTACTACCCACTAGCCGACTACCCACTAACACCGTCGTTACAACCGCCAGACCGTCATTTTTCCCTCGAATGCTTTGCGGTCATACAGGGCCTTGAGGTCCATCAATATCGGATCGGGGCGGCAGAGGGCGGTAAGGTCGTCGGGCGTCATTTGGCGGTACTGCTGGTGGGCAACGGCGACGATGACGGCGTCGTAATCATCGCTGAGGCGGTCGACGAGGGTGAGTTTGTACTCGTGGGCGATCTCGTTGGGCGACGCGTGCGGATCGGCGAGGTGGACGTTGACGGAGTAGTCCATCAGTTCGCGGGCCAGGTCGACGACCTTGCTGTTGCGGATGTCGGCCACGTCCTCCTTGAAGGTGATGCCGAGGATGAGCACTTTGGCCCCCGAGGGGTTGCGGTCGCGGGCGATGAGCATTTGGACCAGGCGCTTGGCGATGAAGGCCGGCATGCCGTCGTTGACGCGGCGGCCGCTAAGGATGACCTGGGGGTCGTAGCCGAGTTGCTTGGATTTGTGGAGCAGGTAGTAGGGATCGACGCTGATGCAGTGGCCGCCGACGAGGCCGGGGGTGAAGCGCAGGAAATTCCATTTGGTGCCGGCGGCATCCAGAACGGCCTGGGTGTCGATATCGAGGCGGTCGAAGATGATGGCCAGTTCGTTGACGAAGCTGATGTTGAGGTCGCGCTGGCTGTTCTCGATCACCTTGGCGGCCTCGGCCACCTTGATGCTCTCGGCGGCGAAGACCCCGGCCGTAACGACGCTATCGTAAAGCAGGCGGATTTCCTCCAGTGCCTCGGCATCGCTACCACTGACCACTTTGAGGATCTTGTCCACGGTGTGCACCTTATCTCCGGGGTTGATGCGCTCGGGGCTGTAGCCGATCTTGAAATCGGTGCCGAGTTTAAGGCCGCTTTCGCGCTCCAGGATGGGCAGGCAATCCTCTTCGGTACAGCCGGGGTAGACGGTGGATTCGTAGACCACGTAGTCGCCGCGCTTGAGGACCCGGCCCAGGTAGGCGGAGGCGCCTTCCAGCGGGCGCAGGTTGGGCACGCGGTGCCCGTCTACGGGGGTGGGCACGGCCACGATATGGAAATGCGCTCGTTTGAGGTCGGCGGGGTCGCTGGTAAAGGTGATGTCCGTGTCGGCGAATGCCTCGGGTTCCAGTTCGTCGCTGGGGTCCTTGCCGTCGCGCATCATGGCCACGCGCTGCTCATTGATATCGAAGCCGATGACCCGGTACCTGCGTGCCAGCAACAGCGCGAGCGGCAGGCCCACGTAGCCGAGGCCGGTGACGGAAATGGTTTTGGTCTTGTCGACGAGGTGCTGGTAGATCTGCATAGGGGTAAGGGATGTGGGCGCGAAGGTAAAGGATTGTCAGGGCTTCGCCCGTAATTTAGCAGGCGGCTTTGCCACTGGTAGTTTAGTATGTTGGTAGCAGCCTACGGGTACACCTATTACGTAAAGACTTACCGGATACCATCTCCCCCCCTTCGGGAGGCCGGGGGGAAACCTGAAATGATTTTCGTCGATGAAAAACACCCGTTGGCGGTGCGCTCCTAGGTTTCGTCGGTGAAATCCTAGGAGCGCTCTAACGAATTTGCCGGGAAAAGGCACTTCCCTCATCTTTGGTGCAACCTTTTAATCAAGTGGACCGACTATCCACGCAAAGCACTCCTATAATGAAAGCCTTTACCCAGTTCTGCCTCTTCGTGCTTTTCTTTGTAAGCACCTTTAACACCGCCGCCGCCCTGCCGGGTGGTTTGTTCGACCGCCTCAACGCCGGCCACGCCCCCATTGTCCTTAGTTTGGATATGGCACAACTGGAAGCCAACCGCCGCAACGAAGATTACCTGGCCGCCTCCTTTACTACCGGCGGTGCCGATATTCCCGTGAAAGTACGGGTCCGCGGCCGCTACCGCCGCACACACTGCGTGATGCCCCCGCTGAAACTGAAGTTTAATAAGGAGTGGCTGCGCGACCACGGCCTGAACGAGCACAATGACTTTAAGCTCGTTACCCACTGCCTCGACGGCGAGGCCGGCATGGACGCCCTGCTGCGCGAGCAACTCGCCTACCAACTCTACGCCCAACTGACCGGCCGCAGCCTGCGCACCCAACTGGTAGACATCACCTACCACGACAGCAACACCGGCACCGACATCGAGAGCCGCGCCATCCTGATCGAGGATACCGACGAGATGGCCGAGCGCCTGAACGGTCGGGAGTGTGACGAATGTTACAATACGCCACTGGACCGGTACACAAGCGGCAGTGCCGAGTTGTTGACGTTATTCCAGTACATGATCGGCAACAACGATTTCAGCCTGCGGATGCAGCGCAACCTCAAGCTGGTGCAGACCGCCGAGGGCATGACGCCCGTGCCTTACGACTTCGATTTCTCCGCCCTGGTCGCCGCCGATTACCACAACAACCCGAACGAGGCGCGTCACTTGGTCTGGGAATTTCCCACCACGCCCGATTTTTCGGCCGCCCGCGACCTGCTCCTCGCCAAAGAAGATGCCCTGCTGGCCACCGTTGCCGCCGCCAAAGACATCTGCGGCGAATCGCGCCAGGAAATGAAATGGCTGCTCAAAGAATTTTTCCGCGACCTGAAGAAGGACAAGATCCAGTTCATCGTGGAGTAAAGATGTTTTAGTTGGAATCCCGTAGCCCATTGGGGGCTACGGAAATTGTAGTGAATAGAACAGTGTTTGCCCGGCCCCGCAAGGGAGCCGGGCCTTTTTATGTCCGCCCTGCCCAAAATCGTATCTTGCGCGGCCACCAACCGCCACTCACCGCCTTGCCCTTCCTCCTGGCCCACCACCCGCTTTACTATCCCCTGGTTGCGCTACTCGCCCTGTCCTCGGCCGCCGCCCTGCTCACGGCCGGGCTGCTCCTGCTGCGGCGCAGCCGTCGCGCCACGCCCCGCGCCGCCGGCTGGATGATCCTGCTGCTCACCGCTGTCGGGGCCACGCAACTACACCACCTGCTCAGTGCCATCGGCACCTTCCAAACCTATCCCCGCTGGGAGTTTTTCCCCCTCTACCTCAGCCTCTCCATCGGCCCGCTCCTCTTCTTCTACGTCAAGTGCTTCCTCTACCCCCGCTACCGCGCCCGCCTCACCGACAGCAAACACTTCCTGCCCGGCCTGGGCCAACTGGTCTACTTCGCGGTCAGTTTCCTGCTCTTCCGGTCCACCGGCGGCGAGGCAACGGGCCGCTACTTCTACAACCCCTTCTACGGCGGCATCGAGCAGGCCCTGTTCATCGTCTCTCTGCCCTTCTACATCCTCTTCGCCCGCCGCTACGTGCAGGTGCGCATCCGCCAGTTCCGGCACCGCCCCCGCCTGCCGCGCAGCCTCTGGTACCTCCGCAAACTGCTGCGCGTCACCTTCTACGCCTGGATGGTCTACGCCGCCCTCGCCCTCGGCGATTTCCTCACCCTCCATTTTTTTACCCTCAACCTCCGCTCCCTGGCCTGGTACACCGCCCTGCAATCCCTCTCCTTCGCCGGCCTCACGGTCTGGATCAGCGCCTACGGTTTTCAGATCGCCTTCTGGGGGCGGCGGATCGTCAATGAGTGATTGACGGTGCTACCAGGCAGAACCCTCTTCGGGGGCAGGGGGGAAACTAAGGATTGGAGACAGGGGGCGTGCCCCGGCCTGCCGGCCGGGTCGGTCCCCGCCGGGCTTCGCTGATCGCTCGGCACTTCGTGTGCTAACGCCCCTCCGGGCACCTCACGCGATTGCCTCTCGCGGAAGCTCAATCATGACCCGTATCTACCGCGTACCACGCGGAATCAACGAGGTCGGAAATACCACCATACTCTCATTTCCTTCCTTACTCACGCTGGCCATGCCGAAAAAGAAGTTATCGACCACGATATGCTCCAGGGTATAGGAGGTTCGGCCCGCGGGGACGAAGCGGCGGTCGGTCCACTGGGAGCTGGTGGTTTTTCGCCAATAGACGTAGTAGCCGGCGATGTTTTTGGTGGCGGCCGGTTCTTCCCAGCGGAGGTACGTGTTCGGTTCCACCGCGCCGCCGATCATGATGGTCTGGGGTGGGGGAGGGGCAGCCGCCAGACCGGCCAGGCAAATGGCATTTACGCCGGTGAGTTTGGCGCAGTAGTCAAAATCTACGCCCGCGATCACGTCGCCGTAGGCGATACCGTCTTCGGTGCGGAGGTCCTGGTGCTGGCGGGTGTAGTTTTCGTGGGTTTCCATAATACGTACACCGGGGAAACCGGCATCGTTGAACGGGCGGTGGTGCCCGCCGCGCCCGAAGCGGTCCAGGCGATAGATCATCTCGGCATCCAGGTTAGTGCAGTACTGATCGGTCATACGGTCGATGTAGCGGGCCAGTTGGCGACTGGGACCGTCCACCTCGCCACCGTAGAACCGCCGCCAGATACGTTCCCGCTCATCGTCGGCCTGGTAGTAGGGTTCGCTGAAGACGCGGAAGCTGGTGTTGTCGATCACCCCGTCCACGCCGCTGATGTTGCCGATCATATCGTTGTTGATGATGCCGATTATGTCCCAGTTATCCTTTTTTGCCTGTTCGGCCAATCCCTTACCACCGAATAGCCCCTGCTCCTCGCCGCTCAGGCCGACATAGGCGATGGTGTTCGGAAACTTGAACTTAGTCAGTAAACGCGCCGCTTCCAGGGTACCGGCCATTCCGCTAGCGTTGTCATTGGCACCGGGCGAGTCGCTGGTGCTGTCCAGGGGATCGGAAACACGCGAGTCGATATCGCCGCTCATCATCACGTAGCGGTTCGGGTGCTCGGTGCCACGTTGGATGGCTACAACGTTCACCACCCAGGTATCCTCGGGAATGCGGCTGTTGCCGTCGGCCTTCACCAGGTTGCGTTGAAAATAGACCTCCAGGCAGCCTCCGCAATCGGCACTGATGCGGTCGAATTCGGCCTTGATCCACCGCCGCGCCGCGCCGATGCCGCGCACGTCCGAGGTGGTGTCGCTGAGGGTATGGCGCGTACCGAAATGAACCAGCCGTTGCACGTCGCTGCGTAACCGTTCGGGTGAGGCGCCTTCGGCCACCCCGTACCAGCGTTGGTCAGTACCCGGATTGGTGCTTTGCGCCGTTGCGAGGGAGCAGAGAAAGAACAGGCAAAGGGAATAGTGGAAACGGCGCATTGATTCAGTGGTCTAGTAGTTGAAGCACGGCATCTACCGGAGTTAGCAGCCCGGCCCGATCCTGGGCATACTTGGCCTGCACTTTGATGCCGTTATATAAGGTGTAGAAGAGGGCTGCCAGGGCGTGCAGATCGGGCCGATCAGAAATCTCGCCCCGCCCACGCCCCGCCAAAAGGAAATCGTAGAAAATTTGCTCGAAAACCTGTTGGTTAGCCTGGAGGAGAACGATAATCTGCGGGTCTACGGCCGCCAGTTCGGTCGTGGCATTTACTACGAAGCAACCCTTGTTGTCCTGGTCGGTAATGGACTCCTCGACGCCCAGCGCAAACAGGTTCCTGATTCCTGCGCGGACGTTTTTTTGGCCCGCAAAAAATTTACGGACGCCCGCCGTATTCACGTCCCGGTAGTGGGCGAATGCCCGGTCGAAGAGTTCTTTCTTGCCCCCAAACGTAGCATACAAACTGGCGCGGTTGATGCCCATCTCGTCCACCAGGTCCTGAATGGACGTGGCGTGGTAGCCCCGTTTCCAGAACAGGTCGGTAGCCCGGTCGAGGGCGGCGGCTTCGTCGAATGCTTTGGGGCGGGCCATGCTGCAAGGTACGTAAGCAACGCGGGAAAAATAACGAGCCGAATTTTTCTAAGGGGTTTTGTTTCCAATCAAGACGCGGGTTTCCAAGGTTAGAGCGTGTCTGAATTTTTACTTCCTGAGAACCAAGTATTTAGTAACCTGGCGTCATAAAAACTGACTTACGTAACCCGCTATGCGCGCAAGTTATTATCTAGCCGAACCTTAAATCGTTGATCCTCAGTTCTTAAAAATGTTAGACACGCTCTTAGATCGCGATGCTAGACAGTAGGGAGTTATGAAAACACCCGAACCGGCCAGGGAGGCGGATTCGGGTGAAATTACTGATAGGATATTTCGGCAAACCCAGGGGATGATTAGATCAGGGTTCGTTCCCTGCCATCCTGCTGTTCGTTTAGCCGACTAGTGGATTCACCAGGATGCCGCCGTCGATATTGTATTCCGCGCCGGTGATCCAGTTGGCATCGTCGGAGGCGAGGAAGGAAACCAGTTTGGCGATTTCGGTGGCTTCGCCGAATCGTTTGAGGGGGATACGTGCCTGCATGGCGGCCGCGAAGCCGTTGAGCTGCTCTTCTTCCATGCCGGTTTTTCCGAAGATGGGCGTAGACACCGGTCCGGGATTGACGGCATTGACCCGGATGCGGCGGGGGGCCAGCTCGGTTGCGGCCGTACGCACATAGGCGTTGAGGGCTGCCTTGGATGCCGCGTAAATAGCGGTATTGGTCATGCCCGTGTAGGCGTTAACGGAGGACAGCGCGATGACGGACGCCCCTTCGCTGAGCAGCGGCAGGAATTTCTCGACCGTGAATACGGCCCCCTTGAAGTTGATCCCGATCTGGTGGTCGAACATCTCCTCGGTAATTTGGCCGACGGGGGCGGGCGCGAAGATGCCGGCATTGACGAACAGCACGTCTACGCGACCGTGGTCGGCCCTGACCCGTGCTACCAGGGCATCGGTGGCGGCAAGGTCTTTTACATTGGCGGTAATGCCGGTTACGCCCAGTTCGGAGGCTGCCGCTGCTACCTTTCCGGCGTCGCGGCCGGTAATGATGACGGTGGCTCCCCGCGCTTTGAAGTCGGCTGCGGTGGCATAGCCGATGCCGCTGTTACCGCCGGTTACGACGGCTATTTTTCCGGTTAGATCACTCATGGTGTTCGGTTGTTTTATTTTGGAACGAACGTTCCGTTATTGAATTTAAGTACCGGAACGATCATTCTGTAAAATCGGTCGATTGGTTGATCGAATTAATTAATTTATTTTTGGTCGGGCTGACTTCGTGCCGGGTTTAGGTAGCCGGTAGGGGGCAATTTTTGCGTGAGGTGCCTGGACGGGGCGTTCCTGGAAGGACGCAGCCCACGGGGCCAAGCCGTCAGGCGCGCCGGTAAGGGACCGGCCCCGGGCCTCGGCCGGGGGCACGCCCGTACAATAGGCCGCTCATTGACATTCCTTTAGCGTACCTTTGTGTCCCGTAACGCAACCAGGGTTTCCGCATGACCAAGTATATTTTTGTTACGGGAGGGGTTAGTTCCTCGCTCGGTAAGGGCATTATTGCCGCCTCGCTGGCCAAACTGCTCCAGGCCAGGGGTTTTTCCGCCACCATCCAGAAGTTCGATCCCTACCTGAATGTCGACCCCGGCACGCTGAATCCGTATGAACACGGGGAGTGTTTTGTGACCGATGACGGGGCCGAAACCGACCTGGACCTGGGCCACTACGAACGGTTTCTGAACCAGCCGACCTCGCAGGCTAATAACGTGACCACGGGCCGCATCTACCAGACGGTGATCGAGAACGAGCGCGCCGGCGTGTACCTGGGCAAGACCGTGCAGGTGATCCCGCACGTGACCGACGAGATCAAGCGGCGTATCCAGTTGCTGGGCCAGGACGGGGAACACGAAATAGTGATCACCGAACTGGGCGGTACGGTGGGTGACATCGAGTCATTGCCCTACCTGGAGAGCCTGCGCCAACTGCGCTGGGAACTGGGGGCGGATAACTGCCTGACGATCCACCTGACGCTGATCCCCTACCTGAAGGCGGCCAAGGAACTGAAGACCAAACCGACGCAGCACTCGGTAAAGGAGCTGCTGCAAACCGGTATCCAGCCCGACATACTGGTGTGCCGCACGGAGCACCCGATCACGATGGACATTCGGCGCAAGCTGGCCCTGTTCTGTAACGTGGAGATCGGGTCGATCATCGAGGCCCGCGACGCCGAGACGATCTACGATGTGCCGCTGCTGATGTTGAAGGAAAACCTGGACGCTACCGTGATCCGTAAACTGCGTTTGCAAGACCGCCGCGCACCCGATTTGCGGGCGTGGAAGCGGTTTCTGGGCAAATTGAAAAATCCTACCCGCGATGTGAAGATTGCGCTGGTGGGTAAGTATAACGAGCTGCAGGACGCCTATAAATCAATTTATGAAGCTTTTATTCACGCCGGTGCGGTGAACGAATGCAAGGTAAACGTGGTGCCGATCCACTCGGAGCAATTGGAGGGCCGCTCGGCCGCGCAGATGAGTCAGGTACTGGGTGATTACGACGGCGTACTGGTGGCTCCGGGATTTGGGGAGCGGGGTATTGAAGGTAAGATCGAGGCCATTACCTATGTGCGCGAGGCGGGGATTCCCTTTTTCGGCATCTGCCTGGGCATGCAGTGCGCCGTGGTGGAATTTGCCCGTAAAGTGGTGGGCCTGGAAGGTGCTTCTTCCTCCGAGGTAGACCCCGCGACGCCTCATCCGGTCATCGACCTGATGGCCGACCAGAAAACGGTGGTTCAAAAGGGCGGCACGATGCGATTGGGTGCCTATGATTGTGAGTTGATGGAAAAAAGCACGGCAGCCCGTGCTTATGGTACTACTTCCATCAGTGAGCGCCACCGCCACCGCTACGAGTTCAATAACCGGTATAAGGAGCAACTGGAAGCCGCCGGCATGAACTTTACGGGCACTAACCCGGCCACCGGCCTGGTGGAAGTGGTAGAGTTACCCAGCCACCCCTATTTCGTCGGCGTACAGTTTCACCCGGAACTGAAGAGTACGGTGGAAAACCCGCATCCGTTGTTCGTGAGTTTCGTGGCGGCGGCGGTGAAGCGGAAGCAGAAGGTGTAAGGGGGCACTACACGTAGATCGGGTTGCGCTCAAATCCCTTCAACTCCCGCATGGCGCCGGTGGGGTCGTCCGATTTGAAAACGCTGCTACCGGCCACCAGCACATCGGCCCCGGCCTGGAGGATCTTCTGGGCATTTTGAAGACCTACGCCGCCGTCTACCTCGATAAGGGCGGAGGCATTGCGGACCGTAATGAGATCGCGGAGTTGTTGGATTTTCGGGATGGTCTGGTAAATGAACTGCTGGCCACCGAAACCGGGATTGACCGACATGATGAGCACCAGGTCTAAATCTTCGATGATGTTTTCCAGGACGCAGACGGGCGTGTGCGGGTTGAGGGCCACGCCGGCCTTGGCCCCGGACGCCTTGATGAGTTGCACGGTGCGGTGCAGGTGGGGCGAGACTTCGGCGTGCACGGTGATGATATCGGCTCCCGCCGCCCGGAACTCGGCCACGTAATTTTCGGGTTGCTCGATCATCAGGTGGACATCGAAAGGCTTTTTCGTCAGCGGCCGCAGTTGGGCAATGATGGACATGCCGAATGAGATGTTGGGCACAAAGCGGCCGTCCATGACGTCGAGGTGCAGCCAATCGGCGGGGCCTTGATCGACCAGATCGACGGCGGCGCGAAGATTAGTGAAATCGGCGGCAAGGAGGGAAGGAGCGAGTAAGTGGGGCTTCATGGCAGCGAGGTGGGCGGTTGGAGGAAGGGTAGTAAAACAAAAAAACCGGACGCGAAGGCGTCCGGTTCAAAAAAGAGCTTTGAGAGGCTATCTACATACCAAAAAACAGGGCATCCATTGACGCCCTAAGTCGTCGCATTCATGAGATTAAAACGTGTTGCAAAATGTTTATCATTACTACTGGTCGAGAAAAGCCTTTCGTGTGGTGTGGATATGTTCAAATGAGATTACTGAAAAGTTCCGTCCTAAAAATGTCGCTGGGAGTTTCTTCCCGTTGACAATACAAAGATGGGATAAGAAGCTCGGTCTATGACGTACAATCCACACAAAACTGGGTGTATGTTTTGGCGGTTTTGTATTATAAACATATGTTTGTCAGTTATTTAAGATTTGTAATGGATACTATTACTCGGTGGATGGTCTAAAATAAGCGGGGAGATAGTTTTAGAAATTTCTTCGGATGGAGCCGGAAAATGGCGGAAAAGTGCTTGGAAGCAGAAAAAAATTATGTGTTATCGGAAAAAAGCGATCGTTGACGCAACCCTCCCGTACTTAGCTCGTATCAGGGTGGGTACCGGGGAAATGCGGACAGCGTGAGGAAAACTTAGCACGCCGCATTCCAGAATTTGGCGTATCTTTGCAGAGGTAGAAATAAAAAAACCGGACCTTTAAAGGATCCGGTTCGAAAAAGAGCTTTGAGAGGCTATCTACATACCAAAAAACAGAAGGTCCATTGACCTCCTAGGTCGTTATCTTTCTGAGATTGAAAATTTTTACGCGGGCTGCCGCTTCGGCACTCGAGAAATAAGTTTTGAATACGTTCAGTGTGAGATTATCATTTGGTCAGCGTGGCGGGCGTTTCCCCCTGTTGACAATACAAAGATGCGGTAAGAATCTACGTCCTCAACGTACAATTCGCTGAAAAACTGGAATGGCTTTGAGAGGCCGACACACCATTTTTATTTGATTTCCAGTAACTTAGATTGATTGTTGGGGTTAATTAGTGGCTAAATAACCACTTATTTTTTCTTGAATTCTACCGTTTTCGCTCTGAAAATCATTTGCCATGACTACATTTGGCTACAATCGCCCGCTTATAAGCGGGCGATTTTTTTTGGCGGCCGTCCTGTTATTCCTGGGTTGCCACATCTTTCCTGCTACCCTGGCTGCCGCCCTGGGTCCGCCGCAGCGGATCACGGTCCGGGATAGCCTGCCGTCAGGCCGGCTTCCTTTGCTGGAACCTTCGCCTACCTTTAATAAGTCGCGTTTCTATACCGCCGCCGGTACCGGCACCGTCATCTACGGCGGCTTCGCCTACGCACTCTACCAAACCTGGTACGCCGATTTCCCCGCCGGCAACCTGCATTCATTCGACGACAGCGGCGAGTGGCTACAGATGGATAAGGCCGGCCACTTCTTTACTACCTATATGGAGTCGCGCTTTCTCTGGGCGGGTGCCCGCTGGACGGGTATGTCGCGCCCCGCCGCCCGTTGGACGGCCGTGGGCCTGGCTAGTATACTGCAGGGAACCATCGAAGTTATGGACGGATTTAGCAGCCAGTGGGGCTTTAGCTGGTCTGACCTGGCTGCTAATACCGCCGGGGCGGGCCTGTTTGCCGGGCAGGACATTCTCTGGGGCGAGCAGCGCATCCTACTAAAGGTGTCGAATAATTTAGCCGGACACCCGGACGACGTCCTCATCACCAACGATCAGGGCGCTACCGGCAGCCTGGGCTACATCTCCCGCGAGCGCTACGGGCAGGGTACCATCGAACGCTTCCTGAAGGACTACAACAACATGACCATCTGGGCGAGCGTCAACATCGATGCTTTCGCACCCGACCTCAAACTGCCGCCCTACCTTAACCTGGCCGTCGGCTACGGTGGTCAGGACGTTTACGGGGCTTACGGTAATACTTGGACGGAAAATGGTCAACGTTTCAATTATTCCCGGCCACGCTACCGGCAGTTTTTCCTTAGTCCGGATATTGACTTTACGCGTATCCCCACCCGCAAGCGTGGGGTGAAGTTGGCCCTGGGCGTCCTCAATTTTTTAAAAGTTCCGGCCCCCGCGCTAGAGTACAATACGCAGGGGAACCTAAAGTGGCACTGGTTCATGTGGTGACAGCGAGATAAGGAGGTATGGCGGTAGTTCTCGGCATGAAACCCATTCGGGGCAGGGCGTTGATTATTAGCAGGATAGTGACAAAATCCGGGCCGACCGGTAGATTTCCGGCAGGATAATAAGGAGAAGGTGGGGCAAGGCGGCAGAAAAAAGCCTAATTTACCCGGCTAATATTACTCCCTCAATTTATTATCTATGAGCCAGAATTATGCCTTTGAGATCTTCTGCATCGACCCGGAAGATATCCTTAGCGAACAAGCTTTTGTCCATGCCCTGAGTTATAGCGCACTTTTATGGGGCGGCAACGAGCCGGTCATCAAAAAAGTAAATGGAGTAAGCACCCTGGAGGAGGATGAAACCGGCATTTGCGTACGGGTACTACCCGTGGACACCAGCATGATATTAACGGGTTTCGTGGAAGCGGCTTTCATCATCAAGATCGAGAGCCAGTTATTCGAGCCGCTCGAACCCTTCCGTCAGCGTATCCTCCGCCACCTGCGCGATAACCTAAAATTCAAGCACATCCGGGTACTGCAGGACGACATCTCCTCCGAGATCGCCAACCAGCTCTACCCCAAGATCAATGCCGTAGAAAACCACTTGCGCCGCTACCTCATCAAATTTTTCATCCAGCGCGTCGGTACTGACTGGTGGGACGTGACCGCCACGCCCAAAATGTTGGAAAAGGTCAAGAACCGCCTCCGTAATCGTTCCAACCAATTCAGTTTCTTTGTCGACAGCGACGTGGAATTCGCCGACTTCGACGACCTCGGCCTGCTCATTTACAAACAGTCCTCCGGCTTCAACCAGCCCGATAAGGTAATGGAGCGCCTGATGCTCATCGAATCCGTGGAAGACCTGGATCGCCTCAAATCAGAGTTACGGGGCAACTACACTAAATATTTCAAGCAATTTTTTCGCGATAAAGGCTTCGAACAACTCTGGAAAGAAATGTCGCGCATCCGTAACAAGGTCGCGCACCAAGCCACTTTCTTCCAGCAGGAACTCAAGCGGGGCGTCCACCTGGCCGATGAGCTGACCAAAATCATGCGCGAGGCTGAAAACCATATCGACGAGATCGTGCTCAGCGTCCAGGAAAAGCAGGCCATCCGTCAGGCCACCATCGAGGTCATCCAGGACGCGGAGGAAGAAGCCGTATTGGCCGCCAAACAGAGCGAGGCCTCCGGCGAGAACCAGGGTGCCGGCCCCGCCCCCAGCGGCGGTCTACCCAACGGCAGCCCTAGCGGCACGGTTAGCATACCCGGCACCGGCGAACAGGCCAGCGACAACGAAAACCGCAAGGATGATTCCGACAATCGCGTCAAACTCTCCGGCCCCAAGGTGATCGGTAAGATCAAGCTCCCGCAACAGGTCAATACCTATCAGCACATGGCCGGCCCCGGCTACCGCGTCATCACTGAAGAAGAGATCATCACCGAACTGGAAGAAGCCTTGAACCTAAGCTACACCGACTACGTCGGCCTCAAATGGTTTGTCACCACCTTCCTGGCCAATAAGGGTTATGCCATCGGTACCACCTATTCCCTGGTCAATATCCTCATCGAGCAGCAAGCCATCGAACTCTATAATCGCGAAAGCACGGAGGGCTATTCCATCAAGGCGGTCCGCCTACCGGTGTAAAGCTGCGCTTTACGTACTTTTGTAGGACGCTGCGCGTCTGGTAATTACCTGCGGTGATCGTCGCAGGCTCCTCGGAGTTTTGTACTTTTGACAAGCCTGCGCGTACACCTGGCGGCCCACGTGTAGGCTTATCAAAAATACCAAAATACAGCACCCGCAGGGTGCCTACTAAATTACGCGCGAAGCGCCCCATAATATGAAAGCATCCCCCGAGGCCCGCGCCAAAATCCGCCAGGGACTATTCCTCTTCTTCGTCGCCCTGGTCACGGTCAGCTTTTTCGGCCTCATCAAAGACTTTCTCCTTACCACCTTCTGGGCGGCGGTGCTATCCATTATATTTTACAAGACCTACGTCTGGCTGGCCATCAAGCTAAAGGGCCGCCGCAGCGTTGCGGCCGGCATCATGACGGTACTCATCCTGCTGTTCGTTATCGTGCCGCTCGGCCTGCTCACCTTAGCCCTCATCAACCAGAGCATCGGCCTATACGACCGGGTGCAATCCGGCGAAATCGACATAAACGCCATCGTGCGGGAAGTCGAATCCCGCCTGCCCACCGTAGACAACTACCTCAACAAGATCGGCTACAGCATCAGCGACCTCCAGGACAAAATTCAGGGAGCCGTCGGCACCATTTCCAGCACGGCGGCCACACAGGCACTGGCCTTTTCCGGCAGCGTCGTCAACCTTTTGGTGCAGTTCAGCCTCATGCTATACCTGCTCTTCTTCTTCATCCGCGACGGCCGTCACATCATGCACGGCGTGATGAACGCTATCCCGATGGGTAACCACCGTGAAAAGCGGCTCTTTACCCGCTTCGCCTCCGTCTCCCGCGCCACGCTCAAGGGCACCCTCGTGGTCGCCCTTACCCAGGGTGCCATCGGCGGCATCCTCTTCGCCGTGCTCGGTATTCCGGGCGCGTTACTGTGGGGAGTAGCCATGACCTTCTTCGCCCTCCTACCCGTCGGAGGCAGCACCATCGTCTGGGGACCGGCCGCCGCCATTCTTTTCCTTCAGGGCGACACCACCTCGGCCATCATCATCGTCGTGGTCGGCGTTCTCATCATCGGTTTGGTCGACAACCTCCTCCGCCCCCTCCTCGTCGGCCGCGACACCAGTATGCCCGACTACCTTGTTTTACTCGCCACCCTGGGCGGCATTACCTATTTCGGCTTGTCCGGCTTCGTGCTAGGCCCCGTCATCGCCGCGCTCTTTCTCACCGTCTGGGAAATGCTGGGTACGGAATTCGGGGGCAAGGAAGCGTAGAGCGTATCTAAAATTTTTAAGAACTGAGGATCAATGATTCGCTTCGCGGCTACTTCGTGGTTAAGTTTCCGGCTAGATAAAAACTTGCGCGCATAGCGGGTTACGTAAGTCAGTTTTTATGACGCCAGGTTCTTAAATGCTTGGTTCTCAGGAAGTAAAAATTTAGACACGCTCTTAGTTGGTCCTAATTGTAGCGGGCAACCGTAAACGCTTATTTTCCGCTCCTCCGCTGCATCCTTCGCTGCGATTCCTTCAATCGGTGGAATCCCCGCCCCGTAACGGCGAATGTCCATTGGAAGCGTCGGAGTTAACTATTCCGGGCGTGTCCGTCCCCGAACGGGCCGGCCGGTCCCTTCCAGGCTCGCAGGTCTGCTCGGCCCCTCCGCTACGCTCCGGGTCTCCTACCTCCGGGTAGGGGCAAGCCCTACCCCTACGGCGGCCCTTCCAGGCACCTCACGCAAGGGACCCGGCTGTCCGGCAGAATACCCCATCCGGCTACCCCTTCCCCGGCCGAGGAGGTAGTACTTGAAGATGATTTGTTGTTGTAAAGTAGTAAAAACTCGGCAAATGGGCAGGCGGTAGAGCGGTAGTCAGTCGGTAGACAGCCACTTGGACAATCCCCTCATTCCGTTGCGCGGCAGTGGTACGGAGGAGGAAATACCCCGCCGACCGTCCGCTTTCGACCACCCCGGCGACCGGAAACGAACACGTCTACCAGACGATCGAGCTTAACCGACTGATATACAGGCGGGCAAATTTAAGGCATGATTACTGAGGTTAGCTTACCAGCCACCGCTGCTCCCTGCCTCAGAAGCACTAACTTTGCACGGTTGTCGGCTTTCACCCTTCCCCCCCAACCCTTCCGCCATCCAGACCATCCTGCTCATCGACGACGACCCGGCCGTACTCGCCGCCCTGCGCTTGCTTCTACAGCGAGCCGGCTACCGCGTGGCTGCGCATGGGCCGCCCCGCCGAGGCCGTGGCCGCCCTGCGCGAACACCGGCCCGCGCTGGTGATTTTGGACCTGAATTTTACCATAGACACCAGCGGCCGTGCCGGGCTGAAACTCCTCGACGAACTGCTGGCGGAGGAACCCACGCTAACCGTCATCCTGCTTACCGGTTGGGCAACGGTACAACTGGCCGTAGCGGGCATGAAGGCCGGTGCGCGCGATTTTGTCGCCAAACCCTGGGATAACAAGACCCTGCTGGCGAGCGTGAAAACCCTCTTGCAACTCTACGCTCCGGCATCCGGTGCAGACCGGCCGGTGGGTTTCGACCACCTGGTGGGCCGCTCTCCCTCCTTCCTGGCCGTGCTGGAGCAGGCAAGGCGCGTGGCTCCCACCGAAGCGCAGGTGCTCATTACCGGCGAGAGCGGTACGGGCAAGGAACTAGTGGCCGAGGCCATCCACGCGGCCGGGGCGCGGGCGGCGGCCCCCTTCGTGCGGGTCAACCTGGGCGGCGTGCCGGAAAATCTGTTCGAGAGCGAGCTGTTCGGCCACCGCGCCGGAGCCTTTACCGATGCCCGCTCCGATCGCACGGGCCGCTTCGAACTGGCGGCGGGCGGCACCATTTTCCTCGACGAGATCGGCGATCTCGCCCCCGCCAATCAGGTCAAACTGCTGCGGGTGCTCCAGGAACGGACCTACGAACGCCTGGGTGAAAGCACCCCCCGCCGCGCCGCTGCCCGGGTGATCTGCGCCACCAATAAAAACCTGCCGGAAATGGTGACCGCCGGCACCTTCCGCGAAGACCTCTACTACCGCATCAACCTGATCCGCCTGCACCTGCCGCCCCTGCGCGAGCGGCCCGGCGATATCCCCGCCCTGGCCCGGCATTTTCTCGAACGGGCCGCCGCTCGCTACGAACGGCCGCCGCTCACCCTGGGGAAGGAAGCGGCCGAGTGGTTGAGCCGGCAAGCGTTTCCCGGCAACATCCGCCAGCTCCAACACCTCATCGAGCGGGCCGTGCTGCTATCCACTACCGACCGGATCACCGCCGCCGACCTGCAAACCCATTTGGATACCCCCACCCGCACCGGCAGTCTCAATTTTGCCGGCCGCACCCTGCAGGAGCTGGAAGAAACCGCCGTGCGTCACGCCCTCGACCGCAATCGCGGCAACCTGGCCGCCGCCGCCCGCGATCTGGGTATCACCCGCTCGGCCCTTTACCGGCGGCTGGATAAATACGGTATCGACCATGAAAGCTAAGTTCCGGCTCTTCCTGTTGCTGACCGTGGTACTAGCGGGCTGGGCGGTCACGGCCTGGTTTCTGCTAAGTGACCAGTTGGCGTGGTTCCTGCTCGTCGAGGTCGTTTTATTGGGGCTGGCGGCCCTCGTTTACCGCGCCTACCGTCGGCTCGTCCGTCCGCTCGATTTGCTGGATGCCGGTACCGCCGCCCTCAACGACCAGGATTTTTCCACCCGTTTCCTGCCCGTCGGCTCGCCGGATGTCGATCGCCTGATTGCCGTATATAATCGTCTGATCGACAACATCCGCGAGGAACGGGTGGCCGCCCGCCGCGACCGGCACCTGCTCGATACCATCATCCAGACCGCCGGTGTGGGGCTGGTCATCCTGGATTTCGACGGCGGCATCGCCACCCTCAATCCCTGGGTACGGGAACGACTGGGGCTGCCGCCGGATAGCCCCGCACCCGCCCACCTGCAGGACATCGACCACCCCCTGGCCGCCGAACTAGACCGGATGGACCGCGAGATCCAGATCATCACCCTGACCGACAATCGCCGCTACCACTGCCGGGCGGCCACCTTCGTGGACCGGGGTTTTCCGCGCCGTTACCTCATCCTGCAGGACCTGACCACCGAACTGCTAACCGCCGAAAAAGAAGCCTACGGCCGCGTGATCCGCATGATGGCGCACGAGGTCAACAATAGTATCGGAGCCACCAACTCCCTCCTGCATCAGCTGCACGATGCCGTGACGACCCGGGAACCCGACGCTCACGAGCTGCTGGCCGCCAACTTGCCCGTGGTGATCGGGCGCGGGGAACGGATGAATGGTTTCATGCAAAATTTTGCGCGGGTGATCCGCCTGCCGCAGCCCGTTTTTGTTTCCGTGGATTTGAACGAGTTGGTGGGCGGAGCGGCCCAACTGTTCCGTGCCCGCTGTGAGCGGGCGGGGGTGGATTTAAATGTTGAATTGTCTGCGGCACCCATTCGCGTCCGCGCCGATGCGGGCCAGCTGGAGCAAGTGCTCATTAATGCGCTGACCAATGCCCTGGAGAGTCTGGACGGGGGGGAGCGGGGGCAAATTACCCTCAGCGTCACCCCGGCCGGTTTTGGCGTGGCCGATAACGGTCCCGGCATTCCGTCTGAGTCGGCCGAACTGATTTTTACGCCCTTTTTCAGCACCCGCCCCCAGGGTCAGGGAATCGGGCTGACCATCTGCCGCGATATCCTGGAACGCCACGCCGCCCGCTACTCCCTCCGCACCGACCCCGACGGCTGGACGCGGCTGCGCGTGGATTTTAAGCCGACCTCGGCCTGAATTACGACCGGGGTTCCGAATGGTTGTTGCGTGAGGTGCCTGGACGGGCCGACCGGCAGGGAGGAGACCCGGAGCGCAGCGGAGGGGCCGAGCAGACCTGCGAGCCGGTAAGGGACCGACCGCGAGGCGTTAGCCGAGGGGGCACGCCCGAGTTATGCTGATTAAATTATAAGATCGGAATAGAATCAATCATCACCCCCCCTGATCAAGTAAAATCTACATCGCGATGTAGATTTTACTTGGTCGCAACCCATTAAATGGGGCAAAACACGACTGTTAACTGAAATTATTCGACCATCAGGTGAGACAGTGGCGGGGGGAAATAAGAGCGTGTCTAAATTTTTACTTCCTGATAACCAAGTATTTGAGAACCTGGCGTCATAAAAACTGACTTGCGTAACCCGCTATGCGCGCACCACGAAGTAGCCGCGAAGCGAATTTTTTATCTAGCCAGAACCTCAAATCATTGATTCTCAGTTCTTAAAAATTTTAGACACGCTCTAAATAACTCAGGCGTGCTAAAATAGGCAGCCGACCGTTCGGAAACGGACACATTAATTTTCCCGTTGTGCATAAAACGCTGTTAATCAACACGTATTTTTTTCGGCACGGTATCGGCACCCACCTTTGGCAAACCGACCGCCTCCATTATGGACCGACCGCTCACAACCGCCCGCAAACGGGGCAACCGCCTCCGTAGCTATGCCAAATGGGGCGGGCTGCTGCTGGCCTTCGCGGCCGCCGTGCTGCTGGTGCGCTACCTGCTGCGCCCCACCGCCGCCGCCGACCGGATGCGCGTGGAAACCGTGGAGCGCGGCACGGTTGCCAATACCGTTACCGCCACCGGCCTGGTGGTGGCCGCTTTTGAGGAGCAGATCAATGCGCCCGTGACCACCCAGATTCGCCGCGTTTTCCTCACGGCCGGGGCCGAGGTAGCGGCCGGCGAGGTGATCCTGGAACTCGACCGGGAATTCGTGCAGTTGGAGTTGGAAGGCAAGCGCGACCAATTGGCCCTGCGCAAAAACAAAGTCAGTCTGCTGGCCCTGGAATACGACCGCGACCTGCGGGAACTCACCTTCGATACCGACATCAAATCGCTGGAATTGGAAGCCGCCGAAGCCGAACTGGCCGATGCGCGCCGCCTGCTGGAAATCGGCGGTACCACGCAGGAGGACGTGGAACGCGCCGCCCTGCAGGTCAACATCAACCGCCTGCAACGCGACAAGCTTAAAAACGAGCGCGACTACCGCCGCGCCAGCCTGGACGACCGCCGCCGCAACCTGGAACTGGAGGTGAACATGGAGGAGAAGGAAGTGAGCCGTCTAGCCCGCAAACTCCGCGAAACCGAGTTGCGGGCACCCCGCGCGGGCGTGGTCACGTGGGTCAATGAATCCATCGGCCAGAGTGTCACGGAAGGCACGCCCCTGGCCCGCGTGGCCGATCTGGGCCGCTACCGCCTGGAGGGATCCTGCTCCGACCGTTATGCCGACCGCGTGAGCGTGGGCTTGCCCGTAGAGGTGCGCCTGCCCGAACACCGCCTGCGCGGCACCATCGTCTCGGTGCTGCCCGAGGTGAAGGACAACACCCTCAAATTTCTCGTCGAACTGGACGAACCCAGCCACGAGGCCCTGCGCCCCAACCTACGCACCGAACTCACCGTGGAAGTGGGCCGCAGCGAGAACGTGCTGCGCGTCAAAAACGGCCCCGTTTTCCGGGGCGGCGTCAGCCAGCCGCTCTTCGTGATGGACGCCGGCGGCCGGGCCGTCCGCACCCAGGTCGGCCTGGGGATGCGCAACGGCGAGTACATCGAGATCACCTCCGGCGTGCGGGCGGGCGACCGCGTCATCGTTTCCGATACGCAGGATTTCGAGCACCTTAGTTCATTCACCCTCGAAAAGAAGAACTGATGCGCAATCGTAACCATTTTCTGGTTGTTTTCCCCCCGGCCCCCCGAAGGGGGGAGGTCAAGAGCGGTAAAATTCTGTATTCCGTATTCGTTATTCTGTATTCTGTATTTGCTTGCGCGCTCCCCGCTCAATCTCCCATCTCCCTCCCCGCACTCCAGGACCGGGCCGCCGCCACCGCGCTCTCCGCCCTGACGGCCCGGGCCGAACGTGACCTGGCCGAATTGGACCTGGTGGGCCTGCGGGCGGGCCTGCTGCCGCGGCTGGAGCTGAACGGCAATACCTTTTACCAGCAAACCTTTGCCGAAACCACCCAACCCGACGGCACCATCCGCTTCCAGCCCGTGACCACCAACAATGGCGGGCTGCGGCTGCATGCCTCGCAGGTGATCGGGGCCACGGGCGGAACGGTGTTTGCCACCTCCGGCCTGCAGCGGTTCGATGATTTCGAGCAGGACAACCGCATCTACAACGGCTTGCCGGTACGCATCGGACTGCGGCAGCCCATCCTCGGCTTCAACCGCTGGAAGTGGGACCGCCGGCTGCTACCCCTGCAACTCAGTGCCGCCGAACGCCGCTACCGCTTTGAGGAAACGGCCGCCCGTACCCAGGCCACCCGCCTGTTTTTCGAGCTGGCCGGGGCCGACCAGGATCGCCGCATTGCCGCGACCAACCGCGAGGCGGGCAGCCAACTGCTGGACATCGCCCGCGAGCGTTTTGAACTCGGTAAAATCAGCCGCAGCGATCTGGCGCAGATCGAACTGGATCTGGTGGATGCCGAGGCCGCCGAAATTCGTGCCGCCCAGCAGGTGCTGGATGTATCGGCCGCTATCGCCTCGCTGGTGGGGGAGGAGTATACCGGCGAAGCACTGGTGCCGGAACTGCCGACCACCGCCGCCCTGACTGACATCAGGCCCGAGGAAGCCCTTATCCGGGCCGAACGCTTCCGGCCGGAGATCGAAGAAATTCGCCTGACCCTCCTTACCGCCGAACGCGACCTGGCTTTCGTGCGCCGCGATTTCGGTCCGCAACTCGACCTGGAGGCGAGCTACGGCTACGTCCGTTCCGCCCCTACCCTCGATGCTGTTTACCAAGATCCGCAGCCCGAGCGCCTGGTACAACTGACCTTTCGACTGCCCCTGCTCGACTGGGGCGAACGCCGCGCCGCCGTCAAACGCGCCACCGTTTCCCGTGACCTCGCCCAGCTTACGGGTGACCGCCTCCGGCAGGAAATCACCAATTCCCTGCGTCGCCTCCTGACCCGTCGCCGACAACTGACCGAAGAAATCCGCCTCGCCGAGCGTGCCCGCGCCCTGGCCGACGAACGCTACCGCATCAGCCGTGAAACCTACCTACTGGGGAAAATCCCCCTGACCGAACTCAACCTCGCTCAACTCAGCCGCGACCGTACCGACCGCGCCTACCTGGACGTGCTGCGCAGTTATTACCTCACCCAGGCTAATTTAGCGGAGTTGGGGATATGACTTCCCCCCCGGCCCCCGAAGGGGAGTTTACAGCTAATTATCTTCACTCCTTCTATCCTTTAATGCCTCACCTCGATGGATCGCTTTGCGATCAAGAGAAGCAGCGCAGCTAATCCTTAACCATGATAACCCTCCGTAACGTCAACAAAACCTACCAGACCACCTCCGTGGAGACCCTGGCCCTGAACAACCTGAACCTGACCGTGCCGGCGGGGGAATTTCTGACCATTATGGGTCCGTCGGGCTGCGGCAAGAGTACGCTGCTGAACGTGATGGGCCTGATCGACGAACCGACCAGCGGCGAAGTGGTGGTGGACGGGCAGCGGGTGGAAAATTACGGCGGGAAACGGACGGCCCGGTTCCGTAACGAGCATCTGGGGTTCATTTTCCAGAATTTTCACCTGATCAACGACCTCTCGGTGGTAGACAACGTGGAACTGCCGCTACTCTACCGTCGCGTGGGCAGCAAGGAGCGGCGGCGGCTGAGCGAAGAAGCCCTCAAACAGGTAGGGCTGGCCAACCGGATGCGCCACTTTCCGAGCCAGCTATCGGGCGGGCAGAAGCAGCGGGTGGCTATTGCTCGGGCCATTGTGGGGAAGCCTTCTATCCTGCTGGCCGACGAACCGACCGGTAATCTGGACAGCGCCATGGGCGACGAGATCATGGACATCCTGCTGCGCCTGAATCAGGAACTCGGCACCACCATCGTGATGGTCACGCACGACGAGCGCATGGCGCAGAAAACGCACCGGTTGGTCCGGCTTTTTGACGGGGAGCAGGTGGTGTGAGATGTGAGATGCGTGATGTGAGATGTACGCTCAGGGCAGTTAGATGGGACTCATCCATTTTCGACGGTCTTTGATTGTGCATTACCCTATTCGATCAAAATAAATTAAAATGCTACTAAATTACCTCAAACTAGCCGTCAAGGTGCTGGGGCGAAATAAATTTTATACCGCCATCAGCTTGTTCGGCATCAGTTTTACGCTGATGATCCTGATGATCGTGGCGGCCGTCATCAATACCGAGGTGGGACCCAACCCGCCCCTGCAGGATAAGGACCGCATGGTGCTGATGACACTGGCGAAGATGGAAAAGATTTTTTACGATACCATCCCCCAGATCGATTCCAGCCGCATCGTGGACGGGGCGGTGGTGTACGATACCACGGGGTTTGAATACGAGGAGAGGGGGGCCAACGTATCGAACGGGCATCTGGGCTATGGACTAATCGACCAGTACCTGCGGGGTAAAACAGGTGCGGAACGCGAAACGTATTTGGCCACCGGAATTTCCATCGACGTCTTCAAAGATGGTAATAAATTTACGATCAACTCCATCCTTACCGATGGTGCCTATTGGGATGTTTTCCACTTCACTTTTCTGGCGGGGCAACCTTTCTCGCAAGCTCAGGTGGAGAGCAGTTCCGGCGTGGCCGTAATCAACGAGCGGATGGCGCAGGAATATTTCGGCACGAAGGAAGCGATCGTCGGCCGTGAAGTAGCCCTGGGTGACCGCACTTACCGGATCATAGGAATGGTGGCCGACCCCGCCGGGCGGGCAGAGTACTATTCCGCTGATTTGTATGCTCCCTACACTTCCTTCGGCCCTGAACTACTCAAACCCGAGGTGTTGGGGCCCTTTACGGCAGTATGGCTGGCTCCTTCCTCCACGGCGGTGGCGGGCTTGAAAGAGCAGGTTAATTTTCAGGTCAACCAGATGCCGCCACCCGAGCCGGACCAATACGATGAGGTGATCGGCTTCGGGCTGACCTACAACGAAAACTATGCCAAGGGACTCATTTTCGATCAGGATGCACCGGAAAATTCCTACACCAAGGTCAAATTTATTCTATTCGGTCTACTGGCATTTTTCGTGCTGTTGCCCACGCTCAACCTGGTTAATCTAAATATCAGCCGAATGCTGGAACGCTCGCCCGAGATCGGGGTACGCAAGGCATTCGGGGCGAGCAAGACGACCATCCTGGGCCAGTTCCTTTTCGAGAACATTATCATCACCTTCATCGGCGGCCTGATCGGTTTGGGTTTAGCCTTACTCGGGCTTTACCTCATCAACCAGTCGCAGGCCCTGGAAGGAGCACGGCTGGAACTTAACGGCCGAGTTTTCCTCATCAGTTTTTTCCTCACGCTCCTGTTCGGTATTCTCTCCGGCCTGCTACCCGCCTGGCGGATGTCGCGCCTGTCGATTGCCAACGCCATTAAAGACAACGTCAAATGATCAAGCACGTCCTCACCCTTATCTGGAACAAGAAGCGGGCCAATGCTTTGCTATTCAGTGAAATATTCTTGTGTTTCCTGGTACTGTTCGCGGTCATGATGTTTACGATTTACAACCTACGGACCTACCGGACGCCCTACGGTTTTGAACCGAAACAGCTATGGCGGGCCTCGCTGTACCAAATAAATCAAATGGATTCCTTGCAAGTCATTGAAGTCCATGACCAACTGCTTCGCGATCTGCGGGAAATACCCGGAGTGAGAGGAACGGCATTCGGTGGTCCGGTTGCTCCCTTCGGATATAGTATGTGGGGTTCGGGTAATGACGATAATGGGTATGAGTTATGGACTTCCATGATGCAAGGTGACGAAAATTTTGGGGAATTGCTGGAAATCGAGATGAGCGAGGGCCGCTGGTTCCGTCCTGAAGACCGCTTGCGAAAGTATAAGCCCATTATCATCAATCGTATCATGCGCGAGGAGTACTTTGGCGATAAACCCGTCATTGATAGTATTATTAAAATTGATGGCGAAGTACAGATCATCGGCGTGGTGGATCACTTTAAGTATCAGAGTGATTTTCAGGAAGAGTTGAATGTCACCTTCTGGTTTCCCGAACCGCACGAGACCGATTTACAAAACCTCTACCTGCGCGTGGACCCGTCGAGCGGGCCGGAACTGGAAGAAACGATCAAGAACCGTATCGCCGCCATCATCAAGACCCAGGATTTCAAAATTTACAAGACCGATGAACTGCGCGAGAGCATTGCCCGCGAGACCTGGACCCCCATGGTCGGCTTCCTGCTCATTGCCGGTTTTCTGCTGGTAAATATCGCGCTGGGCCTTTTCGGGGTGTTGTACTACAGCATCAGCAAGCGGCGGGGCGAGATCGGTATTCGCCGCGCCCTGGGGGCCACGCGGGGTGAGATCACCAGCCAATTTACGCTGGAGGTTTTCCTGGTGGCGATGCTGGCTGTATTGCTGGGGTCGGTATTTGCCGTACAGGTGCCGTTACTGGGCCTGGTGGAAGAGGTTCCGAGCAGCAATTTCTATCTGGCCATCCTGGCCGCTGCCGGAATCATTGGAGTCATTGTCCTGATCTGCGCCATCCAACCCAGCCGCCAGGCGGCGGGTTTGCATCCGGCGGATGCGCTGCATAGCGAGTGATGTCGGGCAGTTATTTAGATAAGGGTCTGTTCTGAGCTTTAACCGTCGTAACTACCGTCAAGGAAAAATTATGCACCGATCCACCGCTATCCGGCTTAGTACGTAACTTTGCGGCTCTCTAAAATCAACCGCAAAAAACCTCCCGGCCCATGGCTAGCCTCACCACCAAATCCCCCTTCTCCCAGCGCGTGCTGGGCATGGAAGAATCCGCTACGCTGCGCATGGCGCAACTGGGCCGCGAGGTGCAGGAGCAGGGCCACGACGTGATCAGCCTCAGCCTCGGCGAACCCGATTTCGATACGCCCGAACACATCAAGGAGGCCGCCAAAAAGGCCCTCGACGCCGGCCACACCAAGTACGCTCCCGTACCCGGCATAAACGAACTGCGCCAGGCCGTCAGCCGGAAATTTAAGCGCGACAACGACCTCACTTACCCGCCCGCCCAGATCGTGGTCTCCACCGGTGCCAAGCAGTCCATCGCCAACGTGTGCCTGGCCCTGCTCGATCCCGGCGACGAGGCCGTTATCCTCGGGCCGTTCTGGGTCAGCTACTCGGCCATGGTCGAGGTAGCGGGCGGCATCCCCGTCATCGTCGGGGCCGGTATCGAAGACGACTATAAGGTGACCGCCGAGGCCATCCGCGCCGCCATTACCGACCGCACGAAATTCATCCTTTTCTCCTCGCCCTGCAACCCCACCGGCTCCGTCTACACGGCCGAGGAACTGACCGCCATCGCCAAAATGCTGGTCGATTTCCCCGACGTCTACGTCATCAGCGACGAGATCTACGAGTACATCAACTTCACCGGCGCGCACGCCAGCATCGGCACCAACCCCGAAGTGGCCGACCGCACCATCACCGTCAACGGCTTCTCCAAGGGCTTCGCCATGACCGGCTGGCGCCTCGGCTACCTCGGTGCCCCCTTAGACGTGGCCCAGGCCGTCACCAAGATCCAGGGCCAGAGTACCTCGGGCGCCAACACCTTTAGCCAGTACGCCGCCGCCCACGCACTGGAAAGCGATATGGCCCCCACCCACGCCATGAAGGACGCCTTCGAGCGCCGCCGCCAACTCATCGTCGACGGCCTCAGCCAGATTGAGGGGATGAAAGTCAACTTCCCCCAGGGCGCCTTCTACGTCTTCCCCGACGTGTCCCATTTCTACGGCAAATCCACCGGAGACATCACCATCAACAACAGCGACGACCTCGCCGAATACCTCCTCATGCACGCCCACGTAGCCACCGTCACCGGCGACGCTTTCGGCGCGCCCGCCTGCCTGCGCATCAGTTACGCCGCCTCCGAAGAGCAACTCACCGAAGCCGTCGCCCGCATCAAGCGCGCCATGGAAAAGCTGAAGTAAAGTGGCATTTCATAGCGGTTCATTTGGGCGTGTCCCCGTTCCGCTAACGCGGAAACGCGGCCGGTCCCTTCCCGGCTCCCTATTCGGTCGGCCCTGCGGGCTGCTTCGCTAGCGCTGCGCCCCGTCCAGGCACCTCACGCAATAGCTCAAGACACGCTCTTAAGTTCGCTTTATTCTCACTTCATTTCCCACCGATTTTGGCTAATGCCATTAAGCAAGCTATATTTGAGTTCGAGCAGGAATTACCTGCAAATTAGCCTAACCACGCCACCCCGCCCGCGACCGATTAACCACCGGTAGGCGAGGAGGTATCAAAACCAAGTTCTTTATGAATCATGCAAATTTGCGTGCCAACCTTCCCGTGGCCGCGCTGGTAGAAGCCACCATTAAGAAAGGCCAGGGCCGGCTCAGTGACACCGGCGCACTGGTAATCAATACCGGAAAATTTACCGGCCGCTCGCCAAAGGACCGCTACATTGTGGAAGATGACCTGACCCGCGACACCGTGGACTGGGGGAACATCAACCAACCGATTGCGCCGGAACATTACGCCGCCCTGCTGGCCAAGACGAGAAAATACGTGGCGGGTCTGGACGAGGTCTACCTACGGGATGCCTACGCTAGCGCAAGCCAAAAATACCGCATCAATATCCGGGTGTTTACGGAGTACCCGTGGCAAAATATGTTCGCCTATAATATGTTCCTGCGGCCCGATAATGCCGAGATCGTAGACCACGACGACTGGAATATATATGCCTTCCCCGGCGTACTGGCAGACCCATCCGAGCACGGTACACGGCAGGAAAATTTCTCGATCATAAACTTCACGGAGCGGGTGATCCTGATCGGCGGGAGTGCCTATACGGGAGAGATCAAAAAGGGCATCTTTTCGGTCCTGAATTATGTGCTACCCACCCGGCGCGACGTGCTCTCGATGCACTGTTCGGCTAACGTGGGCAACCGGGGCGACACGGCCCTATTCTTCGGCCTGAGCGGCACGGGTAAAACCACGCTATCGAACGACCCGGACCGGCGCCTGATCGGAGATGACGAACACGGGTGGTCGGTAAGCAATATTTTCAACCTGGAGGGCGGCTGCTATGCCAAGGTGATCGACCTGAGCGAGAGCAAGGAGCCGCAGATTTACCGGGCCATCAAATTCGGCGCATTGCTGGAGAATATCGGCTTCGAGGAAGACGGCTACACGCCCAACTACGAGGATAGCAGCATTACGGAGAACACCCGCGTGAGCTATCCGATCTACCACATCGACAACATCATGTACAACTCGCGGGGCGACCTGCCGCGAAACATCTTCTTCCTCACCTGCGATGCTTTCGGCGTGCTGCCTCCCATCAGTAAACTGACGCGGGAGCAGGCGATGTACCACTTTATCAGCGGCTACACGGCCAAAATTGCCGGCACGGAAGCGGGAATCACGGAACCCGAGGCTACGTTCTCCGCCTGTTTCGGCGCACCCTTTCTGCCCCTGCCCGCCACGACCTACGCTACTATGCTGGGCCAAAAGATGGATGCCGTGAAAGCGGAAAGCGGCGAGATCAACGTGTGGCTGGTCAACACCGGCTGGACGGGCGGTGGCTACGGCGAGGGCAAGCGGATCGATTTGAGCTACACTCGCGCCATGATCAAAGCTGCGCTGAACGGTGAGTTGAATAAGGTGGCTTACCACCCACACCCGGTCTTCGGTCTGGCGATGCCACGCACTTGCCCGGATGTGCCGAATGCCATCCTTAACCCCCGCGATACCTGGCGCAATGAGTTGGATTACGATCGGATGGCGGATAAGCTGGCGAGTCTGTTTCACCGCAATTTCACGGAGTACGCCGATTCGGCGGGCGCGGGTGTGGTGGCGGCAGCGCCCCAGGCTGTGCCGGCGGCGAACTGAGTTGAGTAAGTTTTATAGATCAGGCTACGGCCGGTTGACTCAAGAAGAGTCAACCGGCCGATTTTTTTTAAAACCGCGAGATCACTTGCGGGGCGGTCTATTAAAAGACCCCTGAAGTGTCTGCCGGCGGCAACTGAACCGGTCCGAACAAGGTCTCGAAGCCACTCGAATCGACGCTAAAATAGTTGCGGGAAAATTGGGAGGAATAGACCACGAAACTGCGTCCGCCATCCCGGCTGCGCTGGCCGTAAAGACTGATGCTGTCACGGCCGGGGAAGTAGAGCCGGACCTCGGTGAGGCGGCGGGCACCGGTGGCCATTTCGTCCACGCCATCGGCCAGGCGCGGGCCGTCGAGGGTCTGCCAGGCGCGGATGATGCTATCGGGAGGAGAAAGGCGGCGGCGCAGGGTGGTGTCGGCCCGCAGTAAGACGATGGAGTCGGCGCGGCGGGTGGGGTCCAGCCGCAGTAATTCGTGACCGAAAAGCTGGGTGGCCCGCCAGGGAAGAGTACTGATGTCGGGTCCGGTAAGAGCGTATAGTTCCGGCGCGGGGATGATGCGCAAGTAGCCCGCCAGCGAATCGACGAGTGAATCGGGCGGGGCGAAGAGTGCCCACTGTACCATTTTATCCTCCCCATCGAAGTAGGTGAAGCGGTACTCGCGCAACGTCTCGATGCCCAGCCGGCGGTAACCGCCCGGGCTGGTGGCCACGACGTGGGTGGTGCGCAATCGGGATAGGGCGGTGAGGAGCCGTTGGACCGAATCGGCCCGCGCCGGACGGTAGTTCGGGCCGATCTGGGCAATCCAGCCCTGCTCGGGGTCGCGGGAAAGCGAGAGGGTAGCGACTTCCGTGGTGGGAAGGTCGATGGCGATCCGGTCGGTTCGTTCGATATCCGTGCCGGCCGGTGCGGAGTCGAAGCGGTCGCCCCGCTGCTGGACGCTCCACTGGATATAGGCAAATACCCCCACGATCAGCGTGATGGGAAGGATGAGTTGTAACTGCCGACGAAAGCTCATTGTATGGACTGCTGGGCCAGAAAATCCTGTAGGGCGGTCATGGCACGGCTGCGGTGACTGTAGTCTTGCTTGGCGGCCGTACCCATTTCAGCGAAAGTCCGCTCCTTATCTTCGGGGATAAAAATAGGGTCATAACCAAAACCATCGGTACCGCGCTGGGCCTCGGCGATCCGTCCCTCCACCTTTCCTTCAAAGTATTGGATCTCCTCACCCTGGACCAAGCAGATCACGGTGCGAAACCGGGCCGAGCGGTCGGCCTGACCGGTGAGCTTTCCGAGCACCTTGGCCATATTAGCGGTGTCGTCACGCTCGGGACCGGCGTAGCGGGCGGTGCGCACGCCCGGCAGGCCGTGCAGGCCGTTCACTTCCAGGCCGGTATCCTCGCTGAAGCAGTCAAAGCCGAAGTGCTTTTTCACGTATTCGGCCTTCTGACGGGCGTTACCACGCAGGGTGTCACGGGTTTCGGGCAGGTCGGTGGTGCAACCGATGTCGGCCAGGCTAAGAAAATCGTAGCGGTCGCCTAGTAACCGGCGAATCTCGGCGATCTTGTGGGGATTGTTGGTGGCGAAAACGAGTTTGGTTTTGGTCATCTGGTAAGAACGGAAATGTAGCGCGGGGATAAGCTTGGTGAGAATAGGAAATCAATCGGTGGCAAAATGAGCCTTGAGGGCTTGCCAGAGCGCACCGGCGCGCTTCGTATCGCCGGCGGCCCGCTCGTCGCGGATCTGCACCAAGTCATCGGCCCAGAGCCACGTGATTCCGGCGGCCCTTTCGGCCCGATAGGGGTGCAGGCGAAAGTGGATACCGAGTTCGCGGGGCGGGATGCCGAAGATGATGACTTGCCGGGCTTCGCTGCGGCGCAGTAGCGGCGTGAGGTCGAGCTTGTTCCCTGGCGGCAGGGCCAGGAAGCGATAGTTGGGCTGCTCCGCGTCGTAGCCGATGGCGGATAGCACTTTAAGTAAATAATCCCGTGCCTGATCCGGCGCGGCGTTTTCGCCGGTTCCGGGACGAAAAACGATGAACAGCTCCGCCCGGTCCGGTCCTTCCGGCTGATTGTCAGTCGCTAAGGAATCTGGAATACCGGATAAAGAGAAGCCGAGGTAGTGATCCACGAAATATGGGGTAGTGAAAGAGGAGGGTGTTCCGAATATTACTCGGAGAAGAGATTTTGTGGTTGATAAAGTTAAGAATAAGACCTAATTTTGCAAAAAAAGATTCGGTATGCCCCAGGAGATCAGCGTCAAAAAAGTGGAACACTCGCGCATCGGCGAAGTAGACTTCGACAACATTCCCTTCGGCCGCGTATTCAGCGACCATATGTTTGTCTCCGATTACTATAAGGGAGAATGGCACAACCACCGGATCATTCCCTTCGGTAACTTCAGCGTACATCCCGCCTCATCGGCCCTGCACTACGGTCAGGCCATTTTCGAGGGTATGAAAGCCAGTAAACTCCACGACGGCACCCCCGCGCTGTTGCGCCCCGAGGAACACGCTTCCCGCCTGAATGCCTCGGCCCGCCGCCTGATGATGGCCGAGTTTCCCGAAGACCTCTTCGTAGAAGCCGTTTCCCAACTCGTGGCCCTGGATGCCGAGTCGATCCCGCCCGCCGAGGGCAGTGCGCTCTACATCCGTCCCTATATGTTCGCCACCGACGAGTTTATCGGCGTACGCCCTTCCGATACCTACACCTTCTGCATTTTTACCGGCCCCGTCGGTCCCTACTACGCCAAGCCGGTCAGCCTGCTGGTAGAGCAGAACTTTGTCCGCGCCGTCAAGGGCGGTACGGGAGAGGCCAAGGCCGCCGGCAACTACGCCGCCAGCTTGCTACCCGCCGCCGAGGCCCAGCGCAAGGGCTTCGACCAGATCATGTGGATGGGCGGCCCCGACCGGCAGGAGATCCACGAGGTGGGCACGATGAACATCTTTTTCGTGATCGGCGACACCGTCGTTACACCCATCACCGACGGTCCCATCCTAAAGGGCATCACCCGCAAGAGCATCATCGAGATCCTGCGCGATAACGGCTACAAAGTAGAAGAACGCACCCTCAAGATCGACGAGGTGGCCGCTGCCTACCGCGCCGGTAACCTCAAGGAAGTGTTCGGCACCGGTACGGCCGCCGTAGTCAGCCACGTGGCCAAGATCCAGTACGGTGACCTGAGTATGGAACTACCACCGGTAGCAGAACGCAAGGTGGGTACTTTCGCCAAGGATTACATCGACGGCCTGCGCTCGGGCCGGATCGAAGACAAGTACGGTTGGACGGTACCGGTGGGGGTAGCGGTCTAGCAACCGCTACGTACTTTAGTAGGCGGCGTTGCCGCTGGTATTTTAGTACTTTTGATCCAGCCTACGCGTGGGCGCTTCGCGCGTACTTTAGTAGGCGGCGTTGCCGCTGGCATTTTAGTACTTTTGATCCAGCCTACGCGTACACGTAACAGTTCTTGAATAGGCTGAATCAAAAATACTAAAATACCAGACGCGAAGCGTCCTACAAAAATACGGACGCGAAGCGTCCTACAAAAATACGTGCGCAGCACAACTTGAACCGTCTCTCCTCCCTCTTCGCCCGCAAAAAAGCCGGCATCCTCAACGTCTACTTCACCGCCGGCTACCCGGCTCTGAACGACACCCTGCCCGTCATCACCGGCCTGGCGGCCGGCGGAGCCGACCTGATCGAGATCGGGATGCCCTACAGCGACCCGATGGCCGACGGCCCGACCATCCAGAACAGCGGTATGCAGGCTTTGGCCAATGGCATGACCCTGAAACTGCTCTTCGAGCAGATCCGCGAGGCACGGCGGCAAACCGATGTGCCGCTGGTGCTGATGGGTTACTACAATCAACTACTCCAGTACGGCCCCGAGCGTTTTATTACCGACGCCGCCGCCGCGGGTGTCGACGGTCTGATCTTGCCGGACCTGCCCCTGCGGGAGTACGAGCGTGATTATAAGGAGTCGGTCGAAGCGGCAGGCCTGCAATTTACCTTCCTCATAACACCCCACACCACGGCCGAGCGCATCCGCGCCATCGACGGGGCCTCCGAGGGGTTTATCTATGTGGTAAGTAGTAGCGCGATCACCGGCAACAGCCGCGAGATCAGCCCACAGCAGATCGCCTATTTCGAACGGATCGCCGCACTGAATTTAGCAAGCCCTCGCCTGATCGGATTCGGCATCAGCGACCGGGTCAGTTTCGAGACCGCCTGCCGATACGCCCAGGGTGCCATCATCGGATCGGCCTTCATCCGATCCCTTAACGGCGTAGAGGACGTGGCGGCGGCCAGTCAAAGATTCGTAAAGACAATCAAACCGTAGAGACGCAACACCTTGCGTCTCCAAATGGCTACGCCATTTGGACCAATAATTACGTCTCCTAATGGCTACGCCATTAGGAACACGTCCCCCGATTTCGTCACACCTTGTGTCTCTAAAATGGCTACCCCATTTGGACCAATGTCCCCAGTGGAACATCAGACATCAGACATTGTAAATCAATTCCACCTCCAACCCCGGCCCCAGGCAAAACAACCCGTCTAACACCGAAAGATCCCCGATGAATCCATGCCGCTCCCGAAACAACTGCGGATAAGGGCGGAGGGGCGGCAGCATTTCTTGCGTAGCGCGGCGTGGCCGCAGATCCAGCCGATCGTTTGCCTCCCGCTCATAAAAGGTGGTGGCGGATAGCTCCACCGGCCACTGAGCCAATTCGATCAGACCAGTCAGCAATGACCAGTTCAGTTCCCACAAATAGTTATGATCGGCAAATAATAGTGCCTCCACTTCCTCCCCGTAAAACTCCCAGAACGGTGCTCGCCCGTAGGCCGAGCGAATGCTCTGCCAGTGCTCGCGCCGCCAGTCCGTCCGGTCGGATATCCGCAATTGGCGGATGGGCAGGCTGTTGTGTTTCCCACCCTCCAGCGGCACACTGAGCAACAGCGGCCCATTAGCCCCCGCGATGCGACAACGACCCCGGTAGCCGCTTTTTTGGTAGGTTTCCTCGGCTTCCCACTGCCATCGGCCGCCGCCGCGCAGCGCGGCGGCCAGCCACTGCAGGGGCGGGAAATAGGCCGTAGTAGTTAATAGCATCAGAACAAAATTATCGACACTCCTCCGACGCACCTATTTTGCTCCGCAAAATTGTTCGTCGTAGGCGTCGGTGGTGTTCAATTCCCCCTGCCCCCGAAGGGGGGTCTTCCCGTATTGCCTTCACCTCGAAGAATCGCTATGCGATCAATAGAAGCAGCGTTAGCTAATCCTTGGACCCCTCAAACACATACCCGCCTTGCGTAGCTCCCCAAACTTGCTCGTCAGCGGCATCGAACCCTTGGTCCCAGCTCTCGATACGGCCGGGGAAGATTTCTACGCGGCTGGTGGCATAGGTAGCTCCGCGCAGGGTACTCAGGCACTCCTTATCTTTCGTGCTGCCGGCATAACTGCCATCCGCCCGGCGGCGCAGGATAACGGCGCAACCCGGGCGCTCTTCCAGGTCGGCAGGGGTTAATTGATCGAATACCTTAGGCGTAGCATACTTACCGATGAAATCCTCGGGCTTGGGCAATTCATACACGCGGCTGATGAACGTATCGTCCGGTCCCACTTCCAGGCCGTAAACCCGCTGGCGGTAAGGTTTGTCCTGGCCGGTATAGATGGCTTGTTCCACGTACAGCCAGCGGCCGGGGCGGCTGGTCCAGATCGGATACATATGCAGTGAGATCGGGTAGTAGGTGCTGTCCACCATCGCCTGGGCGCGGCTGTCGAAACTGCCGGTCATCAGCGTTTGCAATTCGCGCAGGGTCTGCTCGCGGTCGGCGGTCGCGCTCCCGGCCGGCCGGTGTACGCAGGAAGCGGCGAGGGAAGACAGTAAAAAAACAACTAATAAGGTGCGCAGCGACATAAGCCTGATGGTTGGTGAAACGCAAAGTTGCGGAAATAAAATTTGTGTGGGGGCTGCGGTCCTTGAACCTCCCCCCGTCCATTTCCGATAGCAATAAGAAAAACCAATGGCCGATCACACCCAAGACGAAACCTACACTGAATTTTACGACACCGTTAATATGCAACCCAAAGAACTGGAAAAATGGCTCGAAACCGATGAGAGCAAGAGCGTCGGTGATACCAGTTCGGCCGACAGCACCGGCCACCACAGTGGTGAAAAGATCGTAAAGATCAAGCACAAGAATAAGACCGACCTCACCGACGACGACTACGCCCACATGCGCAAGGTCATCGGCTATATCCACCGCCACCGCGCCCAGCGGCCCGACGGCGACGTGAGCGAAACCCGCTGGGCCTACAGCCTCAAAAATTGGGGGTTCGACCCCACTAAATAAGCATGATGCCCCCCCTGAGCACCACCGCCGCCCCGGATGCGCCTACCGTATTATAAACAACAAGAGCCGAAGCGACCCCACACTAGCTTTTTTTTCGTTGTTTTGCAGCGGCAAACGGCCGCCCTCCTGCGGACGTTCCAGCTTTGAGGTTCTTTTCAATACAGTCACGCGCATGCTCAGTCGCCGTAATATTCGGATTAAAATAATGCAGGTCAGGTACGCCGTCAACCGGCAGGAAGATTTTTCCGATCGCCGCGCTATGAGTATGTACCGCGACCTCGTGGACCGTTCTTTCCAGGTTTACCTCTTCAACCTGCTCATTATGCAGCGGGTAGCCGAATACGCCCGCCAGGACGAGGCCCGTAAGCGCAGCAAGCACCTGCCTTCCGACGAGGACAAAGCATTTACCGCCAAAATGGCCACCAACCGCGCCCTGGCCTCGCTGTCCGAAAATCAGGGTCTCCGTACCCTCTACGACCGCTACCACCTCGGTCAGGCACTCGACGCAGACCAGGTTCACAAGCTCTACCGCGCCTTCACCAAGGAGGAAGAACACGTCGCCTACCTCGCCAAAACCGATACCACGCCCGCCGACGACATCCAACTCCTGCTGGCCCTCTACCGGTGGCTCATCAAGCAGGAAATCTTCGAGGCCATGGTCGAAGACCGCTTCCCGCTCTGGGACGATGACCGCAGCCTCGTCAATGGTGCCATGAAGAAAACCATCAAGGCACTACCCGCCCGCGAGGAATTCTACGAGGCCTACCGCAAACCCGTGGACGCGGTTACGGAATTTGGCGAAACACTGCTCAAATACCTCGGCGAAAACGATACCGCACTTACCGAACTCATCCAACCCACCCTTGAAAACTGGGACGTGGAGCGCGTGGCCACCATCGACATGATCCTCATCAAAATGGCGGTCGCGGAATTTACCCAATTCCCCACCATCCCCACCAAGGTCACTTTTAACGAATACGTTGATATCAGCAAACGCTACTCGACCGACAAATCCAAAGAGTTCGTTAACGGCGTCCTCGACAAACTGCTCAAGCAACTTCAGGCGGGGGGCATGGTCCAAAAGCAGGGGCGCGGACTGATCGAATGACTAATCAGGGGGGCGTGCCCCCGGCTAGGGCCGGGGTCGGTCCCTTCCCGGCTCCCTGCCGGTCGGCCCTGCGGGCTGCGCCCCTCCGGGGTCGCCCCGTCCAGGCACCTCACGCGGCAGGCCCGAAAAGACGTTCCAAGGTGCAAATTTTCATCACAAGCATAACATTTACCCTCAAATTGCCGAATAACCCTATATTGTCGGCTCACAACCCAGTTCATTATGACCAAACGCATACTCTTACCCCTCTTGCTGGCTGTCTGCTGCACGGCCCTTGCCGCCCAGGACGCTACCGCGCCGGGAGCAATCGGGGTACGCTACTCCGCGCCCAACTACCTGCTACCGATTACCGATGATTTCAACGGCGATGACTTCGGCTCCGGTCTCGAGATCGAGTACGCCCGCCGGATCACCGAACACCTAAACGTATCCTTCCCCTTTCGGATCAACTCGGCTCAACGGCGCACCAATCTGTTCCCGAACCGCCCCGATCTGCGCGACCGCGAGTTCGTAGGCGTTAGTGGTGATATACTGTTTCACCTGGTACCCTTTTCTCGCCAAACGGCCATCAACCCTAGCCTATTCGTCGGCCTCAGCGCACTGACCGATGACTTCGAGGCGTTCGAGCCGTTCGTCCCCCTGGGCGCGCAACTCAATATTCGCCTCGGCAACCAGGTCTACTTTAGCCCCCGGGTCTCCTACCGCGCTTCACTAGATCGTTTCCGGGACGACTACGTTCACGCCGCTCTCGGTATTCAACTCTTTCTCTCCACTCCCGAACCCAAGGTGCCGCCCGTTGTCGATACCGATGGCGACGGCATCCTCGACCCCGTCGACCGCTGCCCCACCGTTCCCGGTACCGTAGCCGCCTTCGGTTGCCCCGACCGTGACGAGGACGGTATTGCCGACGCCGACGATAAGTGTCCCGATGTAGCCGGTCTCAGCCTGTTTGCCGGTTGCCCCGATACCGACGGCGACAACATCGCCGACCCCGATGACGACTGCCCCGAAGTTCCCGGTATCCCCGAGAAAAACGGTTGCCCCGTCGAAGATCGTGATAAGGATGGTATCGAAGACGCTAACGATAAGTGCCCCGATGTGGCTGGTACCGTAGCCATGATGGGTTGCCCCGATAGCGACGGCGACGGCGTAGCCGACCCCGATGACGACTGCCCCAATGCCGCCGGCCCCGCCGGTAACAATGGTTGCCCCGATACCGATGGCGACGGCGTACTCGACAAAGACGACCGCTGCCCCAACGAGGCCGGTCCCGCCGGCAACCTCGGTTGCCCCGAAATCACCGTAGAGGATCAGAAAACGATTGAGTTCGCTATTCAGAACGTCAATTTCTCCACCGGCAAGGCCATCCTCACTCCCGATGACCGGGTTGTACTGGACAAGATCGTCGACATCATGCAGCGCTACCCCGCTTACAACCTGGCAATCGGCGGCCATACCGACAGCGTCGGTTCGGCCGAGTCCAACCAGGCCCTCAGCGAGCGCCGCGCCCAGGCGACCTACGATTACATCCTCTCGAAGGGAATCAATGCTCGCCGCATGACTTCCCGCGGTTTCGGTGAGGAGTTTCCCATCGCCACCAACATCAACGCCGCCGGCCGTGAGCAAAACCGCCGCGTAGAATTCGATCTGACGGTACAGTAACACCTACCGATCGGATCTTTGTCGGGCCGGGAAGTATCCAAGTGGATGCTTCCCGGCCTTTTTATTTGGTGGCGCGTTGTAATTCCCCACTTACGAACAATGACCGAACCTCCCCTCAAGATCATCGCTTACGGAGCTGTCTCCTCCGCTGGTTGCAGTACCGATGGCCACTGGTCCGCCTATACATCGGCCCGGACCACCCTGCAATTCGATCCACCGTTAAGCCGATGGGTGGGCCGGGTTCCGGCTGCTACGGAAACTCGTTTGGCGGCACTGGACGCTAGTCTACCCGAACGTACCGATCGTGCCGCCCGTCTAGCCTGCCTCGCGGCAATCGAAGCTATTGACCGGGCCGGCTGGCGGGGATCGGATTACGGTATCCAATTGGGTTGCTCCCGCGGCCCCACGGAACGATGGGAGGAGGAATACACCGCCTTTATCGCAACCGGTCGGGCGCATCCCCTTACCTCACCCACCACTACCCTGGGCAGTTTAGCTACCACGGTCGGTAATTATCTCGGCACATCCGGTTGGCGGGGGGCGCAGAGTATGACCTGCTCTTCCGGCTTGCACGCGCTCATCCAGGGAGCCGCCCTGCTCACTGTCGGGCTGGAACGGCGCCTGCTGGCGGGTGGGGCCGAGGCGCCGCTGACTCCCTTCACCGTAGCTCAACTAGCCGCCCCCCGCCTGTACACTAATGCGGATAAAAACGACCCTTTCCCCTGTCGGCCCCTGGCGGAAGAACCTACCGGTATGGTACTAGGCGAAGGTGCCGCCCTCTTCGCCCTGGAACATACCACTGCCCCCGGTTTAGCTATCATTGCGGGCTACGGTTACGCCCACGAATTTGCCGGATCGGCCACCGGAATCCGGCCGGATGGTAGTGCCCTGGCCGCCGCACTGCGTGTCGCCCTTGCCCGCGCCGGTGTAAGGGAGGTGGATGCCGTTGTTGTCCACGCGCCGGGTACGGCCCGGGGTGACGCCGCCGAATTGGCCGCGCTGCGTAACATTTTCGGTAATGAATTACCTTATCTGTTATCCGGTAAATGGACCACCGGTCATACCCTGGGAGCAAGTGGTACACTGGGCGTGGCCCTGGCCGTGGAATGTCTGCAACGCGGGGAGTTACTCGCTTTTCCTTACCAAGCCCTGGTAAGTAGGCAAACTTTTCCCCGGAAAGTTGAACGGGTAGCGGTGCTGGCAACCGGTTTTGGCGGTAATGCCGCCGCACTGATCCTAACCATCGATTAAACGAAAGATTCCCTAAAATCACCCTACATTTGTCCACGGAGCATCACCACCCTCCTATTTCAACTATCCGGCCCATGTCTCTTTTTACCGATACCGAACAGGAAAATATCATCGAACTGCGCCAGATCGGCCAGAGTTACGACGGCGGTGATTCCTGGGTTATCCGGGGACTGGACTTTTTGGTGGAAGATAAACCCGCGCAGGGCCAGTTTGTCTGTATTCTGGGGGCCAGCGGGGCGGGTAAATCTACCCTGTTGCGCTATATCGCCGGCCTGCAAACACCTACCGAGGGTGAGGTGCTCATCCGGGGCAAAAAGGTAGAGGATGCGCCCCGCGTGGGTATGGTCTTCCAGCAATATAGCAGCCTGCCCTGGATGACGGTACTGGAAAACGTCGCCCTGCCCCTCAAATACCAGGGTGTCGCCAAGGCCGAACGTCAGGCTAAGGCTCGCGAGCTGATCGAACTGGTAGGGCTGGAGGGGCACGAGGAAAAATTCGCCCAGTACCCCACGCTTTCCGGCGGCCAGCTTCAGCGGGTAGCTATTGCCCGCAGCCTGATCGCTAACCCCGACATCCTGCTTATGGACGAGCCGTTCGGTGCCCTGGACGTGAAGACCCGCCTTCAAATGCAGGACTTGCTTACCTCCATCTGGCACCGTATCCACCCCACTGTCATCTTCGTCACCCACGATATTGCCGAAGCCGTTTATCTCGCCGACGACATCTACCTCATGAAGCCGCCGCCCAGTGACTTCTCGGTTCACATCCCGGTCAACCTCCCCCTTAAGCGAGATCGCCAGATCAAGCGTGATCCCCGCTTCACGGAACTGGTGCGCGAGGTAGAAGACCGGATGCTGGAAATTACGCGGGATGAGTAGGGTGGGGTGCTGCATCCCAGGTATTACGGTCGCGTGAGGTGCCTGGAGGGGCCGGCCGCTAGGCCGGGGTGCGCAGCACCGAGCGACAGCGAAGCCCGCAAGGGACCGACCCCGGCCTTAGCCGGGGACACGCCCCCCCAACTTACCTGCGTAGCTTACGTTTAACCGGTATGTCAAGCCATACACATGATGTTATTGTAATCGGTGCCGGAGCCGGCGGATTGGGAGCAGCGGGATTCGGTGCCTCCATTGGTCTGCGCGTGGCCCTGATCGATAAAGAAGCCCGCAATTTCGGCGGTGATTGCCTCAACTACGGTTGCGTACCCAGTAAATCGCTGTTGCACGTGGCCAAGCAGTTCGCGGGTGCGCGCGAAGCCGCTCGCTTCGGGCTGAAAACTAGTGGCCGCGCCGATTTTAAGCAGGTGATGGCGTATGTACACGAGCGGATCGAGATCATCCGTGAACACGAAACGCCTGAGTATTTTGATCGGGAGATCGGGACTGATTCCATTATCGGCGAGGCCCGCCTGACCGGTGAGCGCGAAGTGACCGTAAACGATCGGCATTTGTCCGCCCGTATTATCGTGCTGGCGACCGGGTCGGTGGCCCGTAAGCTGGACGTACCCGGTGCCGATCAGTTCAAGCAGTACGATAATGAAAGTCTGTTCTGGGAGCTGGATGAGCTGCCCGAACACCTGCTTGTAGTGGGCGGCGGGCCGATCGCCTGCGAGATGAGCCAGGCATTCATCCGCTTGGGAAGTAGGGTGACGATGATCAATCGCGGCGACCGACTGATGGACAAAGACCCGGCGGTAGCCGTGGCCGTGCTGGAGCAGCAGTTGCGACGTGAGGGCGTAGCTATCCGACACGGTAGCGAGGTAGAATCCTTTTACGATCCGCATACGGCTATCCTGAAAGGTGGGGAACGTCTGTCGTTTTCCCACTGCCTGACGGCCATCGGCCGTCGGGTACGGACCGAGGGGCTGGATTTGGCGGCCGCCGGTGTGCTGGTGGAAGACGGTAAGATCGTTACCGACGACTACTACCGCACGACGAACCCCGCCATCTACGCGGTGGGCGATGCTTACGGTCGCGAAATGTTTAGCCACGCCGCCGAAAAGCACAATACCGATCTGTGGACCAACCTGCTCTCTCCCGTCGACAAAAAACATAACCTGGACCACTTTAGCTGGGTCACCTTCACCGAGCCGGAGGTAGCCACCTTCGGTAAGACCCCGGAACAATTGGAGCGGGAGGGAACCGATTATGAGGTGGTGACCACTCCATTCACCGATGACGATCGCGCCATCGCGGCTGATTTTCGGGAATCGGTGCTGATCTTGTACCTCAGTACCGGATTGCTGGGCGGGGGCAAGGTACTGGGTGGCTGCATGGCCGCGCCCGCTGCGGGGGAAATGGTGCAGGAACTATTACTGTTGCAGATCTTGGGCGAGTCGTATAGCACCTTGGGGAGCAAACTGTATGCGTATCCGGTGGCTTCGCGCATCAATCAGAAGGGTGCCAGGGAAAGGACCAAGGAACGACTCTTCACCCCACTGGCTAAAAGGTTAATGCGAATCGCGTTCTGGGCGCAGCACAAATAAGGATCAGCTCCGCTGCCCTTCCTGATCGCAACGCGATCATTCGAGGCGGAGGATGGATGCCCATACTAGCAGAACTTTCTTTGGGGGCAGGAGAAAACACAACTAAAAAAAGCCCCGTCCGGCAATCTACCGGGCGGGGCTTCTTTCTGACACAAGTTCCCTAAGCGATCAGTTTACCACTACGCGTACCGTACGATCGGCCACGCGGAGGAGGTAGATGCCACTGGGCAGGCGGCTCACATCCAAACGGGCGGAAGGCCGGCCGGCCGTGAAGGTAGTTTGCAGCAGGCGGCGACCGGTAAGGTCGAATAACTCTAGCGGCAAGTCGGTCCGGGGGTTACGGCTGAGATTCACGGTGAGGAGGTGGTCGGCGGGGTTGGGGAAAACGCTGAGTTCCATTGTTTCAAAAAGGGGTTCGTCTTCCGCGCCGGTGACGGCACCGGGAAAAATCTCGATGCGAAAGGGTGTAATCGGAATGTAGCCTCCTTCTTCATCTTCGATGATGAAAAGGAAGTCATCGCTGAAAATGCCTTCTTCTCCGTTGTGCTCATAAAGCAGCGACAAGGAAAAAATGAAGCCCTGCGAAAACTTCGAGCCGGCTACTAGCTCCTGACCGGCGGTAGTGATAAGACGGCCGTGGCGAGGCGCACGCACGATGGTTACCATTAAATCCGAGGGTACGGTAACGTCGTCCTCAGCGTGGATGTAGTAATTGTCCAACAGTACGGTAGCACCCGGCTCCAGTTCCATTTCATTGTTGCGGATCAGGGCGGGGGGGGTAAGGTCGGCCGTAGAACAGAATTCGATGGACCAATCCTGGAAAGAGCCGAAGGCACCGCCCGTTTCACTGACGAAAATTTCCATTTTCCAGAGTCCCTGCGTATTCTCTCCATTAAAAGCGGATAAATTTTCGATGGGCCGGAATACGCGGGCATCATCCGGGGGGCAAGCAATGTCTAGTGGAGCTTCATCATCGAAACCGATATTGAAGTTCTGCGTGGAGAAGCACTGCTGTTCGAATAGCTTAACGCGGGTACCGGCGGGGCTGACCAGGGTCAGGGTCAGTTTTTTGATGACCTGGTAGTTGATCAGTACATTGGGGATGTTGATGTCACTAATTATGCCGGATTCGGGTACGAATATTTCGGAGACTACGGTAACGGGAGGACCGTTCGGCGGCAGACTGACCGGAACATCAGTGGGGTCATACTCCTCACAGGTGGAAGCCACGGTGCGGAAGGAAGCCGGATCGGCCCAATCGCCCGCGCCGCACTCATTATCGTTAATCGGCTGCACCCGCCAGAAATAAAGGGTATTCGGCTCGAAAAAATTAGCGGGCGTCACGGTGGTCGCCGTTATATTTTCCTCCGTTTGAATCAGGCTTTCCGGACTAAAGGAAGGCGAGGTGGCTAGTTGAAAGTTATAGCGCTCGGCATTGGCCGCCTCGGTCCAGTCGAGATCGGCGATCAGGACGATATCATCTACTCCTTCGGCGGGACTGACCAGGGTCAGGTCACTGAAGTTGTTACTGAACAGGTCGAGGTCGATATTACGGATCACGGTAACGCCACTGGTGGATACCGCCCGGATAACCAATTGGAAAGCACCGTCGAAGTTGAGGTCTTCGAAATTAAGGTTGAGCTGGGTTGTTTCTCCCGGGCTGAGTTCATTATCCGTGAATTCAGCGGTACCGCCGTCGGGTAGATCACCGACGATTTCCAGGGTAAAATCTTCAGCAAATCCCAGGAAAGCTTCGCTGCCGATGGTAATGGTCGTGGCATCCGGCAGGCAAATACGCTGGTAAGGTACGTCCGTAGTAAGAGCGAAAGTAGCCTCTTCTATGGGCAGGATGGTCAGGTCTCGTCTTGAGATATTGAAAAACACGTTATCGGCGGCATCCACCCGGATCCGGACCTCGTCCTGCTCGGCGGCGCCCAGATCGGGTACGGTTACAAAAGCGCTACCGTTATTGGCTGCTCCTTCCAGGATGGTGACGGGGTAGGTGGTTCCTCCATCCAAGGAGAGCCGGATATTAACACGCTGGCAATTTACCGGTGCAGCATTGGTGTTGGCCACGTTCCAGTTGATCTCCCGGTACTCACCTGTTTTCCAGATGATGCCCGAAGTTTGAGCGGTAGTTACCACGAATGGGCCGGCGGAAGCGGCGGCTTTGAAAGCCACTTGGTCCCAGACGGCGGCACCCGCCTCGGGGTTATTATCACGCACCGTAAAGCGGAAGGTCAGGTCACGGCTGTAGGTGGGCAGTACTTCGGTTACACTATTGTTACCCGATACGATCCGACTCATGCGGGGGAATACCCGATTGGTCTGCTCATTGGGAGGATAGGAACGAAAAATAGGGGCGTTGCCGATAGGTTCGCCAAGGTCGCTTCCGGGGCCGAGGTCATACTGTTCCCAGGTATAGGTCATATCATCGCCCTCGGGGTCGGTGGCCGAAGCATTTAACTCGAATGGCGTACTGATCGGAATGGTGAATCCACTCTGGTAAGGCATGGTTATGATCGGCTCGGTATTGGAGGTCGTTATTTTAGTTGCGCAACCATCGGCCGTGGACTCGCGGGAGTAGGTGATGAATTCCTGGAGTGAGTGGGTGTGGTAGTAGGTATCGTCGCCGAATTGGACGTTCTCAGAACCGCAAGTTCCCGCGTACGACATGATCGTAGAACCCGACCCCGGTTCGTAGGCACTGGATCCGGCACGCTGACCCTCACTGGGTGGGCAACGATCCCAGGAGTGAGCTACCGCAAACTGGTGGCCGATCTCGTGCGTCATTACCCTGGTAGTGGCACCGGCAACGCTACCGCTTACACAGGTAACACCCCGCATCTTACCCGGTGTACAGGCCCGACCGCTGACCACGCCGCCGACATCGTTGCAGCCGCGGGTAAATAGGTGCCCCAGGTCATAAGTGATTGGCGATACACCGGCGTTGGTAAAAGCCGCCGCGATTTGGCCCAGTAGAGCACCACCCTCATCCGCGTTGAAATAGGGATCGGTACCCGGTGAGAGGAAGATCAGCGAATCACTGAGAGGGATCAGGCGCATCCGCACGGCTACTTCTTGCTCGAAGACCGCGTTCAGGATGGTCAGTGATTCGTTGTAGGCAGCCAGTACACCTTCTTTTGTACCCCCGCCGATAGTGGATCCGAATTCGCCCGTGCAGCCTAGTGCCAGGTCATATTCCCGCATCAGGACGGCACCCTGGTTAGAACGCCCGCCGCCCGTGGGAGGGGCGGCACTTACGCCCGGATCCAGCTCCAGGCCGCTCAGTAACAAGTCTTCTTCAATTACGTCATCATAGCCACAGGACGGCTTGCCCAACTCGCTTTCCGGAATACGCAGATCACGGCGGTAGTAGACCAGGTGATCCGAAGCATTACCCACTTCGACCGGGCTGATCGTAAAGGTTCCCGCCGGACTAGGCAGGTAGGCTAATACCCCCCGGAGCGAAATACCGATACGGCCGGCTTTCCCGTCGGGGCCGAAGGCGCGGTAGTTCTTAATGTTAGGATAGCGAGCTGCCAAATCAGGGTGGAAGAGCGAACTCTCTACGATCCGGTAGCGGATTATTTGGCCGCCGGGGCTGGGGACATCCAGGTAAACGGGTGCACGGCCGCCGGTGGCCTCCCCCTCTGTGGGTGATTCACGCAGGATAGCGGCAATGGCGGAAGTTTGCAAACTAAGCGGCTGAAAATCGCTGATCTCGGCCGAAAGGTCGTTCCAGATCGCCGCCGAGACATCGTCGCCGGCCACGAATTCAAAGAGTGCCTGCTGGGCCGTTAGGCCGGCACTAAATAATAAGAGGCAGAGAAGCGTAGGTAAAATACGTTGCATATGGAAGTGGATGGTTGGGGGAAAATTACGGATAGCGATACCCATAAGTACGCTAACTTCGGTAAAAGTAACGCGTCGAACTTCCATATGTAAGGAAGCCACAAGACAAAGGAGGAATTAATCCCCGATTCGGGTAAAAAAAATGCTTTTAGCACGCGATCGTTCGCCCCGACGAGTGGGACGTACTACTTTTGCAGCCGGAAATAGAGCAGTTTCCCTTCCGGCAGGACCGCCGGACCGGGAACTCGCGTGAGGCAACTGGAGGGGCGGAGCGAAGCGACGAGTGCGCAGCACCGACCGACCAGGGAGTCCGCAAGCTGCCGACCCCGGCCTTCCGGCCGGGGACACGCCCACACCCCAAACCGCGCCATGAAAGTAACCGATTACATTACCGCCGCCGCCGGGCGTACCCTGGTCTCCTTCGAGGTGCTGCCCCCCCTGAAAGGAGGAAGTATGCAGGCCATTTTTGACACCCTGGACCCGCTGATGGAGTTCAAGCCTCCGTTCATCGACGTGACCTACCACCGCGAGGAATTTCTGTACAAAAAGCGGCCTAGTGGTTACTACGAGAAGGTGGCCATCCGTAAGCGGCCGGGCACGGTTGGTATCTGCGCGGCCATTATGCACCGCTACGGCGTGGATGCCGTGCCGCACCTGCTGTGCGGCGGGTTTACCAAGCAGGATACCGAAAACGCCCTGATCGACCTGAATTTCCTGGACATCCATAACGTGCTGGCCCTGCGCGGCGACGCGCGCCAGTTCGAGGGAAAATTTATCCCTGAAGATAACGGTCATCATTTTGCGTCTGAATTGGTGGGGCAGATCAAGGAGATGAATGACGGCAACTACCTGGACCAATTGGTAGACCACGGTAGCCACACCAACTTTTGCATCGGCATTGCCGGCTACCCGGAAAAGCACTTCGAGTCGCCCAACCACCGCATCGACCTGACGTACACCAAGGCCAAGATCGACGCCGGAGCCGATTACATTGTCACCCAGATGTTTTTCAACAATCAGGTCTACTTCGACTACGTGGATGCCTGCCGCGCCGAGGGCATCACGATTCCCATCGTACCCGGCCTCAAGCCGCTGACCAAACTGTACCAACTTAATTCCATTCCCCGCCTGTTTCACGTCGATCTGCCGCACGACCTGGTGGAGGCCGTCACCAATGCCAAGGATGCCGAAGGGCGCAAGGAAGCCGGAATCGAGTGGTGTATCGCCCAATCAAAGGAACTGAAGGAGCGCGGTGCCCCCTGCCTGCACTACTACACGATGGGCGATTCGGAAACGATCCGGCGCATCGCGGCGGCGGTGTACTAAGGTGTGGCGGAGTATAACTCTTCTATCTGTGACACCGTTGCGGGCAATTTCGCCCAAAACCCCGGCGAGCGAAGTGAACCTATCGCCTGACTGCCAATTATTGCAGTGTACCGCTCACCAACCACTCCGCTACGCTTATGGATATCCAGCAACTTTTCAAGAATAATCAAGCCTGGATCGGCGACAAAGTGAAGGGCGATCCCACCTATTTCGACCGGTTGGCCCAGGGCCAGGAACCCGGCATTCTTTACATCGGTTGCTCCGATAGCCGCGTTACGGCCGAGGATTTGATGGGCATCCAGCCAGGCGAGGCTTTTGTGCACCGTAACATCGCCAACATGGTGGTCAACACCGACCTGAGCGCCATGTCGGTCATCAACTATGCCGTGCTACACCTGGAGGTAGACCACGTAGTAGTTTGCGGACACTACGGCTGCGGCGGCGTGAAAGCAGCCATGCAGTCCAAAAACCTCGGTATCCTCAATCCCTGGTTACGTGAAATTCGTGACGTCTACCGCCTGCACCAAAAGGAACTCGACGCCATCGAGGACGAGCAGAAAAAGTACGACCGCCTGGTGGAACTTAATGTGCGCGAGCAATGCATTAATGCCATTAAGACCGCCGATGTGCAAACTGCCATTCGCAACCGAAACCTCACCGTCCATGGCTGGGTTTTCGACCTCAAAACAGGCAAACTCATCGACCTGAATATCGACTTCAAGAAGATCCTCGACCAGATCATGGAGATCTATCACCTCGATTAGTGGTGCCGGCCGGTATTTCCCGGCCTCTTTTACCTAAAGCCGTTTTTTTGGGCGTGTCCTTGTCCCGCTGCGCGGAGACAGGGCCGGGTGCCTACTGGGTTCGCTGTCGCTCCGTGCTGCGCACCCCTCTCTACGGTCGGGCCCTTCGGCCCCCTCACGCTTGCATGCGTTCACGTCCATGCAGGTCATTCCGTAATCCTTATTCCGTATTCGTTATTCTGCCTTCATAATGTTATCCTTTTGCCAACAAGCTGCGTCTAAGCAATGGGCGCGAGCCGGACATCGTTTTGATGTTTCAACCCGGTCGAACCAACGGTTCACCCGCCTGTTCTACTCTCCTTACTAACAGCCACTTAGTCCTATGCAAATTGCCAAGCGCATTTTTATTATTCTCGCCGTATTTCTGGTCGTCCTACTCGGTACCGCCATCCTGGTACCGATCATCTTTAAGGATCAACTGATCGAGGCGGCCCGGACGCAGATTAACAATAACGTCAACGCCAAAGTCGATTTTCAGGACGCCGAAGTGAGCTTCCTGCGCTCCTTTCCGGACATCAGTTTGAAAGTGGATCAGTTGGAAGTGATCGGCGTGGATACCTTTGCCGGTCGCCCGCTGGCGCGGATCGGCGAGGCGACGGTGGACATCGGTTTCTGGTCGGTAGTGAAAGGAGATAATTACCGCATCAAGGGCGTGCACCTGGTGCGGCCCGACCTGAATATCATCGTAATGCCCAGCGGCCTGGCCAATTACGATATTGCAATCCCAGCGGACGAGCCAGTCCCCGCCGAGACCGAGCCGGCCGCTGAGATGAATTTTACCCTCGACGAGTACAGCATCACCGACGGCCGCCTGGTCTACGATGACCGCGCCACCGAGACCTATATGGAAATGACCGGCCTGAACCACAGCGGCAGCGGTGACTTTACGCTGGAAGAATTCGACCTCATTACCGAGACCACGGCCGATAAATTTACCCTCAGCCAGGGTGGCGTACCCTACCTGAATGCCGTGCGGGCCGTGGTGGATGCGGGTATTCACATCAATACCGCCACCAGCACCTACTCGTTCCGCGACGCTACGGCCAAGCTCAACGAGCTGAATCTGACGGCCAACGGCTCCATTGCCATGCCCGGCGAGGATATTGATTTCGACATGGATTTCACCGCCCCCGGCAACGACTTCCGCGAGCTGTGGTCCATGATCCCCGCCGCTTACACGGAGGGATACGAGAACATCAAGACGACGGGCGATTTCCAGTTGGCCGGTTCCGTGCAGGGGCCGTTCAATAGCGAGCGGGAGGTCTACCCCCGCTTTCAGATCACGGCGGCCGTGAACGACGGCAGTGTACAGTATCCCGACCTGCCCGTAGGTATCAACGGTATCAGTGCCGATATTCGGGTAAACAGCCCGAGCAGTAACCTGAACGACCTGACCGTCGATGTTTCCCGCCTCAACCTCATCGTGGGCGGCGACCCCTTCAACGCCCGCTTCCGCCTGCGCACCCCCCTGAGCGACCCCGCCGTGGACGCCCGCCTGGAAGGACTGATCGACCTGGCCAAGTGGACCAAGGCCTTTCCCGTGGAAGGCGTGGAGGAAGCCGCCGGCCGGATCGAGGCCGACCTGACGCTGGACAACGTCCGCCAGTCCGCCCTGGAAAGCGGTAATTATGCCGACCTGCGCATGGACGGCAACCTGACCGCCAGTAATATCGTCTACAAATCGGCCGATATGCCCCGCATCGGGCTGGTCCGTGCCGAGGCGCAGTTCGACCCCAAGGCCGTCAGCATCCCCGAGTTTACCGCCACCCTGGGCCGGTCCGACCTGGCCGGTAGCGGCCGGATCGACAACATCCTGGCCTATTTCAGTCCTGACCAGACCATGCGCGGCACTTTCGACCTACGCTCCAACTACTTCCTCGCCGATGAGTGGATGCCCGCCGAAGAGGTAGCCCCCGCCAAGGCCACGCCCGCCGAAATGGCCGCTGCCGAAGCCTTGCCGGAAGGGAGTTCCGATATATTCGACCGCTTTGACTTCACCGTCAATGCTAACATGAAGGAGATCGACTACGATACCTATAAGCTGAAGGACAGCCGGGTAGCCGGCAACATCAAACCCAACCGGATCGAGGTGACCGATATGGGAACCACGATGGGCAGCAGTAGTTTTTCCGGCACCGGCACCATATTGAACGGGCTGGATTATGCCATGAGCGACGGCGTGCTGGGCGGTAAAATCAATGTTCGCAGTGGTTTCATCGACCTGGCCGATTTTATGAGCGAAGAAGCCGAGGCCGTCGCCACCGCACCCGTTAGCAACGATGCTCCGCCCGCCGAGGCCGCCGTCCCCATACCCGACAACATCAACATGACGGTAAATTTTCAGGCCGACCGCGTGAAGTACACCGATATGATGATCGACAATATGCGCGGTGACCTGGTACTGCGCGACCAGCAGGCGATTATCCAGAATGGCTCGGCTAACTTGCTGGGTGGCAGCATGGATTTTTCCGGTGCCTACGATACCAGCGAACCCAAGGATCCGGGCTTCCGCGTTCATTATGACCTTAAGTCGATTGATTTCGGGCAAGCGTTCAATACCCTCAATACTTTTGCCGCCCTGGCTCCCATCGGTAAATTCATCCAGGGTAATTTCAATAGCGATATGGTGATGGAAGGTAAGCTGGGTGCCGACTTGCTGCCTAAACTTAGTTCCATCGACGCCAAGGGGTTCCTGTCTACCATCGACGCCAAACTGGCCGGCTTTAAGCCGCTGGAAAAAGTAGCCCAGGCCCTCCACTCCGATCGCCTCGGTAAAGCGGTGGACCTGAAAAACCTCAAAAGCTGGTTTACCATCAAGGACGGCACCGTAGCCGTAGAACCTTTCGACGTCAAAGTGGCCGATGCCCGCATGACGGTAGCCGGTCGCCACGGCCTGAGTCAGGACATGGATTACAACCTGAAGGTGGCCCTGCCCCGCGCCATGATCGAGGGCAACGCGGCCGGTGCGGCCGTGGGTAAGGGACTGGATTTCCTGTCGGGCCAGGCATCCCGTCTCGGACTGAACGTAGCGCAGGGGGATACCCTTAACTTTAATGTAGGTTTGGTGGGTACCATTGCCAACCCCAAGACCAATTTTAACCTGATCGGCACCAGCGGTAAGGGCGGTAGCGGCATCGTGGATAGCACCGGCATCGCCGGGCAGATTACGGGCCAGGTTAAGGACCAGATCGCCGCCGGTAAGGAACAAGTGAAAGAAGGCGTCGGTGCGGTCAAGGACAGTGTTCGTTCGGCCGTCGGCAACCAGATTCAGGCGGGTAAGGAGCAGGTACGCGACCGGGTTGGTAGTGCTATTGGTGGAGTTCTCGGTACCTCCGATAGTACGAAACGCGATAGCAGCCGTACCGCTCCCATCACCACCGATGGCGTGAAGAAGGAAGCCGATAAGATCAAGGACGAGATCGGAAAATTCAATCCCTTTAAAAAGAAGAAGGACGGCGGACGGTAAGTCGGTTCCTTACACGATCGGGGGATCGGGACCCTTGTTTGGGGTCGGACTATGTAATCCCCTGCGTGAGGTGCCTGGAGGGCTTGGTGCGTAGCACGGAGCGTTAGCGAACCCCGGAAGGGACCGGCCCCGCCCCCGCATTAGCGGGGGCGGGGACACGCCCGACACATTCAGTGCTAATTCTTTAACCACTTACCACTGGTCAGCAGCCGGCCGCTCTCATCCGTGAGGCGGTAGAAATAGAGGCCGCCGGGAAGGCCGTCCGTAGCGAGTTGGAAATCTCCGGATGCGGCAGAGGACTGGATGATCGGTCGGCGAATCAGCCGCCGCCCCAGGGCATCGGTAAGTTCGACAGTGGCGGGAGCCACCTTGGCGTCGCGCCAGCTGATCTGCATCAGGTTACGGCCCGGGTTGGGGAAGACGCGGAAGGCCGTGGGGTCCAGCGGGGTATCGTAAAGGCCGCTGATGAGGTAGGCGGGGACGCATACTTCCAGGCCCCACTCGTTGAGTTCACCGGTGCTGCCGGAGGAACCGAGCAGGAACATGCGCCATACGCCGTCCGTACTCGTTCCGTCGGCTTCGGCCAGGGGGTTAGCGGGCTGGGTACGGATGTCGTCGTTCAGTCTGGCACAGTTCAGGGTCTGCGACACTTCATCATCGAACGCTACGAGGAAGTTATCATTATTGCAGGTAAAATCCAGATCGGCCAGGGTAATATTAAGTCCTCCCGGACCGATCAGGCGCATATTGAGTTCTCCGGCATCGGTGTTATTTCCCCGTAGATTGATTACGTTGAGGTCGCGGATGGGGTAATCGTCGTCAATCCGGATGCGGCTGGTGACGGTGGCAGCGGCACTGAATGACTTGGGCAGATCGTCCGCCAGATAAGTGATGCAAGTAACTCCTTCGGTCTGGAAACTGCTCGCTTCACCGAACTCACCGTCCCCACAAAAATCACTGACGCCGCGTACGCGCCAAAAGTAGATCGTGCTATCGGCCAATTGCTGATCTACCAGCAGGAAGGTATCGGTAACGGCAGCGGCCGAATAAATGATGTCATTAAAGTCGGCATCGGTAGCCACCTGCACCTGGTAGGCGTCGGCGGCGGTCGATATCCACTCCAGCAGTGGAAGCACGGAAATGTCTACGGCACCGAGGAACGGACCGACCAGTGCCGGTGAGGCGGGTGGCCCGGCCAGATAATCGACGGTAAGGTAGGTGGTGTCACTAACGGTGTCACGCGTAGCAACCAGTCCGATCAGGTAGGTGCTACTCTCGGCTTCTTCGCCGATCTCAATGGTAAACGGAACGCTGATTTGGGTCAGGTCCACGCTATCGGAGGGGAGTTGCACGGTGAAACCGTCGGGTACGTCCGTTGCGGTCAGCGAGACGAATGGGCCGGCACCATTTACGCCGTTGATGAGTAAGGTGTTGCCAAGGGTGTCCGGGCCGCACTGTTGTAGCGTGGTCTGGGTGGCCCCCAACGCAAAACCCGGCCCGATGGCCGGAATAACGGTGATGGCGGAGCGATTGATCTGCAAAAAAACGTGGTCGGCTCCCTTGACCTTAATACGGTAGTTAGTTCCGTCGGCGTCTTCGGGCACGCTGATGAGTGCCTGTCCGGCATTAACGAAACGCCCCAGAGTGTCGGGCCAGCTCAGGCCGCCGTCGGCCGAGAGGTAGACATCTACGCTGTCGGCGGCCACCGGCGGCAAATCGGTATCGGCTACGTCCCAGGTGACGGTCTGAAAACTGCCCGCATTCCAGGTAGTTTGTTCGGATTGGCTGGTGACTCGGAAGGGACCGGCCGCATCGTCTACTTGTAGCTGAATCGTACTCCAGGCGATACCGCCGCCGGCGGGGTTGTTGTCGCGGACAACGACCCGGAAACGCATGCCGCGGGTGTAAAACGGCAGCACTTCGCGGATATCGTTACTACCGGCCAAAACGGTGCTCAGGCGGGGGAACAAGCGAACGGGATCGGCGGCGGGCAAGTAATTGCGGAAAAGCGGGGCATTGCCCGACGGCTCACCCAGGGGTGACGTAGGCCCCTTGTCGTACTGCTCCCAACTGTAAGTGATGGAATCACCGTCGGCATCCGAACCGGCGGCCCGGAGTTCAAACGGAGTGGAGATGGGCAACACGAGGTTGGACGGTTCGGGGATGGAAACCTGCGGCGGTGTATTACCGTTGGCGATCTTGGTGGGGCAAGTATTGCCATTGCCAAACTGGATGAACTGCGTCATCTCGAACTGGTTCCCGGCGTGGAATTGATCGATGCTGTTCAGCGCAATGTTGTCCCCCCCACACAGGCCCGCATAACCCATTATGGTGACGCCGCTGCCGGGTTCGTAATCCTGGGGGCCGGAACCGCCGCATTCGTTGAACGTGTGGTTGCCGTCGAATTGGTGGCCCATTTCGTGCGCCACGTAGTCGATATCGAAGGGGTCGCCCACCGGGGGCGTAAGTCCGGTATAACCGAAACCCTTGATATCATCATCGCACACGCAGCCGAGAAAAGCAACGCCGCCGCTACCCGAATCGAAAGTGTGTCCGATATCGAAGCTGTCTACTCCAATACTGTCGATCAGGGTATTGTGCCCGATGGAAAGTTCGCTGCCGCCATCGTAAGGATCGGTAGCGGGGTCAGAATAAAAGACCTTATCCAGTGAATCCACCAGGATCATTCTCACGGACAAGTCGCGCTCATAAACGCCCGTTACGCGGTTAACGGTAGTGACTACGGCGGCCAGGATGGATTCCGGCGTACCACCGTGATAACTTCCGTATTCGCCGGTGGTGATCACGGCCAGGCGGTAGATCCGCAGGGTATCCCCGATCAGGTAGGGGGCCTGGAAGCGTGCGCCGTCGGCGGCACCCGTGGGGGGCTGATAGTTTTCGCGCCCCTGGGTAAGGCAAGAGAATTCTTCCGCCGGCCGCTCAAAATCGGCTTTCCAGCGGGCGCGGTAGCCGGTAGCGGCCGTGCTGCCGGGATTGATGAGCCAAGTGCCGTCGGGGCCGTAGGCCATGAGGTGCAGGCCGTTGGGCGAAAGGTCGATGCGGAAGGACGTGCGGCGGTCCTTCACCAGCCGTCCGATATAGGTTCGGATGGCGGGGAAGCGGGCGGCCAGCCCGGGCTGCATGAGGACGGTTTGCCACACTTCGATGTCGAGTAGCTCACCGGCGGGGCCGGGAATGCGCAGTAGTTTTCCGGGGGTAACGGCGGTGATGGTCGTCGGCTCGGCCGGCGCGGTGCGGAGATGCGCGTAGAGGGCGGGTAGGTCCAGGTTGTAAGTACCGTCAATGGTGGCCGTAAATAACTGGCTTTGACCGAAAAGAAAGGAGCCGCTTAGGAATAAGCAGAGGCAAAGTAGGGCGTGACGCATAGTAGACCATTGATGATGAAGCAGGGGAACAACCGTCCGATTGGTCGGAACAGGCTATAAAATTTCAAATGTAACATATGCGAAGCGGCTTGCCAAAGGCAAGCGGGTTTTCGTCGGCGAGCCGTCGTAGTTCTTGGTCGATAAAGGGAATACCGGTGCACAACGTCATGAAACCTATCCTTAATCACCACTAAAGTCGTCTTTACCGGTTTACACTACCGCTAATAAACTCATTGCCCCATGCAGCCCCTCGCCGAACGAATGCGCCCTACCACGCTGGAAAATTATGTGGGCCAGGCCCACCTTGTCGGCCCCGGCGGGGTCTTGCGCCAGTCGGTGGCGGCGGGACGCATCCCCAGTTTTATCCTGTGGGGGCCGCCGGGTGTGGGCAAAACTACCCTGGCCCGCATTGTCGCCAACCAGTTAGAGGTGCCGTTCTATATGCTCAGCGCCGTCAATTCGGGCGTGAAGGATGTGCGCGACACCATTGACAAGGCCAAGCGCGGCCGTTTTTTCGACAGCGCGGGGCCGATCCTCTTCATCGACGAGATTCACCGCTTCAGCAAATCTCAGCAGGATAGCCTGCTCGGGGCCGTGGAAGCCGGCACGGTCACGCTGATCGGGGCCACGACGGAAAACCCGTCCTTCGAGGTCATCCCCGCGCTGCTATCCCGCTGTCAGGTGTATGTACTGGAGCCGCTGGCCAAGGACGAGCTGGTCGGTATGGTTGACCGCGCCCTGGTCCAGGACGACTACCTGAAATCCCAGGACGTACGGGTGGAAGAGTACGAAGCCTTGCTTCGGTACAGCGGTGGCGACGGGCGACGGCTGTATAATGTGCTGGAAATAGTGACTAATTTTCGGGACGACGAGGAGACCCTGGTCATCGACAATGAAATGGTGACCGGCCGCATCCAGCAAAACATGACCCGCTATGACAAGGGCGGCGAGCAGCACTACGATATCATCTCGGCCTTCATCAAAAGTATCCGGGGCAGCGATCCCAACGGTGCCGTCTACTGGCTGGCCCGCATGATCGACGGCGGCGAAGACCTCAAATTTATCGCCCGCCGCCTGGTTATCGTCGCCAGCGAGGACATCGGTCTGGCCAATCCCAATGCCCTGCTCATGGCCACCACGGCCGCGCAGGCATCCCAGATGATCGGCTTCCCGGAGGCACGCATCATCCTCTCGCAGGCCGCTGTTTACCTCGCCGCCTCGCCCAAGAGCAACTCCAGCTACCTGGCCATTAACCAGGCACTGGCCGCCGTCAAACGGACCGGCACCCTGCCCGTGCCCCTGCACCTGCGCAATGCCCCCACCAAGCTGATGAAGGAACTCGGCTACGGACAGGATTACGGCTACGCCCACGACCACCCCGGCAGTTTCATCGACCAGGAATTTCTGCCGGATGAACTGAGCGGAACCACCTTCTTCAGCCCGCAGGCCAACACCGGCGGCGAGGTCAAAATGCGGGAGTTCCTCCGCGCCCGCTGGCGGGAGAAATACGGATATTAGGGCACTTTTTCGGGGCATTTTGTTGGGGCGTCCCCCCGGCCGAGAGGCCGGGGTCGGTCCCTTCCCCGCTCCCTGACCGGTCGGCCCTGCGGGCTGCCTCTCCCGCCTTAAGGGCGGGTTCGGCCCGGTCCAGGCACCTCACGCGAGGGTGGAAGAGCTAGCAAGATGCCGCACCTATGGCGTCGGCGTGGCCGCGCGGTAGTCGACCGGCTTTTTATCCCCGGCGGCGTAGAGCAGCCCGCCCAGTACGTGACGCACGAAGTTATCTTCCGTATAGCTGGCTTCGGTATGGCCCAGGCCGGTGTAGAACATCCGTCCGCCCTCGATTTCCTTGTACCAACTGATGGGATGATCGTCGCCGTTGGTACCGCCTTCGTAGGTAGATTCATCCACGCGCAGGAGGGTAGTGAATTGCTGGATCGACTTGTAATTGTACCACTCGTCCTCGCGTGTCCAGGCGGCGGGCAGGTGTTCCGTAGCGGGGTGCGCGGCGTCGATCACCCGCACCGTCGCCTTGCGGATATTCGGATCATTGGGGTGGCTCTCGAAGTAGGCCCCGACCAGTTGGTTGTACCACGGCCAGTCATATTCCGTGTCCGCCGCCGCGTGGATGCCCACGAAACCGCCGCCGGCCTGGATGAAGCGCTGAAATTCCTCCTGCTGCCGCGTATCCAGCACGTTGCCGGTGGTGCTCAGGAAAACGACCACTTTGTACCTCTTCAAGTTGGCCTGGGTAAATACCGTTGCATCCTCGCTGGTATCCACTAGAAAGTCATTTCGCCGGCCCAGTTCCAGGAACATCTCTTTGCCGTTCGCAATGGAAGCATGACGGTAGCCCGCCGTTTTGGAAAAGACGAGGACGCCCATCCGGTCGTCTCTCTTATCCTTGCAGCCGGTAGTAACGAGGCTCAGGAATAGGACGAAAATAAGTAGTAGTAGTCCGGGCAATCGGTACATATGGTTAGCGTTACGGTAATCGAATGTGAGGTGCTAAGGTAGCGGTAATTTCACCGATACTCGCACCGGGCGGAAAATACGCGTGAGGGATGGGAGGTGTTGTTTGAACGAAATGCAGGGCTGTCCCGCAGGCTTGCGGGACGGCCCGGAATGGAGAGAGTGCCGGACAGCCCGACCCGGCCATCGGCCGGGGCACGCCCCTAAGAGCGTGTCTAAATTTTTACTTCCTGAGAACCAAGCATTTAAGAACCTGGCGTCATAAAAACTGACTTACGTAACCCGCTATGCGCGCAAGTTTTTATCTAGCCAGAATCTTAACCACGAAGTAGCCGCGAAGCGAATCATTGATCCTCAGTTCTTAAAAATTTCAGACACGCTCTAAAATGAGAAAAGCGACACCCGGTTACCCGAATGCCGCTTTCTCCAATGTCAGAAAGAGGATCTCTTCCTAGTTCTTAATCAACTCATAGGTGTAGATCGCACCGTCAAGCTTTAGTAGAATCGTGTAGTTACCGGCTTCGGTAACGGCGATGTTGTCACCGTTATACTCCAGCTTGCCGTCTACGCCGGTATCGCCGAAATTCACGTCCCAGCCGTCGTTGGCGCGGAACTTGAGTTCGCCTTCAACCAGATCGACCGTGATGGAATAGGTACCCGTGGCAGGATCGTATGTTAGATCGCTATCGGCATCCCAGCCCGTGGGCGTGGCATTACCGATCAGGCCCCAATCCGTTTTGGAGATGGTGTATGAAAGGTCGTTGATGTTAACCTGAAAACGGTAAACGCCGGGAGCGGCTACCGACAGGTTGCCACCATTAGCCTCCAGTACGCCGTCGGTAGCGGAGGTGCCGTAATTAACGTCCCAACTCGCTCCATTGGTGATCTTGAATTCGTCGGCGACGGGGAAATAGACGTAACCTTCGTAACGACCATTGTCCTGTACCGAGTAAAGCAACTCGATATCAGATTCGGCAGCCATTGGATTCCAACCCTGGTAAGCACCGGGTACACGCAGGCTCGGGTAAACGATGGCGACCTCGAAGGGTGTCACGGTAAACTGAACCGGGGCGGAAAATTGCGGATCCACTTCGTCGCTCACCCTGGCGCGAACGCGGAATTCGATGTCCTCCGCCGTGCCACCCTCGGCACCTTGTTGATCAGAAAGCTATTGATCATCTGGTTCGTCACCGTGATTTCCCGGTCGCTGGTAGCCGGGCCGATGTCAGCCACGTCGGCAAAACCGGTACCGGCCAGAGCGGCCTGGAGACGGTAAGTGACTCCGGCGTCAAAGCCGAAATCAGCGGCCGTCCACTGGAAGGTGGCGAACTCGTTGCCCAGTGTCGTATCGGCAAAGATGAATGCGCCGCCGGCAGCGGGAGCAGTGATCTGGGGACCGCCATTCAACGAGAGAACGGGGTCGAAGGTATCGTCCTCACAGCCGGAGAACGCGATTAAAGCGATTGCCAAAAGCGGCAATAGATAAGATTTGAACATAATTTTTTATGGTTGCGGCCGACTAATGGCGGATGGAAGAATTCGTCCTTCCATCCGCCGCTAAACGACCAGTTTACTAATAGCCGGGGTTCTGACGGAGGTTGGGGTTCGCGCCGATGTCGGACGCGGGAATAGGGTAGACGCTACGGAAAGCAGCAACTTCCGTTCCTTCAGGTACACCACCTTTGAATGGCCACAGATACTCCCCGGCTGGTGAGCAGGCCGAAGCGGACGAGGTCCGTACGGCGCTGGGCTTCCCAGTAGAGTTCGCGGGCACGCTCGTCGATGATGAAGGCCAGGTCCAGATCGCTCGTTTGAATGTTACCGGCATCATTACCATAGGCACGAACGCGTAGGCGGTTCACGAAACCAACGGCTTCCTGGACGGTACCACCGCTACCGCCGCGTAGGACAGCTTCGGCGAACATAAGATAAACGTCACCTAAGCGAAACATATGGAAGTCCGTATCGGGGAAAGTCAGATCGGAACCAACCACACCATCACGGGTCAAATTGGTAAACTTGTTAACGGCATAACCCTGATCGAACTGCGAGATGTCGGTAATTTCCAGTGACTGGCCTTCCGTGAAGAACATGGCCCGCGTGTCAGAGCCTTCCAGCACGATGCTATAGGTGAAGTCAGGACGATTTAGGTAAAGAATTACCTTGAACGTGCCATCACGGTTAATGCTAAGGTTTTGTCCACCCGGCTCCAGGATACCGTCGGCACCGTTATCACCGAAGTCAAAATCCCAGGCGTCATTGGCGCGGAACTTGAACTCACCGGCCGTTAGAGGAGTGGTGATGGTCAGGGCACCGAGGTCTGCATCGTAGGTCAGGTCCTGGTCACCGTCCCAGCCGCCAATGGTAGCCGCTCCGATGATGCCGAAGCGGATGGGTTCGATCGTGTAGGTCAGGTCGTCGAGGTTTACGCGAACACGGTAAACACCGGCTCCGGGAACACTCAGGTTAGCACCGCCGGCATCCAGGGTGCCATCTCCGCCATTGTCACCGAAATCGGCATCCCAGTTAGGTGCGGGAGTAAACTTAAACTCACCCGCCTCCGGGAAGTACAGGAAGCCTTGGAAGTTGTTATCTCCGCCGCGAGCGTAGAGCCGCTGCACGTTCTCGTTATCGGGCATCCATCCCTGGTAAGCACCGGGTACGTAGAGTTGCGCGTAGTTGTTGTCAGTCGTTGCCGGGGCCACGATAACCTCGCCGCCGCCGTTGGCACTGGGAAACTTGTTAACCAGCGCACTGGTGGTGCGCGTACCGCCCCAGCCGTTGTCGATACCGGAATCGGAAGGATTCATGTCAGCACCCACGGAAGCGTGGATGATGAAAGTGGTACCACCGAAAGTACGGGTATTCTGTCCGTCGAAATTAATCGAGAAGATTGCCTCGGGCGAAGACTGGTTGTCAGCTACGAACAGGTTTTTGTATTCAGGCTCCAGCGTGTAGCCGGCGTCAATTACGCGCTTGCTGTAAGTTACGGCGTCGGTATTGCGCTCGCGGCCGGTGTAAACTTCGGCATTGAGGTAAAGCTTCGCTAACAGGGTCCAGGCGGCACCCTGGTCGGCACGACCATATTGGTTAGAACGGGCACCCACCATTTCAGACTCAACGGCCAGTAGCTCCGACTCGATGAAATCAAACAGGTCGGCTGCCTGAATTTGTTGAGGAAAAAATGCACCTACCGCATCATTTTCGGTAACGAAAGGCACGTTGCGGAACATATCCAGTGCGTGCCAGTAGCTGAGGGCGCGTAGGAAGCGGGCCTCGGCACGGTAGTTCTCTACCGTATTACGCAATTCGCCGTCAACGCCGCGGCCGTTCAGTTTCTCATCCGTCGTTTCACGTAGGTACTCGTTTGCCAGGGCAATCTGGTAATACAAGCGGTTGTACATGGCAGTAATGAACTCGTTATTCGAGTCCCAGTCCAGCTGGTGCAAGTCTTGGATAGTACCATCGTTCCAGGCTATAACGGCCTCGTCGGTAGTCAATTCCTCGTGCTTCCAGAGCTGGCGAAGGTAGTTAGAGAAACCCTCGTCGATACCCGAAATATCGGGTAAGCCGGCGGGGCCTTGCTGGCCGCTGACGGACAGACCGGCGTAAAGCTTGGCCAGTACCTGCTCGTAGGCAGCGGGGTTGTCAAAAACAACGGTAGCAGTCTGGACATCTTCGTCCAGCGGCTGGGTGTCCAGGTCGTTGAAACAACTGGTCAGGCCGAAGCCCATACCGGCGATCAGTGCCAGGATAAATAGGTTGCGTAATCGATTCATAACTTATGGATAGTTTTCTAATGATTCGGGTGGACACTAGTGACACACCCGAATCATTAAATGGTTTTAGAAATTTGCACTCAATCCGAACAGGTAGGTGGTTGAACGGGGGTAAATATTGTTGTCGATACCACCGAATACCTCGGGGTCGAGGCCGTCGTACTTGGTAATGAGTACGGGGTTTTGCACGGTGGCATAGACACGCAGGTTGCTGTTCTCACCGAAGACGCCGCCGAAACGGTAGCCCGCCGTGACGTGGTCCAGGCGCAGGAAAGAGCCGTCCTGCACGTAAAGATCGCTGAAGTACTGCGAGTTGTTGAAGTCCACCGCAGTAATATCGGGTAACGTGTTGGCCAGGAATACCGGTACTACCGAAAATCTGGTTGTAGGTAGCTAATTGCGACAAGTTGTTGTTGTAGATGTAGTTACCGAAGTTGGCGCGACCGGCAAACGAGAAGTCGAAATTGCCGTAATCGAAGTTGGACGTAAAGCCCACGAACGCATCGGGGGCGGGGTCTTCCAAACGGTAACGATCGTCGGGAGTTACCTGCCCGTCGCCGTTCCTGTCTACATATACGCCTTCAACGGGCGATCCGGTTTCATCATACACCTGTTCAAAGACATAAAATGAGTTGGCGGGAAATCCGACGCTATTGATCTGGATGGTATTACCGACACCTCCAGCGATACCTCCAGTCGCAACGCCTTGATAGTTAGGGTCTTCCGTAGCTGTTAGGCGAGTAATTTCGTTGCGATTAACGGTCACGTTACCGCCGATGCTCCAGGAAGCTTTTTCAGTGCGGTAAGGAACAACCGTCAGTGCCACTTCGAAACCGCGGTTCTCCAGGTCACCCACGTTGGAATTGATGAAGTTGGTCAGGTTAGTACCGGCGGGTACGGGGATGAAGTTCAGCAGATCGGTCGTTTCGCGCTGGTAAACTTCCACCGAACCGAAGAGACGGTCGTCAAATAAACCGAAGTCCACGGCAAAGTTGAGCGTAGAGGTTTCCTCCCACTTCAGACCGGCATTGTAGCCTTCAGGACGCAGCGTGGTGATGAACTGGTCGCCGAACTGGTAACGGGCATTGGGCTGGCTGGCCAAGTAAAGCGCCTGTGACGGATAGTATCCGCCCACTTCCTGCTGGCCGGTCACACCGTAACCTACCCGCAGCTTCAGGCGGTTAAAGCCCTTCTTATTGCCTTCCTGATTCACTACGTTGTAGGCGGCGGCAGCCGAAGGGAACAGCCCGTAGCGGTTGTCCTCCGAAAAACGGGAAGAACCGTCACGACGGATCGTACCCGTCAGGTTCAGGCGCTCACCGATACCGAGGTTAACGCGGCCGAAGAGCGAGATCAGGTAGTACTCGGAGGGGTCGCGGTTTTCGTTGGTCTCCGTTCCCGTTATGTTGGAGTTGAAGCTGTAGTTCTCCAGGTAAAAATTCTGCCAGGAGTAACCGCCGAGGATGTCCGCGCGGAAACCGCCGAAATCCTCGTTATAGTTCAGGTAGAATTCCGCCAGTTGGTTAGTCTTCTCCTGCGTATAGTTGTTCATCGTACCACCCTGACCCGTAGGGTCAAAAGCGAAAGCCGCATCGAGGGGCACGAAAATCGTACCGGAACTATTCGACTCGTCGTAAGCCACGTTCAGGTTAGCCCGCAATTCGGGCAGGAAGCCGAAACGGTAGTCGGTCGAGAGACTCACAATGTAGCGGTTCACGCCGGACTCGTCGTCACGCTGCTCCAATAGAGCCAGTGGGTTTGACGGAGCAGAGTGTCCGGATTACCATTCGACTGCAACTCGTAAGTACCCACCGAAATCGTCGTTACCCGAAAACACGGGTTGCGTGGGGTCGAAAGCCAGCGCGGCGCCGATGGCACCCTGGTTGGCGAAAAAGTTGATGTTATTCGATCCCTTGATGCTGGCATTGAACTGCAGGCGGTTGTCAAAGAAACCGGGCGTCAGGTTAATGCCGTACGTAAGGCGACGGAACTCGTCACGCTTCAGGATACCGGTCCGGTTCGTAAAACCGAGCGTAACGCGGTAAGGAACGATACCGACGGCACCGGCGGCACTCACGTTATGGTCGTGGGTAACGCCGGTCTGGAAAATCTCGTCCTGGAAGTTGGTGTTTTCGGTACCCAACAGATTGGCCTGCGTGCTGCCTTCGCCAAACCGCTTGGTAATTAATTTGCGGTAAGCATCACCGTCCAGTACATCCAGTTCATTGGCGCGGCGGCTGAAGCCGACCGAACCGTTGTAGGTCACGCCGACTTTCTTGCCCACCGTGCCCTTCTTGGTCGTGATGATAATAACCCCGTTAGAGGCACGTGAACCGTAAATAGCGGTAGCCGAAGCGTCCTTTAGTACGGTAAAGGTCTCGATATCGTTGGGATTGATCACGTTGAGCGGGTTACGCGAACCGCTGATACCGTCGCTGGCCAGGGGCACGCCGTCGATCACGATCAGCGGGTCGTTGGAGGCACTCAGCGAGGAACCGCCGCGGATGCGGATGGTCGATCCACCACCCGGCGTACCGTCGGTGGTGATCTGTACCCCGGCGATCTTACCGGAGATTAGTTCCTGGGGCGAGGTAATGGCTCCTTTATTAAAGGTTTCGGCCGTCACGGTTTCTACCGATCCGGTAGCGTCCTGACGCTTCACGGTACCATAGCCGATGACGACAACTTCTTCCAATTGCTTACCGGCCTGCATCTGCAGGTCGATGCGGCTGCGGCCGGCAACGTCAATGGTCTGGGTGGCGTAACCGGTATAACTAAATTCAAGTTGCTCCACGCCGGCGGGCAGAACGAGTTCATAGTTGCCGTCGAAATCGGTGATCGTACCGGTAGTGGTACCGACCGCTAAAACGGAGGCACCGATCAGGGTTTCACCCGAATCGCTGTCGGTGAGCGTACCGCTCACGGCACGTTGCGCATAGGCCGCCTGTAGGCCGACCAGCAGCCCCAAGAGGAGCAGCGCACCCCGGAGGTAAGGAGTAAATTTAAGCTTCATACGTTTCTTATTAGTTAAATGAGGTGTAGTGAAAATGGGTCACTAAAACAAGGCCGAAAACTGTCGGCTACCGTCCCTGAACCCTTAAAACGGGTAGACTTCAGGGACCGCTGCCGCCAAGGGGGCCGAAAACGATTATTAGCGAATTGTTCGCTTGACTAAAAATTTGACGGCCAAATCTCGTAAATAACCGCCGGATGTACATCAATATAGGCAACTAAAGTTTGTTTTACCGCATACCCGACAAAAAATGCTGTGGTAATAAGGATTAAGATCCGTGAATACGAAGGTCTTGGACTACCTGAAACGGGCAACTTTTTCTGGTAGATCGTAGTAAAACTGGACAAGCCGCAGGGTGGAAACCGGCATTTTCCCGCCGATCGGCCCAAAATTCAGGTCCGACGCGCAACAACCCGAAATTTTTACGATCTTGCCTCCCTATGACCTACCTCTGCATTTCCTGCTACTTCAAAGGCGGACCTTTCCTGCGCGCGGCCAAGGCGGCCGGCCACACCGTTTACCTGCTCACGGCGGCTAACCTGAAAAACGCCGACTGGCCCCGCGATGCCGTGGATGTGTTTTTCTACCTGGAAGAAGACAACAACGGTCCCCAGAATCTGGCCAACATCGCCAAGGGACTGGGCTGGCTCATGCGCGAAAACGTCATCGACCGCATCGTGGCCCTCGATGATTTCGACGTGGAAAAAGCCGCTTACCTCCGCGAGGAATTTCGCCTGCCCGGCATGGGCCAAACCACCGCCCGCTACTTTCGTGACAAACTGGCCATGCGCATCCGCGCCCAGGACGCGGGCGTACCCGTACCCGCTTTCTCGCCGCTGTTCAACGACGCGGCCATCAACAAATTTATCGCCGAGGTAGCCCCGCCCTGGTTGGTCAAACCACGCGGCGAGGCCAGTGCCACCGGTATCAAGAAAGTGCATTCGGGCGACGAACTCTGGCAGGTCATCCACGCCCTCGGCGACGAGCGCGGCGCGCACCTCGTGGAGCAGTTCCGCCCCGGCGACGTCTACCATGCCGACGCCCTGAGCGTGGACGGCGAGGTCATCTTCTGCCAGGTCAGCCGCTACCTCAGCACGCCCCTGGAAGTAGCCCACGGCGGCGGCATCTTCCGCTCCGTCTCCGTCGAATACGGCGGCGAGGACGACCTGGCCTGCCGCGCAATGACGAGTCAGGTCATGAAGGCGTTCGGCATGAAATTCAGCGCTTCCCACACCGAATTCATCCGCCTGGCCGACGGCAGTTTCACCTTCCTCGAAACAGCCTCCCGCGTGGGCGGCGCGCACCTGGCCGAGATGGTGGAAGCCGCCTCCGGCATCAGCCTCTGGGCCGAGTGGGCCAAGGTCGAGGACGCTATGTCACGCGGAGTCGCCTACCAATTGCCCAAGCGGCGGCACGACCACTCCGGCATCATCGTCTCCCTGTCCCGTTATAAAAACCCCGACGACAGCGGCTTCACCGACCCCGAGATCGTCTGGCGCATGACTAAGGACCACCACATCGGCCTCATCGTCTCCGCGCCCGACACCAACCGTGTTCACCAACTCCTGGAGGACTACGCGGGCCGTATCAGCCGCGATTTTCATGCCAGCGCACCCGCGCCCAAGAAGAGTTTGCACTAGGGCAATAAGGATAGAGGGATTGAAGGATGGAGGGATTGAAGGATGGAGGGATTGAAGGATGGAGGGATTAGCTGCGCTGCTTCTCTTGATCGTACAGCGATCCTTCGAGGTGAAGGATGGAGGGTGCTACCAGCAGAACCCCCTTCGGGGGCAGGGGGAAAATTAAGGATAGAACCCCCTTTGGGGGCAGGGGGAAAACGCAAGAATTGCAGTCTTCCTCCGGCCGTGCCCCCTCCCTCCCGGTCGGCGTCGGTCCCTTCCCGACGCGGCTAACGCCTTGGCCCTGCGGGCTGCTCCGCTACGCTGCGCCCCGTCCAGGCACCTCACGGAAAGTAGCCGCCGTCAAGATCGCCGCTAACTATACTTCCCTCCCCGCACCCGGCGTTTTGATCCCCAAACCCCACCCCGCCCATGACCGTCCGTCAGTTGCTGTTCACCCTCTGCCTCCTGGCCGCCTCGCTGCCGTTATCCGCCCAGTTCGGCGTTTCCGGCCACTATCGGGGCGGAGACCCCTACGCATCACGAGACGGCAATGCCGGTGCTGATTTTTACCCCCTGCGCGGACCGGAAATAAGCCTGGACGTGTGGTTCCGCCTCAAGCAAACCCGCATCGAGTTCCTGCCCACTATCTCCTACGGTCAGAACAAGAGTGACGGTCAACCGGAAGTCGACATCCCCGGTATCACGGGCCGCCAGTTCAGCCTGTTTTTCAATACCAATTTTTACATCTTCGACATTAAAGGCGATTGCGGCTGCCCCACCTTCAAAAAGGAAGGCCCCGCACTTCAGAAAGGTTTTTTCCTCCAAGTCGGCCCGGGCTATGTTAACCATACTATAAATCTGGAAGGTGGCCGCCGTAGCGAACAGTCTTTCGCCGCCAATAATTTCGCGCTCAACCTCGGCCTCGGCTTGGACATCGGCATCAGCGAACTCATCACCCTGTCCCCTTACGCCGGCGTCCGCTATTTTCCTTCCTTCCGCGACGGCGGCTACGTAAATGTTCAGGAAGGCGATAAATCCAGCTTCACCCAGCCCCGCGCCGGTCTGCGCGTCGGTTTCCGCTTTAATGAGTAGATTTTACCTACCTTCCCGCCCCTAACCAAGCCCACCACCATGCAAAGCATCCTGGTTGCCAATCGGGGCGAGATCGCCCTGCGCATCATGCGCACCGCCCGCCGCATGGGTATCCGCACCCTGGCCGTTTATTCCGACGCCGACCGTGACGCCCCCCACGTCCGCTACGCCGACGCCGCCTACCGCCTCGGACCCGCCCCCGCCGGCGAGAGCTACCTGCGCACCGACCTGATCCTCAAAGCCGCCCGGGAAATGGGGGCCGATGCCATTCACCCCGGCTACGGTTTTCTGAGCGAGAACGCGGGTTTTGCCAAAGCCGTGGCGGAAGCGGGGATCACCTTCATCGGACCCAGTGCGCGGGCCATCGACCTGATGGGCAACAAACTGGCCGCCAAGGCCGCCGTGCAGGCCTACGACGTGCCCCTGGTGCCCGGTACGGCCACCGCCATCGCCGATTTGGAAGAGGCCCGCAAGGTGGCCAAGGAGATCGGTTTTCCCCTGCTCGTCAAAGCCGCCGCCGGCGGCGGCGGCAAGGGAATGCGCGCCGTATATAGTGCCGCCGAACTGGACGAGCAACTCGGCCGCGCCGTTTCGGAGGCCCAGAATGCCTTCGGAGACGGTAGTGTCTTCATCGAGCGACTGGTGCAGCAGCCGCGCCATATCGAACTTCAGGTGCTGGCCGATAACCACGGTAATATCGTTCACCTCTTCGAGCGGGATTGCAGCATCCAGCGCCGCCACCAGAAGGTCGTGGAAGAAGCCCCCAGCGCCGTCCTGACCCCCGAACTGCGCGAGCGCATGGGCAAGGCCGCCGTCGACGTGGCCCGTGCGGCCGCCTACAGCGGTGCCGGTACGGTCGAGTTTTTGCTGGACGCGAGCGGTGAATTTTTCTTTCTGGAGATGAACACCCGCCTGCAGGTCGAACACCCCGTAACCGAACTCATTACCGGTCTGGACCTGGTAGAACAGCAGATCCGGGTAGCGCGGGGTGAAGAACTGGCCTTCCGGCAGGAAGACCTCTCCATCACCGGCCACGCCCTGGAACTCCGCGTTTACGCCGAAGACCCGGCCGCCGGCTTCCTGCCCAGTATCGGCACCCTTACCGCCTACCAGCCGCCCACCGGCCCCGGCATCCGCGTCGATGACGGTTTCCGAGAGGGCATGGAAGTGCCGATCCACTATGACCCCATGTTATCCAAGTTGGTGGTATATGCCGCCGATCGGCCCGCTGCCCTGCGCCTGCTTCAGCATGCCATCGATAACTATACCATAGAAGGAGTAGCCACTACTTTGCCTTTCGGTCGCTTCGTGGCGGGTCACCCGGCTTTCGTTTCCGGTAAATTCGATACCGGTTTCGTGGCCGATCACTTCAGTGCCGAGGCCCTCGCCGAAGACGACGCGCTCAACGCCCGCGCCGCCGCCCGCCTGGCGGCGGATCTGCTGGTGAAGGAATTGGACCGGCTCCAGGTCGTTCGGTCGTAACCCTGCTACTACGGGTAATGATGAGTAGGTCCGACTCCAATCACCTACTACCTTTACCGTCTTTCCCCTTCACCCACCCGCTGCGTTTTGAAAAACCGTCCCTTACTTACCCTGCTCACTGATTTCGGTACCACCGGCTACCACCTCGGCCGCCTGCGTGGTGCCTTACTGAGTGCCCACCGCCAACTGGACCTAGTGGACATCAGCCACGATGTGCCCAGCTACGACATCGTAGCCGCCGCGCACCTGCTGCGGCAAACGCACGGCCACTTTCCCGCCGGCACCATCCACCTCATTAGCGTCAACGATTTCTACCAACCCAGGGGCCGTTTCCTGGCCCTACAGGTCAACAAGCAGTTTTTCATCGGACCGGACAACGGCCTGTTTTCGTTGGTCTTCGATACGCTGCCCAAGGAAATCTACGTCCTGGACCGGGTGCGTGAAGACGATACCCTTTACCGTACCTACGCCCGGGCCGTGGCACACGTAGCGCAGGACAAGCCGTTCTACGAAATCGGCCTGCCTACCGTGGACATCATGCGGCGGCTGGCCTTTCAGCCCGTCATCGGGCCCGATCTGATCCGGGGGACGGTTACTTATGTGGATAAGTTTGAGAACGTGACCACTAATATCACCCGCGAGCTGTTCGAGCGCGTGGGCGAGGGGCGTTCGTTTCACCTGCTGTTCAAACGGCAGCCGCCCATCGACGGCCTTTCCTTCCGCTACCACGACGTGCCGGAGGGCGAGCCGCTCTGCCGCTTCAACTCCGACGGCTACCTGGAGATCTCCATCAATATGGGCAAAGCCGCCGGCCTCCTCGGTCTCACGATCGACGATAGCGTACAGGTGGAATTCGGGTAGCAAGGGCAATCGCCCCGCGTGAGGTGCCTGGAAGGACCGGCGGTCAGCCGGAGCCGCGATAGCGGCCGAGCGGCAGCGAGCCTGGAAGGGACCGACCCGGAGCCGGCAGGCGACGGGGCACGCCCAAAAATTTAATCCAGTACGAACACTTATCCAAAAGGATAGCCGGTTGCCGACAGACACCGGCCTACAGAACGGGAATATTGCTTATATTTCGCACGTTTTCCGGGTTACTCACCCGTCGGCCCGCTGCTGCCGCGTGAAGCATCCTCCAAACTAACTCCATCATGAAGCTACTCCTCTTCCTTGCGACCGCCCTCACCGGCCTCTATTTCTCCGTAGCCGCACCCGCCGCAGCGACGTCTAATTCGGCCGAACCGGCAACGGAAACCCTGACTCGCGGCGTGGCCGTCGTCGAGCTATTTACCTCCGAGGGCTGCAGCAGTTGCCCCGCCGCCGACCGGGAACTGGAACGCCTGATCGAGGAAAGCAGGCAGGCCGGCACCCCGGTTTACGGCCTCTCCTGGCACGTCGATTACTGGAACCGCCTCGGTTGGGCCGATCCCTTCTCCAGCCCCTACTTTTCCGCCCGCCAGACGGATTACGCCGAGCGCCTGGGCAGCCGCACTTACACCCCGCAAATGGTGGTCAACGGCCGCACCGAGTTGGTCGGTTCCAAGCGCGCCGAGTTGGAAAACGCCGTCACCGCCGCCCTCCGCCAGGAGGCTGAAGTGGGCCTGACCGCCACGGTGGCCAAGGCCGGCTCCGGCGCCCGCGCCACCTGGGAGGTGAGCTACCAACTGGATCGCCCGGTCGGGGCCGCCAAACTGGTCGTCGCCCTGGTGCAACGCCACGCCGAGACCAGCGTCCCCCGCGGCGAGAACGAGGGCCGTACCCTCAGCCACGCCAACGTGGTCCGTACCTGGGCCCGCGCCGTGCTGGACGGCAACTCCACCACCGGCACCCTCTCTATCGCCGCCCCCGCCGACGTGTCGGCCGCAGACCTGGAAATGATCGCCTTCGTTCAGCGCGATAGCGATTGGGCTATTCTTGGCGCGGTTGCGCGGTAGGAATTTAGCTTATTTAAAAAAAATCGCCCGACCGGCCGGAGTAACTCCGGTGGGTCGGGCGATTTTACGTTTAAACCTCCGCCTCCTCCCCCCGTAAGTTCTGTCGTAGGCGGCGCAGGTAGCGGCGCTTCAGGTAATAATCCGCCAGGGCGGCAAGATCGGCCAGCGTAGCCGTAGCATCCTCGTAACCGGCGCGGGTGGGTTCGATCTCCGCTTCCAGACCGGCGGCGAAAGCGTCGATCTGCTCCTCCAGCCGGGCGCGGGCGGCGGGGTCGGGGTCCATTTTCAGGTCCATCAGAGCCTCGTTCAGGTCCATCATCTCCATCAGAAAATCCTGCGGCACCTGGTTTTCGCCCTCGGCGGCCAGCGCGCCCCTGGTTTCCAGTAGGTACTTCAGGCGGGTGTCGGGATCCAGCAGCGTCCGGTAGGCGTGGTTGTTGTAGGTGGATTTTTCCAGGGCCGCCGCCTGCGCCGCCTCATCGGCAAGAGTGAAAAAATCGGGGTGTGTCTCGCGGGAGATGGCGTAATAACGCTTCTTCAGTTCCGCCACGTCGATGTGCGGAGCGGGAGAAAGGTCGAAAAATTCGAAGTAATCGGTGGTCATAAAGCAGGTGTCGTGCGTGTTAGCGGATAAGCGTGTGGGAGGGTGAATTGTTTGCTTTTTCGGGCGTGCCCCTCCCCGGCGGTCGGGCCGGTCCCTTTCGGGGTTCGCTATTCGCTCCGTGCTGCGCACCGCCTCCTGCGTCGCCGCCCTCCAGGCACCTCACGCGGAATGACCCGGTAAAAAATTTATCTGAAAATAGTGATACCCTTTTGTGCAATCAGTGGTCCTTCGTTCGGCATAGGGGGCAAATTCACTTAACCCAAGCTGCCATTACCATGTCGAACCTCATCAAATCCGTAGGCCAGATCGATGCCAAACTCAATCGCGCCGGCATCCAGTTCCTGGCGGATGAACACGCCGCCGCAATCCTCAGTCATCCCGGTTACGACCTGTGTCGGGTCTACGCGGAAATGAAGCGATATGAAGCCTACCTGAAGATGGTTCTCCTTCACCTGAAACCGGTGATTTACCGCCGGTTGCGGGATACGCCCCGGCAACGATTAGATTACGGTACGGCCAAAGTGAGTTTCACCCGGCGTACCAAATATGATTATTCCGCCGATCCACTGTGGAGTGAGATCGACGAATTATTAGAGAACGCAAAATTAGCCCGCAAGGATCGGGAGGAATTTTTGCAATCCCTGCAAGCACCCACGCAACAAGAGATCAATGAAGCCACGGGGGAGGTCATTACTGCTCACGCCCCGAAAGTGCGCTATCTGGACACCCTAAGCGTGCGCTTTACAAGGGCCTCCTGATCGAATGGAGGATAGTGTTAGCTTACAGCCGTAATTTACCGTCCTACTAATCAATGCCTCGCTTTAGCCATGTCCGTCAACCTCACCATCGGTCTTGCCCAAATCGCCCCCGTCTGGCTAGATAAGGAACGGACCACCGCCCGCATCCTGGAGACCATGCACGAGGCCGGTTGCGCCGGTTGCGAGTTGCTGGTATTCGGCGAGGGGTTGCTACCGGGTTATCCCTTCTGGGTATCCCTTACCGACGGCGCGGCCTTCAATTCCACCGTGCAAAAGGAAATCCACGCCCACTATCTGCGCCAGGCGGTACGGGTCGAAGAGGGGGACCTGGAAGAAATTTGCGCTACCGCCCGTCGCTACGGCATGGCCACCTACCTGGGCATCATCGAGCGGGCTGCGGACCGGGGCGGCCATAGCCTCTACTGCTCGCTGGTGTACATTGAAGCGGCGGGGAAGATCGAATCCGTGCACCGCAAGTTGCAACCGACCTACGAGGAACGGCTTACCTGGGCACCGGGCGACGGACACGGCCTGCGGGTACACCCGCTCAAGGCATTTACCGTCGGCGGGCTGAATTGCTGGGAAAACTGGATGCCGCTGGCCCGCACGGCCCTTTACGGTTTGGGGCAAAACCTGCACGTAGCCGTCTGGCCCGGTGCGGTACGCAATACGGTAGACATCACCCGCTTCATCGCCCTGGAATCTCGCTCGTTCGTAGTGTCGGTCTCCGGCCTGATGCGCCGCACGGATTTTCCTGCCGATACGCCCCACCTGGATAAGATTCTGGCCGCCGCCCCGGAGGTGCTTGCCGATGGCGGCTCCTGTATTGCCGGGCCGGACGGGGAGTGGATCATCCCGCCCGTGGCCGATCTGGAAGGAATCACCTACGCCACCATCAATTTTAATCGGGTGCTGGAAGAGCGGCAGAATTTTGACCCCAGCGGCCACTACTCCCGCCCCGACGTGACGCGCCTGACCGTAAACCGCGAGCGGCAGGCGGTGGTGTATTACGAGTGAGCTACCTATATGCGGAGTGTACGTGCCCAGGTCAAGGACGTCCATGTCCGAGCAGGGCGGCGCAGCCGGCCGCCCGCGTGGTACGAGCAGGTAGAACAGATCGCGTTCCGGACGTCGACGTCCTTGACATCAATGTAACAGCGTGAGGTGCCTGGAAGGGCGTTAGCGCACGCAGTGCCGAGGCGAATGCCGAAGCCTGGAAGGGACCGACACCGGCCCTCCGGCCGGGGGCACGGCCTAAAAGAAGCACCCGTAACTTGGTCCGCTCCAGCAGCCAATCTTTGATGCTGAGGGGGGCTACCGTTTCGATCTCCTTATATAAGGACCGGCGGCCGGCGCGGTCGGTAGGGGAGAGGCGGCCCAGGCGGCGGAGGTATTTGATGACGTGTTGGAAATTGAGTTCGTGGATGCGGTTGAGCTGCTTGCGGCCCACGAAAGTGCGCATGCTGTCCAGGCCGGAATCGAAGGCGTCGAACTCGTCGAGGTCGTAGAAGATCTGGAGGAGCATGGTTTTGCCGATGATGTTGTGCACGTCGTCCTTGAAATCGATGGTGTTGAGCAGCGGCATTACCGTGTCGAAATCGCGGCGGGCGAAGAGCAGCTGGGCGCGGGCGAACTGGTAGGTATTTTCGCGGTAGTCGTTAGAGAGGTAACGGGGGTAATCGCGGAGGAAACCCTCCACCCAGTCGAGTTCGTCGAGACGGATGGCGTTGCGGACCACATTGAGGAAGGTGTAGCGCGTGATGCGATCGTTTTCGATGAGGATTTTGTTTTCCAGACCGAGGCGGTACCACTCGAAGGCCTCGCGGAGGAAATCTTCCAGGCCGGCGTTGATCTTGGGGATCGTCAGGTTGATGGCCATCAGGTAAACATTGCGCAGGTCGGCGGTGGGCAAGAGATCGCCGTGCCTGGTGACGGTAACCCGGAGGCTCTCGAAGTAAAAGTTATCGTCGCGCTGCTCGATGATGGCTTTGAGCACATAATAGTAGATGGCCAGCGCGGGGATATGGTAGAGTTCGCGCCGCTCGACGTAGTCCATGACGGGCGTGAGGAGTTCGGTGCGGTATTCGGTTTTGAAAATGGCCTGGTGGAAGAGCATCTCGCAACTGAGCTTCATCTTTTCGATCAGGTAGGCCTGATCGAGGGCGTCGGCTACGGACTGGAGTTCGGTCTGATGGGTCCGCTGATCGGCGGCAACGAGGTGGGTATAGATTTCCTGGCGGCGCAGGAACTCATTGCGGAAGAAAGCTTCGGTGCGAAAGGGGCCGTCGTCCTGCATTTTTGCTACCTGGTTGAGGGTGCGCTGGAGGGGACTGTCCAGTTTTTTGCGCCGGAGTGCCGCCGCCAGGGACAGGCGTGAATCCACTTCCTTCTCCTTCCACTGCCGGTAGGCGAGAAATTCTTCTACGCAGCGGTTGAGGAAGTGGACGGTCTGACGCAAACGGGCGTCGTCAAAAGGCTCTTTAGGGAAGATTTTTCTAAAAACGCGCTCTTTTTTGAGAAAGCGGTCGTTATCCAGATGATCGCCCGCCAGTAGATAGCGGTGCAGGTCTTGCACGTCGGTACGGGTGTTGTGGACCGGTGAATCGAGCCATTTCCCCAGTTCGCGGGCCTCTTTTTTGTCAAGGGCGCGGTAAATTGAAATAATATTGCTCCTTTTCACGAAAGAAATGCGTACTTTTATTCAACAAACGATTATTGGATGAAATCGTTGTTTGTTAGATAGTTAGGCACTAAAATAATGCTGTTATGCCGATAAAAGTACGTAAAATTTTCAACAATTCGCTATTCATGTTCTTGTGGACGGCCCATTGTCGCCCCATCTTTGTAATGTCAACAACGGCAACCTACAGTAAGCGACCTCCTAAAAAGATGCATTCATCGACCTACAGGTTTTCTACTTCCGGTTGGACGCAGGCCTTTCGCCTGTTATCCTTAACGTTGTTCATGGCTTTCGGTTCCCTGTTTGCGCAGGGCTTTCAGGAAGCTTTCGGCGGTCCTAAAGAGGACCAGGGCCAAGCGGTACTTCAACTAATGCGATCACGGTTATCTCGTGATCGGTTTTTCGGAAGGGCAACTCGGCGACGATAACGACATGGACCTTTTCGCGGTACGCACCGATGTGGACGGCACCGTGATCTGGGACCAAGCAATTCGACGAGGGATATCATCGAGCAAGGTTTCGATGCGGTTGAAACGGCGGACGGCAATTACGCAATTGTCGGCCAACGTGAAGTCAATCGTCGGAGACGCCAATCAGGTCTACCTGATTAAGATCGACCCCCGGGGAGACGTGATCTGGTCCCGCACCTATCCCAATCAGGGAGTCGAACGAGAGTGGACGCCAGCTTACCCTAACGGACGACGGTGGCTTTTATAATCACCGGCGAGACGCAAAATCCACCCAGTAATGGGCAGGACGCCCTGGTAATTAAGGTGGACGAAAACGGTCTGGAGCAATGGCGTAAAAGTTTCGGCACGGATGATCAGGAAGTCGGCAGTCGCCACCGTAGTAGTGCCCAACGGTTTCATCCTGGGTGCCAGGATACGCCAGGCATGCGGGAACGAAGACCGGTTTTTCGCTTTCGCGATTATCCGAAAACGGAACCCTCCAGTGGACAAAGGTCTACGGCGAGGAGAATACCAACGAAACATTTAACTGACTTACTACGCACCAAGGACGACCAATTGATCGCAGTGGGTACGACAAATAGTTTAGCCAAAGCCTTGATGCTAAAGGTCGATCTCAACGGAGACACGACCTGGGTTCTGGAAATCGACGCATCTGACTTCGAGGATGAATTCCTCGGGGTGATTGAAGAGAAAAACGGCGACCTGGTTGCCGTGGGACAGACCCTGCCGACCACATCCGATGTGGACGTGCTGCTGGTCAAAGTCTCCGCTGACGGGCAGTTGATTTTTCAACGTCGCCTGGGTGATGACGAAACGTACGGATATCGCAGTGGGCATTGCCCCGACGGTGGACGGAGGATACGTCATTACCGGTTATACGTCCGGCGGTGCCTTTGTTCTCATCAATGACATGACGCTCTTTAAGGTAGACGGTGAAGGCACCCTGCTTACCAATCATCTGCGCGGCACCGTCTTTCATTCGCAAGACGGCTGCAACGACCTCGCCCCGGGAGACCAGGGAATGGAAGGATGGCTGGTAAGAGCGGAAAGCCCCGACGCGATCTACTTCGGCAGCACACTGGCAGACGGGTCTTATGACCTACAGGTCGGTACGGGTACTTACACGGTAAGCCTGCTGCAAAAGAACAACCGCTGGAACATCTGTAACCCGGTTGCGCTGATTGTCGATTTCGTCGAAGATTACGATAGTACCCGCCATAACTTTCCACTTACGCCGGCCATCAACTGCGCGCTACTGGAAGTGGAACTGACGGCTACTCCCGCCATCGCCTGCCAAGCGCAGACGATGACCGTTCACTACGCCAATCAGGGTTCTGCCCCGGCCATTGCGGCCTATGTAGAACTCGATCTGGATGCCGAACTGACTTTTGTTAGTGCCGGGTCGATACCAACAACCATCGACGGCCAGCAAGTCACTTTCGCTATCGGCGATCTGGCGATCGGACAACAGGGAGAGTTTAACGTTCAGGTGGATGTCGCCTGCACCGGCGTACAGAATTTGCAGGGGCTTTCGAGCACCGCAACCATTCTGCCCGCCACGGACTGCGACCCTATCGATCCCGACTGGGATCAAAGTAGCATTCAAGTTTCGGGAACGTGTGAGGGTGACTCCGTTGCCTTTCTGATCCGAAACGTAGGGATAGCGGCCATGTCGCAAGTCCTGGAATACGTAGTCGTCGAAGATTACATTTTGCGCGGTGCTCCGCAGGGATTCATTCTGGCTGCTCAGGAGCAGGTAGTAGTTAAATTTCCTACGGACGAGGAGGGTTCTACCTTCCGTCTGATTGCCGAGCAGAGTCCCGGTCACCCGGGTGAAAATTTCCCCACCGTTGCCCTCGAGGGTTGCACGGAAAACTTCGGAGATGATTACACCACGGGCGCTTACGCCCAGTTTCCCGATAACGACGGGAATCTCAACATTGACATTTTAACGCAAGAAGTTGCTGTTTTGCCTGTTCCGGGGGATGATTTCATCGCTATTAGCGCATATCCCAAAGGCTTTTCTGACACCACCATTACGCAGGGTACTGACCTCGAGTACACTGTTTATTTTCACCCTGGAGCAGGAGCAAAACTACGAACGGATCGTGATCCGAGATACGCTGTCGTCACTTTTGGACTTTAACTCCCTGCAAATGGGAGCCGCGAGTCATCCCTATGATTTTGAAATTTACGCTGACGGCGTTCTGAAGATCACTTTTGATTCAATCCATATGCAACCGGGCGACGGCACGGGGGTGGAACCCTCGGACTCACTTATTGGCTACGTTTCATTTAGGCTATCCCAAAAACCGATGATTCAGCTTGGGTCCGTAATTTCCAATAGTGCCGTCGTCTATTTTGATAACAACGTCCCCCGTTCGACCCCCGTGGTCAACCGGATTATCGGGTGCGAGAATATTTTTTCAAACGGCTGTTTAATCAGCAGTAATACAAACTATTCTCCCTACCCCGGCGTTTCCATAGCAGTCGGACCTAACCCATTCATAGATCGTACAACGGTACGAATAGATGGCTGGGAAAACCCGACGCAAGAGTTCCGATTCATCCTCCGGGATGCGCTGGGACGCACCGTACGCAGCGAATCCTTTTCCGGGACAACCTTCGTATTTCAACCGACTAACTTGCCGAAAGGCGGTTACTTCTTCGAAGTCTTAACGAAAAGTGAATTAGTCGGGTCCGGTGCAATCGTGGTACAATAAGCCCTCATTAGGGCGCGTTTTACCAGTGATTATCACGGAGCTGAACAGGTCCACAAAACGATACCTACGGTTTGCTTTAAACCGTCACGATATATAAGATTTTAGGTCGTCTTTTTTTTCATGAGATTATGATTTGTTCCGTCCGACCGCCTTTGCGGTCGGACTTTTTTTTGCTTATAACCGACTGTCCGTCAATAAGAAAACCCCGATCCATGGACTCATGGATCGGGGTTTTCTGCAGAACGTTTACCACCGATCGTAGGCGGCAGCGGGTTTTGCTTTACGACCGCTCGGTGCCCGCATATTCAAAACGGGCATCCGAGTCCTTGATCGGTTCGCCGTCGCCGTTTGTCGTAACGTCCACTACTTCACCGACGAACAGGATGTGGTCACCCTTGGTGGTCAGTGCATCACTCAATTTACAGTCAAAAGTAACCAGTCCGCACTCCAGCAGGGGCGCACCGGTCTTTTCTGACTCACGATAATTGACCCCGTTGAGGCGATGCTTATCGTGGTCTACCTCGCTGTGCTTAGCGAATTGTGCGATAAGATTTTTGTCTTCTTTGCGCAGCACGGTAAGACTGAAGGATTGCGCTTTCTGGATGGTCTCGTTCAGGTCACTATCCTTTTCAATGGCAACGGTGATGAAGGGTGGTTTAAAGCTGGACTGGATGGCCCAGCTCACCGTCCCGGCACTCACCCAATCCTCGTCACGGGTAACGAGTTCTTTGCCGGCTTTGCGGGTTGCGAGGATGTAGTAGCCGTAGGTAAATTGCTTGAGCGCTTGGTCGAGATTCATTGGTCTTGTTTTATGGGGTGAAAACGGAAAACGGAGGTCCGGTTTCCTGCCTCTATAGCGTTTAAACCGGCCGTTGTGTTCATGGGCAAGTCCGCAAGGGGGCGGCACGTCACGATTTAGCTCGGGGCTGAAAAAGCCGAAGATGTCTACTACCTTTGCCCGCCATTAGGAAGCAGGGAGTGTGTTCAGTTGTTTCGGGCGTGCCCCGGCCTGGCGGCCGGGTCGGTCCCTTCCAGGCTCGCAAGTCTGCTCGGCCCTTCGGGCTGCGGGCTACGGCCCGCCCCTTCCAGCCACCTCACGCGGGTAACACGCCGAAATTCCCCGCTACCGTTCGTTATTCTTTATCTCTTCCCGCAACCACCCCGCCATGTCCTACCAAAGCCGCAAAAAACCTTACCGCAGTCGCCGCGAGAAGGGCGATACGTTTACCAAACGCCTCAAGTACGCGCTGCTTATCGTTGCCATTGCCCTGTTCTTTATCGTCCTCAAAAACTGGTCCGACTACTGGGCGTATCTGAAAACTTACCTCATGTAGAGCAGGCTCATAGGTACAAGCGACTGCGCTCCAGTTCCTCGGCCACGGCATCGGGCACCAGGTAGCGCACGGATTTTCCGGTAGCCAGACAGTTGCGGATATAGGTAGCCGAAAGCCGCATCAGAGGTGCCTGATCGAATACGGTAACGGAAGCATGATCGGCTAGCGGACCCAGTTCTTCTCCCGGGCGATGGTAGACGTAAATAGGGTAGTCGCGCAGTAAGATTTCCGAGTTCTTCCAGCGGGGCAGGGTAGGGAGATTGTCACCCCCCATCAGCAAGTGAAATTGATAATCCGGGTGCTTTTCGCGCAGCACCGTCAGGGTGTCGATGGTATAGGAAGGCTTGGGTAGCGCAAATTCCACGTCGCTTGCCCGCAGGCCGGGCGTATCTCCGATAGCGGCTTGTACCAGCGCGAGGCGGTCGTGATCGCGGGCCAGGTTGCTACTTTTCTTGAAGGGGTTTTGGGGGCTGACCACCAGCCAGACCTCATCCAGGTCCGTCTGGGTACGGAAATACTCGGCGATGATCATGTGGCCGGTATGGACCGGATTAAAGGAGCCGAAAAAGAGGCCGATTTTTTTGGTGTAAGTCATTCCAGTTCGGCGATCTTATCCAGGCGGCGCTGGTGGCGTTCCTCACCGATGTACGTCGCCTTCAGGAAGTTATTGAGTAATTCCTTTGCCAGTTCGATCCCGATCACCCGGCCGCCCAGGCAGATCAGGTTCAGGTCGTCATGCTCCACGCCCTGGCGGGCGGAGTAGGACTCGGTGATGAGGGCGGCCCGGACTTTTTTGATCTTGTTAGCCGTGATGCACGCCCCCACGCCGCTACCGCAAATGGCGATACCGCGGTCGATACGCCCATCGCCCACGGCGCGGGCCAATGGGATGACCAGATCGGGAAAGTCATCCTGGCCGTCGTATTCTTTGGCACCGAAATCATGGATGTCATAGCCTTCTTTTTGTAAGTAGGCCATTACTTCCTGCTTCAGGGCGAAGCCGCCGTGGTCGGTAGCGATTCCAATTTTCATGCTAAAAAAGTTAGGGGTGATTCGATCAAATCGCGCCGGGGCGCGTAATGGTGTAAAGATAGGATAAGGTCGTTAAGCCTACCAACATACCGGCGGCCGTCCCGTTCGATCCACCATTAGTTCCACCCACTCATCCGCGATGCCCAACTCCCTTTCTCCGCAAGTTCTCGTTATTTTCGGTGCTTCCGGCGACCTCGCCCAGCGCAAGCTCGTTCCCGCCGTTTACGAACTCTACAAGGGCGGCTACCTGCCCAAAAAATTTGCCCTGCTCGGCGTAAGTCGAACCGATTTTTCGGACAAGGATTTTAGAAAAAAAGTGGTCTACGACAACGAGCACCTGGAAAAGGAGAGAAACTGGATGAATTTGCCTCGCTTCTTTACTACCAGGATATTGCTTCTTATACCGAGGCCGACGACATTGCCGCGCTCAAAAAACGCCTCACCGAGGTGGACGAAAAGCACGATACGGAACACAATTTTATCTTTTACCTCTCCGTACCTCCCAAGTTGTACAGTGTCATCCCCCGCGCCCTGGCCGAGCAGGGGCTAAATGACCATGAGAAGGGATGGGCGCGGCTGATCATCGAAAAACCCTTCGGTTACGATGAGGAATCGGCCCGCCAACTCAACAAGGATATCCAAGAAGTTTTTGAGGAGGACCAGATTTACCGCATCGATCACTACCTTGGCAAGGAAACGGTCCAAAATATGCTGGTCACGCGTTTCGCTAACGGTATTTTCGAGCCGCTCTGGAACCGCAATTACATTCATTCCATCCAGATTACGGCCGCCGAAACGGTGGGCGTGGGCAGTCGCGGCGGCTACTACGACGAGAGTGGTGCCCTACGGGATATGGTGCAAAATCACCTCATGCAGGTACTGGCGCACGTAGCCATGGAACCGCCACTGGTGGCTGATGCCGCCTCGATTCGCAACGAAAAACTCAAGTTATTCCAATCGCTCCGGCCCATCCTAAAGGATAGTATGGCGGACTACGTCGTGCGCGGCCAGTACACCGAATCGGACAAGCAAGACGGCTCGCACCAGGAAGGCTACCGCGAGGCCGAGGGCGTGCCCGATGAATCGAAAACGGAAACCTTCGTCGCCATGAAATTCTTCATCGATAACTGGCGCTGGTCGGGCGTGCCGTTCTTCGTGCGCACCGGCAAAGCCCTGCCGATGAAACTGACCGAAGTGGTAATTCAGTTCAAAAATCCGCCCCACCGCATCTTTCAGCACATTGATGACAAAAGCGGCAGCGATACCAACCACAATACCCTCATCCTGCGCATCCAACCCAACGAGGGCATGGCCCTTGAGATGGGGATGAAAGTGCCCGGCGAGGGCTTCCGCGTCAAAAACGTCGATCTCGATTTCTTTTACGCCGATCTCACCTCCGCCGACGTGCCCGAGGCCTACGAGCGCCTGCTGCTCGATTGCATGAAGGGCGACCCCACGCTTTACTCCCGCGGCGATGCGGTAGAAGCGGCCTGGGCCTTCGTCGATCCCATCCTCACCGCCTGGAAAAACGACGCTGATATGCCCCTCTGCGGCTACCCCGCCGGCAGCTGGGGTTCGGAGAAAGCAGACAAACTCTGGGAACCGGAGGGCGGCGGCTGGCGCAACCCCGCCAAAGCGGTCACGGATTCACGGCACTATAGTGATTTGTAAGGGAAGGGGTTATTTCTTGCGGCGGCAGAGGGCACCCACTACTCACTCCCGCACCATCGCCCCCACCAGGGCCGCCCCGTAAGCCGACGCCTGCGGCGTATCCGCGATCCGTACCTCGCGGCCGCTCATGTCTTCCAGCAGTTTCACCCAGAAAGGCGAGCGTGTAAAACCGCCGCTGGCCAGCAGGTGATCCACCGGCTGAATGTGGTCCTCCAGCAGGCGGAGAATGGTCACCAGATTATCCGTCACCCCCTCCAGCGCGGCCCGCACCAGGTGCTCGCGGCGGTGGCTACCCCGCAGGCCGGTGAACGCGGCGGTAGCGGACGCATCGTAGATCGGTGCCCGCTCGCCGTTCAAATAGGGCAAAAAAGTAAGTCCCTCCGCACCGGCGGGCACTTTAGCGGCAGACTCGATCAGGCGGCCCACATCGGGCTTTTCCTGGAGCAGATCGGCCAGCCATTCCAGCACCTTGCCGCCGTTATTAGTGGCCCCTCCGGTCACGTAAGTATCGTCCAGCAGGCAGTAAGTAAACAGTGCCCCGGTGGGGTCGGTGGCGGGGCCGCGCTGGGTCATCCGCACCGCGCCGCTGGTCCCGATAGTGATGGCCGCCGAACCCGGGCCTCTCAGGCCGCTACCCAGATTTGCCAGACAACCGTCGCTTCCGCCGATGACCGTGCGCAGATCGGCGGGCAGGCCGGTGCGGGCCAGAAAATCGTCACTCCACCTGATCCGGTAGCGAGGATCCACGGGTCGGGGCAATTGGTCTTCGCTAATCCCCACGCGCTCCAGCGCGGGGGCGTGCCAGATTTTTTCCTTGATATTGAACAGCCCGGTGGCCGACGCCAATTGGTAATCTACCGGTGGTCGGGCCGCAGGTCCCTCGGCCGCGGCCTGGAGCAGAAAATACTCCTTTATCCCCACGTAGCGGGCGGCCCGGCGGTACACCTCCGGCTGTTCGGCCCGTAACCAGGCGATCTTTGCCAGCGGCGACATCGCGTGCACCGGCGTTCCCGTAGCCGCGTGCAGCCGCAACCGATCTGCCTCCGGCCACTCCACAATCGCGGTTGCCGCCCGCGTATCCGCCCAGGTGAGCAGGGGCGTCAGGCAGCCGCCCGCATTGTCCAGCGCAATCAGGCCGTGCATGGCCGTACTGATCCCCAGCGACGCGGCGCGGTCGCCCACTTTTTTCAGCAGTTCCGTCAGCGCCTCGGTCGCGGCGGCCACCACCGCATCGGCATCCTGCGTGGCGGCCCCGGCCGCGGCCTGCTCCAACTCATAGGGCCGCAGTACCTCGTGGCACAGTTTCCCGTCCGCATCGAAGGCGCAGGCTTTAGTAGACGTAGTGCCGATATCGAGGCCGAGTAACATGGGCGGTGGTTTGCAGGCAGAAACGGTGGGTAGCGGGCCTTGTTCGACGGGATTATCGGGTGGTTTAGCTGGGCGTGCCCCCTCCCGAAGGTCGGGGTCGGCACCTTCCAGGCTCGCAAGTCTGCTCGGCCCCTCCGGCTACGCCTCCGGGTCTCCGTCCTTCGGGGTAGGGGCAAGCCCTACCCCTCCGGCGGCCCTTCCAGGCACCTCACGCGGGCGGAGACGGCGGTGGGTGTTTGTGGGGAATATGCTAAATTCGTTCGTTATGATAAAACTCCTGCTTCCCGTTATCCTATTAATGTGCTTCCTCAGTTGCGCCGATTCCTCAATTAATACACCACTAATTGTCGATTCCAATGCAGAAGATATTCGGTTTAATGACCAATTACTCGATTCTACTATCTGCCGCAACCACCTCACCCCCTCCACCTTTCGATCCAGCCCAGTGGGATTTTCAGTATCTCGATGAAGACGAATGGGGTTGGTACTTTACCCTGCTCCGAATTAATTGGACCCATAACAACTTGCTTTTCGTAAAGCAAGACACTGTTAGCCGGCACTACAGTTTCCACCAGCTCAACCTGACAGATGCCAAGATGGACACCATCGCCGCCATCCTCGCACCGATCACCACCAATAATCAGACCTTCCCGATCCAGCCAGACACATGGTCGACGGTGGTGATGTGTCGATTATTCTATAAATATGCTGATACCTTACACCTCCGATACTGGCAGCACAACCAACAGTTGCCACAGCGCCCGCAACGGGAGATTGCCACTATAATTGATTTGCTTGAGACAGTATTAATTGTTGATCTTTTTCGAATGATAGCTGGACCGCCAGATGTTAAAATACTTCTTCAGATAGTGGTCGGTATGTTTAATTGACTGCTTATAAGTAATCATACATAAATTATTTGACATATTTGAAAGTCAAATCGCTGATATTGCGGCGAAATAGTACTTTGTGCTAATGTCAGGAACAGATACGTGCCACTACTTAGCTAAATTGGACACGATAGAAATGGATAATCCTGAGCGGTGGAAAAACTAATCTACGGCCATTCCGCATCTTTCCTGATTTAAAATTCAATAATGAAGAAATATTATGCTCTACCCGCCAGATAGCTTAACCCCCCCCCCACCGGCCTAGCGCTGCGCAGTGGTGCGGCCCCGTGGTAAAACGCTTCGGTTATGGAAACACGGCACCGGGGCCGCAGCCCGAAGGGCCGAGCGAACAGCGAGCCGCGGAGCACAGCGGCCCGGCCCCGCCTTAGCGGGGACGGGCAGGCCCCTACGAGAAAGCCGCCCCAAATATTATTTGAGACGGCTCTTTCAGTCGTTAGAAGGGCGTTCGTTTAGCCCTGGCAGGAAATGCAATCCGGGTCGTCGATGGAGCAGGATTTGGCTACTTCCTCGGGTGTCAGTTCCACGAAGCCGGAGGCATCGGCGGCGGGTTTGGCGGCGGCTGTTTTGGGCCGGGCGGCGGCGGGAATGGCGGCAGACGGCGCAACGGCGGCCGGTTCGGGGGCGGCTACTTCTGCGGTTTCCAGGGTCGCGTCTTCCTTCAGGGCCGTTTGGTCGACGGTGAACTTGATGGCGTCGCGGGCGGCCTGGGAACGGAGGTAGTACATGCCGGTCTTGAGGCCTTTTTGCCACGCGTAGAAGTGCATGGAGGAGAGCTTGCCGAAGTTGGCGTCCTGCACGAAGAGGTTCATGCTCTGGCTCTGGCAAATGTAGGCACCGCGGTCGGCGGCCATGTCGATGACCACGCGCTGGCTGATTTCCCAGACCGTTTTGTAGAGGTCGCGGATGTGCTGGGGCACGTCGTCCATGTCCTGGATGGAGCCGCTGGCGGCCATCAGGCGGTTGCGCATATTGTTGTCCCAGAGGCCGAGGCCGATGAGGTCGTGCAGCAGGTGTTTGTTGACCACGATGAACTCGCCCGAGAGCGTGCGGCGGGTATAGAGGTTGGAGCTGTACGGCTCGAAGCACTCGTTGTTGCCCAGGATTTGGCTGGTGCTGGCCGTGGGCATGGGGGCCACCAGGAGGGAGTTGCGCAGGCCGTGTTGGGCGATTTTTGCTTTGAGTCCGTCCCAGTCCCAGCGCTTGCTGGGCGTGACGCCCCACATATCGAATTGCAGGATGCCCTTGCTGGTGGGGCTGCCGGGGTAGCTTTCGTAGGTGCCGTCGCGTTCGGCCAGGGCGCAGCTTTCGGTGAGGGCGGCGAAGTAAATGGCCTCGAAAATGTCGCGGTTGAGCTGCTTGGCTTCCTCGCTGTCGAAGGCGTGGCGCATCATGATGAAGGCGTCGGCCAGGCCCTGCACGCCCAGGCCCACGGGACGGTGGCGCATATTGGAGTTGCGCGCCTCCTCGATGGGGTAGTAGTTGCGGTCGATGACCTTGTTGAGGTTGCGCGTCACTACGCGGGTGACTTCCACCAAGCGATCGAAATCGTAGGTTTTGTCATCCTTCACGTACTTGGGCAGGGCCAGGCTGGCCAGGTTACAGACCGCTACCTCGTCGGCACTGGTGTACTCCAGGATCTCGGTGCAGAGGTTGCTGCTACGGATGGTACCCAGGTTTTGCTGGTTGCTTTTGCGGTTGGCGGCGTCCTTGTATAGCATATAAGGTGTGCCGGTCTCGATCTGGCTTTCCAGGATGGCGTTCCACAGTTCGCGGGCATCGATGGTGCGGCGGCCCTTGCCTTCCTCCTCGTAGCGGTGGTAGAGTGCCTCGAACTCGCCGCTGTGCACGTCGAACAGGCCGGGTGCTTCGTTGGGGTCGAAGAGCGTCCATTTTTCGTTGTTCTTCACCCGCTCCATGAACAGGTCGTTGATCCACATGGCATAGAACAGGTCGCGGGCGCGCATTTCTTCCTTGCCGTGGTTTTTCTTCAGGTCCAGGAAGTCGAAGATGTCGGCGTGCCACGGTTCGATGTAGACGGCGAAGGCACCTTTGCGCTTACCGCCGCCCTGGTCCACATAGCGGGCCGTATCGTTATACACTTTCAGCATCGGGACGATGCCGTTGGACGCCCCGCCGGTTCCTTTGATGTAGCTGCCCGTGGCCCGGATGTTGTGGATGCTCAGACCGATACCGCCCGCGCTCTGGCTGATCTTGGCGCAGCGCGTCAGGGTCTCGAAGATGCCGGAGATGGAATCGTCCGTCATGCGAGAGCAGGAAGCAGGAACTGCCATCTGCGGCTTGGGCGTGCCGGAGTTGAAGAGGGTAGGGGTGGCGTGGATAAACCACTTTTCGCTCATCAGCTGGTAGGTCTCGATGGCCGCGTCGATGTCCTCGCCGTGGATACCCACGGCTACGCGCATCAGCATCTGCTGAGGGCGCTCGACCACTTTGCCGTCCATGCGCAGCAGGTAGCTGCGTTCCAGGGTTTTGTAACCGAAGTAATCGAAGTCGAAGTCCCGGTCGTAGATGATGGCCGCGTCCAGTTGACTGCGGTTTTTCTTGATGACTTTCATCGTATCGTCACCGATCAGTCCGGCCGCTTCGCCCGTTTTGGGGTCGATGTACTGGTGCAGCGCGCGCATGGTGGCACTGAAGGATTTGTTGGTTTCCTTGTGCAGGTTGCTGATCGCGATCCGCGCCGCCAGGCTGGCATAGTCGGGGTGGACGGTGCTCATGGAGGCGGCCGTTTCGGCCGCCAGGTTGTCCAGCTCCGTGGTGGTGACGCCGTCGTACAACCCTTGCACCACCTTTTGCGAGATGTTGATGTGGTCGATGTAATTCTCGTCCAGCCCGTAGCACAATTTCTTGATGCGGGCGGTGATTTTGTCGAAACTGACGGCTTCGGTGCGGCCGTTTCTTTTTACTACTTGCATGATGAGGGATGTATGGTAGCTGCAGTTCAGCTGGATTGGTGTTTTAAAATAAGGTTTTAGAGTACGTATTTCTGTAGTCGATCAATCTAAAACTCCACATCCATCGAAAACCCCTGATCCTCCCGCTTCCCCGTAACGCCCGCCTTCTGATACTCCGCCACGCGCTTCTCGAAGAAGTTGGTCTTCCCCTGGAGCGAAATCATATCCATCCACGGAAACGGATTTTCGGCGTTGAACATCTTGGGACGCTTCAGCTCCACCAGCAGGCGGTCGGCGACAAACTCGATGTACTCGCACATCAGGTCGGAATTCATGCCGATCAGGTTGACGGGCAGGGAGTCGGAAACAAATTCCTTCTCGATCGCCACGGCATCGCTGATAATGGTCTCGATCACGCCGTCTTCCAGCTTGTAGTCGATGTGGTCGTTGTAGAGCAGGCAGGCGAAGTCGCAGTGCATCCCCTCATCGCGGCTGATCAGTTCATTGGAAAAGCACAAGCCGGGCATCAAGCCGCGCTTCTTGAGCCAGAAAATGGAACAAAACGATCCACTGAAAAAGATACCCTCCACGGCCGCAAAAGCGATCAGCCGCTCGGCGAAGGAGCCGTTGTCGATCCAGCGCAGGGCCCAGTCGGCCTTCTTCTTCACGCAGTCCATCGTTTCGATGGCGTTGAAGAGGTAGTCCTTCTCCTTCTTATCATCAATGTAGGTGTCGATCAGCAGCGAGTAGGTTTCGCTGTGGATGTTCTCCATCATGATCTGGAAACCGTAGAAGAACTTGGCTTCGGTGTACTGTACCTCGGCCACGAAGTTCTCGGCCAGGTTCTCGTTCACGATGCCGTCGGAGGCGGCGAAAAAGGCCAGTACGTGCTTGACGAAGTGGCGCTCGTTGTCGTTGAGTTTATTGTGCCAGTCGTTGAGGTCCTGGCTCAGGTCGACTTCCTCCACGGTCCAGAAGCTGGCTTCGCTGTGCTTGTAATATTGCCAGATGTCATCGTGCTCGATGGGAAAAAGGACAAAACGGTTGGGGTTATCGGTGAGGATTTTTTCGAGTGGTGCGTTCATAAAAACGTAGCTTGCTGGTTAAAGGAATGAGAAAAACAGCTTCGTTACCGGCGTCGGAAAGGCCAATCCGGCGGGTCCGCTTGGGGCCGAATGTGGTCGTGTGAAAGCTGCTGCTGTACGAAGAAGATTGCCGCAAGGCAAACGAGCGTGGTGCTAATCGGTAGACACCGAACGGTCGTCGCACGGGGCGAAGAAGAGCGAAGCCGGCCCGAGGGTGCGACTTCGCTCCTTAAACAATTAGGTATCAGTAAGTAAGGGCGGTGAACCAGGTCAGCCACCCGTTATTACTCTCGCAAGGTAAAGGAACAATTTAGCAGTTACAAACGAAAGTTATCCACATTTGGTGAAGAAAGGCCCGGAATGCCAGTAAAATATATACGGATAATGTTTCAGCTAAATTGATGAATTGTGGATAACCAGTAGGGCGATGTTAATAACTTTAAGGTTATTCACAGTCCGGCAAGGTCGGTGGGCAAGCATGAGATATATACGGGCGGACAAATGCTCTAGCGTATGCGAGCTGACTAACAATCACTACACTAGTTGCTACCTATGGGCCACAGTTCCAACCCCATCTTGCTAACAAAGAACCGGTCCGGCGACGTATTCCAAATATACGCTTTCACCACATCGCCCTCCCGCAATTCCGGCAAGCGGGTCTCGTAGCGGATGGGTACCCAGCGGTTCAATTCCCGCCTGCTTTCCAGCCGCAGGGCGCGGTAGTGGAGCATCTCTCCCGCCCGGTCGGCGGTGAGGGCCAGGCGCGCCTGTCGGTACTGGTCGAAACGGTCGTTTTGCAGCAAGACTTCCGTGTACACACTCACCCACCGGCCGGAGAGGCGGCCGGCCTGCGCGGCATCCAGCGTAAGGGCGATGGTGCAACCGAACTCCTTGTCGGGCGGCATCGTCTCGGCCGGTCGGCCGGCCACCAGGGTGTCGGAAACGCACGGCTCGGCCGCGATTATTTCCGGGTCGGCGGGCGGCGGACCGGGGTAACGCTCGTCCACGTCGATGTACTGGTAAGAGAGGTTACTGAACTCGGTGCGCCCCCAGGCATCCCGGTAGTAGGTAGCGGTCATCTCATCGTTAAGCAAGATCCGGTTATGGTACTGCCAGGTCTGGAAAAGGTTGAGCACGGTACAGGCCGTCAGTATTCCGTAAACCGGCCACCGCCGCCAACTGCGGTCTGCGGCCGCGACGAGAACGGCCAGCGGCAGGCTGAGCACGGCGTAAGATTGCACCAGGGCGCGCATCCCGAACGAACCGGCGTACCACCAGATGTGCCAACTCAGTACGATGTACGTATTAACGACCAGGTAAACCGCGACCGGCCAAAACCACGCCCGCCGCCGGCGGTAAAGGGGAATCAGGCCGATGAGCGCAAGCACCATCAGGGGCGTGTACAGCAGCCACCCCTTGCGGTAGCTGAACAGGCCGTCCCACAGGTGCGGGGAAAACCAGTCGAAATGATGTTCCGCATAGCCGTTGAAAAACCAGCGGCCGATGGTCGTGCGCCAGTACATGACCTGGGGGCTGATGATAACGATACCCGTCAGGGCCAGCAGCAAAACATAGTGCCAATGGCGGCGAATGAGCTGCCACTTGGCCCGGGCGCTCTCGCCATCGTGTACCCCGTAAAGCAGCGGGAGGAGCAACGCAATCCCTTCCGATGGCCGGCACAGGCACATCAAACCGATGATGACCCCGATAACAACGGTGCGCGGCGCGGTGGGCCGGTCGTGCCAGCGGGCACTGTACTCCAGCAGCAGGGCGTAACCCGCAAACAGGTAGGCGTGCGGCATCCCGCTTTCCAGAAAAGTGTAATTGAACAGGTTGGTCCCCAGCAGCAGGGCACCGATGGTCAGCCACGTCACCCGCTCGGAGCAGAACCGCCCCAGGAAAACGGCCAGGAACCGGATGCCGAGACCCACGTAGCACAGCGTCGCCGCCAGCACGGCCAGTTGGTAGGGCAGGGATAATCCGTCGGCCGGCCAGGCACCGGACACCCCGGCCACCGCGTGAGCCGCCAGGAAAAAGGGCAGCCAGAGGATGGCCAGGCCCATGGTATAAATGGGGGAGAAGGCTCCGTCACCCACCGCCGCCAGTTGGTACATCTCGTTGGCTATCTGGTAGTTGGCAAAGTGCTCGGCCGCAAACCCGTACTGCACCGGGTCGCCGTAGATCAGCCCGGCGGGCAGGTACACGTAGTAGCCGTAAACGTCCCACGTAATCAGGTTGGGGCTGCCCGTCAGCGCAACGTAGCACCAGTAGGCAGCAAACAGAACGACCAGTAAGAGGAAGGGGGTGCGCTTGATGATAGGCCGGATTTCTACGGGGCGAGGAAGGGTGATTGTGCGGGCCAAGTTAGGGTTTTGCCCGCAAGTTTCCCGTCCGGTGGGCCAATCCATCCGTATTGGGTCGGCTATATCGTTCTTCTCTTTACTCCTGGTCTTTTACTCCAGTAAGTTTTGGGCGTGTCACCGGCCTGACGGCCGCTGCCGGTCCCTTCCAGGCGCGCAAGTCTGCTTGGCCCTGCGGGCTGCCTCCCTCCGGTCGTCCCCTTCCAGGCACCTCACGCAAAGCGAAAATTTCCATAAAGCGGGGGTGAGTTCGTTAATACTGCGCGGAATCTACCCGAAAAGGAAAGATTCCGACGTACATTGTGCGCATGAATCTACCGCTTACCGGCCGCACCCGCGAGATTGCCACCCTCCACAAGGCACTCCACTCACCCGAAGCTGAAATGGTTTCCGTGATTGGCCGTCGGCGAGTGGGCAAGACCTTTCTCGTGCAGACGGTTTACCGCGACCGGATCGCCTTTGAAATATCGGGACTCCAGTACGCCGAGAAAGTGGATCAGTTGCGCAACTTCCAGCAACGGATGCGCGTCGCATTTCCCGACCGGCCTGCGGTGGAACTTCCCGGCGATTGGCTGGCCGCCTTCTTTCAGTTAACCGAGGCCCTTGACGCTACGGACAACGGTACCTCCAAACGGGTCATTTTCTTCGATGAAGTCCCCTGGCTGGCCACGCACCGGGCAAAGTTCCTGATGGGGCTTAGTTACTTCTGGAACAGCTGGGCCGTAAATCGCAGGGTGGTAGTCGTCATCTGCGGCTCGGCGGCTTCCTGGATGATTAAAAAAATCCTGCGCGACAAGGGCGGCCTGCACAACCGCGTTACCCGCCGTATTCGGCTGCAGCCCTTCAATCTGGCCGACACGACCGCCTACCTGAAGGCCCGCCACGTTAACCTCAATCACCGCCAGTTGCTGCTGCTCTATATGGCAATGGGCGGTATCCCGCACTACCTCAAAGAAGTGGAAGCGGGGGAGAGTGCCGCCCAGGCCATCGACCGGATCTGTTTCTCGGAAGACGGTCTGCTACGGGATGAGTTCGCCGCCCTTTACCCCGCACTATTCGATCAATCGGAATCCCACGTCAAAGTGGTTCGCGCCCTGGCAAAAACCCAGCAGGGTTTTGATCGCCGACAACTACTCACGGCCACGGGGCTTGCGGACGGCGGCTACCTCACCCGCGTGCTGGAAGAACTGAGTGAGAGTGGCTTTATCGGCCGCTACCCGATTTACGGTAAGAAAAAAAAGGGCCTGCGCTACCGCCTCACCGACCAGTACTCCAGTTTTTACCTCCGCTTCATCGAGCCGAACACCTACGGCGGTGCGGGTAGTTTCGTGGCCCTCAGCCAGTCAGCGGTCTACAAGAGTTGGTGCGGTTACGCCTTCGAGACGGTCTGCCTGCAACACCTGCTTCAACTCAAAAAAGCCCTCAAGATCGAGGGCCTTTTCACCCGATCGGCAACGTTCTATCAATCCGCCGGCAAAGATTCCGAGGGTGCCCAAATCGACCTCCTCCTCGACCGCAATGACGGCATTATCAACCTGATTGAAACCAAATTTCACGACGGCCCCTATCCCGTGAGTGCCGCCACTACCGAGCGACTGCTCAGAGCCGGGCGCATCTTTCAGTCCGCTAGTGGCACCCGCAAACAATTGAGCTGGGTCCTACTGGCTGCCGACGGCACCCGCCCTAGTGCCCACAGCCTCGGGGTGGTGGATCACTATTTTTCGGCGGAGGTGTTGTTTGTGGGGGATTGAATAATGTACGGATCCCCATAATACCTGTTTTGCATCTCCTCCCAAGTCGGGAAGGGGCTAATGGCACCATTGTATTCGTAGAGATCGATCCCGGTTATTTCGTTTTTTATTAATTCCTCCGCCAGTTCATCGGAGATTACAAAGCTGGGTAAAAGTCGTATTACAGCAATGTGTGGAATGATTAGATTTTCCTTTAACGCCATTTTATCAATGGCTGTTTTAGAGCCGATCAACTCATCGTGAGAGGTGACGGTTACAGAGACACGCTTAAATGTACCGGGGTCAGATCGAGAAAATTTTGATCGGTCCAAGTCAATCACTTCGTCTGGTAGTTCGCGATAAAAATGAAATAGCCAATAAGTAACCGGCTTCTTTTTAATGGAGATGATAAATTCGTGTGCCGAATAAGTTATGTCACTTAGAAATGGTAGCAGGATGTCCGCTGTTCTTTCGCTACACACTAGTTGTCGTCCGAAATAGGTATTGGAGGGATCGTAAACGTCATATATTTTGCAACCTCTTCTTAGCATATAATTAGGCAAATTTACTTTCTCCAGTGGCGGTTCGCTTGATAAAAGTAGGTCGTAGGGTTGGGTATAACGTACGCCAGATTTATACATAGCTGGGTCGTCATTTCTATACACACTGGGAACGATGCACCTTCCCTCGGTTTGAATATGTGTTCTAAATATTTTCATGCTGTCAATTTATAAAATTTTGCGATAGTACTTACATCGGGAGTTGAGATTAACATAGGTCGCTATCATTTTCAGGGGATAACGGGTTGAAATTAATTAAATTAATTCAGGCCGGCTTGAACCCACTACTGATAAAACAACTCACCCCCGCCGCGCACGGCGCAACGGGGGTGAGTAAATCTGTAAGTAAGCAAGCGTTAGATCGCTTACTGCACATCCATCAAATTACGGATCGCCAGTTGCCGGTCAGTGAACTGACTGACGATAGCTGTTAGCATGACCGGAGCCGTGGGCAAGGCCGTTTCGGCAAAGGTAGCCTGGCTACGGGTGAACATGGCAAATGTGGCCGTGCCGTCCGTAACGTTGATCGAACCGTTGTAAGTGGAACTGCCGGACAAGGTAGCCCCATTGACTTTCACCAGCGTGCTTTCCCATTCCTCGCCATTGTCGATCAATTCGTTTAGGGTGATCTCGCGCGGGGTGACCGGAGCCGCTACGCCAAACGAAGTAGCGTTGGCGTTAGGTACGTTATTTATCTGGAGCAAACCGCTGAACTCGCTGATCTCCAGACCTCCGATGTCGATGCGGATGTCTTCGTTGAGGGCAAATTCGTGTACGTCGCTGAAGCGAACCACGATACCGCGCTCACCGTCCTGAAGGACGAGGATTACGGCCGGTGATGTTACCCGATGCGGCATCGGAGATCACTACGCCGCGAATAAAGCGGTTGGCCGGGGCAGTAGTGGCCACGCCGTTAAATAGGTCGCGTACCGCGCCGACGGAAATCTGGGTGACATCTCCGCCGCCGCCACCGCCACCGCCGCCGGTGTCAGCTTCTACATCGTCCAAATTGCGGAGAATGAGCTGATCGGTATTGAACTCGGAAATTATGGCGGTTACGTCACCGGCTTCGGTGGGCAGGTTGATGTCCGCGAAGGTGGCACCGAAAAGGGTGAATATGTCGAGCGATCCGGTACCGTCCATCAGCGTTACGCCGCCGGAGAAAGTAGGTCCGCCGGTGAAAGTAGCGTCTTCAACCGTTACGAGCGTACTTTCCCATTCCTCGTTATTGGCGATGATTTGGGCAATGGTTGCAACCCGGGGCGTGACCGTATTACCGGTATTCTGTACTTCCGCGTTAGCCAGGGGAACGTTATTGATCTGGAGCAAACCGTTGAACTCGCTCAGTTCCAGTCCGCTTATGCCTACCTCGATCCGATCTCCCAGGTTAAAGGAGTGGTTGGCGGCAAAACGGAGCACGATGCCGAACTCGCCGTCCTGGATGAACAGGTTACGGGCATTGAGATTACTGGTTGACCGGTCGGAGATCACGATACCGCTGATCTTGCGGTTAGCGGGCAGATTGGTGGCTGATCCGGTATATAGGTCACGCACATCCTCGATGCTAATCAGGTCGCCGCCGACGGAGATACCGCAACGCTCGCCGGTGAGCATCAGGTCGCTGGGGTCGCTGATGACGAGTTGGCGAGTCTGGCCGAAAGCGGTCAGTACGGCCGTGATGGTACCACTACCGGTGGGCGTCAGTTCGGTAGCAAAATCGGAAAATCCGCTGCTCCGAACAATGATCTGATCGCCGTTGCAGTCGATGAGCGTCCGGTTAACGGAAAACAGGTTGACCGCATCGGCAAAGGTCACGGAGGTATCGGGGCCGATGAACTGCACGTTGTTGATCTGGATCAACGATCCTTTGTAGCGGTTAAAGGTGGCGGGGTTAGCCAGTTCGGCGATGGTCAGCACGGTCGGCATCAGCTCCACCGTTTCGCCGGTGGCGATGACGGTTTCCGGCACCAGTACTTCCTCGATGCGGGCATCGGGTGCGCCGTTGAGCTGGTACTGCTCGTTGAAGTCGCCGATGAACAGGCCCTGCAGGCGTACGAATACGCGGCTGCCGCGGGGGTACTGCGCGAAGTTATCCACGGTGTTGACCCGCACGATAATGGCACCGGTCTCGTCTTCCACGATGATCTCCCGGAAGAAGTTGCCGGCCTGGTCGCTGCTCACCACCGTTCCCTCGATGATGAGATCGTCGGTAATCTCGGTAGCGTTGCTGCCGATGGTATGCAGCGCCTTGAGTTCGGCAATGGTAAAGTTGGCCGTCAGATCGGGAAAGGTACCGATGGGCGGCTCGTCGAAATCCTCGTTAACACAGGCGGAGAAGCCGATTATCAGGAGGAGAAGGATGGTCAGGTTCTTCATTGGTAAGAGGGCTTTGCCCGTATTTTAGTAGGCACCTGCGGTGCTGGTAATTTGGTAGTTTGGTATAAGCCTAGGCGTGGGACCTCTCCCCCCGGCCCCCTCCCCAGGGGGGAGAGGGGGTGACGTGACGTGTGCCAAGCAACGTCAATATTCCCTCGCCCGCCTCCTACGCGTGAGGGATAGGAGGTGTTGTCTGAACGGAGCGTAGCGGAGAGAGTGCCGGATAGCCCGACCCGGCCCGTTGGCCGGGGCACGCTCCCTCTCAATGATTGAGTTAGTGAATGATTGAATGATTGAATGATTAACTTCGATAATCGCTTTGCGATTAGGAGAAGCATTGTAGGTAATGATTGAATTCCGTGCAGCTTCGCCTTTGAAAGCCGTAAGTCCAGGTTTACCGTGCAAAACTCAGTCATTCAGTCATTCATTCATTCAATCCTTAAAGCTTAAACGCCAGGCTCACGAAGTAATTCCGGCCGAAGGAGTAGAAGTAGCGGTTGGGGAACCGGTCTACGTCTTTGCCCTCGAAATCGAAACGGCTTTGCTCGAAACCGCCGGAGCGGAAATCGGTCACATCGAGGATGTTGTTGACGCCGATGTTGAAGTAGATGAAGTGATCGTCTATTTTGAACGACTTGCCGCCGAAGAGGTCTACGGTGATGGCGGAGTCGAATTTTTCCTGGTCGATGATCTGGTCGTAGAGGGCGCTGCCTTCGGGGATGATCTCCTGTGAGAACTGGGGGTCGGGCACCCGGCTGAGGGCGGCCAGGGTGCGGCGCTCGTAGAAGATGTCGGCGTAGATGTCGTCGAAGTAATTGACGTTCACGTTGAGGAACCAGTACTTCGGGCTGCGGTAGTTGAGGCCGAAGGAACCCGCTGTTTGGGGGGTGCCGGCCACGAAGAAATTCTTGATGAACACCTGGCGGCTGGCCGATTCGGTGGGGAAGTTGTCGAGGTAGGTGGTGACGATGGGCCGGCTCTGGTAGGTGTACTGGCCGAGGGCGGCCACGCCGGTTGCGCTGAGGCTGGGCGTGATCTTGACCTCGGCGGCGATCTCCAGCCCGCGGTACTCGGTATCGAGGCCGTTGGTGATGTAGTTGACGAAGCCGCCGCGGGTGGCACCGGTGGCGTCGCGGATGGCGTTGTCGAGAAAGAGGCTGCGGTTTTGCAGTTCGTTGTCGATGCGGTTGTAGTAGCCCATGAAGCGCGCTTTCACGCTGGGCGTGCGCAGGATGTAGCCGCCCTCCACGCCGTAGGCCTGCTCCATGCTCAGGTTGTCCACGATCTGGTTGCGGGTGCGGGGACTGGCGAAAGCGTTGCGGGCCAGGGGTGCGCGCTCGCGGTAGCTGCCGCTGAATACGAGGTAGTTGCGGCCGTCGATCTTGTAGGTGGCACCGGCCTTCAGGGCGTAGGGCATGAAATTGGAGCGCGGGCTTTTGCCCAGGCTGGTAACGGGGAAACGGCCGTTCTGCACCGCACCCTCGCGGAAGAATTTGCTGAAACCGACGCTGGCCCCGAAGAAGTAGTCGATCTTTTTGCCCTGCTCGTCGAACTGCAGCCAGGCCTCGCCCTGGCGGGTTTCGAGGTTGTAGTCGTAGCCGAACACGTCGCCCTCGCGCACCAGGCGGTTGCGGCGGCTGAGGTCGTTTTGCACGAAATCGCTGGTGGGGGGCGCATCGAAGACGGCGAAGCGGTCGATGTCCACGTAGAACTCGGCGCCCAGCAGATCTTCCAGTACCTTGAAGTTGCGGGTGGACTGGGCTTGGTAGCTCATGCCGCCGGTGATGTTGCTGTGGTCGGTGACGTTGACCTGGAAACGCGTGTTAAAGGTGAAGCGCCTCACGTCGTTGCGGCGGTCCTCCACCACGTAGAGGGCGCGGTTACCGGTTATGTCGTTGCCCTCGATCCCGTTCACGTTGCGGATGGTGGCCAGGCTGTTGCGGTTGGCGGTATAGAGGCGGTCCCAGTCGATCTGGCTCACGTCGGTGTCGGTGCGGTAGGCTTCGGCCACGCGCTCGGCGTTGAGCGGATCGGCGAAGCTGGGGAGTTTGCGGTAGTAGTCGGGGCGGGGGTCGGGACCGGCGAACCAGTCGAGGGCGGTGGAACCACCGCGGCCGAACTGGTAGCCCATGGCCGTGGTGACGGTCCACCGGTCGGTGGGCGTAAAGTCGTGGCGCAGCATCAGCACCGGCTGGTGGTAGTTGGCAATGCGGGCGTTGCGCTTTTCGCCGTTCTGGAAACCCCAGTTGGGGTTGTAGAAGTTATTGTCGGTCAGGTCGTAGATCTCCTGCACGCTGGCCGAGGAACGACCCCGCTTGCTGGGGGTACCGAAACCGACGAAGTTGAGGGCGTGCCGGTCGTTAAAGACCTTGTCCACGCTCAGGAAGTAGGAGTAGGCGTCGTAGCTCGTTCCTTCGATGTAGCCCTCATCGGCCCAGCGGCGCGAGCCGGAGATGGTGTAGGCCCAGCCGTTCTCGTTCAGGCCGCTGGAGTGGACGCCCATGATGCGGTGGCGGTAGGTGCGGTTGGAGATAGCGTAGCTGGCGCGGGTCTGTTTTTGCTGGCTGCGGGCACGCAGGTCGATGCTGGCCAGACCGCCGATGCCGCCGAAGCCGTACTCGTTGGCGTCTACGCCCACACTTACCAGTCGGCCGTTGGTGACGCGGTTCAAACCGCCGAACTGACCGAAGAACACCCGCCCCGATTCGAGGTCGTTGAACGGCAGGCCGTTCAGGTACAGTTCGGAGTTTTCGGTATTGAGGCCGCGAATCCGGAAGCGGGCCGCGCTGAATTTAAAGGCCGCCGCTTCCAGGAAGGGGTCGCGGGTGGCACCCAGCAGGCCGTTGATACCGATGCTGTTCGAGCTGGCGTCTTCTTCCAGTCCTTCCAGGGTAACGTTGATGGTGGGCAGCTGCTCCTGCACGATATCTTCCTCGTTGTTGCCGCCGGGCAGCAACATTAAATTGCCCAGTTCAATCACCGCGCCGTGTTCGGCGGGCAGGGTGGTGGTCAGCGGCTGGTAGTTTTCCAGGATGATGCTGAGTACCGGCCGGCTGCTGGTGCCGTAGTTGATGTTGAGTTTGAAGTTGCCGTCCACGCCCGAGAGGGTGGAAACGGTGCCGGTGCGGATCTTCCGCACCGGCCATGGGTTCTTTGCTGCGGTCGTCCAGTACGCGGCCGCGTATTTCGGTCGACTGCGCCACGATGGTGCCGATTCCCAAAAGGAGTAGCAGGCTGAAAACAATTCTCGCAAGCGGGGTAGGACTCATTATCATAGGTAGGGAGCGTAATTGGCCGCAAAATTAACTTATTTTAAGGATTGGCGGGGATTTGAGGTGAATGTTAACAGCAACTTATTGTTGGGAGGGCAACTTTGGTTGCCGCTCCCTGTACTTTAGTAGGCGGCGTTGCCGCTGGTAATTTACTTGCGGTGATTGTCGTAAACTCCTCGGAGTTGGTACTTTTGCACCCTAGGCTGTCCAGTTTATCAAGTATGCGTAGGCTTATCAAAAATACCAACATACAGACGCGCAGCGTCCTACCAAAATACGGGCGAAGCCCTCTTTCCATGATCAGACTCCTCCTAGCCACCACCTTCCTCCTCTCCCTCGCCACCGCCGCTGCCCAGCAACAGCAGTACCAGATCGGTGCCATCGGTTTCTATAACTTCGAGAACCTGTTCGATACCCTCGATACCGAAAACGTCAACGATACCGAGTTTACGCCCGCCGGGTCAAAGCACTACACCGGCGAGATCTACCACGACAAACTCGGCCGGCTGGCACGGGTGGTTTCCGAAATGGCCACCGACGTTACGCCCGACGGCCTCAGCATGCTCGGTATCTCCGAGATCGAAAACCGGGGCGTGCTGGAAGATTTCGTGAAGGAACGCGCCATTGCCGACCGCAACTACCAGATCGTGCACTACGACAGCCCCGACAAGCGCGGCATCGACGTGGCCCTGCTCTACCAGGCCAAATACTTCACCGTCGATACCAGCCACGCGCTGCTGCTCGAAGGCCTCACCTATGCCGACGGCGACACCGTCTTTACCCGTAATATCCTGCTCGTTTCCGGACACTACGGCGGCGATCCGCTGCACGTGATGGTCAACCACTGGCCCAGCCGCCGCGGCGGCGAGGCCGCCAGCGCCCCTTTGCGCAACTTCGCCGCCGGCCGCGCCAAGGCCGCCGCCGATTCCATCCTGGCCGCCGACCCCACCGCCCGCGTCATCATCATGGGCGACCTCAACGACGACCCCGTCAGCCCCTCCGTCCGTAAAATCCTCAAAGCGCAGGACAAGCCCGAGAAAACCGGCCCCGCCGAGTTCTACAACCCTTACTACAACCTCTTCCGCCACGGCAAGGGCACCGGTGCCTACCGCGATGCCTGGAGCCTTTTCGACCAGATCCTCATCACCGGCAACGCCGTCGGCGACCAAGCCGGCACCGGCTGGCGGTTCTACCAGGGCAACATCTACAACGCTCCTTATATGTACGAAAAGTCGGGTCAGTACCGCGGCTATCCGCTCCGCTCCTTTTCCTGGGACACCTATAATAAGGGGTACAGCGACCACTTTCCGGTGTATATGCTGCTGGTGAAGCCGCAATAGTGGGGGGGGGGCTTCGCCCGTACTTTTGATTAAGGCTTCGCCTTTGGTACTTTTGTATTTTGATATAAGCCTACGCGTGAGACCTCTCCCCCCGGCCCCCTCCCCAGAGGGGAGGGGGTGACGTGACGTGTGCCAAAAAACGTCACCCCTCCCCTCTGGGGAGGGGCCGGGGGTGGGGGCGCCGCAGGCCCCCACCCCCCGGCCAAATAACTCCCACCGTTTTATATTTCCTACCATTACTATCTCCTCCTAATCAGGCCATCAACCGCCCCCATGCAAAACCTCCACTTCCCCCTCCGTTTCTCGTTCAAGATCACCACCCTGGCCAACGACTTCACGGCCACCGACAGCCGGGGCAATATCGTTGCCTACGTGCGGCAGAAGATGTTCAAATTCAAGGAAGACATCCAGATATTCAGCGACGAAAGCCGCGCCAACGTCCTCTATTCCATCAAAGCCGACCGGTGGATCGACTTCTCGGCCGCCTACGCCTTCATCGACGAACGGACCCGGCAGGAATTCGGAAAAATAGCCCGTAAGGGCTGGAAATCCATCTGGAAAGCCGAATACGAGATCATCGACCGGCACGGCAAACTTCAGTACCACATCCGCGAAGAAAACGCCTGGGTCAAAGTCATGGACTCCTTCCTCGGCGAAATACCCATCCTCGGCTTTTTCACCGGCTACTTCTTCAACCCCACCTACCTTCTCACCGATCTATCCGATCGGCCCATCGCCAAACTCAGCAAGGAAGCCTCTTTCTTCGGCAAAGAATTCACCCTCGAAAAAACCGGCCCCATCGACGGCGACGACGACGACCGCATCCTTCTCGGCTTTATGATGATGGTACTGCTGGAACGGCAGCGCGGGTGAGGGGCGCAGAAGGTATTAACGGTAGGGGGTAGTAATGGTGGATGAACGCTCTCCTTACTTTTTCCCAAACCCGGACGAACACTCTCTCGGCTCTCTGGACTAAGGGACCGCGTAGAAATAACTTATTGGGTCACTAATGCTATAAAATCTGTGAACACTAATTTTTTTGCAAAAAAAGAGCGATCTTATTTTGGCGGTGTATCAAAAGTAAGGATGGACCAATTTTGACTGAAAACAGCTTGAAGTCCTGAAGCATCAATGATCACTGGTGTCTCAATATACTTGAAGAATTTAGATGTAGTTACATCTGATACACCGCCCTTATTTTTACGCAGTCACTAACGCTTTTTGGCTGTAATTAGAAAAAATAATCGAAAAATAAATGAATTCGGAAAGAATAGAATATATCAGAAACGATAAACGTCATAAAAAAGACCTTGTAAGAGCCGGGAGACTTTTACAAAAGTTCAACATGACGGACTATGAAAACAAAGAATTGAAAGTAAGGATTTTAGAAAAACTTCTTGGTTCTGTTGGAAAAGGAATTTCTATTGAACATAATTTTCATTGTGATTTTGGTTATAATATCCATGTCGGGGAGAATTTCTATGCAGGGTATAACTGCACAATTTTAGATATGGCAGAAGTGAGAATAGGAGATAATTGCCTTATCGCACCAAATGTTGGGATTTATACCGCAGGACACAATATTAGTCCTGTTGACCGACACAAATCAGGATTTGCGAAACCAATAACAATAGGAAATAAAGTATGGATTGGTGGACATTGTGTCATAATCGGAGGAATAAAAATCGGAAACAACTCAATAATCGCAGCTGGTTCGGTTGTTACAAATGAGGTTCCTGAAAATACTATTTTTGCGGGTAATCCAGCTAAAAAAATTAAAGACATTGATTTGGGAAAATAAAAATGCAGCCAACAAAGCATAGAAAGGCCATATTCCGCATACGCTCCATACGTCTTCTATGCAAGCAATGTGTGTCTACCCGCTACCAGTACTATCCTACTATTCCGGGCGTGTCCGTCCCTCGACGGGCCGGCCGGTCCCTTGCGGGCTTCGCTGTTCGCTTGGTGCTACGCACGTCCCCTCCAGGCACCTCACGCAACTGCGAAGGCTGCGATCTTCTGACCAGTCGAAGGGTCCCGGTCCCCAGACCTGGTGAGTTATAAATGACCCACGCAACTTCGGGCGGTGATGTGAGCCTCCGCGATCTGGGGATCGCGACCCTTAAATTACGCAACTCCGGGCGGTAATGTGAGCCTTCGCGATCTGGGGATCGCGACCCTTAAATTACGCAACTCCGGGCGGTAATGTGAGCCTCCGCGATCTGGGGATCGCGACCCTTAAAGAAGGGGTCCCGGTCCCCAGACCTGGTGAGTTATAAATGACCCACGCAACTTCGGGCGGTGATGTGAGCCTCCGCGATCTGGGGATCGCGACCCTTAAATTACGCTGCTTCGGGCGGTGATGTGAGCCTTCGCGATCTGGGGATCGCGACCCTTTAAGAAGGGGTCCCGGTCCCCAGACCTGGTGAGTTATAAATGACCCACGCAACTCCGGGCGGTAATGTGAGCCTTCGCGATCTGGGGATCGCGACCCTTAAATTATGCAACTTCGGGCGGTGATGTGAGCCTCCGCGATCTGGGGATCGCGACCCTTCTTGTGACGAGATCAAACTTCTCCCGTCTGGAAGGTGTAGGTATTCAGGCGGCCCCTGGGCTGCATTTTTTCATCTCAACAAACAGTACAACCATGTTAGACAGCATTCTTAGCGGCATCAAAGGCCAGGTCATGTCCTCCCTCACCGAGCAAACCGGCCTGGATGCCGGGCAGGCGGAACAGGCGGTGCCCCTGGCCAAGGAAAGTATCCTCTCCGGCCTGACCTCGGCCGTGGCGGGTGGTAATACGGGCGGCATCATCGATATGCTCAAATCAGCCACCGGCGGTGCGAGTGGCGGCGGCGGCCTGATGCAAAACATGGTTTACCAGGGTATTGCGACCAATTTTATCGGGAAGATCACTTCCGCGCTGGGACTAGGTGAGGGCGTGGCCCAAAAAGTGGCGGGCGTGGCCCTGCCGATGATCCTGGGCAAGATCGGCGGGGCGGCGCAGGCCGAGGGGGATACGGACGAGATCGATGCCGGTAGCGTGATGAGTGCCCTGGGCATGGGCGGCGGCGATATTGCGGGCAAGGCCGGTGACCTGCTGAAGGGCGGTTTGGGCGGTATGTTTAAGTAGTACTGTTCCGGCTCCAGCGACTTATGCGGCAACCATCCCCGGGTTGAGGCGTTTAGGAAGGCCGTCCGATTCCCGCTGGGGAGTCGGGCGGTTTTTTTGCGTGAGGTGCCTGGAGGGTGTCCGCAGGTAGGGGTAGGGCTTGCCCCTACCCGTAACAAGGCAGTGCGCAGCACCGAGCGAACAGCGAAGCCCGGAAGGGACCGACCGGCCCGTCAGGGACGGACACGCCCGCATCGTTAGTAGGTAGTTGGCGGCGGGTAGTTGGCGGCGACTGTCGGTCGCCTGGACGCAAGATTTTGCGTTTTTACCATTCATTTTTTGTTTTTGGGCGGCGACTGTCGGTCGCCTGGACGCAAGATTTTGCGTCTCTACGTCAATCCTTGTTAATTCTCGATCCCTTGACCTACCACGTAAAGGAACTTTTTTACACCCTGCAGGGCGAGGGTGCCCAGGCCGGACGGCCCGCCGTGTTTCTGCGTTTTGCGGGCTGTAACCTGTGGACGGGGCGGGAGGCGGACCGGGCCAAGGCGATCTGTCAGTTTTGCGATACGGATTTTGTGGGCACGGACGGGCTGAACGGCGGTAAGTATGCGGCCGAAGAGCTGGCCGAGTGGGCGGCGGCACTCTGGCCTGACCGGGCGCAGGGGACACCTTATATAGTATGTACCGGCGGGGAGCCGCTGTTGCAGTTGGACGAGGCGCTGATTGCGGCCCTGCATGCCGCAGGATTGGAGGTGGCCGTGGAGACCAACGGTACGCTGCCGCTGCCGGCCGGGATCGACTGGGCGTGCGTGAGTCCGAAGGCGGGGGCGGCGCTGGCGGTGACGGGCGGGGATGAGCTGAAGCTGGTTTTTCCGCAGCCCGCCGCGTGGCCGGATGCGTTCGAGCACCTGGATTTTGCCCATTTTTACCTGCAACCCATGGACGGCGAGCGGACGGCGGCCAATACCCGGGCGGCCGTGGCCTACTGCCTGGAGCACCCACGCTGGAAACTGAGTTTGCAGACGCATAAGCTGCTGGACATTCCGTAGCTTGGCCGCATGGATTTACAACTGACCGATAAACTGATTGCCGTGGGCGGTGCCACCAGCGGACTGGGGCGCGGCGTGGCCGAGGCCCTGCTGGCGGAGGGTGCCCGCGTGATCGGGCTGGCGCGGAATGCCGACCGACTGAAGGAAATGCAGGACCGCCTGGGCGAGCACTTTATTCCCTATGCGGGCGACCTGACGGACGAGGAGTTCGTGACCCAACTGGGGACGCACCTGAACGAGCAACATATATATGGTGTCTGTCTGAACGCGGGCGGGCCGCCCTCGGCGGCCATTGAGGAGCTGGAACTGGACGACTGGGACGCCGCCTACCGGGGCACGCTGCGCTGGAAGATCCAGCTACTGGACGCCATTTTGCCGGGGATGCTGGACCGCGCCGCCGGGCGGGTGGTGTTGGTGGAGAGTATTTCCATCAAGCAACCGATCGATAACCTGGGCCTGAGTAATGTCTTCCGGGCGGGGGTGGCGGCCTACGTGAAAACACTGGTGAACGAGCGGGGCGGGCGCGGCACCACCATCAACATTCTGGCCCCCGGCTACCACGAGACGCCGCGCATTACGGAGGTGCTGAACAGGAGCGCGGAAATTCAGGGTCTGCCGGAGGAGGAAATCCGCCGGCTCTTCCTGGCCCAGGTGCCGACCGGCACCCTGGGCCGACCGGCTGATTTCGGGACTTTGGCCGCCTGGCTGTTTTCCCCCCACGCGAGCTACGTGACGGGGCAGACGATTTGCGTGGACGGGGGCAGGGTGCAGGGGGCGTGGGGGTAGGGATTACCGCTGGAAGTTCGGCATAACCCCATGGAATGGTAAATGAACGACAAGACGCCACTCCATGACCCCTTTTAACAGCGGTGGGTTCGCTTTCCCGCAAAATCCCCCTATTTTGTCGCCCCGAAGTGATCGCAACCTTAGCCCTGCGTAACATTTTTGTTAACTTTACCCCCCGGCGCGCTACCTGGATGAGCATATTTGCTCTTCGGCGTAGCGAACATTTCGCCGCTTCGGCACCTTCCCCACTTAACACACGTTCTTACACTTTTCGGCCCTGCCTCCCTGTGATGGGAAGCTTTCCGGGTGGAGATCGTGCCTTTTCCCTTTTCCTTTCCAACCAACCTTCTACATTCATGAAGCAAGTTTATCTCTTATTCATCGCCTTCCTCTTCGTAGGAATGGCCTCCGCCCAGGTCGTCTTCGTCGACATCGACGCTACGGGCACCGGCGACGGCACGTCGTTTGCCAACGCTTACACCAATCTACAGGCTGCTATCGACGCGGCGGCCCCCAACAGCCAGATCTGGGTGGCGGACGGTTTTTACCGCACCACTTCGGCAACGGCTTCGATTACGATCACGAAATCGCTTTCCATCATTGGCGGCTTCGACGGTACCGAAACTACTTTGGATCAGGCCGATCCCGAAACTAACCTTGCCGTGATTACGGGTGACGTTAACGGTGATGATAATGTGGATGACGTGACGGCTAACCGTGCGGATAACACGGTTCACGTTTTTTACGTGGATAGTTTGATTACACCCGGGGTGTTCTTCATCGGCCTCGAGATTCGTGGTGGTGCTACAGCTGCCTCTGATACCTTGAGCTTTGAAGATGAAGGCGGTGCCATACTAGCGTACTCGCCCATACTAGTTAGCAATTGTGTATTCACGGAAAACCGTGGGGTTCGTGGAGCTGCCATCTCACTACGCGGTCGGGGTGCAGATGCGTCTAACATCGAGAACAGCGATTTTTCTAACAACCGTGCTGATAGTACTGGTGTGGTGTTGATTACTACTAACATTGGTACGGGAATTTCAAGCTGTAGTTTCGTTAATAACGTAGCTGTTAATGGAGCGGTAGCTGTAAGAAATGCACTTGCTATTTCAGTTGAAGACTGTGATTTCGACAGCAATCAAACCTTATCTGTTCCCAACTCTTTCGGTGTTGCCATTTCTTTTTTGAGTGTATTTGATTCCGAAATAACGGGATGTTCTTTTCTTAATAACATTAGTGGAGCCGGCGTTGCGGGTGCAATTTACGCTCAAGGATTTAATGGAGAACCGATCGATAAGTCTGACTTACTTATACTTGATTGCGAATTTGCGGATAATGGCTCAACATCTGGTGGAGCTATTCGTACATTTTCGATGGGCTTTACCCTTGAGGATTGCGTTTTTGAAAACAATCAATCAGGTGCCTCCGGTGGTGCCGCTTTCGTTATTGGTGACCCCAACATTGATCCAGATCCAGACGATATTGCCATTAACAATTGTAGTTTTGCTGAAAATGGTGCTGCTTCTTTAGGTGGTGCTATCCGTATTCAAGATGTTGGATTTACATTGACCAACAGTACTTTTGAGGACAATACCGCTGCTTTCGGTGGTGGGTTTATTTCTTTTGGGGATCCTGGCTATACGGATTCCGTATCAATTGTCATTGACAGTTGTATGTTTGATGGGAATTCTATCGGTACTTCAGGTGCTGGGTTTTATATGCAGGACCAGATTGCTACGGTTACAAACTCCACATTCAATGATGGTCAATCTACTTTCGGTGGTGGTTTCATCTACATCGGTTCTGACGAAGAAGTAGGTGGTGGTATTACTACTTTTAGCGGTCTTACTTTTACTAATGCTGAAGTAGAACGTGGTGGAGCAATCTCACTCAATACCGGGGCTAACTCAGATATCAGAATTTCTGATTGTGTAGCTTCCGATAATTTTGCCTCTGTTCTTGGTGGTGCTTTTTCAATAAGTATGAGTGAAACAGGAAAGATCAGCATTGACAATTGTGAATTTAATGAAAATGGTATTGGTGATGCGGGTGTCTTTAGCAGTGTCGGCGGTGCTATCTTCTGCTTTGATGCTGATACGCTGAATATTTCTAATTCATCATTTGTAGGCAATCAAGCGGACGCCGCCGGTGCTATTGCGACGCAGACTACGGATAGTCTCTTCGTTCTTGACGCGAAATCTAATATTACGATCAGTAATTCTGAGTTTCGGCAGAATCGAGCCAATAGTACTAGTGCCGGTGCAGTACGATTTGCATTGAACGCCGATGTAAATATTTCGGACTGTACGTTTGATGCAAACTTCGCTGAAGTGTCAGCCGGAGCGATGACTTACTTCTCTTTCTTTGGTTCTGCCGCAGCTCCCACCAATACTGGTAATGGTACGGTGAATATTGATCGGACCATATTTTCTAACAATATTGCCAATACTGGACAAGGCGGTGCCCTTGAAGTGAATGATGCGTTATTGAATGTAACTAATTCACTATTCTCGCAGAATTTTGTCTTGTCTACTGAAGATGGTGGTGGAGGAGCTATCTCCTTAAACTCAAGTCTTTTCGATGTAGAGCGTGAGTTTATTAACAATACCTTCTACAACAATTTTCTTGCCGGAGATGGAGTAGGATACGACATTGCCAACTTCGTTGGTAATGATTCTATTTCCTCTACGACTACCCTGACCAACAACGCGTTCTTCAATGTTAACGGAACTAGTTACCAACTTGAAGCGGCGGACGCTATTCTTTCTCCGGTAACCATCTCCGGCGGCGGTAATTTCTTCAATAATGAGTTTGGCGATCCTCTACTGGCAACTGTATTAGGTGCCACGGATATCGTAAATGATGCCCTTGACTTCGAAGAAGTTTTCGTTAGCGAAGAAGACCCGCTCGATCTCCGTCCCGTAGAAGGTAGCCCCCTCGTCGATGCCGGCGTAACCGGCCCCGAAGTACCCGAGGTCGACCTCAACCAGTTTGATCGCAACGGAATGCCCGACATTGGTGCTTACGAATTGAACTCGGGCGTCGAGTTGTCCACCATCACCGAGCTGGTAGTAGCTACCGACGACCTCAGCTCACTGGAAGGTCTTGTCATCGCGGCCGGTCTGGCCGGCACCCTGAGCGGCGACGGTCCCTTTACCGTATTTGCTCCCAATAATGCAGCCATTGCAGGTGTGGATGCAACTACTTTGGCTGCCATTAGCGACGTTGCGGAATTATCGGAATTATTGCGATTCCATGTCGTCGCTGATTCGCTGACCAGCAGCGAGCTTACGGACGGACTAACGCTCACCACCCTGGTTGGTGAAACGATTACTATATCGAACGACGGTATGGGTTCTATCAGCATTGGTGATACGGTATTCGTTATCCAGGCTGACATCATCGCCAGCAATGGTGTGGTACACATTGTAGATGGCGTCCTTATCCCACAGGTCGTAAATGTCTCGGACATCGACGGCAGCGGTCTGGAAGTATCGTTCTTCCCAAACCCCGTACAGGATTACCTGAACATCAAAATCACCGACCAGGCCGTCCGTTCCATGGACGTCAGCCTGATCGACCTTGCCGGTCGCCGCGTACGCAACTTCCAGGTTGCCAACGGTGGTTCGATCACGAACATCAGCCAACTGCCCGCCGGCGTCTACACGCTCGAGCTGCGCATCAATGGCGAAACGTACAGCAAGCAGATCATGAAGCAGTAGTAAACTGCGGTCTGTGTTTAAAAAATGGGAAGTTCGCCTTGGGGCGGGCTTCCCATTTTTTTGTAAGGATTGAGGGATTGAAGGATTGAGGGATTGAGGGAGTGAGGGATTGAGGGAGTGAGGGATCGAGGGATTGAGGGAGTGAGGGATTGAAGGAGTGAGGGAGGGAGGGATTAGGGCTGGGTGTACGGGTTGTTGAATGCCGCATCTTGTATGTTGTAGCTACCCTTGAATAACTTGATTGAGCGGGGTGAGTTTTTCCGGGAATGAGGGTAAATCAAGCTCCCCTCCCCCGGCCCCTCCCCAGGGGGGAGGGGCCGGGGGGTGGCCCGTATTACGCCGTTGACCCTCACCCCCGGCCCCTCTCCTCGGGAGAGGGGTGACGTTATTTGAGACCTCTCTCCCGGCCCCTCCCCAGGGGGGAGGGGTGACGTTATTTGAGACCTCTCCCCCGGCCCCTCCCAGGGGGGAGGGGTGACGGGGCGTGGCACTCGTCGCTCGCCACTCTCTCCCCTGGGGAGGGTAAGCGCGATAGCGCGGGAGGGGGCGCACACGAAACAGAACGCATTCCGTCACCCCTCTCCTCCGCGGCGACTGGGGTTGAGGGGACCCAGACGATTATTCGGGCCGGGGGTGAGGTCACCACGAAACAGAGCGCACTCTGTCACCCCTCCCCCCCGCCAAACCCCACCACGCCAACACCCCAGGTAACGCAAACCCCAGCGAGTTAAGCGAACCGTGCAGCGCATACATCAGCGGGATATTCAAAAACGCCACCGGAAAAACACTGCGCCAACCATAAGCCAGCGCGATCAGCATCCCGAGCAGGAGGGCCAGACCACCCAGCCCCCAGGCGAGGGACGGGAGAAATCCCCAACGCGAACGGAATCCGAATAGCAGGTAAGCTACTCCCACCCCCCGCCCCGGCCGCAGCCATGAGGGTAACGGAGACGATTTCGATCATGTGGGGTAGATCATACTGGGTAGTAGTGATGCCGAGGGCCACCAGCGGAACGCCCGCCAACACACCCCAGCGCAGGAAGGCGGGCAGCGTGGGGTGGCGGCGGGTGAGCCACGCGAGGGCGTAGCCCGCGTAGTGAAAGTGAACGGCGGTAAGCAAGGTAATAGTAGCGTCGAAACCCATGACCGACCAACCGGCCCGCTCGGCAATGGCCCAGCAGGCGGCGGTGAGCAGGAAGAGCGGCTCGGCCGTGCGGAGCAGGTCGTTCACCCGCAGGGAACCGGACCCGGCCGCCCACTCCCGGAACCGGCGGATAGACCACTCGGCCGCAAACAGCCACCAGGGGATGACGAGGGCTACCGACCACCACGCGGCGGGCAGTAATATGCCCAGGGCAAAAGCCAGGGCGAGGATAAGGTCGAGCAAGCGAAACTCGTCATCGGCAGCCCGGCTGAGGGGGAGTATCACCAGCGGCGCGGCTACTAATAACAGGCGCACGTAGTCGAGCCGCAGCGCGGATTCGGGGAGGAAGAACACGGCCAGGATTAGCCAGACCGGTAGGCCCAGCAATGGCAACAGGCGGTGGGCGGGGTCTGCGGGTTGCTTAATGGTGCTCATTGGACGAAGGCTGGTAATACGGCACAGATCTCGCGCATGCGGGCCATGCTTTCCCGCACGAAGCGGTGCTGCTGGGCGCGGGCGTAGGGTTTTAGGAGCCGGGTGCCCCAGAAACGGGGGCGGCTGTAGGCCTGGATGCCATAGTAGACCCGCCCGTCGGTGGGGTCGAGGCGACAGTAGAATAACTCTTCGCCCCGCTCGATGTGGTTTTCCAGGGTGCCGTAGGAAAAGCCGTAGTAGTCGGGCCGGTCGATGACGTCCACCACGCGGGCACCGTTGAGCCAGTGGAGGTTGAACACGCGGAAGAGGACGACTACATCAAGACCTGGGCGGGGTGCCTCGTTCTGGGCGTAGGCCAGTGTCCAGTCAGTCGGGAAATGCCGGTACTCGCGAATGGCCGCCCGCGCGGTGGCAAAATCGGCCTTGCCCCGCCCCACCGCCGTTTCGTTGCGGTCGTGATCGTAGCCGGGCGGAAAATTATCCCGGGTAGCAAAGCCGCGCTCGGGATAGGAGAAGGGTAGGGTAGCGCAGTCGGACTGGAAACGGTCGAGGGCGGCGGTATGCGGGTAGGGGAGGGAAACGATCATGTTTCTGAAATTTCTAGGGCAAACGCATCAAATTACAAGTTGAGAAGTTGATCGAGATAGTCTGTGTTCATGGACGCCCTGAATCGTCTCTTTTTCTGACTTAATTTGGCGTTGTCCTTCTTTATGCGGTGGAGTGCCATCTTGCGCATTGTGCTGAGGTTGAGAGGAGCATTTCCCATTCTGGCTCTGCTGGAATCCTCGTCAAAAGTTACATCCAGATGCCAATGAAGCTGATTCTCAATACTCCAGTGGCTTCGAATCATTTTATTAAGTTGGGCGGCGGTTTTGTTAGCGTGACTGGTTATATAATACCTTGTGTTTGTTGTAGTTACTTCACCAATTTCTCTACTGGCGGTAATTTTTACCAGCTGCTCAATACTGGACCACTTTTCCTTTAAGTCGGGACTTAACCATGCCTTGCCATTTATGACTTCACATTTTCTCGTCTCGAAGCGACCATGGTCGTATTCCCATTGCGAATCTTCAGATTCGCAAGCGCAATGATCGAATCCTTCTTGTACCTCTTCAAGCAGGTCTTTTTGGTTCCCTTTGACCGCCAAGATGTAGTCGGACTCAGCCGAAATTATTTGCTCGGCCACCTCTTTTTGGCACCCGATTGCATCAATGCTGACCGTCGTGCCCTGCAATTCGAGTTCATCGAGAAGGATGGGAATGGCCGTGATTTCGTTGCTTTTATCCATCACTTTGGTCTGCCCGATGCACAATCCCTGATCGCAAACCCAAGCATTCAAAATATACAAGCCACTATTTCCTTTTGATTTGGGAGAAACGCCTTTTAGTTTTTTACCATCGATGGCAATCAGACGCTCTTTGAGATGATTTAATAGTTTTTTCCCATCTTCGTTTAAACCTTCTTGAAGACATTGAGGGTCAACGAGTTGAAATACCCTGTTAAACGTATCATGAGATGGTGTCGAATCGCCTAAATCAATGTATTTCTTCAACCAAAATTTTCGTTCTCTCGCAAACTCCGCCATATCTTCAAAATCCTCTCCATTAGATAATAAAGTGCATAAGGCGATAAACAAGATATTAGATAGTTTGTACTTACATCTACCTCCTACTCTTGGGTCAGGAACGGAAGAAAACAGAGGGGCGGTTTTGTGAGAATCATGCTGCCAAAGGTACGAATTTGATGCGTTTGCCCTATGAAATTTCAGTAATAATTGAAAGTTTGTGAGATAACCGGTTCCTGGATGATTAAGTTGTTGGAGTGGGGGGATAATTTTTCGGGGGAAAGCGGTTGAATCGGGGCAACTGACGGGCACAATCATCAGAAGAGGGCGATTTGCGATAATGAGGCACCCAGTAGGTACTAAGAGCGTGTCTAAATTTTTACTTCCTGATAACCAAGCATTTAAGAACCTGGCGTCGTAAAAACTGACTTACGTAACCCGCTCTGCGCGTAAGTTTTTATCTAGCCGGAACCTTAACCACTAAGTAGCCGCGAAGCGAATCATTGATCCTCAGTTCTTAAAAATTTTAGACACGCTCTAAAACAAGATGAGCAGCTCTATCCAAACGTCCCTTTCTCAAAAAATGGAGAAAAAGTTTCCCGGTTGAGGACTGCCGTCTTCTCCGGTTGGTAAGTTTCCAGGAAAGAAGCCGGGAAACGGGGTTTTTTACGTGGATTGTATTTGATTTCGAGCGCTTGGTGCTTGCCCCCACGCACTACTACCAGATCGACTTCGGCACCGTTGTTACTACGCCAAAAATATAGTCGACCACCACCGCCGGCGTAACTCAGTTGTTTCTTGGCTTCACTGACAATAAAATTTTCCCACAACTGTCCGTGGTCGTCTCGGAGGCTTAATTCAAGGACGTCTACGTCCGAAATGTAACCAGTCAGCACGGCTCATCTTAGGGACGGCCGGCTGCGCCGCCCTGCTCGGACCTGGAGGTCCTCGATTTGGGTGAGTACACGCCGCTCAGGTCGAGGACGTCTACGTCCGAGACGTAAACTGTCCCATACGCACCCAGCCGGAGCAGACGGCCGGCTGCGCCGGCCTGCTCGGACCCGGAAATCCTCGACCTGGGTGAGTACAAGCCGCTCAGGTCGAGGACGTTCACGTCCAAGAGGTAATCAGTCCCATACGCACCCAGCCGGAGCAGACGGCCGGCTGCTCCGCCCTGCTCGGACCCGGAGGTTCTCGACCTGAGCGACATCTCACATCAGACATCTCACATCAGACATCATACATCAAACCTCGTACATCCAAACGGCTACCGCCGTTTGGATGTACGAGGTATCGCGTCTCTACTATGACGGGTTGACCACCAACTCCTCCTCATCCTTAATAGCCTTACGGAACACCACCACGTTATCAAACACATCCAGCACCAGGTGCTGTCCGGGGTGGATCGTACCCTCCAGCATCTGCCGGGAAAGCTGACGCAGCACCCGCTTCTGGATCACCCGCTTCAGCGGACGGGCACCGAACTCGGGATCATACCCCTCCTCGGCCAGCCAATCCATTGCCTGCGGCGCAACTGCCAGCGTAATGTCCTGTTCCTTCAGTTGCTTGCGCAGACCGTCGAGTTGTAACTCCACGATCTGCCGAATATCGGCCTTGCTCAACGGATGGAACATGATCACCTCGTCGATCCGGTTCAGAAACTCGGGGCGCACCGTATGCTTCAACTGGTCGAAAACCTCCCGGCGCGTCCGTTCCACAATGGCCTCCTCGTCGCCGCCTTCCGCAATCTCGGCAAAGTTCTGCCGGATCCGGTCGGAACCGATATTCGACGTCATGATGATAACGGTATTCTTAAAATTGGCCACGCGGCCCTTGTTGTCGGTCAGTCGCCCGTCATCCAGCACCTGCAACAGGATATTGAACACATCGGGGTGCGCCTTCTCGATCTCGTCCAGCAGCACCACGGAATAGGGCTTGCGGCGCACGGCCTCCGTCAGCTGGCCGCCCTCGTCATAGCCCACATAACCGGGGGGGGCGCCCACCAAACGGCTCACGGCGTGGCGTTCCTGATACTCGCTCATGTCAATGCGGGTCATCATGTCGGCATCGTTAAACAGGTAGTCGGCCAGGGCACGGGCCAGCTCGGTCTTACCCACGCCGGTCGTACCCAGAAACAGGAAACTGCCCACCGGCCGGTCCGGATTACTGAGGCCCGTGCGACTCAGGCGGATGGCGTCCGATACCGCTTCCACGGCCTCGGTCTGCCCCACGATCCGCCGGTGCAGTTCTTCCTCCAGGTTGAGCAGTTTCTGCCGCTCGCTCTGCAGCATCCGCGTCACCGGAATCCCCGTCCAGCGGGCCACGATCTCGGCAATATCCTCGGCATCCACTTCTTCCTTCACCAGCATCTTGTTGGCCGACTGCATCTCGATCAGCCGATCGCGGAAACCGGCCAGTTCCCGCTCCAGTTCCGGTATCCGGCCGTAGCGCAGTTCGGCCACGGCGGTATAGTCGCCGCTGCGTTCCAGGCGGTTGGCCTCCAGTTTCTGGCGCTCGATTTCTTCCTTGGCCTGCTGCAAACCCAGCACTACCTCGCGCTCGCTCTCCCACTGGGCGCGCAGTTCGTTGCGACGTTCCTCCAGGTTAGCCAGTTCCTCGTTGATCCGGCCGATCTTCAGGTCGTCCTGCTCGCGCTTCACGGCCTCGCGCTCGATCTCCAGCTGGCGGATCTTGCGCTCCACTTCGTCCAGTTCCTCGGGCATCGAGTTCATCTCCAGCCGCAGGCGGGCGGCGGCCTCGTCAATCAGGTCAATGGCCTTATCGGGCAAAAAGCGGTCGGTAATGTAACGCTCGCTCAGCTGCACGGCGGCCACTACGGCCTCGTCCAGGATGTTGATCTTGTGGTGCGTTTCGTAGCGTTCTTTCAGGCCGCGCAAGATGGAGATCGCGTCCTCTTCCGAAGGCTCGTCCACCTTCACCTGCTGGAAGCGGCGTTCCAGGGCCTTATCGGTCTCGAAGTATTTTTGGTACTCGGCCAGCGTGGTCGCGCCAATGGCACGTAACTCCCCGCGCGCCAGCGCGGGCTTCAATATATTGGCGGCGTCCATCGCCCCCTGCCCCTTGCCGGCACCCACCAGGGTGTGAATTTCATCGATAAACAGGAAGATCGACCCCTCGGCCTCGGTCACCTCGCCGATCACGGCTTTCAGCCGTTCCTCAAATTCCCCCTGGTACTTGGCCCCCGCAATCAGGGCACCCATATCCAACGAATAAATTTCCTTTTCGCGCAGGTCCTCGGGCACGTCGCCGTTCACGATCCGGTTCGCCAAACCCTCCACGATGGCGGTCTTACCCACCCCGGGTTCCCCGATCAGGATCGGGTTATTCTTAGATCGCCGCGCCAGAATGTGCAGCACGCGCCGGATCTCCTCGTCACGCCCGATCACGGGGTCCAGCTTGCCATTACGCGCCCGCTCATTCAAATTGATGGCATACTTATTCAGCGAATTATACGCATTTTCCGCCGAGTTACTGGTCACGCGCTTGCCCTTCCGCAAGTCCTCGATGGCCAGCTTCAACTGCTTTTCGTTCACGCCCGCGTCCTTCAATAACTGCGATGCCTGGTCATTTACCGCCAGTATTCCCAGCAGCAAATGCTCCACGGTCACGAACTCATCGCCAAAATCCTTCAGCGCGGCCGTCGCCCGCTGCAGGGCCTCCCCCGCAGTCCGCGACAAATAGGGCTGCCCCCCGCTCACGGTCGGGTAGCCATTCACCATCGCCTGCGCCGCCTGCTGGATCATCCGCTCGTCAACACCCATTTTTTTGAACAGGAAAGGAGCCACATTCTCGTCCGTTTCCAAAACGGCCAGCAACAAGTGCGCCGCCTCAATGGCCTGCTGCCCCTTCTCCAGGGCCACCTGCGAGGCGCGTTGCACGGCCTCCTGCGCCCGGATAGTGAAATTATTGAGATTCATCGTTTTAGCTTTATGTGAGTGGAACGAATCCCCCGTTTCACCGGTTCGCCGCTCTTCCTCCCCCTAATGCAAAGCACGTACCGAAGTAACGCAAGTGACTTTATGTCAGTGCTTTCCAGGAATATTACGTCTTTTTGTCAGCCTCTTTTTTGGGCGTGCCCCGTCCGCTGGCGCGGGCCGGGTCGGCGTCTTCCAGGCTCGCAAGCCTGCTGGCCCTGCGGGCTGCCTCCCTGGCGGTCGGCCCCTTCCAGGTGCCTCACGCATCACTTAAAGGTCAAGAACGTCCACGTCCGAGCCAGCGGCGCAGCCGCAACCGTGTGTCGCTCAGGTCGAGGACGTCTACGTCCGAGACGTAGACTGTCCTACGCGGCCCGCACCCCATGCGGCCGGCTTCGCCGCCCGTCTCGGACCTGGAGGTCCTCGACCTGAGCGATGTACAAGCCGCTTGCACCTACCATGCGGTTACACTTTACACAGGGCAACAAATAATCAGCTATTTTAGCAAAAATAATTGTCATACAACTATGCCACTCAACAATCAAAAACATTTTCCCGTAGGCGAACAACCCGTCCATATTACTTACCGATTATTTGGAAGTGTGCCGGTAAATATGGAGCGTCGGCTGATGAAGAAGCGCGATCTCGAACTCAGTATGCTGGAACAAAAACTTGAACGGCTTCCTGCACCTCAGCAGGAGGAACGTCGATTATCGCAAGGCTATCTAATTAATGCTAGATTTGAAGTAGAACTCGATAAATTACTGCATAACCACTCCAACGGTCCTTACTTTCTAGGGAATCAACGTATTGCCTGGGTTGTCATAAATAGCTGGCTTAGTTTCCAAGAGAACATGGAGCTTATCATTCATGCAATCTGTGTGATGTCCAATCACGTTCATGTTATCCTGGAAAAGCCAACTCAGCAATCCGGTCTCATTGATATTGGAGTCCTGATGAAAAGACACAAAGGTTATACGGCCCGGTTAGCTAATCAGCTACTTGATCGGACCGGTACCTCCTTCTGGCAACCATCTTATTTTGACCGGACCATTCGGCCGGGTAAATTTGCGCGAGTGATGTGGTATGTGTTAAATAATCCCGTAAAGCCTGGTTTGACGGTTCGCTGGGAGGGTTGGCCAAATACTTATCTCCATCCTATGCATCAGGAGTCTTTTGTGAGTCATTAATGGAAATCAGGATGAAATTAAAATAGGCACGCCGCTCAGGTCGAGGACGTCTACGTTCGAGACGTAGACTGTTCCACCTGCTCGTACTACGGGCAGCCGGCTTCGCCGCCCGTCTCGGACCTGGAGGTCCTCGACCTGAGCGACGTACACATCGTTCGCGCACGCCGATCAGGTCGAGGACGTTTACGTCCGAGACGTAGACTGCTCCACCTGCTCGTACTACGGGCAGCCGGCTTCGCCGCCCGTCTCGGACCTGGAGGACGTTGACCTGAGCGACATACACGCCCTTTCTACCCCAAATCCTTACCTCCCCCGCGCAACCTCCCCCCGCCCTCTCTTGTTCTGCAAAGAAAATATAGCCCCCATGACCAAGCAAAATGTAGTAACCCGCCAGGCCGCCGATTCCGATTCTTCCCTACAAACCGCTATCCTCGGCGGAGGCTGTTTTTGGTGCGTGGAGGCGATCTTTACCGAACTCCAGGGTGTCCACGAGGCGATCTCCGGCTACAGTGGCGGGACGGAGGAAACGGCCAATTACCGCGACGTGTGCAGCAAGGCAACCGATCACATCGAGGTGGTGGCTGTGCGGTTCGACCCAAAGGTGGTTACCTACGAGGAGATACTAAAAGTGTTCTTTACTACCCACAACCCCACCACCCCCAACCGCCAGGGGAACGACCGCGGACCGCAGTACCGCTCCGCCGTTTTTACGGTGAACGACGAGCAGGCGGCCGTGGCCAAGCAGGTGAAAGAAAACTTCGCCCCCACCATCTGGGACGATCCCATCGTGACCGACCTGCTGCCGTTCGACACCTTTTATGTAGCCGAGGCCAACCACCAGGATTACTACGCCAAGGTAGGCGACCGCAACCCCTACTGCACGGCCGTGATCTCACCTAAGGTGAGCAAGTTTCGCAAAGAGTTTAAGGATAAACTGAAGGCACGAGTAGGGTAATCCTCTTTCCCTATCTTCGCGGCTAGATGAAGAAGTCCGCCCTACCCGTTTTCGCCGATTTGAACGTTCTGATTATTGGAGACGTAATGGTAGACCGCTACTTGAGCGGCACCGTAGACCGGATCAGCCCGGAAGCCCCGGTGCCGGTGGTGCGGGTGCGGGAGGAGGAAAACCGTCCCGGCGGAGCGGCTAACGTGGCCCTGAACGTGCGAGCACTGGGGGCCGAGCCGATCCTGCTCAGCGTAGTAGGGCAGGATGAGGCGGGGCGCGACTTCACCGATGAACTGCTTCCCGGCCTGGGCATTTCCACGGCCGGTATCCTCTCCTCGCAGGAACGGCGGACAACCCTCAAGACCCGCGTACTGGCGCAGCGGCAACAACTGCTGCGGGCCGATTTTGAGGATACGCAGGACCTCTCCGCCCGCGAAGAAGCCGCCCTGTTGCAACGACTGGAAAAACTGCTGACCGACCGACCGCCGGACGTCATCATCCTGCAGGATTACAACAAGGGCGTGATGACGGCCGGGGTGATCGAGACCGTAATGCGGCGGGCGGAGGAACTCGGCATTCCCACCGCCGTAGACCCTAAGGACCGGCACTTCTGGGCCTACCGGGGGGCCACGCTCTTCAAGCCCAACTTGCGCGAAATGCAGGCCCAACTGGATCGCCCGCTGGTGCCCACCCTCGCGGCCCTGGACGATGCCGACCGCCTGCTGCGCGAGCGACTGGGCAACCGCTACTCCATGATCACGCTGTCGGAGCACGGCATTTATGTTTCCGACGGTACGGAGAGCAGTATCTCCCCCACCGCCGCCCGCGCCGTGGCCGACGTGAGCGGGGCGGGGGATACCGTCATTAGCGTGGTAGCCTGCGGCCTGGCCCGGAAACTGCCCCCCGCCGAATTGGCCCGCCTGGCCAACCTTGCCGCCGCCCAGGTGGTGGGTAAATCCGGGGTGGTTGCCGTAGATTGGGCGGCTTTAGAGCGTGTCTGAAATTTTTAAGAACGGAGAATCAACGATTCGCTTCGGCTACTTCGCGGTGCGCGCATAGCGGGTTACGTAAGTCAGTTTTTATGACGCCAGGTTTTCAAATGCTTGTTTATCAGGAAGTAAAAATTTAGACACGCTCTTAGGCGAGGAATGACGGCCGGCCGAACCCGCGTGAGGTGCCTGGACAGGGCGACTGTAAGGAGCAGCCCGCAGGGCCGAGCGAACAGCGAGCTGGGAAGGGACCGACCCCGGCGCTAGCCGGGGACACGGCCAGATTATTCCCCCCTGACCCCCCGAAAGGGGGAAATCAATATCAATGATTTTCATTCCAACCGATAAACTTGATTGTTGCATTCTCAAAGTCACCTATTATATAACTTCCCCTTTGGGGAGGTCGATCCGTTAGGCTCGGGTGGGGAACCACGAAACACGCGCAAAACGCCACAACCCGCCCGCACTTACCAGGGAAACTCCACGGGCCGACCTACTAAATAACCCCCGCAAACAAATGCGTTACACCACCGCCGAACAAGCCGCCCTCTTCGACCGCACCAAAACCTACCTGGCCGGCACCGAAACCGAACTGCCCACGGAAGACCGGACAGCCGAGCTGCGGCGGCTGCTGCGCTACCACGAGTGGCGCTATTACGTGCTGAACGAGCCGGTGCTGGGCGATACCGAATACGACCAATTATACAAGCAGCTGGAGGCACTGGAAGCGGCCAACCCCGAGCTGATCACGGCCGATTCGCCGACGCAGCGGGTGGGGTCCGACCTGGCGCAGGATCTGCCGACGGTGGAGCACCTGACGCCCATGTTGTCACTGGATAACAGCTATAATGCCGAGGACCTGGCCGAGTTTGACCGGCAACTGAAGCGGATGCTGGTGGTGGACGAGGACGCGCCGCTGGCCTATGCCGTGGAGCCGAAATACGACGGCGGCAGCATTGCGCTGGTGTACGAGAACGACGAGCTGGTGCGGGCGGCCACGCGGGGCAACGGCCGGCTGGGCGAGGAGATGACGGGCAATGCGCGGGCGATCCGCTCGGTGCCGCTGCGGGCGGCCTTTAGCCGGTGGGGGATCGTGCGGGCCGAGGTGCGCGGGGAGGTAATTATCCGCAAAGACCGCTTTGAAAAACTGAATGCCGCCCGCGCCGCCGCCGGGGAGCAATTGTTTGCCAACCCGCGCAACACCGCCACCGGCGGCCTGCGGATGAAGGACCCGGCCGAGTCGGCCCAGCGCCGCCTGGAGGCATTTGTCTACACCCTGGGCTATGCCGTGGATGCGGACGGTAACGATAAACTGGGCGAATTTGCGACCCATTACGACAGTCTGGACGCCCTGGGTCAACTGGGTTTCATGGTGCCGCGCGACGGGGAAACCCGCAAGCAGTGCGCCGATATTGCCGAGGCGGCCGAATTTTGCCTGAAGTGGGCCGACCGGCGACCGGACTATGCCTACGAAATTGACGGGATGGTGGTGAAACTGGACGACCGCCGCCTGCAAGAGCGGGCCGGCTACACCAGCCACCACCCACGCTGGGCGATTGCCTATAAATTTCCGGCCCAGCAGGCGACCACCACGCTGCTGGAGGTGGACTACCAGGTGGGGAAGATCGGCACCATTACCCCGGTGGCCAAAACGGAACCCACCAACCTGGCCGGCGTGACGATTGCCAGCATCAGTTTACACAACGAGGATTTTATCCGCGATAAGGACCTGCGCCTGAACGACCGCATACTGATCGAGCGGGCGGGCGATGTGATCCCTTACGTGGTGAAGGCCCTGCCCGACCTGCGCGACGGCAGCCAGCGGCCCATTGTCTGGCCGGAGGTGTGCCCCATTAACCAGACTGAAACCCCCGTACCGCTGGTGCGGGCCGAAGGTGAGGCGGCCTGGCGCTGCCCAAATTGCGTGTGCGGGGCGCAGACCCTGGCGCGGGTGATCTACCACGTATCCAAAGCGGCGATGGACATTGACGGCATGGGCAAACGCTACGTGGAGCAGTTTTACGAACTGGGCTGGTTGCGTTCGTTGGCCGATATTTATCGCCTGCCATACGATGAAATGGCTCAATTGGAAGGATTCGGCGAGCGGTCGGCCGCCAACCTGGAACGATCGGTGGAGCGGGCGAAAAAGAATCCGCTGTGGCGGCTGTTGGTGGGTCTGGTTATCCACCACCTGGGTAGCCGTGCCGGCCAGCTGATTGCCGCCGAGATCGACCACGTGCAGGAACTGGCCAAATGGACGGAGGAAGATTTTCTGCACATCAAGGACATCGGCCCCACCGTGGCCCACAACGTTTCGACCTGGTTTGCCGAACCGGCTAATCTGGCCCTGTTGCAGGAACTGGAAGACCTGGGCGTGAACGTCCGTTCGACGGAGGAAGACCGCCCCCGGGCCGCCGTGACCGAGGGGCCGCTGGTGGGCAAGACGATCCTGTTTACCGGCACCCTGAGTACCCTGAGCCGCAAGGAAGCCCAGGAGCGGGCCATTGCCGCCGGTGCCAAAACGGTGAGCGCGGTAAGTAAGTCGCTGGACATACTGGTGGCGGGCGAAAAGGCCGGCAGCAAGCTGAAAAAGGCCCAGGCCGTGGAAGGCTGCGTGATCTATACGGAGGAGGAATTTTTGGCAGTGGTAGAAAACCGCTAACAAGGTAGAGACGCAATGCCTTGCTTCTCCGAACGGTATTGCCGTTCGGCTGTGATCCCCCAACAGAAAACGGCCTTTCGACCGTCATTCTTTTGAGAAACGATGAGCCGAAAGACCGTTTTAAAGCGTGTCCGAGCCACGAAAGAAGTAGTGCTTAGGCCTTCTTCTTCTCTGCTGTTTCGCGATTGAGTACCTCATCTACCAGACCGTATTCCATGGCCTCGGTGGCCACCATCCAGCGGTCGCGGTCGGAATCCTTTTCAATGCGTTCGTAGTTCTGGCCGGTGTGCTTGACATAAATATTGTAGAGTTCTTCCTGCAGCTGCTTAATGAGCTTGTAGTTGATCTCCATGTCGGATACCTGGCCCTGCATGCCACCGGAGGGCTGGTGGATCATAACGCGGCTGTGGGGTAGCGCGGATCGCTTGCCTTTCTCACCGGCCGCGAGAAGTACGGAACCCATACTGGCCGCAATACCCGTACAGATCGTGGCTACGTCAGGCGAAATATACTGCATGGTATCATAGATGCCAAGACCGGCAAATACCGAGCCGCCGGGGCTATTGATAAACATGGTCACGTCACGCTTAGGATCGGTGGACTGCAGGAACAGTAGCTGGGCCTGGATGACGTTGGCGACGTAGTCAGTAACGGGTACACCCATAAAGATGATGCGGTCCATCATCAGTCGGCTGAAAACGTCGACGGCGGCCACGTTCATCTGGCGTTCTTCGATGACGTTGGGGGTAAAGCCGTTGATATTAGGCACCGTTACGGAAGCCGCGCTACCGTTAGCGGCGGCGTACTTCTCCAGGTGCATGCTACTCATGCCGAGGTGCTGGGTAGCGTATTTTTGAAATTCGTCCTTCGGAATCATTCGGGTTGGTTTTGGGTTGCCGACGCATGATCGGCGAGCGACCTATTTCGGTCGCGTACCCCATTAACACCCGAAGGGGGAAGCGGTTTAATACGATTTTTGGAGCCTGTAATTACTCTTCTTCGACGAGCGCATTTAGCTCGTTAAAGTCCTGGATACGCTTATTCAGTTCTTCCGAGGTGACGGTCACGACCTTGGTGTTAACATCAGCCAGAACGGGCCCCATCAATTTAGATTCCAGGCTGGTATTCACCAGCTGATCGCGCTCGCGTGGGTCATCCATAATACGTTTAACCATGGTATCCATGAAATCACCCTTCATCCACGGTTGAATCTGCCCGCCCAGCATATTGGCGATTTTCTGAACCGCCGCGCCGTAGAGGTCTTGATCGGTAAGGGTGATGCCGTATTTCTCGGTCAATTTTTCGCGAACATTCATCCAGCGGACGGCATCGACGAAATTGTCCAGGTCTTCTTCGGTTACTTCCTGATCGTCTTGTTCCAGCATGCGGCGCAGGAAATGACGGGGAACGGCAAAGTCCTGGACGCTGCTGATGTGCTCGCGGATGGCGATCCACGCCAATTGACGGCCCTGCTCGTTGGGCGTACCGGTCATTAGGGCGCTTAATGCCTCACGCACGGAAGCTTCGTCGGATACTTCGTAACCCTCCATATTCAGGGTCATAATGACCTCCTTCATTTCGGCGGGCTGTACGCGGGTAATGCTCTGGATCGTGAAACGGAATTCCGCTCCATCGGGGATGCCATTGTTGTTGTCATCAGCGGCAGCTAATTCGCCTTCCTCCTCGTCGTCGGATACTTCCGCGTCGTCGGTTTCGATACCGAGCACGGTTTCGAGGGTAAACTTTTCGGTCTGGTCTTCCTCGATGTCGTTAATATCGGCGACAAAGCTATCGCCGATCGTTTTGCCCATCAGCAAATTTGAGAAGGTAGGGGTGGTGTCTTCCAGCGAAACGGTAAATTCGTTCTCAATCCCGTCCATCAGCACGGCATCGTCCTCCACCTGCTGCAGGTGCAGGCGGACCAGGTCTTTTTCCTTGATCTCACCTGCTACTTCCTGCTGCTTGCCCAGGTTCGCGCGGGTTTTTTCCAGCATCGCGTCGATATCTTCCTCCGATACTTCTACCTGGGCGATCTCGAACTCCGTGCCGTCGTCTAAGCCTTTAATTTCGTAGTCCGGCAGGAAACCGATCGTGAACACATTGGTATAGTCCTCCATGTTGCGGGGATCAATAGTGCCGGCGGATTTTTCCTCGTCCAGGATGGGTTGCCCGATCGTATTTAGTTCCGTATTTTCAAAAAAGTCCCCCATAGCCTCCTGAAACTTAAGGTTGACCATTTTGGCCAATATCTCGCCGCCCATCATTTTCAGGATCGTGGCGCGCGGTGCCTTGCCGGGTCGGAAACCCTTCATGTTAGATCTACGCATGGCCTCGGCCACCTGCGAGTTGAAGGCTTTCTTATAGTCATCGACGGCCACGGTAACAGTCAGGGTGGCGGTCAGATCATCGTGCTGATCGAGGGAAGTAGTGGGCATGGGGAATAAATAAGGGGCGGACGGGGCCGCCGGCGGTTAAATCGTTGTAGCCGAAACTTTTGACGCTGAAATAGCGTAAGGAACAGGAACGGGATTGGTCAAAAAAAAACCGGCCCGCCGCGGGCGGGCGGGCGGACCGGAGGTCTGAGCCGAAGCTCAAACTGCTCTTAGTTATGTTGTTGTGCGGATGAAAGGACTCGAACCTTCACACCTTGCGGCACCAGATCCTAAATCTGGCATGTCTACCAATTCCATCACATCCGCAGAAGCGAGGGGTTGAAGTGACGGGTTAACGAACACCTCCTCCCTAAGGCGGCGCAAAGATAACAGAATTTTGAAAACTCCAACAGAAATTTTTTCCATCCTTGGGTCGGGCCGAAAATAAGCCACTTCACTTGCGGGAATAAACCGCCGGAAGCCGTAATTTGTTTCCTCTTTGCCTTAATAAAGCCGCAAAACTTTACTCATCCCGCTCTAACTTCCTCTGTATCATGGCCAGCCTGCTCCAGGAAAATCCCGCTTACGCCAAGCCCGCCATCGACGCGGCCTACGAAGATATGGTAGCCGCGATGCGCGTGCCCGCCGGCAAGGAGGACCACCAGCTAATGCGTGCCGCCTACGAGTTGGCCGAAGAAGCCCACCGGCCGCAACGCCGCAAGTCGGGTGAACCCTATATCTTTCATCCCATCGCGGTGGCTAAAATTTGCGCGGAGGAGATCGGCCTCGGTCCTACCGCCATCTGCGCCGCCCTGCTCCACGATACAGTAGAAGATACGGACGTAACGCTGGACGAAATCCGCGACCGTTTCGGCGACCGCATTTGCGCCATGGTCAACGGTCTGACCAAACTGGACAGTGCCTATAATATGGAGTCCGAACAGGCGGAGAACTTTCGCAAGGTGCTTATGACCCTGGTGGAGGATGTGCGGATCGTGTTCGTGAAAATGGCCGATCGGATGCACAATATGCGTACCCTGGATGCCATGCCGGATCACAAGCAGATGTCCAAGGCCGCTGAAACCAGTTACATCTACGCGCCCCTGGCCCACCGCCTGGGAATGTACAATTTCCGCACGGAGTTCCTGGACCGTTGCATGAAAATTCTCCAACGGGACGATTACAACGAAATCGCCGATAAGCTGCAAGAAACCAAAAAATCCCGCGAGGAGTACATCGAAAACTTTATTCAACCCCTGCGGGAGGAGTTGGAAGACCTGGGTGTGAAGTATACGATCTTCGGACGGCCCAAGTCGATCTATTCCATCTACAATAAGCTGAAGAACAAGCAGGTTCCCTTCGAGGAAATTTACGACCTGTTCGCCGTGCGGGTCATCCTGGACCTGGAACAGGGCAACGAAGTACTGGATTCGCGGCGCGAAAAAACGCTCTGCTGGCAGGTGTACACCATTATTGCCGACTACTACCAACCCATCGCCGCGCGGCTCAAAGACTGGGTCAGCAACCCCAAGTCAAATGGATACGAAAGCCTGCACACTACCGTAATGGGGCCGGAGGGCCGCTACGTGGAAGTTCAGATCCGTACCGAGCGAATGGACAACATCGCCGAGCGCGGCTTCGCCGCGCACTGGAAATACAAGGGGGTCAAAGGACAGAAAGACGTTTACGAGCAGTGGCTGGACAGTGTGCGCGAACTGCTCGACGACCCTACTTCCAAGGGGAATGCCGTCCAGTTCGTCGGTGACTTCCGGGCGAACAACTTCTTCAACGATGAAGTCTACGCCTACACGCCCAAGGGCGATATGAAATTACTGCCCAAGGGGGCCACGGTACTCGATTTCGCTTTCGCGGTACACACCGAGGTCGGCTACCAGTGCCAGTCCATCAAGATTGACAACCGACTGGTTCCCCTTAGCCGTGAAGTCAAAAACGGCGATCAGATCGAGATCATCACCCGCAAGGGCCAGCGCCCGAATAAGGACTGGCTCCGGATCGTGCAAACGGGAAAGGCCAAGGCCAAGATCCGCCATGCCCTGCGCGAGGACCGCAACAAAATTGCCGACCTGGGCAAGGAAACCCTCACCCGTAAATTGCGCAATGCCGGTGTCAAAGAATGGGAAGCCAGTGTGGACAATTTGGTGAAGTTCTATGATTTCACCCTCTACCACGATCTCTACTACGCCATCGCCGAAGAGCAGATCAAGGTGCAGCAGATCATGCAGCATTTCGAGGTAAACAAGGATGGCCGGTTAGTGGAGATCGAAGTGGAGAGGCCGTTGGAAGAACCCAACACTCCGGCCGCTGCTCCCTCCAACCGCCGTAGTACCGCCGACCGCGTCAAGGGCAAGGCTCGCCTCCTCATCAACGGCGAACCGGGCGAGCAGTACGAGCATACTTTCGCTCCCTGTTGCAATCCTGTGCAGGGAGACGAGGTATTCGCCTACCTGGCCAGTACGGCCGGTCTGCGTATTCACCGCACCAACTGCCCTAACGCCACCAATCTAATGGCCAATTACCGCTACCGCATCCTGAAAGCGGAGTGGATCAGCACCACCGAAAGCTCCTTCGTTACCACCCTCAGTATTACCGGCGTGGATACGGGTAAGGGAGTGATCGAGAACATCAGCCACGAGATCAGTTCGCTGCTCGACCTTAACATCCGCTCCATGAATATCGCCGGAAAAGATGGCTTTTTCGAGGCCACTATCAGCATCCTCGTCGTCAATGTAGACCAGCTGCGGCTAGCCATCAAGGCACTGGAAAACCTGGACAGCGTCTCAACCGTTTCCCGTAAGGACGGGGAACCGGAAAACTCGCACTAACTCCGCCCCGTCGTTTACCGAACCAACCGATCCCGCTCCATGACTACCGATCAGCCCCTCAGCCGAACCGAACAGACCGTTGCTACCGTCAAGAAAATTTTTGCCCGCCACCTGGAGGATAATAAGCTGCGTAAAACACCCGAACGATTCGCTATTCTGGAAGAGATTTACCGCCGTGACGACCACTTCGACGCCGAGGCACTCTATATTCATATGAAAACCCAGAACTACCGGGTCAGTCGGGCTACCGTTTACAATACGCTGGAATTGCTCGTTTCTTGTGACTTGGTGAAAAAGCACCAATTTGGTAAAAACCTCGCGCAGTATGAGAAAAGCCACGGTTATAAACAGCATGATCACTTGATTTGCAACGATTGCGGTCGTGTACTTGAATTCTGTGACCCCCGCGTACAGCAGATCAAGGACATGATGGGCGATATCCTTAAATTCGATATCACTCACCACTCGCTTAACCTTTACGGCACCTGCGCGGGGGCCTGCGAGCGGACGCCAGAGGCATAAATGGTCCGGTTAGGTGCAATGCGGGAAAAATTGTGTCGCGACTACTCAACATTTGGCACCGAACCGACTTCACTTAGCAGCAAATTGTGGTAACTGACTTCCGGTGCCGTTTTTCTCGTCGTTAATTCATTTGGGCGTGCCCCCGTCCCTGACGGGAACGCGGTCGGTCCCTTTCGGGCTTCGGCATCCGCCTCGGCACTGCGTGCGCTAACGCCCCTCCAGTCACCTCACGCTCGTGCGGTTTGGAAATTGTACCCAAGCTATCAGATATTTTCCATGACCCCGACCAGCCAGGAGGCTTACCCCTACGCTTACGATCTAACCAACTGCGACAAGGAACCGATCCACCACATTCGCTTAGTGCAATCGCATTTCTACCTGCTGGCCGTTCGTCAGACGGATTTACGTATTCAGTTCGCTTCGGCCAATGCCGGCGATCTTTTCGGTCGTCCGCTCGATCAATTACTGGGCCGGTCGTTGCGGCCGTTTTTACGGCATGAGACCGCTACCGAACTCCTGTTGTATGGTACGGACGCCGACGCCGTTCCCGCCAACCCCTTGCTGATGGAGCTGCCGGATCCCACCGGGCAGTATGACCTGACCGTTATTCCCCAGGATGACCTTTTGTTGCTGGAGATCGAGCCGGCCAACCGGGATCACAGGACCGGCCGGCGGCAGCAATTCGCCCTCACCACGTCCGTGCAGCGTCTGCAGCAGGCACCCGACCTGGCTCACCTTACCCGTACGATGGCAGCGGAGGTACGCACCTTCGGCGGCTACGACCGGGTAATGATCTACCGCTTCGACGGGGACCACAATGGCGAGGTGATCGCCGAGGAAAAACTACCCGAGCTTACGCCTTACCTGGGCCTGCATTATCCGGCCTCGGATATCCCCGCTCAGGCCCGCGCCCTTTACCTGCGCAACCGCACCCGCATCCTGGCCGACCGTCAGGCGGTTACCGTACCCATCCACGCCGCTTCCGGTCTGCCCGCAGATGCTCCGCTCGATCTGTCCGATTGTGTCAGTCGCGGCGTATCGCCCATCCACCTAGAATACCTGGGCTACATGGGTGTGCGGGCTACGCTCTCCCTGGCTATCGTAGTGGAAGAAAAACTCTGGGGCCTCGTCGTCTGTCACCACGGTCTCCCCCGCCCCCTTGATTACCTGGAGCGCGGGTTCTTCAATCTGCTCGGCACCGTATTCTCGGGAACATTATCCCTGCACCTGGCTAAGTCAAAGCGGGAAGATAAGCTGCGAATAAGCGCGATTTGCTCGCAACTCTTCGAGCGCATGAGCCGGAATAACCTGGTTCATGAGGGACTGATGGAGGGGAATCTGAATTTACTGGACCTGAACGACGCCGGCGGCTGCGCGCTTTACTATGACGGCCGACTCAGCACCCTGGGCCGGACGCCCGCAGAACGAGAAATTCACCAATTGATCGCTTGGCTCCAGCAACGGGAAGAGGCTACGGGCGTACGGGAGGTATTCCAAACGACCCAGTTGTCGGCTCATTATCCGCCTGCGGCTGATTTGCTGGATGCGGCGGCCGGCCTTCTTGCCATCGCTATCCGCGCCGAGCAGGGAGAATACATCCTCTGGTTTAAGCCCGAAGAACGGCAAACCGTAAACTGGGGCGGCGACCCCGGTAAAAAAGCGGTTTATGACGAGGTGCAGGGCCGTATTTCTCCCCGCAAATCTTTTGATAGCTGGGCGCAAGTAGTGGAAGGCCGTTCGCTACCCTGGCAAGACTCCGCCACGGCCGCCGCCGGACTACTCTGCGAGCAAATACGTGAAGTTATTACGGCCAATGCCAATGAACTCAAGTCGGTAAACGAGCAACTCCAGCGGGCTTACGAAGAACTGGAATCCTTTAGCTATTCGGTCAGCCACGATTTGCGGAGTCCGCTACGGGCCATTGCCGGCTTTTCCCAAATCCTGGAAGAGGACTATGCCGACAAACTGGATGAAGAAGGCATCGAGACCATCGGGATCATCAAGTCGAGCGTGGAGCGCATGAGTTCCTTTATCGATAGTATCATGCAGTATGGCCGCATCACTTACAACGGTATGAGTAAGGAGCCGGTAGATCCGGTCGCGGTTTCCAGGGACGTCTGGACCGATCTCTCCGCTGAACGGGCGGACTGCGCGATCAAACTAATCGTTGCGGAAGATTTACCTCCGCTGCTGGGCGACGGGCAACTGATTTACCGTATGCTACTTAACCTACTCGGTAACGCGATCAAATACCGTTGTCCGGATCGGCCGGCGTGGATCGAGATCGGCTTTGACGGCGGGCAGGCCGCTTATTACGTGCGGGATAATGGCATCGGTTTTGACGAGACGCAGCAGGAGCGGGTATTCACCATGTTTTCCCGCCTCGTCCACGACAAGGATTACGAGGGCTCGGGGGTGGGGATGGCCATCGTAAAACGGATTGTCAATATGCACGGCGGAGAGGTTTGGGCTAAAAGCCGACTGAATGAAGGCACTACCTTCTTTTTTACCATTAATAACGGTTAGATATGTCCGATCCGGTTTTCCTTATCCAGGTGCTACGTGGGGGTACCCGTGCGCATCATGACCGGGTAGAAGCGGTGGGTTTCGGAAAGGAATTAATGGGCGGGTCCATCACGATGGACCAGTACCGTCAACTGATTCGGGCGCAGGCCGCCGTGCATGCCCTCCTGGAACCGGACTTGCTTCCGTTCGGTATCCCCGCCGCGGGCGAAAATGAACCTTCCCCCTATACCTACCAGCCGCGCAGCCCCTCCCTGAGCCGGGATCTCGCCGCACTAAATCTACTCCCGCCCCCCACCGGAGCGATAACGCCACCGCTGCCACCGCACCGCCAACTGGCCCGCGCCTACGTACTCGAGGGTGCCTCGCTGGGCGGAAGCGCTATCTACCGGGCCTTGCAGCGGCACCCAAACATCCAATTCAACCCGGAGATCATGCAGTTCTATGCCTTCCAGGCCCGGACCGGGCGGCAACAGTGGGCGGCGCTACTGCCGCTACTGCGCGAGACCAGGGTGGGGGAGGAGCAGGCGGCCGAGGCGTTAGCCGAAGCGCGGGGGGTATTCGAGTTGTTTGTCATAGCCCTTACCGGGGCAATCAGTTAGCGAACCACCCGCGTGAGGGATAGGAGGCGTTGTTTGAACGGAATGTAGGGGCGGTTACGCCCCGCAATGGAGAGAGTGCCGGATAGCCCGGCCCCGGCTGCCCGAGCAGCCGGGGACACGCCCGACAACCCCACGGGTTTACGGTCTATCTGCTATAAAACAGGGTCGCTTTGCCCTCCTATTCTACCTAAACGATGGGAAAGCCGGAGCTAGTGATTAAATTGGCCACTAATAATACCTCCTCATGCAATTACCCACCCAAATTACCAGTTTCGAGCACTATCAGCGCGTATACGACCAGTCGGTAAAGGACCCCGAGGGTTTCTGGGCCGCCGAGGCCGAAACCTTCCAGTGGCGCAAGCCCTGGGACAAGGTGCTGGAGTGGGACTTCGAGGGGCCGAACGTCAAGTGGTTCCAGGGCGGTAAGCTGAACATTACCGAGAACTGCCTGGACCGCCACCTCGCCGAGCGGGGTGACCAGACGGCCATCCTCTTCGAGCCGAACGAACCCGGCGACGCGGCCACCGAACTGACTTACCGCCAACTGCACGCCGAGGTCTGCAAAACCGCCAACGCGCTGCGCGAGCTGGGCATCGGGAAGGGCGACCGCGTCTGCTTTTACATGCCGATGGTGGTGGAACTGGCCGTCTCCGTGCTGGCCTGCGCCCGGATCGGGGCCATCCACTCCGTTGTATTCGCCGGCTTCAGTGCGCAGGCCCTGGCCGACCGCGTTAATGATGCCGAATGTAAACTGATCATCTGCTCGGATTACAACCGGCGGGGGAGCAAGAACATCCCCGTTAAGCAGGTGGTGGACGACGCCATCCAGCTCGGCTGCCCGAGCGTGGAAAACGTACTGGTGCACCGCAACACGGGCGAAGACGTGAGCTGGGATGATAAGCTGGACGTCTGGTATCACGAGCGCGTGGAGGGTCAGTCGGCCGAGTGCGCCGCTGAGGAGATGGACGCCGAGGACGTGCTGTTTATCCTCTACACTTCCGGCAGCACCGGTAAGCCCAAGGGCGTGGTGCACACTTGCGGCGGGTATATGCTCTACACGGCCTACAGTTTCCTTAATGTCTTCCAGTATCAGCCCGGCGACGTCTACTGGTGCACCGCCGATATCGGCTGGATTACCGGCCACAGCTACATCCTTTACGGTCCGCTGCTGTGCGGTGCCACCACCATGATGTTCGAGGGGGTACCGACCTACCCCGATGCCGGCCGTTTCTGGGAGGTCTGCGCCAAGCACAAGGTGAACCAGTTCTACACCGCCCCCACCGCCATCCGCGCCCTGATGGCCAAGGGCGACCAGTTCGTGGAGGGCCACGACCTGAGCGACCTCAAGGTGATCGGCTCGGTGGGAGAACCCATCAACGAGGAGGCCTGGGAGTGGTACAAGGAGAAAGTGGGCAAGAACACCGTCCCCATCGTGGATACCTGGTGGCAAACCGAAACCGGCGGCATGATGATCTCGGGCCTGGGCGGTCACAGCCCCCAGAAGGCCACCTTCGCCGGTTACCCGCTGCCCGGCATTCAGCCCTGCCTGGTGGATAAGGACAGCAATGAGAAACTGGAAGGCAACCCCGCCAACGGCCTGCTGTGCATCCAGTTCCCCTGGCCCAGCCTGCTGCGCACCACCTGGGGCGATCACCAGCGCTGCAAGAATGTCTACTTCAGCACCGTGCCCGGCAAGTACTTCACCGGCGACGGTGCCCGCCGCGACGCCGACGGCATGTACCGCATCATCGGCCGCGTGGACGACGTGATCAACGTCTCCGGTCACCGGATGGGCACCGCCGAGGTGGAAAACGCCATCGACGAGCATGAAATGGTGGTGGAATCCGCCGTCGTCGGTTACCCGCACGATATCAAGGGCCAGGGCATCTACGCCTACGTTATCCTGAATGCCGGGGCCGAGGCCACGGACGAAACCCGCCGGGAGATCGTGCAGATCGTCCGCCGGGAGATCGGCCCCATCGCGAAGCCGGACAAGATCCAGTTCGTTTCCGAGCTGCCCAAAACCCGTTCGGGCAAGATCATGCGCCGCATCCTGCGCAAGGTCGCCGCCGGCGAATCCGACCAGTTGGGGGACACCTCAACGCTGCTGAACCCGGAGGCGGTGGATGATTTGATTAGCGGGGCGGTTTAGGGGCTTCGCCCATATTTTAGTATAAGGCTGCGCCCTGGTATTTACCTGCGGTGATCGTCGCGGGCTCCTCGGAGTTTAGTAATTTTGATCGGCCTACGCGTACACGCCCCCACCCAGGACTGCCGGCCTGACCTCCCCAGAGGGGAGGCTCAGTTCAGCCTATTGCGAAGCTTCCCCTCTGGGGAGGCGGAAGTCGTAAGTCTCGGCTGGAATACTAAAATAGAAGATTACCTGACACGCAGCGTCTTACTACAATACGGGGCGCAGCCACAGCGGCGAAGCCGCTTACTGCACGTCATCTCCCCGCAGCACCCGGAACCGCTTGCGCGCTTCCACGGCCAGCACGCTATTCGAGAAGTCGATGAAGAGCGTCTCGTACAGCTCCTGGGCCTTGGGCTTATCGTCCAGGCGGGTCTCGTAGAGCTGGGCCATTTTGTAGAGCGAATTATCGGCGCGGATGCTTTTCGGGAAATCCTGCACCACGCGCTGGTAGTTGAGGATGGCCGACTCATACTGCCGCTGCTTGGTGTAGATGTTGCCCTTGAGGTAGAGCACGTCGTCGGTCAGTTCGTGATTGGGGTACTCCTTTAATAGTTGATCCAGGGTGGCGAAGGCCTCGTCGAAGCGGTTCTGGAATACCAGCAGTTCTGCGTCGGCGTAGGTTTGCATGGGGGTGGTGGTGGTGTCCAGGCCCATGTTGCCGATGATGAAGACCGACAGGTCCAGCGCATCGTTGGCGATCAGCTTGCTGGTGGAAGCTTTTAGCACATCGAACTGCGCCTGCGCCCACTCGAAATCGCCCCGGAAATAGGAGAGGCGGGCATTGCGGAAGCGTGCTTCGTGACCCAGGCGGTCTTCTTTGAATTCCTTGTCCACCTGAGAATAGAGGAGCGTGGCCTCCCAGTTATCGCCCGTCATCAGGTAGTAGTCGCCCAGGCTGATCTTACCCTCGGCCCGCACCGTGGGGTTCACGCCGGGCAGCTGGGTCATCGTGTCCAGGATGCCGATGGCGGCGGGCAGGTCGTTCAGGTAGAGGGCTTCCAATTCGGCCAGTTCCAGCAGCATCGGGGCCGTGGCGGCATTGGTGCCGAATTCCGTAATGAAAGTGCGGTAGTTGTTTTCCAGCCGGCGCAGGTCCTTTTCCTTAAAATCAAAACCATCCGTCAGTTGCATCCGCTGGGCGCGCAAGCTCTCGCGCTTGGCATCCAGATAATAGGTGGAGGCGGTGCCCTTCTCATCGATAATGTAATCCAGCGCGTCGATGGTCGTGGCGTAGTCCTTGTCGTTCATGGCGATCATGGCTAGCTGGAAAACGCGGGTGCCGTTCTCGTCCTTACGCTTATCCAGTGCGCGCACCTGGCGCAGGGCACCCTTGTAATCCTTACGTTGCACGAATACCCAGGCCAGCATCTCCGGGAACACTTCGCTATCCGCATCTTTCTGGATGCGGCTGTACAATTCTCGTTGTAGCACCCGCAGGCCGTCGTCACCCAGGTAACGCTGAAACATGGTTCTGATCTGCTCCTCGCGGCGCGGGTTATCCTCGATGGCGTCCAGGTAACTTTCGACCATTTTGTCCAGATCGCCCTTGCGGCGGTACAGATCGCCTAGGTTATAGGCAAACACCCGCTTGTTGTCCATCAGTTGTGCCCCGCGCTCGTAAGTTGCAATGGCCTCCTCGTACATTGTTTGCTGAACAAACGTATTGGCCAGACTGGTGACGCTATACTGGTCGGCCCCCAGGTTTTCGATGGCTTTTTTGTACTGGGCCTTTGCCTTTTCCGGTTCGAACTGCCGTTCCTGCAAGCGGCCGTAACTCACGTACAGGCGACTGTTGGCGGGCGTCCGCTTCAGTTGTTTTTTGATCGCTTTTTCCCCCTCGTCGTAGCGTTCCAGGGCCAGCAGGGATTCGAGGTAGCGGTCGAAGAAAAAATCGTTGTTGCCGTTTTCCTCGAACAACTGCTCATACAGTTGGGCGGCTTTTTCGTATTCGCCATCGGCAAAATACTGCTGGGCCAGTCGCGTGGGCTGGGCGGCGAGAGGCGCGGACAGGAGGAGGCAAAGAAAACTGAACAGAAAGAGGAGGCGCATAAGAGGAGGGTTGATCGTCAGGTCAGGGGTAGAAACGTTCGGGAGGTGGATTTTGATGTGTGGCGGGATGGTATGACCGGACGGGTAATGCGTGAGGTGCCTGGACAGGCCGGCCCCGAGGCCGAGCCCGCAGGGCCGAGCGAACAGCGAGCTGGGAAGGGACCGACCCGGCCGCTAGGCCGGGACACGCGCTAAAATTAGAATTCTTCGGTCACTTCTTTCTAGGAACGAAGTTTACGGCTTCCTAGCCCCGCTTAACCGCTAACCCGCCGATTGACGCGAGCACGTCTGAAATAAAGCGGTTAAAATGGACGCGTGCATCCAATACTTTGCGTCGTGGTCGTTATAGGCCCGTTCCCTTCGGGAATCTTACCTTTGCCCGCCCATTGAACACAAGCCGGCGGCGACCCCTCTTTTTCCCCACCGGACCGGTCGCCCCTTTTCCGGAACATTTGGACTATGAATCGAACGTACTTACTCTCTTTTACTACGCTGGTTGTTTTGTGCCTGGGTCTGAGCGACCTGAAAGGCAGCACATTGCCCGTGCTGCCGGGTGCCCCCATCCTGGACGGCAAGTGGGCCGGCGTGCCATTTAAAGTGATGGCCGCCAAGCGAGTGGACGTTAAAATAACTCCGCTGCCCGAACGAAAGTTCGGACCGTTTTCGCTTTCGGCCCCGCTACTAGCACTTGCCGCACTCGCCACGGACTCGCTGCCGCCGCTGCGCGACCGGTCGGGTGATTACATCACCGACCCCAACCCCAACCCCGTGGACCTGCGCGACCCCGCGTCGGTTACCCAAACCGTGGAATACGACCCCGCGACCGGCATGTACCTGGTGCGCGAGCAGATGGGCCAGATGGACTACCGCCCGCCGATCTACCTGAGTCCGGAGGAGTACTATGAGTACCGCCGCAAGCAGGACGAGAAGGCTTATTTTCAGCAACTGGGCGGCGTACAACGTAACGGCATCCTGAATGCCGACGACCCGCTGGCTGAGATTGACGTAGATAAGAGCCTGATTAACCGCCTGTTCGGTAGTAATGAAATCAGCATTACGCCCCAGGGCGGCATCGACCTGACCTTTGCCGTGGACCACCAGCGGCAGGAAAACCCGATCCTGACCGAGCGCCAGCGCTCCAATACGATCTTCGATTTCGACATGGACATCCAGATGAACGTCCAGGGTCAGATTGGGGAGAAGCTGAAACTCAACACCTCTTATAATACCAACGCCAACTTTAACTTCGATAACCAGATCAAACTGGACTACAACTCGGAGGAATTCGGGGAGGACGACATCCTGAAAAAGATTGAGGCCGGTAACGTGAGCCTGCCCTTGCGCGGCACCCTGATCCAGGGCGCGCAGTCGCTGTTCGGTCTAAAGACCGAACTACAATTCGGTCACCTGCGGCTGACGGCCATTGCCTCGCAGCAGCAATCGAAGCGCGAGAACGTGCGCATCGAGGGCGGTAGCCAGGTGCAGGAATTTACGGTTTACACGGACGAATACGACGAGAACCGCCACTTTTTCCTCTCGCACTATAACCGTGAGGTGTACGAAGAGGGACTGGCGAATTTGCCGCAGGTCAATACGCTGTTCCACCTGGAAAACATCGAGGTGTGGCTGACCAACGACCGGAACGAAGTACAGGACGTGCGCGACATTGTCGCTTTCTCCGACCTGGGCGAACCCGAGCGGCTGACCAACCCGCAGTCGGTACAGCAGGTGCAATCAGCGCGTTACCGCGACATTTGCGACAACCGGTCGCTGCCCGAGAACGGGGCCAACAGCCTGTACGGCGACCTGATAGCCAGGGGCGAGCCGCTGCGTGAGATCGACCGGACGGTGAACATCCTCCAGTCGGCCGAATTCGGCCTGGAGCAGAGCCGTGACTTCGAGAAGATCCGCGCCCGCAAACTGAGTCCGCGCGAATACACCGTGCACCCCGAACTGGGTTTCGTTTCATTGAACATTAACGTGCAGCCCGACCAGGTGGTGGGCGTGGCTTACCGCTATAAGTACAACGGCGAGATCTTCCGCGTGGGAGAACTCTCTACCATTACGGACGACGTAAGTGCCGACACGACTAACCTGACCAACCGGGTGCTGTACGTGAAGATGCTGAAGTCGACTACCCAGCGCGTGGGCCTGCCTACCTGGGACCTGATGATGAAGAACGTCTACTCGCTGGGTGCCTACCAGGTGAACCAGGAGGATTTTCGCCTGGACGTGGTGTACGAAGACCCGGGCGAGGGTTTCAAGCGCTTCCTGCCCGGCGCGGGCCGCATCGACGGCGTGCCGCTGATCCGCGCCCTTGGGTTGGACCGCCTCAATACGCAGGGCGACCCGCAGCCGGACGGCGTGTTCGACTACGTGCCCGGCATTACGATCAACCCGCAGAACGGCCGGATCTACTTCCCCGTACTGGAACCATTCGGCTCCGATCTGGCCGACGCCATCGGCGATCCGGCGATTGCGCAGCGATTTACCTACCAGCAACTTTACGACAGCACGATCTTCAATGCCCGGGAATTTCCGGAGAAGAACCGCTTCATTATTCAGGGTAGCTATAAATCCACCGTCCAATCGGAGATTTCGCTGGGTGCCTTTAACATCCCGCCCGGATCGGTATCGGTTACGGCCGGTGGTGCGTTGCTGGTGGAAGGACGTGACTATGAAGTGGACTACTCCACGGGGCGGGTCCGCATTCTGAACGATGCCATTCTCGGCTCGGGCGTGCCGGTGAACGTGAACTTCGAGGATAACGCCGTTTTCGGACTTCAACAGCAGACCATGATCGGCTTGCGGGCGGATTACGAGGTAAATAAGAACCTGAGCCTGGGAGCCACCTACTTGCAACTCTTCGAGCGGCCCTTTACGCAGAAAGTAAACATCGGCGAAGACCCGATCAACAACCGCATCTACGGAGCCGACCTGACCTTTAATAAGGAGTCGGGCTGGCTGACGCGCATGATCGACAAGCTGCCGCTGCTGAGTACCAGTGCGCCGTCGAGCATCAGCCTGACGGCCGAAACGGCTTACCTGCGCCCCGGTCACAGCCGGGCGGTGAACCAAAGCCGCTCCGATGACGGCGGTATCGTTTACATCGATGACTTCGAGGGCACCGCCGCCCCCGTGGACCTGACTACGCCCGTCAACTTCTGGTACCTGTCTTCGGTGCCGCACAACGACGCGCAGAACAACAACCCGCTCTTCCCCGAATCGCGCGAAGCCGGCCTGGTAAGCGGTGCTAACCGCGCCATGCTGAACTGGTACCGCACCGACCCCGCCGCCCGCCAGGCGGCAGCCGGCGATAACAATAACCCCTATACCAGCAGGGTGCAGCAGCAGGAGGTATTCCCGAACCGCTCGCTCAGCCCCGCGCAGCAACAGCGGTTCCTATTCCAGACTTTCGACATGGCTTACTACCCCAATGAACGGGGTCCCTACAACTTCGACCCCATCGGTGGTTATCCCGGCTTTACGGCAGGTTCCTTTCCCGATCCTAATGACGCCCTGGCCCCCATTAAACTAGCCGACCCGGAGACCCGCTGGGGTGGTATCATGCGGGAGATCACGGTCAACGATTTCCAGTCGGCTAACATCGAATTCGTGGAGTTCTGGATGCTGAGTCCGTTTCTCGATCCCACTAACGGTGCCGCTCCCGCGCCGGATGCCGAACAAAAGCAAGGTACCCTCTACCTCAACCTGGGTAACATCAGTGAGGATATTTTGCAGGACAGCCGCTTCTTTTTTGAGAACGGCCTGCCCGGCCAGAACAATCCTTCGCGGCCCACCGACCAGACCGTTTGGGGACGGGTGCCGGTTTCGCAGCAGATCATCCGCGGTTTTGACAACGACCCCGCCACTCGTGAGCAGCAGGACGTGGGACTGGACGGTCTGGACGACGCCATGGAAGCCCAGCAGTATGCCGACTATATTAGTAGTATCAGTAGTGCCAACCCGATCGTAGGACAGGCACTGCTCCAGGATCCGGCCAACGACAACTTCCGTTACTACAATGATGCCTCATTCCAGGCAAATGACGGCCTTTTTACCCGTTACCGCCGATTTAACAATCCGCAGGGTAACAGCGCGAATAATGCCGGCAATACGGTGCGTAATTCTTCGACCAACATTCCGGATGCGGAAGATTTGAACCGCGACAATACGCTTAACGAATCGGAGGCTTACTTTCAGTACGAGGTACCGCTGCGTGTAGATCCTTCGGACCGTCGCCGGATCGACCGCAACGAGACGCCCTTTATCACGGATGAACTGACCGATGCGACCAGCGGTCGGATCTGGTACCGTTTCCGGATACCGGTGCAGACGCCCGATAAGACTTCCGTGGGCGGTATTCAGGATTTCCGGTCCATCCGTTTCGCCCGCCTTTACATGACGGGTTTCGAGCGGCCGACGGTACTGCGTTTTGCTACTTTCGAACTGGTGCGCAACCAGTGGCGGCGTTATAACCGCCCACTGGTGGACGATGACAGCCCTCCCATTTTTCCCGATAACGTGGACACGGAGTTTAGCATCGACGCCGTCAACTTCGAGGAGAACAGCCAACGTTTTCCCTTCGCCTACACATTGCCCCTGGGCATTATGCGCGAGCAGAACGTAGGATTGGTGAACACGCTCCAGAACGAGCAATCGCTTTCACTGCGCGTCGACCGGCTCTACCCCTCGCAGCGGCGGGCCGTTTTCAAGTACACCGACACCGATATGCGGCTCTACGAGCGGCTCAAGATGTTTACCCACGCCGAGGCACGCGGTACCCAGTTTAACGAAGACCCGGAGGACGGCGAATTAAGTGTCTTTATTCGGATGGGTTCCGATTTCGAGAGCAACTACTACGAGTACGAAATTCCGCTTACGATCTCTGATTCGACGGAGATCAGTATGCTTAACCCGAATAGCGAAGCCTACAAGCGCGAAGTTTGGCCGGAGGAGAATGAGTTCGACTTTCCGCTCTCCATCCTGACCGACCTAAAGCAGGCGCGGAACGAATCGAGCTTCTCGCTCACGCAACAGTACTCTCAGAGTTACCAGCCCGAGGACCGGGAGGGAACGCACACCATCCGCGTGAAGGGCAACCCCAACCTGGGTTTCGTGAAGGTATTCATGATCGGCGTAAAGAACAGTAATGACCTGGACGTTACCGCCCGCTCGGCGGAGGTTTGGGTCAATGAACTTCGGCTGGAGGGACTCGACGAGCGCGGCGGCGTGGCCGGTATCGCCCGGGCCGACATCCAACTGGCCGACCTGGGAACCCTCACGGCCTCAGGGAATTTCAGCACCATCGGCTTCGGCGCGCTGGATAATAGCCTCTACGAACGCGCCCGTGAGCGGGAGATCGGCTACGATCTGGCTGCCAACCTGTCGATGGGTCGTTTCTTTCCCAGCAAATGGGGCGTACGACTACCGCTTTACATCCAGCGTAGTCAGACCGTGCAGACGCCGGAATACGACCCCTACGACCTGGACGTGAAACTGGACGAAAAAATAGACCGCGCCGAAGCTTCCCAACGCGATAGTATCCGGGAGCAGGCACAGGATATTTCCCGCATCACGTCGATCAACCTGACCAACGTGGGCCTCAATCCACAGGGTGGCGGAGGAAATGGCAAACCGATGCCCTGGGATATCGAAAACTTTAGCGTTACCGGCTCCTACACTAAGACCGAACGCAGCGACCCCTACATTTCCAGCGAGGATACCAAGGAGTACACCGGCGCACTGGATTATGCCTACGCTACCGGCTCACAGCCGATTCAGCCGTTCAAGACGGTGAAGAGTAAATACTTGCGCCTGATCAGCGAATTTAACTTTAACCCGCTGCCGACCAGTTTTGCCTTTTCCACCGTACTCAACCGGACCTTCTCTACCACGCAGTACCGTTTTGCGGGCGTGGAAGACCGCTTCAATACCTACTACAACAAGCGCTTCCTCTGGAACCGGACCTATGACCTGCAGTGGAACCTCACCAAGTCGATCCGCCTGAGCTTTCAACGCCCAGATGAACGCCACCATCGACGAGCCGGACGAATCCCGCATCGCCCTCGACCCCGAGATAACGGATATCGCCCAGTACCGCAAGGATAGTATCTGGGACAGCCTGCGCGATTTCGGCCGACCGAAGCTCTACCAGCACAACATCAACGTCAGTTACACGCTGCCCCTGCGTTACCTCCCCTTCATGGAATGGGTTCAGGTGCAGGCACAGTACCAGGCCGGTTACAACTGGAACGCTGCCTCGCTCAATACCGACAGCCTGGGCAACGTGATCCAGAATACGCAGACCCGCCAGATCACCGCCGACCTTAATTTCGAGCGGCTCTACGACCAGTTTGAATTCCTCAAAAAGATCAACCGGCCGCAGCGGCGCAACAGTACCCGCCGACCGACCACCCCGCCCCGGGGCGCTACACCCCGTGATGGCGAAAAGGAAGAGGAGGACGAAAAGCCCAAGAAGACCAAGCGCAAGGAAGGCGAGGTTTCGCCCACCGTCCGCGCCCTGGTGCGGCCTTTGCTACTGCTGCGTCGCGCCCGCTTCACTTATTCCGAAAACCTCGGCACGGTGGTACCCGGATTTACCCCCCGGCCCAGTTTGCTGGGTCAGTCCGAGGGCTTTACCGCCCCCGGCTGGGATTTCGTGGCCGGCCTCCAGCCCAACATTCGTAACCTGGGCGAGGAAAATTGGTACGGTAACGACGACTGGCTTTATCAGAATCGCGGCTTCCTGACGCGTAACCCCTTCCTCAACAAAGACGTCACGCAGAATTACACCCAGAATTACGACGCCCAGGTTACGCTGGAACCCTTCCAGGATTTCCGCATCGACCTGACGCTCAACAAGCAGTTCCGGGAAGACTACACGGAGACCTTTAAGGTACTGGATAAGTCAGGTGGTGATTTCGAGCACGCCATCCCCACCGTGGGCGGTTCGCTCACCATTACCTACTCGGCCCTCAGTACGCTCTTCCAGAGCGACACGGCCGCCAGCCAGGTACTGTTCGATAAATTCACGGACAACCGCCGCGAGATCAGCCGCCGCCTCGGCGGGGGCATTCCGCACGACGACCCCAACCTGGCCGAGCGTGGTTACTCCCGCGGTTACGGACCCAACCAGCAGGAGGTACTACTACCGGCCTTCATCGCCGCCTATACCGACCAGGATCCGAGCAAGGTGAGCCTCAATATCTTCGACGTGATGCCGCGCCCCAACTGGCGGGTCACCTATAACGGTCTGCAGAAAGTGGGTAAGTTGCGCGATGTTTTCTCCAACTTCAGCATCTCGCACGGCTATCAGTCCACGTTCACGATCAACAGTTACCGCACCGGCCTCGATTACCTCGCCTCGCGCGAACCGGGGCAGGCCAACGGACTGGCTTTCGATACGGTCAGCCTCAACTATTTCCCCCGCATCGAAATACCGGACATTAGCATCCAGGAGGGCTTCGCGCCGCTCATCGCCATCGAGGCCACGCTGGTCAACGGTATGTCGTTCAACTTCGACTACCAACGAAGCCGCAACCTGCGCATGAACATCACGTCTAAGCTACTTTCCGAGACGCAGTCGAAGAATATCGTGGGCGGTTTCGGTTACATCATGCAGGGCGTCAACATTGGTTTCCTCACGGGCCGCAAGACCGCCAAGACCAAGAGAGAGCAGGAAGAGCAGGCCCGACCCGGTGCCGCCGCCCCGCGAAACAATCGATCCTCCAGCCGCTCCGGCGGTCGCCTCCAAGTCAATGACCTCGATATCCAGTTCAACTTCGGCCTGCGCGACGAAGTTACTTACGCCCGTAAGTGGGACCAGGGTATCCGCGAACCCACCAACGGCACTTACACCGTCACTTTCTCGCCCTCGGCCGAATACAAACTCAACCGCCGTCTCAGCCTCCGTGCTTTCTTCGATTACCGCCGCTCCGTCCCCTACAACTCCCTCGGTTTCCCGACCACCACGGCAAGCGGGGGCATGGTGGTGAGGTTTCAGTTGAACTAGGGCTAGGGGTGGAAGGATGGAGGTGTGATGGCGTGCCCCTTCCTAGGGTCGGGTCGGTCCCCTCCGGGCTTCGGCAGTCGCCTCGGCACTACGTGCGCTAACGCCCCTTCGGGCACCTCACGCTCTTAGTAGGGTAGTAAGTAATCGGGCAATGGGTAGTTCGCGTCAAGCGTGCACTGCCGACCACGGGCTACTTACTACCCGACTACCAAACTACCTGCAAAAAATGCCCTCCATCCTTCAGCGTATCGTTGCCCACAAGCGGCAGGAAGTTGCCGAACGTCGCCTCGCCCTGCCGCTGCGGGAACTCGAACGCTCCGCCCACTATGACCGGCAAACGGTTAGCCTACGCGACGCCCTGACCCGCACCGGTTCCAGCGGCGTGATCGCGGAGTTCAAGCGGAAATCCCCCTCGCAGCGGGATATCCACCTGGCCGCCCGGCCCGAACTGGTAGTCCCCGGTTATCAAGGTGCGGGAGCCGCCGCCTGCTCGGTCCTCACCGACAGCGAGTTCTTCGGCGGCAGCCCGGCCGACCTGCTGACCGCCCGTGCGGCGGCAACCCTGCCACTACTGCGCAAAGATTTCATCGTCGACCCCTACCAGATCGACGAAGCGCGGGCGCTGGGCGCGGACGCCATCCTGCTCATCGCCTCCTACCTCAGCGCGGCCGATATCCGGGAGTACACTACCCGCGCCCACGCCCTGGAGTTGGAAGTACTGGCCGAGGTACACGACCGCGAGGAAGTAGCCAAACTCTGTCCGGACATCGACGTGGTGGGCGTCAACAACCGCAACCTGAAAACCTTTGAGATCGACCTGCAACAGAGCCTCGATCTGCTGCCCCACCTGCCCGCCGGGGCCGTAAAGATCAGTGAGTCGGGCATCGAAAACGTAGCGGCCGTGCGACGGCTGCGGGGGGCGGGCTACCAGGGGTTCCTGATCGGTACCTATTTCATGCGCGAAGCCGATCCGGCGGCCGCCTGCGCGGCTTTTATCGAGCGGATTAATAATGTTGGCCAATAATATCTCTCCCCCTTTTTCGGTGGGTCGCAGGGAAGTTCTCCTTCAATTCCGCCAATCCACCGTCAAAATTGACGGATTATGGTTTCATTTGGTGAATGCTAGCGCATTTTGCCGGTTCTTTGGCGTACAAAGTAGGCTGTCCAGTCTATTTAGGTTTACCCACTACAGTTTTAACTGTATGTCAACTTTCCGTCACCCCTCTCCTTCGCGGCGGCTGGGGTTACCACGAAGTAGCCGCGAAGCGAACGGGACCCAGACGATTAGCCGGGCCGGGGGAGAGGTCTCCAAGAAGCGAGTGCAAAACCTATATAGCCTGATAAATTGGACAGCCTAGCGTACAAAGCATTAATCAACGTACCAAAAACCACCATGAAGATCAAAGTATGCGGCCTGCGCGAGCCGGACAATATCAGCGCCATTGCCGCCCTGCGCCCCGCCATGATGGGATTCATTTTTGCCGAGGAATCACCCCGCGCGGTGACGGGAGATACACTGAAAAACTGGCTGGAGAAAAACGAACCCGTCCTGGACGGCATCGGCCGCGTGGGCGTGTTCGTGAATGCGGAGGTAGATTTCATGCTCAATGCCGTGCACGACTACGGCCTGGATTACGTGCAACTGCACGGCGAGGAAAGCCCCGGCTACTGCGCGGAATTGCAGTTGCTCTGGTCGGTCAGTTCGATGCGGAAAGCCAAGATGATCAAGGCCTTCGGCGTGGACGATAAATTTAATTTCGACCGCACACACCCTTATGCCCAAACCTGTAGTCATTTCATATTCGATACTAAAACGGCGAATTCCTCCGGCGGAACGGGCCGCCGCTGGGCGTGGGAGCGGCTGGATGAGTATCACGGCGTAACCCCCTTCCTGCTGTCCGGAGGCATCGGGCCGGAGGACGCGGCGGAGGTGCGGGCCGTGGGTCATCCGCAATTGGCGGGGGTGGATATCAACTCTAACTTCGAGACCGAACCGGGGGTGAAGGACGTGGCGGCGGTGCGGGGGTTTATGGAGATGGTGGGGTAGGGGGCGCTGCGCTTTAGTAGGACGCTGCGCTTTTGGTACTTTTGACTAAGCCTACGCGTACACGGGGCCTGCGCGCGTATTTTAGTAGGACGCTGCGCGTCTGGTATTTTGGTACTTTTGACTAAGCCTACGCGTACACGGGGGCTGCGCGAGTATTTTAGTAGGACGCTGCGCGTCTGGTATTTTGGTACTTTTGACTAAGCCTACGCGTACACGGGGGCTGCGCCCGTATTTTAGTAGGACGCTGCGCGTCTGGTATTTTGGTACTTTTGACTAAGCCTACGCGTACACGGGGGCTGCGCCCGTACTTTAGTAAGACGCTGCGCGTCTGGTATTTTGGTACTTTTGACTAAGCCTACGCGTACACATTTCCCCACCCGGACCTGCCGGTCCGACCTCCCCAAAGGGGAGGTAAACGCCGCATAAACAATACCTTACCTCCCTTTTGGGAAGGTCGAGCCGCTAGGCTCGGTCAGGGAACCACGAAACACGTGCCTTGATTTTATTCCTCTCACTCCCCCCCCCCTGCGTGAGGCACCTGGAGGGCCGACCCTGGGGAGGGTGCGCAGCACGGAGCGCAGCGAACCCCGGAAGACGCCGACCCCGGCCTTTGCCGGGGGCACGCCCGAATAACCCCGAAGATAACCTCCCCCAAAAACAATAACCCGATGAACATTACAATCGACGAGCACGGCTATTACGGACAATTCGGTGGTGCCTACGTGCCCGAAATGCTGCACCCGAACGTGGAGGAACTGCGCCGCCGCTACCTGGAAATTAGCGGGACGGAGAAATTCAGGAAGGAATTTGACGCCCTGCTACGTGACTATGTGGGACGGCCCACGCCGCTGTACCTGGCCAAGCGGCTGAGTGCGCACTACGGCACCACGATCTACCTAAAACGGGAGGACCTGTGCCATACCGGGGCGCATAAAGTGAACAATACCATCGGGCAGATCTTGCTGGCGCGGGAGCTGGGCAAGGAGCGCATTATTGCCGAGACCGGGGCCGGGCAGCATGGCGTTGCCACCGCTACGGTCTGTGCGCTGATGGGGATGCCCTGCATAGTGTATATGGGCGAGGTGGACATTGCGCGGCAGGCCCCGAACGTGGCCCGGATGCGGATGCTGGGGGCCGAGGTCCGTCCCGCGACCAGTGGCAGTAAGACGCTGAAGGACGCGACCAACGAGGCGATCCGGGACTGGATCAATAACCCGGAGGATACGCACTACATCATCGGCTCGGTGGTGGGGCCGCACCCTTATCCCGACATGGTGGCCCGCTTTCAGTCCGTGATCTCGGAAGAAATGAAGTGGCAACTGGAGGAGCACACCGGCCGCGATTATCCGGATGCCGTGATTGCCTGCGTGGGCGGGGGCAGCAACGCCGCCGGGGCCTATTACCATTACCTGAATGACGAGCGCGTACGCCTGATCGCCGTGGAGGCGGCCGGTTTGGGCGTGGATTCGGGCGAATCGGCGGCCACCAGTGTGCTGGGGCGCGAGGGCATCATCCACGGCAGCCGCACCCTGCTGATGCAAACCGAGGACGGCCAGATCACCGAACCCTACAGTATCTCCGCCGGATTGGATTACCCCGGCATCGGTCCCCTCCATGCCCACCTGATCCACAGCGGCCGCGCCGAGGCCATCGCCATCACCGACCGCGAGGCCCTGGATGCCGCCCTTTTCCTGAGCCGCCGCGAGGGAATTATCCCCGCTCTGGAAACGGCCCACGCTTTTGCCGCGCTGGACCATATGAAATACGGCCCCGAGGACGTGCTGGTGGTGTGTTTATCCGGGCGGGGGGATAAGGATCTGGAGGCGTACATCCAGTTTCTGGAGGAGTAGGGGGCTTCGCCCCGTGCTCTGGTAGGCGTGCTGCGCACGCTGGTAATTTACCGCCGCTAATCTTTCTTCCAGACTTTCCACCAATCCGGGTTTTTCCCGTCCTTGATCTTCTGTTGCTTGCGCTTCTCGCGGCCGCGCTTGCGGCGGTTTTTATTGCGATCTTTTTCCTTCTGCTTGTCCCAAATGTCGTTGCGCTTGGCCACCACGTAGCGCAGCGTGATGCCGGACTGTATGTAAAGCGTCCGCTCGCCGCCGACGAGGTTAAGGGCGGGCTTGAAATCGTAGCCTACATTGAGGCGACCCAGGCTGAGTTCGGCGCCCATCACTCCGGTAATGCCGAAGGGGTCTTTATAGGTGTCCTCCACCTCGTCTTCAGCGGCGGTATTCCAGCCCTTTTGCAGGCCGCCACCCACATAAACGTTCAGGCGACGAGACAGCAAGGGGGAGTGCTTGCGGCCCATAAGGGTGACGATCAGCTCGTCGCGTTGCAGGCTGGACTGGAGGATGCCCTCCACCGTAAAATTCTTGTGCACCTGCGGCACGCGCAGCACCCCGCTGATACCCCAGTCGGTGCCCAGCCGCAGGCCGATATTGGCGTCGTAGGATTGTGCGCCCAGGCCGCTGGATTGCAGGCAGGAACAAAGAATTACGAGGGAAAAGATAAACGGTCGTACTAGCATGGACCCAAAACGGCCCGCCGGAACTACTGATTGTCGGAGCATATTTAAATATTTCTTAGCGTAAACGCACAAACTCCGTGCGCCGGTTCAGGCGGCGGCCTTCGGCCGTCGCATTGTCGGCCACGGGCCGTGATTCACCGTAGCCTTCCGAGCTGAGGCGCGTGGCGGTGATACCGGCTTTTTCCAGGAAACCGCGCACGGCGGCGGCCCGGTTCTTGCTCAGTTTCAGGTTATCGGCATCGGACCCCACATTATCGGTGTGGCCGTCGATGCGAATGACGAGGCCGGGGTTATCGGTCAGCAACTTCACCAGCCGCTCCAGTTCCGGCCGTGAGGCGGGCAGCAGTTCGGCCGAGGCGGTGGCGAACAGCACGTTGCGTAGCACGATGGGGGTTTCCTTGTCCGGGTAGTTCGTCGCCGCCGATGGGCTGCAACTCGATGCGCAACTCATAAGGCTTGTCGATCCCGGCGGCATCGGTCAGTTCAAAACGGTCGGAATAAAACAGGTAGCCGGGATGTTCCACGGCCAGGGAATAAATCTCGCCGGCGGGCAGGGTCATCAGAAAGGTGCCGTCGGCACCGGCGCGGCGCTGCTGCGTGCGGCCGGGGCGTTTTAGTTCGGCCAGCGCGGGCAGGGGCTTGCCGGTCACGGCATCCACCACCACCGCCCGCACGAAGGTAACCGGGTCGGGCCGGGCGGCGGGGGGGAGTTCCATTTGATAGAGGTCGAAGCTTCGTTGTTGGCCCGCAGCTATGCGGGAGGAAGTAAAGTAGGCCGTTTTTCCGTTCAGGCTGATGTAAAGATTAGCGTCATCGGTAGGCGTATTCACGGGGTAACCCAGATTGACGGGTGGCTGCCACCGGCTGTTGCTGTCCAGTTTGCTGTAGTAAATGTCCTCGCCGCCCAGCCCCGCGTGGCCGGTCGAGTTGAAGTACAAGCGTTTTTCCATCGGGGTGGAAAAACGGCATCCGGTCATCGCGGTTGGTATTAATCACATCACCCAAATTGATCGGTTTGCTCCACGTGCCGTCCGGCAGATTTGCCGTCGCCCACAGGTCCATACCGCCCTGTCCACCGGGGCGGTCGCTGGCGAAAAAAAGCAGTTGGCCGTCGGCCGACAGGCAGGGTTGGGTGTCGCGGTAGCGGGTATTCACCTCCGCTCCCATATTCTGTGGCTTGGTCCACCGCCCGGTCGCAGCGTCACGCTTCACCAGATAGAGGTCACAACTTCCCAGCCCGTCATCCCAATTGCAGCCCACAAAAACCAGCATGCTGCCGTCAGCGGATATCGTTTGCCCACCCTCGTTGCGGGTGTATTCAGGTCGGTAATGGGGGTGGCCGCTCTGCCAGGGGGCGTCCACGGAATCCCGCACGCTCTGGTAAAAATCCTCGTTACCTTAATGCGGCGGGTAAAAACCAGCGTCAGGCCGTCTACCGATACACTGGGAAAATACTCCTGGTCAGTGGGCGAATTGACGGCCGCCGGCAGCGGTTGCGGCTCCGCCGGGCCGGCGTCCTCGGCATTGCGCAGGTTGATCTCGGCCAACGGACGCAGGCGGGCATCCGTCAGGTTATAGCTTAGGTATTTGCGGTAATTTTTTGCCGCCCGTTCCCGCTCGCCCAGCCGGTGGTAGGTCAACCCCAAATAATAATAAGCGGGCGGCGCGTAGTCGGGCGAAAGGGCCAGTGCCGCCTCATAATCAGCGGCGGCTTCCGCCAATTTCGGTTGCGGTAGCAACTCCAGAATACTGGCCCGCATAAGCAGCAGGTCCATGTTCTCCGGGTTCTTGCGCAGCAGGCCGGTCAGGCCCTCCACCGCATCGTTCGGTTTGCCGTTATTCAGGTCGGATTGCACGCCGTCGAGGGTCGCTCGTTCCTTCGCGGAAAGGTCCAGTTTTGTCTGAAGGCCCGGCTGGGCGGCCAGGGAAGTCAGCAGGCCGAGCAGGAGGCAGCAGAGAAGCGGCAGTCGTGTCATAAGCGGGGTTAATGCCTGATAAACGTCTGGGCGCGGCGGCGATAGTGCGGGCGAGGATTTGGGCGTGTCCCCGGCCGAGGGCCGGGGCCGGTCCCCTCCGGGCTTCGCTGTCGCTCGGTGCTGCGCACGCTAACGCCCCTGCGGGCACCTCACGCGGGGGGAAGGCAATGAGTGATTGAGTGAATGACTGAATAATTTCCCGCCGGGATGTCGACGTCCTCGTCGGCCGCCTTTCACGTCGCTCAGGTCGAGGACGGATCCACGTCCGAGACGTGATCTGTCTGGTGTGCCCCGTATTGCAGGCGGCCGGCTTCGCCGCCCTGCTCGGACCTGGAGGTCGCTCGACCTGAGCGGTGTGCGTCGTACGTCGCAAACATCTCACGTCCGACGTGATCTTACATCCGACATCGCACATCCGGCATCGTACATCAGACATCGGACCTCCGAGATCGTACATCCGACATCGTACATACGACATCTTACATCCGACATCGTACATCGTACATCCGAATGGCGGTCGCCATTCGGAGACGCGAGGTATCGCGTCTCTACACCTCGTATACGCGGATCTTTCCGTTTCTTCAGTCGGCCGTTATCCAACGTCCTCGATCAACTGATCCACCTTTTCGGCGGGCACGGCCACAAAGGCACAGTCGGACTTCAGTTCGATGACACCCAATTCCTCGCGCTTTCAGTTTGCCCTGTTTGAAGAACAGCCCGGCAATATCACCTTTGGAAATTTTATCCTGCCGCCCGCCGGAGACAAACAAGGTGCGCCAGGGCGTGGGCGGCGGCGGCGGACCGGGCCGCACGTGGATGGGCTTGGAGTCGGGGATGAAATCCGGCAGGTGTTCCTCGGCCCACTGCAACGACGTAGGCCGTGCCGTCCTGGTGCATCCGGGCGGTACGGCCGTTGCGGTGGGTGAATTCCTCGGCGCGGTGGGGGAGGTGGTAGTGGATGATGAAGGCGATCTCCGGCACGTCGATACCCCGGGCGGCCAGGTCGGTGGCCAGTAGCAGGCGATGGGTGCCGTTACGAAACTTGAGTAGGGCGCGCTCGCGCTCCTGTTGTTCCAGGCCGCCGTAAAAGCAACCGTGGGCAATGCCGTGTTCGTCCAGGTATTCGCTCACCCGCTGGATGGAATCCTTGAAATTGAGGAACACGATCCCGGGCTGCTCGCCGAACATACTGAGGGCTTCTACCAGGGTCTGCATCTTATCTTTCTCAGGCGAGATGATGGTCCGCACTTCCAGTTTCGCCACGCCGCCGGCCAGGTGATCCACGTAGGTCGGGTCGGTCAGCCCCACGAATTCCGGCACCTCCACGCCCTGCGTGGCGGAGGTGAGGATCTTCTTGGTCACCCCGGTCAGGGTACCGATGATCTCGCTCATCTCATCGGTAAAACCGATTTCCAGCGATTTGTCGAACTCATCCAGCACCAGCGTCTTGATGCGATCGGCGGAAAAAGTGCCGCGGCGCAGGTGATCGGCCACGCGGCCGGGGGTGCCCACCAGCAGGGCGGGCCGGTGCTGGAGCGCGGTCTTGTCCTTGGAAAACGAACGCCCGCCGTAAGCTGAGTCGATCTTGTAACCCGAACCCATTTCCCGTGCCACCTGGTAGATCTGAATGGCCAACTCCCGCGAGGGCACCAGCACCAGGGCCTGGATTTCTTCCAGGTCGGGGTCCAGTTCGGCGATCACGGGTAGCAGGAAGGCCAGGGTCTTACCCGTTCCGGTAGGCGATAACAGCACCACTTCCGGGTTGGAGTGGATGGCGAATTTCGCCTCCTCCTGCATGGCATTAAGTGCCTCGATGCCGAGTTTTTCGAGGATGGCGGTTTGGTTCTTCATGTTTAGTCGGGTAGGGGGTAGGGGGTAGTGGGTAGTGGGTAGTCGGGTAGTCGGGTAGTCGGTAGTTCGGTAGTCGGCTGAGTAAATTAGCCACACCCTATCTTGCGGGGTGCCGCAGAATGGGAAATATTACAGTCTTTAAAATTTAAACAATTTAAGCGAGTGCTATGAGCTACGTACTAATTGCTACGTACTAAATACCACGTACTAACTACTACTTCTTCAAAATCCCCTCCCGCACTGCTTCTTCCTGATAGCCGTGCAGTTGCACGGCGGGCTTTTGCTTGCGCAGTTTCATGTTGAGGAACTCGACCAGCAAGGAGAAGGAGATGGCGAAATAGAGGTAACCCTTAGGCACCGTGCCGATCTCGGCCCCGAGAACGACGGCATCGGCCAGGTGCATGCCCTCGACGATGAGCATGAAGCCGATCAGGATGAGGAAGGACAGGCCGAGCATCTGGATGGTCGGGTTCTTGTTGACGAAGTTACCGACAGGGTTGGCGAAGGCCATCATGATGATGACCGAAACTACTACCGCGATAACCATGATGACGAGCGCACCGGTGAGGCCGTTAGTCATACCGACGGCCGTGAGGATGGAGTCGAAGCTGAAAACGATGTTGATGAGCGTGATCTGGATGATGACCGATTTGAGGGAAATGACTTTCCGCGAGGCGGCTTCCTCTTCCAACAGTTGTGCCCCTTCCAGTTTGTGGTGGATCTCGGAGGTGGCTTTGTACAGCAAGAACACGCCGCCGATGATCAGAATGATGCTCTGACCGGAAAAACCGGCACTGATGAAGTCGTTACTAAACGCCAGCCAGGGTTCTTCCATGGCCACCAGGATGGAAATACCGAACAACAGCACGATCCGCAGCACCATCGCCAGAACGAGACCGATATTAGTCGCACGCTTACGCTCTTCCGGCGGCAGCTTGCCGGAGGCGATGGAGATGAAAATGATATTATCCACACCCAGCACGATCTCCAGGAAAGTCAGGGTTAGCAAGCTCATCCACACGGAGGCGGAGGCAAAATCAGGTAGTATGAATTCCATGAAAGCGGTTAGTTGGAAGATGGTCCCCGAAGCAGCTACTACTGCCGGTGGGCCGAAAAATGCAAGTCTATTACAATATCCCCGAACCCCCCAACCGGCGGCGATGTTTCTTTTGCCTGCCCACCAAATCGGCCCCGTTTATGAAATTTCGCCGCCTGTACCGTGATGAACTGGAAGCCCTGCGCGAGGACTTCGTTATTTTCCTGGCCAAGAACGGCTACGACGCCGCCGGCTGGACCAAGCTGACCGCCACCGAGGCACCCCGCCACGGTGAGTTGCTGGATGAGTTCAGCGAGCGGGTATTCGCCAACGTTATCGGCCGCCTGAATTACCTGGAGCACCGGATGCCCCGCGACCTGCGTGCCTACCGCTGTGGCAAAGACAAGATCGAGATGATCGGCCTGCTGGTCAAGGGCGAAACCACCGTAGACCTGAGCCGGGAAAACACGCCCCCCGCCGAGCTATTCCGCCAGATTCAGGAATCGGGTGCCGCCCTGCAGCTCTACCGCGCCGAACGCGCCTACCGCGATAATGACCGGGGTGCCGACCTCTTTAAATTGATGGAAAACGGGGCACTGATTTCCAAAGAAGGGGAACTATTTAAATTACTCGGCAACGTGGCGGAAGGGGCGAATTGATTCGGCTCAGTCCACTTGATAATTACGGTACACGTAACTCGCCCGCCGGTACAAAATCCGCCCCATGCTATCTACGCGGTAGCTCGTGCGTCGGCCGTTAAATAGCAAGCCGCTCGCCGTCACGTAAGTATCGTTAGTGATCAGGTTAGCGTGATCGGAAGAGGTTACCCAGGCAGCCGCGATTCGTTTGGTCGTGCGCGAAATGCCGTAGCGCCACGGCTCACTACTCGTTCGGCCCGGCCCGGAGGACGGGTAGCTAACAGATAGCACATCCACAACGCTACCGTCGGGCAAAGTATCCGCTCCGCTCCCCTTTATGGTAGTTGCCGGATCGGCCAACCCGAACGGCATGGAAACGGCGTAGCGGGCGGCATTGATCGAGCGGGTCAGGGCCGCCGAATCGACGGACCTCTCTTTCCCCTGGAAGGTCACTTCGTACTGCCCTTCACTCCAGCGGGTGATCGTAAGTTCATCGTTCTCCCGGCTCCGGATCACTACCAGCGGCGGTTGGCGGCGGTAATGGTGCCGTTCCGTTACCGTTTGCTCCTCGCGTCCGTCCTCATGGTATAAGGTGTAGGTCTTGTCAAAACGCAGATCATTCCAACTCTCCCAGGCAGGCAAGCCACCGGCGGCGGTCAGGGCATCTACCACGAGTTGGCGGGTGGCACGGTCAGCCGGTAAATCTTTTGGGGAGATCGAATTGCCGGCCGAGCCGGCGGGTTGCCGGCAGGAAACGAGCAACAGTAGCAGGGCTGCGAGAGGGAGGGGATAACGGATGAGGCTGAAATTGAGGCAGTGAACGGAAGGATGAAGGTAATCATCCCCGCTCGAAGCAGACAACGGAACAACTGAAAGCGCTCAGGCCGTGCGCAGGCGGGTAAGCACGGCTTCCTCCGTTTTACGGACGCCCATGCGGATCGGTTCGGCGCGCAGCGCGGCGAAACTGTAGCCCCGGTCGCTGAAAAATTCCAGGGCGCGGGGCAGGGTGCTCATCAGGCGGGGGAGGGCCTTGATGCTGTCGTGAAAAACGACGATGCTGCCGGGGCCGGCGTTTTTGGTCACGTTGCGCAGGCACTCGTCGGGGTGAAGTTTCTGGTCGAAATCACCGCTGAGGACGTCCCACATTACGATCTGGTAGTGCCGTTGCAGGAACTGCACCTGGCGGGGCTTCAGCCGGCCGAAGGGCGGGCGGAACAGCTGGCTGTTGGTGAGCAGGGCGGCGTGGCGCACGTCGTGGTAGTAGGGCAGGTTATCGGTAGCCCAGCCGTCGAGGTGTTGCATGGTATGGTTGCCGACAGTGTGGCCGGCGTCCAGGATGCGCTGGAAGAGTTCGGGGTTCTTTTGCACGTTGCCGCCGACGCAGAAGAAAGTGGCCTTGGCCTTGTAGGCGGCCAGTTGTTCCAGCACCCAGGGCGTGGCCTCGGGTACGGGGCCGTCGTCGAAGGTGAGGTAGATCACTTTTTCCTCGGTATCCATTTTCCAGGTGAAGCCGGGGAAAAGTTTCTGGATGAAGGTGGGTGTTTTTGTAAGGTAAATGTTCATGGTCAAACGGATTAGAAAGTGGGAAGAAGGGTTGTGTTGTAGGTGTATGAATGGTGTTCCGTCGCGGAAGCAACGAAGCGAGGGCCGGAGAAAGTTCCGGCCACGGAAACATTGAAAGAGTGGTCTAATCCCTGAAGGCGATCGGGGGCGTTCGCCGCCGAATCACTACTTTTGCCCGCCAGCGGAACTTGCAGTAGTTAGTTGTGAATTAATAACGCTACAAACACCCGTTTCGCTGCCGAGATTGGTTAAATATTTGTCTCTTTTTCTCCGTTTGCCAAAATTGTTTCGTATGAACGCTCCCCGCCTCCGTTTTGCCCCCAGCCCCACCGGTGCCCTGCACATCGGCGGCGTACGAACGGCCCTGTATAATTACTTGCTGGCCAAACAGTTAGGCGGAACGTTCATCCTGCGGATCGAAGATACCGATCAGACGCGCTACGTAGCCGGGGCGGAAGATTACATTACCGAATCGCTGGCCTGGTGCGGTCTCACCCCCGCCGAGGGACCCGGTGAGTACGGCGGTAATTACGGTCCCTACCGCCAGAGCGAGCGGCGGGAAATTTATCAGCGCCACACGCAGGAATTACTGGACAGCGGCCGCGCCTATTATGCCTTTGATTCAAACGAAGAACTGAACGCTCACCGCGAGGCCGCCGAAACGGCCGGTGGTACCTTCCGCTACGATGCCGGTACGCGCGGCGGCCTGCGCAACAGCCTCAGCCTGCCCGCCGCCGAGGTAGAAAAACTCCTTCGAGACAATACACCCTATACCGTCCGCCTGCTGGTGGAAGCCGGCCATACCGTCCACATCCACGACGTGGTGCGCGGCGAGGTCATTGTGGCCACCGATGAACTGGACGACAAGGTGCTGATGAAAGCCGACGGCCTGCCGACTTATCACCTGGCTAACATCGTGGACGATCACCTGATGGAGATCACCCATGTGATCCGCGGCGAGGAATGGCTGCCCAGCACGGCCCACCATGTGCTGCTCTACCAAGCCTTCGGCTGGGAGGACACCATGCCGAAATTCGCCCACCTGCCGCTCATCCTGAAACCAACCGGCAAGGGTAAACTGAGCAAGCGCGACGGGGCCAAGCTCGGTATCCCGGTCTTTCCCATCTCGTGGGAGGGGGACACGGAGGAAGACTCTTTCGAGGGGTTCCGGGAGGCAGGCTTCCTGCCGGAGGCCGTGATCAATTTTCTGGCCCTGCTGGGCTGGAACCCCGGCACCGAGCAGGAGCTGTTCTCACTGGAAGAACTCACGGCCGCATTCAGTCTGGACCGGGTGGGGAAATCCGGTGCCCGCTTTGATTTCGATAAGGCCAAGTGGTTCAACCAGCAGTACCTGAAAACCGCGCCGGTAGAGGAACTACTCCCCGCCCTGCGCAAGGACGTTGCCGCTCACGGTCATACGAACTACTCGGATGATTATTTGAACACCGTGATCGAACTGTTCCGCGAGCGCGTCATTACGGCTAACGAATTTTACGGGTCGGCCGCCTTTCTTTTCGACGGAGTAAAGGAGTACGATGACAAGATGCTCCGTAAAAAATGGAGTCCCGAGCGCGCGCCCTTTTTTGAGGAACTGCGTACCCGCTTGAAGGCGGTAGACGATTATTCGGCCGGGCAGATCAAAGCCGTCACCACCGGTCTGATGGAAGAGCAGGGGCTGGGTTTCGGCGCGGTACTGCCGCTGTTGCGGATAGCCATTGCCGGTACCGCCTCCGGGCCGGATGCGTTTGCGATGCTGGAATTGCTGGGTAAGGAAGAGGTGGACAAGCGGTTAGCAAACTTCCTGACGGCTATGGCAGCCTGATACTTGGGCTAATCAAGTGTTAAAATAGCGTGACGGACAAATAGCCGGGACACCATTAAAGCGGCGGGGTCCGTTACACCTACGGTAATTCGTTTGCTTCGCCCTATCTTTCACTGTTCCAAACACCTTCTCCGATGCTTAATCGCTGTTCCGTATTCGTTTTCCTATTCTTTTTAGTTCTTCCCGCCTTGCTTCCCGCGCAGACGGTCTCGGGCAAAGCCAGTTACTATGCCGACCGCTTCCATTTGCGGCCCACCAGCACGGGCGAAACTTACGACAAGAATAAACTGACCGCCGCCAGCAAGGACTATCCCGTGGGAACCATCCTGCGGGTCTCGCGGGCCAAGTCCGGTAAAACGGTGGATGTTCGTGTCAACGATTGCGGTCCGCACCACGCCAACCGCATCCTGGACCTGTCGGGTGCCGCCGCCCGCCGCCTGGACCTGATCCGCGACGGGGTAGCCACGGTGAACGTAGAAGTCGTGAGCCTGGGTACCGAAGGTCCGACCTGCGACCGCTCGTTGGCTAACCGCCGCACTAAAGACACCAGCCCCGGAGTAGAAGATAAGCGCACGGTTATCCGTGATGTGCAGCCGGTTTCCGATCGTGCCGCCGTGCCTACGCGTCCGGCCGCCGTGCCGGTGGTGGCCATAGCTACCGATTACGTAGTACAGCTGGGCGTATACAGCAATGGCAAAAATGCCCTCAGTGCCCTGCGCGAGCTACAGACCGCCGGGCTGACCAACCTGATCCTGTTTAAGGAGGGCCGTACGATCAGTATTTTTAACGGTCCCTACGACTCCAAGCTGACCGCGCAGAACCAGGCCGCTGATATGGAGCAACGCTATAAAGTTAAGGGATACGTAAAACCGTTCTCGCTTTAGGATGCGTGAGGGATAGGAGGCGTTGTTTGAACGAAGCGTAGCGGAGAGAGTGCCGGATAGCCCGACCCTGCCGTCAGGCAGGGGCACGCCCCGAAAATTTTGCTCTAACCGCTTTCCACGGAGCGATACGATCTGCGGTCACGAAAACCCATCCCATGACGATTTTTTCAAACCACGGCATGCTGTCATACACGGCTTCCCTTATTCTTCTTTTCCTCCTGGCATCCTGCCAGGGCGACCTGCTCCAGCCCGACCTGGAACCCGCCGAGGAGGTTGCCGTTAATTCGGAATCCACGGGCGAAGTAACTGAAATGCTGCGGCTAGTCAACAACCTGCGCCGGAGCGGCTGCAACTGCGGCGGCACCTGGCAGCCGGCCGTTCCGGCCCTGCAAATCAATCAGCAACTTACGCTGGCCGCCCGCCGCCACGCCACCGATATGCGCCGGATGAACAGTATGCAACACGCCGGCAGCAACGGCAGTAACGTGGGTACCCGCGCCACCGCCGCCGGCTATTCGTGGCGGGGCGTGGCCGAAAACATTGCGTGGGGCTACTCCTCCGTAAGCGACGTGGTGACGGGCTGGAAAAACAGCCCCGGCCACTGCCGTAACCTTATGTCGGCCGATTACGTGGACATGGGCGGTGCCCGCGACGGGGAGTTCTGGGCGCAGGTGTTTGCGCGGTGAAGCAGACTGCGCCTGCGGTACTTTAGTAGAAGGCTTCGCCTTTGGTATTTTTGATACTTTTGATTAAGCCTACGCGTACACTATTGTAGATGCGTAGGCTTAATCAAGAGTACAAATAAAGTACTGGCGAAGCCCATACGCGTAGGCTGGATACTAACGTACAAAAATACCAGCACCCGCAGGGTGCCTACTAAGATCGTGTCTAAATTTTTACTTCCTGAGAACCAAGCATTTAAGAACCTGGCGTCATAAAAACTGACTTACGTAACCCGCTATGCGCGCAAGTTTTTATCTAGCCAGAACCTTAAATCATTGATCCTCAGTTCTTAAAAATTTTAGACACGCTCTAAAGTACTAAAGGGCAAAGCCCTTATCCCTCATGATCGCGGCCCAACTGGCCGCCGCGGGCCACTTCCTGCTCCAGCTTCTGCGCCTCGCGCTCCAGCGCGGCGCGGTCGGCATCGGTCATCAGGCGGCGTAGATCGGGCTGGCCGGCTTCCACCCAGGCGGTGTACCAGACGCTGCCGATGGACAAAACGGCGGCGCGCATCCGCTCTTCCACCATGCCCTGCATGGCCTCGTCCCAGGCACGGGCGTAGTCCTCGCACTGGGTGCGAATGGGGACTTCCAGGCGGTCCTCGAAGCAAAATTGGCGATCGGCGGGATAGGTAAGGCTGAGGCGTTTCTCGGTGCGTAACACGCTGTCGACCAGCGCGTGGCTGGTCAGCACGATGTCCCAGTAGTATTGCTGGGGGTTCTGGATAAATTCGGCTTTACCGACCAGAAAATCGTATTCCGCATCGGCAAACAACTCAGGGATGCGGCTTTCCCAGAAACCGTGGATGCCGTACTGGCCGGTCATTTGACCGTTGTAATTTTCGGTAGTGTGCAGCGGCACGTGGGCATCGCCCACGTAGTGGCCCATCTCGGCGCAGAGGCGCAGGATGCTGGTGGCGTCTTTTTCTTTAAAGGCCCATACGATCCGTTTGTGCATACTCAACAGGTGGTAGGGGAGGATGCCATACTCCGAAAAATGGTCCACCACCCGGAAGCGATCGAAGCGGGCCGGAAGTTCTTCCGGCCAGAGGGCGGCCAGCGAATCGCGGTTTACGATAATCTCGTCCTCGTAATAATCGGGTAGCACCGACCCGTAGAAAAAATTACGGCAATCGCGCAGCGGGCAGCCGGAAGGCGGGCCGGTTGCGCGTACTGAAGTGCACCAGTGCGGTATCGCGCCAGTCGCGCTCTTTCTTCGAGAAATCCACGCCCGAAATCGAATCCACCCGGTAGCTCACCGTATCCCCCCGTCGGCCGTCGATAAACTGAAATTCCGCCTGGCTTACCAGTGCCTCGGTCCAGTCGCGGGGGATGTCGCGAAAGGGCAGGGTGCCCCAGTGATCGGCGTCGATATAGTGCCGCACGGCCTCGTGTTTGGTGGCGTAGCGGCGCTTGTCGGGGTCCACGGCGTGTTCGGTCAGGTACTCCACGTTGGCGCGGAAAAAGGGCATCATGTCCTTATCCAGCGTGAATACGGCCAGCCGGTTGATGCGGCGGTGGCCGAAAAACCCCCAGTCCTCGTGGGATGGATAGGCGGCGGCCAACAGGAGGAGGGTGCCAATCACAGCGGTGGCGAGGAATAGGAAGGGGTGCCGACGCATGGGTGAAATTTCGAATTGGTGGTAGGAACCGGAATAACCGGACCTGGCAGACACAAAGATAAAACGGCAGCCGTGATCCGCTGTCATGCACAACCATTATGGTGTTCGGCCGGCCGGGAAAAACCTGTAAATCAGTAGCCGCAGACCGGCACGTAGATTCGCTCCGCCGGTGGGTAATCCGCGTTTACGGCCTCGCTAAGTAGCGTACAGCCCTGATTAAAATTATTGGATAAAATGTAGGCCAATGCCCGGTTGTACTGCAACTCCGGCCAGTTGCCGCCGCCGTACTGCACCACGCGGTCATAGTCCGCCAGCGCAGATTGATAATCGTGAAGGATCATTTCCAACGTGCCGTGCAGGAATGCTTTGGTAGCTCTTTCGTCCAGATTTCTCTCAGGATATTCGTCAATGTACAGCTCGGCCCGTAACCAGTTTCCCGCAATCTGCTCGCGCACGATCCGGGCCACGAGGCTGGAATCAGGTAACAGTTGCAGTTGGGCCAGTTCCTGCGCCAGGTAATTGGTTTGCTCGTAATCGGGGTAAACATAATAGTCGTGCGGGCTTTCCACTACTTCCAGCGAGGCACCGGGAAACAACGCGAGGTACTTAATGATGGCCTCGGAGTTGCGGCCCATCAGGAAATTGGTGGCAATGGGGTCCACTTGCTCGGCGCGGTTCAAATCGCGGCGGGCTTCCAGCGTCCGGCCGATCCGGTTGAGTAGCAGTGCGCGTTCCACCAGCGCGGGCAACCAATTGGGCACCTTGGCCAGCGCGGCATCGTAGCGCAGTATCGCCTGCTCCAGTTGCCCGGTGCGTACCAGCCGCTCGGCCTCATTTAACAGCGCGGAACCCTCGCGGGCATAAGAAGCATTGGCCACCACGTTGCCCTCGCCCGTTCCGAACGGTGCGTTAACCTGCGCGATCGCACCAATAGAAATAACAAGTAGCAGGCCGAGAAGAGCGGTGCGGAATAGGGTAGTATACGTCATGCCGGGATGGTTTAGTCATAGCAACAATTTTAGGCGGTTACAGTTCCGGCCGCTACATCCCAGGGACAGCATCGCCACCGACCTACTCCTTGTACCACTCCTTATACTTCAGGTAGGCCCCCGCAATCCGCGTCACCGTATCGGCCAACTGCTCCGGGCTGATCGTCTTGATCTTCCGCGCCGGCACCCCCGCGTACACGGACCCCGACTCGCACACCATCCCCTCCAGCACCAGTGCCCCGGCCCCGATCAGGCAATCGGATTCCACCACCGCGCCGTCCATCACGGTCGCGCCCATGCCCACCAGCACCCGGTCGTGCAGCGTACAGCCGTGCACCAGCGCCCGGTGCCCGATACTGACGTCATTACCGATCGTGGTGCCGAACCGCTGGTAGGTCCCGTGAATAATGGCCCCATCCTGGATATTCACCCGGTCGCCCACGCGGATGCTGTTCACATCGCCGCGCACCACGGCCTGAAACCACACACTGCACTGGTCGCCCAGCACCAGGTCCCCGATCAGGGTAGCATTAGGCGCAATAAAACAATCGTCCCCCCAGCGGGGCATCACGGAATTAATGGGGATCACCAAGGACATAAGCGGCGTAGTTTAGGAGGGCAAAGATAGCATTTGGGCGTGTCCCCGGCCAGAGGCCGGGGCCGGTCCCTTCCCAGCTCCCTGACCGGTCGGCCCTGCGGGCTGCTCCACTGCGTTGCGCCCTGTCCAGGCACCTTGTATGTTTGCATCAGTTTAGTAATCGACTTGGTAGCTCCAAGAATGATTGCTTTATTACCTCTAGTTGAGCAGAGCTTGGTTCAGGCCCAAATCACTGTTTACTCAGTAGATACCGCGTGAGGATCTACCTGCTCGACCAGAGGGCTTTTAGAGTCACGATAGCACCTAAATCAATAGCTCACTGCTATTAGATACCATTGTGCAAGGCAAGACGACGAGAGTTTTCGCTCCTTTTTTTCATTCTTATAAATTCTATCTTATGGATAAGATTCGTCAGTCCAGCATTGGTGTCGACGTGGCCAAGGACAGTTTCGTGGCTCAAGTCATTTTATTTGCCGCGGCGACTAACCAACAAACTGTTGGTCGGAGTCGCAAATTCGACAACACGCCCGCGGGCTTCGAGAGTTTTCGTGCCTGGATCGAAAAGCATAGTGCTTCCAACAGCGCAATTGCCGTGGTAATGGAAGCCACCGGGGTCTACCACGAAAGCCTTGCTTATGATCTGCACGAGCACGGTTACCGCCTCAGCGTGGTACTGGCCAATACCGTCAAGGCATTTGCCCGCAGCATCAATGAGTACTCCAAGACCGATTCCATCGACGCTAAAGTGTTAGCTTTAATGGGAGGTCAACTTACGCTTTCCACCTGGACGCCCGCCTCGTCCATCATGGGACCGGTCAAGTCCTTGACTCGCGAGAGGAAGGCGCTGGTCAAGGAGAAAACGCGGGTCCACAATCGCCGGCACGCGGAATCTTGCAAGGGAAGACCCAACGCAAAAACCATCGAGCGACAGGAGGCCATGATCGCCTTCATCAATAGTCAGATCGCCGCCATTGATAAGGATGTCAATGCTTTAATTAAGCAGGACCCTAAGCTGGAGGGGGACGTCAAACGGCTACGCACCATACCGGGCGTGGGACCGATAACCGCAGTGGCGGTATTGGCGGAGACGGACGGCTTCCAGTTGTTTGAGAAGCGAGGACAACTCATCAGCTTCGCCGGACTGGACGTGGTCTATAAGCAGAGCGGAACCTCGGTGAACGGCAAGACCCACATCTCGAAAAGGGGAAGTTCACACCTTCGTGGCGCACTGTACATGCCAAGTCTCCAAGCTAAAAAGCACGGCATTTTCAAGCGGGTCTACGACCGGGTTCATCTACCGGGAAACCCTAAAAAGAGGGCACTCGTGGCCGTCCAGCGCAAACTCCTGCTCGTCATGTTTGCCCTCTATAGAAATGGCACTACTTATCAAGCCAATCATGCTCGGCAAATGGCGGCTTGAGATATTTCGCCGGGCAGAGAAAAAACAAAACCAACAAATCATGAAGAGTACAGACCGTGGTCGACCGCCGCTTAGACAGCCAACCTTCGGTCGGGTGTAAACGGTGCAAGGCCGTGGCCTGACTTAGTCGGACACGTTCATTTTAGCCTTGCTCCGTTTGCAGTCGACCAAGATCTTTGTCGTTGCGGTGATCGGCCTCCCCCAAGGCCAAGAGTGAACTTCGATGCTCACCCTTGGAGGGTTGTGGCGTGGTCATTACTCAAATGAAAGTAGGGCAACCTAACGGTTGCCCTACGGTGGATGCAACTCGTTAGACGAGTGCTCCTTGAAATACAAAAATAGAAAATAATCGCCGGTTTGCTTGTTTTTTTAACATAGCACCTCACGCGGGCGGTGCGTGACCTCCGGTCGCGCGAACCGAGGATGCCGGAACCTCAGGTCGGCAAGTACGCGTAGTGTGCCACCCGGTGCGTGACCTCCGGTCGCGCGGGCGGTGCGTGACCTCCGGTCGCGCGAACCGAGGATGCCGGAACCTCAGGTCGGCAAGTACGCGTAGTGTGCCACCCGGTGCGTGACCTCCGGTCGCGCGCGAGTTAGGCAACCGACCTCCGGTCGGGAGTAATATGCCCCACACGCTGATCTCCAAAGCGGGCGGGTGGCTGCGCAGTAAAAATCCTTTCCGCGATCCGGGGATCGTGACCCTTGTGCTTCCGGCATCACTTTTTTCGGAGGACAATACTCACCAGGATTTTAGCCCTGACGGGGCGGGCGTTGATTCTGTTAAGTAGTTGACTATATGGTTTATACACGCGCCATTTGATCCCTCACCCCCGCCCGGCTCTTATGAGCGGTTTCGCCGCCAAAGCCCTGACGGGGCGAGATAGACCAACCCAGGGTGGAACCCTGGGACGGTGAGGCTGCTCTGAATCCCCGCCGCGCCCCCCCGCCGGCGTTGCGAAGCAACGCCGGCGGGGGGGCGCGGCGGTTTGCGTGGGGTACGCGTTAAGCCCAGGGTTCCACCCTGGGCTGATCTATGCCGCCCTTTCAGGGCTGAAACCCTTGCGGGTTCCGGGTATGATAAAGGATTTTAGGTGGCGTAAATTCAACCTATAGTAAGGACGAAAGGAGACATAAAACTGTACCTGGAAAACCTAACAAAGTCAACGCCCCGTCAGGACTCTGCCGGCAGAGCCGGCTGGACGAGAATCAGCTAGCAGGTTGTCTAACCTTAGTTAACCCATCTTTTAGCCTTTACAACTGGGCCGACCTCTGGTCGGGAGTGATACGCCCCACACGCTGATCTCCAATGCGGGCGGGTGGCTGCGAAGGAAAAATTATTTCCGCGATCCGGGGATCGCGATCCTTATCGTTCTAAAACCCGGTTGCCGAGCTATCGAAATGTTACGATCGCCACCAATCCCGCAGCCCGTATAACTTGCCCAGCCCCCGCTGCCGGCTGAATACCGAATACGGCCGCGCCTCCCCGCCGAAGGACCGGTAAAACGGCTCTACCCCCGCCAGCCGGCTCCCCTCGAAATCAAAATCCAACCCCCGCGCGGCCGCGCGGCGGATTCCTTCCCAGAGGAGGAGCACCGCCGCCCCGCTGGAGCGGTATTCGGGGTCGGCCGCGAGGACGAGGTTGTACATGGACCTTTCGTCGCGCAGGTACCAGGCGAGGGCGTGGGTGGTTCCGTGTTCATCTACGGCGGCGAGGCAATCGACGATACCGAGGGGGCGCAGGGCGGTGTCCAGCCGCTCCAGCAGTCCTGCGGGCAAAGGGTATTTCACCCCCCGCTCCCGGAAAACACGGCGGTAGAGGCGGTCCACTTCCTCGATCGCGGCCCCGGACCGGATTTCCAGTTGCTTGCGGGCTTTGCGGATATCGGTGCGGCGGCGGCCGGGCAGGTTTTGCCACAGGATTTCTTCGCCCGCCGCGGTGGGCAGCACGTAGGAATAGGCCACCCGCTCCTGCCAGCCGAGCATCTGGAGGGCGAGGCCGCCGGTGAAGTCGTAGGGTGTTTTGATGACCCGCAACTCGGCCGGGGGGAGTTGCTCGGTAAGCGCGGCGAGGGTGCGGTGGGTGAAATCGGCCAGGCGGTCGGGCCGGGTCAGGTCAGCGGGTGGAAAAAGGGTGGGGCCGTGGAAAAGGCTCAGGGGTGGCGGGGTCTGGGTGCGCAGTTGCCCGCCTAGCCGTGATTGGAGGTGGTAGGGCCAGTAGCCGCGTAGGGTACCGTCTTGCTCATCCGTTAGCTGGGCGGCATTCCAGTTGCCGGGGCCGTAGTGGGCGTCGAGCCAGTGGGGTTGGTGAAAGAGCATGGTGGAGGGCGCTGCGTGCGTGTTTTAGTAGGCGGTTTTGTCGCTGGTAGTTTAGTACTTTTGTAGTAAGCCTACGCGTACTCTATAGAGGAGAAACCGATTGCTTTAACCTTATATAAATATGCCTCCCCGTGCGTGAATCATTCGCTCCTTTACTCATTCGCTAGGTCACTCCTTGTACCCGCGTGAGGTGCCTGGACAGGGCGCAACGTAGTGGAGCAGCCCGTTAGGGCCGACCGGTCAGGGAGCTGGGAAGGGACCGGCCGGCGGGCGTTAGCCCGCCGGACACGCCCAAGTAATTTCCTCCTACACGCCTTGCTTGATGGCTGCCGCCGCCCGTTTTTCGCGCTGCTCGCGCTCTACTTGCAGGACGCGTTCGATGCGGTTTTGACGGAGGAAAACGCGTTCGACGATGCGCTGGCCGAGTTGGGGGAGGCGCGCGATGAGGCTGTTTTGGCGGGGGATGACGATGCGCCGTTTGCGGGTTTCGATGCCGCGCACGATGTCACGGACGACGAGGCCCTTGGGGACCATTTTCCAGGGGTGCTTTTGGTTGCTGTCGAATAGGAGGTGGCCCGCCGGGTCCTGCTCGATGGTGGCGATGATGTTGGTCTGGAAGAAGGTGGGGTGGACGGTGCCGACGCTGACGCCGAGGTGATGGTTTTCCAGGTGGATGCTGTCACACATGGCCAGTACGCCGGCCTTGGAGGCGTTGTAGGCCCCCATGAGCGGCGCGTGGATGAAGGCGGCCATGGACGAGATGGCCAGCAGGTAACCCTTGCTGTCGAAGACGTGCGGCAGGGCGGCGTGGAAGGTGCGCCAGACGCCGTTGAGGTTGACGTCGACAATGCGGTCGAATTCCTCGACCGTACCGTTGGCGAGGGAGGAGGAGACGCCGATGCCAGCGTTGGCGATCACGACGTCCAGCCCGCCGAAGTGGTCGGCGGCAGCGTTGATGGCGGCTCGCAGGGCGTCCTCCGAGCGCACGTCGGCTACCCAGCCGTGGGCGCGTTCGCCCAGGGCGGCGGCCTGCGCGGTGACGGTGGCTTGGTCCAGGTCGAGGAGGGCCAGATTGGCGCCGCGCTCGTAAAGTTTTTCGGCCAGGGCGGCCCCCAGGCCGCCGGTGGAGCCGGTGATGAGGACGGTGAGGTTGGTAATGGGCATGGGGCAGGAGGGTTTGGGGGGTGTAATTTAAGGTTTTTTGGGGGAGTGGGGAGGGGGGAGTAACAGGGTGTAGCCACGCAGGCCGTCAGACTCCCCACTCCACCACGCCCCCAAACATACGCCAACACCCCCATTCTCCCAGCCACCACACCACCCGATTGCGCACAGCTCACCCTATTGTCACCGAACACGCAATTTTCAACCCTCCTATCTATCAAAACTCACCAGGCCAGGGAAAACTTCCAAGCAAGGAGCGCGAAAAACGTCACACCAATTTACGAATAAACCGAACAGACTTAATTTACGTACCCTAACCCACCCTACTCCACCACCACCCACACCCTCTCCTCCCAACCAGCAAAAACCAGCACATAACTCCCCGTCGCAAGCCCCGCCAAACTCACCTCCCCGCTATCCGCAACCGTCGCCCGTTTCACCACCTGGCCCAGTGAATTCAGTAGCGTCACCGTGGTCGGCATTTCTCGGTCGGTAGCCAGATAAAGCCGGCCGGTAGTGGGGTTAGGGTAAGCCACGATAGCGGCTCCCGGCGCGGACGGATGCACTTGTACAAGGGGTGAATAGTCATACGTGCCGTCGTAATCCACCTGGCGCAGCCGGTAATAGGCAAGGCCGGCCGGCGGCGGGGCGTCGAGGTAATCGTAATCGTTGATGCCCTCACCGGTGCCCGCCGCCACGCGCGCAAGGGGCGCAAAACGACGGTCCGGTCCCGCCCGCTGCACCTCGAAATAGGCGTTATTTACCTCCTCGGCCGTAGACCAGCGCAGCCGGTTCCCACGCTCGGTGGCGGCGGCGGTAAACGACAGCCAGGTAACGGGTAGCACCGCCGCGCAGTCTTCGATCATGATGGTGATCGGCGCGGCGGTCGTGGCATAAAAAGGACCGTTCAACAGCTCCAGCACGGCGGTTTCCGGAGCCTCAACGATACCGTCGGGGCGAGCCGTCAGGGTGGTGGCGGCAATAGCGGACCCGCCGGGGATGATCAAACCCGTGGTCAGCAGCGTCAGGTCATCGGCATAATTAGCGGTGCCGGAGGTGTCGTAACGGATGCCCAGTGGGTAGCTCAGATCGGTACCGCTACGGCTGGCACTCAGGCCCACGGTGGGGCCGGCGCACTCCGTAACGCCGGTGGCGGTGGCCGACCAATCGACCGTCGTGGCCGGCAGGGAAGACTGGTTGGTAAACGTATAGGTAACGTCCACTTCCTCAGGCACGTCGGAATAAGCCACCCCGTTATCATTCGGCTCCACCACGGTGAAATTACCCGCAATATCCTTGATACCCGCCAGGGTAGACCAGCCGAAAACCCGGAAAAAGGCAAAATCGGTGGCGTAACTCACCAGGACGTTATCGAACAGGTAACCGCCCAAATAATCAGAAGGATTATCGTAATCCGGGACCTCCATGAAAATGGGTTCGTTATACTGAATAGCAAGCCGGCTAACATCCTGGAATACACAATCGCGAAAAGTGCAAAAATAAGCGTCCGCCGTTTTACGCGAGTAAAACGCCCCATAATCGGACCCGTCCACAAAGCACTGCTCAAACAGGACGCTTCCGCCCACGGGTGCCACCTTATCGGCGGAGAGATGTATTTCTGATTTAGCGTAAGTATTACCCGGCCGGCAGTTATCCCGCATATAGCAGTCCGTAAACGTTATACTAACATCCGGCGAACTGTCGTCCATTTCAAACAGGGCCACCGCAATACCCGACCAGCCGTTATTAGTGAACGAACAATTAATAAAATTAGCATTAATCACCCGCTGGTAAGTCAGGTAGGGTTCAATATCCAGGCCCGCCTCGGGCAGAGTGCCCTCGGTACCGGTAAACAGGCAATTACTAACCGTCAGATTCTCCACGCTCGTCACGCTCATCCCCTGCCGGTAATGATCGATGCAGCGCACGTCCCGGATCGTAATATCCTGGCAATAACCGGAGCCGTTACCGGTTTCACCGCCAATATAAATGCCGTCGCCCCCACTCTCGCGCAGGGTGCCGCCCCGCAGGCTGATACCCGCGCAATTAAACAGATAAAAACTATGCCGGTACTCACTATCCCCCAGCGCGGCGTATTCCGCCCGGTTCATGCGCAACTCGGCCCCGTAGGCAATGATCGTGAGGTTAGTACAATTAATAAATCCCAGCAGTCGGTCATAGATACCCGGAAATTGGCCCGGTAACGCCGCAAGAACCACCCCCGGTTCAAAAATAATGACCTTATCCGTCAGGCTGAAAAAATTGGAAGGCCCCACGTTCCACGCCCCCGCCTGCTTATCCACCAGCAGTTCTCAGTTTGGCAACCTGACCTTCTGAAAGCCGCGTATTTACTACCTTTCGCGGATGAAGATAGTGACAAAGAGCAATGACATTAGCCTAAAATCGCTTTATGATAATTTGGTCATCCCTGTACTTGAGGCCGTGGCCTCGAAGGACAGCCGTAGGTCGAATGCAAAGTACTCGGCTCTTGATGCGCTCAAAGCAGGGTTTGCCATTTTTCATCTGAAAGCTCCTTCACTTTTTGCTTTCAGGCCGCGTCTGGAAAATGAAGATGAAAATCTAAAATCCATTTTTCAAATTGACCAGATTCCTTCCGATAATGGTCTGCGCGATATTCTCGATGGCCTACCCGCTGATGAGCTTAATGAAGGATTTAGCCAAGTCCTTCCTTTCCTGGAGAGTCACGACAAACTAGGCCCCTATCGGTATTGGGAAGGTCACCTCATTTGCAGCATTGACGGCGTTCAACATGAGTGCTCTAAGAAAGTGAAATGTGAGTTCTGTCTGGTTCGCAAACATCGAAATGGGACTGAGAGCTACGCTCATTCCATGCTTACCGCAGCGGTAGTCTGCCCTGGCTTACGAGAAGTTTTCGTGGTCAATAATGAGCCAATCGTTAAGCAGGATGGTGAGGAAAAAAACGACTGTGAGCGCAATGCCGCTAAGCGTTTGTTTGATCGGCTATCTGATACATTTTCCGATCAACCAGTGGTTTACGTTCTTGACGCGCTTTATGCCTGCGCCCCCGTAATCAAGCAAATCGTAGATCAGGGGCCTCATGCTAAATACGTCATCAACGCTAAAGAGAAGGGTAACAAATATCTGTTTGCTCAATTCGATGCGACGAATGAAGCAGGCCAAATCAAGTGGATAAAGAAGCGGGTCAAAGACGGGGTGTATCACTTCGGATACGCTAATGGCTTTTCGATCAATAAGGCGAACGAAGGGGTGAAATGTAATTTTTTGTACTGCCGTTACAAGCCCAAAAATGGTAAGGAAGTTGTCTTTAGTTGGATAACCAATATCGAGTTGAATTCCCTCAGCGTGATGTCAGTAATGCGAATCGGTAGAAGCCGTTGGAAGATCGAGAACGAAGTATTCAACACCTTGAAAAATCAGGACTACAACTACGGTCATAATTTCGGTCATGGGAAAAAGAATCTGGCCACTAATTTTGCCTACCTGATGATGTTGGTGTTTACCGTCGATCAAATCCGCCAGCTGTGCAGTCGTACTTTTCAGCGAGTGTATAAAGTTCTTGATACGCGGGTTAAAATATGGGAGATGTACCGGTCTATATTCAGATTAGTGATATGTAGCGACATCGCAGACTTCGAGCGTAAACTACTCAAATTGTGTGGGTTGCGAGAGACTTGACGCTAAACTGAGAACCGCTGCTTATCCACAATGATGGTATCCGCATCGGCTTTAACCGCCGCCTGGAAGGCAAAAGTAGCGTCCGCAGAAGAATAGCCAAAGGAAGAGGCTGTCACGGAAGTCGCCCGCAGCAGTTGGCTGGTCAGGAATAAAAAGCAGCATAATAGTCCGATTCGTAGCATAGTCCGGTTAGTTTTTCTCACTATTCATCCAACGCGACCAATCTCACTAGGTTCCATGCTCCGGATCCTGCTCGTGGAAGCAATCTTTTTTTGGGCGTGCCCGCGCCGCCTGACGGCGGCCCGGTCGGCACCTTTCGGGCGCGGCTGTTGCCTTGGTGCTGCGCACGCTCCGCTAACGCTACGCCCCTCCAGTCGCCTCACGCGAGGCTTGAAAAGTCCGGCGGAGCCGATCTGCACCGCTTTACCGGCCGCGCAGAAAAAAAAGTCCTCTTTCCAGAACACTTTGCTCTCCTTTCCA
>CAVWSC010000010.1:0-116596 GCA_963757435.1 Lewinellaceae bacterium | reverse complement strand
TCTGGCCGATCTTCCACACGGGCGTGCCGAATTTGGCCCCCTACCAACTGGCAACGGGCAAAACCCCCGGTAATCCATTTACCGCCGGTAAGCCGTTCATCAACAACTTCCTGCCTAACGGTGGTGATATGTTGCGCCTGAACATGGCCGTACCCGTAACGCCCCGTGACGATGCGAGTTTCAACTCGCTCGGTCTCGTCTGGGCCGCCGTACTGGGTTTGACCAGTCCTGATTTCAACACGACAACCACCCTTTCAGAACATCCCTAATATGAACGGATTCCCTAACGGACGCCGCCTGGAGGATGACGTGACCCGCATTGAGTTGCAGGCCGTGGGTGGTATCGTGCTGGCCGCCGTGGGATTATTCTATGACGACTACGATGGCACCGGTAGCCCGGTAACACCTCAACTGATGAACGTGCTTGGTTACACTACCGGTGTAGAGGCTAATGACAAGCCTTTCCAGGCCACTTTCCCCTACGTTGCCGCTCCTTTCCGCGGTACGGAGGTCGACTTTAGCCCCATCGAGGACTAAAATACTCCGGCGATCGCCGCGTGGCGATCGGGAGAATCCATTTTCAATAACATAATCGCGGACCGGGGAAGCAATCCGGTTCTCCCCACCCGCGTACCTTATATCTAATCAATGAATAACTTTAGCAAGTTCCAGTGGCCGGCGCTCTTAGTCGCCTGCCTACTGTCGGCTTACTCGCTGTCGGCTTCCAGCCACCGCGAGGCGCCCATGATCGCTGACGATCCCCTGGCGGACAACGTAGACGTTTACGCCTTCCGTTCGCCTGACGTAGCCAACACGGTTACGCTCATCGCAACTTACATCCCGATGCAGTTGCCCCACGTGGTCAACGACTACCACTTCGGTGAAAACATCCGTTACGAGATACACGTAAAGATGATGTCTCCACTACCGGTGACGACGTGACCTACCGCTTCACCTTTACGCGTACTAACGAGCGACCCAATACTTTCTTCAATATCATCCTCGGCGGTGAGAACCTGAAGACTACTTACACCCTGGAGCGCAGCATGGACGGTGGCAACACCTTCATGACCATCGTTGAGGACGGCTACGTACCGCCCTACAACGTAGGACCACGCTCCATTACAGCCCCTACGGCCGGACTGGGTGCCGCCAGCTACAACGAACTCTTCCAAACGGCATCACGCAGGCAACTGGTAACGGTGGCGAAACTGTGTTTGCCTGGACCGGTGGGACGATCCCTTCTTTGTGGACCTGGGCGGTATCTTCGACCTGGTGACTCACCCCGTCAGGATGGCGAAGCGTTGGATGGCCTAGCTTGTTTCAACACATCGGCCCTGTAATTCAGGTGCCGGTCTCCACCTTATTAAAGGAGGGTGCTAATCCCGCTCCCCTGAGTGTACTGGACGGTGACTACGTGATTGGCGTGTGGGCTTCGGCCAGCCGCCCCGCCGTGCGTACACTAGGTATGGACCCCGATGGCGAAGACGACACGTTCTCAGGCGACTGGGTACAGGTTAGCCGCCTGGGCATGCCCCTGACCAACGAGGCCGTTATCCCTACCGGGTACAAGGACTACTGGAATGCCATCTCGCCCTATGACGAAATCAGCGATACGTTGCTGGACGGCTTCTTCTTTAATCCTAACTCGCCCTTCTTACATGGACGACGACCGGTTCGGCAGTGCCGTACCGGCTTTCGCTCCCCTGCGTATTCAGGAAGCATCATTAGGCATGTTCGACTTTACGAACGATGCTAACGGCCTCTTCGGCCTGAAGGGTAGCCCCGCGTTGGATGGTACCGCGCTGTCGGAAGCCAACTTCGGCGCTCTTTTACTGCCTGGTGAGGGTAAGCCCCGCTTCGGGGCCACTCCGGCCCATCTTCCACACGGGTGTACCTAATATCCGTCCCTACCAGCTTGCTACCGGCAAAATGGGCGACCCCCTGGCTGCCGGCAAGCCGTTCATCAACAATTTCCTGCCTAACGGCGGCGATATGTTGCGCCTGAATATGGCAACGCCCCCGACCGATCGCACGAGTCCCGCTTTCAACTCGCTCGGCCTGATCCAGGCCGCCGTACTGGGCCTGACCGATCCGATCTACGCTAATACCAACATCGAACTGATTCCGAACATGGATGGCTTCCCGAACGGACGTCGCCTGGAGGATGACGTGACGCGCATCGAGCTGCAAGCCGTTGCCGGAGTGGTACTGGCTGCCATCGGTCTATGGTACGATGATTATGATCCTATGACCAGCCTCAGCCCTGTAACGGCTGATCTGGGTGGGGTATTAGCTTACACCACCGGTGTAGAATCCAATGACCTCCCCTTCCAGGCTGTTTTCCCCTATTTGGCCTTGCCGCGCAGCGGTACCGGTCCCTGTAGCGGTGGCCCCGTTGAAGTGGACGTGGACGATTTTGGTCCCGGCCTAGGTGTTGCCGCTCCTGCGATTATTGCCAAAAGCTATCCGAACCCATTTGCCGTACAAACGACCATTGAGATTCGCGTGACCGAGGCACAGACGTTGAACATTAACCTGTTCGATCTGAACGTGGCCGCTGCATTCAGCAAGTAGCTACGCGCAACTTCCCGATCGGTACCCACCAGGTACAGTACAATGCCGGTTCACTGCCCGCAGGTACTTACATGGGTGTCATTACCAATCAGAAGGGTGAAGCGCCCAGACCCTGCGTCTGATGAAGACGAAGTAACCGACCCGCAACAGTAGGAAATTAATTTTTCCGCTACTTTTGCACTCCCGGCGCCGACCATTCCGATCTCTGATCGTGGAGGTGGCGCTTTTTTTATTCCCCAATCTGGCTCCATTGCGGCCTTGATCGTCGTAAAGTAGTCATCCGGCCGCAAGGCCATTCATTAACTCATTCCCCATGCGTTTTTTAATCTTTTCCTTCCTTTATTCTTACTTGCTGCTGCGGCGACGCCGATACGGCCGATGGCGGTACCGACGAGATGGGCCTGCCCGAAATCCCTAAGCTACTAGCCCGCCCCGTGGCTTTGCAGGGTAACGTGGAGTGGGATGCGGTGCAGAGCAACTACATGAAGGTAGCCAGCGTATTGCGCACCACCGACAAGCAGGGTGTGGAACCCCGTATCGAGCTCACCCAGGTCTTCATCAACGAGGCCCGCGTTACCGGCGAGCACGGCCACTACTATCCCGCCGCACTGAAGGTGCTGCAACGAGGCCCTGGCCATCAATCAGGGAAATGACCCTAACCTGGAATTCGAGGCACTTTCCACCAAGGCCAGCGTAGAATTGTCGCAGCACGATTTCGCCAATGCCCTGGTTACCGCCAAAAAAGCCGTGGCCTCGACCCTTACAATGCTCAGGTTTATGGTGCCCTGGTGGACGCCAACGTGGAATTGGGTAACTACGACGAGGCCGTGAAACTGGCCGATAAAATGGTCGAGATCCGTCCCGATCTGCGCTCGTACTCACGGGTGTCCTACCTGCGCGAGATTCACGGCGACGTGGACGGTGCCGATCGCCGCGATGGACCTGGCCGTGAAGTCCCCAGGTGCCCCCGGTCACGAATCCAGCCGCCGATGGCTGCCCGCCAGACGATGGGCGAACTGCACCTGTGTCGCTACGGGATGCCGGATAAAGCGGGAGGCGATGCTCCGCGCCGCGCTGGCAACGACCGCGCCAATTACCCCTTCGCCATCGCCGGCCTGGCGGAACTGGAAATGGACAAGGGCAACTACCCCGCCGCCGCAAAAGTTGCTGGATAGCGCCGCCGCCATCATTCCCGAAGTCGGTTTCTATGTCACCAAGGCCGAACTTTTCCGCAAACAGCAACGCTCGGATGAGATGAAAGCCACCGTGGCCGAGATCATGCCGATGCTCAAGGACGACGTGAACAGCGGCCATAACATGGACCTGGAATACGCCGTGGTTTACCGCGATCTGGACCAGGACTACGATAAGGCCCTAAAAGTACGCGATGAAGGAGTACGTAAGCGCCCGGATAATATCGACGTGAACCGCGCTGTGGCCATGATCTAGTTGCCCAGGGCAAAAAAGACGAGCCGCTCCCTACATTGAACGAGCCGGTCGGACAAGTCCCGGCACCCGGAGTTGGTAGCAATGCAGCAGGGTTAAACAGCTTTTTCCTCTTGTCCTCTTAAGTAGGTAACGTATCATCTAGAAAAAAGAAAGCGCGTTCGGCACGGTAGTGCGGATGCGCTTTTTTTTGGGCGTGCCCCGGCCTACCGGCCGGGTCGCGTCCCTTTCAGGCGCGCCTAGCGGCTTGGCCCTGCGGGCTGTCGGCTAAGGCCGCCCCCTTCCAGGCACCTCACGCGAGTTATTAAGGATTGAGGGCTATACGGCAGAACCCCCTTCGGGCAGGGGGAAAAGGCTATACGGGCAGAACCCCCTTCGGGGCAGGGGGAAAAGGCTATACGGGCAGAACCCCCTTCGGGGCAGGGGGAAAAGGCTATACGGGCAGAACCCCCTTCGGGGGCAGGGAGAAAACATGATCGACTCTGACAAGTTATTGCAGAGAAGCGTGGTTTCTCGGCTCGTTGTCAGCCCCGATTTACTTGAAACTTTATTACCCCTCTTTATGAAGCTGCTATATGATAACGAATTAGACACTAAAGGATTAAAGCAAAAAGTAAGTAAGGTGGAGAAAATGCTGGCCGACGGCGATTGCGGAAGTCGGCCGACGTGAAGAAAACTGGCGTAACCCGGCTATTATCGCGCTAAACTGGACCGCGAGAACCGCCTGCTGTTCCAATTTGCTGAATACGGCGGCGAAACATAGTGCTGCTACTGGAGGTGATTCCGAACCACGATTACGACAAGTCGAAGTTTCGCGGGGCGCGGAGGTGAAGGAGGAAAACTTCGTGCCCGCCCAGGAGCCGTGTACGCAGCACGATTCCGCCGATGTGCTACGTCAATCCGCAGACGACGCGCTTTCATATGCTCGATAAGGTTATCTCCCTGGATGGTGACCAGGACGAGATGTTACCGCCGCCCGCTCCGCTGATTATCATCGGTTCGGCTGGTAGCGGCAAGACGGCCCTGACGCTGGAAAAGATGAAACTCTATCCGGGTAAGGTAGCCTACATCTCCCTGTCCGCTTATTTGGTGGAGAACTCGGAGAACCTCTACTACGCCAATGGCTACGATAACGACAAGCAGGAGGTAGATTTCCTCTCCTTTAAAGATTACCTGGAGAGCATACGTATTCCCAGGGGCAAGGAATTGGATTACCGCACCTTCGAGCGGTGGTATGACCGGCGTTCCGGCTGACCTTCAAATTCCGTGATCCCTACAAGATCTTCGAGGAATTCAAGGGCGTCCTTACCGGATCCGTGACCGATGCCGCCTACCTGACCCGCGAACGCTACCTGAGCCTGGGCGTGAAGGAATCCATTTTCCTGGCCGATGAGCGCGAGCGGGTATACGACCTTTTCGAGAAGTACCGGGAGTTTTTGGCGGAAAACGACTATTACGATGCCAACATCGTGGCCTACGAATACCGTGAACTGGTGGAACCGAACTACGATTTCGTGGTCGTGGACGAAGTACAAGACATCACTAACGTCCAATTACTGTTCTTGCTGAGCAGCCTGAAAACGCCGGGCAACTTTATCCTCTCGGGCGACAGCAATCAGATCGTCCACCCGAATCCTCCTGGTCGAAGATAAAGAGCCTGTTCTTTGAGAAGGACATCCAGGGCAGCGCGTTGCGGGTGCTCAAGACCAACTACCGCAACAGCCGGCGCGTGACCCGGCTATCCAATCAGTTCGCTGAAGATCAAAAATGCCCGCTTCGGATCCATTGATAAGGAGAGTACCTACCTCATCAATACCGTCGCCGAGACGGAGGGCGAGATCAATTTCTACGAGGATGGCGACGCCATTAAGCGGGAATTGAACAAGCGCACCGAAAACTCGGCCAAATTTGCCGTGCTGGTGCTGGACAAAACCCAAAAATCGGTCGTGGCGCAGTTTTTCAAGACGCCGCTGGTTTTCACCATCCAGGAAGCCAAGGGTTTGGAGTATGAAAATATCATCCTGGTCAACTTCATCAGCGATTACGAAAAGGAGTTCCGCGAGATCAGCAGCGGCGTAACGCCCGAAGACCGAGGGACGAGAATATGCGCTTTTCCCGCGCCAAAGACAAAATCGAATAAGGAACAGGAAGCTTACAAATTTTACATCAACTCGCTCTACGTCGCCTTTACCCGCGCGGTGAAAAACCTGTACATCGTAGAGAAAACCAAGAAACACGACCTGTTGCGCCTCCTGCAAGTGGTGGAGCCGACTCAAAAAGTGACCATTGCCCAGCAGGACAGCGACGAAACCGAGTGGCTGGAGGAGGCCCGCCGTCTGGAGCTACAGGGCAAGACCGAGCAAGCCGAAGCTATTCGCGCCCGCCTGCGGGGCGAGGAGTATATCAGCACTGACGAAGCCGAACTACTGGCCGAGAAGATATTCGACTCCGCCACGCAGCACTCTAGCGACGACCTGGGCCGGTTGTTCCGCTTTGCCCGCTCTCGCTACCGCCTCGATCTCATCCGCCGTCTAAATCTAGAGACTAAGTACGGTCCGGCCAAGCAGCACCTGGGCGAGTACGAGAAGGCGCAGCGCGAATTGCTACCCAATGTCCGCAACGGTAATAAAAAGAACCTGGACCGTATTTTTACTCGCTTCGGCGTCAATATTTCCGAGCCGGCTGAAGGTATGACGGCCCTCATGCTGGCCATCCAGTTCGGCAAGGACAGCCTGACGGAAGCCTTACTGGAAGAAGGGGCCAATGTAAATAATACCGACCGCCTGAACCGCACCGCCTTGCAGCACCTGCTACTCGGTTATGACCGGCGACAGGTGAAATTGCACCTCCTGACAAAATGGTACCCGCGCCTCTCCCCCGCCGCAGCCCGTAACCGCTACGGGGACCGGCTCTACATTATCAGCCGTAAGAGCATGGAATATTTCTTGCTCAACTTGATCAACGCCTTGCGGGCGGATGTCTACGGCCCCGAGGATCCCCTGACGAAGCAGTGCCTGCTGATGGATGATTTCATGGAAATCATTTCGGAAATGCCACCCGCCGTGCTCGCCGATTATCGCCGGCGACGACAATATGTGAATGGCATTCTGGCTAAGAATGAGCGCGACCGGGACGATCCTTATAACAAGAAGCTGTTCTTGCGTAGGTCGCGGGGGTGCTATGATCTGCTGCCGGAATCGGAAGTGAGCTGGGGATAATCAATGGGTGAGTGAGTAGGCTGTCCAGTTTATTGGCCAATCGGCGCAACGCTTTTTGCACTCGCTACTTGATCCCTCACCCCCGGCCCGGCTAATCGAAAGGGTGCCCTTGACCCCTTCCGCCGCAGGAGAGGGGAGATTAGACGTTGACGACCCACGAAAACCGACACACTCTTGACCTAATAGATTGGACAGCCTAGGTTAATGAGTGTGTGTGTATGACTGACTGGGTGAGCAGGTTTCTGAGGAGGTAATAAGGATGCATAGGAAAAAGGTGCATCTTTGAGAGGGTAAAAACATTATGGAGAATTGGACTACCCATTGGGTGGCTGAGTGGCTTTTGGTATGCGGTGAAATAAATAATGGGGAATCCAGCCAGTTAATTGACGTTCAGCTATTTAACGGTTGCCCTAATGTAACTATTTAGGGTTGTTAAAGCCCTCATAGCCATATGTTAATGTATGAATTTTTTCTTAACTTAACGAAACGCGCAAATTTTGAAATGTCACTGATGAAACAAAATACTTATTTTTGCCATATTTAATTTTTATTTTGTATCCATTTTTTATTACAAACCAAATTTAATAAAAACAGGCACCCTGAATAGTTACGCCCTAATGTGAATAAAATGCACGATTGGTGTGTTTTTTTCTCATATTTGAGAATTGAGTATAAAATCCCCTTGTGGGAGGGACCCACCCAGGCCGCCACCGCCGGCCGTGCCGTCCCCGTTTCCAGCCCACCGGGCAAGCCGGTGGCCTTTCTTGCGGGGCCGAAGGACCGCAAAAAGCCTGTACACTAATAAACCGGTCTCTTTTTCGCACCTGCAAGCTCGAGCCACCTCTCTAGAAGAGAAATAGCTACCGGTGCGCGAAATAGCGGCCAGTCCGTAAAAAGTATGGTTTTGGATTCGTGGTAGCGGACCGTCATCGCGGCTGGGTGCTACCCCCAGGAAAGCTGTCCTCGATGAGGGAGTGGACGGCTTAGTCTAATTGGTTTCAAGTGAAGCGGCCCTGATCCGACCGGTATCACCCACATGGTTTGTGCCGCCTTGTATCAGAACGGATGGAGTGGCCCGGGGGCCGGTTCCGGCGTAAAGATAGGATAAGTTTGATACATTACCAATTTTAAACAAAAATAGCTTGATTAACTGAGAAGGACGTTGACCATGCATCACATGACAGAAAATATCGTAGCCGGGAAGAAATAAATTTTTCGTCATAAAAAATTGATTAGCAACGTATTGAGCTTATAATTTTTGAATAGACCAGTTCAATTTACATCTTTCGACTAAGTTTCTAGTTATTCGACTAAACCATTCGACGAATTTTTGCATCTAGCTAGATGTAACCTTGATGGAATAGTCGGTGGCCGGCCCGCGTGAGGTGCCTGAAAGGGCGTTAGCGCACGTAGTGCCGAGCGGTAGCGAAGCCTGCAAGGGACCGGCCCCGGTCCCGTCAGGGCTGGGGACACGCCCCCTTACTTAATCCTTAAATTTTTGATTCCTATGCCCACCCTCACCCGCGCCGAAGAAGAACTGATGCACCTGCTCTGGGACCTGGGTGAAGCCACCGTCGGCGATATCCGCGACCGGCTGGCAGCCGCTGCGAAGGACGGTAAAAAGCCGCCGCATTCGACGATCAGTACCATGATGCGCATCCTGGTGGATAAGGAATTTTGCACCTATAAGGCCTACGGGCGCAGCTTTTTGTACCGCCCGCTGGTGAGCCGCGACGAATATAGTCGAGGGCGGTTGAAACGGCTGATCGGCAGCTATTTCGGCGGGAGTACGCAGCGACTGGTGTCCTTCTTGGTCGAAGGTAATGACCTGAGCCTGAAGGAACTGAGCGAACTAACCGCCCGCCTGGAAGAAGAGTAAACCCCTACCCTATTCACCACTGTAACAGCATCCGTCATGTTAAATTACCTCCTTTCCGTAAGCCTGACGTGGCTACTTTTTTACGTCGCTTACTACCTATTGCTGCGCCGCGAACGGTTGCCGGTGGCTAATCGCTTGTACCTCTTAGCAACTTTTCTGGTGAGCCTACTGCTGCCCCTACTGCCGAGTGGTCTACTGAGTCACTGGCTACCCGCCGCCCAGGGATTGCCCGTCGCGCCGGGGCCGGAGACGGTCGTGACCTGGCTGCCGTTACTGACCGTGGGCGGTACGGGCACGGAGGCAAGCGGAATAGCTTGGTTGACTGGCTTGCTGCTGGCCGGCGGATCACTTTACGGCCTGCGGCTAATTTATGGTATTGGGCGGCTGCTACTACTTACTGAGCGGGGGATCAGCACTTGGCGGGCAGGAAATAGATTGGTATTACTGAACAATCTGACCCAGCCCTTCACCTTCGGTAACCGCATCTACTGGGACCCACGCTTCGACGCGCTGCCTAGCGGCCCCGCCATGCTGGCCCATGAGGCCGCGCACGTACGTCAGGGCCACACGCTGGACCTGCTGCTGGTAGACCTGGCGGGCCTGCTATTCTGGTGGAACCCCCTGCTTTATCTCTACCGGCGCGGCCTGACCGCGCAACACGAATTTGCGGCCGACGCGGCCGCCGCCCGGGTGAGCGAGACCCGGGCCTACGCGCGTCTGCTATTAGCCGGTGCCGTGCGGGGAAGCGCGCCCCGCCCGGCCCATACTTTTTTTTCATCACCGTTAAAACAACGCATTATCATGCTTACCTCACCAAAAGGTGCTTCCTGGAAGCTCCTCCTCACCCTCCCCTTCCTGCTCGTCGCCCTCTGGGCCTGCGACAAGGACTCCGACATGACCGGCCAGCGCCTGCTGGACGTGGAACCACAGGTGCCGCTCGTGGCAGATGAAGGTGACAATTTTGTCATAACCGACAAGAACGGGCACACCATCACGCTGCCTAAAGACCGCGATCTTGTCGTGGGACCGGATGGCCAACCGGTTTACAAAGTAGTCGATCAAATGCCTACTTACGGCGTTTGCGAGGGTGACATTCAGGAAATCAAAGCGTGTTCAGATAAAAACATGCTAGGCTATATTTACGCAAACGTCAACTATCCCGCCGCAGCAAAAGAGGAACAGGCCGAAGGTCTGGGGGTAGTAGGATTTGTCGTACCCGCCGATGGGACCGACATCTATGACGTAAAACTGGTCCGTTCCGTGGGCGGCAAAGATGGTTCGACTCCGGGGTTTTCAGCCCTGGACCAGGAAATACTCCGGGTCGTGAACGATATGCCGGCGGAATGGAAGCCCGGTCTTAAAGACGGCCGGCCGGTAAACGTACAGTTTAACCTGCCCATCAAGTTTAAAATGGAGTGATGGGTAGTCGGGTAGTCGGGTAGTCTGGTAATCAACTACCGCTACCCGACTACTCACTACCTAACTATAAATTAAGCCAGTACGTCACCTTCCCCACCAACGCACGGTTCTTTTGCCCAAAACCCATGCTGTCGTAATTATCCGTGTAAACGAGGAAAAAATCGGAAACGGGGGCGAAACGCCACTGGAGGCGGGCGTTAATGTTGACGTTTTGTAACTGTTCGTTGTACTGAATAAAAGTAGTGAGAAAGAGGCTGCGCGTAAAGGTAAAATCGATGCGCGGCCCGATGAGCAGCAATCCCGTGGAAGCGTAGGGTGCGGGCAGGTCGATATAACGATAATTAAAGTTAAGATTGATACTGCCGAAGGGCTGGTAGCGGTAGCCCACTGAGCCGCTGAGGCTGTAGAGGTAGCCGTTGAAAAACTGACCGCCGCTGGGCCGTACGGAATAGCTGAATTTCTTACGGCGGTCGCTGCTGTAATTCATCGAAAAACTGATGAAGTCATACGCCCGGTCACCGGGCAAGGGCGTGGCACCGGTACGCGATGGATCGAAATCGTCGAGCAGAAAAATGTAGTTGTAATCCAGATCAAAGCCCAGATCTTCGGAGTTGCTGTACGCCCAATCGTAGCCGATCCCGACCGAACGGTCGGTCTGCCCCTGGCCGTCGGCCCAGATCAGCTCGCCGTCGATATTCGGTCCTTTGCGGACCACCCGGCCGCCGGGATAAATGGACCAGGCGGCGAAAGCGTTGGTGGAAAAAATCCCGCGCCGGGGCACGAAACCGACCTCGGCATTAAAGTCGTCGGTAATCAGTTGGTGGCTGTACTCGGCGGTAAAGGGGCGGGTGCGGTAGGCCAGATTAAGGCCGTGATTAAACCCGTTACCATCAGCCGCTTCGGGCGAAAAAGACTTGTGCAAAAAAGTCTTACCGTTCCACTTGTTGTTTACGGTTTGCAGGTTATAATCCAGCCCCAACACCCGGTTATAATCACGGTTAGTGGCGGTAGTATCGCTAAACTCACTAAAATTCTGCTTATTTACCCCGATCAGGCCGATATTCGAGCGTTTACCCACTACTCGCTGCGCGGCGGCAACGGTATAATTAAAGCTCGGCAAACCGTTAGTTAAATTAGGCGCGGTTTGCATATTAAGCAGTCCCACCCGCCAATCATCGGTTAGTTTTCCGCTCAGTCTGGCCCCGGCGTAGATCGGATTCTGGAGTCCCTCGCCCGTACTCGTGTCACGCGTAACACCAATGCGGCGCGAGAAGAAGGGATTGGCATCACCGAAACCGAAGCTGCCGAAGAGGTCGGCGTTTTCGAGGAAAAACTGCCGTCGCTCGGGGAAAAATAGCTCGAAACGGGTGGTGTTGATGACCTGCTCGTCGACTTCCACCTGGCTGAAATCAGGGTTGACCGTGAGGTCGAGGTTGAGGCCCGTGGAGACGGCGATCTTGGCATCCCCTCCGAGGTTGAAATTGAATTCGGCGGACCCGTCGGGTTCCTGGAAATCGCGTTGCAGACCGCCGCCGATGTAGGGGATCACACTTACTTTACCACCATTCTGAACGGGTGCGTCATCGAAGGTCAGCGACCCCATATAGGCCAGGCTCATGATGATCTGGTTCTGTGGTATGCGGTGCCAGGTAGAGCGTGTATTGTCCTGCATATCAAAGCGGTAGCTGTTGAAGTACCACTCGGTCTGCCCCGCCGGGAAGCGCAGGGTACGAAACGGAATGCGTAGTTCGCACGACCAGAAACCGTCGCCCCGGTGGCTGGCCCCGTTCCAGGTGTTATCCCATTCCTCGCGGAAATCGTCGCCGTTCTCGCCGCCGTTGTAGATCAGGGCCTCGCGCGTCACGCCGAAGGGATTCATGCCGAACACGATGGCATTAGTGCGGTCACGAAAGGGGTTAAAAACGAAGGTAATGTTGTCGTTCCCGCCTGCCGAATAGTCGCGCCGCAGGCTGGGGATCACGTAGTCGTCGCCTCCGACGTAGCACTTGGCCCCGACGTAAAGGAAATTGTCGTCGTAAGTAAAGAAAATCTCGGTCTGGTAAGCGGCACGGTTAGTATCGGTGGGGAAAGTGTACCAAAAATTATCGGCGGGTTTTCCCTGGAAGTAGGCGGGTTCGTCGATCAGTCCGTCGATGGTTATCGTTTCCAGGGTACGCGCGGCGTGGGCGGTGGGCGGAGCGTCGTCACCGGGTTCATCGCGCAGGCTTAACTGGGCGGTTAGTGATGACGTAGAAAAGAATGGAAGTAGCGTGAGTAGTAACAGCAGTCGAAACATAGGCGGGTAAGTTACGATTTCGGTGGGTTTTGGCTAGTCGGTTAGTTTTTTTGGGCCCCCGCGCCGCCCTCTGGGGCGGCGCGGCCGGGTCGTGCGCCGCTACGGCCCTACGGGCGCGGTCCTTAGGGTCCGCCGGCTTCCACCCCTGGTCCGGCTTATTCGTCAAATACCGTACCTTGAACCCCATGTCCACGCCACCCCTAGACCGTACCCAGCTCCGCGCCCAGATTGTATCCGCCATCGCGGCCACGGACGCCCAGATCACCGATTACGAAGCCAACGCCGAACCCATCAGCCCGGATAATTCCATCGGCCGGATCTCCCGCCTCGATGCGATCAACAACAAGAGCGTAGTCGAGGCGGCACTGCGCCAATCGCGCCAAAAACTGGCCCAGCTAAAATTTGCCCTCGCCCACGTAGACGACGAGCGTTTCGGCCTCTGCCGCCGGTGCGCGCAGCCGATCCCCGTGCAGCGGATCTTATTGATGCCGCAGAGTGGTTACTGTATCCGGTGTGCGCGGTGAGCGAACACGAATGTTTATCCATCCATTAGCAACTTCATCCTGACGGCACTACTTCTTCCCGCCCCCGCTGCTCGGACGGCCCATCCAGGCACCTCACGCGGGTTCTCCCAATTCCCGCAGCATCTTGCCGAGTATTTCCCGCATCCGCCGGCGCATGAAGTCGATATTTTCCTCCTGTTTACCGGTATAGAGTACCATCGCGGCTAACTGCCGTCCGGCGGCGATCTCGGTCAATTCCGGTAGCAGGGCGGCGCGTTCCAGCCGGTATGCCTCCCGTAGTAAGCGCTTGATGCGGTTGCGGTCCACGGCCCGCTTGAACCGCCGCTTGGGCACGCTGATGCCCAGCCGTATGGGTGCCTCCCCCCGCGGTTCGGCGGCCCAGTGAAACATCAACCGGATGGGATAACGGTGCAGCCCCGCATTGCGCCCCCCGGCAAAGAGGCGGGCGATCTCAGTACGGCTCTTCAGCCGGTCGGATTTGGGGTAGGGGAAAGTGATATTAATTGGTTTTGATCAGTACTCGAATTCCAGCCGCTCGCTCGGATAACCGAATAAACATTTTTCCTTGATCAGGTCCGCTACCTTATCCGGCACCATTTCTTCCCAACCGGAAGCACCGGTACGGAGCGTGGTGAGAACTTCCCGACTGAATATATGCAAATGCTCGGGGTGATAACCGGTCACGTCCTCGATCTGGCCGCTGTCGAGCAGGTGGCGGTAGAGGAACTTGACGCCCTCGGGGATGGGGATATTTTCGGCCGTCATCACGTCGGCGGAACCCTCCTGGAGGGCGGGGTAGACGTAGATCTTGACGTTGCGCGTGAACAGTTCGCCGAAGGCGGCCAGCAGGCGACCGTCCTGGTTCTGATAGTATTTTTCCGTGATGAGATCGAGGAGTTCCCGCACGCCGAAAACGATGCCGATGTGCGGCACCTTGAACTCGGCCAGGTAGTCGACCAGCGAGCGGTGGTTGGTGTAACTGGAGATAACGACCGTTTGCCCGATGGCGTTGAGCAAGACGGCACGGTCGAGGAAATCGCGCTCGTCGAGGTCGCCGTCGGTGCCGAGGTTTTCCATGGTCAGTTCGGTGAGGAGCTGGGTTTTGGTGGGGTCCACGTCGGGCGCGTGGCGAAACTGGTGGTAGCTGCTGCGCAGCATATCCTGGTTGACCAGGGTGGCGGGGCGGAAGCTGCCGCGCACGATCATGACCGAGCGGCGGTAGAGAAATTCGCTGGCGTGAACGCCGCGTCCGTCCTTGCCGAACATGGCCACTTCGCTGAGGCCGTACTTGACCAGCCAGAGCGAAAGCAGGCGGTCGTCCACCTGGAAATCGGGTCCGTCCAGATGGATCATGTCGATGGCTACCCTACCCTTCAGACTATCGTGTAGGCTCTGGATCAGGACGTGCGGCTTGTCCGCGTAGTGGTAGGCCCCGTAGATCATGTTAACACCCAGGATGCCGATGGCCTGCTGCTGGAGCTGGTTGTCGTTGTCGAACATCCGCACGTGCAACGTCAGGTCATTGAACTCGCCGTCGGGCCGGGTCTGGAAACGCAGGCCCAGCCAGCCGTCGCCCTTGATGGTGCGCGAGTAGTTGACGGCGGCCACGGTATCGGCAAAGACGAAGAAGGTGGTGTCGGGCCGCTCGTCGCGCAGACGGTCCATCATTAGGGTGGCCTCGTGGTCGAGCATTTTGTAGAGCCGCGTTTCGCAGACGTAGCGCCCGCTGGGTTCCAGGCCGTAGATCTGGTCGGAGTAAATTTTATCGTAGGCCGACATCGTCTTGGCGATGGTGCCGGCCGCCGCCCCCACCTGGAAGAAGTGGCGGGCCACTTCCTGCCCGGCCCCGATCTCGGCAAAGGTGCCGTAGACCTTGGGGTTCAAGTTGATTTCGAGGGCCTTCTGTTCGGTTTCGAGGAGTTGGCGCATGGCAAGGGATGAGTTTGGAAGGGGAAGGTACGGGGATTTGCGGGGACGGGGGGAAGACAAGTAGGAAAACAGGTGTCAAGGTACTGATGGTGAGCAAGTTGCCCCTCCCCCACCCCGACACCTCCCCAACCCCTCATTTGCCCGTTAACAAAACTTACCCTACCTTTGCCACCGGCCATCCCCCACGGGGCGGCCATTTATAACGAAGGGTGGAGAGATCAGGCTCCGTGAAACCCTGGCAACCCGTCCACCGAATGGACTTGGTGCCACATCCTGCCCCCGCTATCTTGCGTGGGGAAAGATAAACCGACGGACCATGAAGACGCCACTCGCGCACCTTTTTTCCTCCCTTCCATTTTCCAGCTCGTACCCGAGCCACGCCCCGCTGCGCAACCGTCGATGTTGCCCGGGCCGCCGTTGTTGTTGCTAAGTCGAGCCGCCGCACAACAACCATAATTGCCGGAATTCCCCTGCCCCCAGCCGGTCAGGATGTTTCCGCGCACCCACCTTCCTTAATATCAGTGTCTGACCTCTCTGTTCCCAGAGCGGCACTTGGGTACTCATAAGCGTATTTCCTTCCCGAAATACGCCGCCATTCCACTAATCAACCATTCGATATCTGCTACCGGATATTCACTATCACCCCCTTTTTTCAACCGTTAAATAACCACTCCCATGTCCCATCGTTTCGAAACCCTCCAGCTCCACGCCGGCCAGGAAGAAGTAGAAGGCACCACCCGCTCCCGCGCCGTGCCCATCTACCAGACTAGCAGCTATACCTTTCGTGACAGCGATCACGGTGCCAAATTGTTCGCCCTCCAGGAGTTCGGCAACATCTACACCCGCATCATGAATCCCACCACCGACGCATTCGAGCGGCGCATCGCCGCTCTCGAAGGCGGCGCAGCCGCCGTCGCGGTCGGCTCCGGCCAGGCGGCGCAGTTCATCGCGCTCAACAACATCACGCAGGCCGGTGACAACATCGTCTCCAGCCCCAACCTCTACGGCGGCACCTACAACCAGTTCAAAGTCGCCTTCAAACGCCTCGGCATCGAGGTCCGCTTTACGGAAAACGACGACCCCGGCAGCTTCGAAAAATTGATCGACGGGCGCACCACCGCCCTCTACTGCGAAACGCTCTCCAACCCGCGTTTCAACGTACCCGATTTCGACGGCCTCGCTGACGTAGCCAAGCGTCACGATATCCCCCTCGTTGTCGACAATACCTTCGGCGCGGGCGGCTACCTCTTCCGCCCCCTCGAACACGGCGCGAGCATCGTCGTCGAGTCGGCCACCAAGTGGATCGGCGGCCACGGCACCACCATCGGCGGCGTCATCGTCGACGGCGGCACCTACGATTTCGGCAACGGCAAGTACCCGCAGTTCACCGAACCCAGCGAGGGCTACCACGGCCTGGTATTCAACGATGTATTCGGCAAAGACGGCCCCTTCGGCAACATCGCCTTCGCCATCCGCGCCCGCGTGGAGGGCCTGCGTGATTTCGGTCCCGCCCTCAGCCCGTTCAACAGTTTCCTCCTCCTGCAGGGCCTGGAAACACTGAGCCTCCGCGTCCAGCGTACCGTCGACAACGCCCAGGCCGTCGCCGAATGGCTGGAAAGTCACGAGCAGGTCGAGAGCGTCTCCTACGCCGGTCTACCCAGCCACCCCGGCCACGCACGTGCCAAAAAATACCTGCGCAACGGCTACGGCGGCGTCCTCAGTTTCGTCGTGCGCGGCGGCAAGGAAGCTGCCACCAAGTTCGTGGATAGCCTGAAACTCATCAGCCACCTGGCCAACGTGGGCGATGCCAAAACGGTCATCATCCAGCCCTCCGCCACCACGCACCAGCAGCTCTCCGAGTCCGAACAGGCGGCCGCCGGCGTTCACCCCTCGGCTCTCCGTCTCAGCGTCGGCATCGAGCACGTGGAGGACATCAAGGATGATCTGAAGCACGCCTTTTCGTTGATCGGGGAGCCGTTTTAGTCGGGTAGTAGGTAGTAGGGTAGTTGGTAGTAGGTACCTGTGCTATGGCGCGTACTACCGGGCGCGAACCAATTCGTCGCAGAGAGAAATCTGCATATGATACAGAAGTGAGCGTTACCGCCCTATTCGCCCAACTTAAAACCATGTGGGACCGATTTTTCAGGAATTTGGTGCGACAATCTGGTTTGCGCCCGTACTACCTACTACCCAACTACGTACTACCTACTAATAGGGCCGTGCCCCCGGCTACGCCGGGGTCGGTCCCTTCCGGGCTTCGCTGTTCGCTCGGCACTGCGTGCGCTAACGCCCCTCCAGGCACCTCACGCGGCGGGGCTTCGCGCACTACATTTTGCGGCTTCGCCGCCGTCTCGGACCTGGAGGTCCTCGACCTGAGCGACGTGTGCGGCGGGGCTTCACGTAGTTCGTGCTGCGGCTTCGCCGCCGTCTCGGACCTGGAGGTCCTCGACCTGAGCGACGTGTACACACGGCGTGGCGTACGCTGCTCAGTTCGAGGACGTCCACGTCCGAGATGGGCGGCGTAGTCGGCTGTGGGTTATACGAGCAGTTTTACGCGTAGTTATTCCCGACGTGGTCGTCGGGATCCATATTACCCGACGTGATCGTCGGGATCCAAATTTATTACTATTCTATATTCTTCTCCTGCCCCTTTTCCACTCGATTCCGGTGCTACGCTGCCGGGGCTGACCATCGCCTACCACACCTACGGCGAACTGAACGCAGCGCGTGATAACGTCGTCTGGGTCTGTCATGCCTTGACGGCTAATTCCGACCCCGTGGACTGGTGGCCCGGCCTGGTGGGCGATGGTTTTACCATCGACCCGGCCGATTATTTTATTGTTTGCGCCAATATGCTGGGATCGTGCTACGGCACTACCGGGCCGGAGAGTATTGATCCGAAAACGGGGGTGGCTTATGGCCTTGATTTTCCGCTGGTGACGACCCGCGACATGGCCCGCGCCCATCAGCTACTGGCCGATCACCTGAGGCTGGATGGCATTCGGCTCATCATCGGCGGGTCGATGGGCGGGCAGCAGGCGCTGGAGTGGTGTTGCCTGGAACCCGACCGCTTCGACCTGCTCTGCGCCCTGGCTACCAATGCCCGGCATAGCCCCTGGGGCATTGCCTGCAACGAGACCCAGCGCATGGCCCTGCGGACCGATCCTACCTTCGGTACCGCCGCCCCCGAGGCCGGCCGCGCCGGACTGGAAGCCGCCCGTGCGGCGGCCATCCTGACGTACCGCCACTACGAAACCTACCGCCTGACGCAGTCCGACCCGCTGCCGGTGCTGGATGATTTTCGGGCGGCTAGTTACCAGCGTTACCAGGGGCACAAGCTGTGGAAGCGCTTCGATCCCGTGAGCTATTACCGCCTCGGTCAGGCAATGGACAGCCACAACCTGGGCCGCGACCGCGCCGGCGTAGCGGAGGCCCTGGCCTCCATCCGTGCTAAGGCGCTCGTGATCGGCATCGATACCGACGGCCTTTTCCCACTCGAGGAGCAGGCCCTTCTGAGCCGTTACCTGCCTCACGCCCGCCTGGAAGTCATGAATTCCGACTACGGCCACGATGGTTTCCTGACCGAAACCCGCCGCATCGGCCAGTTCCTAGCCGATTTTCTCGCCGATGAACTAAGGGTGGATGCGGGGACGAAGCAAGCGTTCACGGATGGGCTAACGGGGCGGAAGTTCGCGTTGCCGGGGACGGAGGAGGTGTGAGGAAATGATTACCTTACAAATTGAACCAAAGTACTCCACTGATGACAAGGATGAAAACTGAGCAAGCTCTCCAGTTGGCGGCAAACGGTGGAAACCTGCAAGGTGTCGTGCTTTCCGATCTGGAAAATTAGCAAATCCGCGTGAAGGATGTACTGACCTTGTCCAGGTCCGGCGTAGTGGTACCCGAGCAGTACATCTATTATGATGACGGCGATATTGCCTACGATGAAGATATGGACGATGTTGAATGGAGCGGAGATTTCGTCCAATTGTCGCTGGAAGAAAGGCTCAAGATGGTGGAAGAACACCAATCAGCCGGTGAAGAGCCTATTCGGATCAACTTAGAGCGTGTCTAAAATAATCAGCGCCATCATCGCCCGTTCGAACCGGGGGTTCACTACATCTATGCGTAGGAAGTAATTAAACCGTTGCGTGAGGTGCCTGGAAGGGGGGAGCGCAGCGAGCAGCCCGCAGGGCCAAGCCGCTAGGCGCGCCTGGAAGGGACCGACCGGGCCGCGCCTTAGCGGCCGGGGCACGCCCCCACCCTTGGTGTAAAAAAGCCCCTAAGTCTAAACATTCGGTAAGGACCGTTCCTTATGCCCGGGTACGAACGAATAATCAGCTGACGCGATATGACGGATTACGATATGATCATCATCGGCTCGGGGGCCGGGGGTGGAACGCTGGCTTACGGGCTGGCCGATACGGGTAAAAAGATTTTGATCCTGGAACGGGGCGATTTTTTGCCGCGCGAGGTGCGCAATTGGGATCCCAATTATATTTTCACGGAGGCGGGTTACCAGACGCGCGAGGAGTGGCTGGACCCCGATGACCGGGCGTACCGGCCGATGGCGTTTTATAATGTGGGCGGTAATACCAAGGTATATGGCGCGGTGCTGCAACGTAACCGGCCGGAGGATTTTACGGAGATGCGCCATGAGGCGGGGATCAGCCCCGGTTGGGTGGTGCGCCACGATGAGTATGAACCGTATTACATGATGGCCGAGCACCTGTATACCATTCACGGGCTGGCGGGCGAGGACCCGACGGAAGGACCGCGCAGCGGGCCGTATCCCTTCGATCCGTTTCCACACGAGCCGCGAATCCAGGAAGTGGCGGACCAGTTGGAGGCGCGCGGATTTACGCCCCTGCACTCGACCCTGGCACTGAACCGGGACGTGCACCACCCGGAGCGGCGGCCGTGTATTGCGTGCCGGACCTGCGACCCCTATCCGTGTATGCTGCACGCGAAATCGGATGCGGAGGTGGTGGCCGTGCGGCCCGCGCTGGCGCACCCGAACGTGGACCTGTGGACGGGCTGCCACGTGGACCGGCTGGAGGAGAAGAACGGCGTGGTGAGCAAGGTGCATTTTACGCAGGAAGGCGAACAGCGGACGCTGTCGGCAGACATGGTGGTGGTGAGTTGCGGGGCGGTGAATACGGCGGCCCTGCTGCTGCGGTCGGGGATAGCGAATAGCTCGGGGCGCGTGGGGCATAACCTGATCAAGCACAACCAGTCGGGGATAACGGCGATCGGGAAGACGCCCAACCCGACGATCTTTCAGAAAACCCTGGGTTTTCACGATTGGTACCACCGCAGCCCGGAGCACGATTATCCACTGGGGGCGATCCAGTTGACGGGTAAGGCACCGTGGCAAAGATTGCAGGGCGATGCGAAGGGAAATTTGCCGCTGACGACGCTGCAACACATGGCCGCGCACGCCGTGGATTTCTGGTTTACGAGCGAGGACTTGCCCGAGGCGCGTAATAAAGTGGAGCTGAAAAACGGCCAGATCAAATTTAATTATAAGCCGAATAACCGCAAGTCGCATTTTCAGATGATGGAACTGTTTCAGCGGCACCTGCGGAAGCTGGACTTTTACCAGTTCATGCCGACTACGATGGAACTATCGGTAATGTGGCACCAGGCCGGTACCTGTGCTTTCGGGGACGACCCGAAAACGAGCGTGTTGGACCGCAATTGCAAGTCGCACGATCTGGATAACCTGTACGTGGTGGATAGCAGTTTTCAGCCGACGATGGGCGCCGTGAATCCGACGCTGACGATTGCGGCCAATGCGCTACGCGTGGCGGACCATTTGCGGGAGCGCTGGGGGTAGCGGGTAGGCGTAGTACGATGCGGGTTAATAAACTCACTCATACCGTTGAAATGCCTGTAGCAACCGATCCGGCAACTCATCCCGGCAAGCGGTCTGGTAATCCTTATAAGAACAGGGGATCAGGCGGTGGCGCTCTTCGCCCTTGCGATTACGGCCGGCGGGGGCCTGGATCCACCAGCGGCCGGAGCGATTGGATTTCCAGAACGTGAGGCCCGTTCCGCTCTGGTCCACGATGTATTCCGTGAGGCCGCCGAGGGACGTAGGATAATCTCCCCAGCGGTTACTGACGCCGTCCATGAAATACCAGAGGAGCTGGGCGCAGGTGGCGGCGGTCAGTTCATTGGAAGCCTCCTCATTAGCGGTCTGGAAACCGTAGATGCCGAACGAACGCAGTTTATCGCTCAGACCCGCGTAACGGACCAGCCGGCAGGCTTCCTCTACTTCAAAACCGGAAGGATTATAATCATTCCCCCGCGCCGGGGCGACACCGTAGCGCAACGAACGCAGGTGCAAGCCGATCAGGTCGGCCTCCCGGATGTAGGGTTCGGTCAGACTCAGGTCCTCGCGGGCCTGGCCGAGGCGTATGTTGTCATAGTAGCGGTCGGCCATCAGGTGCTCCACGGCGCGGTCGACGTGCTGGAGCTGGGTGCCCAGGGCCGTGAGGTGGAAAATGGGCCGCCGTTTTCCGTGTACGGCAGAGGAAAGGTACTGTTCGGGGTCACGGGTTTTCTCCGGGCCGAAAGCGGGAGCGGAATCCACGGTCAGCAAACTCAGCTGACGGTTCAGCTCCTGCATGGCCTGGTACTGCGCCCGAAAATCGTCCGGCGGGCCGCCGATAAGCAGGGGGATGATATCGGAGTCGAGTAACTCCTTTAGTAAAGGTGTCAGGAAATTAGCCCCGCCCCGGCGGATATCGCCCAGGTCGGCCACCGTGATCCGGTCGAACCGCCAACTTAATTTATAGAGGTGACGACGTATCCCGCGCGCGGCTTCCGCGTCTAAACCGATGATGGCAACCGTCAGGTTTTCCGGCAAACGCCGCTTGCGGGCCGTAAAGCGCACGATGCGCCCCCCGATCTGGTGCGGCGAGTAATCTGCGGGGTCGGGAAAATCGGCGGCCGGAACCTGGAGCCAGTTGTGTAACATAGGTGGAGCGTGGCGGCCAAAGATACGTTTGCGCCCACGAAATAGCCTCCGGTAAGCCGCTATTCTGCGGTAGCAAGCAATTTTTTTTCAACCATACGATCTTTTTTTATATCCGTTCCCTTGATTATTCCTACCGTTAACGAAACAAGTACTACCTTTGACCCGTAAGAACGCCCGGGCGGGGCTGCTAATCACTAGCTTTACCGCTTCATCCCAAAGACTGAACTTACCACTTCCTCCCGGCCCTCGCCCGGAGTAGAAGAGGGTTTGAGGTTCGGTTCCCCGGGATCGGACCTTTGCTATTTACCAATCAGCGCACTAAACATCGCCGTGCCACACGTTTATCCCAGAACAAAAATCACATCATCCATGCAATCAAGCAAAACCCTGCTCCTTCTCCTGGTCTGCTGCCTCGTTTCCTTCGCCACCCTCCGGGCCCAGGACGAAAGCGACGAAGACCGCGCCAAACCACGCGATCTCATTGAGTTCGGTATCCAGCCCGGCTATTTGTGGTTGGGTAGCGACGTTGACGCCAAGGCGGGCTACGGCGTAGGCGTCCACTTCCGCAAGGCACTAGACTACATCTTCAGCCTCCGCCTAGACGGTCTCTATGGTCAGGCAACCGGCGATAACGAGAGTAAATCGATCAATAACCGGGAATTCGAAACCAGCTGGCTCAGTACCACGGCCTGGGGCGTTATGTCACTCAACAATTTCCGCTTCACCCGCCGCGTACACAAGGTCAACTACTACGCCATGGCCGGTGGCGGTGCCAATTACTACGAGACTACCTTCTCCAACGAAGTCATGCGCAATGGTACCATCGAACGCGAAATCGCCTACCATGCCGGTGCCGGCGCGGGCATCGCTTTTCGCCTCGGTAAGCGCGTTAACCTCGGCTTGGAATATCAGGGACTCTTCCTGGTCAGCAACCGCGCCGATCTCATCGATGGCTCCAATACCGATGGCGGCAACCGCTCGGTCTTCCGCGACGTGGTCAACTTTGCCAACGTATCGCTCAACTTCAACCTCGGTAACACCTCCAACCGCAGCGAACCCCTCTACTGGGTCAGCCCGCTTTCCGGTATCAGCAGTGAACTGGATCGCGTGAACAAGCGCATGGACGAAGCCCTCGTCGATTCCGATGACGACGGTATCATCGACGCCATCGACCGCGAACCCAATACCCCCGCCGACGTACCTGTCGATACCAAGGGTCGTACCCTCGACAGCGACAAAGACGGCGTGCCCGATTACAAGGACAAGGAGCCTTTCTTCCCACCCCGCGCCGGCGAGCGCGTCAACGAGGATGGTGTGGTCATTAACCCCACCGGTCGTGGCGGCGGCGTCTCCGAAGAGCGTGTACAGGAAATGATCGACGCTTCCATCAGTGCCGCTCAACTCAATAACGGCGGCAATCGGGGCACGGGCGAAATGTTCTTCCCCATGATCCACTTCCCCCTCGACCGCGCCACGGTCAAATACAGCGACTACGGTACCCTGGCCGGCGTGGCCCGCATCCTCAAGGCCGACCCCGCTACCCGCATCGTAGTCCGCGGTTACACCGACCAGACCGGTTCCGAGTCCTACAATGAAAAACTATCCTACGAGCGTGCCAAGGCCGTCGTGGACCACCTCGTCAACCAGCACGGCGTCAGCCGCAGCCAGTTGCTCATCCAGTGGAAAGGCAAGGACGACGCCCTCGTCCCCCTCACCCAGAGTTACATGAACCGCCGCGTGGAATTCTCCACCGCCGGTCCTGAAGACAGTGAAATGTACCCGCCCAATGGCACTACGGGTGGTACGGACGGCTACTAGTAGGCGTCCGTTCGCTTGACAGCATCACACGTGCCAGATCATTCGGCCCTCCGCAGTGCGGGGGGCCGTTTGTGTTAGTTACAACAGCCCGCCGGTTCGCCCTCGCTTTCCGTGCAGTAGCGTCCTTTCTTGGTCTTGCCGTAGTATTCGCACTTACTGGTGTGCCGCTTATTAGAACCTTCGTTCAGCCAGTAGGTCAGGGTCGCATCGGTGTTGACCACCGCCAGTGGTTCGTTCACGTTCACGCCCGGAAAATCCTCGGGGTAAACCCACACTTTTATCTTATCGGTCATCCCCGCATAGTCGATCGAGGACTGCAATTGCTGCGCGTATTTCCATTCCGAACTCGACTTCAGGATCAGGATAATTCCCGGTTTTTTAGTTGTTTGCAGGCCGTACCACAGAGCTTGCCCGATACTATTTTTCCAATTTGGCGCCCGCTCCACTTCTATGGCGTATTCGGCCGTTACGATATCTACGCGTCCGTTCGTCACGCGCACCTCTTCGGTCCCGTTCAGGTGCCGCGCCAGCGCGGTGATGTAACTGGATTCGGGCTGTGCCGATAGCAAGCCACTCGTCAGCGCAAGCAGCAGTAGGGTTAGGTAACGTTTTTTCATGCTCCTAAAAGCCCCTCGTATCTAAATTTGTTTAACCGGTCTGTTTCGGGCGTGCCCCCGGCTACGGCCGGGGTCGGTCCCTTCCGGGGTTCGCTATTCGCTCCGTGCTGCGCACCGCTTCGCCCGCCGCGGCGGGTTCGCGCCCTTCAGGCACCTCACGCTAAAACTCATTGGACCCCGATAACCCCATCACTCTACCTGACGTAGTCGTCGGGACCCATTTGAGGTGGCCGGAAGGGGTCGTCGGCATTCAAACCATGATCAATTATCGGCTATCAACCTCCTCCATTAACTACTCCACGTACTCTCCCACTAAACGCACCATCAGGTTCTTCAAAAATTCCACATCATAATCACCCACCGTCGGTTCCAGGTGATCGCCGCCGATACCGCTATCATTGGTAATGAATACGTAAGTGCCGTTGGTCAGCATAGCCGATACGCGCATCAAAAATTCGGTCGGCTTGTCGATACCGCTGGCCGTAATGGGAATGACCCGAATACCCTTTGCGGCGGCTTGCACTATCGCTTCCGCATAGTTATTGAGCGTACCGGCATCGCTATGGGGCGGGGCATCCAACAGTAAAAATACGAGGCGTGACTTTGCCTCGGCCGACCAGCCGAACCCACCGATCGCCTCGCCCAGGCCGGCTTCCACCGCCTCCGGAAAATCACCGCCGCCCCCGGCACGCTGGTCCTGGATAAAATTGATGGTCGTATTCAGATTGGCGGTCAGAGCGGACTGGCGCGTTAGGTACTCATCGCCATGATCTCGGTAAAAGACGGCACCGGTCGTAAAATCAATTCCGCTATTCAAGGCGGAAATCTCCTCCATTACGGCCCGCAAATCGGACTTGAGAAACTCGATTTCGTCACCCATCGAACCGGTTGCATCCACTACGAAGGCGATCTGCGCCTGGTTGCTGCTACTGGTAAATTCGCTGCCGTCATTCAATTGATACTGATTTACACCCTGCTCAAACCGCTGCGGCGCGGAGATTTGGGCTGCTCCATCATTGACGTCCAAGTACGTCCCGCTGATCGGTTCACTGCCACCGCGGGCGTTTAACCATAGTTCGGCGCGGCCGTGGTTATCGGTCAGCGTATTCCAGAAGATTTGCTGCCCGCGCATCAGCCGCACCCGTACATTAGGCGCGGGGCGACCATCGGAATTACGAACGTCGATCGCGATTCGGTCGGCGGTATTCCAGGTCCAGTCCGTAACCAGTTCACCGAAGTTAGTTTCCTCCTGCGAGCGAGTCAATAGCTGCGTCCAAAAATTCCAGTTTTCCAGGTCATTCCATTCCCCCGCCGTAATTAGGCCGCTCAGGGTATCGGGGGAAGGTGTGCCGGGAGAAGGCGTGCCGGTACCGCCGCTACCGGAAATCCCACCACCGCCGCCGCCGGAAAAATCGCTAACTCCGGCAAATCCGCCATTAGTTAAAACCCCGTCAGCATCTTCGGAGAGAGGACCATCCGAGTCATCAGCACAGGAGACCAGAAGCAGAAGGGCGAACAAGAAGCAGGAAAGGAGCAGTTTCATCGTAAGTTAGTTATAATGGTTAATTGCGGCAACCCCTAATGGGTAACAACAAGCTAGTGGATTAGAGCGTGTCTAAAATTTTTAAGAACTGAGGATCAATGATTCGCTTCGCGGCTACTTCGTGGTTAAGGTTCCGGCTAGATAAAAACTTGCGCGCATAGCGGGTTACGTAAGCCAGTTTTTACGACGCCAGGTTCTCAAATACTTGGTTCTTAGGAAGTAAAAATTTAGACACGCTCTTAGGCTTAGGCTGTCCAGTTTATCAGTCTAGAGCTAGTACAGGTTTTGCACTCGCTTCTTGGAGACCTCTCCCCCGGCCCCTCTCCAAAGGAGAGGGGGTGACGGGAAGTTGACATACAGTTAAAACTGTAGTGGGTAAACCTAAATAGATTGGACAGCCTACTCTTAGGCTATAACAAAATTTTCCGGTTTGTCTACTAGACGTACATCACTCGACCGACCGTTGGTGAAAGGCCGAAAAGAAAGTAAAGTAACACGGCTATCGTTTACTTGACACTTCGCTATGCCGGAATATCGCATCTTGGAGCCACCCAATCTGATAAACATGAAAAATTTGCGTCCTGCGCTACTCTCGCTCTTGGCAGTAGCTGCCTTTAGCGGCCTGACGGCCCAACTCCATACAACCCTCGTCGGCCAACTCGGCTACGAATCCGGCCAGGAACTTTCCGACATCTGGGGCTACGTGGCTCCTAACGGTACCGAATACGCTTTAGTCGGCCTGTACAATGGTATTTCCATTGTTAGTTTAGCCGATCCGGCCAACCCCGTGGAAGTGGTGCGGCTACCCGGACAAAATTCACCCTGGCGCGATCTGAAAACTTTCGGTACCCATGCCTACGTAGTCGCTGACCAAAGCAGTTCCACCGAGGGGATGACGATCATCGACCTGTCCGACTTACCCCTATCCGCCACGCAGGTGCACCTGAATCTGGCCGCCGGCGGAACCGGTACGCTCCAACGCGCACACAACATTTACATCGACGCAGCTACCGGCCGGGCCTATACCACCGGAGGAAACCTGAACGGCGGCGCACCCGTCATTTTCGATATCCTTAGCGTTCCCGGCTCTGCTACCTTCGTCGCCAATACGCCGGGTAGTTACTCGCACGATGTCTATGTGCGTGACGGCATTATGTATACTTCCAATATTTATGCGGGTGAAATGCGGCTATACAATGTCAGCAACCCCCTTGCCGTGAGCTTTCTCGGCAGTGCCTCCACGCCGAATAGTTTCACCCACAACGCCTGGCCCAACGACGCCGGCACGGTTGTTTTTACCACCGACGAAAAACCCAATTCAGCCGTCGCCGCTTACGACATCTCCGACCTGGGTGCCATTGAAGAACTGGATCAGTTCCGCCCCCTGGCCACCCTCGGCACCGGCGTTATTCCCCATAACGTCCACGTACTTAATGACTATATCATTACCAGCCATTACACCAGCGGGCTAGTCGTAATCGACGGCAGCCGCCCGCAAAACCTGATCGAGGTAGCCAATTACGATACGTGGTTCGGCGGCAACGGTGGGTACAATGGCAACTGGGGGGCTTACCCTTTCTTGCCGTCCGGTCTCGTTATTATGTCCGACATCCAGAGCGGCCTTTACGTCGTGAGCGTGGATTATCAGCGGGCTTGTTGGTTGGAAGGAGTTATCAAAGACGAGTCTACCGGCTTTCCCCTGTCCGGCGTTACGGTGGATATTCTCGCCGGTGGCCAACCCAATGCCCTGCAAACGGATGGCCTCGGCCGCTATGAGTCGGGTTTGGCTACGAGCGGTACTTTCATGGTCCGCATCAGCAAATCCGGCTACGTTACCAAAACCGTTCCCGCCCTACTGGTAAATGGCGAGGTCACTTTTCTAAACGAAACCCTCCTGCAAATCGCCCTGCCGGTAGAGCTGTTAGTATTTAGCGGGCAGGCCGTCAAGAGCCAGGTTCGGCTCGATTGGGTTACCACTCGTGAACTCGATGCCGATTATTTTGTCATCGAACACGCTCCGGCGGGCGGTACCTTTTCCGCCACCGGGCGATTGTCCGCCGCCGGCACCACGGACCTACGGCAGGAGTACACCTTCCTCCACCCCGACCCACTTCCCGGCACCAACCTCTACCGCCTGCGGCAGGTCGATACCGACGGGGCGGAAAACCTCTCGCCCATCGTTAGCGTACGATTCGAGTCTCCCGCAGCGGTAGCTTTCGAACTGTGGCCCACTCCGGCTACGGAATGGATCAATATTCAATCTACCCTGACCGATTTCACGGTCGAACTGACCGACGCGACGGGGCGGCGGGTAGCCGGGGGTAAAAACATACGATCGTTAGCAGTCGGCCGTCTGCCCGCCGGTACCTACCAGCTCGTTCTTCGCTCCAGCATGGGAGAGTTAGTGGGGACGGAGCGGGTGGTGATAGCGCGGTAGGCAGATAACTTGAACACATTCACTCCGGAAATATCTTTTTAAACTTAGCCGGTAGCTCCTCGCTGATCCGCAGGTCTTCCCCCGTGGCCGGATGGCGGAAGGCCAGTTCCGTCGCGTGCAGGTAGAGGCCCCGGCCGGTTCGGCTCACCCGGCCCGCGCCGTGTTCCCGGTCGCCGAGGATGGGGTGGCCGGCCGTAGCCAGGTGAATCCGTATTTGGTGCCGCCGCCCACTACGGGGATGGAGGCGGAGTAAGTTAAGGCAAGTATGCTCCTCCGAAGGCACCCTGGTCAGCAGCCGGTAGTCCGTACGGGCGGGGCGGCCGTCGATGGCAGCGTCGAAGACATCCGATTCCGCCATCGGCCCGGCGGTGACGGCGTGATACGTTTTAAGGATTTCGCGCGTGGCGAACAGGCGGCCGAGTTCCGTCAGGGCGGTACCGGTCTTGCCGATCAGCAGTAGTCCGCTGGTGGGATGATCGAGGCGGTGGGCGGGCTGGGGACGCGGCAGGGCAGTGGGTAGCGGGCTGGGCCGCAGGTTGAACGGCAGGGCGCGGGTAACGGTGCGCCACTGGTTGCCGCTAACGGTGATGCCGGCGGGTTTGGAGATAACGGCCAGGTGCTCGTCTTCGTAGCGGACCGCTAATCTAAGTTCCAGGGCAGGCTGATCGGCCAATCGCTCATCGGCCAGTAACGCGATTGTTTCCCCGCCCCGCAGCAGCGTTGCCGTAACCGCCGGCCGACCGTCCACCCTGACCAGCCCCCGGTCGATCGCCTTCTTCATCCCCTTCCGAGCCGGCAGGCTAATGAAAATGCCGCCCGCATAATCCGACAAACGGATGGGTTCCGGTTGCGGGGGGACAGTGTGGGTTTCGCGAATGGTCATGGGAGGAATGAGGGGTCAGATGTCTGAGGCGGGGCCGGTCAATTTCTGAGGTCGAAATGATACTCAATAGATGTAATGCAGTGCCCAAAAAGTTGCTACTTCTCGGAACCGGGATCAGGCCACGAACCGTTGCGTGAGGTGCCTGGAAGGTGCGAACGCTAGTGAGCAGCCCGTAGGGCCAAGCCGGCAGGCGCGCCTGGAAGGGACCGACCGGCCCGCAATTTTGCGGGGCGGACACGTCCAACCATCATTACTTCCGACCTTCCGAACTGACGGCCGCTCTTTCCTTCCGTAGCGGGCCTCCTTCCACGTAGGCACGGAGATCCTCTACCTGGCCGTCGCTCATGCGTTCGGCGGTGTAGTGCGGCATATAGGCGCGTTTGCCGGGGATGGGACTGGTGCCGTAGCGGATGACCTGGTAGCTGGAATAGCGGGTGTATTCCGGGAAGTGCTTGGCCATGAACTTGAGGGACATGCCGGTCCCGTCCAGGTCGAAGTAGCTGTAGCGCATATCCTGGTGGCAGTGCAGGCAGGAGGCATCGTAGACCAGGCGGCCGCGCCGGGCATCTCCGGTTTCCGCGTAGCCAGCCTTACGATCTTCGGGTGGGTAGAGAAAAGTAGCCGGCGATGCGGGCAGGTAGGCTGCTTTGATCTCCTCGCGCAGGGCCTCGGCTTCGGCCTGTTCCGTCTGGGGCGAAATATCAGCCAACCGCTGGAGTGTTTCCTCGCTCAAATCCAGATCGGCGAGGCGGTACTGAAGGGTCCAGAGGTAGGCAATGACGTTTTCCATCTCGTCTTTTTCCAGCGCACGCCCCTGGGCACACTCGGTGGCGCAAAGCTGGACAGCACCGCGCAGGTCGTGGCGGGCGGCGAAGACGAGGTCGCCGTATTTTTTTTCGTAGTCGCCGTTATAAAAGGACGAGCGGTTTACGATACCCCATAAGGTCGTTCCGGGCAGGAACGGCAGCTTGCGCTCCACCACGTAATCCAGCCGCGCCTCGGGGTCGGAAACCCGCAAGTCAGGATCTTCCCGTTGGATATTGTGACAAGACGTGCACTTAAAGTGCTTGCTCTGAATCTTGCCTCCTTCCTCACCGAAGCCCTCCGTAACCAACTTGCGTCCCGCCTCGATCCGCGCCGGGTCCGTGACTTCGGTCATGTGATTGGGTCCCATTTCGCCCAGGTGCACCAGGGTTTTCCAGACGGGCATCGCTTCGTCCAACGGTGGCGTTACCGCCGTGGGCGATAACTCCAATCGGGCGAGGAAGAGGATGGAAAGAGTAAGGAAAGAGAAGAGGAGGTAACGCATTTTACTAGTAGGTAATGAGGTGGTAGGCTCCGTATCCCCTCACCCCCCGGCCCCCTCTCCTCGGGAGAGGGGGGACATTGTGCGGGCAAAAAACGTCACCCCTCTCCCGAGGAGAGGGGCCGGGGGTGAGGGTTTCGGCGTGGTACGTGGTAAGCGGCTCTGCCGCTTACAGATTAAACCAGCGGGAAATCGTGAAACCCATCCGAAACTCCCCGTCCAGCCAGTTAGTGGTCGTGTAGGGGATAAAGTCCGTCTCTACAATACCCTGGGCATTGGTGAGGTTCAACTGAAAAACGTGACCGCCCGTATCTATCTCGAAGCCGACACCCAGCGCGGGATAGTAACCGGAAGCCCGGGACTGAAGCGAACCCACGGGAAAGGTAACGTCGGCGATGAGGCCCAGTCGTTTGGTGGCCTGAAAACGGGCGGCCCCGCCGAGGCTGAAGATACCGTTCTCGCCCGCGAAGGGAACCAGGTTGCGGTGGGTATAACCGGGGATGACCTCCAGGCCGAGTCGGTCGCCGAATTTGCGGGCGATCACCACTTGCAGGTTATAGGCCATCCGGTGGGCGAACTTGGGAAAGCTGCGGACCAGGTCGGAACTGCCCTCGATCTTGGTGGAGGTGGACATACTGCCCGTTGCCACGAAAGTAGCCGTGAGGGGTACCGATCCGTCCACGGTCTGGGCCAGCATGCGGTATTTGACCAGGCCGTTTAAAAGTTGGCGCAATCCGGTGTCGCCCTGGGGTGTGGTACCCGAACCCTTGGAACGGTAGAAGCCGACGGTGATGTCGTTGGTCAGGCCGTATTCGGCTCCGATGGCGACATCGGTAGCCTGCTCCAGTCCGTAAAAGGTGGGCCAGCCGCCGTTATCGCCGAACATATCACCGAAGCGGTGGCTGATGCGCACGTCCAGTTTGCGGTTAGGCAGAGTCTCGGGCGAATGGACATTGACGGCGCGAGTGTCCTTAAAGGTCCGCTCGACGCGTTCGCGCTGCGCGCTCACGAGCAGGGGTAAGACCAGCAGGAGGAGGATCGGGAGTAATTTTCCGAGCATTTCAGGATATATCTTGCACAGGGGTTATGAATAAGGACGCTAACTTGACTTACGCTACTACGTGCCGGTAGCGATGCATTGGCCAACCAATCAGTTATTCTTTGGGGAAACCGGCATCCAACCAGCATTCGATGATTTTCAACTCTTCTTCCGCTAATTCTTCCGGACGGTTAGCGGGAGCGTAGGTGGGTGGCATCCCTTTGATTGGGTCGGTTCGCAACAGGATAGTGCGCTCGCGGAACAGACCGCTACGCAAATCACGCAACATAGCCCTCATAAGTATTGTAAAGTCCCGGTCCCACATCCAGATGACAACCGCTATACGCGCATGATCGCGCCATGATCGGCTCTATATCGACTTCGTAGGTGGGGTTATCCACGCCACCGCAGTCGCGCGGTTCGGGCATGGGGAGTTCATCGGCAGTGCAGGCAGCTGCCAGTAGCAGCAAGCCCACGGCAAAAAAAGAACAGTAGAAAAATTTCATAGGATCAGTTTGGAAAGAGCTGTCCGGGCAGTGTTTCAGCACCGGCGGTCAACCCTTCGCGCCGCTTGATTGTATCTAACCGGCGGCAGCTACGGGCCTACATTACGCTAAATCGCGCTTAAGGTTGCGAAGATACGACCTTGATTTGCCCCGCTATTGTCGTACGTCCGCTTTAAGGTTTATTTTACAATTTTCGGTTCCGATTATCGACTACCTCGACTGCTTCTTTTACAGAGGCGTCCCTTAATCAATCCACCCGTATTTTCTCGGGCGCAACCCGTTCACCAGATAAATTTTCACATATGTACCCCGCTCAACTCACCGTGCCGATGGCACAAGACCTTACCAACCACGGTTTTACCGGCCTGACCGACGCGCAGAGCGTTGACGATGCCCTGGCCAAGCCCGGCACTACCCTGCTGGTCGTTAATTCCGTCTGCGGTTGCGCGGCGGGCAATGCCCGCCCCGGTGCCAAAATGGCCGCTGCCCACAGTACCGCCCCCGATCAACTAGCCACCGTATTTGCCGGCGTCGATCAGGATGCCGTGGCTCGCGCCCGTCAGCACCTGCTCCCCTACCCTCCCAGCTCACCCAGCATCGCGCTGTTCAAAGACGGTAAACTGGTCCACTTCCTGGAACGTCACCACATCGAGGGCCACTCGGCCGCAGTGATCGCCGAGAACCTGAAAATGGCCTTTGAGCGCTACTGTTAATCAGCAGCCGAATAAGAGCGTGTCTAAAACGCAAAAAGCCCGTCTCTCACGAGACGGGCTTTTCTGTTTGGGTGGAAGACCGGTCTTGAACCGGCGACCTCCGGAATCACAATCCGGCGCTCTAACCAACTGAGCTACAACCACCATATTTACGAAAGCAAGAACTGCTTTCCTGTAAAGCGACGCAAAGATAAAACAGTTCCGTTAAGAGGGCAAATTTTGGAAAATTTTTCTTCAAGTGGATCCTTTTTGCCCCATTAATGATGAGGCTACTTCGTACTTCCAAACCGCTCTAAACCCACCTCCGTACCCAGCTCCTCGCTCCGCAACCAGTAGGCGGCGGCCCGCACCGCCCAGTAGGGGCCGAGGGATGCGCCCTTGGTGCCCAGTCCGTTAAATATGCCCAGTCGAGCATGTTCCGGGTGTCGTCCGATGATCGGCCGCCGATCCGTTACGGTAGGCCGCACGGCGGCGCGATGGGACAGTAGTTCGTAACCGGCCGTCCAGCAATCGGCCAAGCGGTTTTCCAGTAATTTGCCCTGCTCGGGGGTGGGCGCATCGTCCGCAAAGATGTTTTCCGAACTAGCCCCCACCCAGCAATTGCCGTCGGCATAAGGCACTGTAAACACCCGGTGCTTCAGAATTTCTCCCGGCGGCGGCCCCGCCAGTCGGGCGGTCAGCACCTGCCCCTTGTTACCCCGCAGCGGCAGGTGTCCGAACCAAGGGTTGAAGCGATTGCGCCAGCCCTCACAGAAGATCAGGTGATCGGCCCGCAGGTCTCGGTAACTGACGCCGTCCCCGTTAATTTGTAGTTGTGAGTAATCGAAGGTATCATGATGCAGTTCACCGGCTTCCACCAGCGGGCGAGAGGAAAGCTCCACGGCCCGGTCGATCCGCACCTGCGCGGCCCGCAGTACCCGCCCGTAGGCATAGGCGGGCAGCACGCGACCGGCGTAGCCGGACGGCGGCTCGTGGCTCACCGGTCCCAAATAATCAGCATAAGCCGGATCGGCGGCGCGGGCCATCCAGTCGTTCTCGTCGCCCCGATTGAAGAGCGTCCGGTAGAGCGGTCGCTCGAAGTAGAGCTGCTCCCCCACTTCTTTTTCCCACTGCCGGTAAGTGACGGCCGCCACCGGCAGTAAGTCGTCGATCAGCCAGGATTTCACGAACCGCCGACCGGTGATCGGGTTAATGATCCCCGCCGCCACGCTGGTCGCCGCCGTTTGGACGGGTGCATCCACGTACCCTACGTTCGCACCGCCCGCCCGCAGGGCGCGGCCCAGTAAACTACCGGCAATACCCCGGCCGATGAGTAAGAAATCATAAGTTTTAGCAGCCACGTAACTAATTTAATCTCTACCAAAAAACCCTCCCCCTTCGGTGGACCGAGAGGGAAAACCCGCCCCTTATTCCTCCTCACTTATCTCATACACCAGCTCACTGCAGTTCTCCGGCCGCAGCATTTCAGCGGCTACGCGGCGCAGGTCTTCCGTCGTGACGGCCTGGTAGAGGTCACCTTCGTTATTGATCCATTCCGGGTGATCCAGGGCGGCAAATGTTGCCAGGTCCAGGGCGCGGTTCAGGATATTGACCTCCGACCACAGGAACTTAGATTCGATAATATTTTTCACCTTCTGAAGCTCGCGGTCGCTCACTAGTTCGGTGCGGATGGTGGCAAGTTCCTCCCAGATAGCGGCACGGGCCGTTTCCATACTTACACCCTCGGCGGGGCGTGCTTCCACCATGAAAAGTCCTGGATCGAGGCTACCGGTAATCGAAGCGTCCACATGGTTGAGCACTTCCCGCTCGCGCACCAGCCGCCGGTAGAGGCGGGCCGAGGGGCCGTTACCGAGCACGTCCGATAGCAGGTCGATGGGATAGTAATCATCATCCAAACGGCCGGGCATACGGAAGGCCATAAAAATAGCGGGGCTGGGCACCGCCGCCCGCACCGTCAGTTGGCGGGGGGCGGTCTGCGGCGGCTCCAGCGGTAGTTCCTCGCGCACGGTAGTACGGGTATCGATATCGCCGAACCACTTGTCGATCAGGCGCAACGTCTCGTCAAAATCGATATTTCCGCACACGCTCAGTACCGCGTTATCGGGTCCGTACCAGCGGTTATAAAAATTAGTGATCTCCGGCAACTGGGCCTCGGCGATGTGCTCCTGACACAAGCCGATCACCGGCCAGCGGTAGGGATGCTCGCGGTAGGCGAGCTGCATCAGGTAGTGCTCCGAATCTCCGTAGGGTTCCTCCACGCAGCTCTCCTTAAATTCCTCCAGCACCACTTTTCGCTCCGATTTCAGCCGCTTTTTGGTCAGCTTCAGGTGCTGCATCCGGTCACTCTCCAGCCACAGCGCCAGCTCCAGATTTTCGGCGGGAAGGGACTCGTAGAAAATGGTAAAATCCGTAGAAGTCACGGCATTATTATCCCCGCCGGCTGCCTGCAGCGCGGCATCGAAATCGGGCGCATTCGCCGATCCCGTAAACATCAGGTGCTCGAACAAGTGCGCATATCCCGTCCGCTCGGGCGATTCGTCGCGCGAGCCCACCCGGTACAGCAGGGCCACGGCCGCCAGGGGCGTGCTGGTGTCCTGGTGGAGGTAGATGTCGAGGCCGTTGGGTAGGCGGTGGTGCTGGTAGTCGATCAAGTCAATAAGGATTAAGAGCGTATCCAGGGGAGAGACGCAACAGCGTGCTTACTGTCCGCCCTTACAGATCAGCGGCAACACCGTATCGTACCAGTTCACCAGCGTGATCTCCTTGGCCAGGGACAGATCAACGCAGGCTTCCGGCAAACGGTTGCTATCCAGGTAAAGCTGGCCGCGCAGCAGCAGCAGTTGGCCGTCCCTGGGAGCCAAGGTGAGGGCCTGATCCAGCGCGGTAAAAGCTTCGGCGGTTTTCTCCTCACCCAGCAGGACGTTGGCATCTTCGGCCAATTTCATGGCGGCGGCGTGGTTCTTTACGCGGGTAGCGCAGGCTGTTCCGGGGGCATTGAAGTTCATCTCCAGGTCGATGGAGGTCTGCACGGGACGACCGCTCTTCGTCCCCGGTGTCCATTTTCCCCGGCTGGCAACGGCGGTGTGGATGGCCTCATACCAGAAGTCGAAACCCAGGTTGTTGAAGTCGATGATATCCAGTACGCGCACCCGGCCCGTGGGCGTTACCAGCAGCGACACCTGGATGCGGCCGGTCCGGCAGCTGTCCTTGCCACTTACGGGGTAGCGCAGGTTCTCGGTCACGTAGGTTTCCAGGCCCGCCGCGTCACCCTCGAATTGGAGCGGCGTATCCAGATCGGTATAGACCGTATCCCGGCCCGCCATCACGTAGGGTTTCGGTTCCTCTAAGCGGAATTTGATCGGCAGCGTATAGCGGTAGCGGATTGGCTTGCCTTCCTTGCGGGCGGGCACCCAGCGTACTTCCTTCGCCATATTGTTGACCGTTTTCAGTACGGCGTCACCCAGTTCCCCGCCGGGGTCACGGATAATGGCGGGCTGGGTGATGGTGCCGTCGGCCTCCACCACGAACTGCGCCACTACCGTTCCCTGAATTCCGGCGTTACGGGCCGCCTCGGGGTAGAGCGAGCGGCGATAGACGTATTCCAGCAAGGCCCGGTCGGCGCACTGCGCCAGTACGGCCGCCGTGGTGTCGATCTCCTCGCAAGCCGGGAAGCGGGGTGCCTCCTGCGCTACGGAGTAAATGGTGGTGTCGGTAACGGCCGTCTGCGCACTAACGACACTGCCGCCGCTTAGCAGGAGTAATAAGATGGATAAGCGAAAAAATAAGTTCATCAGTCGGGTTGGATGATTGGGCGGCGAAGGTACGGAATTGCGGGGCGCAAAGCAGCCTGTCGCTACTTTCCAATCAGGCAGGCGGCGATGCTTTTCACTCGTGCAGAATCATTGTCTTACCATCCATAGTTGCAAAAACCGCTAATTTATGGGTTAGTAGCAGGAGGAGTCGGGCGTGCCCCTCCCGCAAGCTTGCGGTCGGGTCGGTCCCTTCCAGTCGCGCTAACGCTTGGCCCTGCGGGCTTCCTTCCCGCCTCGGGGCGGGTCGTCAACTTCCAGGCACCTCACGCTTGTTGGCGATGACCGATTTACGTAGCGGCTAAAAATAATAAAAAGCAAATTTAGTAGAGCCGGCTTCTCTGCTTAGAGCGTGTCCAAAAAACTCGAGAACAGAACGATCTATTTAGAGCGTGTCTAAGTTTACTATTACTATCCCTATCAAGGTTCTCGGTTCTCATCCAGATATTAATACCCATGAATAGTATTTTTTATTTTTTTATTCGTGCTATCATTGGGATCAATCGTTTGCTTTTTCCAAATTCGCAATACAGTTTTCCCTGATCCGCCAAACATCCTTAAAACTGAGTCCCAATCGCTCCCGATCCAGCCAATTTCGGATAAAATCTTGGTGGTGGGTTACTTTGAACGACCCAACTTGATGTGGGGTGATCTCGATTTCCTCCAAGATATCCGCCTCAATCCTCGCTATATCAGACTGCTCGTTGGTTGCATCCACTTTTTCATCGCCGATCAGCAGGTAGCAGTGGGCTTCGGGCAGGTACTTTAATCCATTGGTGATTAGCGCGTTTCCGATTCCCGGCGTGTTGTCCTGCGTCATCCGGTACAGGCACAGGATAAGTTTCACCTGCTCGACGCCGTTTTCCTCGGCAACGGCTTTGAGCAGGGCGTGCTTGCTGCTACACGTTCCCTTTCCTTCGGTTAGTACCAGCGAGAGGTCCGCTCGATTGGAAGTTCGCCCGTAAGGGATTTGCCGGATGTGGGTGATTGATCCTTAATTATCATGAACTTACCAGAGATCGCTTGTACTCCCAGCGAAATCACTTCATCACCACTACCCGCCGCGTGACGCGCTCCCGCGTGTCCAAATCAGTGATGTCGATGAGGTAAAGGCCGGCGGGGACGGACCGCACATCTACACGAGCCTCATTTTCTTGCCGGCTGACCACGCGGCCGGCGGCATTGATGAGCTGAATGCCGTAGCTGAGCGGCGCGGAAAAATTTAACTGAAAATAATTACGAGCCGGATTGGGATGAATGCTGATCGTGGACCGGCTTAACTGCTCCTCCGAATTACTGACGTTCAATTCGATGGCAAAATCCCGGGCATTTAAATCGAAATAAATGTTGTTATCGGCGGAGACCCGGATGCGGGCCGTCTCGGTGAAAATATTGGGGAGCGCGACCGTGGCCGACCCGCTGTTAGGCGTACCCGCGAGCAGGAGCGTGGGGTAGGTGAAACCGCCGTCGGTGGACAGGTGGATGCTGACCTGTTGCGTGCTGATGGGCGGGTTGTCCGTGCCGTTGACGGCCCAAGTGACCGTTTGTTCCGAGCCGCCGAGGTAGGTGATGCCGGGCGCGGACTGGCTGGTGACGACGAACGGACCGGCATCCGCGACCGTGATGCGGATATCGTCAGAATTGGTGCCGCCGGCGTTGACGAGTTGTCCCTGGTAGATGATTTGGTGATTATCGTTCACGCTCAACCGGATGTCCAGGATGCGGGGCGTGGTGGGCAGTTGTTCCCGGCCGTTGGCATTGTTGCCCGCCACCACGTCGCTCATGCGGGGGAAGGTGCGCGCGGGGTCGGTGCCGGGGAGGAGGCGCATGAAAAGCGCGCCCTGGGAGTCGTCGGCGAGGGGGATGGTTTGCGCGATTCCGCGGTTCATATTGTCCCAAACGTAGGTCAGGCTGTCGCCCGCGTCGGGGTCGGTGGCCGTGGCGCGGAGCGTGAAGGGAGTGCTGAGGGGGATGACGCGATCCGGCCCCGCGTCGGCGGTGGGGATGGTGTTGCCGGTCGGTACTTGGGTGCCCACGTCAGGGATTTCGTTGAGCAGAAAGTCGGCCAGTTGGTGGTAGGAAACCGCGTGGGCGCGGCCCTGGGCGTTGCCGCCCTGGACGGTCCAGGCACCGTTTTCCGGCTCGTAATTGGTGTTGTCGGAATGATTAATGGTGTGGGACTGAGCGAGTTGGTGGCCCATCTCGTGCCGCGTAACGGGGATGTCGAGTCCGCCGGAAACACCGCTCTTGAGGCCACCCGCGCAGCCGCCGCCGAAGGGTTGGCCGACCACGATATGGCTGATGTCGTAGTTGGCTGCGCCGATGACGCTGTCGACCACCGTGCCCTGGCGGCTCAGGATCAACCCGGCGTTGGTGCAACCACCCGAGCCGCTGGGGAGCGTGGTCCAGGGGTCGGTAGCGGGGTCGGGGAAGAGCAGTAGATCGTTGTTGGGGATCAGCTCGAAGCGGACGGAATACTCGCGGCCGTACATGAAATTGATGTCCTCCAGCCAGGCGTCGATCAGGGTACTGGTGGCGGCTATTCCCCCACTCTCCTGGGTAAATTCCCCGTTGGTGGAGACCGCCAGGCGGAGCACCCGCAGGTTCTCGCCGCGCGGAATGGTAGTGCCGACGAAGGGCGACGGGCAGTGCGCGGCCGTCATGCCCGCCTGGTTGTCGGGGAAGAAGGCGTAGAATTTGGGCGATCCGTTCACGTTAAAAGCGGGGTCGTTGATAACGTCCTCGGTGAATCCGATGCCGAATAAATTGGCCACCTGGTTCATCGGGTAGGTGTCCAGTCCCTGCGGCCAGCTCCAGCCCAGGCCCGCGATGAAAATAGCCCCGCCGCCGGCCACGAAGGTTTCCAGCGCGGCCAGTTCGTCCGTCGTGTAGGGCTGCGAATTGTTCCAGTCGTTACCCAGGATCAGGACGTCGGTGGCGGCCAGCGCGCCGGTGGTGATGTTGCCGTCCAGGGTAGTAAAGGTGTAGTTGTCGGCCGCCAGCGTTGCTTGCAGGGTGCCGGTGTTCCCGCTATCCACCCACCATTCCTTGAGCGTCACGCGCTTATTGCCCGGGCTGAGCCAATTTAGCGCGTTGGTCACGAATGGCAGGTTGTCATACTGCCCGATCGAGTTATCCGACAGCAGTGATTCGTGCGCGATGGCCAGCACGCGGCCGTTCTGGTAGGTGGCCGCCACGGAATAGTGCCGCTGGGGGATGTTGCAGGGGCCGCTCGATACGATGGGCGTGGCCTCCGGCCCGTCCGCCGTGAGTGCGCCCGGCGCGGCACCGGGCATGAATAAGGTGTCGACACCGGTGAAAATATCGGCCAGATTTTGGGTGGCGGCGGTATTAGCGAGGGTGAACAGTAGGCAAGCGGCTAGGAGGTAAGGACGCATGGGTGGTGGTTGGAGGCGGCGGGTGAATGGGGGTTGCGACGGCTCCAAATGTAGGGAAAAATGGGGAGTTGGGGTCGATACCACTAACCTACCGCAGTAAGAGCGTATCTAAACTTTTACTTCCTGATAACCAAGCATTTAAGAACCTGGCGTCACAAAAACTGACTTACGTAACCCGCTATGCACGCACCACGAAGTAGCCGCGAAGCGAATCATTGATCCTCAGTTCTTAAAAATTTTAGACACGCTCTAAGGTGGTGGTGGGCATGGTTTGTAAAAAATTAGGCAGATTCAATATCATCTCCCTTTCAATCCTTTCGCCTCGATCGCTCGTTGCAATTCGTTAAATTGCTCAGGAGTAATCACATCCTTGATTTTGGCCAGCGTTTCTAGCGGGTAAGTCCTGTTGTAATTATATTCAAGTACTGGCAACGCTTGTTCCGCAAACTCTTCCACGCCTATTGATTGTGCCAGTGCTACAATATAAGCATATCTATAATCCGATTTGGCATGAATCATCCAATCACCGGCCTCGTCGGCAAAAACCACTTCTCCAGTACCCAACAAGTCGATCGTATCGAATAACTTTTCAAAACACCGCACCGCTATTTCGTAGTGCTGCTGCTTCACCAGTGCCGACGTTTGGTCGAGGTAGTAGCTTAATTCGGAAAACCATTCATCGGTTTCCGCCGGTACTTCCATGAAGTTCTTGGAGTTGATGTCGAACGGCGCGTAGTAATCTCCATTTGCGGAGCTTTCGTAAAATGCCGCCACCTTTTTATACAACTGCTTCGGCTTCATGTTCCCGTGGGCGGTTTCCGTGTATAGCTCAAAAAACACACTGCTGCGTTGCTGTTTGTCCATTTCCTCAAAAGCGTACTTGAGGTACTCCAGCACTTCCGCTTTTTTAAGCTTTTTAAGTGCTTTGAAGACTGTTTTTTTCTTGATTTTCATAGGTATTTTATTGTACACCTCATTTATCCATCAACGCCCATCAATATCCTCCAATTTTTCCGGATTTTGGTTGGAGTTAAATATACTCACCACCCTTACGCGTAATATATCTTCTTCTACTCGATAAATTATTAAGAGCGTGTCTAAAATTTTTAAGAACTGAAGATCAATGATTTGAGGTTCTGACTAAACAAAAAATTACGCGCATAGCGGGTTACGTAAGTCAGTTTTTGTGACGTCAGGTTCTTAAATGCTTGGTTCTCAGGAAGTAAAAATTTAGACACGCTCTAAAAAAGACCATTTTGGCAGGGTCCTATAAACGCGCTGATCCGAACCAATGTATTCCAAGCGGCGGTGGCGTTCCGGAAAAGTGCTTAAACTCTGAATGGACTCCTGGATTTTAGCATTTACATATTGCGCTTGTTGGAGAGACGAATTACGCCGCACATAATCTAACGCCTTTCGCAGTTCGTTCCTAGCTTCCGTAGCAATGACTACTTGGTACTGTTGAGCCATTCTTCCGTTTCTTTAACCAATTCCTCCGGCGTCAAAAATTCACCCCGGTCTATTTGCTGCTCTGCTTTAGCGATACTACTATTCAAAGCAGAAGCGGTCAATTCCTCTCCGGCGCGGAATCCAACCACTTGATCTCCGCGCTTTCTCACGTAGGTAGCGAGCATAGCATAGACCGTAGCGAAAAATTCATCATCTAATTGATTGATTAGTTGCGAAGCATGGTTTCTTTGTTCGGCGACGGTCATGATAGTTGATTGTATTGTTAAGGATTCAAAGATAAGGTTTTCAGAAAGATTAAGGACTTTTTTTCTTAATATTCTTAGAGCGTGTCTAAAAGTTTTAAGAACTGAGGATCAATGATTCGCTTCGCGGCTACTTCGTGGTGCGCGCATGGCGGGTTACGTAAATCAGTTTTTATGACGCCAGGTTCTCAAATACTTGGTTCTCAGGAAGTAAAAATTTAGACACGCTTTAAAGAGCAATGAAACTCGGCGGTTCTCCAAGTAATTGATTTTTAGAACGCGGGGGATATTTCTTAGTCCTTTTTTCCAATGGTCTGATTCGATTTAAATCAGCCTTAGCGGGCAAAATTTCCTAAAAAGGCGGCGAGCCTTATCTTTGGAGTTACGACACTTCTAAGCTATGGCTCGCCTAACGAAGGTAGCAACCCTTGCTACATCAATATTACAACAAATGCCTGAGATTGGCAAGTGGCAACGTCAATTTCTCTTGCTCCTCTTTCCCCTGTGGCTCAGCATCCGGGGTCGGTATAATTTTGCCAATCTTGCTCGCTATGGTTGTTACCGGGAGAGAACTTACCGCAATAATTTTGCCAAGCGGTTTGATTGGTTGACCTTCAATCGCATCCTTTGTCAACAGAACCTGGGCGGGAATACCATCCTGGCCTTCGATCCCAGCTATATAGCTAAAAGTGGCAAGCACACCGATGGAGTGGGCAAGTACTGGAGTGGCTGTGCCGGTCAGGTCAAACACGGCCTGGAAATAAACGGGATTGCCGCCGTGGACGTGGATACCAATACGGCACTTCATCTGACCGCCTTTCAGACCCTGCCCCGTCGTGAAGGACAGACGCTGCTGGATTTTTACGCGGAAGGCATTATTAAGCGCAAGGACGAACTTCAGAAAATATCCCGCACGGTGGTGGCTGACGCCTACTTTTCCAAGGCACCTTTCATTAACAAGCTTACGGCTGCCGATCTGGATGTAGTAAGTCGCTTACGTACCGATGCACGAATGCGCTACTTGTATAAGGGACCTCCCTCATCAGGCCGGGGTCGACCCAAACAGTACGATGGAATGGTTCAACCACGCGAGTTGCGCCCCGAGGTATTTGCCAAGTGCGGTAGCGATCCAGACGGGAAGTGGATCGCCTATACCGCCATCGTCAACATACCTGCCTGGGGTAGTTTGGCGCGAGTTGTAATTATCCACCAGTTGGACGAGGACGCTAAGATCACCTCACATCGCATCTTTGTCAGTACAAATACCGAACTTACCGGTGAGGAAGTGCTGGTCTACTACCCCGCTCGCTTTCAACAAGAGTTTCTTTACCGGGACGCTAAACAGGAGCTAGGATTGGATCAAAGCCAGGCCTACTCGGCGGCAAAGATTGATTTCCACGTTAACACCTCCCTTACCGTCGGCTCGCTGGCCAAGGTTGCTCACCATTTATCTGATCCAGAACAGCGGGGTCTTCCGTTTTCGATCGCGGATACGAAGACGGAATATGTAAATGAGCATCAGGCATTTAGAATATTATCCATGTGTAATATCGACATACACCTGCCGATAATTACCAAAATGCTGCCCGCGATCAGAAATTACGGGAAAAGGAGGGCTTGAATCGAATCAGACCATTGTTTTTCATCACGTTAAAATTTGTCTGGATGGAATTTATTACTTCTCCAGATCACACACCTCCGGCCGCTCCCCCACCCCGTAATCCTGCATCAACTCCCGCAAACGGGCCTCGTAATTATCGGGGGCCTCCACGCGGGCCAGCTTTTCCAGTGCCTCGTAGCGGCAGGTCCACACCCGGATGCGCAGTTTCTGCACCCGGCACTCCACTTCGTCCGTAAAACTAAATTCAAAGTTCCGTTGGAACTCATCAATTTGCTCCAAATACGGAAAGCCCGCCTCGCAGCTCACCAGCAGGCCCCGCATCGTCCAGTCCTTGATCTGGTGAATATTATCGCAGTAAAATTCCGCCGACTGGTAACCCGCCGGCAACTTATCCCCCTGACCTACGAACCGGCGCCAGACCTTATCTAATTCCACGCCATTCTGCCGGTATTCCTCCGTCCGCGCCGCCAATTCGTTAAACTTGGTCGTCGTCATCGGTTCCAGCGGCGTCGGGTCCGCCTGGTGCAGGGCCTCTATTTTTCGCAGCATCGCCTCGCCCAGATCGCATACGTTCAAAAAACCATCCATAATGTAGGCCCGCACCAGCGGCTCCTTACTACAATAATCATAGCCGTAACTGCCCCGGTCTACCTCATTATTCGGAATAAATGCCGCCCAGGCCGCATTCAGATCCACCAGGCCCTGGTCTTTTTTACCGATATTGGCCTCCAGTTCCTTCACTTTTTTAGCCACTTCCCCATCCAGCGTCCCGCCGCTCGCGGCCTGCAGCTCCTTGATTCCGGCCAGTGCCTGCGGCGCCGCGCCGCAGTAATCCAGTACGCCGCGCAGCACCAGTTCCTTCACCTTTGGGTTCGGGTTACAGGCAAACACCGGCAATTCCCGATCGAAGCCCGGAGAAACCCCCGAACTCACGTACTGCTGCCAGGCCGCATCCAGTCGCGGCAACTCCTGGAACAGCATTTTCATCGTTTTCACTTCTTCCGCCATCCCCGGCACGTCCTCCACCCGCAACGACGTTTTCTCGGTCAATGTCAGCGTCCGCGTCTCAAAAATTTCTTTCGCCTGCGCCACGTCGCCCCGGCAAAACTGCGCGTAGGCCGTCATAAACGAGTACTTCGCCAGCGTACTTTTTTCGCAACTCGTCTTCGCCGCCGTTATCGCATCCATCTCTTTCGGAGAGACCTGTTTGGTGTCCAAAAACCGCTGCCACAGCCCGTCCATCGTATAATAAGCCTTAATTTTCGAGTTCAGATCGTCCATCTTCTGCACAAATCCCGGCACCGATTCCAGCACCCGCCCTTCCATCTCGCGCACCTCGCCCATCAGCCGCTCGGCATCCGCCACGTCACTCTGACAAAAGCTCGTATTGGTATTCATCAGCAGGTATTTCGCATAGTCATCCTTGGCGTACACCTTGTCCGGCCGCACCAGTTCACTCATGCGGGAGATCTTGTTATTGACCAAAAATTCCCGCCACGTCTCGTCAAAGTTCGTCTGCGCATTCGCGCCGGCAGCACACAACATCAGGCCCAGGGTCAGGCTCAAAAAAAGGCAGTTTACTCGCGTCATCGGTGGTTCGTTTGGTTCAGAGGTTTCAACGTTGGCAGTAACGCGTTTCGGGGGCCGGTTATTTTTTTAGGGGCGGGCGTGCCCCCGGCCAGGGGCCGGGGTCGGTCCCTTCCGGGCTTCGCTGCCGCTCGGCACTGCGTGCGCTAACGCCCCTTTAGGCACCTCACGCGGGGAGGGGGGGAGGGATTAGCCGGCGCTGCTTCTCTTAATCGCGTTGCGATTCTTCGAGGTGAGGGATTGAAGGTCTCGTGTGGTAGAACCCCCTTTGGGGGCAGGGGGAAAAATAAGGATTAGCTGGCGCTGCTTCTCTCGATCATAAATGATCTATCGAGGTGAGGGATTGAAGGTCTCGTGTGGTAGAACCCCCTTCGGGGGCAGGGGGAAAAACAAGGATGAAAGGATTGAATAGCTAACGTACAATTAAGCCGTTTCACGCCCCATCCACGCACACGCGCCCCCGGCAAACGCGCATAACGTAAAGGTCCGAAGGGTTCCTCCCCTCTTCATCCCGCAAACAAAGCTCCGCAAGCTATCACTGCGCACAGAAAAGTAATTATTCCCAGCAGGTAACAGGCGAGTGCTTTCAGGTAATTCAGTAGCTTATTGCCATCAAAAAACTGCCCGATTGCCCAGCAAAGGTAGATGAACGTTACGATGACCCCGCCATTATCCAGAATATCGATGCTACTAACGCTTCCAATCGATCCGAAAAGTGCAAAGAGTAACATTTGGATGCCGAGGACGAAACACAACAGGATCAGTATCTCGAAATAGTTATACCGACGTTTCCGGAAAAACAACTTGATCCACAGCGCGATGAAGCCTGCCATTAAAATATTTACGAAGCCATAATTCGCACTAACCCACGCCAGGATCGCACCGATGGACGAATCTCCCCACCCCGCTTCCGAAAAATTCATGTACCCGTCCTCGAATGCTAGTGACTGCTGCGCGACCGTATAGACCAGCGAGCAGACAATGATAAAGCTGATGGGTTTTACCAGGCTGTTGCGGTCATCGTGAATGAACCGCCTGACGGTGGCTCCCGGTCGGAGCAATAATTCCTTGATGGTAAAAAGGATCCCTTTCTGAAAATTCAGGATACCGGCAAGTTCCTGCACGATATACGCCCCGTTGATGCGCCGCAACTGTTGCGGTCGGCCGCAGTCGGAGCAGTAGCGGCCGTGTAGCTCGCTGTTGCAGTTGTTACAACTATAAGTATTTTGGCGTTCTTTCATACAATCAATTTGCCATTTAATATTGGAATCAATATTGTTAATACAATCGCATATGACTCGAAAAGATTTAGCATGTGTCAGGGCACATTAGGTTTAGAGGGTGTCTATAGTACAACAACTGAAGATTTCGTGAAAACGCCCGGATTCATGCCTGTGCATAACTCATTGATCAATCAAGTTTAAACTACACAAAATCGACTAAGATGAAAATCACAAGTCCTAGGTTGCTTTACTATAAAGAGAGCGAACCCTTTCGCCAGTTATCCTATTACCTTCAATAGAAGGCACCACAATTACAAAACCAAATTCCTGTCCTCCATCCGGGTCAGAAAACCCATTTCTTTCACAACTTTATCTTGATCTGATTCGACGATTCGCCATTTCTTGAGTAACGAGTTGGAAATCCAACACCACCGGTGCTCCAGGTTGGTAACTTTTGGGACTAGCCATTTCCGCCTGATCGAACTCAATCCATTAAACAGCATATATAAAATGAATACCGATCGAGTATCCCTACTGGTGGGTTGGTGATTCGTTTTGTAGTCGAGGGTGGCAAACAGGGTCATTGCCTGTGAAAACAGGTCACTCAACCTGTCGAATAGGGGTTGGACAACTTCTGACTGTTCGTGCCAGAGGAGATCGGTATTGGCCTTCCATACCAGTTCGTTCACCGCTTCCGAATAGCCATCCCGCCTCAATTGTACCCTTGCTTCGTTCAACTCCTCGAAAGCACGAATGATAAGATCATGTTTATGCTCACGGATCAAGAGTGATCGGAACGATGGAAAGTCCAACTGACTGAAGACTAGATGCAGCCTGCCGATCTCCAGGAATATTTTATTGTTGATGATCCTGATGATCTGAAAATCATCCTCTAGCGACCTGTTTTTCTTGTTACACGTAACAGATAACGGCTTAATACCCGAACCATCCCAGTTCCACATTTTCATTTTCTCTCCAACGTGATAGGAGGCAAATGCTGCCATACCGGCCCATTTGTATAATTGGGGTTCTTTCTGGTACAACTGGGCGTAATAAGTCGTAATCGTGCGATTCCGTTTAATGACGTTTTCTTCGGGAGGAAGATCGAAGCTATATTTGGGAGGTACCTTCATCTGCATATCTTACGTGTCATTGCAACTCTTCCGGTGGTTTCAACTCCGGTCCGATAAAGGTAAGGCATTGCTTCTGTTAAGTCTTTGGGGCAATGATTTCGTAGCAAACCACCCCCCTTCGGAGGCTAACTCCCAGGCGGCTTTGCCGCCAAAGCCCTGAAAGGGTGAGATAGACTAACCCAGGGTGAAACCCTGGGACGGGGAGGCTGCTATAACCTCCCGCCGCGCCCCCGGCAGCGTTGCTTCGCAACGCTGCCGGGGGCGCGGCGGTTTGCGTGGGGTACGCGTTAAGCCCAGGGTTCTACCCTGGGCTGATCTATGCCGCCCTTTCAGGGGTAAAACCCTGGCGGGTTTCGGTAGGGCGAATAGTTTTAGGTGGTGTGAAATTCAACCCGTAGCAGGGATAGAGGAGGCAAAAAACTGTCCCTGCCCAAATATAAATAGAATTAACGGTCTACTGATAAAAGTAGGCCGCGTTGTTACTCTCCCAAATTTACGTCACAATTTACGAACCTAACTATAGTACAACAACTGAAGATTTGTGAAAACGCCCGGATTCATGCCTTGTGCATAACTTATTGATAATCAAGTTTAAACTACACAAAATCGACTAAGATGAAAATCACAAGTCCTAGGTTGTTTTACTATACTCTCTTACCAGAAAACCTTATCCCGGCTTCCGCCGGAATAAGGTTTTTTTGATCAGCTGTTGTCCCGATCGACTACTGCAAAAAGTCAACCTTACCGTTATCCATATCGTATATCGCACCCATGATCATAATCTCCTCCTTGTCTTCCATTTCCTTTAAAATGGGGCTATTCCGGCGGATTTGTTCCATGGTATAACGGACATTGCTCTCGCATGCCATATGTACGAACTCTTCGTTTTTCGATGTTCGGTCCCCGTCATACTCGACCCGATCGACTGCGGGCCTGATCTTAGCCAGCATGGGAGTTATATTACCCAGTTTTACGTCATCAACGGCTGCCTTTACCGCACCGCAGTGTTCGTGGCCCATTACCAGGATCAGTTTAGAACCCGATACTTTGCAGGCAAACTCCATGCTGCCTAGGATGTCCTCGTTAACGAAGTTTCCCGCTACCCGAGCGACGAAAATATCGCCAATACCGCGATCAAAAACATCCTCCACGGGCACTCGGCTATCTACGCAGGACAGAACGATGGCCTTGGGGTACTGCGCATTGGTGCTCTTGCGCACCTGCTCCGAATGGTCCCTTGCCGTCAAGTCGTTACGCTGAAAACGAGTATTACCCTCACGGAAAGACTGAAGCACCATATCCGCCGTCAGGGCATCCTGTTCCTCCTTGGTCAGCACATCCTCAACGACACCCCGCATCGGCTGGGCACGTTGAGTGGTAACGGTGGCTTCATTCGAGTCTTCCGCAGCCGCAGGCTCCGCTGGATCACAAGAAGCAATGGCGAGGCCGATCATGAAAAGAACGAAAAAACTGGTTAATCTATTCATATTTTACTCTTTAGACGATTGTTAAAAACAATGAGCAGACCGAACGTTGGTGACACAAAAATGCCACTCCCCCCAGGGGATTATGAATTTCATCCTACGGATGGACCGGTACCTTGTTTTTAGTGAGAAGCAGCCATTATCGGCTGTGTCTGTTCTAAACCCCCTGTACCTTTGGTTGGTTGTCGGTCGGACGTATGGGTTGTACGGTATGACAAATGAATGACGGGTGTACTGTTTGCCCCGGTTCGCTCTTTAATTTGTGTACCGAACTTATCCTTTAGTGGTCCACGGAGATTTTAGAAAAAGAGATTTTACGGCAGGGGAAGCAAACTTTTTATGTTCCATCAATTTCAATTATTTAGTCGCGCCACCCGATACTTCCTACTCCACCAAACAATCAGCGGAACCAGCAGTACGGTGGGCAGCAGCCAGGCTATCGTACCCGGCAACCACGTATTGTTTACCACCAGAAAAGCGGTGACCGTTGCAATATAGCTGCCAATGAACCGCTGCAGGTGGGTGGTAAGGTAGAAATTTTTGGTGCCGGATTTACCCCGGTAATTCACCCAATCCTGGTAGACAAAGAGGCAGCCGATGAGGCCGAATACCACCCATACGGTCCCGAAGGTATTGGAACGTAGCAGGTGGAAGCAGCCGAATCCGATAAAGGCGACACCGAATATCGCCATTACGGTACTGAGTGACCAATCCACCACCGTGACGTCGGCTGCCGATTTTTTGCGGATGTACCGTCTGCCCGTCAGCAGCATATAAATGGTAAAGATGCTGACGATGAATAGGAAAGCGTTCGCGTGCAAGTAACTCATGGGAATGGCCACGATGGAAGCGATAAGCAGGGAGAAAAAGTAAATATTCCCGAGCAGCTTATGCCGTCGGTCGCTCTTGCGGAGGAAGAGTACGACCAAACCCATGAGCAGGCTGGTGGTGCCGGCGGCAATGTGGAGGTAGAGGAGGGAGGAGAAAAGACTCATAGCGGACGGCAGAATGGGCGGATTACAGAGGTAAATTACGAAATAACGAGTTGGCCGTAGGGAAAATGGATTACGATCACCCAATCCGTAGTAAGAGCGTGTCTAAGTTTTTACTTACTGATAACCAAGCATTTAATAACCTGGCGTCATAAAAAATGACTTACGTAACCCGCTATGCGCGCACCACGAAGTAGCCGCGAAGCGAATTTTTTATCTAGCCGGAACCTTAACCACGAAGTAGCCGCGAAGCGAATCATTGATCCTCGGTTCTTAAAAATTTTAGACACGCTCTAAGGTAGTAAATACGGACAGTATCCGGGAAAAATCGGATTCCATACCTTCATATCGATCATTTATTTCCCGATTATCGGCTTCGACGCTTCTCAATCCGGCAGAGCCGTTTTCGAGGTCACTCCTTGGAACGTGAGGTGCCTGGAGGGGCGTTAGCGCACGCAGTGCCGAGCGAACAGCGAAGCCCGGAAGGGACCGGCAGCGGCCCGTTAGGGACGGTGGCACGCCCACGAAATAATGCTACCATTAACGTCTTTCAGCCCCTACGTTTCATCCGACGCGAAGAGGACGTTGCGGACCACGGAGCGCGAATCGGCCGAGCCGCCGAGGGAGCCGGAGAGGATGCCGACGGCGGCGAGGAAGAGGACGAGACGCAGGTGGGCGGCCGGGGTGGCCCCGTCCCGGTCGGTGGTCCAGTTGCTCATGAGGGGGTCGGGGAAGACGAAGAGGACGACGCCGTACATGAGTAGGGCGAAGAGGGTGAACAGGCAGAGGAGGGTGAGCAGGAGGGCGAGGTAGGTGGCGGCGGCGGTGATAACGGAGCTTTCGGAGGTTTTGCCGCGCCGGGTGGTGACGAGGCGGAAGGAGAAGGCGCGGTAGAGGATGAAACTGGCGGCGATGAAGCTGGCGGTGATGAATACGGTGAGCTGGCCGGCGGAAACGGAGGCGGCGAAATCCCAGGTTTCGCCGCCGAAGATAAGGAGCACGATGACGGACAGGGCGGTGGCGATCATGGTAGGCAGTTTGGTGGCGATGCGCGGGGGGTTGGCGCGTAGTGCGCCGCGCAGGATGCGGGGGACGTTGCCGGCGATCTGGCGGAAGATGAAGGTGTATTTGTCGTGGTCGGAGAAGCGGTCGTTGGCTTCCTGGGGGAGTGTGGCGGTGATGCGCTGGTACTGCGCGGGGGTGAAGTGGCGCATGGCGTCGAGGTCGTGGGGGACCTGGATGCGGGCCAGGTAGTTGGTGGGGTCGGGGTGGTAAGGGAGGTTGAGCAGTCGGCCGAAGGAGTGGAGGAGCAGGGTGGTGAGGCGGTGGGTGAGCAGGGCCTGGTCCTGGAGGTCGGCGGAACCGTAGTCGGCCAGGCGGCGGGTGGAGATGATGGCGACGTTGGTGAGCTGGGAGGGCAGGGCGAGGAGGTAGGAAAAGAAGGCGGCGGAGATCTCGACTTCGGTAATAAGTAGGAGGAAGGCGAGTTGGCGTTCGGTTTTTTCGTTGATGCCGAGTTGGACGAAGTCGAGGGCGTGGTAGCCCTGTTTGCCGGGTTTGAGGGGCGGCCCGTCGAAGGTGAGCGATTGGATGCTGAGGGTGGAGGCTTGCTCGACGGCCCGGGTGAAGCGCTGGGTGGCCTGGCGGGTGAGGGCACTGAGGGAGCGGTCGTCCTGGCCGGCGACGTCGACTTTCATGATGCCGATGGTGATGGTGCGGGTGCTCATGGGTGGGAGGTTTTGGGGGAGTGACGTAATCCCTCACCCCCGGCCCGGCTAATCGAAAGGATCCCGTTCGCTTCGCGGCTACTTTGTGGTAACCCCTTCCGCCGCGAGGGAGAGGGGTGACGTTTTGCGGGCGCTCACGACTGGTTCCTCCACCCCCGGCCCCTCCCCAGGGAGGGATGACGTTTCTTGCTTTGCGGCTACGCCGCAACTGTAGAAAACCCTCTCCCTTGGAGAGGGAAAATTCGACTTTGTCGAATCGGGAGAGGTCGTGTACGCGTAGGCTGAACTCCGGGGAGCTTACGACGATCACCGCAGGTAATACAAAAGTACTAAACTCCGGGGAGCTTGCGACGATCACCGCGGGTAAACACCAGACGCGAAGCGTCCTACTGAAGTACGCGCGCAGCGCCCCTACACTTTCCCCCGCCGAGAAAGCAGCACCGCGATCGGCCGCGTGGACGAAAATTGAGCCAAAAACGTAATGAGCGTGAACGTGATGGGTACGCAGAGTAGCATACCCACCACACCCCAGAGGAGGCCCCAGAGAATGAGGGAAAATATGATGACGAAGGGGCTGATGTTGAGCGCATCGCCGTAGAGTTTGGGTTCGAGGAGGCCGCCGATGCATAGTTGTATGGTACCTACGCCGATGGCGACGATGAGGAAGGGGGTCAGGTTATCGAACTGGACGAGGGCCATGAGGCTGGGCAGGATGGTGGCGGCGATGGACCCGATGGTGGGGATAAAGTTGAGGGCGAAGATGCTGAAGGCCCAGAAGACGGCGAAGTCGACGCCGGCGTAGGCGATGACGAAGTAGCTCAGCAGGCCGGTGGCGAAAGAGGCGGCGAATTTGACGCCGACGTAGGCGCGGATGGCCCGGTTGAGCTGGTCGAGGATGCGAAGAACGTGGGCTTTGCGCTGGGGCGGGAGCTGGAGGGAGGCGAGTTTACGGGGAAAGGTGTGCTGCTCGACCAGGAGGAAGAGGGTATACAGGAGAACGAGCAGAAACTGGCGGGTGACGGTAGTAAAGGACGTGAGCAGACCGAGGAGGTAGGTGTTGATGTCGAGTTCGCGGGAGAGGGTTTGGAGGCTCATGCCTTCGGCGTAGCCGAGGCCGGCGAGGATGCGGACGAATTGTTGTTCGAGGTTGAGCCAGTATTCGGGCGCGGTGGCGATCATGTCGTTGATCTGCCGGCCGACGAGGCTGCCGGCCAGGACGAGCAGGGCCAGGACGATGAGGGCGGCGACGGCCAAGGTGAGGCCGTGGGGGATGCGCCGCACGCCGGGGGTGATGCGGCGGATGAGCTGGTCGACGGCGTTGATCAGGTACCAGAGCACGAAGGCGAGTACGACGGGTACGAGGAGAACTTTGCCGAAGACGAGGAGGCAGATGAAGAGTCCGGCGAGGGCGAGGGAGTAGGTGAGTTTCTGGAGGGGGGGCATTATTTTAGTCGGGTAGTCTGGTAGGAGGTAATTGGCTAGTTTTGGGGGTGGAGGGGTAACGTTGGTGGGGGGTGGATGTTTGGGAGGTGCGGTTGGAGGGGGGTTGTATCTCTCAGTGAATGCGATTCAGAAACTTAATCATCAAAGATTTACTATTCCCGTGAACGAGCAGAATTTTTTGATAGGTGCCATCCTTGAAATCAACCAAATATCCGTTGCTTCTTTTTCCCAGCCTTCCACATAGCTTAGGGTTTGAAAGCGAATTTCTTCAATAATTCCATCAAAATTTTTCCCGCTTATAAGCACTTTTAAGTAACCCGGGTTCTTTCAAAAATACCATTGAATGTTCTAAAAACTAATTAAAATTGGTAGTATAACACCCCCACAAAAATACTACTTCCTACCTACCCCACCACCTCCCACCTACCAACTTCTCCTTACCTTGCGCCCAAACAACCCCTTACCCATGTCCAAAACCATCGTCAATACCCACCGCGCCCCCGCGCCCGTGGGTCCCTATAACCAAGCCACGCTGCACAACGGCGTCCTCTACGTCAGCGGGCAGATCGCGCTGGACCCCGATACCGGGGAACTGGTGCAAACCGACATCGAGGCCGAGACCCACCGCGTAATGCAAAACCTGGAGGCCGTGCTGCACAAGGCCGGATTGAGTTTCCTGGACGTACTGAAGTGCACCATCTTCGTGAAGGACATGGGGATGTACAGCCGTATTAACGCCGTGTATGCGGAATATTTCGAGACAGAATCCGCTCCCGCGCGGGAACTGGTGGAAGTATCGGCCCTGCCGAAGTACGTGAATATCGAGATCAGCCTGCTGGCGGCGGTGAGCTAAATTATGGCGATGCGACTATCTTTACTCCTTATACTACTAGCTTTTCTCCTCGGCCCGCTTACCCTCACCGCGCAGGCACCGCCGGGCGGCGCGCGCGGCATGGCGATGGGCGGAACCGGCACGGCCGGCAGCGGCATTGAAACCCTCTGGACCAACCCCGCCGGACTGCCCGGCGTGGAAAAGATCGGAGCCACCGCCTTCATAGAGCAGCGGTTCGCGCTGTCCGAGTTGCGGGACATCTATGCCGGGGCAGTGCTGCCCAGCAAGGTAGGTACTTTCGGGTTACGGGCTACCACCTTCGGATTCGATACCTACCGCGAGCAGCAATTTGCCCTTTCCTACGGCCGCTTGCTGGCGGAAAACTTCAGCATCGGCGGGTCGCTCATCGCCCAGTCGATCAGTATCGAGGGCTACGGCAGCAAAGTGGTGGCCACCTTCGACCTGGGGTTACAGGCGCGGCTGAGCAAATTCCTCGCGGTCGGTTTCCGGGCCTACAGCCCCTTCCGGCCCGAGGTGGTGCCCGGTGAGCCGCTGCCCGGTTCCCTCACCCTCGGCCTGGCCTACACGCCCAACCAAAAAGTCCTGATCCTGGCCGACGTGGAAAAGGACCTGGAATACGACGCCCGCGTCCGCGTGGGGCTGGAATATCAGCCGGTAGAACCGCTTTACCTCCGTTTCGGGATCACTAGTGGTCCGGCCGAGATCAGCCTCGGCATCGGCTACAGCCTCGCCGATGCGGTACGCTTCGATTTCAGCGCCCGCTACCACGAAACGCTTGGGGATTAGCCCGGGAGCGGGGGTAGTTTGGGAGTTTAAGGATTAAAGGTTTCCCATATTGTCCAGACCCCCCTTCGGGGGGCAGGGGGAAAACCAAGGATGCAAGGTTTCCCACATTGTCCAGAACCCCCTTCGGGGGCAGGGGGAAAACTTGGACAGCAGGCAGTTCTTGCACCTACTATTGCGTGAGGTGCCTGGAGGGGCGTTAGCGCACGCAGTGCCGAGCGATCAGCGAAGCCCGGAAGGGACCGGCCCGGCCGTTAGGGCGGGACAGGCCAAAAAAATGTGTGCGCCGCTCTGACGTATTCCCCACCCGAGCCTGCCGGCTCGACCTCCCCAAAAGGGAGGTAAAATGTTTTGCGGCATGTGTTGTGTAAAGGCTTCTCTCCAGAGGAGATTGGTGACATTGTTTAATTTGCGGCAGCACCGCAAAGCTCGAACCCTCTCCTTTGGAGAGGGAAAATTCGACTTTGTCGAATAGGGAGAGGGCGTGTACGCATAGGCTGATACCAAAGTACTAAAATACCAGCGGCAAAGCCGCCTACTAGAGTACCTGGCGCAGCCAACCCGTGTACGCGTAGGCTGATACCAAAGTACTAAATTACCAGCGGCAAAGCCGCCTACTAAAGTACCTGGCGCAGCCAACCCGTGTACGCGTAGGCTGATACCAAAGTACTAAATTACCAGCGGCAAAGCCGCCTACTAAAATACGCGCAAAGCGCCCATTATGCCCGGCAACACCTTCGGTTCCCTCTTCCGCATCAGCACCTTTGGCGAAAGCCACGGCCCCGCCCTGGGCGTCATCATCGACGGCTGCCCGGCGGGACTGCCCTTCGACCCCGCCTTTGTCCAATCCGAATTGGCGCGGCGGCGGCCCGGACAGAGCAAGATCGTGACCCAGCGCGACGAGGCCGACGGCGTGGAGATCCTCTCGGGCATATTCGAGGGGCACACCACCGGGACGCCCATCGGGATGGTGATCCGCAACCAGGATCAGCGGTCGAAGGACTACTCGCACATTGCGGGGAGCTACCGGCCGAGCCACGCCGATTTTACCTTCCAGGCCAAGTACGGAAGGCGCGACTACCGGGGCGGCGGCCGCTCCAGTGCCCGCGAAACGGCGGCCCGCGTGGCGGGCGGGGCGGTGGCCAAACTGCTGCTGCAAAGCCTGGGCGTGAGCATCAATGCCTACGTGGCCCAGGTGGGCCGCCTGCACCTGGAGGTGCCCCGCGAGGAACTGGATTTCTCGCTGACCGAGAGTAATCCCGTCCGCTGCCCCCACCCGGAAACGGCCGCCCGCATGGAAACCCTCATCCGGGAGGTCCGCAAGGCGGGCGACACCATCGGCGGCACCGTCGGCTGCGTAGTTCAGGGCGTCCCCCCCGGCTGGGGCGAGCCGGTCTTCGACAAACTTCACGCCGACCTGGGTAAAGCCGTCCTCAGCATCAACGCCTGCAAGGGTTTCGAGTACGGCTCCGGCTTCGCGGGCGTGGAACTGCGCGGCAGCGAGCACAACGACGCCTTTTACCAGGACGAGGACGGCCAGGTCCGCACCCGCACCAACCGTTCGGGCGGCGTCCAGGGCGGCATCTCTAACGGGATGCCCATTTATTTCCGCGCCGCCTTTAAATCCGTCGCCACCATCGTCTCCGACCAGGAATCGGTGGATGAATCCGGCAACGCCGTCACCGTCACCGGCAAGGGCCGCCACGATCCCTGCGTGCTGCCCCGCGCCGTGCCCATCGTGGAAGCGATGACGGCCCTGGTGCTGGCAGACCATTATTTGCGGCAGCGGGGGGCAAGGATTGAGGGATTGAAGGTTTTTTAACGTAGAGACGCGATACCTCGCGTCTAGGCGGCATAACCGCCGTTAATTGCGCGATACCTCGCGTCTAGGCGGCATAACCGCCGTTAATTGCGCGATACCTCGCGTCTAGGCGGCATAACCGCCGTTAATTGCGCGATACCTCGCGTCTAGGCGGCATAACCGCCGTTAATTGCGCGATACCTCGCGTCTAGGCGGCATAACCGCCGTTAATTGCGCGATACTTCGCGTCTAGGCGGCATAACCGCCGTTAATTGCGCGATACCTCGCGTCTAGGCGGCATAACCGCCGTTAATTGCGCGATACCTCGCGTCTAGGCGGCATAACCGCCGTTAATTGCGCGATACCTCGCGTCTAGGCGGCATTTCACCAAAAATAGAATCCTCTGCCAGCCCCGCAAAATAAAGTATCAGCTACTAAGTATCAGCTATCGTTCCCCGCTTTTCCAATACCTTTACCCCATGTACATCACCGTAAAAACCCTCGCCGGCCTCGAACCCCTCCTCGTTGACGAACTCGTGCAACTCGGTGCCACCGACATCGAACCCGGCGTCCGCGTGGTGCAGTGCAAGGGCGACCGAAAGTTACTCTACGGCATTTGTCTGCACGCGCGCACCGCGCTGCGCGTCCTCATGCCCGTGCGCGAATTCCAGGCCCACGACGAGGGCGGCCTCTATCAGGGCGTACAGAGCATCGACTGGAGCCGCTTCCTGGATGCCGACCGCACCCTGGCCGTCGACTGCACCACCAGCTCCGAACGGCTCGACCACAGCTACTTCCTGGCCCTCAAGACCAAGGACGCCATCGTAGACCAAATCCGCGAGCGCACCGGCCTGCGCCCCGACGTAGACACCAAGCGGCCCGACCTGCGCGTGAACGTCTACATCAACCGCGACAACTTCGTCACCGTCTCCCTCGACGCCTCCGGCGACCCACTGCACCACCGCGGTTATCGGCTGGCCACCACCGGCGCACCGCTCAACGAGGTACTGGCCGCCGGGCTGGTCAAATTCAGCGAGTACGACGGCGAACAGCCATTCATGGACCCCTTCGTGGGTTCCGGTACCATCGTCACCGAAGCCGCGCTGGTGGCCACGCGCACCGCCCCCGGCCTGCGCCGCGCCTTCGGCTTCGAGCGGTGGGCCGGCTTCAACTCCGAACTCTGGCAGGAGATGCGCGAGGAGGCCAAGACCCACGTCCGCAAGGCCCCCTACCCCATCGTCGGGTCCGACATCAGCGGCCGCGCCATCGACGTCAGCCGCGGCAACTTACGCGCCGCCGGCATGGCTAACGACGTCACCCTGGTCAAGCGGCCCGTCCAGACCGTCGAACCGCCCGAAGGCGAGGAAGGCACCGGCATCCTGGTCACCAACCCGCCCTACGACCTCCGCATGGAGCACGAGGATATCATCCAGCTCTATAAGGACATCGGCGACGCCTTCAAACAGCGCTTCGGCGGCTACTCCGCCTGGGTCTTCTCCGCCAACATCGACGCCCTCAAGCGCGTCGGCCTCCGCGCATCGCGCCGCATCACCCTCATGAACGGCCAACTCGACGCCAAACTGCATCGTTTCGATCTGTATGATGGCAGCAAAAAACGGCGTAGCGGGGAGGAGGAGTAGGGGGTCTTTTTTCCGACCAGTTTTAGCGGCGGATGGGCGTTGCGCACACTATTTGCTCCGGCGATAGCGATACGTATGGTGGTAAAGGATCTTATGAATCACGCGTAAAACATCTCCCTTCACAAATCGTACCTCCAACTATCGTACATCAACTCGGGCGTGCCCCCTCGCCTGACGGCTCGGGGTCGGTCCCTTCCAGGCTCCCTGTTCGGTCGGTGCTGCGCACTGCCGCTATGCGGACCCCTTCCAGGCACCTCACGCGGGCGGGGCTTGTATTTTGGCCCTGGGTAAGGGAATGATTGAAAGCAGGATGGGGGAATACTTTTTCGTAAAAGTGCATTATTAACTCAAAATTACTGATATGATTCTCAAATTTGAGAATTGAGTATAATATCCCCTTGTGGGAGGGACCCAACCCAGGCCGCCACCGCCGGCCGTCCCACCCCCACAATCCGCCCACCGGGCAAGCCGGTGGCCTTTCTTGCGGGGCCGAGGAGCCGCAAAAAGCCTGTACACTAATAAACCGGCCTCTTTTTCGCGCCTGCAAGCTCGAGCCATCGCCCAAATGGCAACAGCTACCGGTGCGCGAATTATCAGCCAGTCCGTAAAACTATGGTTATTGATTCGTGGTAGCAGACCATCATCGCGGCCGGTTGCTACCTTCAGGAAAGCCGCCCCCGATGAAAGAATGGGTGACTTAGTCTATTTAGCTTCAAGTGAAGCGGCCCTGATCCGACCGGTATCACCCACATGGTTTATGCCGCCTTGTATCAGTGCGGAAAGAAAAGCCCGGAGGCTGTTCGGGTGTAAAGATAGGATAATTTTGTTTGCAACCAATTTTAAACAAACTATTTTTCTAAAACTCGTCGCTTCAAAGAAATCTTATATTATCTTGCTAAATCTTCATTCAACCTGCAAGGGCAATTCTAACTGCGGAACAGCGATAAGCAACATTTATTGGCCTCTACCAGGAAATAGTACGTACAGCTTTCAGGCTCACTTAACCAAGACAGTTAAACTTCCCCTCCCCCAATCCGGTTCCCGCTTTGCTATTACTGATTGATGGTTAGTACGCCTCATCCACCACATAAAGCACTCCCATTCACTCAATCAGTCCTTCACTCCTTCACTCATTGCCCTCCATGACCAAAGACGAACAAAAACAAGCCGCCCGCGAAGACCATATGCAACTCCTGCTCGGAAAACTTAACCGGATCAAGGACAAAACGGCTGAGGGCGGCGGTCCCAAACGCATCGCCAAGCAGCACGCCAAGGGCAAAATGACCGCCCGCGAACGCGTGACGGCCCTCATTGACCCCGGTACCCGCTTCTGGGAGATCGGTGCCCTGGCCGGACACGATATGTACGCCGATCACGGCGGCTGCCCCGCCGGCGGCGTGGTTACGGGCATGGGTAAGGTCTGCGGACGTCTCTGCGTGATCGTGGCCAACGACGCTACCGTGAAGGCCGGGGCCTGGTTCCCTATCACGGGCAAGAAAAACCTGCGTGCCCAGGAGATCGCCCGCGAAAACCGCCTACCGATCATCTACCTCGTCGATAGCGCGGGCGTCTACCTGCCGATGCAGGATGAGATTTTTGCCGATAAGGAACACTTCGGGCGGATGTTCCGCAACAACGCCCAACTCTCCGCGCTGGGCGTGCCCCAGATTTCGGCCATTATGGGTTCCTGCGTGGCGGGCGGGGCTTACCTGCCCATCATGTCGGACGAGGCACTGATCGTGGAAGGAACGGGGTCCATTTTCCTCGCCGGCCCCTACCTCGTCAAGGCCGCCATCGGCGAAACCGTGGACCAGGAAACCCTGGGCGGTGCCGTTACCCAGACCGAGATCAGCGGCGTAACCGATTACAAGATGCCCGACGACGCTACCTGCCTCGCCACCATCCGTGACCTCGTGGATAAAATGGGCCGCCGCCCCACCACCGGCTTCGATCGCGCGGAACCGGCCGACGGTCTCGGCGCACCTAACGACATCATGGGTATCCTGCCCGAAACCGGTGCCCAACCCTACGATTCCAGCAAACTACTGGAAATCCTCCTCGACGACGGCAAATTCACCGAGTACAAGGCCGGTTACGGCCAAACCATCCTCTGCGGTTACGGCCGGATCGACGGCTGGGCGGTCGGCATCGTGGCTAACAACCGGGAAGTGGTCAAGAGCAAGCAGGGCGAAATGCAGTTCGGGGGCGTCATCTACTCCGACTCGGCCGACAAGGCTGCCCGCTTCGTGATGAACTGCAACCAGAAAAAAATCCCCCTCGTCTTCCTGCATGACGTAACCGGCTTCATGGTCGGTTCCCGCTCCGAGCACGGGGGCATCATTAAGGACGGGGCCAAAATGGTCAATGCGGTCAGCAATAGCGTGGTGCCCAAGTTTACTATCGTAGTCGGCAACAGCTACGGCGCGGGCAACTACGCCATGTGCGGCCGTGCCTACGACCCCCGCCTGATGCTGGCCTGGCCCACCGCAAAGATCGCCGTGATGGGCGGCACCCAGGCGGCCAAAGTACTGCTGCAAATCCAGCTAGCCGGTCAGGATGACGTCACGGAGGAAGACCGCGCCGCCCTCCTCAAGAAAATCGAAGACCGCTACGAACGTCAGACCAGTCCCTATTACGCCGCCGCCCGCCTCTGGGTAGACGAACTCATCGACCCCCGCGATACCCGCGGCTGGATCAGCCTCGGCATCGAAATGGCCGATCACGCGCCGATGGAGGAGTTTAAGACGGGGGTATTGCAGGTGTAAAACGGATTTGCGCCCGTATTTTAACAGGACGCCGCGCGTCTGTATTTTGGTAATTTAGATCAGCCTACGCTACACGGGTTGGCTACCTACTTACCCGACTAGCTCCTACCTTTTACCCCGACGAGAATATGGTCCAGGACAAAGACTTCCTCAGCCGTGAACTCAAGAAGCTGGCCCAGGTGATGGCCGCCATCCTGCAATTCCGGCTGAAAAATGAGGCGGAATCGCTGCCGGAACTGGCGGAGATCAGCGGCACGGCCCTGGGCTTCGATGTCGTGGAACTGCTGGACCGGCCGGAGAAAAACCTGGGGGGCTACCTGGCCGGCGAGCGGAAGTTGAGCCTGGAAGAAATCGAGATTGCCGGTTATCTGCTACGGGAATACTTTTACGTCGATACGAACGATGAGCGGACCCTGGCGGCGGGAAAAAGGGCGTTAATTTTGTTAGAATACGTGGGGGAACGCGAAGAGGTATTATCTTTCGAGCGCGTAGCAGCCGTAACAAAGCTGCGTGACGATCTACTAAATCAGGAATAAAGCCACCAACCTACTCCCATGTTCAAAAAAATATTCCAAGCCATTGCCTCCGTTTTTCGCGGTCTTTTTTCCCCGACTCCCGAGGACGAAAAACCGACTTGGCCCAAAGAAAACCCCACTCCCGCCGGCGGGAATGACTCCACGCCCGAAACCACCGAAGAACCCCAGGACGGTGCCGACATCGAGGAAGAGGACATTGTGATCACCGAACACGAGGAAGAAATCGTAAACGTGCCCATCGACCAGGATGCGGGCGCTGATTTCGACCCCGACACCCCGCCGCCCGCCGCCGAACCGGGAGATGACATGGAGTTCGACCCGGATTCAGAACCCCTGGAGCCGGCTCCAATTCCGGACGTGCCCGGCCATACCCCCCGCTACCTGTGGTGCCTGGATAACGGCCACGGCAACCTGACCCCGGGCAAGCGCAGTCCCGTGCTGCCGGAAGGGAAGCGATTCTACGAATACGAATTTAACCGCGACATCGTCACCCGCGTTGCGCGCAGCCTCAAACTGGAAGGCGTGAAATTCTTCGTGGTCGTGCCGGAAGTACGGGTCGGAAATTTTTTAAAGACCCGCGTACTACGGGCCAACACGGTAGTGAGTCCGTTGCCCAAGCTATTCGTATCCGTACACGCGAATGCGGGGCCGGCCCGGTCGGTTAATGATTTTACCGCTGATTCGGTGCGGGGGATCGAGACCTGGTTTTATCACGGCTCGGCGCGGGGGCAAAAGATGGCCGCTATTTTCCAGCGCCACCTGATTGCCAAGACGGGCTTTAAGAACCGCCACCTGAAGTCGCAGCCCACCGGTCAGTTTTACGTATTAAAAGCCACCCGCATGCCGGCCGTGCTGACGGAGAACGGTTTTTTCAACAACCGTTTCGAGGTGGCGGAACTCAACAAGGAGTCCGTGCGGCAGCAGATTGCCGATGCGCACGTGGCGGCGATTATGGAGATCGAGCAGGAAGGGCTGTAAATATTTTAAGGTCGAGAACATTCAGGTCCGAGCGGTTTTAACTGATTACGTATCGGACGTGGTCGTCCTCGACGACGAGCGACGTGTTCGTGTTCAGGTCCAGGACCTCAGCAGGGTATCCGCGTGAGGTGCCCGCAGGGGCGCAAGCGCACGCAGTGCCGAGGCGATGCCGAAGCCCGGAGGGGACCGACCCCGCCCCGAAGCGCAGCGGAGGGGCGGGGGCACGCCCAACTATTCAGCCAAACATGGACACATTTCCGCTGGAAGTCCTTAGCTTGGTGGCGAGCTTGTGAAAACGCAACTTATCGCCTCCGTTGTTCGTATAAACGGAGAGTATTTGATCATCCCGAACTAGCCGAATACCTTATTTCCATGCCGGACATTATTAGCGGCAGTACTACCCCACCCTTTAAGTTTCATGAACTGAAGGTGTATAATTCCACTGAATCGCTGTGGAATAACCGCAAGAAGTACCGGCAGGTATTCGACCGCGACCAGACCTCCTATATTTATACCGAACTGACGCTGCACAACCGCCTCTTTGACCGGGAGGACTGGAATTTGCGCGTGGAGTTGAAGTGTTTTAGCGTGCGCAAGAGCCGGCGGGTGGAAATGTGCCGCCTGCAAATAGAGAAGGAGGTGAGCAAGGCAGACAGCCTGATCTACCTGCGCGAAGGCTGGGGAAACCAGCGGGAAGGGACGTTCTGGAAGCGCGGCACTTACTACTGGGAGGCCTACATTGACGGGGAGCGCATTGCGAGCAAGCACTTTTACATCATTGAGAGTAACCTACTGGACGATGACGCGGCGGCGCACGAGAACGGCTACCTGAAACTACTCTCGGCCCGGCTGTACGAGGGGCCCCACGACGACGTGAACTCAGATGACCGGGTGTATAACCGCGTGTTTGCGCACGATAACGCCCGCTACATTTACCTGGAACTGGTGATGGAGAACCTGCAGGCGGCCCTGCCCTGGCACCTGGAACTGTTCTGTAAATTTTTCAACGAGGCCCGCGAATTAAAGGGGCAGGTGACCCGCTTGTTGCACCTGGATGAAGAGCAGCAGACCATAACGCTGACCGCCGGATGGGGGGCAAACTCAACCAACCTGTGGCGCGAAGGACGCTATTACATCGAGGTGATCTTTCTGGACAAAGTGATCGCTTCCATCCCCTTCGAGATCAGTGAGAAGGCCGAAGCAGGCAACCCGCTGGTGTACCTGCCGGGTAGCAACCTGCCGCTGATACTGGCACCCCAGGAGGGCGAAGATGGCACTTTCGATAGCATAATGGCGGAACTTAACGACCTGATCGGTCTACACGAAGTGAAGCGGCAAGTGCGCGACCACGCCACCTACCTGAAGTTTTTGCAGTTGCGCAAAAAACGGGGGTTCGAGGACGAGCAACCCAACGTACACGCCGCGTTCATCGGCAACCCCGGTACCGGTAAGACGACGGTGGCCGAGATGATGGGCAAACTGTACAAGAAAATGGGCCTGTTAAGCAAGGGCCACGTAATCATTGCCGACCGGGTGGACCTGGTGGGAGAGTATATCGGCCAGACGGCACCCAAGACACGCGATGTGATCGAGCAGGCGCGGGGCGGCGTGTTGTTCGTGGACGAGGCCTATGCGCTGGTGCGTAGTAAGGATGATGGCAAAGACTTCGGGCGGGAAGTGATCGAGATACTGGTGAAAGAGATGAGCAATGGCAAGGGCGACCTGGCCGTGATTGCCGCCGGCTATCCGGAGGGGATGAATCGTTTCTTGGACAGCAACCCCGGTTTGCGGTCGCGCTTTAAACACCACTATGACTTTCGGGACTACCTGCCGCAAGAACTAAGCGTGATCGCCGATTATTCCTGCGAGCGCAAGCAGGTGAAACTGACCCTGGAGGCCAAGGCCCGCCTGGAAGAGATCATTACCCGCGCCTACCGCGAGCGCGACCAGACGTTCGGCAACGCCCGCTACGTGTGGGACCTGGTAGAGAAAGCCAAGAACAACCTGGCCGTGCGCGTGATGGAACGCCCCGGCGGCGACTCGCCCACGCAGGAAGAGTTAACGATGATCGAACTGGCCGACATCGAAAAGATCGTGGCCCAGGAAAAGCGCGAGCGGCCCAATATCCCCGTCGATGAAATATTCCTGACCGAAACCCTGGCAGAGCTGGATAAGCTGGTGGGCATGACCAACATCAAGGCGCAACTCCACGAGATGGTGGAACTGGTGCGCTACTACCGCCGTACGGGCAAGGACGTGCTCAACTCCTTTCACCTGCACAGCGTGCTGATCGGCAACCCAGGCACCGGTAAAACAACCGTAGCCCGCCTGCTGGCCCAACTCTACAAAGCACTGGGGATGCTGGAACGCGGCCACCTGGTGGAAACCGACCGCCAGGGGCTGGTGGCCGGCTACGTGGGCCAGACGGCGGAGAAAACCGGCAAGAAAATCGACGAGGCGAAGGGCGGCGTGCTCTTCATCGATGAGGCATATGCCCTGACCCAGCGCAAGACCGGCAGCCGGGGCGACTTCGGCGACGAGGCCGTGGAAACCCTGCTGAAACGGATGGAGGACGACCGGGGTGAGTTCTTCGTGTTCGTGGCCGGCTACCCGGAGAATATGGACGATTTCCTGAAGGCCAACCCCGGCCTGAGTTCACGGTTCGATAAGATTTTGCGCTTTACCGACTACTCGCCGGAGGAACTGATCGAGATCGCCCGCCGGATGTTTACGGCCGAGGGCTACCGCATGACGCCCCCCACCGAGGCTTACCTGGCGGATTACCTGACGTGGCTGCACCGCTTCCGCGACCAGTATTTCGGCAACGCACGCGTGGTGCGCCAGTTGGTGGGCGACATTATCCGTCGCCACGACCTGCGGCTGGCCCGTAAAGGGAAAGAGCGGCTGACCAAGACGATCAGCAAGGAAGACGTGGCCCACCTGATCAAGGATGCCGCCTCACTGCAGATCGAGCGCAAGCGGATCGGGTTTTAAAATCGCTCCACCAGCATCAGCACACCCAGGCTCAACCCGATCAGCGACAGCGCGATCGTCCAGTAGCGCAATTTCAGCCCCAAGCCGTTGATGAAGACCAGGGCAGTAGCCATCAGCACCGCCAGACCCAGTAGCTGACCTACTTCCACGCCCAGGTTAAAGGCGAACAACTGCACCAGCAGGTCTCCCAGGTATTCTTCGGAGAGTTGGAGCGAACGGAAAAAATTACTGAATGCCCAGCCGTGGACCAAGCCGAAACCGGCCGCCAGCGCGAAGTGAATCGACGAGCGCGGCCGCTTCCAGGGCAGTAAATTCAGTAATGCGGTAAAAATGATGGTGCCCGCCACCGCCAGTTCCACTAGCCGCTCACCGGGGCCGGGGATGCCCAGTGCCGTGAGGCTAAGGGTGAGCGAATGGCCCACCGTAAAGGCCGTGATGAGCCAGGCCAGCCGCCGCCAGTCGGCGGGGCGGTAGGCGGCGCACAGCACGATCACAAAGAGGATGTGATCGTAGCCGCCGATGTCGGTGATGTGCTCAAAACCGAGCTGGAAATATAGGCCGAAGGGACTCAAGGGGCGGTGGGCCTACTCGGCATCGGGGAAGAGTTCGGCCAATTTGGCTTCCAGGGCGTCTCCGCGCAGGTTACGGGCAATGATCTTACCTTCGGTGTCTAATAGAATGGTGTGCGGAATACTGCGCACGCTGTACTGCTGCGCCACTTCGTTGGCCCAACCCTTCAGGTCGGAAACGTGCGTCCAGGGAAGCTGGTCTTGCTCGATCGCGCCCAACCACCGGTCTCGGTCCTTATCCAGGCTCACGGCCAGGATATCAAAACCCTCGTCCTGGTACTTGTTGTAGAGCGCACGCACATTGGGGTTCTCCTTTCGACAAGGGCCGCACCAACTGGCCCAAAAATCTACCAGGGTCACCTTGCCCCGGAAATCACTCAATTTTACCGGCTTGCCGTCCACGTCATCCTGCGAAAAATCGGGTGCCTGACCGCCGGGCTGAAAATCGCGGATCTGGCTGATCTCCTGCTCGATGCTCGCTACAATGGCGGGATCGGAGTCCTTATAAGTGGCTACGAAATCATCGGCAACGGTCAACAGTGCCGGGTGGCTGCCCGCTTTCAGTGCCGTAATGGTTCCGCTATGGGCCAGTTTGCGGGCGTTGCTTCCGGCCGGCCACTTGGCTAACTGGGCGCGCATCACCTGCTCCATTTGCTCTTGACCCAGTACCTTCAGCAGCGTGGTGGTGTAGTTCTTGGTCGACTCAAAAGTCCAGGGGATCTCATTATAGAGCGGATCGCTGTAGTCGACGAACTGAAAAAAGGTATTCACGAAGTAGTCGATCTCGTTCGCATACCCGGCCGTGTTGTTATTCGCAAAACTCAGGTAAGTGTTCAGGGCGGCAATCCGGCCCAGGAAGGGTGCGGTGCGCTTTAGCGAGTCCAGCAAGTCGCGCTTTGCCTGGTCAATGACCATCATTTCGGCATTGCGCCGTTTCATTTCCGCCTCGTCGCCGGTCTGCGCGGCCCGCTGGTACAGCTGGGCGGCCTGCTGGTAGGCCACATTCTGCGTGCCGAAAGTTTTCTTCAGGGCATCATAGCCGGCATTGGTGGGCGAGTTCAGCACCACGCCACCCGCCAGACTGTTACAATCGGCGCGCAGCGTCAGTTCCTTTTCGCCGCCCAGCAACACGGGCATCAGGTTGTTGGTTTCCGTGCCGATGTAGTAAAAAGCGGGTCGCTTGTCATCCACGTGAACGGCATAAGTGTCGTCAGCGGTCTTTTCCAGCGGGGCCACTTCGGCAAAACCCGCCGTAGCGAAACGGTATAATTTGGGCGGCGTGGGACACCCCGCCAATTCGGCAAGCAATGCGGACTGGGCGTTCAGGCCGGTATAAAACAGGCAGCAAAGCAGCAACGGGAGTAACGAGCGAAACATGAAGCGGAAGTTTGCGTAAATTTAAGGAAATTTCAACGCTCCCGGGCCGGACTTTGGTTCAACCCCGCAATTTTACCTTCTCCGCACCCCCTATTACTTCCGTCAATCACCCCGTTTTTGACCGGACGGCTACAAAGTTTGCTGCTTTTACGTCCGTAGTGGCTTCGCTTCGCGTAGGTTTAAATATATTTGTCGGCAGCTTATGGTTTGTCCGTTTTGAATACACCGTTCCAGGTACGGCTTTGGGCGTGTCCCGGCCTGGGGCCGGGCCGGTCCCTTCCGGGCTCCCTGCCGGTCGGTGCTGCGCACTTCGCCTGTTCGGCTCCCCCGCCAGGCACCTCACGCGGAGAAAGGCCCCCGCTTGTCCGCAAAGACCGACCGATCCCGGCTCCTACTCCCGGGTTTCCCCGTTGATCCCTCTAGATCTGTTTCCACACATTAGCAACGGATTACCTGCCACCTGCATCGTCCACCAATCCATTCCCATGATCCTGACTTACATCCGTTGTTCTTTGCTACTGACTTTCATGCTCGGTTCGCTTTCCGGCATCCAGGCCCAGACCTACAACATCGCTACGGATAACTCCATCACTACCTGCGACGGCATCCTTCACGATAGCGGTGGACAAAACGGTAACTACGGGGACAACGAGGATCACTCCATTACCATCTGTTCCACTGACCCGGTCAATACCCACATCCAGCTCAGTTTCCAGACCCTGCAACTCGGAGACGGCGATACCCTCAAGTTTTTTAACGGCCCCACCGCCGATCCCGCCACCCTGATTGCCGAGCGGGCTAGCGAACTAAACGGTATCTTGACCACTATCCAGACCTCCGCCGGTAATCCAGGCGGATGTCTGACCGTCACCTTCCAGTCCGATGGTAGCAGTAACGGTCCCGGCTGGCGTGCTTTTATCGACTGCATTCCCTCCTGCCAGCGCATCGAGGCCGTACTGGTATCCTCCACTCCCGTAGCCGTCGACGGTTACATCGACGTGTGCCCCGGCCGGCCAATTACGTTGACGGGCGCGGGCAATTATCCAGAGGACGGGGTTAGCTACAACCACTCCGACGCTAACTCTTCCTTCGAATGGGATTTCAACGACGGCACCCAGGCCGTGGGGCCCACCGTCATCCATACTTATGACGAGCCGGGCGGCTACATCGTTCGTCTCACCATCACCGATTTGGCCTCCTGCACCAGTGTTCCACCCCTTACCCTGAAAGTGCGGGTGGCCCCGCCCCCCATCTGGGAATTGCTCACCGACCCCGATGTCGTCTACTGCGCTACCGATACCATTACCCTGACGGCGGCGGTAAACGTGCCGGATACCCTCCAAACCAATAGTTTCGACTTGCTGGCCGCTTCAACTTTCGGAAGTTTTCAAACCGGTCTGACCCTCTCCGATACCATCGGCCTGCCCGATGGAAACGGCGACCTTTATACCACCAGCCTCGAGTTTTTTGACTTTACCCCCGGGGCCGTCGTCAATGGCCCCGAGGACATCGTCAGTATCTGCGTTAATATGGAGCACTCCTACGCCTGGGACCTGGAGGTGTTCATCGAATGCCCGAACGGCCAGCAACTTGAACTCCAGGAATTCATGCAGACCGGAGGCGAGGTACTGTTGGGAGAGCCGATTGACAACTCTCCCGATAATTCACAATTCGGGGTCGGCTACGATTATTGTTGGACGCCGGAAGCCGATTTTACCTGGCGGGAATATAACGCCATGTTCGGCGGTGATCTGCCTGCCGGAGATTACGCCGCTACCGAAAGCTGGGAAGATTTGGCCGGTTGCCCGCTCAACGGCGAGTGGAGCATCAACGTCCGTGATTCCTGGCCCTCCGACGACGGCTGGCTCTTCCAGTGGAGTATCAACTTCGCCCCCGAACTCTACCCCGCCCTGGAAATATTCACCAACGGCGTAGACTCTTTCTACTGGTCCGATAATCAGAACTTTGTTTACTACAGCCCGGATTCCATCGTTGCGCAACCGAATTTTGCCGGCGATGCGGCTTTCAATTTCAACATTGTCGACAGTTTCGGCTGCGTTTTCGACACCACCGTGGCTTACCAGGTACTTCCCTTCAGCCACCCGGATTGCTACAATTGCCGCGACATCGTGGAGGTACCGTTCCAACAGGACACCCTCTGTCCCGGAAACAGTTTCGCGGCCATTGCCGTCGGTCCCGAGAACCAGGATACGACCGTCGCTTTCCAGGCTTACGTGGAAGAACCTTTCGGCTGGGCGCAGTACCCCCCCAATAACCCCTACCGCCCGACCATCGAGGTGAACTCCATCCGCCCGACCGTGATGAACGATGTAGTGGGCCAGCTGGAATCGGTTTGCGTGGATATTGAAACCAATTTCGACGCCGATATCCGCTTGTTTCTCATCGCCCCCAACGGTACCTCCATCGAACTGAGCACCGGCAACGGCGGCGGCGGCGATAATTATACCAATACCTGCTTTACGCCCACGGCCACCGTTCCAATTACGGCCGGCACCCCGCCCTTTACCGGTAATTTCCTGCCGGAAGGTAACTTTAATGATCTGGTCGGCACCCCCATTAACGGTACCTGGACCCTGCGGGCCAGCGACGATTTTGCGCCGCTGCCGGTGGGTCTTTTCCGGTCCTGGGAAATCACTTTCCGCACCTACAACGAGATCACCTATACCTGGGACAATACCACCGACCTGAGTTGCCAGGGCTGCCCCGATCCGGTCATTACGCCCAGCGCACCGGGTGCGTACACCTATACGGCTGACGTGACCGATAATTTCGGTTGCATGGAATCAGCCCAGATCGATCTGATCGTACCGGATTCCTTCTCGCAGGTAGCAGTAAACTGTACCTCGATATTCGGAGCGGGCGAACTTATCTTTAGCTGGCTGGACAACGGCCCGGCGGGTCTCTATACCTACCAGGTCACTCAGGGGGGCATTCCCGGTCCGGTGGTCGGCCCGGTTAGCGACACGAGTGTCGTACTAACCAACCTGACGGTCGGCGAAGAAGTTTTCATCACCGTAACGCCGGTCATCACCGATCCGCTACTACTTTCTTGTACCAGCCCGGAGCCAGTGACCACCAGTTGTACCTATCAGGAATGCGTATTCACGGCCGAGATTACGGCCGTGAACCCGACCAGTTGCGGAAATTCCCTCGATGGTAGCATCGAGGTCACTTGGGCCAATACTCAGGGTGAGACTATTTTCGAACTCAACGGCGAGGTCGTTCCTACGACAACCAGCCTTACGGGCCTTTCCGTGGGCGACTACCAGCTACTGATTCGCGATGAATCGGGCTGTGGAAACCTCCTGATGTTTACCATTGTCACGCCTGACCCCATTGAACTGAGCCTGGTCGAATTGGTCGACGTAACCTGCAACGGTGGAAATAACGGTTCGATCCAGCTAACCGCCACTGGTGGCTCCGGTAATTACGAATATAGCTTTGACGGAGGGGCTAGCTTCTCCGCCAATCCATTGAGCAGCGGGCTCACCGCAATTAGCTACAACATTTCCGTACGCGACGATAATGGTTGCCAAACGGATACCACCTTCAGCGTGACCGAACCGGAAGCCCTCGTGCTTACCGGTACCTCCTCACCCACCTCCTGCTTCAATACGCTGGATGGCGAGATCAGCCTGACCGCCTCCGGGGGTACGGGAGCTTATACCTATACCTGGAGCATTCTGGGGAGCGGGGCCGGCTCCGTCAACCTGCCGCCGGGTTCCTACGGCATTACGGTAACGGATGAGAATATGTGTAGTCAGACGACCACGGTAGCTATTGATAGTCCACCGGCTATCGAGACTACACTAACGGCCTCCGAACCTACCCGCTGTTTCGGCGGCAGCAACGGCTCGCTTACCGTTACCGCTACCGGCGGCACGGGTGAACTCAGCTACGCCTGGGATGACGAGAACTCGCAGGTGAACAATAACGCCGTTTTCCTGGCGGCGGGCACTTATAATCTTATCACCACCGACATCAACGGCTGCGCGGATACGCTCGCGGCCGACGTGCTGCAACCCGATAGCCTGGAGATCCAGTTCCTACCCCAGGATGTCGCCTGCCGGGGAGAGAGTACGGGTAGCGCGCAGGCAACCGTCAGCGGCGGCACGCCCGACTACACCTTCGACTGGCAGACCGACGAGACCACGGCACTGGCTACCGACCTACCCGCCGGTACTTTCGGCCTGGAAGTAACCGACGCCAACGGCTGTACCGTCCTTGACTCCGTACGGATCGCCGAACCCGCTACCGGGATCGAACTGGCCGCGCAGCAGGATCAGTCCGGCTGCTTTAATACCGCTACCAACGTAGCTACCGTCAATCCGCAGGGCGGTACCGGCAGTTATTCCTACACCTGGACCAGTGGCGAAACCACGGCTACGGCCACCCAACTGCCTGCCGGTCCCGCTACCGTATCCGTCACCGATGCCGGAAACTGTACGGTGACGATCGACCTGGACGTAGTGCAACTCGATTCCATTACCTTTAACCTGATCGCCACGGCCCCTACTTGCCAGGGACTTGCCGACGGCCGTTTGGGGGTAACCCAGGTAATGGGCGGCGCGGCCCTGACAGAAACCGACTACAATTATAGCTGGAGTACCAGCCAGTCGGGCATCGTGATCAACAATTTGGCGGGCGGCACCGGCTATGGCGTAACCGTTACCGATCAGCGGGGTTGCCGGGGTACGGGGATGCGTAACCTGCCCGACCCGGCACCGGTCGTTTTCGCGGCCGAGAGTACCCCCGTGCGCTGCTTCGGTGAATCGAACGGTAGCCTGCAGATCGTGCAGATCAGCGGTCCTAACGCAGGTGCTTATTCCATTCAGTGGAATGCCGGAGCGGGTAACGTAACCGATTCGCTGGCGAGCGGGCTTCCGGCGGGTACGTTCAGCGTGCAAGTGACCGACGCCGCCGGCTGTAGCCGCACCGAGTCCTTTACCGTAGAACAGCCGACCCAATTGACAAGCGGCCTGAGTTCGCGCGACAACCGCTGTTTTGGTGACAGCAACGGCAGCATCACCGCCGAGGTATCCGGCGGCGTACCGGCTTATACCTACGCCTGGTCGACGAGCGATTCCACGCAACAGTTGACCGATGTTCCGGCCGGCGATTACCAACTCACCGTAACCGATGCCAACGGCTGCCGGCGGGAAAATCGCGTAACGGTAACCGAGCCGGAACCCGTAACAGTCTCCTCGCTACCCAGGGACGTCGTCTGCCAGGGTGACTTCACCGGCCGTATTTCCGCGCTGGCCGAAGGTGGCCGCCGACCCTACTCCTACAGCCTGGACGGTACCAGTTTCACCAGAGACACCGATTTTCTCGGCCTGGATGCCGGTACCTACACCATCTATGTACGGGATGCGGGCAACTGTATTTACACGGCCCAAACCCAAATCGGCGACGGACCGCGCTTCGACCTCGATCTGGGTGAAGACCGCGAAATCACCTTCGGCGACAGTATCGTACTCATTCCCGAGATCGTGGATACCGTAGGCGGAATAATCTACCAGTGGATGGGTTCCTATGATGGTACCATCGACTGCGACTCCTGCGCCACGCCGACGGTAAAACCAGATTTTGAGATCGACTACACCCTGGTGGTCATCAACGCCGACGGATGCGAAGCCGAGGACCGGGTGCGAGTGAGCGTCAATAAATTCCGCGTGGTGGAAGTCCCCACCGGATTTACGCCTAACGGCGACGGCCAAAACGACCTGCTGATCGTGCACGGCCGGCCCGGCACCCGCATCGGCTACCTCCAGGTATTCGACCGCTGGGGCGAGATGGTCTATGAGGACCGCGACCTGGACGTCAACGATTTTACCCGCGGATGGGATGGCACCAATAAAGGGAAACCCCTCAACGGCGGGGTATTTATTTGGCAGGCCGAGGCGATCTACGAAGATGGCAGCACTGAAATTGTAAACGGCCAAACGACGCTCTTGCGTTAAAGTTTTGGGCGGCGGCGGAGGATTGTGTACATTTGGGGGGCTTCGCCCGTACTTTTGGCGGCGGCCCACGCTTGGGAAGATGCTTTTGCACCTCGGTAAGGGCAAGCCCCGTCCGCACGGATTGCTTCGGGTGGGATTTTTGGATGAAGCCTTGAATTCTTCATCCCCTCCATCATTCCTTCTCCCCCCTTCGGGGGGCCGGGGGGGGAATTGCGTGAGGTGCCTGGAGGGGCGTTAGCGCACGAAGTGCCGAGCGAACAGCGAAGCCCGCAAGGGACCGACCCCGGCCTTTGGCCGGGGGCACGCCCGGACGACTGAAAAGAGAAAACGAAATTTTAGAGCGTGTCTAAAATTTTTAAGAACTGAAGATCAATGATTCGCTTCGCGGCTACTTCGTGGTTAAGGTTCCGGCTAGATAAAAACTTACGCGCATAGCGGGTTACGTAAGTCAGTTTTTACGACGCAAGGTTCTTAAATGCTTGGTTATCAGGAAGTAAAAATTTAGACACGCTCTTAGTTTGGAACAGAGATTTACTTAGAAAAATAGACCACCTACAACCGATTTATTCAGTGGCCCCATCCGGGCGCGGCGCGCTTGCCGCATTGCCGGAACCTGGCCGACGAAAGCTTTTTTAATGGGAAATAACTACACCAACCGTCTGCTTTTTATCGCACTTTTCGGCCTGCTCATCGTCACTACGGGGCGGGCGCAGGATGCCCGGTTTGCGCAATTTTATGCCACGCCGTTGCAGGTAAACCCGGCACTGACCGGCGTGATGAACGGCCAGACCCGGCTAATCGCTAACTACCGCAACCTTTATTCCTCCGTACTGGGTACGCAGGATGCGTTCAAGACCCTGGCGGCCTCGGCCGATATCCGGCAACCGGTGGGTAAGGGTAACTTTTACGGCCTGGGGCTAAGTGTATTGCGCGACCAAGCGGGGGCTTCCCGCTTTACGCGTTCGCAGGTTACGATGAGCGGATCTTACCACCAACAACTGGGGGGCAGCCGCTACAGTAAGGCGGCTAATTTCCTGGTAGCGGGGGCGCAAATCGGCTTCGGCCAGCGGGGTTTCGACTTCGAGAAACTGTGGTTTAGCAACCAATTTTTCGTGGACAACGTGACGCGTGAGGCTTACATCGACATGGCCGCCGCGCCGGGCGAGGACTTCCCGAGCATGAATACCGGACTTTACGCCAACTTCAACGCCGGCCTGCTTTGGTACGCCAGTTTTGACGACAACACGAGCATCTACATCGGTGGTTCCGCGCACCACCTGAATGAGCCGAACATCAGCCTGCTGCCCGATGCGGAGGACAAATTGTTCCGCAAGTACGTCGTGCACGCGGGCGGTGAACTGCCGCTGGGCGCGAAGAGCGGATTCAGCCTGCTGCCGGCCGCGATCGTGACGAGCCAGGGACCGGCCTTTAGCGCGATGGCGGGCGCGAACCTGCGCTACACCCAGCGGGAATGGAAGGAAGTGGCGCTCCGCATCGGCGCGTGGTCGCACTTGTCGAACCGCCTGGAATCGACGGCGATGGACGCCGTGACGATCTCCGCCATCCTGGAAACGGAGCGGCTGCAATTCGGCGTTAGCTACGACCTCACGGTCTCGGACCTGGCGACGAGTAATAACTCGCGCGGTGCCTTCGAGCTGAGCGTGATGTACGTGGCCCCGGCCAAGTACCGGAGCCGGGTGGAGTGCCCCAAGTTTTAGGGTTTAACGGACTTTAACGGTGGAATTAACAAATTGGAGACGCATTTTGTGCTTCCGATGCAACTATCATTGCAGGGCAATCGACATTGCAGTAGATTCACTAACCACAACCCCTTTACCCATGCGTTACGCACTGCTATTCCTCCTCCTGGCCGGTTTCGGCTTTGGCACCCAACTCTCCGCCCAACAGCAAACGCTGCTGCGCAAGGCCCGCTTTACCGGTGCTTTCGGTGCTCCGATCTATGAATTTGCCCTCTCCGACGGGCTGGCCGATGCCGCCGGCGGCGGCGGCGGACTGGTGTTCAACAATGTCTTCATCGGCGGCTACGGCATGAAGACCCGCGAATTATCCCCCTTTCAGGATCTGGATGCCAGCCTCAATGAGGCCGAACTTTCCCAGGGCGGTTTTTGGCTGGGATTTACCGCTAACTCCGATGCCTTGATCCACCCTTACGGAAGCGTGCGTGCCGGCTGGGGCAAATTCAGTTATCAGCGAGGATTCGATAGTGCCAGCGAGGACAAGGCCTTCGTTGCCACCCCCGAACTGGGCCTGGAACTGAATGTGGCCACCTGGTTCCGCGTCAACGTGACCGGCGGCTACCGCTACGTGAACGGCCTGGAGGATATTTCTCCCCTGACCGACGATGACCTGAGCGGCTTTACGGCTAACTTGACGCTACGTTTCGGTATTTTCGGTAGCGAGAAGAACCGCTGGGGACGGCGGGACTGGGATTAAATCCAATCTTTCCTCAATCATAAAACGGGCCGTCGAAACCAGTTTCGGCGGCCCGTTTTATGATTACTTTTGCCGGGAAATTATACCTCACCTAATTACCATCCCCATGATGATCCGCCAACTGGAAGCCCGCGACAACCGCTCACTAGCCGAACTGATCCGCGTGGTGATGACCGAATTCGAGTGTGCCGGGCCGGGTTTCTCCATCAACGACCCAGAGATGGAAGACCTGTACGCAAGCTACTCCCGGCCGCGCTCCGGCTACTACCTGCTGGTGGACGATAAGGACTACATCATGGGTGGTGCCGGCTTCGCGCCGCTAACGGGCGGAGATCGTGACACCTGCGAGCTGCGCAAGATGTACTTCGACCCCGACGCCCGGGGACAGGGCTGGGGCCAGGTAATCCTGGAACTGATCGAGGCCCAGGCCAAGCGGCAGGGCTACACCAAGGTATACCTGGAAACCGTGGTACGCATGAGCGGCGCGGGCCGGCTTTACCAGGCGGCGGGCTACCGCAAGTTGGACGGCCCTATGGGAGATACCGGGCACCACGGGTCTTGCGAGTTGTTTTATGTGAAGGAGATTTGAGGTACGGGTTCCCCCCCGGCCCCCCGAAGGGGGGAGATTGTTTTGCGGTATAAATTGTCGGCCCCTGAACCTTGATCGTATCGCTTACACCTATCAATCGTATGAAATAATCCCCTCCCCGACCCAACCTTTTCCCCCGCCCAGGCTATTTCAACGTATGGATAATTTACGCTACCCCATCGGCCGCTTCGAGGTACCCGATCCGATCTCCGCCGGCGATCTGGAAACCTGGATCGCCAATATCGGCGGCCTGCCGCAGGAATTGCGCATCACCCTGGCCGAAGTGACCGACGCGGAACTGGAGCAAACCTACCGCCCCGGCGGCTGGACGGTGCGGCAACTTGTTCATCATCTGCCGGATAGCCACCTGAATGCCTACCTGCGCTTCAAATGGTCGCTGACCGAAGATAAGCCGCACATCAAAGCCTACGACGAAAAAGCCTGGGCCGAAACCCCGGAAGTGGCCGCCGTGCCCATCGCCGTTTCCCTCGATCTACTGACCGGTCTGCACGACCGCTGGCTATCCCTCCTCCGCCACCTGGAACCCGCTGATTTCAGCGAACGCGGCTACCAGCATTCCGATGGCAATTTTTATTCGCTGGCCCACGCTACCGGCCTGTATGCCTGGCACGGGCGGCATCACCTGGCGCACGCGCGGCTGGCACTAAAGCGGTAGAGGAGATAGCTGATAGTTGATTGGCACGTCAGCAGTGTTCGTGTTGCAGCAAGCAGTGTGGGCCAATTCAAATCTCGACTATCAGATATCCTCCAATTTCCCCCCAGCCCCCCCGAAGGGGAGACACGTTCTTCGACCTTCGATCCCTCATTCCTTCAATCCCTCAATCCTTATAGTAAATGGCCGATCACAAGATTATTTTTTCAATGGAAGGCGTTTCCAAGTCCTTTACCGGGGGCAAGAAAGTGCTGAACAACATTTGGCTTTCCTTTTTCTACGGCGCCAAGATCGGTGTACTGGGACTGAACGGCTCGGGTAAGTCGACCTTGCTCAAGATCATTGCCGGCAAGGACGAGAACTACCAGGGCAACATCGTTTTCGACGGCACCTACAAGATCGGCCTGCTGGAACAGGAGCCGGAATTGGACCCGAGCAAGACCGTCCGCGAAGTGGTAGAAGAAGCGGTGAGCGAGATCGTGGCCCTGCAAAAGGAGTACGAGGAGATCAACCTGAAGTTCTCGGAGCCGATGAGCGACGACGCGATGAACGACCTCATCGCAAAGCAGGGCGAACTGATGGAAAAACTGGACCACCACAACGCCTGGGAACTGGATACCCGCCTGAATACGGCCATGGAAGCCCTGCGCTGCCCACCGGACGATGCGAAGGTGAGCGTACTTTCCGGCGGCGAACGCCGCCGCGTAGCACTGGCCCGCCTGCTGCTGAGCGACCCCGATATCCTGCTACTGGACGAGCCGACCAACCACCTGGACGCCGAATCCGTCCACTGGCTGGAGCAGTACCTACGCAGCTTCAAGGGAACCGTGATCGCCGTGACGCACGATCGTTACTTCCTCGACAACGTGGCGGGCTGGATCCTGGAACTGGACCGGGGCGAGGGAATCCCGTGGGAGGGCAATTATTCCAGTTGGCTGGAGCAAAAGGCCCGCCGCCTGGAGCAGGAGGAGAAAACCGAAAGCAAGCGCCGCAAGACCCTGGAACGCGAACTGGAATGGATCCGCATGGCCCCCAAGGCCCGCCAGAGCAAGGGCAAGGCCCGCCTCAATGCCTATGACAAACTGGCCGGCGAGGGCGGCAAGGACCGCGAAAAGAACCTGGAAATCTTCATCCCCGCCGGTCCGCGCCTGGGCGATAAGGTCATCGAACTGGACGACGTCACCAAGGGTTTCGGTGACCGTATCCTGTTCGAGCACCTCAATTTGTCGATCCCGAAGAACGCCATTGTCGGCATCATCGGCCCGAACGGGGTGGGCAAGAGTACGCTCTTCCGCATGATCATGGGCGAGCAGCAACCCGACAGCGGCGAGATCGAGCGCGGCGAATCGGTCAAGGTCTCCTACGTGGATCAGAATCACGAGCAACTCAAGGACGGGGAAAAAACCGTCTACCAGGTCGTCTCCGGCGGCAACGAACTGATCGAAGTGGGCGGCACCAGCCTGAACGCCCGCGCTTACCTGAGCCGCTTCAATTTCGGCGGTTCCGACCAGCAAAAGAAGATCGGCGTCCTTTCCGGCGGGGAACGCAACCGCCTCCAACTGGCCATGACCCTGCGCGAGGGCGGCAACGTGCTACTCCTCGATGAGCCGACCAACGACATCGACATCAACACCCTGCGCGCCCTCGAGGACGCGCTGGACAACTTCGCCGGCTGCGTCCTCGTCATCTCGCACGACCGCTGGTTCATCGACCGCCTCGCCACGCATATTCTTTCCTTCGAGGACGATGCGGAGGTCGTCTTCTTTGAGGGCAACTACGCGCAGTACGAGGCCGCAAAGAAAGAAAAAATGGGGGATCAGACGCCGAAGCGGCCGCGGTTTAAGAATGTAATTAACCGGTAGGGTGGTTTTAGCCCACGGAATTTTGGGGGTTTTCACGGGGCACGCGGAGTTTTTTTTTGCCGAGCGTGGCTAAGTACTAACTATATCCGGGCGGCTAGGTACTACCGACTACGTTACTATCTACTAACTCACTCCGGGCGTGCCCCCTCCCTGACGGTCGGGGTCGGTCCCTTCCCGGCTCGCAAGTCTGCTCGGCCCTGCGGGCTGCCTTCCTGGCGGTCGGCCCCGTCCAGGCACCTCACGCATTAATACCCCTTACCATTTTGTTTCAACCCACCTCCGATCGTATCCTGTTAGACGTCCGCAGCCCCGGCGAGTACGCGCAGGGGCACATCGTAGGTGCGCGCTCGCTGCCCCTGTTTTCGGACGTGGAGCGGGCCGAAGTAGGTACCGCCTACAAGCAGGAGGGGCCGGAACCGGCCTTCCTGCTGGGATTGGAACGAAGCGGCCCGAAAATGCGCGCTTACGTGGAGCGTGCCCTGACCCTGGCCCCGGGGCGGCGCGTGACCGTGCACTGCTGGCGGGGCGGCCAACGATCCGGTAGCATGGGTTGGCTGCTGGAGCGGGCCGGTTTCGACGTGGAAATTTTGCCGGGTGGCTACAAGGCGTACCGGACGGAAGCACGGGCGTGGCTGGGTAAATTTCCCCACCAGTTGCGCTTACTGTGCGGCCCCACCGGATCGGGTAAAACGGCGGTCCTCCACGCGCTACGGGCGCAGGGTGCATCCATTTTGGATTTGGAAGGCATGGCCCACCACCGGGGTTCCTCCTTCGGGGCCATCGGTCAGGAACCGCAGCCCGGCAGCGAACATTTCGAGAACCTGCTGTATGCCGCCCTGCGCGAGCTACCGGAAGACCGGCCGGTCTGGGTGGAGGACGAGAGCCGCCTGATCGGCACCGTCTGCCTGCCCGATACGTTCTGGGACCGCTTGAGTGCCGCCCCACTCTACCAACTGGAACCGGCTTTCGAGGACCGCGTACAACACCTCGTTACCGACTACGCCGACTTTCCGAACGAGCAACTCGCCGCCGCTTTCGAGCGCATCGGTAAGCGGCTGGGCGGGCAGCACCTGAAGGCCGCCCTGGAAGCCCTGGATACCGGAGATTATGCGGCGGCGGCCCGTATTGCCCTGGTCTACTACGACAAGACCTACCGCCATTCCTTCGAGCGGCGGGGACGAGAGGGCATCGCTACCCTGACCTACCAAAACCAACCGGCGGAATGGGTGGCGGAACGGCTGCGGGAGCTGTGAATAAACCCCGCGTGAGGTGCCCGGAGGGGCGTTAGCGCACGCAGTGCCGAGGCGAAGCCGAAGCCCGGAGGGGACCGACCCCGGCCCGCCAGGGACGGGGACACGCCCTACCCTACTTAAAACGAATAGCCCGTACTGGATCGACCCGCGAAACGAGGTAGGAAGGAATGATTAAAAATAGCAGCGTAACCACTATCGTGCCGAGATTGAGCAGCAATACAACGCTCCAGTTGACGTCTACCGGCGCAACGGAGAGGTAGTAACTTTCTTCGTCGAGGCGAACGATCCCGAAGGTATCCTGGAGCCAGCAGATGCCGAGGCCGAGCAGGTTGCCCCAGAACAGGCCGAGGAGTAGAATGTAGGCCGCGTAGTAGAGAAAAACGCCGCGAATGGACCAATCGGACTGGCCGAGTGCTTTGAGGATGCCGATCATGTTGGTGCGCTCGAGGATAAGGATGAGTAGCGCGGTGACCATGTTGATGAGAGCCACGAGGAGCATGAGGCTGAGGATGACGGCCTCGTTAACGTCTTGGATATCGAGCCACTCGAACAGGTCGGGTTGCTTGTGGCGGATGGACTCGGAATAAAGCTCGATCGGGAGAACGTCGTAATGGAGGTAGTCGTCGAAGGCGTCGAGGTCGCGCTTGTCTTCAATGAATACCTCGAAACCGTTGACCTGGTCGGGGCGCCAGCCGTTCAGGCGCTGGACGTGGCGAATGTCGATCAGGGCAAATTGACGATCGTATTCTTCCAATCCGGTGCGGTATAGGCCGCGGATGGTCATGACACGCTTGGGCATCTCGCCGGTGCGTTCGACAAAATTGACGAGTACTTTTTCCCCCACTTTGCGGCGCAGTCGCCGGGCGGTCTGCTCGGAAATGAGGATGTCGGAGGACAGCGAATCCGACATGGCATCCAGTGGTTCTCCTTCCACCAGGTAGCTGCTGAGGAAATCCCAGTTGAAATCCGGCCCGATCCCCTTCAGCACGATGCCCTCCATAATGGTGCCTTCTTCCTCCGTGCGGCTGAACATGATGCCCGGCTTGATGCCGAACTGCTGGATGTGTCGAATACCGCCGTGGGTGCGGCCGGAGGTCATGAACTCCTGACCGAGAAAACTGCGCACCTCTTGGTAATCAATGCCACCGACGGTATCGAGGGCTGGGTAAAAATCCTGGTCGGTAGAAATGGGCACCTCCGAAGATAGATCGGAAGCAGCGGCACGGTCGGTGATATGGATGTCGCCCCAGAAGCCGTAGATCTTATCGGCAATCTCGGTTTTAAATCCGGTGATCAAGGAAGTAGCCACCACCATAACGGTCATGCTGAGCGCTACCGCCGCTACGGCGATGCGAATGATGAGGCGGGAAAAGGAGCGGTTGCCGCCGCCGGCGACGCGGCGGGCGATAAAGAGAGATAAATTCATAAGGTGGCTTCGCCACGTACTTTAGATTATGGGCTGCGCCCATTGGTATTTTAGTACTTTTGTACCCAGCCTACGCGTACACTGGCACTCGTTTTGGCTGGATACAAAAGTACTAAATTACCAGCGGCCACGGGCCGCCTACTAAAGTACGCGGCTCCGCCGCCCCCGATCATGACCACGACCACCACCACACAAACTACCGACACCGTACTCATGGTGCGCCCCGCCAACTTCGGCTACAACCCCGAAACGGCGGAGGACAATGCCTTCCAGATCAAGCCGTCGGGCAAGGAAGAAGAACTGGCCCCCCAGCGCGCCCGCCGCGAATTCGACGAGCTGGTGCGCCGTATGCGCGCCGCTGGAATCAACGTTCACGTGATCGAAGATACCGACGAGCCGAAGAAAACGGACGCCGTATTCCCCAACAACTGGATCTCCACCCACGAGGACGGCGTGGTGATGACCTACCCCATGTTCTCCGCCATCCGCCGCCGCGAGCGGCGTGCGGATATCGTGGATTACCTGTCCGAAAATTTCCGGGTGCGGGAGTGGATCAAGCTTGAAGACCGCGAAAACGAGGGCCGGATGCTGGAAGGCACCGGCAGCATGATCCTGGACCGCGAAAACCGCATCGCCTACGCCTGTCTGTCCGAGCGCACCGACCGCGAGACCTTCCTCAACTGGTGCGAGGTCATGCGCTACGAACCCCTGCCCTTCACCGCCCTGGGCCGCGATACCGGCCTGCCGATCTACCACACCAACGTGATCATGTGTCTGGGCACCGGCTTCGTCGTCATCTCGTTGGAAAACATCCCCAACCCCGCCGAGCGCAAAATGCTCCAGGATAAATTTACGGCCACGGGTAAGGAGGTCATCACCATCAGTACCCAGCAAGTGGATGAATTCGCCGGCAATATGCTGGAAGTGCGCGGCACGGACGGCGCGGTCCTTATCATGTCTGACGCGGCGCACCAGGCCCTCACGCCGGCGCAGCAAACGGCCCTCGGCAAGCACGCCACCATACTCCACGCCCCCCTGGGCACGATCGAAAAACTGGGCGGCGGCAGCGCCCGCTGCATGATCGCGGAGGTCTTCTTACCGAAGGTGGAGTAAAATTTTTCGGTGAGTTCTTGGGCGCGCCCCCGGCCCCCCGGCCGGGGGCACGCCCTTCCCGGCACCTCACGCGGGTGAACCGGAGAATTTCCGTTCAGTCAGCCTACCGGTAAATAAACTTAGTTTCCTGAGCGGGATAGCCTTCATTTTTAACTATAATTCCCACTAGTCGATTCTTTTTATACCTATAATTAATTGTATAGTCCGGCATGCTCTCCCGCCGCTTGGTAAAGGTAATTAATAGATCATCCTGGTAAGTTTCTTGCTCGAAGTCGACCTCCTCCCCGGCATCGTTGAAAATTCTTTTAATTGCCGTGCTACCCGTCCACTCATAAATTGTCCGGCCCCTACGTACTTCGGGTTGACCTGCGAAAGTCAGGTAATTTGTCGATCTGCTAATCTTACCGTCCGGCTGGTATTCAATTACCGATCTGGAACGATAACTTTCTCGTGCGCTATCGTTTAGCCATTTTACGCTCCTTTGGTTGATTATATGACCATATTCGTTATAAATTTCGTAATTCATGCTAGAATCCTTACCAATATTTCCACTTCGCAAATCGTAGCGGTAATTTTTCACTACTAATTCAGAAGGACTGAGCCATTCACTATATGACGCGCTAACAAGTTTCCCATTCGAAAACGATTCGAAACTCATCATTTTACCCGCTGAATCGAAGGTTCTGATGTAAGTATTTTTAACGATATTTTTTCTGCTATCCTCCGTTAAAATTTTAATCCCACCTGACTCGCTTCTAATAAATGTAGTGTACTCTCTTCTATTACTTTTCACTAATCGAGAAGGCTTCGTTTTGATCGTCCCGAGTGTAGGATCGGATTGCAGCGTCTCCCGCAAAATCCGCATATGGTGAGCTTCCTGAGCGGGAAGCAAGTAGGCGGCAGTCAGGCAAAGAAGGAAGAGAAAGACTCGCATGGTGGAGATAATCGGTTTAGAGCGTGTCTATACGCGTAGGCTTATAACAAAATACTAAACTCCGAGGAGCCTGCGACGAGCACCGCAGGTAATTACCAGCGGCGCAGCCGCCTGCCAAAGTACCGGCGCAGCCGCCTCTACACCATATCCTCCGGCCGCACCCACGCATCGAATTCCTCGCCCGTCAGAAAACCCGTCGCCACCGCCGCTTGCCGCAGGGTCGTCCCCTCGTTGTAGGCCTTCTTCGCAATCGTGGCCGCTTTATCGTAGCCGATCCTGGTATTCAGGGCCGTCACCAGCATCAGCGAGTTATCCAGTTGCTCCTTGATCCGGGCATGGTTCGGCTCGATGCCCTGCGCGCAATTCACGTCAAAACTCACGCACGCATCCCCGATCAGGCGGGCACTGATGAGAAAATTATAGATCATCATCGGCTTAAATACGTTCAGCTCGAAGTGGCCCGTCATGCCGCCAATGTTGATCGCCACGTCGTTGCCGGCCACCTGGGCCATCGCCATCGTCATCGCCTCCACCTGCGTGGGGTTCACCTTGCCCGGCATTATGCTGCTGCCGGGCTCATTAGCCGGGATAATGATCTCCCCGATCCCCGACCGTGGGCCGGAGGCCAGCATCCGCACGTCGTTAGCTATCTTCATCAGGCTCACGGCCACCGTCTTCAACGCACCGTGGGTCTCCACGATCGCATCGTGCGCGGCCAATGCCTCGAATTTATTGTCGGCCGTGCGGAAGGGCAGCCCCGTCAGTTCGGCAATCTGGCCGGCCACGTGTTCGGCATAACCCTCCGGCGTGTTCAGGCCCGTACCCACGGCGGTGCCGCCCAGGGCCAGCTCGCTCAGGTGGTCCAGCGTATGCTCGATCGCGCGGATGCCGTGGTCCAGTTGGCTCACGTAGCCGCTAAACTCCTGGCCCAGCGTCAGGGGCGTGGCGTCCATAAAGTGGGTGCGGCCGATCTTCACCACGTCCATGTACGCCTTGCTCTTCGCGGCCAGCGTAGCGCGCAGTTGGCGCAGGCCCGGCAGCGTCGTATCCTCGATCACCCGGTAGGCCGCAATGTGCATGGCCGTCGGAAACGTATCGTTGCTCGACTGCGATTTATTCACGTCGTCGTTCGGGTGCAGCACCTTCTCGTCGTCCGTCAGGCTACCGCCATTCAGCACGTGCGCGCGGTTGGCAATCACCTCGTTCATGTTCATGTTCGACTGGGTGCCCGACCCCGTCTGCCACACCACCAGCGGAAACTCGTCGTCCAGTTTACCGGCCAGCACCTCGTCCGCCACCCGCCCGATCAGGTCGGATTTTTCCCGGTCCAGCTCGCCCAGCGCGGTATTCGTCCGTGCGGCCGCCTTTTTCAGCACCGCGAACGCCTGAATGATTTCCGGCGGCATCAGCTGCCCCCCGATCTTAAAATTCTCCCGCGAGCGCTGTGTCTGCGCACCCCAGTAGCGGTCGGCGGGCACGTCCACGTATCCAATGCTGTCTTTTTCCCGGCGGGTATTACTCATCTTTTTCGGCTATTTTTATGGTAGGGCCGCAAAGTAAGGGCCGGACGGGGATTTTTCGGTTATTCGGGGGAGGTTTTTTAGAGGGTAGTGGGTTAGTTTGGTAGAGGGTAAGAAACCGTACATGACTTATTTGACCTGTTTAAGAAAGTCAAAACGCTGATGAAACGGCGAAATAGTGTTTTCTGCTAATGTCAAGAAAGATACGTGCCACTACTTAGTTAGTTATCTTCTACCAATCTTGCGGGTTGAGCTAAGAGTGTGTCTAAAATTTTTAAGAACTGAGGATCAATGATTGCTTGTTAGGTTCTGGCTAGATAAAAACTTGCGCACATAGCGGGTTACGTAAGTCAGTTTTTACGACGCCAGGTTCTTAAATGCTTGGTTCTCAGGAAGTAAAAATTTAGACACGCTCTAAGTAGTTACGACGGATAAGTGTAGGCTAGCCGCACTTGGAAGACCTCCTGATTACCACCCCCCTAACGGACCACCGTGACTTCCCCCCTGAGTACTTGGTGCTCCCCCGTAGGTGATACGAGGTGGATGAGGTAAACAAAGACACCTGGGTTGACGGGGCGACCATTGAGCGTACCATCCCAGCCGCTGGTGGAATCGAGGAGGGCGTTGATCTCCTCGTGGTAGACCCGGCCGCCCCAGCGGTTGAAAACGGATAGGGTCTGGATTAGAAAACCGTTGCCGGAGCGAGTAAAGGGAAGAAAGCGGTCGTTGACGCCATCGTCGTTAGGGGAAAAGGAGTTGGGCACGTAGACCGTCTCTTCGGGCTGAAAAAGGTTGATGGTGAGCAGGGAATCACAGCCGCTGAAGGTAGTGAGGCGCTGCTGGTAAACGCCGGGCCGATCGAATTGCTCGCCGTTGAAGGAGAGAAAACCGCCAAGGGGGATAGTGGCACTGACGGTGCCGGTGCTGGTAGGCGCGACCGTCAGTTGAAGGGTGAGGGTGGAATCGCAGCCGGTGGCGGTGGTGAGCCGTTGTGCATAAGTGCCGGCCTGAAGGTAGGTCTGACCGTTAAGCAGGTAGGGCGTTCCGGTACAGGTCTCGGCCGTAAGGGTCTCGGTGAGGTCGGTAGAGATCAGGAGTTCCAGGGTGAGCGTGGAATCGCAGCCGTTAACGGCCGTCAGGTTTTGCACGTAGCGGCCGGCCGTGGTATAGGACTGACCGTTGAACCGGAAAATGGAACCGGGACAAGACCGGGCAAAAACGGTCTCACTGCGGGCCGGGAGGACGGAAAGTTGCAGTGTCAGGGTAGAATCGCAGCCGTTGGCGGCCGTGAGGGTCTGGACGTAGGTGCCGGAAGCCGGATAGGATTGGCCGTTGAGCAGGTAGGGCGTGCCGCCACAGGTTTGGGCGGTAAGCGTACGGGTGGGGGAAACGGCAACGGTGAGTTGGAGGGTGAGCGTGGAATCGCAACCGTTGACCGCCGTCAGGTTTTGCACGTAACTACCGGCCGTAGTGTAGGATTGCCCATTGAGCAGGTAGGGTGTACCCGAGCAGGTTTGCGCCGCAATGGTTGCTGATGCGGAAGCGGCCACCGACAGCTCCAGGGTGAGGGTAGAATCACAGCCGTTGGCAGCCGTCAGATTCTGTACGTAGCTGCCCGCCGTGGCGTAGGACTGGCCATTGAGTAAGTAAGGAGTACCGGGACAGGTCTGGGCCGCGATCGTTTGGAAGGACGGCTGCGCGATCGTTAGCTCCAGTGTCAGGATGGAATCACAGCCGTTGGCCGCCGTCAGGTTCTGTACGTAACTGCCTGCCGTAGCGTACGACTGTCCGTTGAGTTGGAAGGGCGTGCCCGCGCAGGTCTGCGCGGTGATCGTTTCGGCGGAGGTTGGAAGCAGCAGGAGTTCCAGGGTAAGGGTAGAATCGCAACCGTTGGCCGCCGTCAGGTTCTGTACGTAGCTGCCCGCCGTACTGTACGACTGACCATTGAGCAAATAGGGCGAGCCGACACAAGTTTGTCCGAGAACCGTTGCCGCCGACGGCTGCGCAATCGACAGTTCCAGGGTGAGGGTAGAATCACAGCCGGCCAGGGAGGTCAGGTTCTGCACGTAGCTGCCCGCCGCGCTGTACGACTGGCCGTTCAGGAGGTAGGGCGTACCCAGGCAAGTTACTGCCGTGATCGTTTCGGTGGGCAGTGGATTCAGGGTAAGCTCCAGGGTAAGCGTGGAATCGCAGCCGTCGGCGGAAATTAATTGCTGGACGTAGCTGCCCGCCGCGTCATAGGACAACCCATTGAGCAAATAGGGCGTGCCGAGACAGGTTTGCGCGAGCAGCGTCTCGGCCTGGGGCGGCGTGACGGATAAATCCAGCGTCAGGGTAAACTCACAGCCGTTGGTAGAAGGCAGGTCGATCACGTAAGTGCCCGCCGTGGTGTAGGGTTGGCCGTTAAGTACGTAAGGCGTGCCTTCACAGGTCTGCGCCACCAGGTTTTGATTCGTGGTTTGGGCCACGAACAACTCCAGGGTAAGAATGGAATCACAACCGTTGGCCGCCGTCAGGAATTGGGTATAAATACCCCCGCTAGTGTATGACTGTCCGTTGAGTACGTAGGGCGTACCGACACAGGTCTGGGCTGAAATAGTTTCCCTGGAACGGGGAATAATGGATAGTTCCAGCGTCAGTACCGAATCGCAGCCATTTACGGCCGTGAAGTTCTGCACGTAGGTACCCCCGATACTGTAGGATTGCCCGTTAAGAGAGTAGGGCGTTCCGGCGCAGGTCTGAGCCGTGATCCTTTCGTTTATGGTAGGCGTGATGCTCAGTTCAATGGTCAGAAAAGAATCGCAGCCGTTGGCGGCCGTCAGGAACTGCACGTAACTGCCGGCCGCGCTGTAAGATTCGCCGTTGAGTTCATAGGGCGAATCGGCACAGGTCTGGGCCGCCAAGGTCGTGTAGGAAGAAGTAGACAGGCTCAACTCCAGCGTCAGCGTTGAGTCGCAGCCGTTAGCCGCCGTCAGATTTTGTACGTAGGTACCCGCAATGAAGTAGATCCGGCTGTTGAGCCGGTAAGGAGTGCCGGGACAGGTCTGGTCGACGATCGTCTCCGAAGCCGTTTCGGCTACCGTTAACTGCAGGGTGAGCGTGGAGTCGCAGCCGTTAACCGCCGTCAGATTTTGTACATAATTACCCGCCGTGCTGTACGACTGGCCGTTGAGCTGATAAGGGGTGCCGGCACAGGTCTGCGCCGCGATCGTTCCGGTTGTAGGCGTGGCGACCGTTAACTGAAGGGTTAGCGTGGAATCACAGCCGTTGACCGCCGTCAGGTTCTGCACGTAACTGCCCGCCGTAGTATAGGTCTGGCCGTTCAGTACGTAGGCGGTACCGGAGCAAAGTTGCGCGCTCAAACTGCCGTTAAGTGAGGGAACGATGCTTAGTTCCAGGGTTAGCACGGAGTCGCAACCGTTAACCGCCGCCAGGTTCTGTACGTAGCTGCCCGCCATATTGTATGACTGGCCGTTGAGCAGGTAGGGCGTGCCGGCGCAGGTCTGCGCTACAATGGTTTGGGTAGTGGCGGCCGCCACCGTTAGTTGCAGGATCAGCGTGGAGTCGCAGCCGTTGGCAGCGGTCAGGTTTTGTACGTAGTCGCCCGTCATGGCGTAGGACTGGCCGTTGAGCGAATAGGGTGCACCGGGGCAAGTCTGGGCAACGATCGTATCGCGCGGCGCGGTGATGACGGTCAGGTTCAGCGTCAGGACGGAATCGCAACCACCGGCGGTCGTGAAATCCTGCTCGTAGGTACCCGTTGCGGTATACGCTTGGCCGTTGAGCACAAAGGGCGTACCGGAACAAACCTCGGCCGTGATCGACTCGGCGGAAGAAGCGTCCACGGTGGTCAATTGTAAAATCAGCGTGGAATCGCAGCCATTAGCCGCCGTCAGGCTTTGCACGTAGGTACCGGGCATGGTGTAGGGCTGACCGTTGAGCAGATAGGTACCGCCGGGGCAAATTTGCTCGGAGACGATCTGGCTGGAAGAAGGGGCAACGGTGAGTTGTAACGTCAGCGTGGAATCACAACCGGCCGCGGAAGTGAGGTTCTGTTCGTAGCTACCGGTAATAATGTACGACTGCCCGTTGAGCGAATAAGGCACCCCGGCACAGGTCTGGGCGGAAATCGTCGCGCTGCTGGGTTGAGCTATTGACAACTCCAGCGTCAGCGTGGAATCACAGCCGTTGGTCGCCGTCAGGTTCTGCACGTAGGTACCCGCCGTATTGTAGGACTGACCGTTGAGCAAGTAGTTTCGACCCGCGCAGGTTTGGGCGGTCAGGGTTTGGGTGAGGACCGGGGAAACGGCGAGTTGCAGCGTCAGCACGGAATCGCAGCCATTGGCCGCCGTCAGGTTCTGGATGTAACTACCCGCCGTAGCGTAAGATTGTCCGTTGAGCACGTAGGGCGTGCCGGGGCAGGTCTGCGCGGAAATGGTCTGAGCCAGTGCCGGCACGACGGCCAGTTGCAGGGTCAGAACGGAATCACAGCCGTTGGCCGCCGTCAGGTTCTGCTGAAAGGTGCCCGATGCGGCGTAAGACTGGCCGTTGAGCAAATAGGGCACGCCCGGACACGTCTGGGCGGACAATGTGCCGGTCAGGACGGGGGTAAACGTCAGGTTGACGGTCAGCAGTGAGTCGCAGCCATTGGCCGCCGTCAGGTTCTGGACGTAATTACCCGCCGCGCTGTACGACTGGCCATTGATCGTATACTGGGTGCCGGGGCAGGTTTGGGCCGCGATAGTAGCGAATTTCGGCAGGGACAGCGTCAGGTTCAGCGTCAGCGTGGAATCGCAACCGTTGACGGCCGTCAGGTTTTGCGCGTAACTACCCGCCGCATTGTAAGATTGTCCGTTAAGCACGTATGGCGTGCCGGGACAAGTCTGAGCGGTCAGCGTTCCGCTAGACGGGCTGTTTACGGTAAGTTCCAGCGTCAGGGTGGAATCACAACCGTTGGCCGCAATTAATTGCTGCTGGTAGCTGCCCGCCGCAATGTAGGATTGGCCGTTGAGCACATAAGGGGTGCCCGCACAGGTCTGCGCCGGCAGTATTTCGGTCGCGTCGGAAGCTACGCTCAGTTCCAGATTCACGGTATACGGGCAACCGGCGGCGGAGGTCCGGTTCTGCACGTAGCTGCCCGCCGCGGTATAACTCTGTCCGTTGAGGATGTAAGGCTTACCAAAACAGGTTTCCGCTACAATCGTCTCGGTTAAATTGGGTGCTACCGATAGCTCCAGCATCAGCGTGGAATCACAGCCGCCGGCAGCGGTCAGGTTCTGCACGTAGCTGCCGGCCGTCGTGTATGACTGCCCATTGAGTAGGTAGGGGATACCCGCGCAGGTTTGCGCCGCTACCGTTCCGTTCAAATTAGACCCGATGGACAGTTGCAGCGTCAGCAGGGAGTCACAGCCGTTAACCGCCGTCAGGCTTTGCTGGTAGGTACCCGCCAGCGTGTACGTCTGGCCGTTGAGTACGTAGGGCGTACCGGCACAAGTCTGGGCCACGATCGTTTCGGTCAGGGCCGGCACGATGGCAAGATTCACCGTCAGAAAGGAATCACAGCCGTTAGCCGACGGCAGGTTCTGCACGTAGCTGCCCGCCGTGAGGTAGGATCTGCCCGTTCAGTACGTAGGGCGTACCCGCGCAGGTCTGCGCCGAGATGGTCTGAAAGCCGTCGGAACCGATGGTCAGGACGATCTCGTCCGTTAGTAGCCCGCAGGCCCCGGTCACCGTGATGCCGTAGGTGCCCGCCGCGACAACGGTGATGGAAGAACTGGTAGCTCCCGTGGACCACAGGTAATTGGAGCAGGGGAAATCTCCCGCCTCCAGCAAAATCGGTTCTATCGGGCCGCAGTCGAAGATGTCCGGCCCCAGGTCCAGCACGGGAAAACCGGCAGTAGGCGCGATGGAAAAATCATCCACGAACACGTAAGCTACCCCCAGTGGATTGACCGCACCGTGCTGCTGGGCGGTGGTCTGGGCATCGGTCAGGTAGTTGCCGAAGGTCAGGTAATCGAAAGCCCCGGCAGCCACGAAGGTAAAACTGACCGTCTGCCAGGCGTTATTAGAGACGATCCCCCCGATATCGAACTGCGGTAATACCGAGGTAATGACATCGTTAGTTCCCGATTCCTGCAATAGCGGGGCGGTGGTCAGGGCCACGCCCCATCCGTTGGTATAGAAGCCGCCCGCATCCGGCACGCCGGTACTGATCTGAAATTCCAGCCGGTATTCCACCCCCGGCACGAGCGGGCACGAAAGCGCGGTGGAAATGTACTCCCGGTTGTTGGGCGCACCGACCGTAAATCCGGCCACGCCCATCACGGCTTCTCCGTCGAACGGATTTACCTCGGTCGCGAAGTAATTATCCGGCAACGTGGAGGCAAACCCGCCGGGCGACAGCAGGTGGTAGTAGTCCGGCGTCCCGTTCTCCGGCCCGCACTGACTGGTCGTCGCCGCGTTGGTCCAGCCCGTGGCCAGGAACCAGTCGCAGTCTTCGACGGGCAGGGCCGTGTAGTTTTCAAAACTTCCGTTCGGCACTAAATTAACGCACTGCGCACCGGCGGCCAGAGGCAGTAGCCACAGGGCTAATACCAGCCATGCGGCAGTGGTCGGGGGTAAAAAATAGCGCATTTTCGGGGGGATTATTCTACTTGGTTGGCTGCCGGCGTTGCCGGCCGGCTCCGGGGGTGGTTGCAAAGATAGTCTATCAAAACTCCGCTGCTGTAGTGAATAGTGTGTAATCGTATGCTAGTGGACCAACCCGAAAGTTCTGCTACACCCAAGTATTGTCGTTGCATGACTCACGCTTCGTTGCGAAAAACCTTATGTAGCTCCGGCTATACGCGGTTTCCAAGCCTCCCCTGAGACTAAAAATCCGGCGACTTAGTATAACGACCGCCGCAGGCAGCAGCGCACCTAATTTTACAAGTTGGTCCACTAGTGTAGGTTGCGGGGCAGTTTGGGCCACACCACGCGCACGCCCCAGCGTGAGGCACCTGCAAGGTGAGGGCGCAAGCCCGCAGCCCGCAGGGCCAAGCCGGCAGGCGCGCCTGGAAGACGCCGACCCCGCTCCCGCCAGGGGCGGGGGCACGCCCGAAAAAGTAAAATTATCTAACGGCGACTACCGGTCGCCTGGACACAAGATAGCGCGTTGCTACTTTAAACCTTCTCTCAATCGCTCCTTCACTCCTCACCCTCGCTCGCCCGCCCACGCGCATCGCGGAAAAAGGTGCCGAAGTTATCGAACTCCCGCCGCCAGCTGATGCCGGAGCCGACCTGGAGGCGGCGGCCGCCCGCGATGTCCGGCTGACGGCGCTGGTAAACACGGAGTTTGAGGGTGCGGTTTTTATTGATGGCGTACTCGAAAATGACCTCGTTGCCCAGGAAAGCCCCATTGGTGATCGCGCCGTCGAGGAGCTGGCTGCTGTTGAGGTAGTTGAAATCGACCTGGGTGGAAAGACGGCCGTTGAGGAAGCTTTTACGGGCCGTGACCTCGAAGGCCTGGCCCTGGACGCCATCGGCATTGATGCTGGAAATATTATTGGTGCGGTACTGGTTGTAGGCGAAATCGAGTTCGAGGTCGGAAAGGAAATTGTTCTCGCCGAAGGCATCGGACAGCAGGCCGTTGACCAGGAGGCTGACGTAGTTGGAGAGCCACTCGGAGACGGTGTTGACGACCACCTGGTCTCCGCCGAAACTGAGGTCGGAGGGGAGGAACTGGCCGACGACGATGAGGCCGAAAACCTGACGATTGAGTTCGTTCTGGTCGAGGGTGAGGAGGCGCTTTTTGTTGTTGGCGTAGGTCTGGAGCTGACCTCGCAAGTTCGGAAAATCAATATCGAAATTGATCTCCGGCTTGAGGAGCTGGCCGGTGAGGAAGAGCGTCAGGTCCACGTCGGTAGGGCGGCTGGCCTCATTAAACAGATCGTCGCCGTTGCTGGTGACCAGGTATTCCTGCACGAAATTGAGCAGGGGCGCGCGCAGGTCCTTATACTCGGCCTGGATGTCGATCTGGGCGTCGAAGGGACTACCGTTCCAGACGATGCGGCCGCCACGCCTGACCCGGAAATCCTTGTTAATGACGTTGTAGAAGGTGAACAGGTAGTTGCCGTCCTCGATGTTGTAGTCGCCGAACATCTGGAAATCACCGTTGCGCGGCACCAGGATGCGGAGGTTACCCCGGCCGCGACCGCGCATGACGTCGCCCACTTGCTCGTCGAAAACCATTTCTACCACGGCCTGGTCAGTTACGATGAGGTCCATGTCCAGGCTGACGCCGGTGGGGGCTTCCTGTTCCTCTTCGGGCAGGTCGCCCTCGCGTTCGAGCCGTTTGTTGACGAAGCGGATCCCGCTGATGTCGTTGACCTCGCGCGCGTCGTCGATCGGGATAACGAGCAGCGAACTATCGCCGACCGTGGCATTGACGTAGATGTCCGTCTGGCGGAAATCACCGCTGAACTCGATGCTGCCCTTACCCAGAGCGCGACCGTAGAAGAGGTCATTATCCCCCTTTTCCAGATCGAGGGCCAGGAAGCGGTCGGTCTTCATTTGCATGGCCAGGCCCAAGTCCTTGAGCCGGGTGTGCGTGACCCCGCCGATGAGGCGAGCGCGGTGGTTGTATTTGTCGAGTAACACGGTGCCGGTCACATCGAACAAGTAATCGCTGATGGTAATGAATGAGCGGTCGAACCGGTAACGGGTTTTGAGAAAATCAATGGTAAAGGCACCGCGCCGCGCCTCGATGAAACCGCTCACGTCCAGTTCGTCGGTCTGGCCCTTAACCCGCATATTAGCGTTGAAGATACCCTCTAGGCCGGAGACGGATTCACCCACCCAGTAGTTGGCAATGGCGAGAGGGTAGCCGATCACGTGCGCGTCCAGGTCCAGGTAGCCCTTTCGTTCGTCCTGCGGCAGAAATTGAGTGATGATGTCCTCGCGCAGGTCGGCTAGGTTGTAGAGCACCTCGGCGGTGATCTGGCTGGTGTCCTGGTTAATGCTCAGGTAGGCGGATACCTGACTACGCGGATTGGCGGCCTGCGCGTCCAGACTGAGCCAGCCGTAGTCGTCGCCGTTCATGCGGAAAGTGTCCGATCGGATGGCCACCTTGATGCCCTCTTGCTTAAAGACGTTATCCATGCCGGCCGTGACGTTGAAGCGGCCCGAAAAATCGAGCTGCTCATAGTCCCAAAGGGTGTCGATGAGGCTGAAACTGAAGTTACTGAGCAGCAGATTGAGGCCCGTTTCACCTTTTTCCTCCAGCCGGATGGTCCGGTCGCCGCTACTGAGGATAAGGTCCCGGGTGTCGATGGTCCGGTTGCCGAAAGTGATGGAGTTGCGCTCGCCGATGTTCCACTGTTCCTGGAAGAGCACCAGGTCCGAGCGGTCGAACTGAAGACGGGAGTAAACCGAATCCGGCAGGGTGAATAGTCCGTTGAGGTGAATCTGGTCCAGAATATCGTCACCCTTACCGGCGTAGGTAAGGCCGAATTTAATGCTATCGCCGGTCAGCAGGTTGGTCAGCCGCAGCTGGCCGAAGGTGGTTTTTTCGTTCAGGATGATGCTATCGGCGATAATTTCCAGTTCGCCGAAGGGGCCGTCCGCCCCCAGGTCGATCACCAGGTCGCGCAGTTCCACGCTGCCGAAGGTAAAACTGGGCACGTCCAGTTTTAAGTCCACGTTGTCGCGCACGCCGTCGTAGCCGCCGCGCAGGCGCAGGTCTTTAATGATGCCCAGTTGGGGGGAGAGCAGGTGGTTGAGGCCCTTGCTGTCCTTGACGGTGATATCATAGTCGAAGTACTTGGCCTGGGGTTCACGGCGCGGCGGGTTGATCTTGAGCCGCTGCGAGAAGCCGGGGTAATTGCGCAGCAAGAATTGCTTGAAACTGGCCGTCAGCTCGTCCAGGTCGAAGTCGCCCACGATCTCACCCTCGGCCACGTCCGATTCCAGGCGGAAGACCTTGCGCCCGTTCTCGTTGAAAGTCGAGTATGCCAGTACGCTGTCGATCTGGTAGACTTCGGTCTGGTCTTTCACTAAGGTAAAGCTGTCCAGGCGCAGATTGCCCTCCAGTTTGGACAGCACGGTGTTGATCAGGTTCAGGTCCAGTTTGCCACTCAGTACCAGGTCTTCTTTGCTCAGGTTGAGGGCCTTCAGGTCCAGCCGCTGGATGCGGGCGTCGAAATCGAATTCGGGCACGGTGTCCCGGAAGTCCAGTTGCCCCAGGAAGTTGAAGTCGATGTTGTCGTCCTGGATAGCGAATTTTCCGTTAAAGAAGTTGGCGTTCAGTTGGCCGTTGATGGTAGCGTTTTGGTAATTGTAGCCCCGGAAGGCCACCTGCTGCAATTCGGCCGTCACTTCCGCACTGGCGGTCTCGGGCACCAGCCCGATTCCGTTCTTGATGGTGCCCCGAAAACTTACCAACCCGAAATCGGGGTTGCCCGTCCAGGTGCCCAGGTCGAAATTAGTCAGTTCCAGGTTTCCGGCATAGTCGGCCTTGCGCACGCCCGGTTTCAGGTTCATGCGCATGTCCAGATCGGCGCGGCCCACCGACGAGCGCAGGCTCCCCTCGGCCACGAAGTCACTAAAGAAGCCGTCAAAGCGCCCGCTAAACCGCATCCGCCCCAGGCGGTCGAAGTTGGGCGGCGGGCGGAAACTTGGGATCAGCCGCCGCAGGGTGCGTACGTTGGTCTCGAGGGCCTCCAGGCGCAGGTTCAGGAATTCCTCGCCGCGTACGGCCAGGTTACGCGAGCTGAAATTACCCCGTAAATAGTTGCCTTCGCTCAGGGTCAGCAGCACGTCGCGGCCGCTCAGGTTATTCACCCGGCCCCGCAGTTGACCTTCCAGGACCAGCGTCTGGGTGCGGTTGTCGCGAAAAAATTCATTCGTCCGCAAACCCTTCACGAAATACATGATGTCCCGCAACTGAATCTTGGCGTCGGCAAAGCGAATGTCCATCCGCACTTCGTCCTCAAAGTCGGCCCAACTATCCCAGCCGTTCCGAAAATCCAGGCTCAGGCTATCCCCCAGCCGGCTATAGGGCGTACGTAGTTGTAGGCCGTTCAGCGTCAGCTCAGTACTCGAGACCAGGAGTTCATCGGCCGCCAGGCGTTCCAGCACGAAGCCCGATTGCTCCGTCAGGCTGGCTCCGTGTAGCACGCCGGTCACGGTATCGCGCCTTAACTGAAAATCCTCGATGTCGATGTCGATGTCATCCACGAACAGGTGAGCAAAGTCGATACTCTGAATGTCCGAGGCGTCCAGGGCTTCTTTGCGAAAGTTATCCAGCGTAAACCGCCCGCGTTTCAATTCGATATTCTCGACCCGAATAATGAAGGGGACAGTATCCGGGTCCATGGTCACGGCCACCGAGTCGATCAGGTCGATCGTCTCCTCACTCAGCGTATCCGATTCCAGTGGGTTTGCGGTAAATTTCACTTGCCGCACGAAGGGCCGGTCCAGTTCCAGCGTCTTGATGTCGATCTGCCGCCCCGGCAGGTTCACGGTCCGCAGGGCGGCGTGGCCCTGGGCCAGTAGCACCTCCAGCACCTGCCCGCGCACACTGTCCGATTGCGCGAATAGTACGTTTTGCAGGTTCAGTTCGCGCAGGTTCAGGTTGAATGGTTTGCCCGGCGCGTCACTCGGGGGAAACAGCCGTTGCAGGGCGTACTCCAGGTTACTCTCACTATCGCCTACGTCACGCCGGATCTTGAAGCGCGTGTCGTTGATGTCCAGTGCTTCGATCTCGAAGCCGCGTGTCAGCAGCACAAAGGGATTTAAATTAATATCCGCGTACAAACTACCGCTGTACAGCAGCGTATCGCCGTAAATATCTTCCACAAACAGGCCCTCCAGCCGTAGTTCGTCCAGCCACGATAATCGGATGTAATCCAGTTCTACCCGCGTTTCCAGCGTCTCGCTGATCGAGCGCGTCACCCGTTGCGCCAGCCAGTTCTGAAAGACAGGCAACTGCGCCAACCCGATCAGCAGCGCCAGCAACAGCGTCACCGTAATAAACACCCGCCACAGCCACCGCCACAACGACTTTCGTCGCCGGATTTCCGGGCTGGATTGCTCCTGCTCCGTCGGGTCGTCGGCTTGCTGCTCGGGCGGGATCATTAAAACCGGTTAATTTTCGGGTCCGGGCGGGGTGGCCGGTCGGGGTTAGCACTGGCGCGCGAAGGTACGCACCGCCTCCCTAAACAAACGAGCGGCCGGATAGTGTAGTTGCGCGGTAAATCTTAAGGGAAGGTGAAAGGGGGCCGGGCCGGGGGCAACGATTTAAATCCCGACGACCACGTCGGGGACTAATGCTTAGAGCGTGTCTAAAATTTTTAAGAACTGAGGATCAATGATTCGCTTCGCGGCTACTTCGTGGTTAAGGTTCTGGCTAGATAAAACCTTGCGCGCATAGCGGGTTAAGTAAGTCAGTTTTTATGACGCCAGGTTCTTAAATGCTTGGTTCTCAGGAAGTAAAAATTTAGACACGCTCTTAGAGGAAACTATCTACCAATACGATAGTGTGGGCGTGCCCCCGGCTAACGCCGGGGCCGGTCCCCTCCGGGCTTCGCTGCCGCTCGGCACTGCGTGCGCTAACGCCCCTGCGGGCACCTCACGCGGGGCTACGACCGGTAGGGTGCTCGCATGCCGGCCGGCGTTGCCGGTGAAGCTCTGCAAGGTAGAGCGTTTGCTTTTGTTGGGTATTTAGGGTACGCCTTTCGCTTCCTCCAGCCCTTACTATAGGTTGAATTTTACACCACCTAAAATCATTTGCCATACCGGAACCCGTCAGGGTTTCAGCCCTGAAAGGGCGGCATAGATCAGCCCAGGGTGGAACCCTGGGCTTAACGCGCACCCCGCGCATCCGCCGCGCCCCCCGCCGGCGTTGCTTCGCAACGCAGGCGGGGGGCGCGGCGGGGAACAAGAGCAGCCTCCCTGTCCCAGGGTTTCACCCTGGGTTGGTCTATCTCGCCCTTTCAGGGCTTTGGCGGCAAAGCCGCCTATGATTTACCCTCCGAAGAGGGTCGAATTGATATGAAATCATTGCCATAGAGTCCCAACGGAATCAACGCCCTGCCCTTAAGGGCTGAACGGCGAAGCCGCCCAAACACTCAAGCCTCCACGCGTAGGCTTATACCAAAGTACCAAAATACCAGTGGCGCAGCCGCCTACTAAAGTACCGGCGCAGCCGCCATCCAAACCTGGCACGGTTTTGGCTCCTCCCCCACCAGAACCTCTTCCCGGAGGCGATAACCCCCTACCCTACCCACCCATTCCGCCGAGTTAACCCTCGGGCGGCTTCGGAAGCCGTGCTTCCGCGGCCCGACCATTCTATGCCACTTCTCAACCCATCCCACATGAAGCCGCTCTACCATTATCCGCTCATTTCTCGCATAATTGCTGCGCTCCTGCTGTTTTTACTGCCCGCTTCCGATGCTTTTGCTCAGGGAAGTGCTTGCGACCTGGCCTGCATCGGCACGCTGGATTTTCCGCTATCCGTCTCCATTAGCGAGGACTGTGACGTGACGCTGGTCCGCGAGCAATTCCTGCCCGCGCCCATGAGCTGTCCGGGAGATAAGCTACTGACCGCCCGCGACTCCTTTAATATACTCGTGGCGGAGGGCGTCAATGAGATCACTTTTTCCACCGTCGATCTGATCGAGCAGGCCCTCAGTGTGGAGATTACGGATGTAGCGACGGGGACCATCTGCACCGGATTCGTACATCTGGAGGATAACCGGCCGCCGGTACTGAGCAACTGCGGGGCGGTGGTCGTAAACTGTACGGTCGATCTGGACCCGGCCGTTTTCGGATCGCCCACGGCCGTGGATAACTGCGGCACGGAGGTCGACCTGAGTTTCACGCAGCAGGTGGCGGAGCGCAATTGCCTTACCGATACCGTAGCCGTCATCACCCGGCTGTGGACGGCGGCGGACGCCAATCAGCAATCCAGCTTCTGTTCCCAGCGCATCACCGTTTTGCGGGGCGAGGTGGATGACGTTGTTTTTCCCGCCGATCTTACCCTTCCGTCCTGCGTCACCACTTCCGCCGACCCCGCCGCCACCGGCCGGCCTACCCTCGACGGCCTACCCGTGATGCCGAACAGCTACTGCGGCTTTGAACTCAGTTTTCAGGACGATACCCTCGCCATCTGCGGCGCGGCCGACCGGCGCATCACCCGCCAGTGGACGGTCAGCGAAAGCTGTAGCGGGTTCAGCCGCACGGTTCCTCAGGTCATCAGCATCCGTGACCAACAGGGGCCGGTGATCGCTTGCCCCGTCAACCCCGTTGTATTTCCCGCCGATGCGGGTTTTTGCACCGCCACCGTCAACCTTCCCCTGCTTGCGGCTACTGACAATTGCAGCGGTATTGCCCAACGTAGCGTGAGCACCAGTTACGGTGCTACCAATTTCACGCCCTACCCCGGCGTAGAACCGGGCCTCCACTCCGTCACCTATACCGTGACCGATAGTTGTGGTAATGCGACCAACTGTAGTTTCCCGATCCAGGTAGTGGACGAGCAGCTACCATTCGTGGTTTCCGAAGATCAGTTGATCGTCAGCATCAGTAATGCCGGGCTGGCCGAGGTGCCCGCTACGGATTTCGATAACGGCAGCGGCGACAACTGCCAGGGCGCGGTCTATTTCAAGACGCGCCGCATGACCGTCGGCGGCTGTGATTTCGCGAACGGCGACGACGCCCCCGCACTGGCCGGTCAGCAAGAATACTTCGACGACCGCATTCGCTTCTGTTGTGCCGATGCCGCCGAGGATTCCATCCTCGTTATCCTGCGCGTTTACGAGGTCGATCCCGGCCCCGGCCCCGTCGACCCCGCCCGCGAGACGGAGGGTGGCGACCTCAATGGCCACTTTACCGACGGTATGCTGTCAGTAATCGTACGCGACGCGGCGGCCCCGGTTTTCCTCAACTGCCCACTGGGTGCCACCATCTCCTGCGCCGTCCCCACCGATAACCTGGCGATGTTCGGTAACCCTACCGTCATGGACCACTGCGGCTACGAACTGACCGAAACAGAAAACGTCAGTATCTCCGACTGCGGGACGGGCAGCATCGTCCGCTCCTGGACGGCCACCGACGCGGCGGGAAATACCCGCAACTGCACCCAGACCATTACGCTAGTTAATAACCAGCCGCTGACGGCATCCGGTATCGAGTGGCCGGCCCCCTACACCGTTACCAATCAGTGCGATGCTACTTTTCCGGTTAACAGTTTGCCCGTAGGTTCCCGCTCGCCGGTCATTACGGCCGAGGTCTGCGGCAACGTCGGCATCAGCCATACCGATCAGCTGTTTACGACCAGCGCGGGCGGCTGCTTCAAGATTCTCCGCAAGTGGGAGGTCATCGACTGGTGTTTTTTCGACGCGGCCAGCCCCGGTGCGGGCGGGCGTTTTACCTACACGCAGATCCTGAAATCGGAGAACAACGAAGCACCCGTCATTAGCTGCCCCAACGATACGGTAGTCGGCGTGAACGCCGGCAATTGCAGCGCGGCGTCCATCCTCCTCCCGACCGCTACGGCCACGGATTGTTCGACTACTATTTCGCTCACTAACGACTCCCCTTTCGCCAATGGTGCGGATGCTTCGGGTAGCTACCCAATCGGGCAGACGGTGGTGACCTTCTTCGCGGCCGATGGCTGCGGAAACATTTCTTCCTGCATTACCACCATTAGCGTAAACGACGACCTTGCTCCCGCACCCATTTGCATCAACGGCCTTTCAACACCCCTCAGCCCCGGCCCGGGTGGCGCGAGTGCAACGGTTCCGGCGGTAAATTTTGTCCAGTCCATCCCCAATGATTCCTGCGGGGGCGGGGTGGCACCGGTTATCACCTTAAGGCGGCAGGGCGACGGGACCACCGGCGTTCCTACGGCCACTAGCTTGACCTTCAGTTGCGCAGACATTGGAACGGTAGCCGTGGAAGTTTGGGCCGGCGACGCCGCCGGCAACGCCGATTTCTGCCTGACCGAGATCGCCATCCAGGATAATTTTAGCCACTGCGGCACCGGCCCCGGCGAGGAGGAAGATGACGATAACGAGGGAATCGGAACCATTGCCGGCGGCATTTTTACCGATGACGGCCGGGAGGTGGAAAACGCCCAGGTGCAACTGATGGGCGGCGCGAGTTCCGAACAGAATACCGCCATCGACGGCAGCTACGCCTTTGCCGATATGCCATTGAATACAACCTATCTGCTGCGGCCTACCAAAACCGACGCGGTACTCAATGGCCTGTCCACCTTCGATATCGTACTCATCAACCGCCATATCCTCGGCTCGACGCCACTACCCAACCCCTACCGTATCCTTGCCGCCGACGTGAACCGCTCCGGTAGCGTCACCACGCTCGATATCATCCAATTGCGCCGCCTTATCCTCGGCCTGGATGAAACCCTGCCCGGCGGTGCCCCCACCTGGCGCTTTATCGACGCCTCCTTCACCTTCCCCGATCCCGCCGACCCCTGGGCCACCTACCTGCCCGAGCAGTATTCCATCAACGGCCTGAACGGCGATATGATGCATGCCGACTTCATCGGCATCAAGATTGGCGACGTGAACGGCTCCGGCGTCGTAAACAGTTTCGGCCTCCAGGCGGGCGGCGGTGGTACGCAAAACCGGGGCAGGAGCGCAAAGCAGGATTTGACCCTCACCCTGCCCGCTCGGGAACTAGCCGCCGGCGAGGAAACTACCCTGACCTTTACGGCCGATTACCTGAACAGCTGGCTGGGCTACCAATTCACCCTCGAATTCACGGCCGGCGCGGTGGAAATCCTGGAGGTCATTCCCGGCAACGACATCCCCAACCTCTACGCCGAAAACTTCGGCCGAATCGATAACCGTAACGGCCTGCTGACCACCGCCTGGTACGAGTTCGACGAACCTCTGACGCAGTCCGGAGAGGTCGATGCTATTTCAGGTCCGCGTACGGGCTAATGCGACCGTGCATACGGAAGACCTCTTTTCCGCCGGCTCCCGCCTCACCGCCAACGAAGCTTACGATCTGGATGGCGGTACCGGCCGGGTCAGCCTCGCCTTTCGCCGGCCCACGCCCACCTCTCCCGCCGAGGCCGCCACGGATTTCGAGCTGCTCCAGAACGTCCCTAACCCCTGGCGCGACGAGACGGTCATTCCCTTCCGCCTGGCCCACCCCGGCCTGACCCGCATCAGCGTCACCGACGTGGCCGGTCGGGTGGTCTACCGCTACGAAGAACACTTCTCCGCCGGCTTCCACGAGTTTGCCATCTCCAACAATGACATTCCCACCAGCGGTATCTTCTACTACACGGTAGAAAGCAGCGACTGGAAGGCCACGCGTAAGATGGTGCTAGCGGAGTGAAATCGTTTACGTTATTGCCCGAATCGCGTAAGTGATCGGCACGATCCGCGGCAGCTCTTTAAATTGGTAGCGGTGTCGGCCGATTTCCTGCATATTCGGGAAGCAGTTGTAGGGGGAGTAATCGTATTCCTCGAAAAAATCGAGGCGGAGGCCGGCGGCGAGGAGGGACCCCAGGATTTCACCGAAACTGTGGTTCCAGGCGACATCGGTGTATTGGATGCCGGTGCTGTTATCGGTATAGCTGTCCTGGTGTTCCTCGATAATGGGTTCGTCCTTGAAGTAGCGGTAGTGGAGGGCGGTGCGCTCGTCGTTGAGCATCCAGACGACGGGGTGAAAATCGGCAAAGACAAGGGTACCGCCGGGGCGCAGGTAGTTGGCGATGATTCCCGCCCAGCGGTCCAGATCGGGGAGCCAGCCGATGGTGCCGTAAGTGGTGAAAACGATGTCGAAGGAAGTCGCCTCGTCCAGGTGATCGGGTAGGCTGTAGAGGTCGCAGTTGATGAAGCGGGTCCGGCCGGTTAGTTCCGCGCGTTCGGCCAGTTCGTTGGCGCGGGCGATGGCAGCATCGGATAGGTCCACGCCCGTGACGACGGCCCCACGCCGGGCCAGGGAAAGCGTGTCTAACCCGAAGTGGCATTGAAGGTGGAGAATTTTTAGCCCCGTCAGGTCGTCCGGTAGCAACGCCAGTTCGATATCGCGCAGGCTATCGGCGCCGGCCAGCCAGCCGGGGACGTTGTAGAAATTGGAATCCCAGTGGGCGGCGGTGCGGGTGTTCCAGGCGTGGCGGTTGAGGGAGAGGTAGTCTTGCAAGGGGTCAATGATTGAATGATTATAATGTAGAGACGCGATACCTCGCGTCTAGGCGGCCGGCAGCCGCCGCCCGAAATTAACGATACCTCGCATCCAGGCGGCCGGCAGCCGCCGCCCGAAATTAACGATACCTCGCATCCAGGCGGCCGGCAGCCGCCGCCCGAAATTAACGATACCTCGCGTCTAGGCGGCCGGCAGCCGCCGCCCGAAATTAACGATACCTCGCATCCAGGCGGCCGGCAGCCGCCGCCCGAAATTAACGATACCTCGCATCCAGGCGGCCGGCAGCCGCCGCCCGAAATTAACGATACCTCGCATCCAGGCGGCCGGCAGCCGCCGCCCGAAATTAACGATACCTCGCGTCTGGCGGCCGGCAGCCGCCGACCCGCCCGCGTGAGGTGCCCGTAGGGGCGTTAGCGCACGCAGTGCCGAGCGATCAGCGAAGCCCGGAGGGGACCGACGCCGCCGTTCAGGCGGGGGCACGCCCAAAATTACGGTAACCTCGCCATGCCCTGCAATTAGACATAGCACAACGCAGCACGCCAAAGTTCCGTGCGGACCGGCGTTTGGCCCAAAAATTCGCCATCGGCCTCCAGGAAGACGGGCCGGGCCGGATCGGTATGCGTGACCGTAGCGGTGCGGGCGTGGGTGGTGACGACGGGGCCGAGACCGCCGATGGTGCCGGTGTAAAAGCGGTAGCCGTTGAGGAGGATGCGCGGGATGGACAGGCGCGGAACGTAGGTGAGCGCGAGGGTTTCGGCCGTGGGATCGGCCTGGGGGACGAGGCGCATGCCGCCGCCGGAATAACGGCCGATGCCGAAATTGACGGTGTGAAAAGCAGCCTCGGTGACGTGCCCGTCGTAAGTGAGGCGAGCGGGGGCGGGGTGGTAACGGGGCAGTTCGGTGACGGTGAGCAGGGGGTAACGCCAGCGCGCGCCGCCGGCGTGCGCGCCAGCGGCGCGGACGACGTGAGCGTCGTAGGCCAGTCCGGCGACATTGGTGAAAACACGGCGGGTGGGCCGACCGTCGAGATCGTGGTAGTGCAGGATACCGAGATTCTGGGTGCGCGGGCGGGCGGCGAGGAAGTGTTGCAGCCAGGCATCCGGGCGGCGGGGCAGGCCGTGGGTGCGGACCCAATCGTTGCCGGTGCCGAAGGGGCAGAGGGCGCAAGTGATGCCCGCCGCGGCGGGCGATCGGCCGGGCGGCAGGCCGTCTACCACGCCGTTGACGAGCTGGTGCCAGCTGCCGTCGCCGCCGATGATGAGGAAATTCAGCTCGCCGGCACGAACGGACCGGGCGGCGTGGCGGCGGATGTCGTGCTCGTCCTGGCTGACATGGAGGGTATGACCGGCCAGGTGCTTATCCAATGCCGGTTTGAGGTGACGGTATACCCGCTCGGCGCGGCCGCGGCCGGCGAGGGGATTGAGGATAACGGTCCAGTGAGTTTGTGCTAGCAGCAGGCGGTCCATCAATCGAAGGTAACGGTTTGTTGGTCGAACAGTGAGATGGGGACCAAAAAAAATCCGCATCTTCGCCCCCACACACTAATGTATGGAACCGACAACGACCACCGAAACCCTACTACGCGTAGACAAAGTGCGCAAAGAATACGGCGAAAAAGTAGCCGTGGATGACGTGAGCTTCAGCATGCCGCCCGACGCTATGCTGGGCCTGCTGGGACCGAATGGCGCGGGCAAGACCTCGCTGATCCGCATGATCACGACCATTACCCGGCCCGACTCCGGCAAGATCTACTTCGACGGCAAGCCGCTGAATAATTACCACCCCACCCAGATCGGTTACCTGCCCGAGGAGCGCGGCCTGTACAAAAAGATGTATGTGGGCGAACAGTTGCTGTATCTGGCGCAACTGAAGGGGATGTCCATTAAGGACGCGACGGCCCAGGGCAAGGAATGGCTGGAAAAATTCGACCTCGGCGGCCAGTGGGACAAAACCGTGGAAGAACTGAGTAAGGGCATGCAGCAGCAGGTGCAGTTCATCGCTACGGTTATCCACCGTCCGCGTCTGCTGATCCTGGACGAACCCTTCTCCGGCCTGGACCCCGTGAACGCCGGCCGGATGCGCCGCGAGATCACCCGCCTGCACGATGAGGGCATCGGCATCATTTTTTCCACGCACCGCATGGAGCAGGTGGAGGAACTCTGTGAGTACATCGTGCTGATCAATAAGGGCGCGAAAATCCTGGAAGGCAAGGTAAAGGACATCCGCCAGACCTTCCGCGAAAACCGCTACGAACTGACCTACGAAGGCAGTCTGCCCGCCGGGCTGGAAACCAACTACGGCGTGAACCGCCTGCTGGGTAACATCATCGAAATCAGCCTCACCGATGGCCAGGACGGCAACACCCTCCTGCGCCAACTACTGGACGCGGGTACCCGCGTAAACGTGTTCCGTGAGGTGCTGCCGAGTTTGAACGACGTGTTCATTAAGCAGGTCTCGCAGCCGGCCGCGACAGCGGCCGGGGTACTCTAGTAGGCACTCTCCGGGTACTGGTAATTACCTGCGGCGCAGCCGCCTACTAAAGTACGGGCGCAGCCCCGCCCTCCGCTTTCAATCCTTCAATCCTTCAATCCTTCCTCCCCCGTGAACAACCTCTGGCTCGTCATCAAGCGCGAATACCTCACCCGGGTCCGCCGCCGCTCCTTCATCCTGGCTACGCTGCTTACGCCGCTGGGCCTGGCCCTGTTCTTCGTAGTCGTGCAATTTATTTTCGCCTACGAAAACGACGAGGTGCAGCGCATCGCCGTCATCGACGAGGGCGACCTGCTACAGGGCGGCCTGAAGGATGAGAACGGCATCTATTTCAAACTGACCAAAGAACCGCTGGATCAGCTCCGCAGTGAACTGGGCGAAGAGCAGGAAGACGGCTATACCGGCATCCTGGTCGTGCCGAAGGTAGACGACCCGCTGCGCCGCGATTTTCGGGCAACCTACTATTCCAAGTCGCAGTTGGCACTGGATACCAAGAGCACTATCAGTAACCGGTTGGAGAAGGCCGTGCGCCGCTATAAGATCGACGAATTGCAGATTAAGCAAGCCTCGCTCGACGCCCTGGATACCGACGTGGATATCCGCACCCGCACCCTGGACGAGGACGCCAAGGAAACGGCCGGCGACGATTACTCGGGCGAGATCGGGGCGGCCATGGGCATGTTCATGGGCTTTCTGATGTACATCACCGTTTTCGTTTACGGTATGATGGTGATGCGCTCGGTCATGGAAGAAAAGTCGAGCCGGATCGTGGAGGTCATCATTTCCTCCGTTAAGCCCTACACCCTCATGCTGGGTAAGATCATCGGCGTGGGTGCCCTGGGTCTCACGCAGGTGGTGGCCTGGGTGATCCTCATTCCCGGCCTCATTTTTCTGGCCACCCTGCTGTTCGGTTTCGACGCCCAGCAGCCGCCGCCCGAATTCAGCGGAGCCGCCGGTAGTATGAACCCCGAAGAGGCGCAAAGTATGGTGGAAGGCATCATTGCCGGTCTGGGTTCGCTCAACTGGTGGGTGATTATCCCGGCCTTTTTTGTCTATTTCCTCGGCGGCTACTTCATGTACGCGGCCCTGTTCGCGGCCGTCGGTTCGGCCATGGGCGATGATCTGGGCGAAGGCCAGAGCCTGACCATCCCCATCACCATTCCCGTTATTCTAGGGTTCTACATCATGATCGCCGCCATTCAGGCCCCTAATTCGTCGCTGGCGGTTTGGTCCAGTATGTTCCCGCTCTTTGCGCCCATCGTCATGCCCGCCCGCCTGCCCTTTGACCCACCCTGGTGGCAGCTGGTCCTTTCCATCGTTATCATGGTATTTTTCGTGGCCGGCCTCATCTGGGTGGCCGGGCGTATTTACCGCATCGGTATTCTGAACTACGGTAAGAAGGGTAGCCTGAAAGAGATGGGGAAATGGATGTTCAGTAAGGACTAGTATGTCGCTCATATCCGCAAAACAAAAGCCCCCCGCACCAATTGGCGCGGGGGGCTTTTATCATTCAGGAAAGACCGGCAGTGATTACTGCTTGTCCTCTACTTCCTCGAACTCGACGTCCTGCACGTCCTCGGTATCCGAGGTGCCATTGGCATTGGCGTTAGCATTACCGGCACCGGCATCGCCGCCGCCCTGCTGGGCATCGGCCTGCTGGGCCTGGTAAATTTCCTGACTGGCTGCCTGCCAGGCCGTCTCCAATTCGGCCATCGACTTATCGACGGCGGCCTCGCTCTGGGCCGTGTGGGCATCGCGCAGGTCCTTCAGGGCCTTCTCGATCGGAGCCTTCTTATCGTCGGGCACCTTGTCGCCAAAGTCCTTGAGTTGCTTTTCCGTCTGGAAAACCAGTTGGTCGGCCTTGTTAAATTTCTCCACGCGTTCGCGGGCCTGACGGTCCGTGTCGGCATTAGCCTCAGCCTCGGCCTTCATACGGGCGATCTCTTCCTTGCTCAGGCCAGTGCTGGCCTCGATACGGATGGACTGCTCTTTACCCGTTCCCTTATCCTTGGCGGATACGTTCAGGATACCGTTGGCGTCCATGTCGAAGGTCACTTCAACCTGGGGTACGCCGCGGGGTGCGGGCGGAATGTCGGACAGGATGAACTTACCCACCGAGCGATTGTCGTTTGCCATCTGACGCTCTCCCTGCAGGATATGAATCTCTACCGAAGGCTGGTTGTCGGAAGCGGTCGAATAGGTTTTCGACTTCTTGGTCGGGATGGTCGAGTTGGCATCGATTACCGTGTCGAAGATACCTCCCATGGTCTCGATACCCAGTGACAGCGGGGTTACGTCCAGCAGCAGTACGTCCTGTACATCACCGGAAAGCACGCCACCCTGGATCGCGGCACCTACGGCCACTACCTCATCGGGGTTTACGCCGCGGTTGGGCTTGCGGCCGAAGAATTCTTCCACGGCCTCCTGAATGCGGGGGATCCGCGTCGAACCACCCACCAGGATGACCTCGTCGATGTCCGTTTTGGTCATACCGGCGTCGGCCAGGGCCTTGCGGCAGGGTTCCAGGGTACGCTTCACCAGCTCGTCGGCCAGTTGCTCGAACTTAGCGCGGCTGATCTTTACCACTAGGTGCTTGGGCACACCGTCCTTGGCGGTAATGTAGGGCAGGTTAACCTCGGCCTCGCTCGTGCCCGAAAGCTCGATCTTCGCTTTCTCGGCGGCATCCTTCAACCGCTGCAGGGCCATGGGATCCTTGCGCAGGTCCATATTCTCCTGCTTCTCGAATTCGTTAGCCAAAAAGTCGATCAGTACGCGGTCGAAGTCATCTCCACCCAGATGGGTATCACCGTTGGTGGATTTTACCTCAAATACGCCGTCGCCCAGTTCCAGGATCGATACGTCAAACGTACCGCCACCGAGGTCATACACGGCGATCGTCATATCCTGCGACCGCTTATCCATACCATAGGCCAGGGCTGCGGCGGTAGGTTCGTTGATGATCCGGCGAATATTCAGGCCCGCAATCTCACCGGCCTCCTTGGTGGCTTGGCGCTGCGAGTCATTAAAGTAGGCCGGCACCGTTACCACGGCTTCGGTTACTTCCTGGCCCAGGAAATCCTCGGCCACTTTTTTCATTTTTTGCAAAACCATCGCACTGATCTCCTGCGGCGTATACTCCCGGCCGTCGATGCTAACGCGCACCGTGCCGTTCTCGCCTTTTTTAACGTCATACGCTACGTGCTGTAGCTCGCCGCTAATTTCATCGTAACGCTGGCCCATGAACCGCTTAATGGACGAGACGGTCCGGGTGGGGTTTGTGATCGCCTGCCGTTTGGCGGAATCACCGATCTTGCGCTCGCCGTTATCCAGAAAGGCAACAATCGAAGGAGTCGTGTTACGGCCCTCTTCATTGATGATGACAGTCGGCTCGTTGCCTTCCATCACCGCAACGCAAGAGTTGGTCGTACCTAGGTCGATACCAATTATCTTACTCATACGGTTGGATTTTTATTTTTAGTTGTGTTCCCCGCCCCTCGTTTCCGGGGGCGGGAATCAATCGTTGTTTACATCCCCCCTATTGCAAATCCCGTACCGGATGCGCGCGCCTCCCCAACGTATGATTTTTTGGCAGGAATCTCGCGTTTCCACTTCCTGTACTGGCGTCCAGCCCGGAAGCGGGGTGCCGCTTTGTCAGGTCGCCCGTTATCCAGGGTCACGATCCCCGCCTATTGCGGAGATTTTTATAAGAAGAATCTCGACCCCCGGATCACGCAGTTTTACTCCCCCCCGCGCCTTCACCTAATTACTCCGCATCCACATCGATCAAGTTATCATCCGATATCCGGTCGATCAACTTATTATAAGGATCGATCCCCGCCCTCACCGGCACCTCGTCCACCAGTAATTCCAGCGTATGCTCGCCCGGGGTCAGCCAGACCTTCTCCAGGTACAGCGGCCGTTTCTCGACCAGGCCCTGCTCATTGGTACCGTCCTCGGCAAACACGCCGATCTCGATCAGGCTGCGCTCGGTGGGGCGGGATTTTTCCTCGCCCGAACCTTCGTAGACGACCTTTTCCGTATTCACCTTCAGGGTAACCCGGTATTTTCCGTCCGCGTCGGGCTGGGTGCCATACTTGGCCTCAACAGCCTTATTCTCGTAGATCGTGATGCCCTCGAAGCTCTCCTTCACAAAATAGCGCAGGCTATCCGGCGTCACGGAGTTGATGAAGTAGTACCAGTCTTCCGTAGTGGCAAAGGGAGCGGTTTCCTTCAGTCCGAAACTGTCGATCATGGCCGCAAAGCCGCTGTTGAGCCGCTCCTCGCCCACATAATCCTGCAGGGCGTAAAGAATCAATCCACCCTTTCGGTACCATACGTAGGCCTGGCTGTCGTTGTCCAGCAGCGTTTTTTCAAACTTGCTCTCCCCGGCGCGGCTCCGCAAATAATTATCGAGTTCATACTTCAGAAATTCTCCCATACTGGCATCCCCGTAGCGTTTCTTGGTCACCATCAGCGAAGAGTACTCCGCCATCGACTCACTGATTTGATTAGCACCGCGGGTGGCACTGGGCGCGATCTGGTGGCCCCACCACTGGTGGGCCACTTCGTGGGCCGTTACGGTAAAGGCGTAATCATTGTCCGTCGGGTCGGAAAAATCTCCTGTCCATCCGAAGCTTTCCGCGTACGGAACGGTGTTCGGGAAGGACTGGGCAAAGGTGGAATAACGCGGAAACTCCAGCACCCGTAGTTGATCGAACTGGTAGGGGCCAAACTGATCCGAGTAGTACTCCAGCGATTCTTCTACCGCATCCAGGTAGCGGGTAATATTGCGATCGTGTTTGGCGTCGTGGAAGATCTGGATTTTCACGTCGCGACCGTTGCCGTTCTCCCACGTCCGCTCCCCTACTTTGTAGCGGGCGGAAGAAATATTAAAGAAGTTCTGCATCTTGCCCTCGTTGGCGTACTCGAAATAGCGACGGCCGTTCTCTTCGTACTCCCGGATCAGCTTGCCCGGGGCAATGGCAATTTGGTCGGGAGAGGTGCTGATCGTAGCGCTGAAAGTCACGAAATCAGCATCGTCTCCAAACAGCAAATTGCTCTTCCCCACCGGATCGTCGGCGGGGGGCAGCCCGAAGTCGCGTACCTCCAGCCCGCGTTTCTTGCGCTCCAGGTCCGAACTGATCTCCGCTTGTCCGCTGTACCCGAAAGAAGGAAAGATGCTGTTATTCAGGAAGGTGCCGTTATACACGATATTCTGCTGAAAACCCTCGTTCGGAAAGGATCCGTAGCCACCCGCTATCACGAATCGCATCGTTACGCTGTCCCCCGGCTGCAAGGGCCGATCCAGGTGATACACTTCAAGGTTGAAGTCGTCGTCCCGCATCACCAGCGTAGGCTTGCGACCGTCAACGGTGAAGGTCTCCGTAGTCATTTCCTTTTCGTCGTAGCTGTACTCCAGCACAATGGTGTCAATCGGTGCGCCGGTTTTATTGGTGATCCGAAAGTTGCCATCGGCCGTTACGGAACGTGTTTCGGGGAACAGGTCCACCTTGACGTCCACATCGGTGATCTTGGGTTGCGCGAAGCCGAAGAAACGCGCCCGGTAGGTTTTTTCCAGCCGCTCCTGTCGGTCCAGTTGCTCGTCCTGGGTGAAGTAGTCGTTATCGACGCTCACGTTCCGGTAGATCGTGCTGCCGGAAAAGAGGAAGATCGCCAGGCAGCCGGCAATCGCCAGTCCGGGCTTCAGACCCCAGTCCTGCCCGAAACGCCGGAAGCGGCTGCGCCAGATGTTATCCGTCCCCCGGGCATAAAACAGTCCGCCCAGAATAATCAGGATGCCGCCGAACGCCAGCCAGTAAGCGTTGAACCAGGACTGAACCCCTAAAAAATGTCCCAGACCGTTCATGTCCGATACCAGGTAACCGGGCGAACCACCGAAAATGAATAAATTATAATCGATCTCCAGTATCGCGCTGGACGCAAAGATGGCCACGTAAGTTCCGATCGCCACCACGTGGCCGAGAAACTTGCTGTTCACCAGCACATGAATGAAAAACGCCAGTGTCATCAGCACCACGTAGAAGGGCCAGGTAATCAGGTAGAGGTCGGCAAAATACTGGCCGAAATCATAGGCGAAAAAGCCCTGGATGGTCTGGCTGAAAACCCCGATAACCAGCGGCATGGTAGCCAGCAAGAAGCTCACCAGCAGCATCGTCAGCAGCTTACCGCCGTAGATGGCCCAATTCGGCATCGGCAGCGCGTCGCTGATCTGGTCGAATTTCACGGTGCGGTCGCGGTGCACCACCTCACCGGTATAAAAAACCAGGATAATGAACACGAAGATTACGTAAGTACCGTCTTTTGCATCCAGCATGGCCCAGGTGGTCGGCAGGTTTCGGGTACCGTAGGTGACATTGCCGAACCAGCCGTCCAGAAACAAAAACAGGATGGCACCGCCCACGATACCAAAGAAGTAGGGGTCCCGCAAAATACTCTTGAACTCGATCCACGCCTGGCTACGCATCCGGTTTAAATAGCCGCTCGTACTAAAGGTCTGTTGCACGTGCGGAATCACCACATCCGCTGCCCGTACACCCGCTACGGCGGTTACCCCCGCATTCAGATCGGCTTTTGCCCTTTTTATTTTACCCTTCATCCCATCCAGAAAGCGAGTGAAGTCGAAACGAAACAGAGTGAAGCCCAACAGGGCCAGGCCCACCAGCGGCCAGATGATGCGGTTGATCAAAAGATCGCCCGACAGGCTCAGGTCGTAGGCATTCTGTTCCGGCGGCGTCAGGTAGCGCACGTCATTACCAAACGCAAAGGAACCGAATGGGTCCAGCAACGCCACAACACCCAGGTTTTCCACGTCCGAGGCCAGCGTACCGGCCACCAGATAGAGGATAAAAAACAACACGCTACCCACGTAGGAAATAAAAATCTTGCGCGTTAGTGCCACCAGGCAAAAGAAAAGCGTCCCCACAAAAAACAGGTTCGGCCACATCATCACTAGCATTCCCTGCACGTAGCTTCCCAGCTGAAATGGGCCGAAACGCTCCGGGTTTTCCCACTCCAGCACCGGTCCCAGTGCATAGCCGATCATCAAACCGAATATCAGCCCCGTACTAATCAAAAACAGTGTCAGTAAAGACCCCGTGTAGCGCCCCAGCAGGTAATTTCGCTCCTTCACCGGATAGGTGAAGTAATAGTCCTTCACCCCATGTTCGATGTCACGGTACACCGGCACGCCCATCACCGCCGAAGCGATCATGGTCCCGAATATACTCACTATTACAATCAGGTTGATAATCACCACCGGCGCGTTCACAAAGGCTTTCTCCGAGCCGCTGTTGGCACCGTTGGCCGCCAGAATAAAACCGAACACCAGCAACAGGCCGAAATAGGCCCAGGTGGCCGGCCGCTTCAGCCGGTACGTCAATTCAAATTTCAGGATATCCAAAAACATAATCAGGGTAGTTAGGGGTGCTCTAAATCAATTCCAGTTCCATCTTCTCGCCGATCCGCGTAAAGTACACGTCCTCCAAATCGGCCTTCACCGGGCTGAAGGAAGCATCGGGTAAGCCCTCGCTGTAGACGTGAATTTCCGTGCGCCCCGCTTTCAGCCGCGTGGAAATCACCCGGTAACGGTCCAGGTGCTCGGCCAAATCGGCCTTGTCAATGGATTTGCTCCAGACCTTGCCGCTCACCTGCCCCACCAGGTCCGATGGGTGCCCCGTGGCAATCACCTCGCCCAGGCAAATAATGGCCATGTCATTACACAGATTCGTCACGTCCTCCACAATGTGCGTGCTCAGGATCACGATCGTGTTCTCCCCGATCTCACTCAGCAAGTTATGAAAGCGGTTGCGCTCCGTGGGGTCCAGCCCCGCCGTCGGTTCGTCCACTATTATCAGCTGTGGATTTCCCAGCAGGGCCTGGGCTATCCCAAAGCGCTGCTTCATTCCCCCGGAAAACGTGCCCAGGTTATTTTTCCGTTTATCATACAGGTTCACCCGCTGCAGCAGCGCGGCCACCACCTCCTTGCGCTCTTTACGGTTCGCCACACCCTTCAGGGCCGCCACGTGATCCAGCATATTTTCGGCACTCACCTTTGGGTACACCCCGAATTCCTGCGGCAAATAGCCCAGCAGACGGCGCACCGCGTCCTTTTCTTCCAACACATCAATGTCGCCCAACGTAATCGTACCCGAATCCGCTTCCTGCAGCGTAGCAATCGTCCGCATCAGACTCGATTTACCCGCTCCGTTAGGCCCCAGCAGACCGAACATCCCCTGCCGAATGGTCAAATTGCAGTTATTAATCGCCCGTACGCCGTTTGGGTAAGTTTTCTCTAGGTTGGTGATTTTCAGCTCCATAGTAGTGTGTTAGTCCGCAAATATGTACAAAATCGCCCAACTCCCCCCTTATTCATCGACTAAAAGAACCTATTCCCGGACTAAACCGTGTTAGCGCACTCAACGGTTTTTCGGGCGTGCCCCCGGCCATTGGCCGGGGTCGGTCCCTTCCCGGCGCGCCTATCGGCTTGGCCCTGCGGGCTGCGTCCCTATCGGGCCGCCCCGTCCAGGCACCTCACGCAAGAGACAAGGAATGAGAGGAGATGAAGGATAATCTTTTGACGGTTGCGATCCCCAAATCGCGCAGCACCAAGGGTCGCGATCCCCAGATTCGCGCAGCACAAGGGTCGCGATCCCCAGATCGCGCAGCAAGCAAAAACCAAGGGTTCGCGATCCCCGGATCGCGCAGCACAAGGGTCGCGATCCCCAGATTGCGCAGCTCAAGGGTCGCGATCCCCAGATCGCGCAGGCTCACATCACCGCCCCGAACGTCACAAAGCTATTATTACCTACCAGGTCTGGGGACCGGGACCCCGTGTAAAGTCGCGAACCCCGGATCGCCACAGCACAAGGGTCGCGATCCCCGATCGCAACACAAGGGTCGCGATTCCGAGATCGCGCAGGCTCACATCACCGCCCCGAACGTCACAAAGCTATTATTACCTACCAGGTCTGGGGACCGGGACCCCGTGTAAAGTCGCGATCCCCGGATCGCACAGCACAAGGGTCGCGATCCCCAGATCGCGTAGGTTCACATCACCGCCCCGAACGTCACAAAGCTATTATAACCTACCAGGTCTGGGGACCGGGACCCCGTGTAAAGTCGCGATCCCCGGATCGCACAGCACAAGGGTCGCGATCCCCAGATCGCGTAGATCGCGTAGGTTCACATCACCGCCCCGAACGTCAGAGAGCTATTATTACCTACCAGGTCTGGGGACCGGGACCCCGTATTGTAAGTCTGCGAACCTAAACTCCGATTATTACCTACCAGGTCTGGGGACCAGACCCCTACTTTCCGCCCCCACGCGAAAAGCCCCCACCGACTTTCGTCGGCGGGGGCTTTTCTTTTCAATCAGACGGTCGTTGCTTACTGCACCACCATCTTGCGCGTGGCGGTGTAGTCACCCGCCGTCAGCGTGTACGTCAGGATTCCGGCCGAACCGCCCACCTCGCGGCGCGACAGCACGGTCTTGTTGAACCCGGCGTTCGCCTCGATCGAGCGAACCAACACTACCTTGCCCGTCACGTCTTGCACCGTCAGCGTCGCAGCGGCGGCAACCGGCAGGTTGAAGCGGATCTCCGTGCTTGTGGCGAAGGGGTTGGGCGTGTTCTGTAGCAGTTCAAAGGTAGCTTCCGTTGTCACCGTCGTCGAACCGAAGTTCAGCGCCAGGTCGCGGATCTCGCCGCGTGGTCGAGTAACCTTCCGTGCGCGTGGCGCGGTCGGTCAGGCTCAGTACCTCGCTCAAAGCGGCGTCGGCCGTGGCCAGCAGCGTCAGGCTGAACAGGCGGTCGTCGGCGTCGACGTCGGCGTTGAAGCTCATCGTCACCATGACCTGGTCGGCGATCGTGCGTGCCGAAGTGCTCGGCAGTCGCGGCGGCGTGCGTCAGGTCGATCAGCTCGGCACCCCTCAGTTGCAGCGTGCCCTGGAAACCGGCCAGGTCACCGGCGCGCACGTCGACCATGTAGGTGTTTCCCGCAATCATTTCCAGGTCGTCGAGCAGTAGCTCCACCTTGTCGCTGCTCCGCTCCTCGGCCGTCGCTCCGGTCAGGTTGGCCGTGGCCGAACCGTTCACGTCACCGATCTTGACGGCCACGAAATTCGCGCCCGTCACGTTCGAGTTCAGGTTGTTGAAGTTGTGGACCTCGCTCATCGAACCGCCCGCCTCGAAGAAGCGCCAGCTCGTGTTGCTCTGGAAGGCGTCGTCCAGGCCCAGGATCAGGCGACGGATCGCGATCAGGTCCAGCGTCGAGATGCCGCCGTTGCCGTTAGCATCGGCCGCCATCAGCACGTAAGGACTCGTGAACTCCTGTAGTCCCAGGATGTGCTTCGAGATCAGCACGATGTCGAAGGTCGATACCCCGTTGAGGTGATCGGCGTCCAGTTGCGGCGTGACCGTGTAGTCACCGCCCATCGGCAAGCCGAAGGAGTAGGCACCGTTGGTCGTCGTTACCATCGTCTCGTTAGCCGAACCCGATACGGCAACTTCCGCTCCCGTTACCGTCGCGCCGCCTTCGGTGGCCAGCAGACCGGCAA
>CAVWSC010000009.1:0-47554 GCA_963757435.1 Lewinellaceae bacterium | reverse complement strand
CAGTCCATCACCTCGAAGACGTAGATCGCCGCGGCGCGGTTACCGCAGCCGTCCAGGATCTCCACCCGCACCGCGTGGCGACCGATCGGAATGTTGTTCGCATCGATGGTCAGTACGTTACCCACGAAGGTCGTCGTCACGCTCGCCGTGGCGGGTAGCGTCCCGGCCTGGAACTCGACGGCCGTGATGATGCCGTCGTTGTTGGCGTCCACCACGAAGGGGTCCACCGTCACGCTCACGATCGAGATCGCGTCGGGCGAGCAGGCGTCGTCCACCGTGAAGCTCAGGTCGACGTTGCCGGCGCAGAGCATGCCGTCAAACGAGCAGAACTCCGACTGGTTGCCCGTCGTGTCGATCGTCGGCGCGATGCCGTCGTACACCTTCACGAACTGGATGTAGCGGAAGTAACCCCGCCGAGCGCTCGTGCCGTAGCCGTTGCCGCTCGCGTCGGCGTTGATCGGAGGCGTCGGATCGACGATGCCCGTCACGGGGAAGCCCGCCAGGTCGTTGATGTAGGAAGGATTGCCGTTGAGGCGGTTGCCGTCGCGGTCCAAAAAGGCCCGGTCGTCGTTGATGCTCGTCAGGCTCGTGGATGGAACCACGTGCAGCCAGAAGTCCTCCACCAGGTTGCCGTCGCCGTCCGCGTCGCGGGGCAGCGTGATCGGCTCCTCGATGCCGTCGTACTCGCACCAGTTGATCACCTCGATCGTGTTGCGAATCTTGAAGCACTCGTTCGCCGTCGCCTGGAAGGTGTCCGGGTGGACCGAGACCGCGATCAGGTCGCAGGCACGCTCCGTGAACGTGATCAGGCTGATGGGGTCCAGCTCGCAGTCCTCCGAGTCCGAATCGCCGGGGAACTTGATCGTGTAGTCGTGCTGCTCCAGCACCGTGATGAGCTGCACGCAGGGCTGTAGCGACTGCAGGCCTTGCGCGTCCGTGAAGCGGAAGCGGCGCGTGATCGTGCCCACCCCGCAGTTGTCGCGCAGGTCCGTCGGCGTGAATACCTCCAGCGTCGTGCCGGGGCAGTTGTCCTGGCCCGTCGGCGTGCCGAACAGGTCGTTGAGCAAGGCGCCCACGTTCACCTGGTCCAGGCCGAAGGCCGTGCCCACGTTGGCGGGGAAGTCGAACGGCAGGTCCGAGCAGAGTACCGTGCGGGGCGTCGGCGCGAAGCAGACCGGGGCGGCCTTGTCTTCCACCAGGATGTCCAGCCAGCAGAAGTTCACGTTGCCCGAAGCGTCCGTGACGCGCAGCGAGATGCGCTTCGTGCCCAGATCGTCGCAGTCCACCTTAACCGTCGGCTGGTAGCCCAGCACGGGGTCGATCAGTTCACCGTTTATCGTGTCCACGCAGGCGATCGCCAGCGTGATCGGACCGCACTCGTCGTACGAGCCGTTGTCGATGTCCTGGGTCGTGATCAGCGCCATGCCCATCGCGTCCGGCGCGCCGCCGATCGAGACGTTCAGCCCGTCCTCGCACTTGGCCACGGGAACCGTCGCGTCGCCGATGGTCAGCGGCACGTCCAGCGTGCTTACGTTGTCGCAGGCATCGACGGCCTGGTAGCGGATCACGTGGTTGCCGCTCGGAATGGCCGAGGTCAGCTGACCGACCTGGAAACTGCCGATCGGCGTGGCCGACAGTTGCCGTTCGGGTAGATGTTGGCCAGCACCGTGATCGTCGCCGAGCAGTCGTCGGTCACCGACGGGGCGGGGACGATGAAGAAGGCCGAGCAGTTCAGCGCGTTGGTCGAGAAGAACAGTCCGGCATCGGCGACGCCGTCGAAGTTCAGGTCCTGGGTCGGGGCCGTGATCACCGGGGCGGTGAAGTCACCCACCTTCACCAGACGGCGGAAGGTCAGCGGCGTGGCGTTCGGCTCGCACCAGTCCAGTACCGTGAACGTGCGGAAGAACTTGTAGGTGTTCGCGCAGGTCGTCGTGCGCGGACCGTCCTCCACCGTAACGGCCAGGTTGCAGAAGGCCGTCGTGATGAAGACGTTGCCCGATCCGGTCGCCAGCGAGGGGAACTCCGTGGTCAGCGGCGCGGGGTTGGCGTTGCCGAACTGGTTGGGGGCCAGCAAGGGGCGCGAGGCGTCGTTGCAGCCGATCTCGATGAAGGTCGTCGTGCCGTTCACGTCGGCCAGGCTTGGCCGGGTGAAGATGATCTGGTACGAAGCGGTCACCGAAGCGGCCGTCTCGCCGTTGCCCAGCGTGCAGGGACCGTCGTCCTTGACCGTGAAGGTACGGGTAAGGATGATGTCCGAGCATTCGGGATCGACGGGAGCGTAGGTCAGCACGTCGTTGACGCAGACCTGCACGTTCGAGCAGTTGTCCGTCACGGCGGGGAAGCCGCCGCCCGCGCAGGATGCGGGTGCGGAAAGCCAGCGGCAGGCTGGTCACCGAGACCACCGTGCCGACGGCGTTGATGAACTGACCGGCCGAGTTGGTCCGGTAGCAGCGCGAGACGTTGAAGGGCAGCTCGGTCAGCGAGATGCCGGTCAGCTGGTCGCAGAAAAACGGTCCGTTCGGAGCGGCGGGGGGAACGACCGCGGGCGGCGTCTTGTCCTCGGCGCGCACCGTGCCCCAGCAGGTGGTGAAGCCCGGGATGCCGGCGGGAACGTCTTGCGGGTCGAAACTCAGCGCGTCGATCAGCACGGTGCTGGTCACGCCGCCGGTGGCAAAACCGTCGCCGTTCAGGTTCAGGGTCAGCACGTCGCCGACGCCGACCGCCTGCGTGATCGTACCGGTGGCGGTAAAGGGTGCCGTGCCGGAGGCACTATTATCCATGTCCTCGTAGGAGAATGAGGTAACCATGTTGCCGTCAAAGTCAAAAAGGATGAAAAACTCATCATCAATGATGCTGGTCTCCAAAAACACGTCATAGTCGAACGTGATCGTGCCCGCCTCGCTGAAGGTGTAGCTGACCTGTACGCCGTCGTCGGCACCGGTTTCCAGCTGAAGGCTGGTAGCGGTGAAGGTGGCGATGCCCGTGGGCAGGTCCTGGGTTACCGTGAAGTTAGCCGGGGCGAAAGCCCCCGTAAAGCCCGTTACCGGAGGGGTAACCACGCCCGTGCCGGAGGGCGTCGAGATCATGTAGGTGTACTCACCGCAACCGGTGATGATGCCGCCGTCGCCGGGGGTACCGTCCTGCACCACGACGTTGAACAGCCCTGGTCCAGGCAGACCAGGTTGCCGGCCAGCACCATCGAGGGGACGATGAGCGCCTGGCAGTTCTCGTTGAGCGTGATGTTGATGTTGCCGTTACAGCCCAGTGACGGGTCGACGAAGTTGATGAAGACCGTCGCGGTCAGCGTCGTATCGTTGCCGTTCACGTCCGAGATCGTGATGTCCACGCCCGAATCGCCGATGTCATCACAAGAGAAGACCAGATCGCGCGACAGCGTCGTGTCGGCGATGCCGCAGTTGTCGGTCACAGTTCCTAGTAGATCCTCGATGGTCAGCGTGGCCGTGCCGCCATTGTTAAGCGTAACGGTGGGGCTGAGGATGGTGAAGATGGGGGGGGTATTGTCTTCCACCGCAACGGTGACCAAACAAGTAGTCTCGTTGTCCGAGGCATCCGTAACGGTGATGGTAAAGGGAAAGGTCTCTACTATATCACCACAATCAAAAGTCGTAGGATCGCTCGCCGTAACGGTCAGATCGTCATCCGAGCAATTATCGGTGGAGGTGAGTAATGCACTCACGGGATCAAAAGCGATCGTGCCGTTAGCTCCGAGAGAGACGGTGGTATCGGTGGTACAGGTGATGACCGGAGCGATATTGTCCTCGATGGTCACCATAAAGGTGCAAGAACCCTGGTTACCGGCCATATCATTGGCAACAACCGTACGAGAGACCGTGGTGCCGGCGTCGTCACAATCGAACATCCGCATTGATGGGCCGCCCATGGTGAAAGGGCCTTCGGGGTCCATGTCGCAGTTGTCGGTGATGCTGGTTATAGCCGTCTCATTTTCGATCATGGCAGTGCCGTCCTCGCCGAGTTCGACCGTGATGTCCTCACACTCGATAATCGGAGGCGAAGCATCCATACTGCAATCCGTTTCACATTCGGGTGATCCGGCCGTAACGAGTACGGTAAAGGTGCAAGTAGCGGGGGCATTAACGCCGTCGCTAGCAGAGAAAGTAACTGTTACGTTGCCGACTTCAAATTCTTCACCGGCCAGGGTGGCGGTTCCGTTGATGTTGTTGGTCAGGGTAACCTCGCCGCAGTTATCACTGAAACCGGCGGGGTCCAAGCCTGTCCCCACATTAACGAAAAGGCAGGTTACGGGAGCGGAAACAACCGTTTGGATACCCACAAGATTGGAGCAATCGATAGTAGCGGGAGAATCGTCACTTACCGTAACGGTAACCTGGCAAGTCTGCGGGCCGGTTCCGCCGGCGGGCGTGAGAGACACATTAACCAGCTGGAGGCCGGTAGTGGTACAATCGAATGCCGTTACATCGGCAGAAAGATCGTCGCCGTCGCATACCTGAGAAGCGGTAGTAACCGTAGCCAGATCGAGGGTGGCTTCGCCTTCGGCATCCAGGGATATAGCAGTATTGTTGCAGACGAGATTAGTTGTTGCGGAAGCAGTCACGTTGAAAACCAGTGTACCGGTGCGATTACTGGTAGAAGTGGCATTGAAACCGCTAGTTCCAAAAATTGTATTGAAACCTCCGGCAACAATGTAGTAGGTGCCGGCCGCAAGATTGGTAAGCGTAAGAGAACTCAAGGAGCCGGTTCCTCCGTCATCGTCGTTACCTAACAACGATCCTGCTGAATTGTAGAGGCCGATTTCCGTATCATTACCCGTGGCAATGGTAGAACCTTCCGTATCGAAGGTCAGGGTTTGGGATCCACCATCATAGTTAAATTCTACCCATCGTACACTGCTAGCAGTAAGTTGAGTAGAAAGAGTAACCATATCATTACAGCCGGAAGTGGCCAGCGTTCCCACCGTAGCTGGGGGAGGGGGCGGAGCAACAATTTGAGTGGTCAGCGTGAATGCCGCCGTTTGCGGTAAAGGGAAGGTAGAAATATGGATGAAGTATGTCGTGCCGGCTACCAATGGACCTGCATAAGGAATTGTTTCGTTTCCCGCCGATGAAGTACTGGAGCCGAGACAATTGGCAAGAGTGGCTACGTCAGGGCATGCCGATTGGAGGGAAATACCCGTCCAGGTAGCGGGAGAAGTCAAGGTCAATTGCATACCCATGCCGTCATCGGCGGCGGTAGCAGTGTACGAGAAGAGATAATCGTTACCTCCGTCGTAAGACCCGAGGCAAACATTATCATCGTAGACGTCACCCGTGTTAGCAGTGTTGCCGCTCTGCGCGATACCCGGAGTGAGGGGAATGGCCGTAGCGCACGTTCCTTGTGCGGAGACGGCCGACCAAAGTCCACAACAGAGGACGGTCAGGGCCAGACAGCGGCGCAAAATGCCCGGCGCAAGCCGGTTAGGATAGAATATATTCATAAGATTACGATTAAAAATCGAAGCCCCCCTACCCTGCCGGCCGTTAGCCGGGCAGTTAGCGAAACTTCAGGTGCCCCATGGTTGGCAGGGCGGATTAGGAGAAAATTGGTCACCCACCGGGTCGTAGCGGAGGGGAAAGCACCCAACGGGAGCTGTTCGGAAACAAATATACAGCAAGGAAATCATTTCTCATATATGAGAATGAAACTTTTTTTGGTTGTTTAGTCTCATATTCAGGCAAGTAAGTACCAACAAATAATGACTGTGTTTACACAAATTTTGTTTTTTACTTATTATTGTTGGACCAGGGATGGGAGCAGGGCCGACCACAGGAAGGCAGCCCGCAGGGCCGAGCGAATAGCGAGCTGCGGAACAGCCCGGCGCCGGCGGTAGCCGGCGGGGCCCCTGGTTAGTAGAGGGTAAAAGGTAGTAATGATAGACACGGTTGGATGAACACTCTCTTAAAAATCCACTCGGTTTGCCCTCCCGAAGAGAAAAGATTACGCAACAACCGCCATTCACTATTGGCTGCGCCGCTTCTAATCATTGCATAGCAAAGTTTCGAGGTCCGTATTCACTATGCTATAAACACTATTTTGATCTGCCCCCCGAAGGATCGCTTTAGAATTAAAAGAAGCAGCGCAACTACTCCTTCACTTTTTCACTCCTTGGTTTCCGCTTCTCCACCGCCCGGCGGATGCCTTCGATCTCGTCAGTCAGTTCCCCCAGTTGGCCGAGTAGTTCGCCCATGCGTTCTTCCAGGCCGGCCCCGGCGCGGCGTTGCTCGTCGAAGGTGAGTTTGATCTCCGTCCAGCGGTTTTCCTCGTCCGGCGTGAGGGTGGCCACCATGCCCTTGAGGCGCAGGTAATTGGCCTCGGCGTCGTTGGTCAGCGTCTGGCTTTCGCGTTGGTAGTGGCTCAGGATCAGCGATTCCAGTTCGCGGTCGTTCATGATGGGCACGATCCGCTCGGCCAGTTTATTCATGTCGCGGTAGCTGCCCTGCAGGCGGAAGGCCGGCTCGGTGCGGTAGGCGTCGTTGGTGGCGGCCGAACGGATGTAGGCCTGATTGACGTCCAGTACCACGTCGCGCACGCGCAGCAGTTTTTGCAGCAGTCCCACGTATTCCGCGCGTTCGGCGGCCGAGTAGTTGCCGGTCAGCTGTGCGGTATCAGCGCTGCCGGCCTCCAGGGCACGCACCAGTTCCAGGAAATCCGCGCGGCCGCCGGCGGCCACCAAGCGGCTCAGACCGGTATTGGAAGTGAGGGCGTTTTCCAGGTAGCTGAGACGGAAAGCGGCGGCCTGGTCGCCCAGGATGTCACCCAGGTTGTAGATGTCGGCGCGGTTGGCCAGCATATCGGGCACGCGGAATTTATCCCCGCTTTCCGTGTAGGGGTTGCCCGCCATCACCACGGCCAGGCGGCGGCCGCGCAGGTCGTAGGTTTTGGCCCTGCCTTCCCAGACGCCCTCGATCTTGCGCTGGGCATCGCAGAGGGAAATGAATTTCTGTAAAAACTCGGGGCTACAGTGCTGGATGTCGTCGACGTACAGCATGATGTTGTCGCCCATTTCCAGGGCCAGGTTCAATTTTTCCAGTTCGCGGGCGGCCGCCAGCGAGGGGGCATCCGACGGGGCCAGACCGGTCACCTGGTGGCCCAGGGCGGGGCCGTTGATCTTTACGAAGATCAGCCCCAGCCGGTCGGCCACGTATTCCATCAGGGTGGTTTTTCCGTAGCCCGGCGGCGAGATCAGCAGCAGCAGGCCCATGCGGTCGGTGCGGGTATCCGCGCCGGCGGTACCCATCTGCTTGGCCAGGTTATTGCCGAACAGCGGCAGGTACACCTCGTCGATCAGGCGGTTGCGGACGAAGGACGACAGCACCTGCGGCTTAAACTCTTCCAGCCGTAGTTCCTCGCTGAAGGCTTTACTCAATTCCCGTTTCACCTCGCGGAACTGGCTGAACAGCGGCACCGTCTCTTCCTCGAAACGGCCCAGCCGCTCCGTAAATTCGTGGTAGTCGAGTTCATAGGCACCGCCCTCCCCCACCCTGGCTTCGTGTTCGCCCAGCAGGTCGGTCAGTTCGCGGCTCGAGCGGGCGGCGGCTTCGGGCACGGGCACCGGTTCGGTGGTGCGCAGCAGGCTCACGGCGGTTTCTTCCAGCACGGTTCCGTCGGCCACGGCTTCGGAGGCGGCCGCGTAGGCCCGCAGCCACTGGCGCGCCAGTTGCAGGCGGGCGGGGGTGCGCTCGTCCAGGTCGCTCAGGCTCTCGCGGAAGCGAGTCAGGGAGCGGTCTTTCTTCAGATAGGCCAGAAAGTCATCGTGCAGTTCGGCAGCGGCGGGCGAGCGGGCTGGTTCCTCGGCCGTGGTGGGGTCGGTCAGTTCATCCAGCAGGTAGGCAGCGGCGCGGGCGGCATCCAGGTCGGGGTAAAGATCGGGCGCGGACAGGTCGGCAGCCAACGCGGCGGCCAGGCGGTCGGTCAGGTAATCGGCCTCGCGGCTGTGGGGGAATACGGCCAGCACGGCGGCCGCACCGTCGGTTTGCCGCTTCCAGGCGGCGCGGGTGTCCTCGTCCAGCAGTTGCGTCCACCAGTAGAGGGCCGCCGCCCGCAGGTCAGCGCGGTAGCGTAGGCGACCGAGTGCGCGGTCCATCGTCAGCAGGGCCGACAGAATTTTGGTCGCATCGGCGTCGTGTACGCCCCGCGTGTAACCCTCCTCGTAGCGGGTGCCGGCGGCGGCGGTCACCAGTGCAGCCAGCTTTTTGTCGTCCGGCGCGGCCTGCAAACGCAACTCCCGCAATAAGGAGTAGGCCAGGTACTCGGCGCGGTACACCGCGCGGTTTTCGGAGATCAGGGCCTGGCCCCAGACCGGCCGCGTGGCCAGAATGGAGGGGTCGTTGAGCGGCGAGTAAAAGTGGGTGCCGGTCAGGTGGTAATAAAGGTGTCCTTCGCGCTGCACCACGGTCAGTTCCAGCGGCTGGCGGTTCACGGCAAAGCGGTGCTTGCCCAGGCGGATGATGCGGTCGCCGTCTTCCAGCAGTTCGTTGCGGTCGGTCAGTTGACGCACGGCCTCCTCGCGCAGGGTTTTCAGGTTGGCCTGCAGTTCGCCGGCGCGGTTGGCGTGGCCCAGGTCTTCCAGTTGGCGCACCAGGTCGCGCACCTTGTCCACCATCAAGTCGGCGGCGAAGTAGGCACTGATCTCGGCTTCGGTCTTGAAGGCGTTCGCCCGCTGGCGAATTCCCTTCACGATCCGGTCGGCGGCGGCCTCCAGGCCGGCGGCGCGGCGGTCGCGGGCCTCGGCCAGGCTGTTCTTGCGGCCCTCGAAGGCGGCATAGACCTCGGCGCGTTTCTCGGCCAGCTTCTCGATAAAAGACTCGCTCTCGGCAAAGCGGCCCTCCAGTTCTTCGAGTTGCACCATCAGGCGCGTCAGGTAGTCGTCGGTGGCCTCCGGGGTGTCGGCCAGGTCCAGGTAATTGAGGGTGGCCTGGTCCAGCAGCCGTAGTTGGGCGGTGAATTCGGCCCCGGCCTCGGTATCGGCAAAGCCGCCCGCCCGCCGCTTCGCGGCGGCCCGCAGGCGGTTCAGGCCGGTAAACTGGTCGGAGATCCGCTCCACGATGGCCGTGGTCTGGGTGGCGTCCTCGATCTTCAGGTTACTCACCACCTGGGTCAGCAGTTCCAGGTCGGCGCTGATCTGTTCCAGTTCCTCGGTCACCTCGCCCACGGCGCGGGCGGTTTCGGTGGTCTCCAGGCGGGTTTCCTGGGCGGCCATGCGGTCGGTAAAGCCGGTCAGGGCGTCGTCGCGCAGCAGCCACTCCGTGCAGGCGCGGGCCAGTTGCTCGGCCAGGGCGGCGGCGCGCTCGTCTAGCGCGGCCACGGCGTCCGGTTCGGTGTACTTGGTTTCCGACAGTTCCACGATGGCACCGCGCAGCGAGCGCACTTCGGTCAGTAGCACCACGAAGTCGTTGATATCGCGGAAGGTAGCGCGGCGGGTGCGGTCGGCGGCGGCGTCCAGGCGTTCGGCCACTTCGGCCTGGCGGGCCAGGGCGCGGCGGCGGGCGGCTTCTTTACGCTCGTATTCGTCAATGGCGGCCTCGGCCGTGGCGCGCAGCTCGCGCAGGGGCGCGGCCAGGTCGGCGGCGGCCTCCTGGTCCAGCCAGTAGTGGGCGTCCAGGGTGGTGGTGGCGCGGCGCACCAGCTCGTCGTAGAGGTTGCCGTACGAGTCTTCTTTGGTGGTCAGGGTCAGTATTTCCTGCACCTCGGCCATGGCCCGCACAATGTTTTTGTTGCCCACCTTGGCCAGGTAGTGGTCGGGCTTGCCCACCTTCACCTCGCGCTCGGCATCGGTAAAGGGTGTCTGCCATACCTGGATCACGTGGTGCTTAGTGGCCTCTTCTTCGGCCCCGAAGTAGCACAGTTCGCCGGCCGGCAGCAGGGTATAGCCGTTGCACTGGATGGGCGTGGCCACCTGCTGGCTAATGATGTTGTAGGGCAGCAGGGTGTAGCGTCCCTCGCGGTCGTCGGTAAACACAAACAGGTAATCCTCGCCGTTGGGCGCGGCGTGGCGCTGGTGAAACCGCATCTCGCGCGGCTGGTGCTCAAACACCTTAAACTCGCCCGTTTGCAGGTAGTAGCCGTTGGCGAAGATCAGGCCGTGGCCCTCGGGCAACAGTACGCCGCTGCGCGCCAGGGCTTCGATCCGCCGCACCGTCTGCATGTTCTCGTTGAACACAAAATAACGGGCCTCCTCCTGGTAGGGCCGGATGCGCAGCGCAATCAGGTTGCCCAGGTCGGCGTAGGCAAATTCGGCGTCGTCCAGCGTCTGGTCGGGGTACTCCACCGGCTCGGCATAGATGCCGCGTCCGTCGTCGGTATTGTCTTCTATTTTAATGGTCAGGTCGCCGCCCACCGTTTCCACGAACACCCGGTCCAGGATCGAAACGTGGGGGTGGCGGCCGCTGCGCTGTTCGTCGCGGCCGGCCGTTTTCCAGCGGAACTCGTACTGGGCCGGCGGGGCTATTTCGTGCTCGCTGCGGTTGTCCACGTACGTCAGCTTGCCGTCGGTCAGCAGCCACTTCAGGGCCTTCACGTCCACCTTTTTGTCGGTCAGGTGAAACACCATATACACGTTGCGGCCCCGCCGCTCGAAACGGGCAAAAGCCGCCTCCTTATAGTAGCGGTAGAGGTTGGTAAAATCAGTCACGAAATCCGGGTCGGTCAGCAGTGTCGCTTCGGGCAGGGCCTTGAAACTCCCCTCCTGGTAAGCGTACACGGCAAACACATCGCTGATTTTTATCCCCTCGCGCAGGCCCACATTCACGTTATAGCCCAGCAGGGCCAGGTCGCCCACGGCCGTCAGGTCACGCGCCGTGCAGTAGTTGGCGGTGGTCACGCGGTCGGTACTCAGCAGTTTGGTTTCCGCGCCGCCGAAGATGTCCTTGCGCAGGTCGTTCAGGGCCTGCATCCGCGCGCGCAGCTCGGTCGCCTGGGCCTCCAGGCGGTGGCGGATGATCTCGTAGGTGCCGGTTTCCAGTTGTTCGTCGTTTGCCATCGGGGGTGCTGATTCGGGTGCGTGTCGTGGGGGTTCAGAAAAAAGGCGTGGATGGGGGGTAGGTGATGGGCCATCCCGGCCCGCTAGCGCGGGGCCGGGTCGCTGCGTTGCGGGGCTCGCTATTCGCTCGGCCGCTACGCGTCCGGCCTCCCTGCCGGTCGGCCGCCCCTCCACATCGCTTGTCCGGGCCGGGTTGTGCGGAAAAGTCTCCTAAAGGTGCCGCTTTTCCCCCACCCTACCCATTTTTAAGGAGGAAAGTTAGGTGCTGATCGACGAAAGGGGGGGGACAATGATTGAGTGATTGAATGACTGAATGATTGAGTATGGTATGCAGGGTAAGTGACCTTCGGTCATGCGATGGGTGTGACCTCCGGTCATGCGAATTTGGCTTGCGCTTCCTCCGGTCGCAATTCCTGCAATAGATTCTTGATCGGCGATAAGCTGCGTTGATTGCCCCAATCTCCGCAGAGATAGGAGTATAAAATGTTTGGAGAAGTAGGGTTTTTCGCTTGCTTCTGGAGACCTCTCCCCCGGCCCCTCCCCAGGGGGGAGGGGTGACGTTGCTTGGCTCGTACCACGCCGCGCGCCCTCACCCCCGGCCCCTCTCCTCCGGGAGAGGGGTGACGTTTTGCGTTCTGTTTCTGGAGACCTCTCCCCCGGCCCCTCCCCAGGGGAGAGGGGTGACGGTGCTTGGCTCGTACCACGCCGCGCGCCCTCACCCCCGGCCCCTCTCCTCCGGGAGAGGGGTGACGTTTTGCGTTCTGTTTCTGGAGACCTCTCCCCCGGCCCGGCTATTCGTCTGGGTCCCGTTCGCTTCGCGGCTACTTCGTGGTAACCCCAGCCACCGCGGGGGGGAGGGGGTGACGGGGAGTTGACGTACAGTTAAAACTGTAGTGGTTAAACCTCAATAGAATGAACACCCTAGTGTAGCACATTGCAAGTTTCGTTATATGGCCAAAATATTAAAGTGTCAGTCGCTGCTTGATTCTGGCCAGTTATCAACATAACAAAATTTTTCGGTCAGTACACTAGGTGTAGTAAGGTGAGATAGTACAATAGACAATGTGGATACCGGTCGTTTTGCCGTATTTCTCAACCTGCAGTATCGGTTTGGCCGATGATCGACCGGCACCAATGAATGTCATCACCCAATCTGGACTTCGTGATTTCACCCATTGAAGCTTATCTGCCGGAAAGCTAGGGCACCATATGGGCTGACTTGAAACAAGTGATGAAAATTTTTTACCTTGTTGTTTCAACTCCCCGTCATGCTACGCAGCTTATTCTTGTCAATTATTTTATTTGTCGTTGTACTTCCGCTGAACGCACAGGATAGTGGATTGCGGTTTAATGTCAGTAATGGACTGGTGCGCCCGTTTGATGGCAGAAAACATGAGATGAACGGGTATGCCTTGCAGGCGGGAGTGGAATATGCTCATCGTCTCAGCGAACGTTTGGCGGTATATAGCGGGTTAAACTACCAGCAATCCAACTTCAGCAAGACTGCCCGAAGGATAGAATTTACGACTGGATTTATATCATCCAGCAAATTTATTAATTACAACATTGTTGATGTGCGGCGCAGGGATGCAGGAATCACCCTGGGGCTGGAGTATCGATTAGGCAAGTTTTTGCTTCGCCCGAAGATACTGCTTAGTTATCACCTGGATTCACGAGTGGATTACCGACTCGTCTCTGAGCAGATTCAGTCCGAACAGGGTATTGAAACTGAGTTTATTCTGGAAGACGCGAAACCAGACGAGTTTTATCCTCTCCCCCCATCGAGCGGTTTTCTATTGTACGATAACGAGCTGGAGTTAACGGCCGGTCTAGACGTACTATTCGAACTTGCTCCCGGATTGGCATCGGCCTAACCGGTGCTCAAACGATTTTACCACCCCGTCTTGAATATCAAAGCAAAAGCTGCAACATTGCCTTTTGCTACCTATTATTTACCGGGGTGTCCATTAACCGTTATACCGCCTACCTGACCTTCCAGTATCGACTTTAGTCCTTTCGATTTTACCCCCCGCCCCAAATCCCGCAAACCGTTTACCTTTGCCGTCCTACGCTAACCATACCCCGGCAACGATATGCACGAGCAACACTCCCGCTTTTACTCGCACCACCTCGGCCACGAGATCGACCTCATTACTTTCGGTACCCGCGGCTACCCGCTGGTGCTGCTGCCCACCACGTTGGGCCGCTATTACGAAGCCAAGGATTTCAAACTGATCGAGAGCGTCCGCTGGTTCGTGGAGCAGGGGCTGGTGCAGATCTACTGCCTGGATAGCATCAATAACGAGAGCTGGTACAACCGCAACATCCACCCCGGTGAGAAGGTGCGCCGCCACGTGCAGTACGACAAGTTCCTGTACCACGAGTTCATCCCCCAGATCCGCCACCGGGGCGGAACGGGCCGCGTGGCGATGGCCGGGGCCAGTTTCGGCGGCTTTTCGGCCACCAACTTTACCTTCCGCCACCCGGAAATGGTCAGCCACCTGATCTGCATGAGCGGTGCCTACGACATCAGCAGCTTCATGGGCGGCTTCCACGATGAAAATGTCTACTTTAACAACCCCGTGGAGTTCGTGCCCCATATGCAAGATTGGGCCATCTGGAACATCAAGATCATCCTCGGCACCAGCGAGTGGGACATCTGCCTGAAGGACAACCTGCAATTCTCACAGATACTCCGCAACAAGGGCATCGACCACTGGCTGGACGTGCGCGGATGGGTAGAACACGATTGGCCGCTGTGGCGGGAGATGTTCCCCCACTACCTTTCGGTGATGTAGCGGCGGAGCCGCGTACTTTAGTAGGCGGCGTTGCCGCTGGTAATTACCTGCGGTGATCGTCGCAGGCTCCTCGGAGTTTGGTATTTTTGTATAAGTCTACGCCTACACGTGGGGTCTGCGCTCGTATTTTGGTAGAAGGCTTCGCTTCCAACGAGTTCCTCCTCCAGGGTATCTACCAAAACGCCATCGACACCTCCCAGGTGCCTCAGCGCCATCGACGCCTTTCAGGTGCCTCAGCACCATCGACGCCTCCCAGGTCACCATCGACACCTCCCAGGTGCCTTTTTGCGGAGCAAAATGGACACCTTGGAGGAGCGATGGGAAACAGCGGGAGCCAAAGCTCCCGCCCACACGAGCTCCTCCTCCAAGGTAGCTACGTTTTGGTTTACCAAAATCGTAGTACCTGGGAGGTGTGAGCGAGACAATCGTACCTGGGAGGTGTGAACGAGCACCCCACTACCCAAAGCTCCCGCCCACACGAGTTCCTCAGCACCATCGACACCTCCCAGGTGCCTTTTTGCGGAGCAAAATGGACACCTTGGAGGAGCGATGGGAAACAGCGGGAGCCAAAGCTCCCGCCCACACGAGTTCCTCCTCCAAGGTAGCTACGTTTTGGTTTACCAAAATCGTAGTACCTGGGAGGTGTGAGCACCAAGATCGTACCTGGGAGGTGTGAGCGAGCACCAAGATCGTACCTGGAAGGTGTGAGCGAACACCCCACTACCCAAACCGCTCCAGCACCGCTTTTCCGAGCACCACGCCCAGCCCCGGGCGGTCGGGAAGGATGGACATGATGCCATTGCTGATGCTAAAACCGCCTTCGGCTAGCGTGTCGGCCAAGTCCAGGCTACCGTCCAGGTCGATAAACTTGGTATTGGGCATGGATAGCGCGGTATGTAGCGCGGCTGCGATACTAATCGGGCTTTCATCGTTGCAGCCCCACATCAACTGAATACCGGCGTGGGCGGCCGTCTGACCGATCCGCCGCCCGGCGGCGGGGCCGCCGCACTTCATCAGTTTAATATTAAAGATGCCGAAGGGTACGGGCATGCAGGCTAGGTCGAAAGCATCGTCCGTGGAGAGTAAGTCCTCATCGGCGGCCGAGAGGGTCCGCAAATTGGCCGGCAGGCGGCGCATCTCGTCGGTCTGGCCAACGGGCAGGGGTTGTTCGATCAGTTCCAGAGCCAGATCGGTGGTGGCATTCACGAAGTAATCCAGGTCTTCGGCGGTGTAGCCCTGGTTGCCGTCCACCCGCACGTAGGCGTCCTTGCCGATCAGGGCCATCAGTTCGTGGCAGGTTTGCGCGTCGGCCACCGGGTCCTTCCCGATTTTGAGCTTGATGTGACGGAAGTTACGGTCCAGGTATTCCCTGGCTTCTTCCAGGGTTTCCTCCAGCGTGTCCTTGATACCGATGGTGATGGAAGTGGGCAAATCCGGCACGGCGCGGCCGAAGTAATCCAGCAGCGGGATACCGAGTTTTTTGGTGTGCAGGTCGTGCAGGGCAATGTCGACGGCCGCACGCGCGGCGGGCGAGTTGGCCCATAATTTACCGAGCCGATAACTTACCGCCGGCAGTGCCCGGATGTCCGCTCCGATCAACTGCGCCGGCAATTCGGCTTGCATACGGCGCAGGCTGATATCGAAATCCTCACCCGTCACCAGCTTTGAAGGGTTGCCCGACCCCACGCCGTAGGTTCCATCTTCCAGACGTAGCAGTACATAAAAAGCTTGTACGGAATTGATGGTCCTGAATGCAATGGTGTAGGGCCGGGAAAGATTGAGGTCTTCGGACCAGACGTGGACGGAGGCGATCTTGTGCAAGGTAAAGGTGGATTTGGCGGGCTATGCCCGTGATTTAGTGATGGCGTGTCACAACACGATTGGAAGGGTTCGGTAACTTCTCCTGATTACCAGAAGGCTAGCAGCGGTCTCCGGCACGATTCGGTCTGGAATGATTGAATCGGACTATTCTAAATAGCTGGTCGGGTAAGTGACTACACCGGCCGAAAAAGAGTTCCAATTTTTTTTCGGTTTTTCGAAAGAAACCGCCTTAATAATCGGCAGATTACTATATTTGCCTTTGTGACAATCATAGAATTACGGTTCCCGGGGGGGAACCTTTCGTTGAGGCCCCTGGGCCGGTGGCGAAAGTAGCCGTTTTTCCGGTCACCGACCTACCCTGGTCTGTTTTATTCCCCCCGCCCGCGGATTCACTCCGCTTACGGCAGGCGGGCCAGTTGATTTGCGTTGCTTTAACGCCCCGGCCCCTACCCCATTTATAAACACATTCAGTATTGACGCTGCTACCGGCCGGTCCGGTAAGCACCGGACCGGCTCGTTGCCGCCCACGGGTCTATCATTTTGGTAGATCGGGTCATTCGTATGGTCCAATTTTCACATCCGCGCCGCGCTATCAACGGTACCGGGACACTATTTCCATGGCCGGTCGCGAACGGTCTCCGGGAATAGTTTCTGGAACCTATTCTAGGGCGGGCAACCATTATTTCACTCTTTTCAATTTCCGATTTTGAACACATACTATACCAGGAACATCCTCTGGATCTGTTCCTTCATCCTCGTCTTGTCCGTTTTTAGCGCCTGCGAGCGCGAAACCGCCGTGGCCGATCTCGGCCCCGCCGCACTGCCCGCCTCCTTCATCGTGGATGACAACGAGGATGGCCACACCGGACTGCCGGATTTCGATTTCGGTGACGCCATCGTCGCCGATGTCGTGTCCCACACCATCAGCCTGGATCGCATCACCCGCACCGTCGATACCTACCCCGACGGTATTTCCGAAGACCGCCTGCTCATCGACGGTTGTATCTCCGTCAGCAAAACCGAACTGGAAGAACTCACGAGCCTCGTCGCCTCCGGCGAGAAGCAGTACCGCACCAATAACCTGGTCAGCCCCCAAACGGTCACCGTTATCGGTTACACCGGCGGCGGCGGTTTCGGTCTCACCAACAACATGAGGACTTCCCTCCAGTGGGCCGTCAACAACTACAACGCACTGAACCTCAACCTCACGTTCTCGCTATCTTACTCCAGCAGCACCAACGCCGATATGGTGGTTTATCGCCAGCCCAACCAATCGGGCGCGGGCGGTCAGGCCGGTTTCCCTTCCGGCGGCAACCCCTTCAAGTGGATCCAAATCTACCGCGGCATGGACAACTATGACCTCAATACCATCGAGCACGTCATGACCCACGAGATGGGCCACGCCGTGGGCCTGCGCCATACCGACTTTTTCAGCCGCCAGAGTTGCGGCCAGAACGTCAACGAAGGTTCCGGCAGCGACGGTGCCAACCACATTCCCGGCACGCCTACGGGTTACGATTCCAACTCGGTCATGCTCTCCTGTTTCGGCAGCGGCGAGGATGGTGAGTTCGGTTTCTACGACCGCGTGGCGTTGCAGTATTTGTACTAAGAGCCGTGACATAAGTCCCGGATCAGACCGGTACGTACCCACGAGCAAGCCCCGCAACAAAGCTCTGTTGCGGGGCTTTTTGACGATTTCATCGCCAGTTATCTCAGGAAAATGTGAAAAAAAACGTGGCACGCGGCAAGTTGCCGAACTCCGAAGTCTCCGGTAAATCAGTCCGCTAAACCGTACATATCTCCACCCCTTCCCGCAACGACGCCAGCTTATCCGCCGCCGTGGGGATAAACTCCTGGGCCACGTAACCCTCGAAACCCGTTTCGTGAATTGCCCGGATAACGGCCGGATAGTTTAACTCCTGCGTGTCATTGATCTCATTGCGGCCGGGCACGCCGCCGGTATGGTAATGACCGATGTAGTTGTGGTACTTGCGAATCGTCGCAATCACGTCGCCCTCCATAATCTGCATATGGTAGATATCATACAGCAGCTTAAAGCGGTCGCTCCCGATCATTTCGGCCAGTGCCACGCCCCATTCCGTTCGGTCGCACATATAATCGGGGTGGTTCACTTTACTGTTCAGCAGCTCCATTTGCAGCGTCACGCCCGCCTCTTCGGCCAGTTTCACCATCGGCCGCAGGCCGTTGGCGCAATTGATCATCCCCTGATAATCGGTCAGGCGGCGGCGGTTACCGCTCATCACGATCATGTTCGGAATCCCGTGATCCGCCGCGTCGCGGATCGCCCGCGTGTAGTTGGCCCGCAGCCGCTCGTGGTTAGCCGGATCGTTCCAGCCCTCCTCGATACTGAATTCCTTCAACGTCCCCATCGCGCAGGTCAGGCCGCGATCTTTCAGGATCGGCCACTCATCCACCGTGGTCAGCTCAATGCTCTTCAGCCCGATCTGCTTGCCCCGGTCGGCCAGTTCCTCCAGCGGAATATCCTGGTAGCACCAGCGGCAGGTACTGTGGTTCGTCTTCCCCGCCGCCCCGGCGGCCAGATCGGCGGCGTCGGTGGCCCGCACGGCACTGCTTAGGGCCAGCGTTCCCAGCGTCAGCAGGCTGTTTTGAATGGCTTTTCTTCGGTTCATCGGTATGCATTAAATTATTAGGAACGGTCAAGATAAGCATTAGGGGCGGGATGTGAAAATATGGGTCTGTCCCTACGTTTTTTGCCCGGTCCTCCTCCGGGCGTGCCCCTCCCGGCGGTCGGGTCGGTCCCTTGCGGGCTTCGGCATTCGCCTCGGCACTGCGTGCGCTAACGCCCCTACAGGCACCTCACGCGGGCCGGGCCGCAGCACGCTGCGCCGGTAAATACAAGGGTCGCAATCCTCGGATCGTGGGAATATTCCCACCCCGTAAGTAAATGCGAGAATAGCCGAGCGGGGCGCAATTACGCATTCGCGTACCCGACGCGGGCGTCGGGATCCCCGGCCGAGCGGGGCGCAATCACGCATTCGCGTACCCGACGGGGGCGTCGGGATCCCCGGCCGAGCGGGGTGCAATTACGCATTCGCGTACCCGACGTGGGTGTCGGGATCCGGCCGAGCGGTACAACTCGTCAAAAATCCACCCGCACCTCTTCCACCGGCGGCGCGGCCGCCGGCCGCAGCAGCGAGGCGGCGACGTAACCGGTTCGCCCGTCTGTCAGGCGGATGCGGCAGTAGGCGGCCTGCGCCGCGATGACCCAGGCGGGCGTGGCGGCGGGCAATTGCTCCAGCGGCGTACTTTTGGTGGTGGCCTGCGGGCGGAAATTGGCGGCACTCGTCGTCTCCGCCCAGCCGCCGAGCAGGGATGTATCGGCCGTTAGGGCGGGCGGGTCATCGGACCATTGTTTAACGAAGGGCAGGGGGTCCACCGCTCCGGAGCCGCCGTAGATGCCGAAGTGCAGGTGGGGTGCGGTGGTACGGGCGTTGCCGGTATTGCCCACCAGGCCGAGCGTATCGCCCACCCGCACCCGCTGCCCAAAGGTGACCAATTGCGTATCCAAGTGCGCGTAGTAGAGGTTAACGCCCCGGTCAGCGGCCCGCTGCCAGACGGTTTTGCCGCCCAGGCCGCCTTCCCGCACGCTGGTGACCCGGCCGTCGGCCACGGCCAGTACAGGAGTACCGCGCGGGGCAAAGATGTCGATCCCCTCGTGGCGGCGGCGGCCGCCGTCGCGCTCCGCGCCCCAGAACGACTGGATATCGCGATTACCCGCCCCGGCCACCGGAAACCGCAGCGGCGGGTACCGATTAACGTACAGGTCGAAGGGTGTCAGTAATACCCAGCTTCCCCTGCAACCGAAACAAATAGTCTCCCGGCCGGCGGGCCTCGAACTCCAGCTGATAGGTGAGGCTGTCCCAGTAAGCAACTTCTTCGAACTCCTCCACCGCGTTTGCCGCCTCGCTAATGCGGTAGACCTCGCCGAATACCTCGCGGGCGGGGAAGGGCGGCAGCAGGCTGAAGCGCAGCGCCTCGCCCGCCGCGAGGCGGAAGCGGTAGCCGACGGCCTCCGGCCGGTCGGCGGTCAGCAGGCCGCGTTCGCGGAAGGGCGGCTCGGGCAGGGCGGCGGTCTGGAAGGCGCGTTCGGCCGCCCCCAGCCAGAGATAGGTACTGTCCGGCTGCTCTTTGCGCAACTGTTTTTCGTACCCCTTGCGCGGCGAGCGCGGCAGCGGATTGAGCTTATCGCCCAGGGCCGACCAGTCGATGGGCAGGCAGGCACCGAGGAGGATAATGAGCAGTAGGAAGAAGAGGAGCGCGGTGTGTTTCATGGGGTGGGTTGCAAAAGTGGCAATGGCTAGCGGCCCTGATATTAACGGATTTGCAAAGTAGGAGGTTTGTTAATAAAGGGTGAGTGCGATTTGACGGGGAAACACTTATACTGGTCGTACACGTCGCTCAGGTCGAGGACTTCCCGGCCCGAGAAGTAATCTGTTCTGCCTGCAGGTATTGCAAGTAGCCGGCTGCGCCGGCCGTCTTGGACGTGGACGTCATCGACCTGAGGTCGTACACGGCCCCGCGTGAGGTGCCTGGAGGGGACGTGCGTAGCACCGAGCGACAGCGAAGCCCGGAAGGGACCGGCGGCGACCGGCAGGGAGGCGACACGCCCAACGCAACACCACGCTCCATCTGCCGCAGCAAAACCCGGCCCGACGCCGCGGTACTACACCTTATATAGTGACCCGGCGGCCTGACCCAACAATTTTTGGTATTTTCGCGCACTGAAACACACAAGGTCCATGGGTAAGGTAATTGCAATCGCAAATCAGAAGGGGGGCGTGGGGAAAACCACGACGGCCATTAATTTGGCCGCGTCGCTGGCGATCCTCGAAAAGTCGGTGCTGCTGATCGACGCCGACCCGCAGGCGAATGCCTCCAGCGGCGTGGGAATCATGGAGGGCGATGCCGATACTTCGCTGTATGACTGCATGGTGAACGACCTGGACCCGCAGGAGGCGATCTATGAAACTGAAACGCCCAATCTGCACCTGCTGCCGTCGAGTATCGCGCTGGTGGGTGCCGAACTGAAACTGGTGGACCGTTTCCGGCGCGAGGACGTGATGAAGACCAGTGTGATCGACAAGATCCGCGATGATTACGACTATATTCTGATCGACTGCCTGCCCTCGCTGGGGCTGGTAACCGTCAATGCCCTGACGGCCGCCGATAGCGTGCTGATACCAGTGCAGTGCGAGTATTTTGCCCTGGAAGGGCTGGTGAAATTGCAGGATACCATTAAGCTGGTGCAGCGCCAACTGAACCCCGACCTAAAGATCGAGGGCATTTTGCTGACGATGTACGACCAGCGCCTGCGCTTGGCCAATATGGTGGTGGACAAGGTGCGGGAGATATTCGGCGAGCGGGTTTTTCAGACCATCATCCACCGCAATGCCCGTATTTCGGAGGCCCCCAACCTGCATATGCCGGTGGTGATGGTGAATGCCGGCAGCCGGGGCGCGGTCAATTTTCTGAACCTGGCCGAAGAATTTCTTCAAAACAACGGCGATAAACCCCGCAAGTAGCGACGCAACATCTTGCGTCGCCGAATGGCGGTCAATCATTCGAGTCCTCGTATCAACGCGCCGCAATATTGGCCCGGCTCTCCCGCAAATAATTGCGCAGATTGAGCCAGAAGGCCGCGAAAAAGTATAGCAATAACGGCGACCCCAGCGTGAGGCACGAAATATAGATAAAGTAGAGACGGACGCGGCTACGGGTCAGGCCCATGCGATCGGCCAGATAACCGCAGACGCCGAAGGCGGAGTGTTCGATTTTACGGCGAAAGGTTTCCATACGAGCGGTAATTTGACGAAATATACGAAGATAAACGATTGCACCGTAGCGATTGTGCACTTGCTACAAGCGAGCCGACAACTTTTTAGCGAAATCTTTATCCTAAAGCACAAAACCACCACCCCCGAAAGGGGCGGTGGTTTGCGTAGCTTAGCTTTCTCATGCGAAGAACGGTTGACTGATATCGGAAGTATTAGTCCCAAACATAAGTGCCGTCCAGGGTCTCATCGGGCGTTGTCGAATTTTCGTTAGCGTAGGGTTGGTCGGAGGAAGCACCACTGGAAAAGTGGACCGCCCCGATGAGACCTACCGTCAGAACGACGAGCAAAATGAGGGTTTCAAAACGAGATGTGTTCTTGTGTTCGTGCGTTGCCATCTTGGACATTGTTTTAAAGTAGTCTTCCCGAAGGGGAGAAGACCGGTTAACAAAAACGTCCTTTGGTGTAAAATAGCCCTCTTGAAAAACGGGGAGTCGATCGTTACCAACTCCCGGGAAAACACGGATTTCCACAAAACCGCGCTGCTGTCAAGATGGACCTACTGATGGTGGTGTCGGTGTGTTTGCCTTTTTGCCGACGACCACGCTGTTCGCACTGTCGAAGACAAAGATAGACGAAAACGCATAGATAAAAAGCTAAATTGATTTTTTTATCACAGCGTCAAGCTCACTAAGCTAAAGGCAAGGACCGTGCCAAAAATGGGTGTCCAAGTGAGAAGGTGCCGTTTTTTGGAAAAGGATTTGGCAAAAGCTGATTATTGAGAAAGAAATAGTTCATCGGCTTGGGGGGTAGCACAATTTCCCGTGTCTGGTAGGAAAGGACGATGACGAACATTGTCGGCCATCTTCCACTTGAACTATCACAACTACTACAATAATGACTACTTCCCGCGAACAACTGATCGAGAGTTTCCCCCTGTTTTCCTGCCTGAATCCCACCGAGCGAACTGCTCTGGCCAACATGATGGAAGAGCGGCGCAAGGAGCGTTTCGAGTTCATTTATCGTCCGGAAGACAGTTGCGACCACCTGTTTTTCCTCGCCAAGGGCGCCATCAAGATCGGCACCCACAACCAAGACGGAAAAGAGGTCATCAAGCAACTCCTTCACCCCGAAGCCATTTTCGGCGAACTCGGCTTGGTCGGTCAGCAGCAGCGGGGCGAATTTGCCCGCGTATTGCGCGACGATGTAGTGATCTTTGCCGTCCGTATTGCTGATTTTCAGGGCCTGATGTACGGCAATGCCGATCTGGCCCGCCGCGTGATGAAGGTCTTCGGCCACCGCCTTATCGCCGCCGAAGATCGCCTGGAAGGTCTTATCTTTAAGGATGCCCGTACCCGCATCATCGACTTTATCCGCAAGAGCGTAGAGCAGCGCGGCCTGCGCGTCGGCTTCGAGATGCTGCTTAAGCATAGCCTCACCCACCAGGATATCGCCAACGTCACCTGCACCAGCCGCCAAACCGTAACGCTGGTTCTGAATGAGCTGCGGAAGTCCGACCTGATCTACTTTAACCGCGGCAAAATTTTGGTGCGGGATATGGAAGCACTGCGCACTAACGCGGCGTAGCTGCGGAGGGGGCTGCGCCCGTACTTTTGATTAAGGCTTCGCCTTTGGTATTTTGGTACTTTGATATAAGCCTACGCGTACACAATCCCTCACCCCCGGCCCCTCTCCAGAGGAAAAGGGTGACGTTATTGGACCACACAGCGTCACCCCTCTCCCCTGCGGCGGCTGGGGTTAAGGGGACCCAGACAAATAGCCGGGCCGGGGGTGAGGGAACACGGAGTAGGCTGTCCAATCTATTGGGTTAATAGCATGTCGGTTTTCGTGGGTCGTCGACGTCTAATCTCCCCTCTCCCGAGGAGAGGGGCCGGGGGTGAGGGAACACGGAGCCATACACGAGGGGGCTGCTCCTCGGAGTTAGTAAGACGCTGCGCGTCTAGCAGTTTGGTACTTTAGACTACCTGCGGAGCCGCCTAATCCACACACCCCAGCTGTCGCTGGAAAAAATCCATCCGGTACACCTCATACTCCTCGAAACCGGAACTCCAGAAGACGCGGATGAAATCTACCTCGCTGTTCTTGAGCAAGCTCAGTTGCGCGCGGTCGATGGGGTAAAAGACGGAATAGGTCAACAACTCCGTGCGGGTATTGTAGGAGCCGGTGGCCAGGGTGCCCGAGCGAAAATTGACGAACTCGCCGTTCAGCAGGCGAACGGTCAGCAGGCTATTCTTCTCGATCATCCCATAGGCCTCGGCCGCATTCGGATAGGCAAAGGTAAACTCCAGGGTCAGATAGCGGTAGCCGCCGGTGCTGTGCAGAAAAGCCGAGCAACTCAGGTATTCCCGGTCCTTCAGGAAGGGCCGCAGGCGGTCATCGGTATGGGTAAACAGCAGTTCCCGCTCGCCCTGGCGGCGGTAGCGGCCGTCCAATTCGGGGTCCGGCCCGTCAAAGGCCAGCGCGCAGGGGCGCACCGGCGGCGTAGCCGCCGCCGTGCCGGCCCCGGCCGGCAGGCCGTCGAAGCCCGTTTCGCGACGCAGGGGCAGTAGTTCCGTCCGGCCCGTCACGACTTGCGCCGACCGCTTTTCCGACTGTTCCCGCCGTTGTCGCCGCTCCTCATTATAGGCCTGCACGTAGGTGCCCTTGCCCGTCAGCTCGCGGGTGGTGGCGGCCGTGGCCGCCGCCGTGCGGGCTTCCTCCGCGCTCTCCACCTGGATGCGGGCAGCCAGTCGCAGCCGTTTGTCCAGCAGTTTGCGCTCCTCCTCACCGGCCGTCAGGGCCAGGCCCGCCTGCTCTTCCTTGATTTGGGCCAGATTTTCCTCAGCCGATGTTGCGCGCCGCGCGGCCTGCTCGGCCGCTGCGGCGGCCAGTTGGGCGCGGCGTTCGGCTATCCGGTACACGTCGTCCTCGGTAGGTCGCACGGGGCCGCCCTCCAGGGGTTCGATGTCTACCTTAATGATGGGATAGCGCAATGAATCGGGCACCGGATCGCCGTTAAAGTAGGTCATCCGACCATCGGATCGCACGACCACCTTATCGCCGTTGGCCAGCGTCCGCACGGTCTGCTGGGCGGGCAGCAACAGGGGCGTTGCGCACAGGGCCGCGAGTAATAGCCGATAAAAGAACTGTTTCTGGGAACTTTGCATAACTTGCGCAAGATACGGACGGCCCGCCAATCAGCCGCCCCGGAATAAAAATACACCTTGGATCTCTTTCTGATCAAGATCGGTTTTCTGCCCATCAGCCTCTGGGATCTGCTCGACATTCTCGTCGTCGGCTACCTCATTTACCGGTTGTTCAAGCTGTTGCGCGGCAGTATCGCCGTCAACATCTTCATCGGCATCATTTTTCTGTATGTCCTTTACCAGCTCGTCAGTTTGCTGGGCATGGACCTGCTTTCGGGCATCCTGTATAACTTTTTCGAGGTCGGCTTTATTAGCCTCATCATCATCTTTCAGCCCGAGGTCCGCCGCTTTTTGCTCCTGCTCGGCAATTCCACGCTCCAGCGCCGCTCCGATCTGTGGAATCGCCTGCTCGACCGCGAGATCGGCGGGGCCACCAGTGCCGCCGCCGCCAGCGTGGAAACCGTCAAAAACGCCATGCTATATATGGGCCGCAAACGCACCGGTGCCCTACTCATCGCCAGCCGCGGCGCGGGCCTCGAAACCGTCATTTCCGGCGGCACCCCCCTCAACGCCGAACTCAGCGAAGGCCTCCTCCTCAGCATCTTCAACAAGGAATCCCCCCTCCACGACGGGGCCGTCGTCCTCGAAAAAAGCCGCATCACGCACGCCGGCACCATCCTGCCCGTCTCCGAAAACATGAACCTCCCCCCCGCCGTGGGCCTCCGTCACCGGGCGGCCGTGGGCGTTACCGAAAAGATGGACGTGGCCGCCTTCATCGTCAGCGAAGAAACCGGCCACGTCAGCTTCGCCTACGGCGGCGAACTGGAATTAAAACTGAACCCGGAGCGATTGGAAGAGCTGCTGCGTTTGTATTTGTAACGATAGGCGAAAGGTTTGGGCGTGCCCCCGCCTACGGGCGGGGTCGGTGCCTTGCGGGCTTCGCTGTTCGCTCGGTGCTAACGCACGCTACCGCCCCTCCAGGCACCTCACGCAGAGAAAAGCCGAAGTCTTTTCGATCCTGCCGCCTGAATTCATCCCGGGCGAGAAAGCCGTACCGACTATTTGATCATTGGTTTGCCCCCCGGTTTGCCGCCCCGGCCCCCCGAAGGAGGGAGTTTTAAGTTAGCAGGGTAATTCACTATTCCGTATTCGCTATTCCCTATTCACTACTCTGTACTACCCCATTCCCTCACCTCGCAAGATCATTTATGATCGAGAGAAGCAGCGCAGCTAATCATTCCGTCATTCAGTCATTGACCTCTAAATGAAGTTCTTCCGTTCCATCACCGCCGCCGACCCGCCCGACGATGCCGCGCTGCTGGAACGGTACCAGCGCAGCCGGGAACCCGCCGACCTCAGTCCGCTCTACGACCGTTACCTGGAACTCATTTACGGCAACTGCCTCCACTACCTCGGCACCACCGAACGAGCCGAGGATGCCACGGCCGCCGTATTTGAAGAACTGCTCCGAAAGCTGCCGGGCCAACGGATCGAAACCTTTCGGGCGTGGCTGCGCACCTTCGTGCGTAATTTTTGTCTCATGCAACTGCGGCGTGAAAAGCGTGACCCCCTGCGCCAAACCGCCGCCCACGAAATCGGTAGCGACCTTATGCAATCCGCCGCCGCCGAGCATCCTGACTATGACCTGGACCCCGCCGACACTACAGAACGCCACCTGAAAGACTGTTTACAGCAGCTTAATGATCTTCAGCGTGACTGTATCCGGCAGTTCTACTACCAGGATCGTTCTTACCGCGAAATAGCCGAAACCCTGCAACTCGCCACCGGCCGCGTTCGTTCCCATCTCCAGAACGGCCGCCGAAACCTGCGCCTCTGCCTGGAAGAAAAATCCGGCAACTAAATCATCCACCGTGCCTCCTCAGCCCCCTTCCTCACCTACCGCAATCGACCTGCTGCGCCGCTGGATTTCCGGCGACCTGCGTCGCACCGATGAGCGTAGCCTGGAAGCCGCCGCCCGTGAGGACGAGTTGGTGGGGGATGCCCTGCGCGGCTACCGCTCCCGGCCGGAGGACGATCACGCGGCCGCCCTCGGTCGTTTGCGTGCGGGCTTGCCCGCACGCAAGCGGGCGGCCCGGCGCCTGCCGCTACGGTTGGCGGCCGCCGCCGCTCTGCTGCTCCTGCTCACGGCCGCAACCCTTTACTTCACTACCTACCTGTTGCATAAATCCGCCCCCTCCCTGGCCGATGCCCAGGCTGAGGCACCCGCCGTGCCACCCAAGCCGAGTACTGCCACTCCCCCACCCCCGCCGCCCGCTGCGGGTGATGAAGCCGAAACCGCCCCAGCCGATACCGAGACGTTTGTCCGCGAGCAAGTGGTGGAAACGGCCGACCAGGCTACCAATCAGGCCCGCCCCCCCGAACAACCGGCCGCCCCCACCGCTACGCCGTCTCCTGACCGGATCGTCTCCGCACCTGCGGCGACGAGAGCGGCCCCGCCCCGGCCCACGGTCGCAAGGCCCCTGCCCTCCCTCTCCCCCGCACCGCTACCCGCCACGGACCTGAGTGAGGAGGCGACCGGTGAGGATCAGGCAATTTCAGTACGCGGCTCCCGTTCCGAGGCAACAAATTATTACATCGACGGTGTACGTGTCGGTACTTCCGACCGGGCGGCCGAGAAAAAACAGGATGCGGCGGCTTCCGTGGCTCCCCGCACCCGCACCCCAGCCCCTTTTTCGCTCGACAATCCCGCCGCCCGCTATATCGAGGGGCGGGTAACCGATGAGTTCGATCAGCCGCTGGCGGGAGTACACGTTAACCCCTACGGGATGCCGGTGGGAGAATTCACGGATTCCAGCGGCTACTTCCGCCTGCAGGTAGACCGGGGGGTCCGTAACCTGATGGTGCAAACCGACGGCTACGAGCAACTGGCCGTTAGCCTGCCCGCCCGGGATACGGGGCTGTTGCAGCTGGAATTGATCGAGGAGGATGCCGACAGCCGCCCCTCCGGCCCTTATGATTACCGCCGGACCTCCATCGTTATTGACAAACAGCCGGTCACCGTGACCCCCGCCGGCGGCTACCGCCGCCTCCGGGATTCGCTGCGGGCCAACCGTCCGGAGGAATTACCCACGGGGCGGGTCCGCCTGTTATTCACCATTAACGTAGCCGGCCAGATCGGCAAGTTCCGCGTCGAGCGCACCCCCAGCCCCGCCCTGGCCGAATGGGTGATAGAGCAGCTACGCCAGGTAGAAGATTGGCAGGTGCAGGGAGGAGGTGAATCGCGGGAGGACGTGGAGGTAGTGTATAGTATTTTGTTCCGGCCGTAGAGTCGCGATACCTCTCGTCTCCGAATGGCGGCAGCCATTTGGAGATAAGATGTCCGTAAAAACGCGATGTCTGATGTCTGATGTACCGTACACGCCGCTCGGATCGAGGACCTCCAGGTCCGAGACGGCCGGCGAAGCCGGCTAACGGTCTAACGTGTCTGATCGTACACGCCGCTCGGGTCGAGGACCTCCAGGTCCGAGACGGCCGGCGAAGCCGGCTAACGGTCTAACGTGTCTGATCGCAACCCGAACTTACCCCAGTAAGCCGAACCACATTTAACGCTTAGCTGCCCGTACCGGAACGTAGCCGACCGTGCCGCCCCGCTAGGATATGGACATCCTCGACCTGAGTTCGTACACATCGGACCTTTAGAGCGTGTCTAAAATTTTTAAGAACTGAGAATCAATAATTCGCTTCGCGGCTACTTCGTGGTTGAGGTTCTGACTAAGCAAAAAATTCGCTTCGCGGCTACTTCGTGGTACGCGCATAGCGGGTTACGTAAGTCAGTTTTTGTGACGTCAGGTTCTCAAATGCTTGGTTCTCAGGAAGTAAAAATTTAGACACGCTCTTAGTTGCGTGAGGTGCCTGGAAGGGGCCGAGCGCAGCGAGGCAGCCCGCAGGGCCAAGGCGACAGCCGCGCCTGGAAGGCACCGACCCCACGCCCGTCAGGGCTGGGGGCACGCCCAAAAACACCCATCAAACCTACCCCATCAAACCTCCAGGATGAAGCCGCGACCGTAGACGTTGCGGATTTTTATGCCCTCTTCCGGGGCCAGGTATTTGCGCAGGCGGCTGATGAAAACGTCCATGCTGCGGCGGGTGAAGTAGTCGTTTTGCTCCCAGACGGTTTTGAGGACGTACTCGCGGTCGAGGATCTGGCCGCGCTCTTCGGCGAGGAGTTGGAGGAGCTTGCCTTCGCGCTCGGTGAGCTGGCGATCGGGCAGGCGGGGGTGGACGAGCAGGAGCGTGGCGGGCCGGAAGGTGAAGGCCCCGATGGTGATTTCCGGCGGCGTGTCGCGGACCGTGCCGCCGCGGCGGACGACGGCGCGGATGCGGGCCACGAGTTCGTCCTCGTCGACGGGTTTGGTGAGGTAGTCGTCGGCCCCGATTTCGAAACCGCGCAGTTTATCGGCCTTGAAGGAGCGGGCCGTGAGGAAGAGAACGCCCGGCGGCCGCTCGCCGCTGAGGATGGCGCGGCCGAGATCGAAACCACTGGCATCGGGCAAATTGACGTCGAGAACGCAACAGTCGTAGGGGAATTTGCGGCTGAGGGTGAGGCCCTGATCGAAGGTGGTGCCGAGATCTACTTCCCAGTCCTGGCCGGTGAGGAATTCCTGAAGGGCGGGGCCGAGGGTGGGGTCGTCTTCTACGAGGAGGATGCGCATCTGGCAATGATTGAATGACTGAATGATTGAGTATCCTTGTCGTTATCTCCCTTCGGGGGGCCGGGGGGGAATAGTGAATACAGAATAGCGATAATTAGGTGATCTCCCCCCTTCGGGGGGCCGGGGGGGAAACCGGGGGGCCGGGGGAAACCCGGGGGGGCGAAGCACGCGGATAAACCACCACAAACCGGTTCCCCCCCAACTTGCTCTCCTCGATCCAGACGCGGCCGCCGGCCGCGCGGACGGCGGTGCGCACGTAGTGCAGCCCCAGGCCGTAACCGCTGATGGTTTGGCCGGGCAGGCGGTAGAAACGGTGGAACACCCGGCGGCGGCGCTTTTGGGGGATGCGCGGGGCGGCATCGTCCACGCTGAGTTGCAAGTTGCGGCCGGTGGCGGTGACGGTCAACTTGATGCGGGGGGCGGTGGGTTGGTATTTGAGGGCATTATCCAGCAGGTTGCCGACCACGCCGGCGAAGTGGGTGGCGTCCGATTCGAGGTAGAGGGCGGGGGTGATATCCGTGGTGTAGGTGCCTCCGGCGGCGGCCACTTTTCGGCCGAAAGTGCCGAACTCCTTTTGTAGCAGCTCATCCACCGAGAAGTGCCGTACGTGCAATTGCAGGTGGGGGCGGTCCAGTTCGGCCAGATCGAGGACGCGCTCGGCGCGTTCGCGCAGGCGCTCGTTATCGGCCCTGAGGGCGGTGATGCGCTGCTGGAGTTCGGCGGGGTCGCGCTGTTTTTGCAGGTCGGTTTCCAGCAGGCGCAGCAGCAGGCGGCTGGAGAAAAGCGGCGTTTTGAGTTCGTGCACCAGGTGATTGAGAAAATCATCCTTGGCGGCGTGGAGGCGGCGCAGGCGGTTGAGGTAGAAGAAAAGCAGCCCCGCCCCGGCCAGCAGGCAGATCAGGGCCGCCGCCGCCGCAAACAGTTGCAGGCGCAGGCGGCCCAGCAGCACCTTCATCGGGTCGGGCACTTGCAGCAGCAAACTCAGTTCGCAGCGGCAGAAGCCGATGATGCGGGGACCGCGCAGGCGGCGGGCGTAGTTGGCGTAGAGCTGCTCGTCGTCAAAATTTCCGCTGCCCAGCAGGGCATTGCCGCTACTTTCGCTCAGCAGTTGGTAGGCGAAGGGCAGCGGCTCGCCGCCCACCGATTCCACCTGTGCGCGCAGTAGCGAATCCAGCCAGGTTTCCACCTCGATGGCCGATCGTTCGGGGCTGGGCTGCTCGCGGAACACCAGCTTGTTTAGTTGCAGTAGGCGCGTGCTGTCCGCCCCCTCGATCGCCTGGGCGGTGCGCACCAGCACGGTTTCCACGCGCTCGTCCAGGCGACGGCGTTCCAGGCGCAGCGAATCGAGGAGCCAGGTGTACTGCAACGCCAGCAGGCCGGCCAGGCCCGCCGCCACTAATGCACCGGCCGCGAGGTATCGTATCACATCCCCAATAACGGTTGAGTTCGGGGATTAGCCTAAAGCGTGCGCGGCGTTAACGCCTGCTTGGGTTTCCGGCCCCGTTTCCATAAACAACAACCGCCCGCCGATCCGGGTGGATCGACGGGCGGTCGGATGTCAAAAGCAATAGGTCAGAACCAAGTGCTTTCAATGGATTTCAAGTGAGGTGTGCCGCACGGTGTGTTTATGGGATCGTCACATTCAGGTGACTGTAGTTGAGTGGTGTAGTTTTCAGTAATTCCGTGCGGCGGTCGTGTTCAGGAGATTATTAGGCCATTTCCAGTTTGCGGCTACGGTTCCAGCTCGGCGTGTAGCCATAGTGGGTGTAGATGCTGTCTAAAAATTCGTTGCTGGGGTTGCTTGGCCAGTTGTCTTTATTGAAACCGGGGGCGTTGTCCAGCTTTTCCTTCGTGATATTCAGCAAAAAGGTCTCGTTCTCACGGTTTACCTCGAATGCTTCAAAGGGTATGGCGAACAGTTTGTCTCCCATTCCCAGGAAACCGCCGAAGGAAAGAACGGCGTACGTGATCTCACCGGTGTTGGTGTTGATCATCAGGTCTTTAATATCACCGAGGTGTTTACCCTCGTTGTTATTTACTTTGGTTCCTACGATGGAGGTACTGCTTAATTGACGGTTGTTCATAATGTCGTGTGTTGCGGCGTGCGATTTATCGATATAGTTAATAAGGTTTCAACGGCCGGAGCCGCTTGGTTTAGCACACCTTGTTATCAAATTAGTTACAATTATATAACCCACTATCACCAAAATAGTTCAACTACGGGGCCGTTTTCTCAAAAAAACCCGTTTGCTTAACTTTTTCGCCGGTTAGCCGCCTTATTGCTATCTTTCGCGCTCTACCGCATTGAAAACTACTTTACCACCCCTTCCCGACGATCATGCAAACCACCTCCATCGGTTCACAAAAACCGCACCTCACGTTCTGGCAAATTTGGAACATGAGCTTCGGCTTTCTGGGCATCCAGTTCGGCTTCGCGCTCCAGAACGCCAACGTCAGCCGTATTTTCGAGACGCTCGGCGCCTCCAAGGACGAACTGCCCATTCTGTGGCTCGCCGCCCCGGTCACCGGCCTGCTGGTGCAGCCCATCATCGGCTACTACTCCGACCGCACCTGGCACCCCAAGTGGGGCCGTCGCCGCCCCTTTTTCATCGTCGGTGCAGTTTTGGCCACGCTGGCCCTTTTCCTCATGCCCAACTCCACGGCCCTCTGGATGGCGGTCATCATGCTCTGGGTCCTCGATGCCAGCATCAACATCAGCATGGAACCCTTCCGCGCCTTCGTCGGTGATATGCTCTCAGACGAGCAGCGCACCGGCGGTTTCGCCATGCAAAGTTTCTTCATCGGCATCGGCGCGGTAGTGGCCTCCGCCCTGCCCTGGATTTTCACCAACTGGTTCGGCGTCAGCAACATCAACCCCAACGGCGGCATCCCCGATTCCGTCCGCTGGTCGTTCTACCTCGGCGGCCTGGCCTACTTCTTCGCCGTCATGTGGACCGTCGTCAAAACCGACGAGTACCCGCCCGACGACATCAATAAACTGCGCGAAGAAAACGCCGCCGTCGGCATCTTCGCCGGCCTGTCGGCCTCCTTCCTCGGCATTTTCAAAATGCCCAAGACCATGGTGCAGCTCTCCGCCGTGCAGTTCTTTTCCTGGTTTGCGCTCTTCGCCCTCTGGATTTACGGCACCTCCGCCGTCACCAGCCACGTCTACGGCACCTCCGACACCGAATCGGCCCTCTACAACGAGGGGGCCGACTGGATCGGCATCTGCTTCGCCGTCTACAGCGGCGTCGCCGCGCTGGTCGCATTCCTGCTGCCGGTCATCGCCCGCCGCGTCAGCCGCCGCGTCACGCACCTGCTCGCCCTGTGCTGCGGCGGCCTCGGCTTCATCTCCATCTACTTCATCACCGACCCCACCATGCTGCTCGTCTCCATGGTCGGCGTCGGCATCGCCTGGGCCAGCATCCTGTCCATGCCCTACGCCATGCTCTCCAGCATCCTGCCCGCCAACAAGATGGGCTACTATATGGGCGTTTTCAACTTCTTCATCGTCATCCCCCAGATCGTCGCCGCCGGTATCCTGGGCTTCATCCTCAAAACCTTCTTCGGCAACGAACCCATTTACGCCCTCATCATCGGCGGCGTCACCATGATCCTGGCCGGCTTCCTCTGCCTCATCGTCGACGATAATGACGTGGCGGTAGATTTCGCCAAGTAAGTCGGGGGGTTCAGGGGGGCGTGCCCCCGGCCCTCCGCTGCGCTACGGGCCGGGGTCGGTCCCCTGCGGGCTTCGCTGTCGCTCGGCACTGCGTGCGCTAACGCCCCTGCGGGCACCTCACGCGGAGGGGGAGTAGGTAGTTGGGTAGTAGGTAGTACGGCGGTTCGTGTATACTTCCCTCAATCATTGGCTTTCCCCCTGCCCCCGAAGGAAGTTCTGCCTATTTGCACCTTCACCCCCTCATTCCTTCAATCCTTTCCCCGTGCACATCGCCATCCTCTCCCGCGGCCCCTCCTTATATAGCACCCGCCGCCTGGTGGAGGCCGGGGAGGAGCGCGGCCACGACGTTTCCATCGTCGATCACGCGGCCTGTAGCCTGCGGGTAGACAGCGGCAGCCGGAAGGGCGAGATTTTGCTGCGCGGCATTCCATTGCACCTGCCCGACGTGGCGATTCCGCGCATCGGGTCCAGCATTACGGCCCTGGGGGCGGGCGTGACCAGCCACTTCGAGATGCTGGGTATTCCGCTCACTACCGGCACGGAGGGGCTGCTGCTGGCCCGCGACAAGTTGCGCTGCCTGCAGTACCTCGCCGCGCAGGGGCTGCCCGTGCCGCCCACCGTGGTGGCCACGGCTTACCAAAATTCCTGGCCCGCTATCCAGCGGCTGGGCAAATTTCCCTACGTGGTCAAGATGCTGGAATCCACCCACGGCATCGGCGTGGATTTGGCGCACAACCGCCTGCAACTGGAACGGACGCTGGAGACCTTTATCCGCCTGCAGGGCCGCGCGTTGGTGCAGCCCTTTTTCAAGGAGGCCGAAGGTACCGACATCCGCGCCCTGGTGGTGGACGGACGGGTGGTGGCCGCCATGCGCCGCCGCGCCCGCAGTGGGGAGTTTCGATCCAACCTGCACCGCGGCGCCACCGCCGAGGCCATCGAACTGACCCCGGAAGAGACCGATATCGTGCTGCACGCCGTTGAGTTGCTGGGCATCCACGTGGCCGGCGTCGACCTGCTGCCCACGCACGACGGGCCGGTCATTATGGAAGTCAATGCCTCTCCCGGACTGGAGGGAATCGAGCAGGCCACCGGCGTTGACGTAGCCGGGGCCGTTATTGAAGTAGCCGTCCGTATCGGCCTGAAGCCCACAACCTCCCACCCATGAGTTCCACCGATCCCGCCACCTACCACACCGAACCGCTGTTGATCGGCGACGAGGAAATCCGCGCCGGCCAGCATAAGGTGGTGCGCCTGCCCGTGGGCCAACTGCCCAGCGGCACCGAGATCGCCCTGCACGCGCATGTCTACCGCGGCCTCAAGCCCGGTCCGGGCCTACTCTTGCTGGGCGGCGTACACGGCGACGAGATTAACGGCATCGAGATCGTGCGCCGCTGCATCAAAAACGGTCTGCTGGATTCCATCGACGCCGGCACCGTCATCGCCGTCCCCCTGCTGAATATTTACGGGTTCATCAACTTCAGCCGTGACGTGCCGGACGGTAAGGACGTTAACCGGGCCTTTCCCGGCACCACCAGTGGATCGCTGGCCTCGCGGGTAGCGGGGGCCTTGTACAAATCTTTGCTCCCGTTCGTGGACATGGGCATCGACTTCCACACCGGCGGCCGGGGCACCTACAATTACCCCCAGATCCGCTACGAGGCGGCCGATGAGCGGGCCTTTGAGATGGCTACCGTTTTCGGGGCACCCATTATGGTGGCGAGTAAACCGCCCGCCAAATCGCTGCGCCGCGCTGCCCACAAGAATCTGGGCAAATCCATCCTCACCTACGAGGGCGGCGAAAACCTCCGCTACGACGGCCTGAGTATCGAGCGGGCACTGCTAGGCGTTAGGCGCATCCTTACCCACTACGGCTTCCTGCCCCCTGCGGCCGACCCCCTGCCCGTGGTGACCATGCGCCGTTTTGCCCGCAGCAGTTGGGTGCGTGCCGGGCGGGCGGGCTTGTTCCAGTGGTATAAATCCAGCGGCAATGTGGTACGCAAGGGCGAACCCCTGGGCGTTATCTGCGACCCCACCGGCGTTGCGAACGATAAGCGGATCCTGTGCCCCAAGAAGGGTTTCATCATCGGCCACGCTAACTCGGCCGTGGTCAGTCAGGGTGATGCGCTATTTCACGTGGGTATTGCGGGGGAGGAGGAGTAGTAGCTTGTAGACCGACGCCTACGATGAACATTCGCGGGGGAGATGCTACCGCCGTAGACCGACGCCTACGATGAACATTCGCGGGGGAGATGCTACCGCGCAGACCGACGCCTACGATGAACATTCGCGGGGGAGATGCTACCGCCGTAGACCGACGCCTACGATGAACATTCGCGGGGGAGATGCTACCGCGCAGACCGACGCCTACGATGAACATTCGCGGGGGAGATGCTACCGCGCAGACCGACGCCTACGATGAACTTTCGCGGGGGAGATGCTACCGCGCAGACCGACGCCTACGATGAACATTCGCGGGGGAGATGCTACCGCGCAGACCGACGCCTACGATGAACTTTCGCGGGGGAGATGCTACCGCGCAGACCGACGCCTACGATGAACATTCGCGGGGGAGATGCTACCGCGCAGACCGACGCCTACGATGAACATTCGCGGGGGAGATGCTACCGCGCAGACCGACGCCTACGATGAACATTCGCGGGGGAGATGCTACCGCGCAGACCGACGCCTACGATGAACATTCGCGGGGGAGATGCTACCGCCGTAGACCGACGCCTAAGATGAACATTCGCGGGGGAGATGCTACCGCGCAGACCGACGCCTACGATGAACATTCGCGGGGGAGATGATCGGACCGGCGCAGGTGTCTCAGCGAATGATGCATCGGAGGAGCGGTTCCGCAAATCAAGAGAATCCTCCTCCAAGGTATCTTCCACCCGCGTCAGCGGCGTGAAAGTAGCTGGGAGGTGTGATTCTCGCCCGCATGAGAGTCATGGCAGGCGCGATTCTCGCCCACGCAAAACTCCCTGGGAACACGCAATTTCCCGCACTCAAATGAAACAACTACCCACCAAAGTGTTTTCGCATATTCACAGCCCAGACGAACCCGCGACTACCGCCGCCGACCTGCACCGCCCATCCCTCACTACCGCTCCGACTCGGAGTCGACAACTTTCGCTGTTATCCAACCTACGCTCCCCACTTTTTCCTGCCTCGTGCTGACCGACCACTCGGGCCACAGCCCCGAAAACTCCCTTTATGCGCTGGTAGCGGAAATGGCCGGCCACCCCGCTTGCCGCCGCTTACTGGTAGCCAGCCGGGGCAATGCGGTTAACGATCCGTTCTTTCATGACAATGAAGGGAGCCGGGTCTACGCTGTTCCGGTACGACCGGATTTTGCCTACCAGCAGTCCTGCGGGCAGTTTAGCGAGGGCGGCGAGTGGGTAGAAGTGGCGAACTTTGACCTGATCTTCCTGCGGGTGCCCCGCCCGGTGAGTACGGAGTGGATGAACCACCTGGTGAAAGCGGCCGCCGGCGCGATCATTATCAACCACCCAGACGGCATCGAGCGGACCAGTAGTAAGGCTTACCTGCTCAACTTCCCGGAGATTTGCCCGCCCATCCGCCTGTGTCATTCGGTGGAGGAGGTGCTGGATTTTGCCGCTCGTTTTCCGCTGGTGCTCAAGCCGCTGAAGGACTACGGCGGCCGGGGTATTCTGAAAATTGACGGCGACAAGTTGGTAGCCGACGGAAAGGAACACGACACCCGCGCCTATTTGCAACGCCAGGAGAAATATCTGAAGGAGGAAGGCTATCTGGCCATGAAATTTCTGAAAAACGTGGACCAGGGCGACAAGCGAATCCTGGTAGTGGACGGCCAGATCATGGCGGCCAGTTTGCGGTTGCCGCCGGAGGGTTCGTGGATTTGCAACGTGGCCCAGGGTGGTAAATCGGTGGGTACGGAGGTGACAAAAGAGGAGATTGCGATGATCGAATTAATCGGTCCGGCCCTAAAAGCCGAAGGCATCCTTATCTTTGGGGCCGATACGCTGGTGAATGACGATGGCAAACGCGTTTTATCGGAGGTGAACACCCTAAGTATCGGCGGCTTTCCGCAAGCCCAGGCCCAGAGCGGCCGGCCCGTGGTAGCCCAAACGATCGAAAAAATAGTCAACTATGTCGCAACAGCCGACAACCACGCTGGATGAAGTCCGGTACGTTCTTGAATTCAACCTGGAAGAAACGCCTCCCGGCACGATCCGCAAATTTTGGCTCCGCATTACCTCTGACGGGCTGGGTAACCCCATTAATATTCCCGTCATGGTGGCGCGGGGCTTGCAGGAAGGCCCGATTCTGGGCCTGACGGCCGCCGTACACGGCAACGAGCTGAACGGAATTTCGGTCATCCAGCGGCTGTTCAGCGAGATCGAACCCGAGGAATTGCGCGGTGTCATCGTGGGTATTCCGGTGGTGAACGTGCCGGCTTTCATCCGCCACACCCGCCGCTTTACCGACGGTACCGACCTGAACCACATCATGCCCGGCCGCTCCGACGGCACGGTCAGCCAAGTTTATGCCTACCGTTTGCTGGACCGGGTGATTCGCCACTTCGACTACCTGCTGGACCTGCACACCGCTAGCAGCGGCCGCGTAAATTCGTACTACGTGCGGGCCGACATGGGGAATCCCGTGGCCCGCGAACTGGCTATTTTGCAGAATGCCGACATCATTGTCAGCAACCCGCCCTCCGACGGCACGCTGCGCGGCGCGGTCAATGAGCTGGGTATTCCCGCCATCACCCTGGAGGTGGGTAACCCCAACACGTTCCAGCGCCGCCTGATCCGCAGCGGTATGGAGGGTATCCACAACGTGCTCTGCCACCTGGACATGGTGGACGACGAAGTGGTGCCGCCCCAGGAAGAAACCGTGATGTGCAAAAAATCCTACTGGATCTATACCGATCGCGGCGGCCTGCTGACGATGCACGTGGAACTGCGCGAGCGGGTGCAGGCAGGCCAGTTGATCGCCTCTATTCGTAACGTATTCGGAGAGTTGCTAACGGATTACCATGCTCCCGAGGCCGGTATCGTGATCGGCAAGAGTGTGGGTCCGGTGAACCAGACGGGGGGGCGGATTTTGCACCTGGGGATCGAGTAGCGGGAGTATTTGAGCTACCGCAGTTTAATGGAATGGCCGGCTCAAGTATAATAGCATCAAAGGTAGCGGCAACATTATGTAGCTGGTTCGTGTGTAGCTACTACACCATGTAGCTGCTACACGTGTAGTAGCTACAGTTGTGCTGACATGACTCCTCATCGCCAAAGCCCGCCTCCTACCCTTCTACCAGGGGCAGGAAATCATTACCGTCATCGCGGCAAAAGACTTCAGCGGCCCGACCGAGGGGCTGACATTGGAACCGGCACGGGTGCTGGAGGTTTTGCGGCAGTAGGGTTGATCTAATCAGTGCATAAAATGCCGTACCCCCGTGGTCACCATCGCCATGCCGTGCGCGTTGCAGTAGTCGATACTGTCTTGGTCCTTGATAGAACCGCCGGGCTGAACGACGGCGGTGATACCGGCCCGGTCGGCAATTTCCACGCAGTCGGGGAAGGGGAAAAAGGCGTCGGAAGCCATGACTGCCCCCTTCAGGTCGAAGCCGAAGCGGCCGGCCTTGTCGATGGCCTGCTGAAGGGCGTCCACACGGCTGGTCTGGCCGCAACCCATGCCGAGCAACTGGTTATTTCGCACCAGCGCAATAGTGTTGGATTTGAGGTGCTTGGCACACTTGTTGGCAAAGATCAGGTCGGCCGTTTCTTGCTCGGTGGGGGCTTTGGTGGTGACGACCGTAAAATCTTCGGCCGTTTCGATCCGGCGGTCGGTATCCTGGCGGATGACGCCGTTGAGCAAGCTCTTGAACGACTTGTCACGCTGCTCCAGGTGGTGGTATTTCAGCAGCACCCGCTTCTTTTTCTTGCTCAGCAACTCGTAGGCGTCCTCCTCGAAGGCGGGAGCGAGCAGCACCTCGTAAAACAGCTTATTGATTTCTTCGGCCGTCGCCAGGTCGATGGGCCGGTTGGCGATAAGGATACCGCCGAAGGCCGAAATATTATCGGCGGCCAGCGCGGCGTGCCAGGCTTCCACCAGCGTGGGCCGCACCGCCACGCCGCAGGCGTTGGTGTGCTTGAGGATGACGAAAGCGGGATCGCCCTCCGCGAATTCGCCCATCATTTTAACTGCCGCGTCGATGTCGACGAGGTTATTATAGGATAGTTCCTTGCCCGCCAATTGATCGAACATGCTACTGAGATCGCCGTAAAAACGCGCCTCCTGATGGGGGTTTTCGCCATAGCGCAGCGGGTGGCTCGTCATTTCACTCTCCTTGAAAGCGGGCAGTTCGTCGGCCTCGTTGAAGTAGCGAAAAATGGCCGTATCGTAGTGGCTGGAAACGGCGAAGGCACGGCGGGCCAGGGCGCGGCGCTCGTCCACGGTGCTCCGGCCGTCGTGTTCTTTGAGGATGGTGAGCAGCGTGCCGTAATCCTGTTGGCTGGGCACGATTACCACGTCGTTATAGTTTTTCGCCGCCGCCCGGATGAGCGCGATGCCGCCGATGTCGATCTTCTCGATGATCAGTTCTTCTTCCTCCGTGGTGGCCACCGTTTCCTCGAACGGGTACAGGTCGACGATCACCAGATCGATCTCCGGGATATCGTACTTGGCCAGTTGGCCGAGGTGGTCTTCCGTGCGTCGGGCCAGGATGCCGCCGTGGACTTTGGGGTGCAGGGTTTTGACCCGGCCGTCGAGGATGGAGGGGTAGGTCGTCAGGTCTTCCACGGGGGTGACGGCCACGCCCATGTCGCGGATAAACTGCTCGGTACCGCCGGTGCTGATGAGCCGGACGCCGAGGCGGTCGAGCTGTTGGATAATGTCGGCCAGGCCGTCCTTGTGGTAGACGGAAACGAGGGCGGATCGGATTGCTTTGCCGCGTGCCATGAGCTGAAGTTTGGTGGAAGGACGGCAAAGGTAACGATCGGGGACCGAATCTTGCGGGAGGCCGGCTGCGTTGCCGGCGATTATGCCATATTTCCCTTTTCGGGACGAACACCAGGCAGTTTGCCCTCGTTGAAATAGAGTAAGATAGTCACTTAATGGTGACTGCATTAGTGAATGAAAAACCCAGAAAATGAGAACCTTCACTGCCTTTCGGGGCATCTCTCCCGCCGGTAGCCGGCACCGCCACATTGACGACCCATTCGGTGAAATGCGCCGCCGTCTGTATGGCGAGCAAACCATGGACCGCGACGACCGCGAACTGACCATACCGAGTGCCAACATCAGCGAGCAAGACCGCGAGGGCACCAGCGGCTACCTGATCGAAATGGCCGCCCCCGGCTACGAGCGCGACGATTTCCACATCAACGTGCACGATGATATCCTGACCATTAAGGCCGATATCCAATCCGACCGGACGCGGGACCACGACAGCTTTTCGCGACGCGAGCATAATTATCATTCCTTTAGCCGCGCCTTCTCCTTACCCGAAAGCGTGGACGAGGAAAATATCGCCGCCACTTACCGCAACGGGGTACTGGACATCTTCGTGCCGGTACTGAAGCCGGTAGAGGAAACCCGTGAGCCGCGCCGGATCTCGGTCGGCTAAAAAAATATCTAGCCTGGGCTAAAAATCCCGCCGGAAGCCTCGTTTGCATCACTTGCAAGCGGGGCTTCTTTGTGTGAGGTGCCTGAAGGGGCGTTAGCGCACGCAGTGCCGAGCGACAGCGAAGCCCGCAAGGGACCGACGCGGCCGGCAGGCCGGGGCACACCCAAAACATTCATTCCCTGGTTTCCCCCCTGCCCCGAAGGGTGTTCTGCCTGGTAGAGCCTTCAATCCTTAGTTTCCGTACCTTTGCGCGATGCATAATATAGTAGCTATCGTGGGCCGCCCGAATGTGGGCAAGAGCACCCTGTTTAACCGCCTGATCGGCGAGCGGCAGTCGATCGTGGACAACGTGAGCGGCGTGACGCGTGACCGGACGTACGGCAGCAGTTTTTGGAACGGGAAGACCTTTAACGTCATCGACACGGGCGGATTCGTCCGTGATTCGACCGATGTATTCGAGGTGGCGATCCGGTCGCAGGTAGAAATTGCGATTGATGAATCCAGCGTGATCATCTTTATGGTGGACGTGACGACCGGCGTGACCGATCTGGACGAACAAGTGGCGCGGATGCTACGTAAGTCGAAAAAGCCGGTCTTTCTGGTAGTGAACAAAGTGGACAACCACCAGCGCCAACTGGAGGCCAATGAATTTTACAGCCTGGGCTTCGACCGGACGTTCTTCCTTTCTTCCATCACCGGATCAGGGACGGGAGAGTTGCTGGATGACATAGCCGAATTGTTGGAAGACCAGGAGGAGGAAAAAAGCGAGCTACCGCGCCTGGCGATCGTGGGTCAGCCGAACGCAGGCAAATCGAGTCTGGTGAACGCGTTGCTGGGTGAAGAACGCAATATCGTGACCGAGGTAGCGGGAACGACCCGCGACAGCGTGGATACGCACTATAATAAATTCGGCCACGAGTTCATCATCGTGGATACCGCCGGGATGCGCAAGAAGGCCAAAGTGCACGAGGATCTGGAGTTTTATTCGGTAATGCGGGCCATCAAGGCTATTGAGGAGTGCGACGTGTGTGTGCTGGTGATCGACGCCTCGCTGGGCGTGGAATCTCAGGACCTGAGCATCTTCCGCCTGGCGCAGAAGCGCAATAAGGGAATTGTGATCCTGATGAATAAGTGGGACCTGGTGGCCAAGGAGACCAACACTGCCCGCGACATGGAGGAGGAGATCCGCAATCGCTTCGCACCCTTTACGGACCTGCCGGTCTTATTCATTAGTGCCACCGAGAAGCAGCGCATTTTCCAGGCGGTGGAAACCGCGCTGGAGGTATTCAAGAACCGCACGCAAAAGATCGCTACCAGCAAGTTGAACGAGATCATGGGCCAGGTGATCGAGCGCAATGAGCCGCCGAGCCACCGTGGCCGCCTGATCAAGATCAAGTATATCACGCAATTGCCGACGCATTACCCCTGCTTCGCGTTTTTCTGCAACCACCCGCGCCACGTAAAGGACAGCTATAAGCTGTTCTTAGAAAATCAGTTGCGCAAGCACTTTGATTTTACGGGAGTACCGATTCAGGTGTTTTTCCGGGAGAAGTAAAGGGACGCTGCTCACGTACTGTTTCCGGCGGCCTGTCTTCCCCCACAATCCATTGCTCATGTACCGTTTTTTCCCGATCTTACTGCTCGTACTTACCGGCTGCATCAGCCCTAAAGTAGCTACCATGCCTACTTCTTCCGCCTCCGGCCCAACGTTTGCTGACAATATCGTGGTGGCCCACCGGGGCGCGTGGAAGAAGAAAAGCTTGCCGGAAAACTCCATCGCCTCGCTGCGCGAGGCCATCCGCCTGGGCTGTACGGGTACCGAGTTCGACGTGCGGCTGACGGCCGATGATTCCTTGCTGGTGGTACACGATGAGCGGCACGGGGGACTGGAAGTGGCCCGCCATACCTACGACGAGTTGACCGCCATCCCCCTGGCTAACGGCGAAAAACTGCCCACCCTACGCGAATACCTGGTGGCCGGCATGAAGGATAATTCCGGTACCCGTCTGGTCTGCGAACTCAAGCCCTCGGAAGTAAGTACCGAGCGCGATGTGCGCACCGCCACTTTGGCCGTGGCCGTGGTGGCCGAGCTAAATGCCAGGGCTTGGGTGCCCTACATCAGTTTCAGCTACCCCATTATGCTCCGGGTTCTGGAGTTAGACCCCGCCGCCGATACGCAGTACCTGAATGGCGAGAAAACGCCCGATGAGTTAAAGAAGGATCGCATCAACGGCCTGGATTATAACTTTCGCGTCTACCGGGAGCACCCCGAGTGGGTGGCCGCCGCCAAACGCAACAAGCAGGCCCTCAATGCCTGGACGGTTAACGAAGCCGCCGACATGGACCGGCTGATCGAGCAGGGCTTTGATTTTATTACCACCAATGAGCCGGAGTTGCTGCTGGAAAAGGTGAAATAATGGCAGTGTTTCCGGTGTACAGGTTGCAAGGTTCACTCCCGCCGCATCAATTCCCTCACCCCTTGTTCGACAAACCTGCCGCCCCGAAATATATGCACCGCACGCACGCCCAGGCGATCCAGTAGCTCGTAAGTGGGCGCAAAACCGCCCGTTACGTGCTCGACCTCGTGGGTATCCGAGTTTATCTGGAGGGGGATTCCCCGCCCCACGGCCGATTCCATGATCCAGGCGCTGGGATAAAGTTCTTGTACCGTACCCCGGTACATACCGCGCGTATTGACCTCCATAATAATACCGGCGCGGGCAATATCGTCCAGGGTAGCTTCCACCGTCTCGCGGTACCAGGGTTCTTTCTCCTTCCAGTACAGGCCGCCCAGGTTACGCTTTTTGATCCGATCCGGGTGGGCCACTATATCGGGTGGGTGGGTGGTGACCATTTCTCGTACCAGCTCGTAGTAGCGTTCCACCATCGCCCGGGCACTTCCTCCGAATATTTCGTCGATCCCCCGCTGGAAAAGGGGTTCGGGCTGCTGGAAACTCCAGGGGCGGTCGCCGTCCAGGCAATCCACGAAGTGGACGGCCCCGATGGTATAGTCCAATTCTGCTTCCCGGATGTGCGGGCTGTCCACGCTCACCAAACCCGGCAAATAGTCTACCTCCAAACTCCGGTGAATCTCGATCCGGTCGCCGTACACTGCCCGCAGCCGCTCGATCTCGGCCAGGTATTCGGGCAGTTGCGCCATTTTCATCATACTCATGTCCTGGTGCGGAATGGGACAGTGGTCACTGAATCCGTAAGCCGTCATGCCCTGGCGCAGGGCTTCGAGGATAAAAGTTTCGGCCGGGGCCTTGCCGTCGCTGAAGGTGGTATGGGAATGGTGGTTGGGGTAGGGCATTTTAGTACATTAGTACGGAATACGTAGTTTGATAATAGGAAGGGAGGCAAAGGCCTTGCGTCGGCGAATCGAATCAACGACACGGAGTACACGCGTGAGGTGCCCAGAGGGCCGATAGGGTGCGTTAGCACGGAGCGGAGCGAACCCCGGCGGGAACCGACCCGGCCCCCTGGGCCGGGGCACGCCCGAGTTAAGCGGAAAACGGAACCCATGAACGGGAGCAAAAATACCCTATCTTTGTAGCTATGAGCGGATTAAAGGAAAAGTACGTCAATCCCTTTACGGATTTTGGTTTTAAGAAACTGTTCGGAGAAGAGCCGAATAAGGAACTGCTGATGGATTTCCTGAACGAACTGCTTTACGAGCAGGAGGGCACGATAACAGATTTGACTTACCTAAAAAACGAAAACCTGGGCGCGGGAGAGTTAGACAGAAAAGCAATTTTCGATCTCTACTGCGAGAATGAGCGGGGGGAGAAATTTATCGTGGAACTGCAAAAATCGAAGCAGAAATTCTTTAAGGATCGCGCCTTATATTACTCGACTTTCCCCATTCAACAACAGGCGGGGCGGGCCGGGTGGCATTTTGAACTGAAGGCAGTTTATACCGTAGCCATCCTGGATTTTGTCTTCGACGAAGACAAGGGAGACGATGAAAAGTACCGTTACGACGTAAAATTAACGGACATAGAGACCTGCAAGGTTTTTTATGATAAGTTGACGTATCATTCTATCCTGGAAATGCCCAAATTCACCAAGTCACTGGACGAATTGGAGACCAGGTTTGACAAGTGGTTGTACGTAATTAAGAACCTGCACAAACTGGAACGGATTCCAGATATAATGAGCGACACGCATATTCGAGCGTTTGTTCGAGGTGGCTGAAATCGCCAAGTTTTCCCGTGAAGAACTGAATTCTTACGAGGACAGCCTAAAGTATTACCGCGACCTAAACGCTGTCATCAGCTATGCAAAGGAAACAAGCAATAGGGAAGGAAGAGCTGAGGGTAAGGCCGAAGGCAGGGTTGAGGGCAGGGTTGAGGGCAGGGTTGAAGAGAAAGAAAGCGTGATAGTTAACGGTCATCAACAGGGACTCACCATCGATTTACTAGCCAAACTAACTCAACTGACGGAGCTAGAAGTGCAGCAAATAATAGACGATAATCTTTAGCAGATTATTTCTGACGATTGCCAAGAGCAAGCAGCATTACCCACTACCCATAAAACCTACCGCATATTCCGCGCCCCGCGCACCAGCAGGCTCACCTCGTTGTGCAGCACCTCCAGAAAACCGCCGTCGATATTGAAGGCAATGCGCTTGCCCGCCTGCGACGCCATGGCCGGCTTCTCGGATTCCTCGTCAAAATGATCTGCTACTCGCCCCGCCGGTCACCAGCTCCACGCGGCCGCCGGAAAGGCCCGCCACCAGGGGGCGTGGTTTTCGAGCACCTGAAACTGGCCGTCCGTGCCCGGCAGGCGTACGGAGGTGATGTTGCCTTCAAAAATCTGACGATCGGGGGTAAGGACGCTGATCCGCATGGTAATTGGTATGAAAAAGGGCGGGCGGAAGTCCGGCTTCCGCCCGCCCGACGTTTCTAAATTAAGCTAAACCGAGATTAGGCCTCGGCCATCATCTTCTCGCCCTTCGCAATGGCATCCTCGATCGAGCCGACCAGGTTAAAGGCCATTTCGGGGTACTGATCCACCTCGCCGTTGAGGATCATCTGGAAACCCTTGATGGTGTCCTTGATGTCAACGAGTACACCCTGGAGGCCGGTAAATTGCTCGGCCACGTGGAAGGGCTGCGAGAGGAAACGCTGGATGCGGCGCGCGCGCGACACGATCAGTTTGTCCTCCTCGCTAAGTTCTTCCATGCCCAGAATGGCGATGATGTCCTGTAGCTCGTTGTAGCGCTGCAGGATGTTTTTCACCCGCTGGGCGGTGGTGTAGTGCTCGTCGCCAATGATGGCGGGGTCGAGGATCTTGCTGGTCGAATCCAGCGGGTCCACGGCGGGGTAAATGCCCTGGGCGGCGATCTTACGGTTCAGTACCGTGGTCGCGTCCAGGTGAGCGAAAGTGGTGGCGGGGGCGGGGTCGGTCAGGTCATCCGCAGGCACGTAAACGGCCTGTACGGAGGTGATCGAACCGCGCTTGGTGGAGGTAATGCGCTCCTGCATCACGCCCATTTCGGTGGCCAGCGTGGGCTGGTAACCTGCCGCCAAGGCATGCGGCCCAGCAGAGCGGATACTTCCGAACCGGCCTGCGTGAAACGAAAAATGTTGTCGATAAAGAACAGGATATCACGGCCGCCGGTGGGGTCGCTCATATCACCGTCGCGGTAGTACTCGGCAATGGTCAGTCCCGACAAGGCCACGCGGGCGCGGGCGCCGGGAGGCTCGTTCATCTGGCCGAAAACGAAGGTGGCTTTGCTGGTTTCCAGCGCCTTCATATCCACTTTGTCCAGGTCCCAACCGCCCTCTTCCATGCTGTGCATGAATTCTTTGCCGTAATTGATGATACCGGCTTCCAGCATCTCGCGCAGCAGGTCGTTACCCTCAGGGTCCGCTCACCCTACCCCGGCGAAAACGGAAATACCGTCGTAGCCCTTGGCAATGTTGTTGATCAACTCCTGGATCAGTACGGTCTTGCCTACTCCGGCACCGCCGAACAGACCGATCTTGCCGCCCTTGGTGTAAGGCTCGATCAGGTCGATCACCTTGATACCGGTATACAGGATCTCACGCTCGGTCGAGAGGTTCTCGTAAGCGGGTGCCTCGGCATGGATCGGCCGCGTGGCCGTGCCGGCGGCGATGTCGCCGATACCGTCGATCGGTGCGCCGATCACGTTGAATAGGCGGCCCTTGATAACCTCACCCACGGGCATGGCAATCGGAATACCGGTATCCACCACCTTCACGCCGCGGCTCAGGCCGTCGGTCGCGTCCATCGCAATGGTGCGCACGCTGTCCTCGCCCAGGTGCTGCTGCACTTCCAGCACCAGCTTTTCGCCGCCGGGCCGCTCGATTTCGAGCGCGTTCAGAATGGAGGGGAGCTTGATGTTCTCGCCGGCGAAACTTACGTCGACGACCGGTCCGATGACCTGCTTAACTTGACCGATATTTGCCATGAAGTGGGTAGTTGTATTGCCTGTTTCAGTTCAGAGCGCAAAAGTACCACTTTTTCCCGCACGGTGCTAATAAATCCCGGTCGGGGAAAGGCGGACGCGGCATTATTTCGGGTGGAGGCCGATGCAAGTCAGTAAGGGACAAATTCTATTTGGCCGTGCCCCCATCCCTGACGGGAATGGGGTCGGTCCCCTCCGGGCTTCGCTGATCGCTCGGCACTCCGTGCGCTAACGCCCCTGCGGGCACCTCACGCTACAATGATTGATTTAGTGAAGGACTCAAGGACTTTATGCTGCCCCACCTAAACTCCTTCCTATGGTGTATGCCGTGGAACGAATCGCTGACTGCACAACTGCTACCAGGCTCCGCCGTCCTGCTGGGACCTGGAGGTCGCTCGACCTGAACCGGTACACGCCGCTCAAGTCGAGCGACGTCCACGTCCAGACAGCATGCGCAGCCGGTCTCCTCGTAGTCTATAGAAGCCTCGTGCCCCAGGCGGCCGGCTTCGCCGCCCTGCTCGGACCTGGAGGTTGCTCGATCTGAGCACGTTCTGAATGA
>CAVWSC010000008.1:0-24372 GCA_963757435.1 Lewinellaceae bacterium | reverse complement strand
ACACGGAGCCATACACGAGGGGGCTGCTCCTCGGAGTTAGTAAGACGCTGCGCGTCTAGCAGTTTGGTACTTTAGACTACCTGCGGAGCCGCCTAGTCCACACAACCCAGCTGCCGCTGGAAAAAATCCATCCGGTACACCTCGTATTCCTCTGAAACCGGAACTCCAAAATACACGGATAAAATCCACCTCGCTGTTCTTGAGCAAGCTCAGTTGCGCGCGGTCGATGGGGTAAAAGACGGAATAGGTCAACAATTCCGTGCGGGTATTGTAGGAGCCGGTGGCCAGGGTGCCCGAGCGAAAATTGACGAACTCGCCGTTCAGCAGGCGAACGGTCAGCAGGCTGTTTTTCTCGATCATGCCATAGGCCTCGGCCGCGTTCGGGTAGGCGAAGGTGAACTCCAGCGTCACGTAGCGGTAGCCGCCGGTGCTGTGCAGGAAAGCCGAGCAACTCAGGTATTCCCGGTCCTTCAGGAAGGGCCGCAGGCGGTCATCGGTATGGGTAAACAGCAGTTCCCGCTCGCCCTGGCGGCGGTAGCGGCCGTCCAATTCGGGGTCCGGCCCGTCAAAGGCCAGGCGCAGGGCCGCACCGGCGGCGTAGCCGCCGCCGTGCCGGCCCCGGCCGGCAGGCCGTCGAAGCCCGTTTCGCGACGCAGGGAGCAGTTCTGTCCGGCCCGTCACGACTTGCGCCGACCGCTTTTCCGACTGTTCCCGCCGCTGTCGCCGCTCCTGATTATAGGCCTGCACGTAGGTGCCCTTGCCCGTCAGCTCGCGGGTGGTGGCGGCCGTGGCCGCCGCCGTGCGGGCTTCCTCCGCGCTCTCCACCCGGATGCGGGCAGCCAGTCGCAGCCGTTTGTCCAGCAGTTTGCGCTCCTCCTCACCGGCCGTCAGGGCCAGGCCCGCCTGCTCTTCCTTGATTTGGGCCAGATTTTCCTCGGCCGATTTAGCGCGCCGCGCGGCCTGCTCGGCCGCTGCGGCGGCCAGTTGGGCGCGGCGTTCGGCTATCCGGTACACGTCGTCCTCGGTAGGTCGCACGGGGCCGCCCTCCAGGGGTTCGATGTCTACCTTAATGATGGGATAGCGCAATGAATCGGGCACCGGATCGCCGTTAAAGTAGGTCATCCGGCCATCGGATCGCACCACCACCTTATCGCCGTTGGCCAGCGTCCGCACGGTCTGCTGGGCGGCCAGCAATCGCGGCGCGGCACACAACACGGCTAACAACAGCCGGTAAAAGAATTGTTTCTGGGAACTTTGCATAACTTGCGCAAGATACGGACGGCCCGCCAATCAGCCGCCCCGGAATAAAAATACACCTTGGATCTCTTTCTGATCAAGATCGGTTTTCTGCCCATCAGCCTCTGGGATTCCTGCTCGACATTCTCGTCGTCGGCTACCTCATTTACCGGTTGTTCAAGCTGTTGCGCGGCAGTATCGCCGTCAACATCTTCATCGGCATCATTTTTCTGTATGTCCTTTACCAGCTCGTCAGTTTGCTGGGCATGGACCTGCTTTCGGGCATCCTGTATAACTTTTTCGAGGTCGGCTTTATTAGCCTCATCATCATCTTTCAGCCCGAGGTCCGCCGCTTTTTGCTCCTGCTCGGCAATTCCACGCTCCAGCGCCGCTCCGATCTGTGGAATCGCCTGCTCGACCGCGAGATCGGCGGGGCCACCAGTGCCGCCGCCGCCAGCGTGGAAACCGTCAAAAACGCCATGCTCTACATGGGCCGTAGAACGTCCGGTGCCCTGCTCATCGCCAGCCGCGGCGCGGGCCTCGAAACCGTCATCTCCGGCGGCACCCCCCTCAACGCCGAACTCAGCGAAGGCCTCCTCCTCAGCATCTTCAACAAGGAATCCCCCCTCCACGACGGGGCCGTCGTCCTCGAAAAAAGCCGCATCACGCACGCCGGCACCATCCTGCCCGTCTCCGAAAACATGAACCTCCCCCCCGCCGTGGGCCTCCGTCACCGGGCGGCCGTGGGCGTTACCGAAAAGATGGACGTGGCCGCCTTCATCGTCAGCGAAGAAACCGGCCACGTCAGCTTCGCCTACGGCGGCGAACTGGAATTAAAACTGAACCCGGAGCGATTGGAAGAGCTGCTGCGTTTGTATTTGTAACGAAGGCGAAAGGTTTGGGCGTGCCCCCGCCTACGGGCGGGGTCGGTGCCTTGCGGGCTTCGCTGTTCCGCTCGGTGCTAAGTCGCACGCTACCGCCCCTCCAGGCACCTCACGCAGAAAAAGCCGAAATGTTTCGGCCCCATTGCCGGAATTCATTCGGATCGAAAAAAAGCCGCACCGGCTATTCAATCATTGGTTCCCGCCCCCCGGTTTCCCCCCCGGCCCCCCGAAGGGGGGAGTTTTAAGTTAGCAGGGCAATTTACTATTCCGTATTCACCATTCCGTATTCCCTATTCACTATTCCGTATTCACTACTCTGTACTACCCCATTCCCTCACCTCGCAAGATCATTTATGATCGAGAGAAGCAGCGCAGCTAATCATTCAGTCATTCAGTCATTAACCTCTAAATGAAGTTCTTCCGTTCCATCACCGCCGCCGACCCGCCCGACGATGCCGCGCTGCTGGAACGGTACCAGCGCAGCCGGGAACCCGCCGACCTCAGTCCGCTTTACGACCGTTACCTGGAACTCATCTACGGCAACTGCCTCCACTACCTCGGCACCACCGAACGAGCCGAGGATGCCACGGCCGCCGTATTTGAAGAACTGCTCCGAAAGCTGCCGGGCCAACGGATCGAAACCTTTCGGGCGTGGCTGCGCACCTTCGTGCGTAATTTTTGCCTCATGCAACTGCGGCGTGAAAAGCGTGACCCCCTACGCCAAACCGCCGCCCACGAAATCGGTAGCGACCTTATGCAATCCGCCGCCGCCGAGCATCCTGACTATGACCTGGACCCCGCCGACACTACAGAACGCCACCTGAAAGACTGCCTCCAGCAGCTCAATGACCTCCAACGTGACTGTATCCGGCAGTTCTACTACCAGGATCGTTCTTACCGCGAAATAGCCGAAACCCTGCAACTCGCCACCGGCCGCGTTCGTTCCCATCTCCAGAACGGCCGCCGAAACCTGCGCCGCTGCCTGGAAGAAAAATCCGGCAACTAAATCATCCACCGTGCCTCCTCAGCCCCCTTCCTCACCTACCGCAATCGACCTGCTGCGCCGCTGGATTTCCGGCGACCTGCGTCACACCGATGAGCGTAGCCTGGAAGCCGCCGCCCGCGAGGACGAGTTGGTGGGGGATGCCCTGCGCGGCTACCGCACCCGGCCGAAGGACGATCACGCGGCCGCTCTTGGTCGTTTGGCGTGGGGCCTGCCCCGCACGCGGCGGGCGCCAGCCCGCCCGGCGCCTGCCGCTACGGTTGGCGGCCGCCGCCGCTCTGCTGCTCCTGCTCACGGCCGCAACCCTTTACTTCACTACCTACCTGTTGCATAAATCCGCCCCCTCCCTGGCCGATGCCCAGGCTGAGGCACCCGCCGTGCCACCCAAGCCGAGTACTGCCACTCCCCCACCCCCGCCGCCCGCTGCGGGTGATGAAGCCGAAACCGCCCCAGCCGATACCGAGACGTTTGTCCGCGAGCAAGTGGTGGAAACGGCCGACCAGGCTACCAATCAGGCCCGCCCCCCCGAACAACCGGCCGCCCCCACCGCTACGCCGTCTCCTGACCGGATCGTCTCCGCACCTGCGGCGACGAGAGCGGCCCCGCCCCGGCCCACGGTCGCAAGGCCCCTGCCCTCCCTCTCCCCGCACCGCTACCCGCCACGGACCTGAGTGAGGAGGCGACCGGTGAGGATCAGGCAATTTCAGTACGCGGCTCCCGTTCCGAGGCAACAAATTATTACATCGACGGTGTACGTGTCGGTACTTCCGACCGGGCGGCCGAGAAAAAACAGGATGCGGCGGCTTCCGTGGCTCCCCGCACCCGCACCCCGGCCCCTTTTTCGCTCGACAATCCCGCCGCCCGCTACATCGAGGGGCGGGTAACCGATGAGTTCGATCAGCCGCTGGCGGGAGTACACGTTAACCCCTACGGGATGCCGGTGGGAGAATTCACGGATTCCAGCGGCTACTTCCGCCTGCAGGTAGACCGGGGGGTCCGTAACCTGATGGTGCAAACCGACGGCTACGAGCAACTGGCCGTTAGCCTGCCCGCCCGAGATACGGGGCTGTTGCAGCTGGAATTGATCGAGGAGGATGCCGACAGCCGCCCCTCCGGCCCTTATGATTACCGCCGGACCTCCATCGTTATTGACAAACAGCCGGTCACCGTGACCCCCGCCGGCGGCTACCGCCGCCTCCGGGATTCGCTGCGCGCCAACCGTCCGGAGGAATTACCCACGGGGCGGGTCCGCCTGTTATTCACCATTAACGTAGCCGGCAAGATCGGCAAGTTCCGCGTCGAGCGCACCCCCAGCCCCGTCCTCGCTGAATGGGTGATAGAGCAGCTACGCCAGGTAGAAGATTGGCAGGTGCAGGGAGGAGGTGAATCGCGGGAGGACGTGGAGGTAGTGTATAGTATTTTGTTCCGGCCGTAGAGGCGCGATACCTCTCGTCTCCGAATGGCGGCAGCCATTTGGAGATAAGATGTCCGTAAAAACGCGATGTCTGATGTCTGATGTACCGTACACGCCGCTCGGGTCGAGGACCTCCAGGTCCGAGACGGCCGGCGAAGCCGGCTAACGGTCTAACGTGTCTGATCGCAACCCGAACTTACCCCAGTAAGCCGAACCACATTTAACGCTTAGCTGCCCGTACCGGAACGTAGCCGACCGTGCCGCCCCGCTAGGATATGGACATCCTCGACCTGAGTTCGTACACATCGGACCTTTAGAGCGTGTCTAAAATTTTTAAGAACTGAGAATCAATAATTCGCTTCGCGGCTACTTCGTGGTTGAGGTTCTGACTAAGCAAAAAATTCGCTTCGCGGCTACTTCGTGGTACGCGCATAGCGGGTTACGTAAGTCAGTTTTTGTGACGTCAGGTTCTCAAATGCTTGGTTCTCAGGAAGTAAAAATTTAGACACGCTCTTAGTTGCGTGAGGTGCCTGGAAGGGGCCGAGCGCAGCGAGGCAGCCCGCAGGGCCAAGGCGACAGCCGCGCCTGGAAGGCACCGACCCCACGCCCGTCAGGGCTGGGGGCACGCCCGAAAACACCCATCAAACCTACCCCATCAAACCTCCAGGATGAAGCCGCGACCGTAGACGTTGCGGATTTTTATGCCCTCTTCCGGGGCCAGGTATTTGCGCAGGCGGCTGATAAAAACGTCCATGCTGCGGCGGGTGAAGTAGTCGTTTTGCTCCCAGACGGTTTTGAGGACGTACTCGCGATCCAGGATCTGGCCGCGCTCTTCGGCGAGGAGTTGGAGGAGCTTGCCTTCGCGCTCGGTGAGCTGGCGATCGGGCAGGCGGGGGTGGACGAGCAGGAGCGTGGCGGGCCGGAAGGTGAAGGCCCCGATGGTGATCTCCGGCGGCGTGTCGCGGACGGTGCCGCCGCGGCGGACGACGGCGCGGATGCGGGCCACCAGCTCGTCCTCATCGACGGGTTTGGTGAGGTAGTCGTCGGCCCCGATCTCGAAACCGCGCAGCTTATCTGCCTTGAAGGAGCGGGCCGTGAGGAAGAGAACGCCCGGCGGCCGCTCGCCGCTGAGGATGGCGCGGCCGAGATCGAAACCACTGGCATCGGGCAAATTGACGTCGAGAACGCAACAGTCGTAGGGGAATTTGCGGCTGAGGGTGAGGCCCTGATCGAAGGTGGTGCCGAGATCTACTTCCCAGTCCTGGCCGGTGAGGAATTCCTGAAGGGCGGGGCCGAGGGTGGGGTCGTCTTCTACGAGGAGGATGCGCATCTGGCAATGATTGAATGACTGAATGATTGAGTATCCTTGTCGTTATCTCCCTTCGGGGGGCCGGGGGGGAATAGTGAATACAGAATAGCGATAATTAGGTGATCTCCCCCCTTCGGGGGGCCGGGGGGAAACCGGGGGCCGGGGAAACCCGGGGGGGCGAAGCACGCGGATAAACCACCACAAACCGGTTCCCCCCCAACTTGCTCTCCTCGATCCAGACGCGGCCGCCGGCCGCGCGGACGGCGGTGCGCACGTAGTGCAGCCCCAGGCCGTAACCGCTGATGGTTTGGCCGGGCAGGCGGTAGAAACGGCGGAATACCCGGCGGCGACGCTTTTTGGGGATGCGCGGGGCGGCATCGTCCACGCTAAGTTGCAGGTTGCGGCCGGTGGCGACGACGGTCAACTTGATGCAGGGGGCGGTGGGCTGGTATTTGAGGGCATTATCCAGCAGGTTGCCGACCACGCCGGCGAAGTGGGTGGCGTCCGATTCCAGGTAGAGGGCGGGGGTGATATCCGTGCGGTAAGTGCCGCCGACCGATGCTACTTTCTGGTCGAAGGTGCCGAATTCCCTTTCAATTAGCTCGTCTACGGCAAATAGTTGAACGTGCAGCTGCAGGCGCGGGCGGTCCAACTCAGCCAGGTCGAGGACGCGCTCAGCGCGTTCGCGCAGGCGCTCGTTATCGGCCCTGAGGGCGGTGATGCGCTGCTGGAGTTCGGCGGGGTCGCGCTGTTTTTGCAGGTCGGTTTCCAGCAGGCGCAGCAGCAAACGGCTGGAGAAGAGCGGCGTTTTGAGTTCGTGCACCAGGTGATTGAGGAAATCATCCTTGGCGGCGTGCAGGCGGCGCAGGCGGTTGAGGTAGAAGAAAAGCAGCCCCGCCCCGGCCAGCAGGCAGATCAGGGCCGCCGCCGCTGCGAACAGTTGCAGGCGCAGGCGGCCCAGCAGCACCTTCATCGGGTCGGGCACTTGCAGCAGCAAACTCAGTTCGCAGCGGCAGAAGCCGATGATGCGGGGGCCGCGCAGGCGGCGGGCGTAGTTGGCGTAGAGCTGCGCGTCGTCAAAATTTCCGCTGCCCAGCAGGGCATTGCCGCTGCTTTCGCTCAGCAGTTGGTAGGCGAAGGGCAGCGGCTCGCCGCCCACCGATTCCACCTGTGCGCGCAGTAGCGAATCCAACCAGGTTTCCACCTCGATGGCCGATCGCTCGGGGCTGGGCTGCTCGCGGAATACCAGCTTGTTTAGTTGCAGCAGGCGCGTGCTGTCCGCCCCTTCGATGGCTTGGGCGGTGCGCACCAGCACGGTTTCCACGCGCTCGTCCAGGCGGCGGCGTTCCAGGCGCAGCGAATCGAGGAGCCAGGTGTACTGCAACGCCAGCAGGCCGGCCAGGCCCGCCGCCACTAATGCACCGGCCGCGAGGTATCGTATCACATCCCCAATAACGGTTGAGTTCGGGGATTAGCCTAAAGCGTGCGCGGCGTTAACGCCTGCTTGGGTTTCCGGCCCCGTTTCCATAAACAACAACCGCCCGCCGATCCGGGTGGATCGACGGGCGGTCGGATGTCAAAAGCAATAGGTCAGAACCAAGTGCTTTCAATGGATTTCAAGTGAGGTGTGCCGCACGGTGTGTTTATGGGATCGTCACATTCAGGTGACTGTAGTTGAGTGTTGTAGTTTTCAGTGATTCCGTGCGGTGGTCGTGTTCAGGAGATTATTAGGCCATTTCCAGTCGGCGGCTACGGTTCCAGCTCGGCGTATAGCCGTAGTGGGTGTAGATGCTGTCTAAAAATTCGTTGCTGGGGTTGCTCGGCCAGTTGTCATTATTGAAACCGGGGGCGTTGTCCAGCTTTTCCTTAGTAATGTTGAGCATAAAGGTTTCGTTTTCACGGTTTACCTCAAATGCTTCAAAGGGTATGGCGAACAGTTTGTCTCCCATTCCCAGGAAACCGCCGAAGGAAAGAACGGCGTACGTGATCTCACCGGTGTTGGTGTTGATCATCAGGTCTTTAATATCACCGAGGTGTTTACCCTCGTTGTTATTTACTTTGGTTCCTACGATGGAGGTACTGCTTAATTGACGGTTGTTCATAATGTCGTGTGTTGCGGCGTGCGATTTATCAATATAGTTAATAAGGTTTCAACGGCCGGAGCCGCTTGGTTTAGCACACCTTGTTATCAAATTAGTTACAATTATATAACCCACTATCACCAAAATAGTTCAATAATGGGGCCGTTTTCTCAAAAAAACCCGTTTGTTTAACTTTTTCGCCGGTTAGCCGCCTTATTGCTATCTTTCGCGCTCTACCGCATTGAAAACTACTTTACCACCCCTTCCCGACGATCATGCAAACCACCTCCATCAGTTCACAAAAACCGCACCTCACGTTCTGGCAAATTTGGAACATGAGCTTCGGCTTTCTGGGCATCCAGTTCGGCTTCGCGCTCCAGAACGCCAACGTCAGCCGTATCTTCGAGACGCTCGGCGCCTCCAAGGACGAACTGCCCATTCTGTGGCTCGCCGCCCCGGTCACCGGCCTGCTGGTGCAGCCCATCATCGGCTACTACTCCGACCGCACCTGGCACCCCAAGTGGGGCCGCCGACGCCCCTTTTTCATCGTCGGTGCAGTTTTGGCCACGCTGGCCCTTTTCCTCATGCCCAACTCCACGGCCCTCTGGATGGCGGTCATCATGCTCTGGGTCCTCGACGCAAGCATCAACATCAGCATGGAACCCTTCCGCGCCTTCGTCGGTGATATGCTCTCAGACGAGCAGCGCACCGGCGGTTTCGCCATGCAAAGTTTCTTCATCGGCATCGGCGCGGTAGTGGCCTCCGCCCTGCCCTGGATTTTCACCAACTGGTTCGGCGTCAGCAACATCAACCCCAACGGCGGCATCCCCGATTCCGTCCGCTGGTCGTTCTACCTCGGCGGCCTGGCCTACTTCTTCGCCGTCATGTGGACCGTCGTCAAAACCGACGAGTACCCGCCCGACGACATCAATAAACTGCGCGAAGAAAATGCCGCCGTCGGCATCTTCGCCGGTCTGTCGGCCTCCTTCCTCGGCATTTTCAAAATGCCCAAGACCATGGTCCAGCTCTCCGCCGTGCAGTTCTTTTCCTGGTTTGCGCTCTTCGCCCTTTGGATCTACGGCACCTCCGCCGTCACCAGCCACGTCTACGGCACCTCCGACACCGAATCGGCCCTCTACAACGAGGGGGCCGACTGGATCGGCATCTGCTTCGCCGTCTACAGCGGCGTCGCCGCGCTGGTCGCCTTCCTGCTGCCGGTCATCGCCCGCCGCGTCAGCCGCCGCGTCACGCACCTACTCGCCCTGTGCTGCGGCGGCATCGGCTTCATCTCCATCTACTTCATCACCGACCCCACCCTGATCCTCGTCTCCATGGTCGGCGTCGGCATCGCCTGGGCCAGCATCCTGTCCATGCCCTACGCCATGCTCTCCAGCATCCTTCCCGCCAACAAGATGGGCTACTACATGGGCGTTTTCAACTTCTTCATCGTCATCCCCCAGATCGTCGCCGCCGGCATCCTGGGCTTCATCCTCAAAACCTTCTTCGGCAACGAACCCATCTACGCCCTCATCATCGGCGGCGTCACCATGATCCTGGCCGGCTTCCTCTGCCTCATCGTCGACGATAATGACGTGGCGGTAGACTTCGCCAAGTAGGTGGGTGTAGGCAGTCCTTCTTCCGGGCGTGTCCCCGGCCGCAGGCCGGGGCCGGTCCCCTCCGGGCTTCGCTGTTCGCTCGGCCGCTAGCGCGGCTGCCTCCTGCGTCGGCCCCCTCCGGGCACCTCACGCGGGATACCCAGGGAATGAGGGAAAGAAGGATGGAAGGACTAGCAGCATAGCTGATCCTGGTTCCCCCCCCTGCCCCGAAGGGGGGAGTATCGCGCAGTTCATTCTTTTTCTCGAAAGATCATTTATAGTCAAAAGAAGCAGCGCAGCTAGTCCTGGTTCCCCCCCGGCCCCCCGAAGGGGGGAGTATCGCGCAGTTCATTCTTTTTCTCGAAAGATCATTTATAGTCAAAAGAAGCAGCGCAGCTAATCCTGGTTCCCCCCCGGCCCCCCGAAGGGGGGAGTATCGCGCAGTTCATTCTTAACCTCTAAAGATCATTCATAGTCGAAAGAAGCAGCGTAGCTGATCCTGGTTCCCCCCGGCCCCCCGAAGGGGGAGTATCGCGCAGTTCATTTTTCACCTCTAAAGATCATTCATAGTCGAAAGAAGCAGCGCAACTGATCCTGGTTCCCCCCCGGCCCCCCGGAGGGGGGAGTATCGCGCAGTTCATTCTTTTTCTCGAAAGATCATTTATAGTCAAAAGAAGCAGCACAACTGATCCTGGTCTCCTCTTTTATTCAATCCTTCAATCATTCAATCATTCCCCTAGTGCACATCGCCATCCTTTCCCGCGGCCCCTCCTTATATAGCACCCGCCGGCTGGTGGAGGCCGGGGAAGAGCGCGGCCACGACATCTCCATCGTCGATCATGCGGCCTGTTCCCTGCGGATTGGCGGCGGCGGCGACCGGCGGGGGGAGATCCTGCTGCGGGGCATTCCCCTGCACCTGCCCGACGTGGCCATCCCCCGCATCGGGTCCAGCATTACGGCACTGGGGGCGGGGGTTACCAGCCACTTCGAGATGCTGGGTATTCCGCTCACTACCGGCACCGAAGGGCTGCTGCTGGCCCGCGACAAATTGCGCTGCCTTCAGTACCTCGCCGCGCAGGGGCTGCCCGTGCCGCCCACCGTGGTGGCCACGGCCTACCAGAACCCCTGGCACGCCATCCAGCGGCTGGGAAATTCCCTTATGTAGTCAAGATGCTGGAATCCACCCACGGTATCGGGGTAGACCTGGTACATAACCGGCTGCAACTGGAACGGACGCTGGAATCCTTCATCCGCCTGCAGGGCCGTGCGCTGATCCAACCTTTTTTTTAAGGAGGCCGAAGGAACCGATATCCGCGCACTGGTGGTAGACGGTCGGGTGGTGGCCGCCATGCGCCGCCGGGCCCGCAGCGGGGAATTTCGCTCCAACCTGCACCGCGGTGCCACCGCCGAGGCCATCGAGCTAACGGCGGAGGAAACCGATATTGTCCTGCGTTCCGTGGACCTGCTGGGCATCCATGTGGCCGGCGTCGATCTGCTACCCACGCAGGGCGGGCCGGTTATCATGGAAGTAAACGCCTCCCCCGGCCTGGAGGGAATCGAGCAGGCCACCGGTGTCGATGTGGCCGGGGCGGTGATCGAGGTAGCCGTGCGTATCGGCCTGAAGCCGCAAAACCTCCAACCCATGAGTTCCGCCACCCCGCCACCCTTACCACACCGAGCCGCTTCTGATCGGCGACGAGGAAATCCGTGCCGGGCAGCACAAGGTCGTCCGCCTGCCCGTGGGCCAGTTACCCAGCGGCACGGAGATAGCCCTGCACGCGCACGTCTACCGCGGCCTCAAACCGGGACCGGGCTCCTGTTGTTGGGCGGCGTACACGGCGACGAGATCAACGGCATCGAGATCGTGCGGCGCTGCATCAAAAACGGTCTGCTGGATTCCATCGAGGCCGGCACCGTCATTGCCGTCCCCCTGCTGAATATTTACGGGTTCATCAACTTCAGCCGTGACGTGCCGGACGGTAAGGACGTTAACCGGGCCTTTCCCGGCACCACCAGTGGATCGCTGGCCTCGCGCGTGGCCGGGGCGCTCTACAAATCGCTGCTACCCTTCATCGACATGGGCATCGACTTCCACACCGGCGGCCGGGGCACCTACAATTACCCCCAGATCCGCTACGAGGCGGCCGATGAGCGGGCCTTTGAGATGGCTACCGTTTTCGGGGCACCCATTATGGTGGCGAGTAAACCGCCCGCCAAATCGCTGCGCCGCGCTGCCCACAAGAACCTGAGCAAATCCATCCTCACCTACGAGGGCGGCGAAAACCTCCGCTACGATGGCCTGAGTATCGAGCGGGCACTGCTGGGCGTTAGGCGCATCCTTACCCACTACGGCTTCCTGCCCCCTGCGGCCGACCCCCTGCCCGTGGTGACCATGCGCCGTTTTGCCCGCAGCAGTTGGGTGCGTGCCGGGCGGGCGGGCTTGTTCCAGTGGTATAAATCCAGCGGCAATGTGGTACGTAAGGGCGAACCCCTGGGCGTTATCTGCGACCCCACCGGCGTTGCGAACGATAAGCGGATCCTGTGCCCGAAGAAGGGTTTCATCATCGGCCACGCTAACTCGGCCGTGGTCAGTCAGGGTGATGCGCTATTTCACGTGGGTATTGCGGGGAGGAGGAGGAGTAGCTTATAGACTGACGCCTACGATGAACATTCGCGGGGGAGATGCTACCCCCGTAGACCGACGCCTACGGTGAGCATTCGCGGGGGAGATGCTACCGCGCAGACCGACGCCTACGATGAACATTCGCGGGGAGATGCTACCGCCGTAGACCGACGCCTACGATGAACATTCGCGGGGGAGATGCTACCGCGCAGACTGACGCCTACGATGAACATTCGCGGGGGAGATGCTACCGCGCAGACCGACGCCTACGATGAACATTCGCGGGGGAGATGCTACCGCGCAGACCGACGCCTACGATGAACATTCGCGGGGGAGATGATCGGACCGGCGCAGGTGTCTCAGCGAATGATGCATCGGAGGAGCGGTTCCGCAAATCAAGAGAATCCTCCTCCAAGGTATCTTCCACCCGCGTCAGCGGCGTGAAAGTAGCTGGGAGGTGTGATTCTCGCCCGCATGAGAGTCATGGCAGGCGCGATTCTCGCCCACGCAAAACTCCCTGGGAACACGCAATTTCCCGCACTCAAATGAAACAACTACCCACCAAAGTGTTTTCGCATATTCACAGCCCAGACGAGCCCGCGACCACCGCCGCCGACCTGCGCCGCTCATCCCTCACTACCGCTCCGACTCGGAGTCGACAACTTTCGCTGTTATCCAACCTACGCTCCCCACTTTTTCCTGCCTCGTGCTGACCGACCACTCGGGCCACAGCCCCGAAAACTCCCTTTATGCGCTGGTAGCGGAAATGGCCGGCCACCCCGCTTGCCGCCGCTTACTGGTAGCCAGCCGGGGCAATGCGGTTAACGATCCGTTCTTTTATGACAACGAAGGGAGCCGGGTCTACGCTGTTCCGGTACGACCGGATTTTGCCTACCAGCAGTCCTGCGGGCAGTTTAGCGAGGGCGGCGAGTGGGTAGAAGTGGCGAACTTTGACCTGATCTTCCTGCGGGTGCCCCGCCCGGTGAGTACGGAGTGGATGAACCACCTGGTGAAAGCGGCCGCCGGCGCGATCATTATCAACCACCCAGACGGCATCGAGCGGACCAGTAGTAAGGCTTACCTGCTCAACTTCCCGGAGATTTGCCCGCCCATCCGCCTGTGTCATTCGGTGGAGGAGGTGCTGGATTTTGCCGCTCGTTTTCCGCTGGTGCTCAAGCCGCTGAAGGACTACGGCGGCCGGGGTATTCTGAAAATTGACGGCGACAAGTTGGTAGCCGACGGAAAGGAATACGACACCCGCGCCTATTTGCAACGCCAGGAGAAGTATCTGAAGGAGGAAGGCTATCTGGCCATGAAATTTCTGAAAAACGTGGACCAGGGCGACAAGCGAATCCTGGTAGTGGACGGCCAGATCATGGCGGCCAGTTTGCGGTTGCCGCCGGAGGGGTCGTGGATTTGCAACGTGGCCCAGGGCGGTAAATCGGTGGGTACGGAGGTGACAAAAGAGGAGATTGCGATGATCGAATTAATCGGTCCGGCCCTAAAAGCCGAAGGCATCCTTATCTTTGGGGCCGATACGCTGGTGAATGACGATGGCAAACGCGTTTTATCGGAGGTGAACACCCTAAGTATCGGCGGCTTTCCGCAAGCCCAGGCCCAGAGCGGCCGGCCCGTGGTAGCCCAAACGATCGAAAAAATAGTCAACTATGTCGCAACAGCCGACAACCACGCTGGATGAAGTCCGGCACGTTCTTGAATTCAATTTGGAAGAAACGCCTCCCGGCACGATCCGCAAATTCTGGCTCCGCATCACCTCCGACGGGCTGGGTAACCCCATCAATATTCCCGTCATGGTGGCGCGGGGCTTGCAGGAAGGCCCGATTCTGGGCCTGACGGCCGCCGTGCACGGCAACGAACTGAACGGTATTTCGGTCATCCAGCGGCTGTTCAGCGAGATCGAACCCGAGGAATTGCGCGGCGTCATCGTGGGTATTCCGGTGGTGAACGTGCCGGCCTTCATCCGCCACACCCGCCGCTTTACCGACGGTACCGACCTGAACCACATCATGCCCGGCCGTGCTAACGGCACCGTGAGCCAGGTGTATGCCTACCGCCTGCTGGACCGGGTGATTCGCCATTTCGACTATCTGCTGGACCTGCATACCGCCAGCAGCGGCCGCGTAAATTCGTACTACGTGCGGGCCGACATGGGGAATCCCGTGGCCCGCGAATTGGCTATTTTGCAAAATGCCGACATCATTGTCAGCAACCCGCCCTCCGACGGCACGCTGCGCGGCGCGGTCAATGAGCTGGGTATTCCCGCCATCACCCTGGAGGTGGGTAACCCCAACACGTTCCAGCGCCGCCTGATCCGCAGCGGTATGGAGGGTATCCACAACGTGCTCTGCCACCTGGACATGGTGGACGACGAAGTGGTGCCGCCCCAGGAAGAAACCGTGATGTGCAAAAAATCCTACTGGATCTATACCGATCGCGGCGGCCTGCTGACGATGCACGTGGAACTGCGCGAGCGGGTGCAGGCAGGCCAGTTGATCGCCTCTATTCGTAACGTATTCGGAGAGTTGCTAACGGATTACCATGCCCCCGAGGCCGGTATCGTGATCGGCAAGAGCGTGGGTCCGGTGAACCAGACGGGGGGGCGGATTTTGCACCTGGGGATTGAGTAACGGGTGCTTTGAGCTACCGTTATTTTATGGAATGGCCGGCTCAAGTATAATAGAATCAAAGGTAGCGGCAACATTATGTAGCTGGTTCGTGTGTAGCTGCTACACGTGTAGTAGCTACAGTTGTGCTGACATGACTCCTCATCGCCAAAGCCCGCCTCCTACCCTTCTACCAGGGGCAGGAAATCATTACCGTCATCGCGGCAAAAGACTTCAGCGGCCCGACCGAGGGGCTGACATTGGAACCGGCACGGGTGCTGGAAGTTTTGCGGCAGTAGGGTTGATCTAATCAGTGCATAAAATGCCGTACCCCCGTGGTCACCATCGCCATGCCGTGCGCATTACAGTAGTCGATACTATCCTGATCCTTGATGGAGCCGCCGGGCTGAATGACGGCAGTGATACCGGCCCGGTCGGCAATTTCCACGCAGTCGGGGAAGGGGAAAAAGGCGTCGGAAGCCATGACTGCCCCCTTCAGGTCGAAGCCGAAGCGGCCGGCCTTGTCGATGGCCTGCTTCAGCGCATCCACGCGGCTGGTCTGGCCGCAACCCATGCCGAGCAACTGGTTATTTCGCACCAGCGCAATAGTGTTGGATTTGAGGTGCTTGGCACACTTGTTGGCAAAGATCAGGTCGGCCGTTTCTTGCTCGGTGGGGGCTTTGGTGGTGACGACCGTAAAATCTTCGGCCGTTTCGATCCGGCGGTCGGTATCCTGGCGGATGACGCCGTTGAGCAGGCTCTTGAACGACTTGTCACGCTGCTCCAGGTGGTGGTATTTCAGCAGCACCCGCTTCTTTTTCTTGCTCAGCAACTCGTAGGCGTCCTCCTCGAAGGCGGGAGCGAGCAGCACCTCGTAAAACAGCTTATTGATTTCTTCGGCCGTCGCCAGGTCGATGGGCCGGTTGGCGATAAGGATACCGCCGAAGGCCGAAATATTATCGGCGGCCAGCGCGGCGTGCCAGGCTTCCACCAGCGTGGGCCGCACCGCCACGCCGCAGGCGTTGGTGTGCTTGAGGATGACGAAAGCGGGATCGCCCTCCGCGAATTCGCCCATCATTTTAACTGCCGCGTCGATGTCGACGAGGTTATTATAGGATAGTTCCTTGCCCGCCAATTGATCGAACATGCTACTGAGATCGCCGTAAAAACGCGCCTCCTGATGGGGGTTTTCGCCATAGCGCAGCGGGTGGCTCGTCATTTCACTCTCCTTGAAAGCGGGCAGTTCGTCGGCCTCGTTGAAGTAGCGAAAAATGGCCGTATCGTAGTGGCTGGAAACGGCGAAGGCACGGCGGGCCAGGGCGCGGCGCTCGTCCACGGTGCTCCGGCCGTCGTGTTCTTTGAGGATGGTGAGCAGCGTGCCGTAATCCTGTTGGCTGGGCACGATTACCACGTCGTTATAGTTTTTCGCCGCCGCCCGGATGAGCGCGATGCCGCCGATGTCGATCTTCTCGATGATCAGTTCTTCTTCCTCCGTGGTGGCCACCGTTTCCTCGAACGGGTACAGGTCGACGATCACCAGGTCGATCTCCGGGATATCGTACTTGGCCAGTTGGCCGAGGTGGTCTTCCGTGCGTCGGGCCAGGATGCCGCCGTGGACTTTGGGGTGCAGGGTTTTGACCCGGCCGTCGAGGATGGAGGGGTAGGTCGTCAGGTCTTCCACGGGGGTGACGGCCACGCCCATGTCGCGGATAAACTGCTCGGTACCGCCGGTGCTGATGAGCCGGACGCCGAGGCGGTCGAGCTGTTGGATAATGTCGGCCAGGCCGTCCTTGTGGTAGACGGAAACGAGGGCGGATCGGATTGCTTTGCCGCGTGCCATGAGCTGAAGTTTGGTGGAAGGACGGCAAAGGTAACGATCGGGGACCGAATCTTGCGGGAGGCCGGCTGCGTTGCCGGCGATTATGCCAAATTTTCCTTTTCGGGACGAACACCAGGCAGTTTGCCCTCGTTGAAATAGAGTAAGATAGTCACTTAATGGTGACTGCATTAGTGAATGAAAAACCCAGAAAATGAGAACCTTCACCGCCTTTCGGGGCATCTCTCCCGCCGGTAGCCGGCACCGCCACATTGACGACCCATTCGGTGAAATGCGCCGCCGCGTGTATGGCGAGCAAACCATGGACCGCGACGACCGCGAACTGACCATACCGAGTGCCAACGTCAGCGAGCAAGACCGCGAGGGCACCAGCGGCTACCTGATCGAAATGGCTGCCCCGGCTACGAGCGCGACGATTTCCACATCAACGTGCACGATGAAGATATCCTCGACCATTAAGGCCGATATCAGATCCAGACCGGACGCGGGACCATGACAGCTTTTCGCGCCGCGAGCATAATTATCATTCCTTTAGCCGCGCCTTCTCCCTGCCCGAAAGCGTGGACGAGGAAAATATCGCCGCCACTTACCGCAATGGGGTACTGGACATCTTCGTGCCGGTACTGAAGCCGGTAAAGGAAACCCGTGAGCCACGCGGATCTTCGGTGGGCTAAAGAATATTATTAGCCTGGGCTAAAAATCCCGCCGGAAGCCTCGTTTGCATCACTTGCAAACGGGGCTTCTTTGTGTGAGGTGCCCTGAAGGGGCGTTAGCGCACGCAGTGCCGAGCGACAGCGAAGCCCGCAAGGGACCGACGCGGCCGGCAGGCCGGGGCACACCCAAAACATTGATTCCCTGGTTTCCCCCCCTGCCCCGAAGGGTGTTCTGCCTGGTAGAGCCTTCAATCCTTAGTTTCCGTACCTTTGCGCGATGCATAATATAGTAGCTATCGTGGGCCGCCCCGAATGTGGGCAAGAGCACCCTGTTTAACCGCCTGATCGGCGAGCGGCAGTCGATCGTGGACAACGTGAGCGGCGTGACGCGTGACCGATACGGCAGCAGTTTTTGGAACGGGAAGACCTTTAACGTCATCGACACGGGCGGATTCGTCCGTGATTCGACCGATGTATTCGAGGTGGCAATCCGGTCGCAGGTAGAAATTGCGATTGATGAATCCAGCGTGATCATCTTTATGGTGGACGTGACGACCGGCGTGACCGATCTGGACGAACAGTGGCGCGGTGCTTACGTAAGTCAAAGACCGTATTTCTGGTAGTGAACAAAGTGGACAACCACCAGCGCCAACTGGAGGCCAACGAATTTTACAGCCTGGGCTTCGACCGGACGTTCTTCCTTTCTTCCATCACCGGATCAGGGACGGGAGAGTTGCTGGATGACATAGCCGAATTGTTGGAAGACCAGGAGGAGGAAAAAAGCGAGCTACCGCGCCTGGCGATCGTGGGTCAGCCGAACGCAGGCAAATCGAGTCTGGTGAACGCGTTGCTGGGTGAAGAACGCGATATCGTGACCGAGGTAGCGGGAACGACCCGCGATAGCGTGGATACGCACTATAATAAATTCGCACGAGTTCATCATCGTGGATACCGCCGGGATGCGCAGAAGGCCAAAGTGCACGAGGATCTGGAGTTTTATTCGGTAATGCGGGCCATCAAGGCCATTGAGGAATGCGACATGTGTGCTGGTGATCGACGCCTCGCTGGGCGTGGAATCTCAGGACCTGAGCATCTTCCGCCTGGCGCAGAAGCGCGATCAGGAGGTGATCCTGATGAATAAGTGGGACCTCGTGGCCAAGGAGACCAACACTGCCCGCGATATGGAGGAGGAGATCCGCAATCGCTTCGCACCCTTTACGGACCTGCCGGTCTTATTCATTAGTGCCACCGAGAAGCAGCGCATTTTCCAGGCGGTGGAAACCGCGCTGGAGGTATTCAAGAACCGCACGCAAAAGATCGCTACCAGCAAGTTGAACGAGATCATGGGCCAGGTGATCGAGCGCAATGAGCCGCCGAGCCACCGCAGCCGCCTGATCAAGATCAAGTATATCACGCAATTGCCGACGCATTACCCCTGCTTCGCGTTTTTCTGCAACCACCCGCGCCACGTAAAGGACAGCTATAAGCTGTTCTTCAAAATCAGTTGCGCAAGCACTTTGATTTTACGGGAGTACCGATTCAGGTGTTTTTCCGGGAGAAGTAAAGGGACGCTGCTCACGTACTGTTTCCAGCAGCCTGTGTTCCCCCACAATCCATTGCTCATGTACCGTTTTTTCCGATCTTACTGCTCGTCCTTACCGGCTGCATCAGCCCTAAAGAAGCTACCATGCCTACTTCTTCCGCCTCCGGCCCAACGTTTGCTGACAATATCGTGGTGGCCCACCAGGGGCAGCGAAGAGAAAAGCTGCCGGAAAACTCCATCGCCTCGCTGCGCGAGGCCATCCGCCTGGGCTGTGCGGGTACCGAGTTCGACGTGCGGCTGACGGCCGATGATTCCCTGCTGGTGGTACACGATGAGCGGCACGGGGGACTGGAAGTGGCCCGCCATACCTACGACGAGTTGACCGCCATCCCCCTGGCTAACGGCGAAAAACTGCCCACCCTACGCGAATACCTGGTGGCCGGCATGAAAGATAATTCCGGTACCCGTCTGGTCTGCGAACTCAAGCCCTCGGAAGTGGTCCCCAGCGCGATGTGCGCACCGCCACTTTGGCCGTGGCCGTGGTGGCCCGCTCAGAGATCCCCAGGCTTGAGTACCCTGCGTCAGTTTTCAGCTACCCCATTATGCTCCGGTTCTGGAGTTAGACCCCGCCGCCGATACGCAGTACCTGAATGGGCCGAGAACGCCCGATGGTTTAAAGAAGGATCGCATCAACGGCCTGGATTATAAGCTTCGCGTCTACCGGGAGCACCCGAGTGGGTGGCCGCCGCCAAACGCAACAAGCAGGCCCTCAATGCCTGGACGGTTAACGAAGCCGCCGACATGGACCGGCTGATCGAGCAGGGCTTTGATTTTATTACCACCAATGAGCCGGAGTTGCTGCTGGAAAAGGTGAAATAAGGGCATTGTTTCCGGTGTACAGGTTGCAAGGTTCACTCCCGCCGCATCAATTCCCTCACCCCTTGTTCGACAAACCTGCCGCCCCGAAATATCGCGCCGCACGCCCAGGCGATCCAGTAGCTCGTAAGTGAGCGCAAAACCGCCCGTTACGTGCTCCACCTCGTGGGTATCCGAGTTTATCTGGAGGGGGATTCCCCGCCCCACGGCCGATCCTATGATCCAGGCGCTGGGATAAAGTTCTTGTACCGTACCCCGGTGTACATACCGCGCGTATTGACTTCCATAATAATACCGGCGCGGGCGATGTCATTGCAGTTCCTCCACCGTCTCGCGGTACCAGGGTTCTTCCTCCTTCCAGTAGAGGCCGCCCAGGTTACGCTTTTTGATCCGGTCCGGTGGGCCGCTATCTGGGTGGGTGGGTGGTGACCATTTCTCGTACCAGCTCGTAGTAGCGTTCCGCCATCGCCCGGGCACTTCCTCCGAATATTTCGTCGATCCCCCGCTGGAAAAGGGGTTCGGGCTGCTGGAAACTCCAGGGGCGGTCGCCGTCCAGGCAATCCACGAAGTGGACGGCCCCGATGGTATAGTCCAATTCTGCTTCCCGGATGTGCGGGCTGTCCACGCTCACCAAACCCAGCAAATAGTCTACCTCCAAACTCCGGTGAATCTCGATCCGGTCGCCGTACACTGCCCGCAGCCGCTCGATTTCGGCCAGGTATTCGGGCAATTGCGCCATTTTCATCATACTCATGTCCTGGTGCGGAATGGGACAGTGGTCACTGAATCCGTAAGCCGTCATGCCCTGGCGCAGGGCTTCGAGGATAAAAGTTTCGGCCGGGGCCTTGCCGTCGCTGAAGGTGGTATGGGAATGGTGGTTGGGGTAGGGCATTTTAGTACATTAGTACGGAATACGTAGTTTGATAATAGGAAGGGAGGCAAAGGCCTTGCGTCGGCGAATCGAATCAACGACACGGAGCACACGCGTGAGGTGCCCAGAGGGCCGATAGGGTGCGTTAGCACGGAGCGGAGCGAACCCCGGCGGGAACCGACCCGGCCCCCTGGGCCGGGGCACGCCCGAGTTAAGCGGAAAACGGAACCCATGAACGGGAGCAAAAATACCCTATCTTTGTAGCTATGAGCGGATTAAAGGAAAAGTACGTCAATCCCTTTACGGATTTTGGTTTTAAGAAACTGTTCGGAGAAGAGCCGAATAAGGAACTGCTGATGGATTTCCTGAACGAACTGCTTTACGAGCAGGAGGGCACGATAACAGATTTGACTTACCTGAAAAACGAAAACCTGGGCGCGGGAGAGTTAGACAGAAAAGCAATTTTCGATCTTACTGCGAGAATGAGCGGGGGGAGAAATTTATGAGTGGAACTGCAAAAATCGAAGCAGAAATTCTTTAAGGATCGCGCCTTATATTACTCGACTTTCCCCATTCAACAACAGGCGGGGCGGACCGGGTGGCATTTTGAACTGAAGGCAGTTTATACCGTAGCCATCCTGGATTTTGTCTTCGACGAAGACAAGGGAGACGATGAAAAGTACCGTTACGACGTAAAATTAACGGACATAGAGACCTGCAAGGTCTTTTACGATAAGTTGACGTTCATCTATCTGGAAATGCCCAAATTCACCAAGTCACTGGACGAATTGGAGACCAGGTTTGACAAATGGTTGTACGTAATTAAGAACCTGCACAAACTGGAACGGATTCCAGATATAATGAGCGAACGCATATTCGAGCGTTTGTTCGAGGTGGCTGAAATCGCCAAGTTTTCCCGTGAAGAACTGAATTCTTACGAGGACAGCCTAAAGTATTACCGCGACCTAAACGCTGTCATCAGCTATGCAAAGGAAACAAGCAATAGGGAAGGAAGAGCTAGAGGGTAAGGCCGAAGGCAGGGTTGAGGGCAGGGTTGAAGAGAAAGAAAGCGTGATAGTTAACGGTCATCAACAGGGACTCACCATCGATTTACTAGCCAAACTAACTCAACTGACGGAGCTAGAAGTGCAGCAAATAATAGACGATAATCTTTAGCAGATTATTTCTGACGATTGCCAAGAGCAAGCAGCATTACTCCACTACCCATAAAAACCTATCGCATATTCCGCGCCCCGCGCACCAGCAGGCTCACCTCGTTGTGCAGCACCTCCAGAAAACCGCCGTCGATATTGAAGGCAATGCGCTTGCCGGCCTCGGTACGCCATAGCCGGCTTTTCGGATTCCTCGTCAAAATGACTCGTTCTACTCGCCCGCGCCGGTCACCAGCTCCACGCGGCCGCCGGAAAGGCCCGCCACCGGGGAGCGTGGTTTTCGAGCACCTGGAACTGGCCATCCGTGCCCGGCAGGCGTACGGAGGTGATGTTGCCTTCAAAAATCTGACGATCGGGGGTAAGGACGCTGATCCGCATGGTAATTGGTATGAAAAAGGGCGGGCGGAAGTCCGGCTTCCGCCCGCCCGACGTTTCTAAATTAAGCTAAACCGAGATTAGGCCTCGGCCATCATTTTCTCGCCCTTCGCAATGGCATCCTCGATCGAGCCGACCAGGTTAAAGGCCATTTCGGGGTACTGATCCACCTCGCCGTTGAGGATCATCTGGAAACCCTTGATGGTGTCCTTGATGTCAACGAGTACACCCTGGAGGCCGGTAAATTGCTCGGCCACGTGGAAGGGCTGCGAGAAGGAAACGCTGGATGCGGCGCGCGCGCGACACGATCAGTTTGTCCTCCTCGCTCAGTTCTTCCATACCCAGAATGGCGATGATGTCCTGTAGCTCGTTGTAGCGCTGCAGGATGTTTTTCACCCGCTGGGCGGTGGTGTAGTGCTCGTCGCCAATGATGGCGGGGTCGAGGATCTTGCTGGTCGAATCCAGCGGGTCCACGGCGGGGTAAATGCCCTGGGCGGCGATCTTACGGTTCAGTACCGTGGTCGCGTCCAGGTGAGCGAAAGTGGTGGCGGGGGCGGGGTCGGTCAGGTCATCCGCAGGCACGTAAACGGCCTGTACGGAGGTGATCGAACCGCGCTTGGTGGAGGTAATGCGCTCCTGCATCACGCCCATTTCGGTGGCCAGCGTGGGCTGGTAACCTGCCGCCAGGGCATGCGGCCCAGCAAAGCGGATACTTCCGAACCGGCCTGCGTGAAACGAAAAATGTTGTCGATAAAGAACAGGATATCACGGCCGCCGGTGGGGTCGCTCATATCACCGTCGCGGTAGTACTCGGCAATGGTCAGTCCCGACAGGGCCACGCGGGCGCGGGCACCGGGAGGCTCGTTCATCTGGCCGAAAACGAAGGTGGCTTTGCTGGTTTCCAGCGCCTTCATATCCACTTGTCCAGGTCCCAACCGCCCTCTTCCATGCTGTGCATGAATTCTTTGCCGTAATTGATGATACCGGCTTCCAGCATCTCGCGCAGCAGGTCGTTACCCCTGGCCAGGGTCCGCTCACCTACCCCGGCGAAAACGGAAATACCGTCGTAGCCCTTGGCAATGTTGTTGATCAACTCCTGGATCAGTACGGTCTTGCCTACTCCGGCACCGCCGAACAGACCGATCTTGCCGCCCTTGGTGTAAGGCTCGATCAGGTCGATCACCTTGATACCGGTATACAGGATCTCACGCTCGGTCGAGAAGGTTCTCGTAAGCGGGTGCCTCGGCATGGATCGGCCGCGTGGCCGTGCCGGCGGCGATGTCGCCGATACCGTCGATCGGTGCGCCGATCACGTTGAATAGGCGGCCCTTGATAACCTCACCCACGGGCATGGCAATCGGAATACCGGTATCCACTACCTTCACGCCGCGGCTCAGGCCGTCGGTCGCGTCCATCGCAATGGTGCGCACGCTGTCCTCACCCAGGTGCTGCTGCACTTCCAGCACGAGCTTGTCGCCGCCGGGCCGCTATTTCGAGCGCGTTCAGAATGGAGGGGAGCTTGATGTTCTCGCCGGCGAAACTTACGTCGACGACCGGTCCGATGACCTGCTTGACTTGACCGATATTTGCCATGAAGTGGGTAGTTATATTGCCTGTTTCAATTCAGAGCGCAAAAGTACTATTTTTTCCCGCACGGTGCTAATAAATCCGGGTCGGGGAAAGGCAGACGCGGCATTATTTCGGGTGGAGGCCGATGCAAGTCAGTAAGGGACAAATTTTATTTGGGCGTGCCCCCATCCCTAACGGGAATGGGGTCGGTCCCCTCCGGGCTTCGCTGATCGCTCGGCACTCCGTGCGCTAACGCCCCTGCGGGCACCTCACGCTACAATGATTGATTTAGTGAAGGACTCAAGGACTTTATGCTGCCCCACCTAAACTCCTTCCCATGGTGTATGCCGTGGAACGAATCGCTGACTGCACAACTGCTACCAGGCTTCGCCGCCCTGCTCGGACTTGGAGGTCGCTCGACCTGAACCGGTACACGCCGCTCAGGTCGAGCGACGTCCACGTCCGAGACAGCATGCGCAGCCGGTCTCCTCGTAGTCTATAGAAGCCTCGTGCCCCAGGCGGCCGGCTTCGCCGCCCTGCTCGGACCTGGAGGTTGCTCGATCTGAGCACGTTCTGAATGATAGTCATCATTCAAAGACGCAAGGCATTGCTTCCCTACGGTAGGGCAGCGAAACAATATTCACTACCCTACCCAAAACCGCACCCGCGCCCATCCGTTATAATTTTGTCATAAAACCACCACGCCC
>CAVWSC010000007.1:0-141523 GCA_963757435.1 Lewinellaceae bacterium | reverse complement strand
GTATCGCGACCGAGGTAGGTGGGCCGGACGGCGGGGTCCAGCAAGGCCCAGGGCATAAAGGCAAAATAAATCACCGAGTTGACCGAGTTCCCGTAGGCTTTTTGCTGCTTTTCGGTTAGCTCTACCGTCTGATCGTCGACGTAACGAGTCAGCCCATTATTGTTCAGCACGTCACGGATGCGATCGTCGGTCAGGGTGTCAGTCCACCAGCGCTCGTAGGTATAGTGGCCGTCCTGTTGCCGGTAACGGTAATGCTTGTCACGGAAGCGAAAGGAAACGGTTTGGTTATCCATATCCTCTAATCCCGCCGCCCGGAGGCTTCCCGGATGATAGCCTTGGCCCGATCGGTAGAATCAGCGGTGGTGAGGGGCGACGTCGTTGAAGCTGCGGGGCTGGCCGGGCGCGAAGCCTGGCAGCCGGTGAGGAGAGCAACTGCAATACCGAGGTACAGCAGTGCGCGAAAAAATATAAATACGGGATAGGTCATAAAATGAAAGTAAAGATAAATAGTGGGAGAATTGTTAAAAATGGTGCGAATTTTGATCGTTGGTTGCAGTATGATGTCAGTGCGTGTCCCCGTTCCGCTAACGCGGAAATAGGGCCGGTCCCCTCCAGGCTCCCTGCCGGTCGGTGCTGCGCACTTCGCCTGAACGACTCCCCTTCCGGGCACCTCACGCAATCAGCAAATAATTGGTAGAGTGAATTATCGGCCTACTAACCCCATTATCATTCCGCCAAGTAAAATAGCGGTGATGATAACTATAACCAGGGTATTCACCACTCGATTCCAGCGAGAAGGAGTAGGATCGGGTTGGCAACAGTCTTTCATGGGTCAGTTTAATTATTGAAAATTTTTGATTTAGAATCCGGTCATCAAAACATGATCCGTAGGCCACCGCCAAGTCCGAAGTCGCTATCGTAGCTAGCGGAAACCCCCCCAGTACTGGCCGAGGATGTAGCTGGTGCCGAAGGTGTATTCCACCGTCTTGCCGCTGAATTGGTAACGCGCCTGGGCCGAGGCCCTCCAGCGGCTGGTGAGGGGGATGTCCTCCCGCTCCAACTGGAACTCGAAATTGCCCCGGTGGTCCACCCGCAAGTCCGACCAGACCATCATCGGAAGCAGGTAGCGGACACCCACCATGCCCACGGTTTCCACTTCCAGTTCTTCCTGATTGATCTCGCGGTTCATCACCTGGGCACCGTCCACTTCCAAGCCTACATAGGGAGCGAAGTACTGGCGCGGATCGAGGTAGCGCATTGCCTTCCCCTCGATCTCGAAGTTGCCATCATAATCGGTATCGCCTTCCAGACTAAATTCATTGTAAAGGTTAAAATAGGAAAAGTCAGCCCACGCCCCGTTGCTCTGCGCCGATAGGTTGGCGGCAGCGAAATACTGCCGATCGTCCATCGCGAATTTATCGTAGTCTTTCTTATTCGCCAACAATAGGTCCGAAGAACCCTCGTAACCAATGATGCGGGCCATGCCCGACATCATGTGGTAGAGCAGGTGGCAATGGAAAAACCAGTCCTTGTCCTCCGTGGCGGCGAACTCGATGATGGTCGTCTCCATCGGGGCCACATTGACCGTATGCTTGAGCGGTGCGTATTCCCCCTGCGCGTTGATGACCCGGAAGAAGTGCCCGTGCAGGTGCATGGGGTGGCTCATCATGGTGGTGTTGTGGAACACGAAACGAACGTTCTCTCCCTTCTCAATCATGATCTTATCCGCCTGGGACAACGGCTGGTTATTGATCATCCAGACATAGCGCAGCATATTACCACCCAGGTACAAATGCACGATCCGTACGGGGCGATCCTCGTGGAGCGTAGTGGGCTGGGTGGACCGGAGCATGCTGTAATCAAAGATCGTTTCGTCCGGGTATTCTTCCTTCAGCTCGTAGTATCCGGTCATCAATACCCCCATGGGCGCACCGGCTCCCATCATGCTATCACCCATATCCAGGTTAGCCATTTCCATGGTTTTGCCGTCCAGTTCAGCGGCGCGGTAAGTAGTGCCGGCGTCCATTCCGTCGTGGTCCATACCGGGCATGTCGTCCATCGGTTCGTCAACGGGGAGGGTGTCCGCGTTCATGGGTTCGCGGCCGGCGTGCTGGTCCATGCCGGGCATCTTGTCCTTTTTACCCATCTTCATCCTGCCGTGTTCCATGCCGGACATCTTGTGCTTCTTACCCATCTCCATCTTACCGTGGTCCATGCCGGGCATCTTGTGCTTCTTACCCATCTCCATCTTGCCGTGGTCCATGCCGGGCATCGACATACCCATTTCCTCCATGGATTGCATCTGAATCTGATCGTAAGTTGGAGCCTCGCCCGCTGCGTAAACTCTCGTAGAGGGAACGTGGGCCGGGGCTTTTCCCATCTGCATCTTCGGCATCATGGCCATCAGGTCCTTCATTTCCTTGGTCAGTTTATAATAGTCGGCCGGCGGCAGGTCGGCGGCGGGATGGTTGGGTCCCCCGCCCAGCCAGACGGATGTATGCCTGTAACGGTCCCAGGAAGTGGCCCGAAATTCGTAGCGGCCATCCGCCGGCAGCGTCACTTCAATATCGTAAGTCTCGGCGGTGGCGATCAGCATTTTGTCAACCTCCACTGGTTCCACCTCCAGGCCGTCGGCGGCCACGATGCGGAGCTTACCACCGGCATAATGGAGCCAAAAATGCGAGGAAGCCGAGCCGTTTATGACCCGTAGGCGCACGGTTTCTCCCGCCTTCAGATCGGGGTCCTCGTCCGCTATTTTACCGTTGGCAAGGAAGGCGTCGTAGTACACATCAGCCAAGTCCATACCGGGCATCCGCATCCACTCCATCCACCACTGCTTACCGAGGTTGCCCGACACCAGTGCCCGGCCGTAGCTCTGCACGGAGTTACGCTTGATGGCGTACCAGTCGGTGTGCTTTTTGATCTGCCGGAGTACCTCGTGGGGGTTCTGCTCGGTAAAATCCGATAGCACGACCACCTTGTCCTTAGTGGGGTAAGCCTGTTTGGGCTGGATTACGATCGATCCGTACAGTCCTTTTTGCTCCTGCAATTCAGTGTGGGAGTGGTACCAGTAAGTTCCATTTTGAATAATTGGAAATGAAGCGATGTAAGTAGCCCCCGGCTGGATCAAAGCCGTATTCAAAAGCGGCACCCCGTCGTATTTATTGGGTAGCAGCAGGCCATGCCAGTGAAAGGACACCGTCTCACGAGTACGGTTCGTAACGTAAAGGCGGGCCGAATCACCCTCGGTAAAATTAAGGGTCGGCGCGGGGATCTGCCCGTTGGTCGCCAGGGCGCGAGTGGGTTTGCCGGTAAAATTGACCACCGTATCGGCCACGGTCAGGTAGTAGCTGATAACCCGTCCATCCTGCTCGGTGACGCTCTGGCCCGGAATCATTTCATAGGTACTCGCCTTCCCATCACCGGTCCGCTGACCATGGGCCATACCAATTGCTAAGAGGCTGAAAAATAGAGTCGTTAGTTGCTTACTGATCTTCATCGTCAAATAGTTTACCTGCACAAAAAAGGGGGATACCGGCCGCCGGCCCGTATCCCCCGGTAAAACAAGGCTGCTTACGCGGCCATTTTCCGGCACTCCGCCGCGCACTTCCGGCAGCTCTCGGCGCACCGCTTACAGTGCTCGTGATCGTGGGCCTCGCACTGCTCGGCGCAGTAGTCGCAAACCTTGGCACAGAGTTCGCACTGCTCCTTGCTGAATTTGCTTTCGGCGGTCATCAGGTCGATGCTCGCTTCCAGTACGGCGATGCACTGGATGCAGCAAACGGGGCAGTCGTTCATGCTCTTCGTGCCGGCCATCTCGGCCAGACACACTTTACAGTCGATCAGGCAATCCAGGCAGGATTGGAGGCATTTTTGGAAGTCGGTTTTTACTAATGCGGTCATGGTACAATCGGTTGGTAGCAAGCGGGTGGGCTTGCTGGGTGAATGATATTTTTCGGGGGTTCCCCCTCGGTCCCCCGAAGGGGGAGGTGCCTTATTTGCTAATCAAGAATCAAGAATCGCTAATCAGCAATCAAGAATCCATCCCGACGGGCAGGTTTAAATGGAATATAGTACGAGCAAATATCAAGTATCAGATATCCCAGGGTTTCCCCCTCGGTCCCCCGAAGGGGGAGGATTGATAATTATTGTCCCTGCAAACGAGCGATCATGCGCTCCATTTCGGCGATTTCTTCTTTCTGGGCGATGATAATTTCACGAGCCAGTTTTTGGGCTTCGGGATCAGTGAGGTGGGCCTCTTCGCTAACCATGATGGCCGAAGAGTGGTGGGGGATCATGGCCTTCATCCACTGTACGTCGCTAATGAAGGTCTGCTCGCGTAAACCGCTGAAGCAAAGCACGAAGGTGAGAACCGACGCCGCAATGATGCCGTAGTTGATCGCTTTGTTCTTATACATGCCCCACATGAAGAGCAGCATGACAATGGCCATGGGCGCGATCATTAAAAAGGTCATGTAGGTACGCGTAGGGCTGAGGTAAACGTGGTCGAAAACATCGACGTTGAGAAACATGATGCCATACATGATGACGAAGGAGGTGGCCATCATGAGGCCGAATTTCAGGTAGTGGTTCATTTGCTGTTTTTTGTTTTCCCCGCGTGAGGGATGGGAGGCGTTGTTTGAACGGACCGCCGCCGGTAACGGCGGTGAGAAGAGAGTGCCGGACAGCCCGACCCGACCGGCGGGAGGGACACGCCCAAACCACGAGCATTTAGCGAATCAAAAGCATCGCCACTGCCATGGCCACCATGCCCACGTCCTCGACGATAGTGACGGTGCTCATGGGCAGATTGAAGACGTCGCCGAGACAAGCGCACTTGATCTTTCGCTTGTTGAGGTTGCTCTGAATGACGCCGATACTGCTGATGCCGAGCACGATAATGGTGGCCACGTTGGTCCAGAACGGGAAGAGACCGGTGAGGTAAAGCAGGCCGAGCGTGAGTTCGACGAAGGGGTAAACGTAGCCCCAGCCGTGCCAGCGGGCGGCCACGATGTCGTACATGGCGTAGCTGTCGGCGAAACCATGCAGGTTGAGCAGTTTGAAGAAGGCGAAGACGATGAAGAAGCCTGCCATAAAGTCGCGCATCCAGAGCATCCCGGAAAACGTAGCAAAGGGAAACTGCGCCAGCAGGGTGACGCCCGCAATGAAACTGACGATCAGGATGAGCGGCCGGTAGGTGGTTACGTTGGCCTCGGGCACGTCCATGACGGGCGGCGGCGCGGCGGGCCGGGGCGGGGCCGGAGCAGCTGCTTTCGGCGGGGCCGGCTGGTCGATCGGCTCGATGTGGTACTTACCGATGGCCGCCTGCAGGGTAGCGAGGTCTACGTCACGATCGAGCGTGATCCTGGCCTGCGGGGATTCTAGTTGTACCTCGGCCGCAGTGACACCGGGGACGGTGTCGAGACCGCGCTGTACGCTGGCAACGCAGCCGCCGCAGGTCATGCCGGTGACGCGGTAGTCTTGCTGTTTGATTGTTGTGGCATTCATACCCTTACAACAAGCAGCTAACTAAGCCGGTGCGCTAATATTTTGCGTCAATCTAGCGAGATATTGACTTTAGTTATACCCGCTCGATCAATTCGGGCCGGTAGTGGCCTTGTTTCTGGAAGGCCGTGGGCGTCAGGCCCGTAGCTTTGCGGAACACGCCCGAAAAGTGCGACGCGCTGGCGTAATGCAGTCGCTGGGCCACCTCGTAGACGGGGGCATCGCCCCGGCTCAGCAGGCGCTTAGCGAGTTCCATTCGGTGCGCCCGGTAAAAGTCTTCGACGGTGCGTCCCTCGGCGGCCGAAAATTGCCGGCTCAGGTGGCTGTATTCGCGGTGCAATTGTCCGGACAGTAGTTCGGAAAGCGTCAGGTTAGGGTCGGCGGCGTCATTGTAGACGTACTGAATGATGAGTCCCTTGATGCGGTCGATGGTGCCCGCTTTGGCATCGTGCAACTCGAAACCCAAACGACGCAGGCGGGCATCCAATTCCGACAATTGCCGAGCGTCATCGTCGCCGCCGCCCGGTGGCGGGTGGGCCAGTACGCGGCCCAGGGCCACTTCGGTTACCGTCCAGCCGAGTTCGCGCAGGGTGCTTTCCACGGCAGTCAGGCAGCGGTCGCAGACCATGTTGCCGATGTAGAGGGGTTGGGGTGGTGTCATGGTAGTCAGTTTTGCGGGTGTGGTCAGCAGCCGGCGGGATAAAAAGCAGGCCGAACCGGAAAATCATTCCGGCCCGGCCCAGGCAGGCTTTACTGGATCGTTTCGATCACCTTACCGCAGCTCATCATCATGTCGCCGAAGTAGGGGTTACGGATTGCTTTTTCACTGCTGATCCAGTTGGCTCCTTCGTTGTTAAAGGCCATCGGGCAACGTTGTACGTAAAGCGGGCTGTCGCCCTTTCCGAAGCTGTTGAGGGCTGCGGCCAACGGTTCGGCCAGGCCGGAAAACGTGCGGCGCATTCCTTCCAGGTCGGTAGCGGCGGTTAGTTGGTTGGCGGCCGTTTGCAGCGGGCGCAGGTAGTCCATCCACTCCTGGTGGCGGTCTCCCTTCACCAGGCTCATGTCCACCATGCCCAACTTATTGTTCATGTCACGGGCGGCGTTGCCGGCTGCCTTCGCATCGGCGGCTACCAGCTGGTCCTTCAATTGCAGGTAAGCCGTCGTTACGGCACCCAGTTGGCGCTGAAATTCGGGATCGGTTGCCGTTGCCGTCATATCCGCTTCGTCCTGGTGGTCGGCGGTTGTCCCGGCGGCGTGGTCGTGGTCTCCGTTATGCTCGTGCTGACCGGTACAGGCCGTACCGAACGTTACTAATCCGGTGATAAAAAAAACAAGGGCGTAAATACGCATGGTTTGAAAATTGATGAGTAACCGGTGGTTACTCGGTTAAGAAAAATGGGCCGACCGGCATGGTCGGTTATCTATACCGGCACGGGTTTATTCCCCCCCCCGCCGGTTGGTTTAATTCGTCTGCCACGTAGCCGCAGGTCATCATCTTTTCCCCGAAAAAGGGGTTGCGGACCTCCTTCTCCGCGCTGATCCAATTACCGCCTTCATTATTGTAGGCCATCGGGCAGTGCTGTACGTACAAGGTGTCGTTCACCCCGAATGCGGTCAGGGCATTGATGAGGGCCTGGGAGAAAAAGCCGAACTGCGCCCGCTGCGCTTCCACGTCCCCGGCTTTTGCCAGGCCGCCCAGGTGACCGTTCATGGCCTCCAGTTGCTGCATCCAGTACTGGTGGGCGTCGCCCTTTACCAGGCTCATATCGACACCGGTAATAGCGGTGCGCAGCGGGGCTAACAGTTCTTCGTCCGCTGTCTCCGTACTCACCATCCGGTCCTTCAGCGGCAGGTAGGCACTGGCCACTTCTGTCAATTGAGCGCGGAAGGCGGCCGGGGTGCCGTCGCGGTAATTAGGCACCACCAGGGCGGTCACGGCCTCCGCCGCGCGGCCCTTGATTAGCACGTTGCGGTTCATCATGCTGGCCTTGTTGTTCAATTGGGCTGAGGCGTCGATAGCGAACACGCCGTTCACCACCACCCGCTCGCCGGCCGCCAGCCCGCTCAGCACGCGGTAGCCGTCGCCCGCCCGGTCACCCAGCGTGACCTCCCGAAACTCATAACTCGGTACCTCCGCATCCGGCAGCTCCACATACACCACCGATCGCTCGCCCGTCCAGAGCACGGCCGTAGTGGGTACCGTCAGCGGTTGGCCGGCGGTTTTCTCGGTATTCGATTTTACCGGCTGCGTGCTGATACGCCCCTGCACGAACATCTCCGGTTTCAGCCGCCCGCCCCGGTTATCCACTTCCGCCCGCACGGCCGCCGTCCTCGTTCGGGGGTCGATCAGCGGGTCGATAAACGTCACCCGCGCCCGGAAGGTATCGGCCGCCAGCGAGGGCACGGTAAAGGTCACCCGGTCGCCCACCCGGATGCGCGCCAGATCGCCCTCGAAGGCGTCGAACAAGGCCCACAACCGGTCCAGTTGCGTCAGCGTATACAGCGCCCCGCCGGCGGTCACGTATTGCCCCACCTCGGTTTTCACCTCCATCACCGTACCACCCCGCTGGGCGTAGACCGGAAAATTAGTCAGCACTTCTCCGCTGCTTTCCAGGCGATCTATTTGGGCATCCGTTACCTTCAGGTTGCGCAATTTTTGCCGCGCCGCTTCCACCAGGCGCGGGTTCACCGCCGCCAACTCCCTGGCCTGCAACAACTCCTCCTGCGCCACCACCAGCGTGGGCGCATAAATGGTCGCAATCTGCTGCCCGCTCCGCACCCGCTCCCCGGCATAGGTCACGTACATCCGCTCCACGCGCCCGCCCACGTGCGCCGCCTGCACGGCCGTGGTCCGCTCGTCCGGGGCCAGCCTGCCGGTCAGGTTCACTACCTGCGCGCCGCCGGTTCCGGCACCGGGTTCCGCGCCTGCGTCACCCACCGCCACGGTACGCACCCGCGCCAGGGCCACGGCCCCCTCGGTCATCGTCAGCACCGTCGGCTCGTTAGAGGCACCGGCCGCCAGCGGGATCAGGTCCATGCCGCAAATCGGGCAGTCCCCCGCCTCCTCCCGCTGAATCTGCGGGTGCATGGAGCAGGTCCAGATTTCGGCAGCCCCCTCCGCCTCATGGTCGGATTCCGTATGCCCGTCGGCCATCGTCACTTCCTCGTCGCTCGTGCCGCCAAACAACACATAGCCCGCCAGCAAGCCCACGGCCAGCGCCAGGACGAGGTAAAGGATGGTTTGGGTTTTTAATTTCTCTCGGTTCATGTTGGTTTAATTTTTAGCGGTTGGATGGTTAGGGTAAATGTTGATGGTGCAAGTGAGAGCGGTACTACCTACTACCCGACTACGTACTAAAAGACTAACCTGGGCGTGCCCCCGGCTACCGCCGGGGTCGGTCCCCGCCGGGCTTCGCTGTCGCTCGGCACTGCGTGCGCTAACGCCCCTCCGGGCACCTCACGCGGGGGAAATAAGAATTGAATGATCGAATGATGGAGTGAGGTCGGAAACATCCTTGATTCGGAGCAACGAAACGGTCTATGTTCACTCCCCTACTATTCAATCATTCAATCACCCATTCATTCAATCATTGACCTCACCCTCGCCCATTCCACCAGCACCTTCGTCCTGGCCTGATCCGCCATAGTGCGGTAACTCACCAGCTCATCCTGCATCCGCAGTAGTTCATCCAGCGGGCGGCGGCCGTTGGCGTACTCGCTGCGGGCCACGCCCAGGGCGGCCTCCAGCACGGTGGTCTGCTCTACCAAAAAGGCCAACTGATCGGCCGCGTCGGTCATCGCAATGGCAGCGCGCTCGATCTCCGCCCGTAGTTGATTGGCGACCGACTCGCGGCGCGCGTCGCCGGCCTGGATGTTCAGTTCTTCCTCACGGCGTTTGGCACCGTACTTGCCCCGGCTCAGGGGGATCGTCATCATGGCGCGGGGCAGAATCACGTCGCGGCCGTTGCGCGGTGGGTCGGCATCGGTTCGTCGGCCGGTGGCGATGTAGTCGACGCCCACGCCGAAATCGGGTCGGGCGTCCAGGTCATTCACCCGAATGGCCTGGCGGGAGATCTCCTGCTGCCGTTCGATGGTTCGCAGCAGCGGGTGATTAGCCAGGTCGGGGCGGGGCGGCAGGGCGGCCAGTTGCAGCAGGGCGACGGCCGCGCGCTCGTCCAGGTCGGCCGGCGGGGTCAGGGGGTTGTTTTCGGTCCGGTTCAGCAATTGGTTGATCGTTACCGCCTCGCGGCCGCGCTGGTAATCCAGTTCCTCGATCCGTCGTTGCAGGGCGCGGGTCTGAAGCTGGATACGGTACACGTCTACCGAGCTACCGAGGCCGTTTTCGACCCGGCTCAGGGCCAGCTTATCCAGGCTGGCGTAAAGGGGCAGGCTTCCGGTCAGGGCGTCCATTTGGGCGGTCAGCCCCAGGTGGCGGTAGTAGGCGGTTTGCAGTTGGTAAATCAGGTCCAGTTGGCGGGCGGCGGCGCGTTCCAGCACGGGCCGGGCGCGGGCGTCGGCCAGTTCCGCCATTGCCGCCAGTTTTCCCGGCCAGGGCAGCATTTGGGTAGCGCCCACCCGAAATTGCTGCGGCCCCAGCCGCGTCTCCATCGGGCAGCACGAAGACGCCGCCGCTAATCTCCAGGTCCGGCAGTTGACGCGCCTGCGCGGCGGTGTTGGTGGCCGCCTCGTAGTCCAGCGCCAGCGCGCGGAGTTCGGGGTTGTCCTGGCGCAAGGAGGCGGTGAGGGAATCGAGGGATTGGGCGGGGAGGGAAGGTGTGAGAAGGGAGAGGAGGAGGAGGAGAAGAAGTTTGTTGAGGATAACCTCCCCCCTTCGGGGGGCCGGGGGGGAATTTGGGATTACAGAACACGGAATAGGGAATACGGAACAGGGAATGGCGCGGCTGGCGGGTGCGCCCGGTTGGATGGATTCTTGAATCTTGATTGGCGATTTTTGAATCTTGATTGCATCGCTTACAATCTCCCCCCTTCGGGGGGCCGGGGGGGAATTTGGGATTACAGCATACGGATTAGAGAATACGGAATAGGGAATGGCGCGGCTGGCGTGTGCGCCCGGTGGGAGGGATTCTTGAATCTTGATTGGCGATTCTTGATTTTTGATTACATCGCTCATAATCTCCCCCCTTCGGGGGGCCGGGGGGGAATTTGGGATTACAGAACACGGAATAGGGAATACGGAACAGGGAATGGCACGGCTGGCGTGTGCGCCCGGTGGGATGGATTCTTGAATCTTGATTGGCGATTCTCTGAATCTTGATTGCATCGCTTACAATCTCCCCCCTTCGGGGGGCCGGGGGGAGATTTGGGATTACAGCATAAGGATTAGAGAATACGGAATAGGGAATGGCGCGGCTGGCGGGTGCGCCCGGTGGGATGGATTCTTGAATCTTGATTGGCGATTCTTGATTCTTGATTCCATCGCTCATAATCTCCCCCCTTCGGGGGGCCGGGGGGGAATTTGGGATTACAGAATAAGGATTAGAGAATACGGAATGGGGAATGGCGCGGCTGGCGGGTGCGCCCGGTTGGATGGATATTTGAATCTTGATTGGCGATTCTTGAATTTTGATTGCATCGCTTACAATCTCCCCCCTTCGGGGGGCCGGGGGGGAATTTGGGATTACAGCATAAGGATTAGAGAATACGGAATAGGGAATGGCGCGGCTGGCGGGTGCGCCCGGTGGGATGGATTCTTGATTCTTGATTGGCGATTCTTGAATCTTGATTGCATCGCTTACAATCTCCCCCCTTCGGGGGGCCGGGGGGGAATTTGGGATTACAGAATAAGGATTAGAGAATACGGAACAGGGAATGGCGCGGCTGGCGGGTGCGCCCGGTGGGATGGATTCTTGACTCTTGATTGGCGATTCTTGAATCTTGATTGCATCGCTCATGATCTCCCCCCTTCGGGGGGCCGGGGGGGAACCCGCGTGAGGTGCCTGGAGGGGCGGTAGCGCACGCAGTGCCGAGCGATCAGCGAAGCCCGTAAGGGACCGGCCCGACCGTAGGGAAGGGACACGCCCGAGTACCTTACCTGAATAAGTAATAGAATCGACTATTACCTCCCCCCTTCGGGGGGCCGGGGGGGAACCCGCGTGAGGTGCCTGGAGGGGCGGTAGCGCACGCAGTGCCGAGCGATCAGCGAAGCCCGTAAGGGACCGGCCCGACCGTAGGGAAGGGACACGCCCGAATAACGACCATAAATAACTAGCTATATCGCTTAAAACCTCCCCCCTTCGGGGGGTCGGGGGGAAACCACTACATTTTTCATAGCTCAATTTTTTTGTTGCGCACCTTCAATTTAATCTCCTCGCGCATACACCAGAGGACGGGGACGGTGAACATGGTGACGACCTGGAAAAGCATGCCGCCGAAGCTGGGAATGGCCATGGGGAGCATGATGTCCGCGCCGCGGCCGGTGGCGGTGAGGACGGGCAGGAGGGCCAGGATGGTGGTGGCGGTGGTCATCATGGCGGGGCGGACGCGGCGCAGGCCGCCTTCGATAACGGCGGCGCGGATCTCGGGGACCGTGTCGGGGGTGTTGCGGGCGAAACTGTCGCGGAGGAAGGTGGCGACCAGAACGCCGTCGTCGGTGGCGATGCCGAACAGGGCGAGGAAACCGACCCAGACGGCGACGCTGAGGTTGATGGTTCGCAGCTGGAAGAGGTCGCGCAGGTTGGTGCCGAAGAAGCTGAAATCCAGGAAATCGGGGTTGCCGTAGCCGCCGAGGAGGAGGAAGCCGCCGCTGAACGCGACGAAGACGCCGCTAAACACCATGAGGGCCACGGTGACGGAGCGGAACTGGAAGTAGAGGATGAGGAAGATGAGGCCCAGGGCGATGGGTAGCACCAGGGAGAGCCGTTTGCCGGCCCGCACCTGCTGCTCGTAGTTGCCGGCGAAGCGGTAATTAATGCCGGCGGGGATGGGAAGCTCACCCGCCCGGGTGAGGCCGTTAAGGTAGGCGGTGGCGTTCTCGACGACTTCGACCTCGGAGAAGCCGGGCAGTTTATCGAACAGCACGTAGCCGACCAGGAAACCGTCTTCGCTCTTGATGGACTGCGGCCCCTGCTCGTAGCGGATGTCGATGAGGTCGCCGAGGGGGATCTGGCCGCTGCGGGTGGGCACCAGGATGCGGCGGATGGCGGCGGGGTCGTCGCGTAGTTCGCGGGGGTAGCGGAGGCGGACGACGTAGCGCTCGCGGCCCTCCACGGTGGTGGTCATGCGCATGCCGCCCACGGCGGCCTGGATTTGCTGCTGCACCTCCAGGACGGACAGGCCGTAGCGGGCGGCGGCGGGGCGGTTGACGTCCAGGAGGAGGTAGGGTTTGCCCACGATGCGGTCGGCGAAAACGGCGGCATCCTTGACGCCGTCGACGTTCCTGAGTTCGCGTTCCAGTTCCAGGCCGAAGGCTTCGATGGCCCGCAGGTCGGTGCCGCGCACTTTGATGCCCATGGGCGCGCGCATGCCGGTTTGGAGCATGACCAATCGGGTCTCGATGGGTTGGAGCTTGGGGGCCGAGGTAACGCCGGGCAGTTGGGCGGCGGCGATGATCTCGTCCCAGATATCGTCGGGCGAGCGGATGTGGTCGCGCCACTGCCGGTAGTAGCTGCCGTTGGGGTCGGGTACGAGTTGGTCGGGGTCCGGCTTGCCGTCGGGGTCGGTGGTGAGGGGGCGGCCGTCGGCATCCAGGAAATGACCCTCGCCGTCGGCTTTGAAGCGCAAGCGGTGGCCGTCCTCGTCCGTCCGGTATTCGGACTGGTAGGAGATCATGTTCTCGTACATCGACAGGGGCGCGGGGTCGAGGGGGCTTTCCACGCGGCCGGCCTTGCCGACGATCGTCCTCACCTCGGGGATGGTGGTGACGGCCATGTCCAGTAGGCGTAAATTACTGCGGTTCTCCTCCACGCCGGCGTGGGGCATGGCGGTGGGCATGAGCAGGAAAGCCCCCTCGCCCAGGGCGGGCATGAATTCCTGGCCGATGTCGCGAAACACCTGGATGCCGGCAAAAACGATCAGGCCGACCACGATGAGGAACAGCCACTTGACCCGCAGCAAAAACCGCTAGGATGGGCGCGTACCAGTAAATGATCAGCCAGAAGAATCCCAGCAGGCCTCCCGCCACCACAACCACGAACAGGAAGTTGAAAAAGTGGCTGTTTTCCACGCCCAGTGGTAGCCAGATGCCGGCGAGGAGCCAGCCGAAAACCAGTGCGATGAGAACATTAACCAAGATGGTTAGTCGTTCGCCCCACTCCCTGCTTCCGCTGGGCCGGGCATCGAGCGCAGCCGTGGCTAGTCCTAGCAGACCGACCAAAATGGCCACCAGGCCGAGCCACCAACTGACGAACACCCAAGCGGCTATGCCACCTGCCAGCAGGAGCAAATTACCAACGATTTGGCGCCGTCGGTCGCCCCGCTGTAATCCGAATAGTGTATGAGCCAGGGCCGGAATAACCGCCAGGGCTACCAGAATAGCCGCGATCAGCGCAAACGTTTTGGTAAATGCCAGTGGCCGGAACAACTTCCCCTCGGCCGCCTCCATCGTGAAGACGGGCAGGAAACTGATGATGGTGGTGGCCACCGCCGTCAGGACGGCGGAGCCGACCTCGACCGTTGCCTCGTAGATACTTTCCAGGCGACTCTCGCCGGGGGGCGGGTCGTTGAGGCGGTAGACCATGCTTTCGGTCAGCACGATCCCCATGTCCACCATGGTGCCGATGGCGATGGCGATACCCGAGAGGGCCACGATGTTGGCATCCACGCCAAAGTAGCGCATGGCGATGAAGCACATCAGTACCGCAATGGGCAGGGTGCCCGCCACCAGCAACGAGGATTTAAGGTTGAAGAGCAGCAGGATGACCACGATAGCCGTGATCAGGATCTCCAGGGTGAGGGCTTCCTCCAGCGTGCCGATGGTCTCGCGGATCAGTTCGGAGCGGTCGTAGAAAGGTACAATGGTGACCTGGCTCACCTTTCCGTCTGCCAACTCGCGGCGGGGCAGGCCGGGGGCCAGTTCGGCAATCCTGGTCTTGACGTTATTGATCACTTCTAATGGGTTGGCTCCGTAACGGGCCACTACCACGCCGCCCACGGCCTCGGCCCCGGATTTATCCAGGATGCCCCGCCGGGCGGCGGGGCCGACGTTGACGCGGGCCACGTCGCGCAGGTAGATCGGCACGTTGTTTCGCTCGGCGACCACGGCATTTTCCAGGTCGGACAGGTTTTGCAGGTAGCCCAGGCCGCGCACGAAGTATTCGGCCAGGTTGATCTCCAGGGTGGCGGCCCCCACGTCGAGGTTGGATTCCTTGACCGCCTTCATCACCTGCGGGAGCGTGATGCCGTAGACGCGCATTTTATCTGGGTCCACGTCCACCTGGTATTCCTTTACGAAGCCGCCGATACTGGCTACCTCGCTCACGCCCCCGGCCGCGCTGAGGCCGTAGCGAACGTAGAAATCCTGGATGGAGCGCAGTTCGTCCAGGTCCCAGCCGCCCACGACCTCGCCCTCGGGCGTATGGCCCTCCAGGGTGTACCAGTAGACCTGGCCCAGCGCGGTGGCGTCGGGACCGAGGGTGGGCGTGGCCGCCTCGGGCAGTACGCCCGTGGGCAGCGAGTTGAGTTTTTCCAGGATGCGGCTGCGCGACCAGTAAAACTCTACATCCTCCTCGAAGATGAGGTAGATGCTGGAGAAGCCGAACATGGAATTGGACCGCACGCTGCGCACCCCCGGAATACCCAGCAGGGCGGAGGTGAGCGGGTAGGTGATCTGGTCCTCCACGTCCTGCGGCGACTGGCCGGGCCAGCGGGTGAACACGATCTGCTGGTTCTCGCCGATGTCGGGAATAGCATCCACCGCCACGGGGTCGCGCGGCAGGCCGGGGATGTCAAATTCAAAGGGGGCCGTGGCCAGTCCCCAGCCTACGAAGAGGAGGAGAAGGAGCCAAACGACGAGTTTGTTTTCCAGGAAAAAACGGATAAAGGAAGCGAGCATACGACCAATTGCTTGCGGCCATTCCCGCTACCGAAACGGGAGCGGGGTGGCCAACGAGAAAAGCCCTTTCCACGGGTGCGGAAAAGGAATCAGCAAAAAGAAGCAATGCTATAGTCGGAATACCTGCCACTGGCGCGGCGCGTCGATCACGAGCGGCGGCGGGCGGTAGTACTTGAGCGCAGTAGTGGTATGGCGGGCGGGCAGCGTATAGTCGGCGAAAATGCGGGCCGGGGGCGCGGGCAGCGCGGCGGGGATTGGCGTAGCCGGCTGCGTGGTGGGCAGATCACGCTCGCTGTCGAGCTGGACGAAGGCGTGCTCGTCCTGGCAGCAATCTTTATTCTCCTTGGCACCGTCCTCATCGTCCGCCGGGGCGGGGTGGAAGGGGCAAGCTTTCATTTTCTCCGCGTGGCAGGCCGGGGCATCTACCCACAGCGATACGGCTTTCACTTCCCCACCACACAGGTGCAGGTTGATCGGCAGGCCGGTAGAACCGACGAGCACGAGCAGCGCGAGTGAAAGATGGAAGATGCGGAGCAAGGAAATGGAGTAATTGTTGCTAGAGGGAATACGCCTAAGAGGGGATTTGGGTTCACGCGGAAGAAGAAGTCGAGTTTTCCGTGAGGGAATTAGTCGGTACTGGGTATTTGATCAGGGCCGGTCAGGGTTAGTTGCACAAACCGTCGTTTTATGTCGCTAAATATTTAATTAGTTGCAAGAAAGGTTGTTTTGTGAAAATAGTGTTGGATTTAGACACGCTCTAAGTTTCAAAAACGGGTTTTTTTGAAAGTAGTAGCGTTAAAAGCCTTCCATAGTTTCACTTTCTGAAGCTATAGACTTTGTTAGTTACAAAAACGTCTTTTATTGAAGTTAGGGAGAACTTTAGCTTCAATAAATCATTTCCATTGAAAGTAAGGATACTTTTATTTTCAAATTTTATACTTTTTGAAAGTAGTGAGCGATCTTCTCTTTATAAAATTCTCCGCAATGAAAACTTTTCGTGCCGGGCAGCCCGTCACTCACGGCGATTACCAAGCTTTTATGCCGATGTCCATTAATCGGCGATGGACCCTTGTGGACCCACAGATTCAGAGCTTACTCAGTAAAGCTGATCAACAGATCGGTCGGCTCGATATGTATTCAAGCTATGTTGATATCGACCTGTATCTCAGTCTGCATATTGCCAAAGAAGCGATTCAGTCCAGCAAAATAGAGGGAACCCAAACGAGTATGTCGGAGGTATTCATGGATAAGAATGACCTGGCGGCGGAGAAACGAGATGATTGGGAAGAAGTGCAAAACTACATTGCCGCCATGAAACAGGCTATTAAGCAACTGAATCAATTGCCCTTTTCCTCACGCCTGATTCGCGACGCACATCGCATTTTGCTTCAGGGGGTACGAGGGCAACATAAAATGCCCGGCGAATTCCGCACCAGCCAGAACTGGATCGGAGGCTCCAGTATTAGTAACGCCACATTTATTCCGCCGCCGGCCGCAGAGATTGGCAACCTGATGTCTGACCTGGAAAAATTTGCCAACGACGCCGACAATCCCCTGCCGGTGTTGTTGAAGATAGCGATTATTCATTACCAGTTCGAAACGATTCACCCCTTTCTGGATGGAAACGGTCGAGTCGGACGGCTCCTGATTACGCTGTTTCTAGTGAATGCCGGTATTCTGCACCAACCTATACTTTACCTCTCAGATTTTTTCGAGCGGAACCGTAGTGCCTACTACGATAAACTTACGCGCGTTCGTGCCAAGCACGATCTTAACCAGTGGCTGGCCTTTTTCCTGACGGGTGTTATCGAGACGGCGGAAAAAGGCGTGAATACGTTTGACGGTATCCTCCAGATCACCCGTTCGCTGGATCAGCGCCTGCGTGTACTAAAAGGCAGGGCACCCGCCGCCAGAACCCTGATCGATCAGTTGTACCGCAAACCGATCGTCAATGCATCCCAAGTAGCCCAAATCATTGGCAAATCTGACGTGAGTGCTTACCGCCTCATCAGTTCCCTCGAAGAATTGGGAATCCTGCGGGAGATCACGGGTAACGGCCGCAATCGATTGTATGCATTTCAAGAGTACCTCGATTTATTTGCTGATTGAGGGGGGAGGACACGCTCTAAACTTAAAAACGGCCCTGAACTCTCGTTCAGGGCCGGTTTGTGTTTATCCAAATCCGCCACGAAAACATCCCATATCGTACATTAGAGCGTGTCTAAAATTTTTAAGAACTGATGATCAGTGATTTAAGGTTCTGGCTAGATAAAAACTTGCGCGCATAGCGGGTTACGTAAGTCAGTTTTTACGACGCCAGGTTCTTAAATGCTTGGTTATCAGGAAGTAAAAATTTAGACACGCTCTTAAACATCGTATATCAGCCACCCCTACCGCCCCCGCACCCAGCGCGCAAAGCGCGCCCCCGGCCCCCGCACCAGATCGAAAATCTTCTCCGCCTCGATGATGCCCACCAGTTGCCGCTTGGGCGTGTACACCGCAAAGGCTTCCTGGCGGCTGCCCTGCGCCAGCAGGGCCACGCTCATCAGCGTGTCCTCGTCCAGCACGGATACCGTGCGGGGGTCCACCACGTCGCGCAGGGGCAGGTGGCCGGGCAGGTCCTCGTCGGCCAGGAAGGAGTGTTCCAGCACGCCCGCCACATCGTTCCACTCATTGTAAACGAGAAAATTATCGCGCCCCGGCACCCCGCGCCAGTAGGTCCGGGCCGCGGACAAGGGAGTGGTCAGGTACAACCGTTCGGTATCGGCGGGGCGGGCCAGATCGGCCACCCGGCGGGCGGACAAGATCCGCTCGCGGCGGTTCACCACCAGCTCGAAGCCCGCAAATACGCCCACCATCAGGCCGCCTACTCCCAGCAGCCAATCGCCCAGCACATAGGCCAAATACAAAAAGCCCAGGGCCGCAATCACGCCTAAAACCGCTGCCACGAAGGTAGCCCGCCGCCGTCCCAGCCGCCAGCTCAGGGCGGCACGCAGCACGCGGCCGCCGTCCAGCGGATAAGCGGGTAGCAGGTTAAAGACCGCCAGCATCAGATTGAGTAAAAAGAGCAGGACCACCACGTAATCCAGCGGCCCCGTGGAATAGAGCGTCACGTTGGCACCGGGGTCCACCACGTAGGCCAGCAGGGCGCGTCGCTCGAATGCCGGGGTGAGGAAAATGAATGGGGCCGCCAGCCCCGCCAGCAACAGGTTCACGGCCGGGCCGCCCAGGGCCACCAGTATCTCGTGGCGGGGCCGTTCGGGCATTTCTTCCAAAAACGCGCCTCCGCCCAGCGGGAAAAGCAGGATGCGCCTGGTGCCGATGCCATAGCGGCGGGCCACCAGCGCGTGACCCATTTCGTGCAGCAAAACACAGGCAAAAACGATGAAAACAATGATGCCGCGCGTCAGGGCACTCGCCCAGTCCCACGCGCCGGCCTCGACCGGATAGGCCGCCCACAGCACCCAGGCCAGCACGAACAGAAACGTCCAGTGCAGGTCGATCGGGGCACCGTAAAAACGGCCGGCGGTGAGGGAATTGCGCATGGTTAATTGTGGAATAGGTTTAACGACCCACCGCCGGAACTGTTTCGCGGGCGAACATCAGCTGCAAAAAGCGGTCTTAGTGGTACACAATTTACTTCAATAACCTCCACCGTACCATGGGACGCACCCTGCTCTTCATCGTTGTTTTCGTCATTATTATCCTTATCGCAATCGTCCTCCAGATCATGGAGTTCGCGGTGGAGGCAGTCATCTACGGCATGCTGTTTATCGGTATCATCGGAGCGGCTATTTCGGTTTACCACCATTTTCGGCCCACCAGTGGCGGCGAGTAGCGGCGGTCGGTTCAACCAGGAGGATGCATTTTTAAGGGTGTTTGGTGGGGCGTGCCCCCGCCCCTCCGCTACGCTCCGGCGCGCGGTCGGTCCCTTCCGGGCTTCGCTGATCGCTCGGCACTGCGTGCGCTAACGCCCCTCCAGGCACCTCACGCTTGGTTAGTCGGGTAGTAGGTAGTCGGGCAGTAGGTAGTTTCCCGCGCTAACTTATAGGAGTAGAAGTCTCCCCCCCGGCCCCCCAAAGGCGGGAGGAGATTACTACCCGATTACCCAACTACCGACTACCCAACTTAAGCACCCGCGTCACCAGCACCTCGCCCGCGTCTTCCACGCGTAGCGTATACCAGCCCGCCGGCAGACCGGCCAGGTTAACTTCGGCCGCCATCCGGCCACCCAGATCCATCCGGCGCAGCACCCGCCCCGCCAGATCAAGAAGACTCAGTTGCGCCTCACTACCGGCAACAGTCGGTAATTCCAGCCGCACCCGATCGGCGGTGGGGTTTGGATACACCCGGCCACCCCGCGCCACCAGATCTACCGTAGCCAGGGGATCGACGCCGGTGCCGGTCAGCAGGATAGTGAAGAAGGTGTCGGTCGAATCGGTTTCAACGGTTAATTGCGTCGTAAATAATTCTTTGGCCGTGGGGCTAAAGGTGATCTCCAGCGTGTCGCGCTGTCCCACGCGCAGCGTATCCACCAGGGAATTTACCGCAAAGGCTATGGTATTCGTCAACTGGGCCGGACCCAGCACGATGGGCAAGCTGCCCCGATTCGCCAGTTCGATCCGGATCAGAGAATCGCTGCCCAGACTCACCTCGTCAAAGCCGACGGCACCGCCTTCGGTGGGTAGTTCCGAATCATCGAACAGCAATCGCGCACCTAGTTTGCGAAAGCCCGCTAAAGCCGTTCCCTTTAGTGTCAGTACAAAGGTGCGGTCCTTTACGGAACTGGATAGCAGGCGGTAGGTGGCTGAAAACTCGCCCTCCTCCTGCGGGGTGAAGGTGGCTACGACACTAATACTATCCTGACCGATGAAGAAGATGTTCTCGTCTTCATTTTCCGGTCCGAGATTAAAAAGTGCGGTATCGCCGGAGACCTCCTGGCTGAAGATGGTCAGGTTAGCATTGCCGCTATTACCCAGGAACAAAGTGAGTTGAGTGCTCAAACCCACGTTGGTAGTACCCACGTCCAGAGTGTCACCGGAAACAATATCGCCTAACACCGTCAGTACCTCGATCTGCGCCGTCGGCACGGGCAGCCGAAAGACCTCGCGGCCATTTTCCTCGTTGGTCAGCACGAAGTAAAGTACGCCATCCACCAGGATCAACTCCCGGGGATCGCCATCTTCCGGGCCGGCGAAAACCGTAGTAATGCGGGTAGGCAGGACGGCGGCATCGCTAGGGGTGAAGCGGTAGAGTTCGCGGCCTTCCTCCGGGGTGGTGGCGGTGAAATAGATGTCCTGCCCGGTAGAGACGAAATTGCGTGGGTCGCTGCCGATCTCACCCTCGGCAATGTCCAGAAATTCAAAGGAGATGTCATCCGGGTTACCTTCCGCGCCTAGGGCGGACAGAGCCACCAACTCCCGGCCGGTAGTGGATCGCTCGGCTGAGAATACCACGTAGTCATCATTAAAGGCCGTGAAACCGCGCGGGTTAGAACTGCCGTTGACGTTCAGGTCGATGTAGAGTTGGGTGCCTTCCGTTGTGCCGTCGGAGATATAGAGTTCACGCCCGCCCACGAACGGGTCGTCGGCGGTAAAGAAGAGCAACCCCCCGGCCGTAAAGAAGTCCCGGGGATTGGAAGAACCCGCTCCCACGTTCAAATCACGCACCAGTTCGGTCGCTACCACGCTGCTGCCGCTGGTGCGGTACAGTTCCCGCCCTGACGTGGCATCGATCGCGCTAAAGTAGAGCAGCCCCTGGTAGCCGAAAAAATTGTCTGGGTCACCCGCCCCGCCGAAGTTAGTTACGGCAAACGTCCCGGCTTCCGTGCCGTTGGTGCGCCACAGTTCCCGGTTGCCGGTCTCCGCGCCGGCGGCCGTGAAGTAGAGTAGCGTATCGAGAACCGCTAAGTTGCCGCTGCCGGCCCCGCCCAGGTCGAGGTCGGTAAACTGCGTGGTGCCCTGCGCGCTGCCGCCGGTGCGGAACAGCCGTCGCTCGCCCTCGATGTCACTCGCCACGAACCACAGTTGCCCCGCGAACACGGTCAGGCTGGTTGGGTTGCCATCCAGTGCGCCGGGGCGAAGGTCCAGGAAGAGGGCCGTGCCGTCGGGCGTGCCGTCGGTGCGCCACAGTTCGCGGCCGTTCACGGCATTGGTGGCGGCAAAGAAAACGGCGTTTTGAAAAATGGTGTAAAATTTTGGGTCCGCCTCCCCGCCGTTGATGAAGGTGTCCTGGTTGATGGTACCCAGCCGGGTGGCTTCGCCCACGTTGCCCGAACTGAGGTAGAGGCCCCGGTCCAGCGTATCGGGGTCGGCGGTGAAGAGCAACTCGCCGTTGAAGTCAAATAAACTCTCCGGATCGGAACTCTCCGGTCCCGGATTGAGATCCACCAGTGGGTCTACATCAGGACTAGGTTGTGCAACAGCGGTCTGGGCAATTAGGAAAAAAGAGAAGGTAAGCAGGAGTAAGTAAGCGTGGCGCATGAGGGGTCGTTTAGTTGGTTCGATGGGGGTCCATTGTACAGCGCGATTCGGGTGGGAGATGTTTATTGACCCGACCAAAACAAACCCCCCGGTCGCCATTCGGCGATCGGGGGGTGACGTTATGCGAAAACGTACCCGGAAAACCTAACAGAATCAACGTCCTAGCCCTGAAAGGGCGGCATAGATCAGCCCAGGGCGTAAGCCCTGGGTTAACACGTACCCCCTGCAAACCGCCGCGCCCCCCGGCAGCGTTGCGAAGCAACGCTGCCGGGGGGCGCGGCGGAGATCTAGAGCAGCCTCCCCATCCCAGGGTTTCACCCTGGGTTAGTCTATCTCGCCCCTTCAGGGCTTTGGCGGCAAAGCCGCCCGGAAATTACCCTCAAAAGAGGGTTGACTTACTACGAAATCATTGCCCCAAATACCTAACAGATCAACGCCCTAGCCCTGAAAGGGCGGCATAGATCAGCCCAGGGCGTAAGCCCTGGGTTAACACGTACCCCTGCAAACCGCCGCGCCCCCCGGCAGCGTTGCGAAGCAACGCTGCCGGGGGGCGCGGCGAGATCTAGAGCAGCCTCCCCGTCCCAAGGTTTCGCCCTGGGTTAGTCTATCTCGCCCCTTCAGGGCTTTGGCGGCAAAGCCGCCCGTGTGTGGATCGAGAAGGACAAAGGATACCATCCAACTTTTATCATCAGCGCAGGGGGCGAAGGTGTCCCATTATTTACCCCGACGGATCAAGTCTAATAGCCCGGATTCTGATTCAACGTTCCGCTGATGTCGATCTCCGACTGCGGGATGGGCAGCAACTCGTGTTTGCCGTCCACGAACATTTTTCCGGCGGCGCGCATCACCTCACCGGCGCGCATTTGGCGGGTGATGTCGAACCAGCGTTGCTGTTCCATGGCCAGCTCCGAGCGGCGCTCGCGCCAGATGAGGCCGCGTAGTTCGTCGCGGTCGGTGACGGTGATGTCACGCAGGATGGACTGGCTCTGGCCCCGCGCGCGCTTGCGGATCATGTTGAGGTAGGTAAGTGCCTGTTCGGTCTGGCCCAGTTCGTTGAGGGCCTCGGCGGCAATCAGCAGTACGTCGGCGTAGCGCAGGATGCGAATGTTGCCGGGACCGTTACCGTTGCCACCGGGGTGAGTGCTCACGAAAGCCTTCTGGTTGTAGCGTTCGTTGAAAATGTTGGGGTTGTCCTCCACGATGGCGGAGCCGTCGGGTAGTACCTCGCCGGGGTAGAGGATGGTGGCCTCGCGGCGGGGGTCGCCGGGTTCGTAGGAAGCGACCAGGTTATCGCTGGGCCGGTTGAATCCCCAGCCCAGGTTGGGGGTTCCGCGCACGCCCTGTACCTCGTTGAACTGCGTGGCACCACCGCCCGTCTCGAAGGCCGCCGATTGTACCTCGAACAGGCTTTCGGACGAGTTCTCGCCCGCCTCGGTAAAGATCTGGCTGTAGCTGGGCAGCAGGCTGTAGCGGCCCGAATTGATGACTACCTCCGCTACCCGTGCGGCCTCGGTAAAATTCCGGCGGGTCAGGTAGACCTTGGCCAGCATGCCATTGGCGGCACCCTTGGTTATCCGACCGCGATTGACGGCCGTGTACTGGACGGGTAGCACCATAGCTGCTTCTTCCAGGTCCTGGATGATCTGGGCATAGACGGCCTCCTCCGGCTGGCGGACCTGGCCATATTCCTCCCGCTCCAGCGGCCGGGTGATGACGGGCAGCGGACCGTACCAGCGCACCAGGTTGAAGTAAAAATAGGCGCGCAGGAATTTGTTCTCGGCTAGCAGGCGCTCCTGGAGGGCGTTGTCCATCTCGATATTCGGAATGTTCTCCAGTGCTACGTTGGCGCGGTTGATGCCCCGGTAGTAGCCCTGCCAGACCACGTCGAAGGCGATGTTGCCGGGATCGAAGGTGAAATTGTCGAGCGCGATCAAAAAATCACCGTCGCTGGGCGTGCTGCCCTTGTCGGCATCGTCGGATAGGATGTCGGTCAGGGCGAGGTAACTAAAGACGTGCACGTCGTAATTACGTAGTTGCTCGTAAGTGGCGTTGGTGGCCCAGACGGCGTGATCGGGTTCGGTAAAGTAGTTGGCGGCAGTCAGTTGGCCCTGGGGCTTCTGGTTGAGGAAATCTTCGCCGCAGCCGAACAGGGCCAGCGCGACAATAGTAAGGATCAGAATATTTTTCATTGGTATAAGTTTTAAGGTTGTAATCGCGTGAGGTGTCCCGACAAGCACGGGATAGACTACGGACGGGCCGCTTGGTTGCGTGAGGTGCCTGGATGGGCCGACCCCTGGGAGGCGCAGGGCCAAGCCGGCAGGCGCGCCGGGAAGGGACCGGCCCCGGTTTCGCCTTAGCGGAACCGGGAACGCCCAAAACGGACAGCGCGCAAAATTTTTAAGAACCAAGTATCAATGATTCGCTTCGCTGCTACTCATGGTTAAGGTTCTGGCTAGACAAAAAATCACGCGCATAGCGGGTTACGCAAGTTAGTTTTTTGACGCCAGGTTCTTAATTGTTCTCAGGAAGTAAAAATTTAGACACGCTCTTAGAAAGTGATATTAATGCCACCCGTGTAAGTACGCGCGATGGGGTAAATGCCATTGTCGATTCCTACGTCCGTCACCGTATTGGAGCTGATCTCGGGCGTGTAACCGCTGTAATCCGTCCAGGTAGCTAAGTTAGTACCGCCGGCATAAATGCGGAGTCGGCTGATGGACAAACGTTTAGTTAGCTGCTCGGGCAGGGTGTAACCGATCTGGATATTGCGCAGCCGCAGAAAGGAGCCGTCTTCGATGAAGCGGTCGGAGACGTTATAGTTGATGCCACCGTTGGTGACGCGCGGCTCTGAATTGGAGGTGCCCTCGCCGGTCCAACGGTCGAGATAGCTGGTCTCGAAGTTGTAGGTGCCGAAGCGGGCGATCTTCTTGGCGTTGTAGACTTTGTTGCCGCTGACGCCGTTGAAATCGGCCACGAAATCGAGGCCGCCGTAACCCGCGCCCAGGGTAAAGCCGTAGATGAAGTCGGGGATGGGGCTGCCCAGGTAAGTGCGGTCGTCGGTGGTGATGCGGCCGTCGCCGTCTATGTCGTTGAAGCGCAGGTCGCCGGGCCGCTCGCCGCCGAGGGTGGGGGAGTTGTCGATCTCGGTTTGGTTCTGGAAGACCCCGGCCACCTGGTAGCCGAAGTAGGCGCCGATGGGGTTGCCCACCTGGGTGAGGGTGGCGGTTTTGCCGCCCACGCCCAGTTCGCCGCCGATGATATCTTCACGTCCTTCACCCAGGGCCAGTACCTTGTTGTTGACCGTGGAGGCCACGATGCCGAAACTGTAAGAGAAGCCGCCCCGGTTGTCCCGCCAGTTGAGGTCGAAGTCGAAACCGTTGTTTTTGACTTTGGCGGCATTGACGATGGGATTGTTGGCCGATCCGACGAAATCGGGAATGGGCACGGCGATGAGGATGCCGTCGGTGACGCGGTCGTAGTAGTCGATCTCCAGGCTGAGGCGGTTATTAAAGAAGCCTAGCTCGATGCCGAGGTCTGTTTGGCTGGTTTCTTCCCACTTGAGGTTGGGATTGCTCCGCTCGATGAAGGTGGCTCCGAAATTGAAGGTTTCGGGGCTGCCGAATACGGCATTCAGGTTGCCGGTAACCAAATCGAGAAAGGCATTTTCAGCAATTTTTTCGTTGCCGATGATGCCGTAGCTGGCGCGCAGTTTTAGACGGCTAAGGCCGGGGATTTTCTCCAAAAAGGCATCCTGCGCGAAGTTATAACCGACGGCGAACGAAGGAAAATTGCCGTATTTATTGTTGGGGCCGAAACGGGAAGAGCCGTCGATGCGCCAACTAGCCGTCAAAAGCAAACGGTCGTTAAAAGTGTAGTTGGTGCGGAACAGGTAGGAGAAAATGCTGCTGACCGCACCCCCGTTAAAATTAGTTTGTCCGTCCGCTTCACCGGCATTGAGGAAAAACAGTTCCGGGGTCTCACCCAGCAGACCTACGCGTCCTCCACCAAATGTCTCGAATTCCCGCTTCTGAGCCGTAACCCCGGCCAGTACCGTCAGTCGGTGTTTCGTCCAGTCCTTGCTGTAGGTCACGATATTGTCCCATAGCCACGATTGGTTGCGGGTATTTCTAAAGTCGAGCCGATTTTCCAGGTTTTGCTGAACGGAAGAAACGAAGAATTCCGGCACGAAGGTTTTTTCCTGCTGCTGGGAGTAGTCCAGGCCGAAGTTGGTGCGGAAGGTAAAATTCTTCAGGATCGTAGCCTCCGCGTAGACGTTACCCACGGCCCGGCTGCTGAAGCCGCCGCTGTTCTGGAACGCGATCTGCGCGGCGGGGTTGCCCACCGAAGCGCGGATGCTGGTATTACCGAAGTTGCCCAGGCTGTCGACGGCCGGCACCGTCGGGTCGGCGCGGTAGGCGTTGGCGATCACGCCGGCGGGCGACTCGAAATCAGTCCGGATCAGCGAGATGTTGTGACCGAGGCGGACGTAGTTCGTGAGTTTATACTCATTATTGAGGCGCAGGTTCAGCCGCTTGAAGCGCGAACCGTCCACGATTCCCTGCTGGTCGAAGTAATTGGCGCTGAGGTAAAACGTCAGTGCTTCCGATCCGCCCCGCGCCGAGAGCTGGTGGCTCTGGATGGGCGCATTCTGGAAGATCACGTCCTGCCAGTCGGTACCCTCGCCGAAGTTGGTGGTCTCGGGAAATGGGCGGCCGATGTTCTCGTTATTGGCCAGTTCGTTGGCCAGCGTGGCGAACTGATCGGCATTGACCAGGTCGATCTTGCGGGCCACTTCCTGGCTACCATAATAGGAGTCGATTTCAAAAACCGTCTTTCCCTTGACGCCGCCTTTGGTCGTCACGATAATCACTCCGTTTGCCCCCCGCGAACCGAAAATAGCGGTGGCAGAGGCATCCTTGAGCACCTCGATGGAAGCCACGTCATTCGGGTTGAGGTAGCCGATGTCGTCCAGCAGCATGCCATCCACCACGAAGAGGGGAGAGGCATTGTTAAGCGTTCCCGTGCCCCGGATGCGGATGATGGCACTGGCCCCCGGCTGGCCGGAGGTGGGCGTCACCTGCACCCCGGCAATCTTGCCCTGGATGGCCTGCCCCACCGAGCCGGTCGCGATGCGGGTCAGCTCGCTTCCCTTCACGCTCGATACCGAGCCGGACAGGTCGCTCTTGCGCTGCACGCCGTAGCCGACGACCACTACCTCGTCCAAGATTTCGGCGTCGGTGGCCATTACCAGATCAATGGTATTCCGATTTCCCACGGTTTCCTCGCGGGTCACATAACCGGTGTAGGAGAATACCAGTACGTCAGTGGCGGCGGCACGCAGGGAATAGGTGCCGTCCACGTCGGTGATCGTACCGCTGGAGGTGCCCTTGACCACGATATTTACCCCGATTAACGGAATGTTTCCGTCCGCATCCGTCACTGTTCCGGTCACGGTCTGCGCGTACAGGCTGCCCCCCAGGGTGAAGAGGGCGACTAAAATAAGTGTGTAGATAGTTTTCATCGACTTTGGTTTTAAAAAAAATAAAAGGAGTTGTCGCCCACGCCTCCCAGGAACTACGATTTTGGTAAACCAAAATGTAGATACCTTGGAGGAGGAGCTCGCGTGGATGGGAGCGTTGGCTCCCACAATTCCCCATCGCTCCTCCAAGGTATCCATTTTGCTCCGCAAAATGGTACCTGGGAGGTGTCGATGGGGTGGGAGGTGTCGATGGGGTGGTACCTGGGAGGTGCCGATGGGGTGGGAGGTGTCGATGGGGTGGTACCTGGGAGGTGTCGATGGGGTGGGAGGTATCGATGGGGTGGGAGGTGTCAATGGGAATAGGATGTACGCGTAGGCTTAATCAAAAGTACAAAAATACCAGACGCGCAGCGTCCTACAAAAGTACCCGCAAAGCCCCTCACTCATACCGAATCCGCACCCCCGCTGCCGCATCCGAATTCCCGCCCACGAACACGTCATACTCCCCCGGCTCCGCCTGGAACTCCAGGTTGGCATTGTAGAAAGTCAGGTCGGTCGTCATTAGCTTGAAGGTGACGGTGCGGGTCTCGCCGGGCCGGAGCATAATTTGCTCGAAACCCTTCAGTTCCCGCACGGGCCGCGTCACGCTGCCCACCAGGTCGCGGACGTAGAGTTGCACGGTTTCCTTCCCGGCGATACTTGCCGGAGTTGGTCACTTGCACGCTCACCGTCACGCCCTCTGCGTCGGTGAAGGTGGTACGGTCCACCGTCGGCTTGCCGTAGGTGAAGGTCGTGTAGCTCAGTCCGTACCCGAAGGGGTAGAGCGGCGAATTCGGGATGTCCAGGTACTTGCTGGTGTACTTATTGTTCAGGTCCATTGGCCGGCCGGTGTTCTTCATATTGTAGTAGATCGGCACCTGACCCACGCTGCGCGGGAAGGTTACCGGCAGTTTGCCCGACGGGTTGTAATCGCCGAACAATACGTCGGCCACGGCGTGGCCGCCCTGGGTGCCGGGAAACCAGGTTTCCAGAATGGCGGCTGCCGTGGTATCCAGTTCGGGGATGGCCAGCGGCCGGCCGTTCATCAGCACCACTACCACCGGCTTGCCGGTGGCAATCAGTTCGCGCACCAGTTCCAGTTGGTTGCCGGGTAGGTCCAGCTCGGAGCGCACGGCGGCCTCGCCGCTCATCCACCAGTTTTCGCCCACCACGGCCACGATCGCGTCGGCGTTGCGGGCCACGTTCAGGGCGGCGGTAAAACCGTCGCGGCTCTTGCCCTCCACCTGCGTTCCCTCGGCGTAGGTCACCTGGTTGGCGCCCACTTTCGCGCGGATTCCCGCCAGCACCGTCACGCATTCCTCGGCGCGTCCGTCGGCGTGCCAGCTGCCCAGCATATCGGCCTTGCTGTCGGCCAATTGGCCGATCACGGCCACCTTGGCGGTCTTGTTCAGGGGCAGGGTTTGTCCCTCGTTTTTCAGCAGCACGAACGATTTGCGCGCCACGTCCCGCGCCGCCGCCAGGTGCTCGGCCGACATGATCTCGTCCCGCTCGCGCTCCGCGTTGCCATAGCGGTAGGGGTCGTCGAACAGGCCCAGCTCGTACTTCACGCGCAGCACACGGCGTACGGCCTCGTCCACCTGGCCGACGGTCATTTTACCTTCTTCCACCGATTTTTTCAGGTGGTTATAAAACACCGCGCCCTGCATGTCCATGTCCACGCCCGCCTGCAGGGCCAGTTCGCCCGCCTCCTTTTCGTCGGCCACTATGCCGTGCGGGATCATCTCGTTGATCGAGGTGTAGTCCGTCACCACGAAGCCGTCGAAACCCCACTCGTCGCGCAAAATCTGCGTCATCAAATAGCGGTTGCCGGTGGCGGGAATGCCGTTCAGTTCGTTAAAGGAGGTCATCACCGATTGCGCCCCCGCATCCAGCGCGGCTTTGAAGGGCGGCAGGTAGGTTTCGCGCAGCACGCCGTCACTGATGTCCACGGTATGGTAGTCGCGGCCGGCCTGGGCCGCGCCGTAGGCGGCAAAGTGCTTCACGCAGGCCAGCAGGGTATTGGCCCGGCTCAGGTCATCGCCCTGGAAGCCCCGTACCCGCGCCGCGGCAATCAACTTGCCCAGGTACACGTCCTCGCCCGCGCCCTCGCTCATGCGGCCCCAGCGGGGGTCGCGCGCAATGTCTACCATGGGCGCAAAGGTCCAGTGCAGGCCCGCCGCCGTCGATTCCACGGCCGCCACGCGGGCACCGTTTTCAATGGCCGCCAGGTCCCAACTCGCGCTCTCGCCCAGCGAGATCGGGAAGATCGTCCGGTAGCCGTGGATCACGTCGTAACCCAGCAGCAGCGGTATCCCCAGGCGGGTTTCCTCCACCGCCATGCGTTGCAGCTTGTGCGTGTAGGCACTGGTGTGCGCATTGAAGATCGCCCCCGCCCGGCCCGATTTAATATCGGCTTCGTAGCCCTTCCGCATCGTCGGCCCCGTCACGTCCCAATCACTGGTAAACAGCGTCATCTGGCCGATCTTTTCGTCCAGCGTCATCAGTTTCAGCAGGCTGTCCACCCGCTGGTCGGTCGTCAGTACCGTCCGCGCGGGCGGGGTAACGGCCATCCGTTGCGCCGTCGTACAGGCGGCTGTTAAGAGTAGGGAGCAGGAAAAAAAGAGCCAGTAAAAACGGGTGGGTACGGAATGCATAAGCGGTAGTGGGGTAATTATTTAGAACGTGTCTAAAATTTTTAAGAACTGATAATCAATGATTTAAGGTTCTGGCTAGATAAAAACTTGCGCGCATAGCGGGTTACGTAAGTCCGTTTTTATGACGCCAGGTTCTTAAATGCTTGGTTCTCAGGAAGTAAAAATTTAGACATGCTCTTAGTTGAATTGTACGGGTGTAAATCTATTGTTTTTCGTGATATGCTGGGCGGGTGGTTTGGGCGTGTCCCCGGCCGAAGGCCGGCGTCGGTCCCCTGCGGGCTTCGCTATTCGCTCGGTGCTACGCACTAAACCCTCCGGGCACCTCACGCGAACGCATCCCTCAGGTCGAGGACGTCCACGTCCGAGACGTGATCCGTCCTACCTGCTTGTCACACGGCCGGCCGGCTGCGCCGCCCTGCTCGGACCTGGAGGTCCTCGACCTGAATGCGTACACGTCGCTCAGGTCGAGGGCGTCCACGTCCGAGACGTGACTCGTCCTACCTGCTTGTCACACGGGCGGCCGGCTACGCCGCCCTGCTCGGACCTGGAGGTCCTCGTCTTTTACTTATTTTCCAGCCACCCGCCCCGAAACCCCGCGCGCTCCAGCCCCGCCCGCACGTAAGGATTGCGTTTCATCACCTCCCAGATCAAGCCGGTCTCGTGGTTCTCCAGTTGGAGGAGGATGGGGCCCTGGTCGATGCCGAGGTAGTCGGAATCGAACCAGCCGGCCTCGTTGCCGGGGCCGAAGGTGTAGCTGGGGTTAAAGGCGTCGCGGAAACCGTAGTCGCCCACTAGCTTGCTGCCATAGGTGGTCCAGAGGTGTTCCAGGGTGGGCAGGCAAATCTCGGGGGCGAAGGGGATGCTGCCGCCGGCGGCCGTGGGGGCAATGGTGCCGTCGTCGAAACCACCGTCGAATTCGGGACCGCGCGCGGAGTAGCTCCGAAAGGGGCGGCCCTGGTAGGTGTGCCGTTCGGGGCCCTGGGCGGGGCCGTCACAGGCGGTCAGTCCCCAGGTCAGTGGGCCGTAGCCGGCGTAGCCGTGGGGGTTTTCCACGCACCAGGCCCGGTTGGCCAGCGTGGCGAGGCGCGAGTTCTCGAAATAGTCCGAGTTTTTGCCCCGCATGTAATCGTCCCGGATGCCCCGGAAGTCGATGAAAATCTGGCTGTACTGGTGCCCGAACAGCGGCTCGAAATTGAGGTGTTCGTAGCCCTGGTAGGTGCCGTACTCGTAGGTGCTGCACCATTCCTTCCAGACGGTAGCCGGCACCGGGTGCGTAGGTGATCCCAGGGCGAGGATCAACAGGATCATCGCCTCGTTGTAGCCGTGCCAGTCGTGGGGGATAAATCCCTTGTCCGGACGCCAGCCCATACTCAGGCGGCCCCGTTCGTTCATGGCCCAGTCCCATTCCACCCGGCGGTAGAGGTTATCGGCCAGGCGGCGTAGTTCGGTCTCGGTGGCGTCGTCCGTGCGGTCGAAGTAGCTCATCACCGTCAGGATACCCGCCATGAGGAGGCCGGTGTCGATGGTGGAAAGCTCCACGTCCTTGAAGCGGGTCGCGGTCTCGTAGGTAAGGAAGTGGTAAAAGAACCCCCGGTAGCCGGAGGTGCCGGACGCGGCCTCGCCCTTCGGTAGTTCCGTCAGTACTTCCAGGGTTTGTAGTACCCGGCGGGCGGCTTGCTCGCGCGTCACATAGCCGCGTTCCACGCCCACCAGGTAGCTCGCCAGACCGAAGCCGGTGGCCGCGATACTGGAAAAGGTACGCCTGGGGTAGCGGTCGGGAATCTGGTAGTTGACGCTATCGGCCAATTCCCAGAAGTAGTTGAAGGTCCGCCGGCGCAGTTCCTCCCGGCTGTAGGGCGGCAGTGCAATTGTAGCGGTCGGTTCACTGGCCGCCATTACTGGTTGCGAGGCGGCCGGTGCGGAGCAGTCGGTCGTAAAAAGAAGTCCCGACAGCAACAGGAGTGCCGTCGGGACTAATTTGGTCAGTTTACTGCTTGACAAAACGACCGTTGGCTTTGAGTTGTCCGGTGCGGTCCAGTCCGGCCAGGAGGTAGACGCCCTGAGGCAGGTCGGCTACGGGCACTTCCACGCGGTACTCCAGGCGGTCGGTAGCGATGCGGCGCAGCTCACGGCCGAAGGCATCGTACACGACCAGGGTGGTGATGTCGGTCGTCTTCTCTACCCACAGGTTGGCACTGGTGGGGTTAGGGAATACCTGGAATGACTCCACGGAAACCGGATTAAATACGCCGGTGGTGGTACACATACCGTTGCCGATCACAATGTCATCGAAGTAGCTGGTCACATCTTCGCCGGTGGCGTCGATACCCAGGTCGAAGAAGATCGTCAGGGTACGGTAATCGGCGTCGCTGACAGCGGCACTGAAATCGAAGGTGATTTCCTCCCACTCGTTTACTTTCGTATTCGGTACGGAAAGCTCGATTCCGGGATTCATCATCGGATTGGCCGCACCTTCCACTTTCATGCCTACGTTGCCGATGTGGTCCATCAGTACTTTCACCCGGAGCGTTTTGTTGTCCTGGAAATTGATGGGTGCGTCCAGCGGGGCAAACATACCTGCGAAGGGCAGGGCGTCGCTGGCCTTCACGAACTCACCTACGTTCTCGCTCATGTTGAGGTCGTCCAGGTTGGGGTTGGCTACGATCTCGAACTGCTTACCCATGCTCTCCAGGCTACCGTTGGCGAAATAACGCCAGGTATCGATGGTGGTGTTGGGCGTCTCGAAATCCGACACGCAACCCCGGTAAGAATCACGGGTGAAGAAAATATCGTCGATGTAGTAGACGTCCTCCTGCGTGGAAACCATGTTAAAGTTGAAGAATACGGCCACGCGGTCGTGATCGGCCATTTCCTGGCTGCTGAAATCTACGACGTACTCAACCCATTCTTCGGTCTGGGTAATTTGCACGGGAACTTCCAGGGAGGGGGAAGTGCCGCCTTCCAGCTTAACCACCATCGGGCCGGCAATGGGTGCCCACACCTTAATGTGGAACTGATTCTCCAGGCTCAGGTCGATGCTGCCGGGCTGGTCGAGCACCAGGGCCGAGAATTGGTCTTGCGGGTCGGTATACTCACCGACGGTCGCGCTATTATTACCGGCGGAAATATCGGGGTTGGGGATCACGTTCAGTCGATCCGCGCCGGCCAGGTAAGTGACGTTGCGCTGGCACTCGAAATCATCGAGGTAATTGGTTAGCGAATCCACGTTCTCGCAGAGATCCACGGTCACGTCGCCCTGAATGAGGTTGTCGAAGTAGTAGATGGTACCCGCCGCGGCCGTACCCGGATCGAAGAGGATGCGGATGCTCTCGAAATCGGTGATCGTGGCCGACTCCTCGAAGTTGAAGGACAGTTGTACCCATTCCATGGTAGCGTCGATGGTGCGGGTTACGTCCCGGTTGCCTTCGATGGGGCTGGATAGCTGAAGCGTGACGGATTCCGAGCCGGCCGGTGCCCACACCTGCAAATTGATCTGTGGATTAGCGGATAGGTCGATGCCTTCGGGCAGGAAGGCGGATACGGTACTGAACGCGGCACCACCTTTGGTGTACTGCCCCACGTTGGCGCTGGTATTTATGCCCGACATATCGGGGTTGGCGATCACGGCAAAGGAGCCGTGGTTAATCATATCGCCGTTGAGCGGTTCCCAACCGAGGTTGGCACCGTCTTCGAAGTCTTCCAGCGGCTCGTTGGGTGCTCCTTCCAGCAACTGGATGTCGTCGATGTAATAGATGTCGCCGGGCTGGCCCATTGCGCCGGCATTAAAGAAAATAGCGATTTGCTCGTGGTTGGTATTGGACTGGCCGCTGAAATCGACGGTATACTCTACCCAGGTATTGATTTCGGTAACGGGTACGGTGATCTCGATGCCGGGCGAGGCACCTCCCTCCAGTTTGACGAGGTAGTTACCCAGTTTCGGTGCCCAGGCCTTAAAGTTTACCTGGTTGCGTACGGAAAGATCGAGGGCATTGTCAAAGTCAATGGTCAGGGCAGAGAATAAATCGAGCGGGTCGATGTATTGGCCCACCATCGAGCTGGTATTGATGCCGCTGGGGTCGGGATTGGCGATCACCGACAGGCTGTCGAAACCGCCACCGTAGGTAACGTTCCGCTGGCACTCGAAGTCGTCGAGGATGCCTTCTTCCGGCACGGTACCGGCGCACTCGTCGGCGGGGTTGGCGACGATGTTGTCGAACAGATAGGTATCGCCGCTCATCTCCACGCCGGGATCGAAGAAGATAATGATCTTGGTGATGGTCGTAAAGTCAGCCGCCGCGCTCATATCAAAGGTGTAGGTGCGCCAGCCGTTGATGATGGGGATATTGGTGCGCTTTTCCAGGAACTCACCGTCACCCTCCAGTTTGAAGATAAATTCGGTAGCCACGGGCGCATACACGTCGATGGAGAACTTGTTGTTGACGGTGAGGTCCATCGGCTCGTCCACGAAAGCGATCAGCAAACTGAAGCCGGTCATGTTAGACTTGGTGTAGGACCCGACCTTGGCACTCATATTATACTGATCGGGGTCGGGGTTGTCGATGGCACCGTTATAGGTGCCGTCACCGAAGGGGTTCCATTCCAGGGGCGTACCCTCGAAGTCTTCGTAGACCACCTGCGCGGATGCGGCGGCGGTGATAGCGAGGAAAAAAGCAAAAGCGAGTAGAAGTTTCTGCACGGTAAAAGGTTGTTTTAAGATGATCGGAAATTAAGTAAGTATAGGAAGAAAGGTCGAGGACGTCCACGTCCGAGCAGGGCGGCGTAGCCGGCCGCCCGTGGTGCGAGCGCGTGGAACAGTTCACGTCTCGACGTGGACGTCCTCGACCTGAGCGACGTGTACGCACGGTCTAGGACGTCCTCGTCCAGCAGGGCGGCGTAGCCGGCCGCCCGTGCGACGCGTGGGACAGTTCACGTCTCGGACTTGGACGTCCTCGACCTGAGCGACGTGTTCGCGTGAGGTGCCTGGAGGGGCGTTAGCGCACGTAGTGCCGAGGCGAATGCCGAAGCCCGCAAGGGACCGACCCGTTTGCCGTCAGGCAACGGGGCACGCCCAAACCACCCGCTAACGCGCCACCACGATCCGCCGAATAACGGCCACCCCATCCGCCTGAAAGCGGAGGAAATAGACGCCCGCCGGCAAGCCGTTCAGATCGAGATGTCGGCGGCCCGGACCCGCCGGAAAAGACAGGGGAGCGAAGCTTTTGACCAATTGACCGGACGCGTTCGTGACGGTCAGTTGGACGGCCGTTGCCGCCGGTAGATCAAAGTTAACGCTAATTTCACTTACCGCCGGATTGGGCGAAATGTTCAGTGCGAAGGCCTGATTGTCAATGTCTGGCGTGCGGCTGACGAGGTTGCTGTCGGGCACGAAACCGAGGCTGGTGAGGGCGCTGCCGATCTCGGGGTTGGCCATGAAATTGTTCCAGAGCAGTTGGCTGCGGTGGTTCTCGATCATGTCGATGATGGGACCCTGGTCGATGGCGAGGTAGGAGGTGGCGAACCAGTTTTGGCCGATGTTGAAGCCGTCGTAGAAGCCGTATTCGCCCCAGAGATTTGCCCCCAGGTCGCGGTAAAAGTGCTTGAGGGCGTCAAGGCTCTGATTTGGCGTGTAGGGCATGGACGAGAGTGCCGCCGTGGGGTTGATGGTACCGTTGTCGCGTGCGAGGGTGGGTTCGTGGGCGAGGTAGCCGAAGGGGTCGTCGCCGGCGGTGAGGCCCCAGGAATCGGGACCGTAGCCGGGGTGATTTTCGGGGTTGTCGATGCACCAGGCGCGGTTGATGAGCGTCTGGTAGACGTTCTGGTTGTAGTAGTTGGTGAACTGGTCGCGGACGTAGCGGGGGTCGAAGCCGAGGTAGCTGTAGTGGGCGAAAAAGAGGGGGCCGCCGCGCTCGGTGCCTACCGGCAGGGGGTAGCCGTAGTAGATGTTGCCGTTGACGTAGTTGCCGCCGGCCCAGCCCTGGGTGTAGAGGTTGGGCGGGATGGCGTAGGTGGGGGAGGCGGCGGCGAGGATGTAAACGATGTGCGTCTCGTTGAAGCCGCGCAGCGGCAGGTTGATCTGCCAGTTGAAATTAGGCGACCAGTGCCAGTACAGCACGTTCTGTACACCCTTGCGGAACCAATTCCACTCGACGGCCTCCCAGATCTGGGTGATCTTGCCGCGCAGGGCGGTTTCCTCGGCCCCGGGACCGTCCATATACTCCCGCACCGTGAGCAGGCCCTGGATGAGGAAGGCGGTTTCCACCAGGTCGGCCCCGTCGTCGAACTGGCTGAAGGGGATGGTCTTACCCGTGGCACCGTTCATCCAGTGCGGATAGGCACCGTGAAAACGGTCGGCGGTTTCGAGGAAGTTGACGATCTTGGTGAGGCGCTGCAGTCCCTGCTCGTAGGTGATGAAGCCGCGCTCGATGCCGACCAGGATGGCCATGATGCCGAAGCCCGAGCCGCCGATGGTGACGGTGCCGGTGGTGTTGCGCTCGCGCGCGAGGCCGGAGACGGGGTGGGCGAAATCCCAGAAATAGCGGAAGGTATATTCCTGCACCATGTCGAGCAGCTGGTCGTCGGTGGCATTGAAGGTAGCCGCCGGGGCGGTAACCGATTGTTCGCCCTCCGCGCCGGAGGTGTTCTTGGCCGAGATCCGGTAATCGAAGGCCCGCTCGGACTCGCCGATAAAGTCGATGTAGGAGCGGTTGATGCTGGTGACGAACTTGACGAACTCGAACTCACCGCCCGCTTCGGCGCGGTAGATGTTGTAGCCGCTCAGGCCGGGTTCGGCGCTCACGTCCCAGCGCAGTTCCACGTGGCGGTCGTAGCCGGTGGCCGTCAGGCCGGTCGGTTGCGTGGGCTGGGCACGGAGGGCGAGGCCGCCATAAATAAGGAGGAGGGAAAAAAGGGTAAGTCTTGTTATCATTCGGCGTTGGATGGGAAAAGACGGAAAAATTAAGGACGTAACTTAGGCTATGTCACGCTATGATAAGCAAAACTATGTACTTTCAGGGGATAAGTGAGCAGAAATATGTTCTAAGTTTGAGTAGGGTGTCTTAGAAGTGACAAGTAGTGGAAGAATAAAAATTGACGTGCCGCCAACGCTCTTCACCAGTCGCCCCGTCTAGCTACTTAATTGGATTCCATCATCCGAACGGTCCCAAACTAAACGCGCCCTTTTGGCTTTTCCACAACCCTGTTTAAACCATATCAACGATGAACCAACGATCATTGCTGACTTCGACCTTGCTCTTTTCCCTGTCCCTCCTCGCCGCCGGCTGCTTCTGCTCCGGCGATAATGACGATGATATTGTCATTGACGATCCGATTAGCGAAAGCGGCTTTCTCCTACTCCAGGTCGATTACGAAACCCTGCAGTTCGAGGCCGGCACTATTCTACCCGCCGCCCCCACCACACTCCCGCCGGATACCCTACCCGTAAGTGTCACTTATAATTCGCCCGGCGATTTCGGTGACATCACGCTGCAATCCACCATCGACAACGATACCCTCTTTTTCGGCACCATCATCTGGGCCGGTACGGGCGAGCGGAGCATCCCCGCGCAACTCACGCCGGCAACGGGTTTCCAACCCATAAATGCCGTCACTCCTCAGCCCGCCATTAAAGACCTCAACCCCTACGAGAGCTTCCCGGAAGAGAATCCGTTAACGGAAATCTGGGCGGCGGTCGCCGAACTACAGGTGGTCAATCAGGCCGTGAACCAGCCGGGTACCCAGGTCGGATTCTTTACCTACGCCCGCAGTGTGGGGGTCGGTAATCCGGCGGAGTGGGATTATTATGTGGTGATCTATTACCGGTAGGGGTGGGCGCGTGTTTCGTGGTTCCCCCGGCCCCGGCCCGGCTAATCGAAAGGGTGCCGTTCGCTTCGCGGCTACTTCGTGGTAACCCCTTCCGCCGCGGGGGAGAGGGGTGACGTTACTTAGATTTGCGGCTACGCCGTAAATGTTAGGGTCCTCTGCTTTGGAGAGGGAAAATTCGGCTTACCGAATCGGGAGAGGACGTGTACGCGTAGGCTTACTACAAAAATACCAAAGTACCAGCGGCGCAGCCGCATACTAAAGTACGGGCGAAGCCCCCTAAAGTACGGGCGAAGCCCCCTAAAGTACGGGCTTCGTTCCCTTCCGCACACTGATTCCCCCCAGTAGCACCATCCCGCCCACGAAAAACACCGCCAGCATCAGCATACTTAGTCGCATGCTGCCCGTGATCACGTCCAGCAGGCCGAAGAGGAAGGTGCCCAGCACGATGGAGACCTTTTCCAGCACGTCGTAAAAACTGAAGTAGCTGGCCGTATCCGGCGTGTTGGGTGGCAGCAGCTTGCTGTAGGTCGAGCGCGACATGGACTGCACGCCGCCCATCACCAGGCCCACGGCGGCGGCCACGGCGTAGAAGGAGGTTTTGCCCTGCACGAAATAGGCCAGTATGCAGATGACGAGCCAGATGCCGAGGCACACCAGCAGGCTGAAGATATTGCCGCGCTGCTTGGAGATGAACGAGAAAAGATAGGCCCCGCCGATGGCGACGATCTGCAAAATGAGCACCACTACGATCAGTTCCGAGGTTTCGAAACCCAGCTCGCGGCTGCCGAATAGGCTAGCTAGCAATAGCACGGTCTGTACACCCGCGCTGTAGCAGAAAAACGCCAGGAGAAACCGTTTGGCCTGGTACATCCCCTGCAGGTTGTGCCAGATTTTCACCAGTTCGTCCCAGCCGTGCGCGGCCAGATCACTCAAATTGCCGGCCCTGCGCTCGTCATTCGGCAGGCGGGAAAGGGAAAAACTCGCGAACACCAGCCACCACACGCCCACGCTCACGAAACTGAGGCGGGCGGGCAGGGTGCTGCCTTCGGCCATCCCGAAAACGGTGGGAAACTGGACCATCGCCAAGTTAATGATCAACAGTAGTACGCTACCGATATAGCCCATCGCAAACCCACGCGCACTCACGCTATCGTAGCGATCTTCGGTGGCGATCAGGGGTAGGAAAGAGTTGTAGAATACCAGTCCGCCGGCAAAACCGATCAGCCCGATCATGAAGGCCGGCAGGCCGATCCAGAGCGTTTCAGTACCGGTAAAAAAGAGCAGGAACAGGCACGCTACGCCGCCCACGGTGGTGAAGAGGCGCAAAAAACCCTTGCGCCGGCCCCCATAATCGGCAATGCCCGACAAGAAAGGTGAAGCGGCCGCAATTAACAGGTAAGACAGGCTGATGGCAAAGGTGAGCAGGCTGCTGCTGGTCAGTTCCCAACCCAGGATATTCACGTTATCCGCCACCACGGTCTCGAAGTAGGCCGGGAAAATGGCGACGCTGATCACGAGGGCGAAGGCGGAATTAGCCCAGTCGAACAGTGCCCAGCCATTGATAATGCGCGGGTCGTTCTTTTTAATTTCGGCGGCGGTTGCTTTCATGGGCGGCAAGATAGGACGCCCCCGCCGCATTGACGGGAAACGGACGTTAATTTCACGTTTGTGTCAATCGTTGGGTCCGTTAACAGTTGTTTTACGCCGAAATCCTTACATTAGTGGCCTGTACGAAATCTGTCGTAGATGGTGGCTTTCTGTGATTAGGTGAGTTATTCGGGCGTGTCCGCGGCTACCGCCCCGGCCGGTCCCTTCCAGGCTCGCTGTTCGCTCGGTCCCTGCGCTTCGCTCCGGGTCTCCGGCTAACCGCCGGCCCTTACAGGCACCTCACGCAACCCGCCGCAGGTTTCCATCGTCAGTTAATCGTTGTTCCCCACTCTTCACCCGGATGCCCTATACATATAAGGACGCATCACAATCCAAGCCCACTTAATGAAACCTAAGTTCAACCGATTTTTCCTCCTGCTCCTGTTACCGCTCCTGGCACTTACCAGCCTGCGCGCCCAGGATAAGATGACCCTCCCCGAGGGCGTCAAGCAATTGTCTTCCGTGGAAGGTATCACCGAATTCCGACTCAGCAACGGCCTCCAAGTGCTACTCTTCCCCGATCCGTCCAAGCCCACGGTTACGGTCAACGTAACCTACCACGTCGGCTCGCGCCACGAGGCCTACGGCGAGACCGGCATGGCCCACCTGCTCGAACACCTGGTGTTCAAGGGTACGCCCGATCACCCCAATATCCCCCAGGAACTCACCGAGCACGGCGCCAGCCCCAACGGTAGTACCTGGTACGACCGCACCAACTACTTCGAGACCTTCGCCGCCTCGGAGAAGAACCTCGACTGGGCCCTCGATATGGAGGCCGACCGCATGGTCAATAGTTTCATCGCCAAGAAAGACCTCGACAGCGAGATGACGGTGGTGCGTAACGAATTCGAGTCGGGCGAGAACAGCCCCAGCCGGGTGTTGATGCAGCGCGTGCTGTCCAGCCTGTTCATGTGGCACAATTACGGTAAGTCGACCATCGGCTCCCGCGCCGACCTGGAAAACGTGCCCATCGGCCGCCTCCAGGATTTCTACCGCAAGTACTACCAGCCCGATAACGCCACGCTCATCGTAGCCGGTGCCATCGAGCCGGAAAGCACGCTGAAACTCATCAACGAAAAATTCGGCCCCATTCCCGCCCCCGAGCGCAAGCTCTACGAAACCTACACCCGCGATCCCATCCAGGACGGCGAGCGTTTCGTGGAACTCCGCCGCACCGGCGACGTACAGCTCATCCAGGCCGCCTACCACATCCCGCCGGGTTCCCACTCCGATTACGTGCCCGTGGAAGTACTGGTGGAAGTGCTGACCAGCGAACCCAGCGGCCGCATCTATACCGCAGTCGTGGAAAAAGGCCTCGCCAGCTCGCAGTGGGGCTGGGCCGCGGAACTGGCCGAACCCGGTTTCGCGATGTTCAACCTCGACGTATTAAAGGACGATGACGCCTCCCTGGCCGAAGCCGCCATGCTGGCCGCTATCGACAGCCTGAAGCAAAATCCACCCACCGAGGAAGAGGTCAAGCGCGCCAAGGACCGCCTACTCAAAAACTTCAACCTCGGCCTGCGCCAGAGCGACCGCTTCGGCCTCGCCATGAGCGAATACATCGCCCAGGGCGACTGGCGACTGGCCTTCATCTACCGCGACCGCCTCGAAGCCGTTACCCCCGAGCAGGTACTGGACGTAGCCGGCAAGTACTTCAAACAGCAGAACCGTACCATCGGCCGCTTCATCCCCACCGCCGAACCCGACCGCGCCGAGATCCCTAACGTGGTAGACGTGGCCGCCCTGGTGGAAGGCTACGAAGGCCGCGCCGCCGTGGCCGAAGGTGAAGCCTTCGACCCCAGCTACGATAACATCGACGCCCGCGCCGATCGCGGTAAAATGGCCAATAACATCAAGTATTCCTTCGTGCCCAAGGAAACCAGGGGCGACGCCGTGGTCGCACTACTCAGTTTCGACTGGGGCGACCTGGCTTCCCTCAAAGGCCGCAAGACCGCCGGAGACATGGCCGGCTCCATGCTGATGATGGGTACCGATAAGTACAGCCGCCAGCAGATCCAGGACAAACTGGACGAGCTGAAAGCCCGCGTCTTCCTGGGTGGCGGCCCCGATGGTTCCTACGCTTACATCGAAACCGAGCGCGAGCAATTGCCCGCCGTTATCGACTTGGTAGGCGAGATCATGCGCAAGCCCACCTTCCCCGCCGAAGAACTGGAAACGATGCGTAAGGAGCAGATCGCCCGCATCGAGGAATCCCGCTCGGAGCCGCGCGATATCGCCTTCACCGAACTGTCCCGTAAACTCAAGCCCCTACCCAAGGATCACCCCGACTACGAAACTACCTTCGATGAGCAACTGGAGCGCGTCAAGGCCGTGAAACTGGACGAGATCAAGAAATTCTACACGGATTTCTACGGTGCCTCCAACCTTTCAGTCGGTATCTCCGGTGATTTCGACCCCGCCCTGATCAAGGAAGCCATCGAGCGTAACTTCGGCGACTGGAAAAGCCCCGCCAAGTACCGGCGTATCGAAGACAAGCACATTGCCGTCAAGGGCGAGGACGTCAAGTTCGAGACCCCCGATAAGGCCAATGCCATGTTCCTCGCCGCCCAGACCTTCCCCATGAGCAAGGACGATGCGGACTATCCCGCCATGATCCTGGGTAACTATATGCTGGGGGGTGGTTTCCTCAACTCCCGCCTCGCTACCCGTATCCGCCAGCAGGACGGTCTCAGTTACGGCGTCGGTTCCAGTTTCTCCGCCCAGGACGAGGATGCCAATGCTACCTTCCGCGCCTACGCCATCTACGCGCCCGAGAACCGCGAGGCCCTGGAAAAGGCCTTCCGCGAGGAGATCGAGCGCGTCCGCAAGGACGGCTTCACCGCCGAGGAACTGGCCGCCGCCCGCGACGGTTTCATCCAGTCCATGCAGGTCTCCCGCTCGCAGGATAACCGCCTGGCCGGAACCCTGCAAACCCAGGCCTACCTGGGCCGCACCTTTGCGTGGGACAAGAAGATGGAAGAAAAGATCAACGCCCTCTCCGTGGCCGACATCAACGCTGCCATGAAGAAGAACCTCGACCTGAGTAAGATGGTCTTCATCAAAGCCGGCGATTTCGCGAAATCGGAAAAGGAGGTGAAGCCGTAAAGTAAGAGGAGTAAGGTGGCCCGTTAGTCGTGATCGACAGCAGCCGCAGTTTAATGCAAGAGGGGGTAAGAAGCAATTGCTTCTTACCCCCTTCTGCATTGGCAGGAATAGTTTACCAAGGCATCGTGTTAGTGCGTCATCGGTGGTCAGGCATCGTTAACTAAGAGCATGTCTGAATTTTTACTTCCTGATAACCAAGCATTTAATAACTTGGCATCATAAAAACTGACTTACATCACCCGCTATGCGCGCAAGTTTTTATCTAGCCGGAACCTTAACCATGAAGTAGCCGCGAAGCGAATCATTGATCCTCAGTTCTAAAAATTTTAGACACGCTCTAAAACATGGGAGGCCTGACCATTACTACTACTCAAGAGTTGGCGTTAGCTGTTCCCCGCCCCGTGAAAGGCACCACATACCGCTGCAACTCCCGCGCCCCGAACGTAAGTGGAAACACCCGCCGCGCCTCCGCCTCCAATGCCTCAATATCGGTGTAGCGACCGGAATAGTGGCCGATCACCAACTGCCCCACCCGCGCATCCCGCGCCGCCAAACCGGCCTGGTGGGCGGTGGTATGGTCGGTTTCCAGGGCGCGGTCCAGGTCCTCGTGCAGGAAGGTGGCCTCGTGGTAGAGCAGGTTGACGTCACGGATAAATTCCACGATCTCGGGAAAGTAGTGCGTATCCGAGCAGTGGGCGTAGCTGCGGCTGGGCGGCGGGTCGGTGGTCAACTCGCCGTTCGGGACGGTACCGCCGCCCGGCAGGGAAAAGTCTCCGCCGGCCTTGACGGCGGGAATGGCGGGGTAGGGGATGGCGTACTCCTCGATCTTGGCGGGCAGGATGGAGCGCGGCCGCTCCCGCTCGCGCACCAGGTAGCCGTTGGTGGGGATGCGGTGGCGCAGCGGAAAAGCGAATACGTCCAGTTGTTTGGTCTGGTAGACCCGCTCTAAACCCGTGGGTGCTTCTTCCTGAAAAGTAATGGGGAAGGGCGGCGTAAACTTATCCAGCTGAATGACCGGCGTGATCATCTCGCGCAGCCCCGGCGGCGAGATAATCAGTAGCGGCTCCCGCCGCCGGTTCAGCATCCAGCTGGTGAGCAACCCGAACAGGCCGAAAAAATGATCGCCGTGCAGGTGGCTGATCAAAATGGTGTCGATACGCCCGTGGCCCGCGCCGATTTTTTGCAGTTGTAGCTGTATCCCCTCCCCGCAGTCGATCAGTATCGACTCCCGCTCCGTGTGCAGCAGTTGCCCGCTGCAGAAGCGGCCGTGGGCGGGCACGGCGGCGGAGGTGCCCAGGATGGTGAGGGAGAAAGTGTTCATGGATTGGAGGGGTTGCGCCCGTGATTTACCTGCGGTGATCGTCGCAGGCTCCTCGGAGTTAGTAGGCGGCGTTGCCGCTGGTAAGTTGGTATGCTTATTTAAGCCTATCCTGGTTTTAATGCCGCCCAAAAGTATTAAAATATCGCGACGCCCGCCATCCCGCCCGCCATTCAGGCGGCACTTCGTATCTTCGCGCCCAATGTCATCCGCCAGTCCCATTTCCGGTCGTAAGCCCTCGCACTTTTACCCCACGGTAAGCGTGGCACTGGTGCTGTTCGTGCTGGGTTTTTTCGGCTTCTGGCTCCTGCAGGCCGGGCACCTGAGCAAAACGCTGAAAGAAAACGTGGACATCATCGTGGAACTCGAAGACGAGATCGGCGACGATGCGCGTAACGAGTTTACCGCCCAACTTATTTCCCGGCCTTACGTGCGGCCCGGCAGCGTCCGATTTACCGACCGCCAGACGGCCCTGCGCGAACTGGGCGAAGACCTGGGTGAGGACCTGGCCCAACTGGACCTGACCAACCCCCTGCACGACGTGATCACCTTTAACGTCTATGCCGCCACGCTGCGTTCCGATAGCCTGGAGCGCATCAGCACCCAATTGCGCGCCGGTCCCGCCGTGGCCGACGTTTATTACCAGGACAACTTCATCGACCGCGTGGCCGACAACGCCCGCACCATCGGCCTCATCGCACTGGTGGCGGGGCTGCTCTTCGTGGTCATTGCCGTCGTACTCATTCACAATACCGTGCGGCTGACCCTGCACGCCGACCGTTTTCTCATCAAAACGCAGGAACTCGTCGGTGCCACCTGGGGCTTTATCAGTCGCCCTTACCTGCGGCGCGCCCTGCTGCGGGGCTTCATCAGCGGCCTGCTGGCCGTCATCGGCCTGCTGGCCATGCTGCTCTGGATCAATTCTCAGGTGCCGGATCTGCGGGTTTTCGCCCGTCCCGAGTTACTTTTGCCGCTCGCCGCCGGGCTGTTGGTTCTCGGTGTGGCCATCAATTGGCTGAGCAATTATTTCACCATCCGCAAGTACCTGCGCCTGCGGGTCGATGAACTTTACTAACACCACCTTCCCCCAAAATCCTCCGAATATGGCTAAGAAGCTATCCAAAAAAGAACGCGCCGAGCGCCAGAGTGCCCGCGCATCCGTTGAAGGACCCGTGGTATCCGGAACCGCCACGCCCGCCGCTGCCGCCGCGCCCCGCACCACGCGTACCACCCGTAAGGCGGATACCGGTCCCCGGCGCCCGCTCACTTTCGGCCGCGACACCTATATCTGGATGGGTATCGGCACGGCCCTGGTCTTCCTCGGCATGCTCCTCATGGCCGGCGGTGCCATGCCCGACCCCGAAACCTGGGACCCCGACATCATCTACTCCTTCCGCCGCACGGTGCTGGCCCCCTTTGTCATCCTGGGTGGTCTGGGCGTGGTCATTTATGCCGTTTTCAAGAAGTAAACGGTGACCGAAATCCTCCGCGCCCTCCTGCTGGGCATCGTGCAGGGCCTTACCGAGTTCCTGCCCGTCAGCAGCAGCGGCCACCTCGAACTGGCCAAGTGGATCACCCAGGACAATAGTTTGGCCCCCGATTCGCTGCTGCTCACCGTCACCGTTCACGCCGCCACGGCCCTGGCCACGCTGGTGGTTTTCCGCCGCGAGGTATGGGAAATCCTGCGCGGCCTGTTTTCCTTCCAGTGGAACGAGCACACGCAATTCAGCGCCAAGATCGTGCTCTCCATGATCCCCGCCGCCCTGGTGGGCCTGCTCCTCGATGACTACCTCGACACGCTTTTCAACCGCAACATCACCCTGGTCGCCCTCATGCTGTTCGTCACCGGCCTGCTCCTGCTGCTCGCCGATCGCGCCAAAAGTACCGAACGGGCCGTCGGCTGGTCCGATGCCCTCATCGTGGGCCTGGCACAGGCCATTGCCATCCTGCCGGGCATCAGCCGCTCGGGCGCCACCATCGGCACCTCCGTCCTGCTCGGCATCGACCGCGAACGGGCCGCGCGCTTCAGTTTTCTCATGGTGGTGCCGCTCATCCTGGGCAAAATGGCCAAAGACCTCCTCGACGGAGACCTGGAAGCCGCTACTAACCCGGTAGCCCTGGGTGTGGCCTTCATCGCCGCCTTCGTTACCGGCATCTTCGCCTGCCTCTGGATGATTCGCCTCGTCCGCCGTGCGCAGCTGCGGTACTTCGCTTACTACTGCTTTTTGGTGGGCGGGTTAGCACTGGCCGTTTGGTCGTTTACGTAGTTGGGTAGTACGAACTAACTACTAATCCGGGCGTGTCCGGGGCTAACGCCCCGGCCGGTCCCTTCCCGGCGCGGCTACCGCCTTGGCCCTGCGGGCTGCCTCCTTACGTCGGCCCCGTCCAGGCACCTCACGCAGTAAGTGGACGGTGCTAGACCTCCGGTCTAGCGAAACAAGGATGCCGCCACCTCCGGTCGGCACACGAGAGAGCGGCCCCCCACCCGCACCGGCCGACCAGAGGTACCGGCATCCTTCATCCGCGCGACCGGAGGTCACGCACCGGCCGCGCACCGAGCAAAACTTAGCTGCCTCCCTTACCAAAAAATATCCTACCTTCGCGGCGCACCCACGGGGGTGTCAAAACCTGGTAATACCGCTTGTCGTATTACCAGGTTTTTATTTAAAATAGCCCAAGAATAAAGGAGTATGTACGATTTAGAGCAGGAATACCTGGACCAACTGGAAACCATCGCCGGAGAAATCCAGGCGTCGCCCAACCTGGCGCAGTACCTCGATGAGGAAGAGGACGATTTTTACAATACCCTCAAAGACGAGTTCGAACCCCGCATCGCGGAGGTGTACGAGTCCGTGGCCGCCGCCCGCCCCCTTCAATTGGTGGCCCTGGAGGAAATCCTGCTCGACGATGCGTTCGAGGGGCTGTTCCTTCCCCGCGTGCTGGGCTTCAGCGTACTGCGCGGCGAGATCAACGAGCACCACCGCTACGTGCGGCCGCAGGAACACTTTAAGGAAGTACTGCTGACTATTGCCAACTCGTCCAACTTCGGTATCCTCAAACAGCGGATCGGTCAGAGCGTGCAGGTCGGTTTTGCGCTGAGCAGCGATATCTGGACCACCAACCTGATCCAGGAAGTAGGCAATAAGCGGGTGCGGAATTACCTGTTGAGCCACAAGAAAGAAGAATTTCAGGTCTCGGCCGACGAGCGCCGTCGGGCCTACGGACGATTCTCGCGGCAGTTTAAAACAGACAATTACCAGTCGGCCGATTTCCCGCTGGATCAAACGGAAATGACGCTGCTGGCCAATAATGTTAAGGACTTTATCCTCTACCGTTTCAACACCGAGCACGACAACAGTTCGCTGGTGGAGCCCCTGCACGAACTTGTGACTAACGACGAACTGAGCGGACACGACGAACTGATCAAGATCGCCATCATTTACGCCGCCTACCTGGAACCGGGCAAAGACGAAAGTGCCGCCCTTACCAAGCGCATTACCGCCGAACGCAAAGCCCGCCCTGAAAAGACGTCCGACCTGGTGCTCGCCTACCTCATCAAACTGAAGGAAAACAAGAGCATCACCTTCGGTCCCGAAGAGGAACTGCGCCTCGGTGCCCACATCGACCACAAACTCGATGATTCGCTATCCGATTACTTCGACGTAGCGGATAAGATCCACGAGGACGATTACACCACGCAAGAAGTACAGGAAGCTATTAAGGTGGAATACTACAAGCATGAGGGACTCAGCGATTTCAACGAGAACCTCCGCCTCAGTGTCTACGGTTACCTGGAACGTTACCTCAACAACCTGGGTACGGATGAATTCACCGAGTTCTTCGAACTGGGTAAGCTATTCACCACCTACATCCAGTTATTCGGCAACCAGGCCTTCAACCAGCGGCTTAAAATGCTCTCGCTGGCCTACGTCAAGCGCCTCATCAAGGTCTACACCGATAAGCGCGGCCGTGATTACCAGGACATCAAGAAGTTTGTCAACCGTACTTTCCGCGAGTGGGATTTCCTCTCCGAAAAAGAATTGAAGGAGCTGTTCAAAACCAAGCGTAAGCCGCGTAAACCCACGGCGGAGTAGGGAGGTAGATGTCTGATGTACGATGTTTGATTTTGGATGTTTTCACGTCGGGTCACCAGGTCGCCTGCGGTTATGTTCATGCAGCGCATCAGCAAACGAAGAAGGCGTCTTTTACCATAGATCATACGTCACTCATCTCGCTTTCATACCACTCCCATACTATCCGGTTAAATTCCTCCGGTCGTTCGGCAAAGGGAATGTGCCCCGCGCCGGCCAGGGCCACGAATCGTGCGCCTGGAATAGCCGCCGCATAGGAGCGGTGGTGCGCGATCGGGATAGTGGGGTCCTCCGCGCCGACGATGATGAGGGTAGGGGCGGTGATGCGGGTGATCTCGGGGCCGATGTCCATATCCAGGAGGGCGCGGAACAAGTGCCGGAAAGCCGCGACCCGGTGGCGGCGGATATCGGGCCACATATTACGGACGGTCTCACCCAGGTGAGGGTAGCGGGTGAGGGCGGACCAATCGGCCGCATCCAGGTAGAGGGCGCAGCGGTAGAGGAGGGGGTGGAGGTGCAGGAACCACCAACCGAGGTGGAAGAGCGCCCTGCGCCCCGGCCCGTCCTGGGCCAGGAATCCCATAAAATCCCGCAGCCCCTGAATCCTTCCCCGGCTGAAACCGCTGACCGAAACGAGGCTCTTGACCCGCGCGGGATGGCGGGCAGCCAGATTCATGACCGCCAGCCCGCCCAGCGAGTAACCTAGCAGGTGCACCGGCCGGTGGGGGGACAGGAAGTCGATGACGGCCAGCAGTAGATCGGCATAATCCTGTTCGGTCAGGTCCAGCTTACCGGGGTCAACGGGCAGGGAGGCCGGCGCGTGCAGGGGGAGACCGACGCTGTGCCAGGGGAAATTTGACCGTAGCGGCTCCGGAAACCCGGCCTCCCAAAACCGGACGCTGCCGGTCAGGCCGTGGACCAGTACGATGGGTGTAACTCCCTCGCTACCCGGTGGGTTACGGCGAATGTAGGGAATGCGGTGGCCGTGGTAATCGACGAAGCCGGTAATGTAAGGTGGTGGCAAAGAGCGGTTATTTCAATTGAGGAGCAAACGTCTGCGCCGGGGATGTGGTTATAGCTTAGAGCGTGTCTAAATTTTTACTTCCTGAGAACCAATTATTTAAGAACCTGGCGTCACAAAAACTGACTTACGTAACCCGCTATGCGCGTAATTTTTTGCTTAACCAGAACCTTAAATCATTGATCCTCAGTTCTTAAAAATTTTAGACACGCTCTTACTGAACGGAGGGTCTAACCGGACCTTTCGTGGAACCGCTTAAAACTCATTTCATTATTTTACCGATTGACAGATAGAAGTTGCCCGACCCGCGTGAGGTGCCTGGACGGGGCGATCCCGATTTATCGGGAGAGCAGCCCGCAGGGCCAAGGCGATAGCCGCGCCGGTAAGGGACCGACCCCGGCACTAGCCGGGGGCACGCCCCGAACGGCTTCATTCATCCGCCAGTTAACTCAACCACCCAAACCATGAATACCACCATCCATAATACCCAGGATACAAAAGAAGGCACTCGTCGATTTATCATCGAGAAACTCGAAAAACTGGAAACATTCTCCGACCGCATTGAGCGCTGCGACGTCTACATTAAAACCGATGACGGTAACATTAATACCGACGGCTATACGGTGCAGGCCCGACTGGCAATTCCCGGAAATGATCTTTTCGCTGAATTTACCGATGAGAGCATTGAGAAGGCGGCGACTGAAGTGACGGACAAATTGCGCCGCCAGTTGATCAAGTTCAAGGAAAAGAATTCTTCGCACTAATTCATTCAGCGCGATCGGTAACGGGCCAGGCTGAAGTCATCCAAATAGATCTTCTGCCTGGCACCGTTGACGATGAGTATGCGCACCGACCAGCCCGCCGCTACGTCGTTCGGCATCTGCTGGTAAAACGAGGCGATCCCCCACTGGTTGGGATAACCGGCCATCCAGATGTTGCCGGAGTCGTTGCCGATGTGCGCCGCGATCGGTATGCGGCCGTCGCGCCGTTCCTTACCTTCCGCATCGTAGATCGTGATGACGAGACGGGCGACGTAGTCCCGGTTGTACATACGGTCCGCCTCCTCCATGAAGCCCCAGATACCGGCCTTCAGCCATCGTCCCCGGTCGCTTTCATCCAGGGGGATAAAGTCGGTCAATTCAACGTATTCCTGGGGAGCCAATAGTGATGAACTGTCGCTGTGAAAGCGGACCCTGGTGAGCAGACTGTCGTTGAACCGCGTGCCGGCATCGAAATTTTCGCTAGCTAACGTATCCACTAATTCAATGTCCTCTTCCTCCGGTTGCAGGGTATTGGTGTCGTAGGCCCGCAGGGTATTGGTGTCGGTTTTCATGGTGCCGAAGGTGGCCCAGTAGTAGGCCGCGTTATTACGCTCCGACCAGATGATGCCCTCCCTGGATTGCCAGGTCTGGAACAAGTTTAGCGCGCCGAATAAAAGCAGGGCAGCCCAGGGTACCCACCGGAAATAGTTGGAAGACAGAAGCGCGGAGAATGCCGCCGCCAAACCGAAACTGAGTAGTGGGTAGGTCTCTACCATGGGCCGCTGCCCCAGGCCGGGGAAATAGGAAAAAACATAGTAGGAATAATGGACCCAGACGTGCAGGGCCAGAAAAGCCAGGAGCGGAAGCACGATCCCACGCGCATGGCGCGGCAGTAAGAACAGTCCCGCCAGACTGAACGCCATGATGGGCGTATAGATGAGCCAGCCGTTCTTAAAATCGAACAGGGCCCGCCAAAAGCGCGGCTTGAGCAGGTTGAAACCTTCGCCCTGGTAGGGATTAAAGATGAGGTGGCCGCTGACGTAGTACCAGTAGGCGAACTGCAACGAAAAAACCAGCAGGAAGCCCAGTCCGGCCAGGAGCAGGTAGGGGTAGTTTTTAGTGAAAAACCGGAAGCGTTCTTTCAGGGTTGCCATACCGGCAACGCCCCACAGTAAGGCCACCAGGACCGATACGATCTCCGGTACGCGCGTCAGGGTAATGAGACCCACCGCAGCCCCCACGCCCAGGGCGCGTAACCACGAGGGGCGGTCGTAGAAACGGACGGTAAGCCAGATCAGCAGGCAATGCTGGAAGAAGAGGAACCCGTGCGACATGGTCACGTAGTTCGTCTGATAGAACAGGTTGGTCGCCAGGATCAGGGACAGTACGACGAGCGTGACGACGATGTCACTGAAATAGCGCTTGAGGACACCGATGAGCAGGAACAAGCCCAGTAAGACGTAGCAAACAATGGAGAAACCCACGGCCAGCATATAGGGCGTGGTCCAGCCATTGGCCTCGTATTCCGGTGATGCTTTGGCGTAGAGGTGGGCCAGCCAGAAGAAGGGCGTTTCCATGACCGCCACGCCGAGGGTGTACTTGATGTAGCGCCGCCCCTTTTCGGTCAGCCGGATCCCGAATTCATCGGTACGGGGGTCCGCGCCGTTGGGGTTAATTTCCTTCAGGCTGGTAATGGACCGGTCGTAATCCCCGACGTCCTGATTGACGAAAAAAGAGACCACATGCAGGTAGTAGCCGTTAGAATCTCCGTAATGCAAGGTAGTCGGCCACCGGTCAATCAGCAGGTTGCCCGCTACTAACAGGATGCCGCTGACGAATAACAGTAGAAAGGTGTGCCGCATGGGGTAGGTGACTGATGTGAGCTGCTGAAACGATTTACAAATAGATCAGGTATCCGTTGTTTGCTGCCAGTACCGCACCAGGCCCGCCACGCTCATCCAGGGCGGATTGGCCGCCTGGTAGGCCGCCAACTGCGCTTTATCGGTCACGCCGGCCTCGCGCAGGTCCACGTCCACGAACTCGACGAAAGCGGGGGTGATCTTGTCCAGTTCCTGTCCGGCTTCGGCGTGGGGTTCCATCCAGGCGGCGTACTTTTTCAGGCGCGTCTCCAGTTCACTGAGGTGCTCCTCGATATTTTCTACCGGGCCGTAGTGCGTCAGGTACAAACGGCGTGGGCCGATCTCGCGGATGCGGGCGATGGAGGTTTCCCAGGCCGGCAGGTCGATGTCGGGCGGGGGGCAGGGCGGCACCACCGGGCCGCCGCCGATCTTGACGCCGCCAACGTCGCCGGTCAGTAATTCCTCGCCCACCTGCCAGGCAATGTGGTGCTTGGCGTGGCCGGGCGTGTGGTGGGCCGTTACCGAAATGCCATCCAGTTGTAAGGTTTCGCGGTCGGCCACGGCCACCAGTTTGGCGGGGTCTATGGGGTGCATCTCGCCCCAGAGGCGGTCCATGTCGTCGCCGTAAATGCGGGCGGCACTGTTCCACAGGCGCTCAGGGTTTTGCAGGTGCTTGTAGCCCGCCGGGTGCACGTAGACCGTGGCTCCCTGCCGCGCCCACCACCAGGCGGCACCGGCATGGTCGAAGTGGATGTGCGTCAGCAGGACCGCGTGGATGTCGGTGGGTTGGAGGCCCATGTTATCCAGGGTCGCCAGCAGCGATTCGTGGGTGCTGTAGGGGCCGGTCTCCACCAGGATTCCGCCCCGCTCGGTAGGGATAACAAAGGCCGCAATGGCGCCGCCTACTTCCAGGAAATTGAGGTCGAGGGTATGGATCATGCTTCGGTTTTAGCGATTTCTACCAGTCCCTCGAAAAACTCGCGCACCTCCGCAACACCGGGCAGATTGTAGCGGGCCTCGGTGCTGCCGGGACCGACCTTGATGGTAATGGCGTCTTCGGGCATGGCGCGGAAAATATCCTCGTCGGTCGAGTCATCGCCGATGCCGAGCATAAAATCCCAGTCCTCCTGGTTTACCCAGTGCTGCGTGGCCTTGCCCTTATTGACGCCGGCATTTTTGATCTCCACTACTTTATTTCCCTCCAGTATCTGGAGGTCCTGGTTCTGGATCAGGTAGGCCAGCATATCCTTGAATTCACGGACTCGCTTTTCGCCCAGCCCCCGGTCGATGCCGCGGTAGTGCCAGGCCAGGCTGTAATCTTTTTCTTCGATGAACGAGCCGGGGGTGCGCGACACCAGGTTCTCCAGGATGTCCTGCACGTCCTCTTTCCACACGTCGCTGACGTTGGAATTGAGGGTCCATTCGTTATTCTCCTTCATCCACACCCCGTGCTCGGTGGCCATGTCGGTGCCCAGGTGACCCAGCCAGCCGTCCAGCGTTTTGCGGTCGCGGCCGCTGTTGATAACGATGCGGTTCTTGGGGTCCTCGGCCAGTGCGGTCAGCAGTTTCAGCACCCGGTCTTCGGGGGCCACGGCCTGGGGGTCTACGTGAAAATCCATCAGCGTCCCGTCGTAGTCGATGATGAACAATCGTTTTTTAGCGTTGCGGTACCGGTCACGAACCACGTGGGCCTGCGGCCCGCGCATTTGGGCGGTCAATTTCATCTGGTTCTTCTCTTTTTGTCGGCGTTGTTCGTGAATAAAGTTGGCGGCCCACTGCTTCACGTTATAGATCCGCAGCAGTTCCTGCATTTTTTGCAGGCGTTCTTTTTGTTCTTCTTCGCTCATCTCCAGGGCATCTTTCAGGGCCTGGCAGATGTCCTGGGCATCCTGCGGATTAACGATCAAGGCGTCGTTCAGTTCGTGTACCGCGCCGGCCATCTCGCTCAGGATGATGACGCCCTGGGGGTTTTCTTCCTTGGCGGCAATGTATTCTTTGGCCACCAGGTTCATGCCGTCGCGCAGCGGCGTCACCATCGCTATGTCCGACTCCTTATACAGGGTCGTCAGCTCGGCGAAGTTGAGCGAGCGGTAATAATACTGGATCGGCATCCAGTCAAAGGTGCCGAAATGGCTGTTTACCTTGCTCACCAGCACGTCGATCTCCTGCTTCAGGTCTTTGTAGGTATCCACGGCATCCCGGCTCGGCACCACGATCATGATCATCACTACTTTGCGGTGGTACTTGGGGTTTTCCTTCATGAATTTGGCGAAGGCCCGCACCCGTTGCGGAATACCCTTGGTATAGTCCAGCCGGTCTACCGACATGATGATCTTGCGGTTCTTGTGCAGTTCGCGCAGGTCGAAAGAACCTTGGTCGTTCTCGGCGTCCACATCGGGGTAGGCGTATTTTTCGTAGTCGATCCCCATCGGGAACACGTCCACGTTCACCGTCCGCTCGCCCACGTGCAGGCGGCCGAATTCCTGCTCGTAGCCCGTGATCCGGTAGACCGCGCTGATGAAGTGGCGCATATAGTGCCAGGTGTGAAAACCGATCTGGTCGGCCCCCAGCAGCCCGTGCAGCAACTCATCGCGCCACGGCAGGATGCGAAAAATTTCGTAGCTCGGAAAAGGGATGTGTAGGAAAAATCCGATGCTGATCTCCGGAAATTCTTCCCGGATCATCTGCGGCAGCAGCATCAACTGATAGTCGTGCACCCACACCATGTCATCGTCGCGCAGGTGCTTTTTCACCTCCGCGAAAAACTTACGGTTCACCTCCAGGTAGGCCTCCCAGTAATCATCGCGATAGGTAGTGTATTCGGTAAAGTAGTGGAAATGCGGCCAGATCGTTTTATTGCTGAAGCCCTCATAGTAGAGTTCGATCTCGTCGGGCGTCAAAAAAACGGGCGCCAGGTTGTCCTTCGCCAGGTCCTTGGTCACGCGCTCCCGCTCCTTCGACTTGCGCACTTCCTGTCCCGGCCACCCGATCCAGAACATATCATAGCTCTTATCCAGCGAGTTGAGGCCCGTGGCCAATCCCCCGGAACTGGGAAAATATTCAAACTCATCGCCCTTTTTCTTGATGGTTACGGGCAGCCGGTTGGAAACAATTACGAGGCGTGACATGGGCGGGGCGTTGTGTGCGTGGTGAAGGTAGTAAAAGGCGGCCTTACCGGGCAAGCCTCCGGAGGTTAAACCGGGGCGGCGGGGCGTTGTTTGCGCAGTTTTGGGCGGAAGGCAGAATTTTGGGCGTGCCCGGCCCGCTGGGGCGGGGCCGGTCGGTCCCCTCCGGGCTTCGGCGTTCGCCTCGGTGCGTTGCACCCTCCCTACGGTCGGCCCTGCGGGCACCTCACGCGGGTCGCGACCGGAGCGTTACCTCCGGTCGCGGAGTACTCCTATCGGGCCAACCCGAAATTACTGTTATACCGAAGTCTTTTCGTTGCATGCCTCAGTCTTCGTTGCGAAAAGCCTTAGGTAGCTCACAAGGTTTCCACGCCTCGTTTGAGACAAAAAATCCGGCGACTTAGTATAGCGACCACCAAGTAGCAGCGTAGCTAAGAGCGTATCTAAATTTTTACTTCCTGATAACCAAGCATTTGAGAACCTGGCGTCACATAAACTGACTTACGTAACCCGCTATGCGCGCACTACGAAGTAGCCGCGAAGCGAATCATTGATCCTCAGTTCTTAAATAGTTTAGACACGCTCCAAGGTCTATTTCTCGCTAAAAATCTTCAACTCCCCGCCATGCCTCCTTACATTCCCATCGACTGCAATTTCTACGATCGCCTCCTCCACCACGCCACGCGGCGGGAGACGGTAGAGATAACCTACCAAAGCTCCGAAGGCACCGGGGAAATGACTATCCATGCCATCATCCAGGACGTGTACACCCGCGAGGGGGCGGAATACCTGCAATTAAAAAAGGGGGAAACGATCCGGCTAGACCGGCTGGTGAGGGTAGGGGGGGAGGACCGGCCGGCTAGTGCGGGTTGCGGAACGGAGGAGGGAGGGTGACCCGGTAAAGGGGGCGTAACGGGCTACTGCCTTGTTGGAGCCGATACCGGCCTGGTGTTGGAAGTAGCCGAATAATCTCCGGAGATCGAACAAATTGGCTAAACACTCGCTTCGCATAGGCCGGTAAACACGCTCTTAATCGTAAAGAGCTTGCGACGATCACGGCAGTTAATTAAAAACCGACGATGAAGAAACCAGACTTTAGTAAACTGAGTGCCGTGTACGTCAATTGTACGTTGAAAAGATCACCGGTAACGAGTCATACGTCCACGCTGATGGAAGTATCGCAGTGCATCATGCGCAAGGAGGGCGTTCGGGTGGAAGAAATCCGCCTGGTGGATCACCGGGTGCCCCCCGGCGTTTATCCCGACATGACGGAGCACGGGTGGGAGAAGGACGAGTGGCCCGCGCTCTTCGAGAAAATAATCGCGGCGGATATCCTAATTGTTGGAACGCCCATTTGGCTGGGGGAGAAATCATCGGTGGCCCAGGGGTTGATCGAGCGGCTGTACGCCATGAGTGGCAAGACCAATGACAAGGGCCAGTACCTGTTTTACGGAAAAGCAGGCGGTTGCGTGGTGACCGGCAACGAGGACGGTATCAAGCACTGCGCGATGGGCATTTTGTATGCGCTACAACACATTGGTTACTCGATCCCCCCACAGGCGGATTGCGGCTGGATCGGTGAGGTGGGACCGGGAGCGAGCTACGGGGACACGGAGTGGAAGGGCGAGAAACTGAAAGAACCCGTAGGTTTTGAAAGTGATTTCACCAATCGAAACACCACCTTCATGACTTATAACCTCCTTCACCTGGCGGCCATGCTGCACCAGCAGGGCGGCTATCCCCGCTACGGCAATTCCCGCAAGGACTGGGACGACGGCACCCACTGGGAGTTCGAGAACCCGGAATATCGATAAGCGGGAGAAACTATTTTTTGGTCGGGCCTCAAAGGGGTTTCCTTCAGTTGCTAAGAGCGTATCTAAATTTTTACTTCCTGATAACCAATCATTTAAGAACCTGGCGTCACATAAACTGACTTACGTAACCCGCTATGCGCGCAAGTTTTTGTCTAGCCGGAACCTCAACCAAGAAGTAGCCGCGAAGCGAATCACTGATTCTCAGTTCTTAAATATTTTAGACACGCTCTAAGCATATGCGATCGCTCGGTTACAGATCGTAAAACGGAAATAGTAATTTTATTTTACTCAGACGGAATTCTCTCTGGGATTAGGTTTGGTGATGGTGGAGTTATGAGTAGCTAGGTACCTCCGTCCAAAAAACACTTGCCGGGGGAAGGTGTAGAAGATGGCTGGTTATAAATCCCGCGCTAATAAACCTAAATGCCCCTCCCGGCCGTTCACCTGATTGCCGCCCGGAAACGACCCACCTGACAACGCGTGAGGTGCCTGGAAGGGCCGCCGCCGAGGCGGAGACCCGGAGCGAAAGCGCAGGGGCCGAGCGACAGCGAGCCTGGAAGGGACCGACCGGCCGGCGATAGCCGGGTGGACACGCCCTTCTAGTGGTTTAGTACGTAGTATTTAGTAGGTAGTTTTCTCGTCACGCAATCTCCACCCTTCGGGTGTGCGGCGGGGTTTTGGCGCGGAATTGCTTTCACTCCTTGTTTTCCCCCTGCCCCCGAAGGGGGTTCTGCCTGTATGACCTTCACCTCGAAAGATCATTTATGATCGAGAGAATAAGCGCCAGCTAATCCTTCTTTTTTCCCCTTGCCCCCGAAGGGGGTTCTGATTATTGACAACCTTCAATCCTACTTTACTTCAATCCTTAAATTTTCCCCATGACCACCGATCAATTTAAAGAACTGCAAACCCGTCTGGGTCTCTTGGGGAGGTATCTTTGACGTCGCTACCCGCCGCCTCAAGATAGAAGACCTGACCCAGCAGTCGATGAACCCAAAATTTTGGGACGACCCGAAGCAGGCCGAGACCATACTAAAAGACTTGAAATCGCACAAGCAGTGGCTGATCCAGTACGAGGCCGTGAGCGACCGCGTGGATGACCTGGAGGTGCTGGCCGAATTTCTGCGGGAGGGCGAGGGCACCGAAGCCGAGGTGGACGCCCGCTATGATGCCGCCGTGGCCGCCTTTGATGAGGTGGAATTCCGCTCTACGCTGAACCGCCCGGAGGATGAACTGAGTGCCATCGTTGAAATTAATGCCGGTGCCGGCGGGACCGAGTCGAATGACTGGGCCGATATGCTGCGCCGGATGTACACCATGTGGGCCGAAAAACAGGACGGCTTCAAGGTACGGATGCCCAGCGAAACGCCGGGCGACGTGGTGGGCATCAAATCCGCTACCCTGGAAATAACCGGTGAGTTTGCCTACGGCCTGCTGAAGGGCGAGAACGGTGTACACCGCCTGGTGCGCATCAGTCCGTTCAACTCGCAGGGTAAACGGATGACCAGTTTTGCCTCCGTGTTCGTGCACCCCGTGATCGACGATACCATCGAGGTGGAGGTAAATACCGCCGACCTGGAATGGGACACCTTCCGCGCCAGCGGCGCGGGCGGGCAGCACGTGAACAAGACCGAATCGGCGGTGCGGGTGCGCCACCTGCCCTCGGGCCTGGTGGTGGAATGCCAGGACGAACGGTCGCAGCACCAGAACCGCGAACGTGCCCTGACCATGCTGCGCAGCCGCCTGTATGAGTTGGAATTACAGAAGCAAAACGCCGAACGCGATAAGGTGGAGGCCGGTAAATCGGCCAACGAGTGGGGCAGCCAGATCCGCTCCTACGTACTGGACGACCGCCGCGTAAAGGACCACCGCACCCAGTACCAAACCCCGCAAACGGATGCGGTGCTGAACGGGGATATCGATGCGTTTCTAAAAGCGTGGCTGATGAAGTAGGCGCTTTGCCCCTGCTTCGGTATTTTTGTAGGACGATGCGCGTCGGTAGGTTGGATTTTTTGATTACCGCAGGTAATCCAAACATTCAAGGTCGCGGATACTGACGTTTAATCAGCTACGTGAGTGTAGGCGTAGGCTGAATCCAAACTACCAAAATACAGCAGGCAAAGCCTGCCTACTAAAATACGCAAGCAGCGGCGCAGCCGCTACTTGCAAGGTTCCAAACTTCATCGTACCTTTGCAACTTCGACAAACCCCGCCGTCCCATACTGGGAGAAGGCGGGTTTGGTTCACCCAAGGAAATTTGTCCGCATTATGCCAGTTAAAATTCGTCTTCAGCGCAAGGGCCGCCGTAAGCGCCCTTTTTACCACATCGTGGTTGCCGATGCCCGCGCCCCGCGCGACGGCCGCTTCATCGAGAAGCTCGGTACCTATAACCCGATGACCACCCCCGCCACCATCGACGTGAACGTCGACTCCGCTTACGAGTGGTTGATGAAAGGGGCACAACCCACCGATACCGCCCGCGCCATCCTGCGCTTCAAGGGGGTCATGTACCGCAAGCACCTGCAGCGCGGCGTTTCCAAGGGCGCACTGACCCAGGAAGATGCCGATACCAAGTGGCAGGAGTGGATCGACGAGAAAGAAAGCCGCGTGGCCGAGCGCTTCGATGCGACCGCCCAGGCAAAGGTTGAGTACCACGCCAAAGTGAGCGGTACGCCTCCGCCCCCTCCCGCCCCCAAGCCCGAGCCGGAAACCGAAACGGTAGTGGAAATCCCCGCCGTTACGACGGACGAGGCCCCCGCCGAGGAAGCCGCTCCCGCCGAGGAAGTGAAGGCTGAAGCTCCCGCTAAGGAAGCTGCCCCCGCTGCCGAAGAGGTCAAGGCCGAAGCTCCCGCCGAGGAAGCAAAGGCCGAGGAAGCCGCACCCGCCGCCGAAGAAGCCAAGGCTGACGTAGCGACGGAGGAAGCTCCCGCCGAGGAAGAGAAGCCGGCGGAGTAAGTTCCGTTCGTGCTCATGTTTACAAAAAGCGGCCGCTACCCGGAAGGGGAGCGGCCGCTTTTTTTTGGTTAAATAATCACCATCAATCTTCGCCGTAAATTAAAGGGTTTGTTTTATGGTGATTTCCGCACTATGTTAAATTCCGATACGCTAACGTGTGTCCCTTAGCCCCTCATCCATCCGGTTTATCCCCGGCAAGCCATACGGGCCTGAAAGCCCGGCCCGGTTTTGCAGTCGGCCGATCCCATTCGACCCCGTTCTAAAACAAACATATGTTTTATTCATATTGCTATATTAGAACAAATTGTTCTATGTTTGTCGCTGGGCAGCAGGGGTAGCAAAAACGACGAAAAAGAAAAGAATGAATTTAGCCAACGCAACCGATCGCACGGAACGGATCGTCCATGTCATCCCGCTTCAGAAACTTTCCCTGTCCATCCCGCTCTACTCCGGCGTCTCGGCGGGCTTCCCCTCCCCGGCCGACGACTATATGGAGGAGCACCTGGACGTAGGCTCCTACCTCGTCAAGAACCCCACGGCCACCTTCTTCGTGCGCGTGCAGGGCGACAGCATGATTGGCGCCAGCATTCACCCCGACGATATCCTGGTCGTCGACCGTTCCCTCACGGCCCGACACGATAGCATCATCATTGCCGTGCTCAACGGCGAATTCACGGTAAAACGGCTCTACCAGCGCGGACGCGAACTGCGGCTCGTGGCCGAAAACCCCCGCTACGCGCCCACCCTCATTTCTGCGGGCGACGAGTTCGCCGTTTGGGGCATCGTCGTTCACGTACTACACCGGCCCCAGTGAGCCGCTACTTCGCCCTGGTCGATTGCAACAATTTCTACGCCAGTTGCGAGCGGGTGTTCCAGCCCCGCCTGAACGGTCGCCCCGTCGTGGTCCTGTCCAACAACGACGGCTGCGTCGTCGCGCGCAGTAACGAGGCCAAAGCCCTGGGCATCCCCATGGGCGAGCCGCTCTTCAAGGTGCGCCAATTGGTCGCCTCGCAGGGCGTGCAGGTCTTCTCCTCCAACTACTCCCTCTACGGCGATATGTCGCGGCGGGTCATGGAAGTCCTGGCCGCGCACTGCCTCGACATCGAGGTCTATTCCATCGATGAGGCCTTCCTCGAACTGCGTTTCGCCCACCAGTCGCCCGAGTCGCTGCTAACCTGGGCGGAGCGACTGCGCGCACGCGTACACCAGTGGACGGGCATCCCGGTTTCCATCGGCATCGCGCCCACCAAGACCCTGGCTAAGCTGGCTAACCACGTGGCCAAAAAACACCGCCCGACCGGCGTGGCCTTCCTGCTGCCCGACGACCCGATCCTGACCCGGCTCGGCATCGAGGAAGTCTGGGGCGTGGGCCGCGCCTACCGGTCGCGCCTGGAGCGGGCAGGCGTGCGCACGGTCCGGGAATTACAGCAGATCGACGAGTGCTGGATGCGGCAGGAATTCGGCGTGGTGGGCCTGCGGCTCCTCCGGGAACTGAAGGGCAGCGTGTGCCTCGAACTCGAATCGCCCGTCACGGCCCGCAAAAATACCATGGTCTCCCGCTCCTTCGCCCACGACATCTACGAACTCGCGGAAATCCAGCGGCGCCTCGCCCTCTACGCCACCCGCCTGGGCGAAAAACTGCGCCGCTATGACCAGTCGGCCACCGCGCTCACGGTCTATTTATGGGTCAATAAATTCAAAAATACCCGCGCCGACGGCCGCACCTGCTTCGCCCAGACCGTCACGCTCCCCCTGGCCACCAACAACACCAATCACCTCATCGCCTGGTCCGCCCTGGTGGCCAAGACCCTCTTTCAGCCCGGCACCAATTACAAAAAAGCCGGCATCATGGCCACCGAACTCGTACCCGCAAACGTCCAGCAGGGCAACCTTTTTCAGGACCACGGCACCCACCGGCGCGACACCCGAATAATGACCGTCATGGACACGCTCAACCAAAAAATGGGCCGCAACGCCGTCTACTTCGCCGCCTGCGGGGAACGCCCGTCCATCCCCCTGCGTCAGGATCACAAAAGTCCGCATTTCTCCACCCGCTGGGCGGATTTGTTGGGGATAAAGTGACGGGGATGGGTAGCAAGGGGTGCCCTGATCCTATCCGGCTATTACGTCGGTTTAAACTACTATTTCGGGCGTGTCCCTTCCTACGGTCGGGTCGGCACCTTCCGGGCTCGCTGTCCGCTCGGTGCTTGCGCACGGCCGCTTGCGCGGACCCCCTCCAGGCGCCTCACGCAAAGCCGCCCCACCGGTTATTCCAGATCAATGTTCTTAATACCCGCCGGCACCGCCGCGTCCAAAGTGTTAGCCGCCGGCGGAATGGGGCAGGAAAACCCGTAACGGTAGGCGCAGTAGGGATGGTACGATTTATTAAAGTCGATCACCAGTCGCGTAGGATCGGGCGGGGTCCGTAGGTCGATGTAGCGGCCGCCGCCGTAGGTTTCCTTGCCGGAGGTGGCATCACGAAAGGGCAGAAAGAGGTAGTTGGCGTACTCCACCTTACTCATCAAATCCTCACTCTGGTAGATAAAAAGCGACTGCTGTTTCCCCTCCAGCATAAAGGTCGCCTTCCCGTACACCCGGTAGGCACTCATGCGAGTGGTACTGGTCTTCAGTTCAATCTCCTCGGGATCGGGGTAGACCTCAAAATCGGCCACGATGCGGTAGCTCTCGTCCGTGGGGTAAAAATCGTGGCCGCCCCGCTCCCGGAATACCTCCTGTTGCGCGGGCGTCAGGGGCGTTTTGGCGGGGTCCAGGTAATCTTCGTTCAGCTGTTGTTGGTAAGCGGCTATTTCGGCGGGGTAATCCAGGGACGCGGGGCCGGCGGGGGCCGGTTTGGTAGCCGTGCAGGAGGCGAGGAGGAAGATGGGGATCAGGAGAAGGAGGCGCATATGGTACAGTGTGCTATTGAAAAATAAGAGCGTGTCTAAAATTTTTAAGAACTGAGGATCAATAATTCGCTCCGCAGCTACTTCGTGGTTGAGGTTCCGGCTAGACAAAAACTTCGCTTCGCGGCTACTTCGTGGTACGCGCATAGCGGGTTACGTAAGTCAGTTTATGTGACGCCAGGTTCTCAAATGCTTGGTTCTAAGGAAGTAAAAATTTAGACACGCTCTAAGGTTTACCCACTACAGTTTTAACGGTATGTCAACTTCCCGTCACCCCTCTCCTCCGCGGCGGCTGGGGTTGCCACGAAGTAGCCGCGAAGCGAACGGGACCCAGACGAATAGCCGGGCCGGGGGGGAGGTCTCCAAGAAACGAGTGCAAAATCTGTACTGATCGAAGCCTGATAAACTGGACAGCCTAATCTTGTTCCTGTAATGTGGCTCATAACCGAAAAGAGAAGAGGTTATTCCAACTTTCTGAAAAAATCACTAACCTGCCAACCTTTCCGTTTTCTTCTAACGTCTGGTAGGATGTACACCATATTGGAAATTACTTCAACCTTTCCATCATGAAATTCGTCCGCAAACTCCCCTTTTACCTCCTCGCTTTCATCCTCACCGGAAGCCTTTTCTCTGCCGGCTGCAGTGACAATGACGTTACCGTACCCTCCGAAGGTTCGGGATTTGCTTTGCTAAACAACCTGCCTAAAACTACCGACGCCGAAGCTAGTATCTCACTTGACGAAAAGGACTTCTACATTTTCGTCGCTTTCTCAGTCGCCGGCCAACCCGACTTCAAAACATATATAGGCTTTTCCAACCTTGCCCTGAAAGAGGAGCATTACGATCTTAATCAAGAGGAAATAAGAAATCAACTGGCGATAACGGCGGGTGTCATCCTGGGGGGCGATGTCTTATATTATTCCTACCTTTTGGATACTACCGTAGCGACCAATTACTTGGCCATAGAAACTTTCGACCGTGAGAATTGCCTGGTCAAAGGATCATACGACCTGACGTTCATCTGTGAAGACCGGGGCGGTTTTTCCTGCAACAATCCCGTCATGGGTGCACGATTTCGTCTAGCTAACGGCAGATTTGAGGCTCCGCTGGAGCGGTGCTGAAATAGGATGATACTTTTCTGATTATTTTTTTTGCAGACGGGGTGCGACCTATGCGCAAAAATATATCAGTGGGTCTCCTTACTGTCTCATGGTACGACCATACCAGTCTATACGCAAGATTTTACGACTCTACTTCGTCCGCCTCGCACACCCTACACGAAAATCCTGCTCACCGCAAATACTTCGGCATCCGAAACCTTTGCCCGTACCGCCCCCGGAAAAAATCACAGCGCTCCTTAAACGCCTCCTTCCCGTAGCCCGCCGCGTAGCGCATCACGCCGCCCGTGTAGGCCGGGAAACCCCAGCCGTAAACGCTCGCCAGGTTGGCCGATTCCGGTCGCTCGATCACTCCTTCTTCCAGGCACCAGGCGGCCTCGATCACCTGCGCGAAGAGGAAGCGCTCCTGCATCCGAATCTTGTTGTACTGCGCCTTGGTTACCGGATAATGTTCCAGTAGGCCGTCCCAGAGGCGGGGTTCGCCGGAGGTCTGGGAGTAATCGTAGAAGCCGGCTTTTTGCCGGCTACCCGGCCGCTCCAACTCGTTGATCATGGTGCGGATCACGTCGGCCGCCGGGTGGGCGGTGTACTTATCGCCGTAGTGCTCGTCGGCCTGCTCTTCGTAGCGCAACACCAGTTCCAGACCCAGTTCGTCGGCCAGCCAGAGCGGACCGTAAGGCATCCCCACCTGCCGACCCATGTTCTCGATCAGGGCGGGCGGGTAGCCCTCGTTCAGCATCGTGATGCCTTCCAGGATGTAGGTATTCTGCACCCGGGCCGCGTAAAAACCCCAGCCGTCCCGCACTACGATCGGGTTCTTATTGATCGCAATCGCAAAGTCGAAGGCCCGGGCAATCGTTTCGTCCGAGGTCAGTTCCCCCTTCACGATTTCGATCACCGGCACCTGGTCGGCGGGCGGAAAAAAGTGGAGGCCCACGTAGTTCTCAGGCCGCTGCGCGGCCTTCGCCAGCGCGGTGATGGGGATGGAAATGGTGTTACTGCCCAGGATGGCGTACTTGTCCAGAAACGGCTCGGTCTCGCGCGTTACCTTGTTTTTTACCATTGCATTCTCGAAAACGGCCTCGATCACCAGGTCGCAGTCCCCGAATTTATCGGCCTTGTCGGTCGCTACGATGCGTTGCAGCAGCTCGGCCCGTTCCTCTTCCGGGAAGGTGCCCCGCTCAATGTATTCATCCAGTTTGCCGCTCACGTACTGCAGCCCCCGGTCGGCAATCGGCTGGCTCACGTCCTTCAGCACCACCTGCATCCCCCGCCGCAGGCAGGCAAACGCGATGGCCGATCCCATCCGCCCCGCGCCCACGATCCCGATCCGCCGGGGCCGGAACCGCCCGAATCCCTTGGGCCGGTTGATGCCCTCCTTAATGGCCTGCTTGTCAAACCAAAAGGTGGAGATCATATTCTTGCAGGTCACCGTGGTCACCAGGTGCGCAAAGGTCCGGCTGTCCTGCCGGCAGGCGGTGGCAAAGTCTACTTTCGATCCCTCGGCCAGCAGCTCGATGATCGCGCGCTTGGCGGGGTAGTGGTCGTGCGTGGCGGCCGATAGTTCGGCGGTCAGCAGGCGGATGCGGCGTCCCATGTCGGGGTCGTAGGCCGTGCCGCCGGGGATTTTTGCTCCGGGGTCGTCCCACGGGCGGGCTACGTCCTGGTGATTCAGGCACCATTCCTTGGCCAGTTCCAGCAGGTGGCGCGGGGTGTCGGCCACGTCGTCGATGATGCCCACTTTCAGGGCTTCCGAAGGGCTGTAACGCCGCCCATTCAACAGGATCGGCAGGGCCCGCTCCACGCCCAACAGCCACAGCAGCCGAATGATGGCCCCGCCGCTGGGGATCAGGCCGATGTTCACCTCCGGGTGCCCCAAGCGGATGCGCGGCTGGTTCAACGCGATCCGGTAGTGGCAAGCCAGTGCCACCTCGAACCCGGTACCCAGCGCGTCGCCGGCAATGGCCGCTACCACGGGTACGCCCGGCCACTCCAGGTCCCGCAGGAATGCCTTGAGCCGCTGCGCGAAGCGGAACAGTTCCTCGGCGTCGGTGGCCTCGTACAAATAGCCCAGGTCACCGCCCTCCAGCCAGGTCGGCTTGTCGGAGGTGATGATGATGCCCTTTAGTGCGTGGCGGGCCTTTTCGGCCTGCAGGTGCTTGATGATGGGCGAGAAAGCCTCTTGGATGTTGTGGTTGATCACGTTGCCCTCCCGGCCGTCCATGTCGAGGCGCAGGGTGACGACGTTGTCCACGTCTTTGGTGTAATGGATCATGGGGCAACGCGTTCGAGGAGGGTGGCCACGGCCAGGCCGGCTCCGGAATTAATGGTAATCAGGCCGAAGGTCTGGTCGCGGCGCTCCAGTTCGTCCAGTACGTGGCAGACCAGCATCAGGCCCGTCGCCCCCAGTGGGTGACCCAGCGCGATGGAGCCGCCCAGCACGTTAAATTTATCGTCGGGAATGGCCAGCGTCCGCTGAAACGAAATGCAGTTGGCCGCAAACGATTCGTTGAACTCCCACAGGTCTACGTCTTCTTCGCGCAGGCCGGCTTTTTCCAGGGCCATTTGCGCGGCCACGGCCCCGCCGCCCAGTACGGCGGCATCCACCGTGGCCAGGGCCGCCGAGCGGACCTTGGCGCGGGGTTTCAGCCCGAATTGTTTTCCTTTCTGCCCGCTGCCGATCAGGGCCAGTGCCGCCCCGTCGGTAGCCTGCGCGCTGTTGCCGATGGTGTGCCGGTGGTCGATGTATTCCACCAGCGGAAAACGGTGCATGGCCATCGTATCGAAACCGGCCGAACCCAGTTCGCGGTAGCGGGCCTCGTGGGCGGCCAGTTGCTCCCCGTCCACCTCGCCGCTGATCCATTCGTCCTGGTCCAGGATAATCAGCCCGTTTTGGTCGCGGATCGGTTCCAGGCTGGGCGCGAACCACCCGGAATCGCGCGCCGTCCGCGCCCGCTGGTGCGAGCGCAGGGCGAACTCATCCAGTTCCTCGCGCGAAATGTGCTCCAGCGTCGCCACCAAGTCCGCCGCCACGCCCTGCGGGATGTAGTGGGTGTCGATGATCGTCTGCGGGTCGTTCACCATCGGCCCGTTACTGGTCAGGTAGGGCACGCGGCTCATCGAATCCAGTCCGCCGGCCAGGATGAGGTCGTCCCAGCCCGTCGAAACCCGGGCCGCCGCCTGGTTGATCACTTCCAGGCCCGAGGCATCGAAGCGGTTGATCTGAATCCCGCCCCTGGCCGATTCCCAGCCCGCCTGCAGCAGCGCGGCGCGGGCAATATTGTAGCCCTGATCGTCGGTCGGCAGGGCGCAACCCACGATCAGATCGTCCGTTTCCAGTGGCAGTTGCGGCAGGTCCAGCCGGCGGCGCATGGCCTCCAGGCAGTCCACCAGCAGCCGGATCGGTTTTACTTCAAAGAGCGCGCCACCGGGCAGGCCGCGCCCCCGGGGTGTACGCAGGGCATCATAAATATAGGCGTCTGACATGGCCGCAAGATAGCGGCTTTAGCGCGTACTTCGGCCCGCCACCGCCTAATTTCCCCAGATAGATTACGGGTGGATGATCCGGGCGTGCCGCTTCCGCCCATTCCCGGCTCGCTGGAGGTAGGCCCGCTCAATAAGCCTCCCCTCCGCGTGAGGTGCCTGGAGGGGCCGACCGCAGGGAGGAGTGCGTAGCACCGAGCGACAGCGAAGCCCGCAAGGGACCGACCCCGGCGGCAGCCGGGGGCACGCCCAAACAAAAACCGCTCCCCGAAATTCACCCTTCTGTCCCCATGCGCCGCAACCAAGCAGCCGCGCCGGGGGTATTGAAAGGGTATTCTTTGACCAACCAACCACCCTTATGCGATACCTGATCGTTTTACTCGTTTTCGGCTACCTGTTCTCCTGTTTTTCCTGTTCCGGTGACGCGCCGGCCACAGCCGCCGACCAACCGGCGGCGGACTCACCGGCCATGACGACCACCGCAAACCCGGCCCCCGGCACGAACGATACCGCGCTGATGGCCGATAACGGCCTGACGGCCGCCGCGCCGGCCACCGGTGCGCAGCCGACGATCGACGTTAGCTCGACGCTGGACGATAAGCGCACCACGGCCACCGGCACGCCGCACCGCGATGCGACGGCGACCAAAGCAAAAAATGTCACGATTGCCAAGTCTACGGTGACTTCCTCGCTGTCGGCCGCGCCCGTGCCGCAGACGAATGCGACGCAGAAATCGGCCTCTCCCACGCAGCAGGAAATTACCATCGAGGAAGTGCCCGCCACGCCGGCCGCGCCCGACCACGCGGCCTTTGACGCCTTGCTGCGCAAGCACGTTTCCGGTACGGGAAAGGTGAATTACGGCGGCCTGAAGCAGGACGAAAGTAAGCTGGACGCCTACCTGGCCACGCTGGCCGCCGCTACGCCCCAGTCCGACTGGGGCCGCAAGGCATCGCTGGCCTACTGGATCAACGCCTACAACGCATTCACGATCAAGCGCGTGCTGAATGCCTACCCATTGAAGAGTATCAAGGATTTGGACGGCGGCGATCCCTGGGCCGTGAAGTGGATTACGCTGGACGGCAAAAAATACTCCCTGAATCAGATTGAAAACGATATTATCCGTCCGCGTTACAGTGAGCCGCGCATTCATTTTGCCGTTAATTGCGCGGCCGTTTCCTGCCCGCCGCTGGCTAATCAGGCATTTACCGCCGCTAATTTAAATTCGTTGCTGGAGCAGCGCGCCAAGGCTTTTATTAATAACGACCGCTACAACCAGGTGTCCGCCGATAAGGCCACGGTCTCGCGCATTTTTGACTGGTACGGCAAGGATTTCGGTGATTTACGTACCTATTTAAATAAGTATGCGACGACCGATCTGAAAGAAGGCGCGAAAATTGATTATAAGGAGTATGATTGGGCGTTGAATAATTAGGTTTTTTGGCGTGCCCCCGGCCCTCCGCTTCGCTGCGGGCCGGGGTCGGTCCCTTGCGGGCTTCGCTATCGCTCGGTGCTCCGCACCCGTCGCTACCGCTCCGCCCCTCCAGGCACCTCACGCACTGCTTCTGCGTCCCGTAATTCATCCCGCATAAACTGCCTGACGTAGCCCGCGATCTCCTCGCCCTTCTCTTCCTGTAAAAAGTGCCCCGCGTTCTCGATGGTAATGCGCGGCTGGTCCTTGGCCGTGGGGATGAGGTCATAGAAGAAGCCCTCGAAACCGCTGAGCACGGGGTCCTTATCGGAAAATAGCACCAGCGCGGGCTTGGTCCACTCGCTCAGTACGCGGCGGGCTTCGTTCATGCGGTCCACGCCCCCGTCGGTGGGGTGGGAGGGGACGAGCGAGGGGAACGACCTGGCCCCGTCCTTATACTTGCGGCCGGGATGGGGCGCGTTGTAGGCCGCGATGACTTCCCTGGATAATTTAGTGAAACTGGCGTATTGGATAATCCCGCCCACGGGCAGAAAGGGATGGTAGCGCGCAAACCACTGCCAGACGCGGAAACCGATGGGCAGTTTGCCGCCCCTGGGTAAAAAGGTGTTGAGGATGACCACGCGCTTGAACCGCCCCGGGTGCGCGCCCAGCAGGGCCAAGCCCAGCAGGCCGCCCCAGTCCTGGACAATCAGGGTAATGTCGTTTAGTTCCAGCCGGTCGATCAGGTTTTCCAGCGAGCGGAAGTGCAGTTCGTAGGAGTAATCCCGCCAGCCGACGATCTTATCCGACTTGCCGAAGCCGATGAGGTCGGGCGCGATGAAGCGGTAATCGGGCGCGAGCACGGGGATGAACTTGCGGTAGAGGTAGCTCCAGCTCGGTTCGCCGTGTAGGGCGAGGATGGTCTCGCCGTCGCCCTCGTCGAGGTAGTGCATGCGGATGCCCTCGAAATCGAGGTAGTTCTCCCGGTAAGGGTAATCCGGCAGATCGGCGAAGCGGGCGGCAGGGGTGCGGACAGTTTGCATGGACAGGCTCGTATTGGATCAGGTGAAGATAGGGATTTGCCCCGATACGGGTGTTATTGCCTATCCCGGTCCCGCGATAGAAATTGGTCGAATTGATAGCATCCGATCGACCGCAAAAAAGCCGCCCCCGAAACCTAAAGGTCGCAGGGGCGGCTTTTTTCAAAACGCTCTAAAGCATGAAGGTTTACTTCATTACTACCGCGTCGATTGCGTGGATTACGCCATTGGAAGCGGCGACATCCGTCATCACGACGGTAGACATATTGCCTTTGCCGTCCTTCAGCATTACTTTGCCGTCGTTGAGGGTAGCGGTGAGGGTACCACCTTCTACGGTGGTGATCACGAACTGACCATTGTCTTTCTCAATGGCACCCAGGATATCGGCAGCCGTATACTTACCGGATACGACGTGGTAGGTCAGGACACCGGCGAGTTTGGCCTTATTTTCGGGCTTCAGCAGGGTTTCTACCGTGCCGGCGGGCAGCTTCTGGAAAGCGGCGTCCGTGGGGGCGAATACGGTGAATGGGCCGTTGCCGTTCAGCGTAGCGGCCAGGTCGGCGGCCTGTACGGCGGTGACCAGCGTGGAGAAGTTGCCGTTGCCCTGAGCTACACCGACGATGGTCTGTGCAGCGGGAGCTTCTACGACCGGCTCTTCTACTACTACCTCTTCGGTCATGGCATCGTCTTCCATTTCCTTCTCGGCACCATCACCGCAGGAGACGAGGAAAAGCATGCCAAGGCATAAAAACAGTGAAAACACATTCTTGTAAGTAAACATAAGGGAATTGTTGGTTGGTTAGCCTGTCTAACTACACACGGCGATCTTTGTTCACAAAATAGTTCGGGTTGATATTAGAGCGTATCTAAATTTTTACTTCCTGAGAACCAAGCATTTAAGAACCCGGCGTCATAAAAACTGACTTACGTAACCCGCTGTGCGCGCAAGGTTTTATCTAACCAGAACCTTAAATCATTGATCCTCAGTCCTTAAAAATTTTAGGCACGCTCTTAGGCACCTGACTCAGGGGGGTAGCAGAATATTTTACATCGAATACTAATCGACCCTTCGAATTACAAGGATCATTTACCGGGGCTAGCAAGTACCATGCCCCAGTGTGGAATACCGTCCTCCAGGTATCCCTCGCCCACCGGCTCAAAGCCGAGGGAACCGTAGAACCCTTGCAAGTGCGCCTGGGCGGATATCTTGATCGGCCCCTCCCCGAACTGTTTTCGCACGCCCTGGATGCAGGCCCGCATGAGGGGGCGGCCCACGCCCGTGCCCCGCGCCTCGGGCGCGGTGATGACCCGACCGATGGAATGATAATCCGGGTAGGCAACGCCTCTCGGTAGCAGGCGGGCGTAGGCCAGTAGTTCCGTGCCGTCGGGCGAGTGGCCGAGGCAGTGCAGCGCACCCTGGTCCCGGTCGTCGGCATCGAGGTAGGCGCAGTCCTGTTCCACCACGAATACCCGTTGCCGCAGCACCATGATGGCGTACAGTTGCTGCAAGGAGAGGGCAGGAAAAGAAGTAATGGTAAAGATCACAGTAATTATATTTTACAGTAGAGACGCGACACCTCGCGTCTAAATCACGTCAAACCAACCGCGACACCTCGCGTCTAAATCACGTCAAACCAACCGTGACACCTCGCGTCTAGATCATGTCAAACCAACCGCGACACCTCGCGTCTAGATCACGTCAAACCAACCGCGACACCTCGCGTCTAAATCACGTCAAACCAACCGCGACACCTCGCGTCTAGATCACGTCAAACCAACCGCGACACCTCGCGTCTAAATCACGTCAAACCAACCGCGACACCTCGCGTCTAGATCACATCAAACCAACCGCGACACCTCGCGTCTAAATCACGTCAAACCAACCGCGACACCTCGCGTCTAAATCACGTCAAACCAACCGCGACACCTCGCGTCTAGATCACGTCAAACCAACCGCGACACCTCGCGTCTAAATCACGTCAAACCAACCGCGACACCTCGCGTCTAAATCACGTCAAACCAACCGCGACACCTCGCGTCTAAATCACGTCAAACCAACCGCGACACCTCGCGTCTAAATCATTTGCCATCGACGCCCGCAAACCTACGCATTACCGCCTGTTCGACTAGGGGTACCGGTCCGCCGGCAGAGCCGCGTGAGGTGCCTGAACAGTGCGGCCCTAAGGCCGCAGCCCGTAGGGCCGAGCGAACAGCGAGCTGGGAAGGGACCGACGCCGACCGCCAGGGAGGCGACACGCCCAGGGAATAGTATTTTAGTAAATAGTACAGAATAATTCACTGAACTACCGATTAAGTACCACGTACTACGTACTAAATACTAACAATGCAAGGCATCAAGGGAATGATTTTCGACATGGACGGCACGATGGTGGACAATATGATGGTGCACCACCGTGCGTGGCAGACCGCGCTGAAAGCCGAGGGGATCGACTGGCCGCTGGATCGCGTGCAACAGGAAGTGCACGGGGTGAATGAGGAAATTTTGTTGCGCCTGTTCGGCGACCAGTTTACCGCAGCCGACCGCAAGCGGGTGAGCTGGGACAAGGAGGCGGCCTACCGCCGGATCTACGCGTTGGAATTGAAACCGTTAACCGGTCTGTTGGAGTTTATCGACCAAGCCACGGATCTACGAGTCCCCCTGGCGATCGCGACGGCGGCCCCGCCCGAAAACGCCGATTTTTTATTGGACGCACTGCATTTGCGCGATCGTTTCGCGGCAGTCGTTAACGCGAGCCATGTAAGCAACGGCAAGCCCCATCCCGAGGTAGTGAGCCGCGCCGCCGCCGGCCTGGGGCTGGAGGCGGCCGACTGCCTGTTTTTCGAGGACAGCCCCACGGGCGCGGGCGCGGGCCAAAATGCGGGTAGCCCCGTGCTGGTGCTGACCACCACCCACCGGCCGGCGGAGTTTTCCGGCTACACCACGGTGCGCGGTTTTCTGGATGATTTTTCCGGCCTGCAAGTACGGGTTCTGCCGGAAGCGGACCGATTTGGCGTGTGGGACGGAATGGGGGTGCGGTTGGTATAGGAACTACAAAAGGCCACCCCTTTCGGGATGGCCTTTGCGGTCTGGACGGGACTTGAACCCGCGACCTCCGGCGTGACAGGCCGGCATTCTAACCAACTGAACTACCAGACCGTAGCTCTTTAAAAGAGGACGCTATTTCCTAGCGCGGTGCAAATATAGGACGGCTTTTCAGGTCTTGCAAGGATTTAACCCATGAGAGATGGAAATAATTCCCCTCACCCAAAAAGTAAAACCGATAAGACAGCGGTTCTCAATCAATTAGCAAAAGTAGCCGCCGGGAAAAAAAGTTAGAAATTTTCTACCCTTGCAAACCTACCCATCCCGCTTCCCTGCTACGCCGGCACACGCCTAGGCTTATACCAAAGTGCCAACTCCGAGGAGCTTGCGACGATCACCGCAGGTAAACTACCAGACGCGCAGCGCCCTACAAAAGTACGGGCGCAGCCCCCCCCGTGTACGCGTAGGCTTAATCAAAAATACCAAAATACCAGCGGCAACGCCGCCTACTAAAATACGGGCGCAGCCCCCCCCGTGTACGCGTAGGCTTAATCAAAAATACCAAAATACCAGCGGCAACGCCGCCTACTAAAATACGGGCGCAGCCCCCCCCGTGTACGTGTAGGCTTAATCAAAAATACCAAAATACCAGCGGCAACGCCGCCTACAAAAATACGGGCGAAGCCCCCACACCGTGTACGCGTAGGCTTAATCAAAAATACCAAAATACCAGACACGCAGTGTCCTACTAAAGTACGGGCGCAGCCCTCTATAACCGGTCCAACTCGCGCTTCACCGCATCCAGACTCCGCTGAATATCACTGTTCTGCGACCGCATCGCTGCTTGATCCTTCGTGATCTGCTCATGTTGGCCGATGATCTCGTTGGCCCCTAGTGCCGTATCCTCGTGCTTGCGGAAATATTCTTTGTGCTGCGTGAAAATCTTATCCTGGCCGGCTACGATACCACTGAGACGCGCCAATTCGGCGGCCTGGCTTTTGATGGTCGTAACCATCACGGCATTGGTCGTGTCGGTAATGGCATCCTCCAGATCCTCCTGGATATCAATGGCATCGTCCAGTTCATCGGCAAAATCGTCGTGGATCTGGCGCAGTTCTTTGTCGGCTTCTTTGAGCGCGAGGTGTTCCTGGTCGCTCATCTCCTTATCGCCGCAGGCCGCGAGGAGAAACAATAGTGAAAGCAGGGTAAGGAAGTAAAGATTGCGATTCATAACGGGTTTTGTTTAAGGGCGTGAAGTAACGGCAAATCGCACTAGCGCGGCCAATTAAGCGGGTACTTCCACGAAAAACATGGATAAGTGTCCTGCGTTTTTGACCGGCAACTCGCCCCTCGCGATGCGATTGAAGTGGGGCGGTAGCAACTCGCAGACGGCGGCACTCACGTTCACGCGGCCTACCTCGCCGGCGGTTTCCAGGCGGGCAGCCAGGTTAACGGTATCGCCCCAGATGTCAAAGGCAAATTTGTGCAGGCCCACCACGCCGGCCACCACGGGACCGGTATGGATACCGATGCGGGCATCGAAGTGTTCGTTCGTTTTCAGGTATTCCTGCATCCGCGCGGCGGCCCGCACGGCCCGCTCGGCGTGGTCGCTGCCCCGGTCCGGGATGCCCGCCACGCAAAGGTAGGCGTCGCCGATGGTCTTGATTTTTTCCAGCCGCTCCTCGCGTACGATGATGTCGAAAGCGCGGAAGGCTTCGTCCAGTGCGTCGATCAATTGCTGCGGGTCCAGGCGGCGACTGAGCTGAGTAAAGCCCTTAAAATCGGCCATTAGTACGCTCACCGCATCGTAGTGGCGGGCGCGTGCCTTACCCTCGTCCTTCAGTTCGCGGGCCACGGCCGGGGGGAGGATGTTAAGCAGCAGTTCGTCCGACCGCGCACGCTCGGTGGCAATTACTTTGTTCTGGTCTTCCAGCCGCCCCTGGTAGCGCCGCCCCTGCCGAAAGCGGGAGTAAAGCACGCCCGCCAGCCCCAGGACACCCAGGGCCAGGAGGATCAGGAAATTACGCTGCACCCGTTGGCTCTCCGTCGTGCTACGCTCTTCCATTAGCCGCACTTCCTGTTGGGTCAATAAGAGGCTGTCTTCCAGGGCCATGATGGAAAAACTATCTAATTCCAGCCGTTGCTGTCGTAGTTGCAACATCTGCCGAATTTGCGTGTCGTTCAGGGCCTCGATGGCTTCGGTCTGCGTTTCCAGGATCGCCTGCATCGCCTCCCCCTCCACTTCCAGCGAATCGAGACGCGTATCGGCATCGCGGCGGGGCAACGGTTTCGGCCGGGCGGGTCGGGCATCGCGCAGCCGGGGTAGCTTCTCCTCGCGACCCGTTACGGCACTAATTTGCTCGATCACGGTGGTCGTTTCTTCCTTCCGACCCAGTTGTTGGTACATCAACGCGGCCCGGCGCAGGGCCTTGATCCCGGTTACGCGGTCCAGTGCCTCCGACCGTGGGTCACGCACATAAGCCAGCCCGCGCACCTGGTCGGCGGCGGCCTGCAATAGTGGCAGTCGGGCTTCCTCGCCCGCGCGGTAAGCAGCTTCGGCCTGGGTGCGTGCCTGCGCGTACCGCTCGCTTTCCAGCAATGATTCAGCCGCCGTCAGTAACGGGCGGTAGTTGGCGGGTATTTCGTCTGTCTGGGCCCGTAAAACCGGTGCCGCCGCCAGGAGCAGAAACAGCAAAATAGCCCAGTAGCGGTAAGCGAATGGTAAGGAAGCGGTAGAGAAATAGCAGGGCATAACGGTAGCTTACGCAAAAACCGTAGCAGGGTTGCTTTGCGAGTGATTTTACCGATGAGTAAGGATAGGGTGGGGGCGTGTCCCCGTCCCGCAAGCTTGCGGGATCGGGGTCGGTCCCCTGCGGGCGCGCCTGGCGGCTTGGTGCTGCGCACTGGTCGCCGGAACGATGGTTCCAAACCTGGTCCGTTGAACCCGGTCGCCCCCCCTCCGGTCACCTCACGCGGGTAACCCTTCCAATTCTCATCGAACCATTAAAGGTTGCCAAACGGGAAAATGTGCGTTCTGCTGACTAACAACGCTACCGGAACCGGTTCGCCACCCGCAAGCTATTTCCCTTCAAATCGGCATTCAGCGTTAGCACGCGGTCGGAAGCACCTTCTTCAATCACGGTTTCCTCGGCGGCGTAGGCCAGGGCGGCATCGTGGCGGTGAGCGGAATCAGTACCGGCAGCCGGGACGGTAATGGGCATTTCCTCGATAGTGGCCGGGGTAGCAGCCATGCCGTTGGGGGCGGAACGGGTAGGAATCAGGAACAAACCCAGTGCCAGGGTAGCGAAAAGAAAAACGGCCGCAGCGGCGGTGGTCCAACTGACGAGCGGGCGCACATTCCGGCGCGGGCGCAGGTTGCGGCGGTCGAGGCGACGTTCCAGTTTCAGCCAGGCCTGATCGGTAGGGGCTTGCTCCAGCTCATTGGATTTGCTGCGCAACAGGTCGAAAATATCGGGGTAATCGGACATACGGCGTATCATTAAGCAGAGCGGGATGAGGAGTGGTTGTGGGGATATTGCAGGGCGATGAGTAGTTCGCGTAACCTCTTCTTGGCCAGAATCAACTGCGATTTACTGGTGTTGATGCTCACGCCCAGTAGCTCGGCGATCTCGCGGTGTTTGTAACCCTCCACTACGTAGAGGTTAAAGACCGTCCGGTAGCCGTCCGGCAATTGATCGAGCAGCACCAGGATGTCGCTCGCCTCCAACTGGTCGGTCACGCGGGCGCGCTGGCTCACCACCGTTTCCGGCAGGTTACTCAGGTCGTCGGCTTTTTTCAGGGCGTGGTTCTTGCGCAGGTGCATCAGGGCCTCGTTCACTACGATCCGGCGGATCCAGCCCTCGAAACTACCCTCGTCCTTGAAAGTGTCGATCTTATCGAACACCTTATAAAAGGCTTCGATCAGCACGTCCTCGGCATCTTCCTCCCGGCGCAGGTAGCGGCGCACCACGCCCATCATGCGGGGCGTGTAGCGGTCGTAGAGCGCCCGCTGGGCACTTCGTTCGCCGCGGCGGCATCCGGTAATGAGTTGGGGGTCGGTCAAAATCGGGGGTGGTTCGTGTGGTTTTTATCAGCTACAATTACGGATGCGGGCTGCCTTCGTTTTGGTGGGTGCCGTAAAATCACCGACGCCTACAAGGAACAATTTCACGTAACGAAATGGATGCCTCCGAGGAGCGGACCTGCCTGAACCCTTATAGCCTATTCTTCCCCCTTATCCTCAATGTCCCAGGTATGGTCCCCCAGCAGCCGCACCGTGGCCACGTAGGTGAAGGGAGACTTGCGCCCCCATTCTGCCGGGGCCACCAGGCTCAGCACCGGCTCGCCTTCCGCGCGGCGATAGAGGTAGTAGGTTTTACCGATGATCGGGTCGATACCCATCTCGGCGGCATAAATTTCTTCGGAGATCACGGCGCGATCCTGGATGGCCTTGGCCTGACGGGCCAGTAGTTCGATCTGCTCGCGGATCTGGCCCAGTTGCATATCGGTCTGCTCGTACATGGCGGACAGGGCCAGGCCCTTGACCTTGCCCATGTCGGCCGGTTTGATGGAAGCCCCGCCGCGCTCGTGGGCATAGGGGAGGAGGTGGGGATTTTCGGCCACCTTATCCGGGTCGATGGGGTTGTGGGACAATGGATGTACGGTTAAAAATAATGTAATGTAATAACGCAATGCCTCGCGTCCGGCCGGCAGGAGTAGGCGGCTGAAATAATGTAGCGATGCAATGCCTTGCACCTGGCCGGCAATTGCCGGTGGATAAAATGATGCAGTAAACCCAATAATTCAACCGGTCTAAAGTTCACGGGAAAAAAATCGGAGTCTTCCCTGAAACCCGCGTGAGGTGCCTGGAGGGCCGGAGCGTTAGCGAGGGGTGCGCAGCACCGAGGCGAATGCCGAAGCCTGGAAGGTACCGACCCCGGCCCGCCAGGGACGGGGACACGCCAACATTTAGCAGGTAGTACGTAGTCGGGTAATAGGTAGTGCCGTTCTCAGTTGTGCACACAGCGCGTACTTTCCCGACTAACCCTCCCCTTCCATCATTTTGATGAATAATTCCGTTTTGGAGTTCACCTGAAGTTTGCGGTAGATTTTTTTGATGTGGTCACGGACGGTTTCCAGGCCGATGTCGTGGCGATCGGCGATGGCGCGATAGGAGAGGCCGTCGGTTAGGCCCTTGACGATCTGGAGTTGGCGGTCGGTGAGCAGATTTTCGGCGTTGGACGGTACCTCGTCAGTGGGGATGCTGCCGAAGTGGCTCATCACCTTGCGTGCGATGACGGGCGACATATACGAACCGCCGCGGTGGACGGTATAAACGGCGTCGCGGAGGATGGTGAGGTTGACTTTTTTCTTGGAGATGTAGCCTACCGCGCCGAGTTGAAGGGCGCGAAAAATGTTGTCCGAGTCATCGTGATTGGTGAGCATGATGATGTCGATCTCCGGCTTAACGGCCCGGATGAGGGGAATGCCCTGAATGCCGCTCATGCCCGGCAGGTTAATGTCCAGGATGAGCATATTGATGGGCGATCGGTCGGTGAAATCAGCCAGGAAATCCTCCATCGTATTGGCGGCGCGGACGACTTCCACGTCGCGCGTGGGTTCGAAGCACTCCTGGATGGAACGGAGCATAATGCTTTCGTCTTCGACAATGCCGAGGTGGATGGTATTCATTGCAGTTGTCATAAGGTAGTGGGTTAGTGCGCGTAAAGTTAAGTTATAAGGTGGAGAAAAAAGAAGGCCGAAACTTAAATAACGAGTTGGCAATCAAATACCTATTAGCAGTGGTTTTCACCTGCCCCACTGGATAACGGTAGTGGTTTGCTAACTTATTCGTTTCTTTGGACTCCTATCCAGACCGCGATCCGCCGCCCGGCGGCGGACGAACACAAAGCCACAGTTGATGCCAAATGCACGTATTGCCGGAATCGGCCACCACGTTCCCTCCAATGTCGTAACCAATGCCGACCTGATGCGCCACATGGACACCACTGATGAGTGGATCCAGGAGCGTACCGGGATCCAGGAGCGTCGCTACGTCACGCGTGGCGAGGAAACCTCCACCACCCTGGCCGCCGAGGCCGCCCGCATGGCCGCTAAGGACGCCGGTATCGAGTTGGACGAGATCGACTTCATCATCTTCGCCACCCTCAGCCCCGATTACTATTTCCCCGGCAACGGCGTACTGTTGCAGCGTGAACTGGGTATCAGCAAGACCGAGATCGGCGCACTCGATATCCGCAACCAGTGTTCGGGCTTCGTCTACGCGCTGTCGGTCGGCACGGCCTTCATCCAGAACGGTACGTACAAGAATATCCTGGTCGTAGGGGCCGAGGTCCACTCACCCGGTCTCGATTTCACCACCCGCGGCCGCTCCATTACGGTCATTTTCGGTGATGGTGCCGGTGCCGTTATCCTGCAACCCACCGAGGAGGAAGGCATCATGGCCAACAAACTGCACAGCGACGGTACCTACGCCGAGCGCCTGGCCTACTTCAATCCCGGCGGCCACGGCGGCTACCACCTGCGCACCATCGAGGGCTACGAGCATTTCAACGTCGATTACGAGACCGAAGACAACGAGTTCGGCCAAATGTGGCTCAACCAGGCCATGGTCGACGAGGGTAAGATTTTCCCCCACATGGAAGGTCAGGCGGTCTTTAAAATGGCCGTTCGCAAGTTCCCCGAGGTCATCATGGAGGCCTTCGCCGCCACCCCCTACGAACTGTCCGACCTGGATATGTTCATCCCCCACCAGGCCAATTTGCGCATCAGCCAATTTGTCCAGCGCACCATGCGCCTGCCCGATGACAAGGTATTCAACAACATCCAAAAGTACGGCAATACCACCGCCGCGTCCATTCCCCTGGCCCTCAGCGAGGCCGTGCAGGCCGGCAAGGTGAAGCGCGGCGACCTGGTCTGCCTGGCGGCATTCGGCAGCGGCTTCACGTGGGCGGCAAGCGTATTTCGGTACTGATAAAAATATTACCTCCAATCACGCATTGGTGTGTGACCTCCGGTCGCGCGAATTTGGCTGCCGACCTCCGGTCGGAGAACAAAAAAGCGTTTGCCAAAACGCATCCATCATTTACCCTACTACCCCTACTACCCCTCTACCCACTAAAATACGGGCGTGCCGCCTCGGCTAACGCCTCGCCGTCGGTCCCTTCCGGGCTTCGCTATTCGCTCGGCACTTCGTGCGCTAACGCCCCTCCAGGCACCTCACGCATTCATGAAGGTAGCACTACCGGCGGTTTCCAGCCCCGGCAAATGCTATCCGGGCAAACATCCCACATCAAACATCCCGCATCCCGCATCCCACATCCCGCATCCCACATCCCGCATCCTCAGGAGTTACTAACTTGTGCCACCGATTCATTACCGACTCCCCAATAGTAACCCATGTTAAAGAACCTCAAATCCCTCTTCGTCGTCGAAGAACCGGAAAGCAAATCTTCCCCCAAGAAAACCGCTTCCGCCAAACCTACGCCGGAACAAGAGGCGGCCGCGCCGCCCCACGCCGGCGTGCCGGCCGCGCCGCGCCCCGCCGCCGCACCGGCAGGTGCCGAGCGCGCCGGCCGCGCCGAACCCAAGTTCACCGAGCACCTGCTGAACGCCATGGAAGCCGCCAATCTGGACGGCTTCGATTACCTGGAGTTTAAGCGCGCCCTTAAAGGCCTGGAGAAAATGCCGATGGACGAGAAGACCCGTTACCAGTCGGCCTACGCGATGGCGCAATCGATGAACGTGCAGCCCGCCCACTTGATCCAGACCGCCAACCATTACCTGACCACCCTGGCCAACGAGGAGAAGAAATTTGCCGGGGCCGCCACCCAGCAGCGCGAGCAGCAGGTAGGGGAGCGCGAGCGGGAAATTCAGCAGCTCAGCGCGCACCTCGAAGAGACGAAGGCCAGGATCGAGCAACTCCGCGCCGAAGTAGCGCAAAAAGGAAAGTTACTCACCGCCAAGCAGGAAGAACTGAGTACCGCCGCCGCCAAGATCGCCGAAACACAGCGAGACTTTCACGCCTCCTACGAATTACTGGCCGGACAGATTACGGCGGACGTGGAGCGGATGCAGGAGTATTTGAAGTGATGCTCAACCCGGAACGGGTAGCTGCGTTGTACGCAAAAATTCGCCTCTGCCCATGTTAACCGTTTATGACGACACCTACTTCATGCGCCAAGCCTTGGCGCAAGCGCGGTTGGCCGCCGAGGCGGGGGAGATTCCCGTCGGTGCCGTCATCGTCTGCGAGGAACGCATCATCGCCCGGGGCCACAACCAAACCGAGCTTCTAACGGACGTTACCGCCCACGCCGAGATCATTGCCCTCACGGCCGCCGCCAATTACCTGGGCGGCAAGTACCTGCCCCAGTGTACCCTTTACGTCACCCTCGAACCCTGCCCCATGTGCGCCGGCGCCCTGGCCTGGGCCCAGATCGGCCGCATCGTTTACGGGGCCGATGATGAGAAACGCGGCTTCATGCGTTTCGGGCGGGAAATTCTGCATCCAAAGACAAAGTTGGCCTATGGCATATTGCACGAGGAGTGTGGGCGGATGATGACATCTTTTTTCGGGAAGAAAAGGTGAAGCGAGGGATTCATCCCGGTTTCTCCGGCCCTGCTGCCGGCAACTCCACCCAAAACACCGTCCCCCCGCCGTTCGCGTCCTCAAAACCGATTGAACCGCCGGCGGCTTCGATGAGGCGGCGGCTCATGGCCAGGCCGAGGCCCATGCCGGATGACTTGCTACTGAAACTGGGTTCAAAAACCCGCTCGGCCAGTGCGGGGGGGATACCGGAGCCGTTGTCGGCTACCGTAAATTTGAGGCGGCCCGCGGGGGTGGTCGCGAGGCTGAGTAGGATCGTCAGTTCCCGTTCCGGTACGGCGGCCTGGAGGGCATTGCGGATGAGGTTAGTCAGCACGCGCTGTAGCTGATCGGGGTCGATGAGGATGGTATCGTCACCGGTGAGTTGACTTAAATCCGGTGCGGGGAGGTCACCCTCGTGGCGGTGGAGTTCGTGAACGGCCAGGAGGCGGGCGCGGGCGCTGAGGGGGGTAGGCTTGCCTTTTGGCAGGTGCGAAAAATCCCGGAAGGCCCCCGCGATCCGGGCCAGCATATCGATTTGTTCTACCAGTACGGGCGCGGCGCGGCGACCGTAATCACGGGCGCGCTCGGGATCACCCGCCAGCAGGCGCTGGAGTTGCTGGAGGTGCAGCTTCATGGGCGTGAGGGCATTGGTGATCTCGTGCGATACCTGGCGGGCTACCTCGCGCCACGCCTGTTCGCGTTCCGAGCGGGCCAGGCGGGTGGCGCTTTCCTCTACCTGACCGATCATTCGGTTGTAACCGGCCACCAGGCGGCCGATCTCGTCGGGCCCCTGGTAGTCAATGGGCTGGTTGCCGCGCAGGGTCACGTCGCCGAAGCGTCCGGTGATCCGCAGCAGCGGTTCGGTAATGGTATTGGCCAGCAGGATCCCCCCGCCCAGGGAAACGAGCAGCAGGAAGAAGTAGATGGTCAGCATCCGTTCCTGCAGTTGTTCGAAGGCCCGCAGGTCGGTGGTCTGGCCGCGCAGGAATTGGTAGGTGGCTAGCCCGATGAAGATGAAACTGAGGCAGCACAATAGGAAAAAGGCCACCTGGATGCGCAGCCGCAGTGAGGGAGGCCCCACCAGCGGCAGTAGTCCTTTGCGCAGGGGCGGCCGCCGGGCAGCGGTACGGTACAGTTGATAGAGTAGGCGGAAGGCCAGTAGTTCCAGCATCAGCCCCATAGCGGCGAGGGCCACCAGCGGCTGGAAGACGGGCGGCGGCAGCAGGGCTGGTACGGAGCGGCAGAAACCGGTAAAGACCAGCGCGTAGAAAATGGTCCAGAAAACGAACCAGGTCATCGACGCGCGGTCGCTACGCCGGTAGGCATCCACGGTTAGGAACCCGAGTAGGGTAGCGGCCCCGCAGAGTACGGCCGCGCCCCAGCCGCCGGGGAGGAGGTAGCCGCCCAGTCCGCTGACGATAGCCAGGGCAATATAAGCAAACAGTCGTGGCAGGAAGGCGGGGAACCGTTGCGATAACCTGCTCACACTGTAGCTGGAGAGGATCAAGTGAACGATGATGAAAATCCCCGCCGGCACGAAGGCCCACAGGTAAACGGGCGGGAGGCTGAGCACGCCCACCACGCGTGGGGGGAGTTCGGCCAGCCACCAGCGTAGCCCTCCACCGGCCAGTAACCACCCGAGGGCGGTTACTGCCGGCAACATCAGGGTGTGGAGTAGGGAATGACTTCTGGACCCGCTGGTCATGGTGATGTTTTAAAACCCGACCGGGTAAAATGGAACGCCACTCCGTGAAGCGGCGCCTGTGCGGCCCATTGTCTGGCGGAGGTTTACGGGTGGGCTGTGGGAAGGTTGCGTTTGAGACCGCTAATTTTGGATCCGGTAACTTGTGCGACCGGGGGATCGCGCCCTTTATTCGATCAACCTACACCTACGGATACGAGTGTGCCGCACCGCCCGCGTGAGGTGCCTGGAGGGGCGGGGCCTTAGCCCCGAGTGCGCAGCACCGACCGAACAGGGAGCCCGGAAGGCACCGGCACCGGCGTAGCCGCGTGACACGCCCCGCATGATTTTTGCAGTAATTAGTCGGGTGGTATTTCAGTACGTAGTCGGGTGGCCGAACAGAAAACCCACGAATCCGACTACGTACTATTCCCTACATCCCCCCCTTAAAGTAGTGCTCGATGAGGATGAACACCCCGGCACCGGCCAGGAAGCCGATCAGGGCCAGACCGGTGATCTTCTTGAAGTACCAGATGAAGTCGATGCGCTCCATGCCCATGGCGGCCACGCCGGCGGCGGAGCCGATGATGAGCATCGAACCACCCGTACCGGCGGAGTAGGCGATGAAGTGCCACAGTTCGCTGTCGATAGGGAAGTTACCTACATCATACATGCCCATGGAGGCGGCCACGAGGGGGACGTTGTCAATGACGGCGGAAAGGAAACCGAGGATGACGATCACGATCTCTTGGTTAGGGATGGCGGCCCGCAGCTGGTCGGCTACGGCGCGGAGGGCGCCCACGTCGCCGACGGCGATGGTTTCCAGGGCGGCGACGGCCATCAGGATGCCGAGGAAGAAAAGGATGCTGGACATCTCGATGCGCGAGAGGGCCTTATGAGCCGAGTACTGGGCCTTGCGTTCTTCGGTGAAGTCTTCTTCCGGGTGAATGTATTCACTCACCAGCCAGACGACACCCAGACTGAGCATCATGCCCACGTAGGGGGGCAGGTGGGTAATGGTTTTGAATACGGGAACGAAAATGATCATGCCCAGGCCCAGGAAAAGCATGGTTTTGCTACTCAGCAGGCGTTCGGTTTCGCTATCGTCGGGCTGGGCGGGCATATTGATAGTGCCCTTGAATGGTTTCATGTAGGATGCCACGAGGAAGGGAACCGCGAAACAGACCAGGGAAGGCACGATCAGGAATTCCATCAGACCGGCGGTGGAAACGCGCTTGCCGATCCAGAGCATGGTGGTGGTGACGTCACCGATGGGTGACCAGGCACCGCCCGCGTTGGCGGCGATGACGATGAGGGCCACGTACCAGAGGCGCTGGTCTTTGTCCGGGATCAGTTTGCGGAGCAGGGTAACCAGTACGATGGTGGCCGTCAGGTTGTCGATGATGGCGGAGAGAATGAAGCCGAGGCCGCCCACGATCCAGAGCAGCTTGCGCTTGGATTTGGTGTGTACCCAGCCCTTCAGTATGTCGAAGCCCCGGTGGAGGTCTACGATCTCGACGATGGTCATGGCGCCGATCAGGAAGATCAGGATCTCGGCCGTTTTTCCGAGGTGATGTAATAAGGTGTTGGCAAATCCTTCCTCGCCCACCTCGTCGCCGGGGCCGGAAAAGGTGTAGAGGTGTTCGTGCCCGTCTACGATACTGGTACCTCCGTAGTGGAAACCAAGGGCGATGAGTGCCCACAGCACGGCACCCATAAGCAGGGCGGGCACGGTTTTATCGAGGTGTAGCGGGTGCTCGAATACGATAACGATGTATCCGATGATGAAGCAGGCGACGATGGCGGTTAGCATGATGTGCGGGGAAGGTTGGTCCGAATCGTAAATGTAGGCGACCCGGCGGGGAATGCGTAATTAAGGAGCAAATTTTTTCGGGAACCCCCCAAATGCAGCGTTGCAGACAAAAGCTGTCATGCCGTGAAATCAGATGGCAGCGTTTTTAACCGGGCCTTCGTTTTGTCTTAACTTTTGGTACATTTGTACCCTTACTTTCACTGTTCGGTCGATTGGAGACCACCACCACATAGCTGACTAAATTTTTTAACCGGTCCCTCCCGGCAGCCCACCTTCCTTTTACGGGAAGGGGGCCGATTGACGCGTGTCGGGCCTATTGTCATTGTTTTATTTTCATTTTCAACCAAAATTTCAACCAAATGAAGAAGATTACTCTTCTCCTCTCCCTGCTGTTCGTGGTCGGAGGTACGTTGCTCGCGCAGCGGACCGTTACCGGCTCGGTGACAGACACGGAGGGCACGCCTCTGATCGGGGCGTCTATTTTAGTTCAGGGGACATCATCGGGTACCGTTACGGACTTTGATGGTAATTTTTCCATCAAGAATGTTCCTGCCACTGCTACGACGCTTGTTGTATCGTATACCGGTTATGCCACCAACAATGTGGACATTACGAATGACGATGCTATAGACATCGTCTTGGAAGACAATGCGATTGGGTTAACCGAGATCGTTGTATCCGGCCAGGGTGTCGGTATCGAGCGCAAACGACTTACGACTACGGTGGATGTGATTAGCAGCGAGCAGCTGGAACTGGCGCCCATTACCCAGTTGGATCAGGTGCTTCAATCACGGTTGCCAGGTGCGCAAATCCGCCTTTCCTCCGGTCAGCCGGGTACGGCGTCGATCATCCGCAACCGCGGACCGATCACGGCTAATGGTTCTTCTACTCCGGTAATCATCATTGATGGTGTGCGAGTAGATAACCTAAATTCTAACCCACAACTAGGTTTGAATACCGGTGGTGCTAGCTCGTCTGCTCTGGCTGACATTCCAATTGAGTCTATCGACCGCGTTGAATTTATTCGTGGCGGTGCCGCTACTACTTTGTACGGTGCTGACGCCGCTAACGGTGTGCTGCAGATTTTTACGAAAAAGGGAACATCCGGTTCAGCTCGTTTAACCGGTGGCGCTATCGTTGGTACCATGGTAGGTGAGACAAGATTTCTTCGCTTCGATCAAACTGCCGATGCTATATTCGAGCCAGGACTGGTACAGCAGTACCGGGTAGGTGTAGATGGTGGTGGCGATCAGGCTACCTACAATTTCAGTGGTAGTTTTTACGACGATGATGGCTTCAATGACCTCAATGAGCAGCGGAGAATTAGCGCTCGTTTCGGTACGCACGCCAACATTGGTAAAAACATAAGTTATGATGGCTCTGCTTCCTTTACTAGTAATTACTTTACTCGTGACTATAATGCCAATACGAGTTTCTCGCGTTTCAGTAATCTTGAAAGTGGTGACTATGGAGATCTAGGTTTGCTTTCCGGTGCCGGTCTTGATTCGATCAGAACTCAACTTCTGGAAGAAGGTAGCCTTACAGATATTACTGAGGCCGTTCGTCGTTTCCAAACGTCGCAAACATTGACTTATAAGCCGTTTGACGGGTTTACCAGCCGGATCATTGTCGGTCTTGATTCTCGGAGATCACGCCAGGAAGAGATTGCGACTAATGCGCTCTATATTTCAAAGGGTTTGGTAGCACCTGGTACTTCCAATCGTGGTACAATCGATCGCTCTACGCGCGATTTCATTGCGTTGACCGCTGATCTTGCGTTAGGCTACGAAGTACAAGTCGGTAAAGACTTTAGCTTTAACACTCAGGTTGGAACTCAAGTATTTAGAAATCAGGATGAGCAATTGTTGTTATCGGGTAGCAATCTGATTGAAGGGTCCGTCTCTCTAAATAACACTGCCGAAATCACTACGCAAGATTATTTCGAAGCGATTACATTCGGTGGTTTCTACGTAGCAGAGAACGTCGGATTCAAGGACAAACTTTTCCTTGATCTCGGTTTACGCTGGGACTTTAACTCTGCTTTTGGAGAAAGTATCGGTCTTGTTAACTTGAAGCGGATTGGTATCCGGTACAGCCTGACTGACGAGCCATTTATGCAGGAAGGTAACATTGCAAATATTCTTACCCGCTTTAGCTTAAGAGCTAACTATGGTGAAGCGTCAAACTTCCCCACCGCTTTTGCTCGCGATCAAGTGTTCAATTCGCAATCATTTTTTGGAGTTCCAGCTTACAATTTTGGTAACCCTGGGAACAGCGATCTTGGACCTGAAATCGTAAAATCATACGAGTTCGGAGGAGATTTTAGTTTTCTTAAAGGCCGTGTAGGTGGTAGTGTGACTTACTACAACTCGACTACGGAAAATGCTATCTTCACTCCTCCTAGTGTACCTTCAAGTGGACAGCTGGCTCAGGAAGCTAACGTAGGAGAAATCGAGAATACCGGTTTTGAATTTGAGGCTTATGTCAACGTAATTGAACGGAAAGATTTTAGTCTTAGCTTCAACGCATCTTTAGTTACGAATGAAAACGTTGTGACCAGTTCAGGCGGTGCACCGGAATTTAATGTCGGTGGCTTTCAATTCCTGGGATCTTTTGTAAAAGAAGGACTGCCACTTGGTTATTTCCGCGGCACTCGAGCATCGACAGATGCGGCAGGAGATATTGTGCTAGAGCGTAATGCTGTTCTGGGTAAGCCAAATCCTGATGGTTATGGAACCGTTGGGGTTAATCTCACCTATAAGCGGTTTACTGTTTTCGGTAGTTCGGACTATCAGTACGGTGCTCAGGGCGTAGCTGTTGATGACGTATTACGTTTCTTCAACAGTGTAGAGGATGAAGGTCGTTTTCCGGAGGATATTCAGCCCTTCGCTGATGATCCTACTTTTAGCTTTGCCAATTTGGCCAATTTCTGGGTTGAAAATACTGACTTTATTAAGGTGCGGAACTTAGGTATTTCTTACCGGGTTCCTACCGCAGGTTCGCCGTTCAGCTACTTGAAAGTTGGCTTTAACGCTCGTAATCCATTTGTTTTTGGTTCTTCGCGTTTTGACCCGGAAGTAACTGGAGCTGGTATCGGAGCACAAAACGGTTTTGGTGCCGGTGGTTTCGGTTTTGCTACAGAGTCTGCTCCTCGGCAGTATCTACTTAGCATAGATTTTGGATTCTAAAAGAATCTAAAATGCTGCTGACAAAATTATTCAACTCTTAAATAAAAGGAATGAAAAACCTTTCAATTATAAAGCTAGGAATTGGGATACTGCTCCTCCTTGCCACGTCTTGGTCTTGCGAAGATCCGGATGAAATTTTCGAACCGATCAACCCCAACTTATCTGCTGATAATGTTGTGGGTACGATTGAATCCGCTGCACGCACGCTCAATGGACTTGAGCGTCAGCTCAGCCTGACCATTAACGAAGTGATTGTTCCAGCAGAACTCGCTACGGATAATTACATTAACACGCAGACCTTCTTCAATCAGTTTCTTGACGAATTGGACATCATAAAAACGGATAATGATATCCGGGATTTACAATTTGCTATTGCAAGAATGCGGGTACTTGCTACCAGCGGTATTGAGGAAATCGGTCCCAACGATCCTGGCTACACGACTACGCAAGAGTCAGGATTCTATATGCTTCGCGGATTATCTTTTCTTTTCGCAGCGGAGTTGTTCAAAACGCTTCCTACAGAGTCAGGAGGTGTGCCACAGCCGGCATCGGTTCAACTAGGTTTAGCAATAGATGATTTTACTGATGCTATTCGTGTAGATGCTACCGGTAAGTATGGTATCGGAGCACTACTCGCTCGCGCTCGCGCTAACTACCGGGGCGGCAATAAGGATGCTGCGGTAGCTGATGCACAAGCTGCGATAGCTGCTGATCCTGACTACGTTTATTTTGCTCGGTTTGACCCGAATAATCCTACCGCAGCAGATAACAATACTTTCCAGGATGCTCTATTTGATCGTGGATCTTTCGATGATCTCCAGCCGCTACCCACCCTGGATTTTCTCGATCCGAAGTATCACGGTGACGATGCTACAATTGATTTTCCAATTGCAGTACTCAAGATTGAGGAAGCGCATCTGATCTTGGCGGAGGCTGAATTAGCCGATGATGATCTCGATGGTGCTAAATCGATTATGAAGAATATTGTTGCTCTAGTCGCTACACGCCCTGTATCTACATTCAATGACATGGTGGAAGGCCGCACTGAGGATGAACCTGGTACTCGGCCAAATATGGCCTCCGTACGTGTTGCTCCCGGTCCCGATCGGGATTTTGAAGAAGGTTTGGTTCTAGACAGACAAGCAGACGAAATTTCCGTTCCTTCTGTTTCCGGCACTTCGTTCACGGATGATAAAATCGACGCCCTCGATAACATTGATCGTGCTTACGAGGCACTGTACCGCTTACGCCAGGAGATTTTCCTGGCTGAAGGACGCCGGGTAACCGATCTTGGCATTCGCTTTGCCATTGCCGAGCGTGAAGAACTGACCAACTCTAACGTTACGCCTGATGACGTAATTGGTGTTATTCCCAGTTTCATCGAGCCGATTAGAACTCAACTGGATGCGTTCACTTTCGATGCCGCCGCCGGCACCGTAACGATCACCAATAACCTCAACCGCCTGCTCTCCGAGAATCGCGGTAGTGATTTGGTTGTACCGTTCGAGTAACGGATTGATCTTATTCCACGTTAGTGGAATTACTGGTTAGCCCCAGCCCGCGCTTCGCACGGGCTGGGGCTTTTATGTTTAAATCGGGTTGGAATATAATTTCCGCCAACCACCCGCGTGAGGTGCCTGGACGGGGCGAGCGTTAGCGAGCAGCCCACGGGGCCGAGCAGACTTGCGAGCCGGGAAGGGACCGACCCCGTTCCCGTAGGGACGGGGGCACGCCCGGATTAGTCTATTAGTAGGTAGTACGCTGTGTTATTTCCCCCCCGGCCCCCCGAAGGGGGGAGATTATATTACCGGACTACCCACACCCACTAACAAACTACCCGTCTACCAAACCCTACCACGGATTCAACCGCGCCTTGTACAACTCCAGCATCTCCCGCTGGTCCTCGCCGCGCCGGTACATGCGGAAGATCTTCAGGTTAGCGAGCTGGACCTTGAAGTAGCCGTTCGCGCGGTACTTGCGGGCGGAAACGACAATATTTTTCGGCAGGATGCGGAAGCGCATGCTTAGTTCCTCGGCGCGTTCGATGATGTCGTAATCCTCCATGATGATGTAGTCCTCGCGGTAACCGCCGAGGCGGGTGAAGGCCTGGTGGGTGACGAAAAGCGACTGATCGCCGCCGCGGCAGGGCAGGTAGGGGAGGCGCGTGCAGTAGGCGTTGATGGCCAGCAAGGGGTGGAGCATGTCGAAACGAAAGCGGTAGCAACCGAGATCGTGGCCGGACTGGACGGCCGAGTGGATGTCCTTGTAAAAGGTGGCCGGCGGGCGGGTATCGGCGTGGAGGAAGTAGTAGACGTCGGCGGGATGCCGGGCGGCGACATAATTCATTTGGAGCGAGCGGCCGGGCCGGGGGCAGGCCACGAAATGGACCTGGTGGCGGGCGCAGACCTCCGCGCTGTTATCGGTGCTGCCTCCGTCGGCCACGTAGATTTCGGCCGGCCGGTCCTGGGTGGCTTTACGCAGGCGGGGCAGTAGTGCGGCGAGTTCGTCCGCCTCGTTAATGGCGGGAATGATGATGGTGAGCTGCATGGTGGGGAGGGCCGATGGGACGGGAAAAAATAAATGTGTATCCTTTTCGAGATACGACGTTAGGCGGGTGTCGGGATGCCCGAAGGTCGGGCAAAAATCCGATTCCGGGTAATCGGGGCGTCGGTGAGGGACGGTTTAACGGCCAAACCGCGCCGCTTGTTCCGGCCGTTTGCCCGTAAGAACCAAAGCACTCCTTATCTTGTCCGCCAGAATTCATTCCAACAATCTGACCACCCGCATGAGTGCACCGGGCCACCGAACGGTACCCGCCGATGAAATATCGGCCGAATGGGAAGAGATCCGCGCGGCGCAGGCCGAACCGGCCCGCTTCCGACCGCTCTACCAGCGGTACTACGATCCGATCTTCCGCTTCATCTTCCGCCGCACGGCCGATGAGGCCCTGAGTGCCGACCTCTGTTCGCAGGTGTTTCTGAAGGCCCTGCAAAAGCTGGGCGGCTACGAAAATCGCGGCCTGCCGTTCTCGGCCTGGCTGTTTCGGATCGCCACTAATGAAGTAGCGCAACACTACCGCCAGACGGCCCGCCGCCGGGTAGTGTTTGCCGACACCGGCCTGCTGGAAGAACTGGACGGCGTGAGCGAGGAAACCGACGAACCCGCCCGCTTTACCCCCGCCCACCTGAGCGCGGCCCTGCAACGCTTAAAACCCGCCGAACTGGAACTGATCGAACTCCGCTTTTTTGACCAACGCCCCTTTAAAGAAATCGCCGAACTGCTGGACATTACCGAGAGCAACGCCAAGGTGCGCACCTACCGCATCCTGGACCGCCTGAAAAAACACCTCTTTACGCTCCATCCCAGCCGCTAAGTCAATCCTATGGAAAATCGCTACGATATACGATTCGGGGAAACGGAACCCAGTCCGGAGGCCGTCGCCGGCCACCAGGACTTCGACGCGCTCCTGGCCCAGTTGGCCGAGCAGCCGTCCGTTACCACTGAATCAACCACCACCACTCCCCAGCCGCCGGCCGTGCGCCGCCGACTACTCCCGCGCTACCTGGCCGCCGCGGCGGCCGTGGCCGTCCTCCTCAGCCTCGGACTCGTTTATCTCATTAATGGCGGCAATGGCGGACCGGACGCCGCCGCGCGGGCCGCTTTCCTAGAGCAGAGTCCCTACGTGGACCCGCCCCGCGAGCAATACAAGCCCACCTACCAAAGCTTGGCCATGACCGTGGCCGACCGGCCGGGCGACCAGCGCATGGCCCTGTCCGACCGTGCCACACTGGTATACTCGTCCACGACTTTTATGACCGATCGCGGCCGCTCGGCCGAAAACCCCATCACCGTCTACTACCGCGAGATGGCCGATTTCGCCGATTTCTTCCTCGCCGGCGTACCGCTGGAATACGATGAGCGCGACCAGCACTACCACCTCGCCACCAACTCGCTCGTAGATTTTTACGCCGAGGACGCCGCCGGAAACCGGCTCGTGGTCAATGAGGACGCCCCGCTGCAAGTCGTCTTTACCGGCAACGTGCAGACCGCCGCCGATGGCAGTGCCCTTCCGCTGTCCGTCTACCACCTCGATTCGACCGCCCGCCGCTGGGATTACGCCGGCGAGGACGATATCCGTCTGCTGAACATTGGCACCGATCGCTCGCCCGCCGGCCGCCGTTCCGCCGCCGAGGAGAATTACGGTCGCCGTTTGGCGGAACTGGAGGAAAGCTCGCCTTTGCCCCCGGCCCCGCTCGCTCCCGTGCGCTCTACCGGAACTAACCCTACCCTGGAACTGGACTTCATCAACAGCCTGGCCCTGGCCCCCGGTAGCGACGTGCAGCCCGCCGAACTGGAGCGTCTGAACGAGAGCGGCATCTGGGAAATACTACCCGAAGGTCCGGCCATCGACCAGCGCGCCTTTAGCGTGATCTGGGAGCAGGTGCGCCTGCGCCGCCGGGGCGAAAGTAAGTTCGAGCTAACGCTCATCAACCCGCAACGGAGCGAGTCCTTAGTCGTACGTCCCGTACTGCTGGGCGACGCCTTTGCCCGCGCCGAAACCGGTTTTGCCACCCGCCGCGCTGACTACGACCGCGCCGTGGCCCAGCGGGAAACCTCCCTGGCCCCGCGCCGCGAACGGATCAAGGCAGCTTACGAAGCCGAATTGGCCGCCCTGGCCTCCGAACAGCACGGCCATCACGATCATCACGACAGCCCCCGCATGGCCCCCGCCGAGCACCGTTTTACCGCCACCACTTTCGGCCTTTACGCCCTGGCCCGCCCCCTGCAACCCACGCCCGTGGACGTAAAGGTGCGCCTGACCTCCACTGATGACTGGCAAATCGACGGCAACCAAAAGGCCTACCTCGCCGACCCCGTCAACCGTACCCTGGTCCGCCAGGTGGCCGCCCCCCGCACCACCCTCACCGTGGATAGCAGCCGCCCCGCCGCCCGCCTCTGGCTGGTGGACGAGACCGGTAACCTGCGTACCGCCGATCTGCCGGCAACCGATCCGGGTAAGAAACAACGCGCCGAGGTACGAGTAAAGAAAGTGGGACCGCTGCCCCAGGCGGTGCAGGAGTAAGGTCGATATAAAATGTCTGGTGTGGGATGTCCGATGTAAGCTATTGGCCGAATTGGCATGCACCGGATTTCACTCCTTCCATCCCTCCCTCCTTCCCTCATTATTGAGTACCTTTGCGGCTGTTAAAAAACACCACGCATGTTCATCATACCACCCTACGTTCGCTTCGGCCTCATCGCGCTCGGCCTCCTGGCCGGCATCGGTCTATGGGTAGGTCTGGGCTTCTGGTACGGGATTCCCTTCCTGCTAGCGGGACTGGTCTTGCTGGCCGGCTACATCTTTCTCGGCACCGTGGGTCCGGCCGCCAAGGCCATGCAGGTGCAGGATTTCGATAAGGCCGAAAAGCTCCTCAACCTTACCCTTAAGCCCGAGTGGCTGTACTCCGCTAACCGCGCCTTCTACTACATGGTGCGGGGCACCATCTCCCTGGGTCGCAAGGACATCAACGGGGCCGAAAAATGGCTCAAGCAGGCCGAAAAGATCGACATCCCCACGCCCAACGAGCGCGCCTCCCTCCAACTCCAGCTCGCCCAGATCGAAGCCAGCCGCCAAAAGTGGGTACTCGCCAAACGCCACCTCGATAAGGCCAAGGAAGCCGGTTCCACCCTGCCCCAGATCAAGGAACAGATCACCATGCTGGAGCAAGCCCTCAAGCAGCGCGGTCAGGCGCGCGCCGTCCAGCGCATGGGCCGCCAGGGCCATGACATGATGAACCGGGGCGGTAAGCGCCGGCGGCCGAAGGGGAGGTAGGGATTCGCCCGTATTTTAGTAGGACGCTGCGCGTCTGGTAGTTGCAGTACGTTAGATCAGCCTACGTTGGGCCCCGCCCCCGCCTAAACGGCGGGTCCGGCCGGGTCGTCCGTGGCTCCGCTTCGCTGCGGCCGCTACCGCGTCTCCTCCCTGCCGGTCGGCCCACTACCACCCCTGGTCCGCTAAACTCAGAGGTAATTCCATCTTCCATGCTAACACGTGCACTACGCTTTATCGGACTGCTCCTGTTGTTCAGTATACTATTTCGCGGGCCTCTGTACCGGTCACTGATAAGCTACCGGCCCGCCGAGCAAAGAGCTATTATCACGCTAACAGACGCCGAATTACTAACGTTACTCGCGGAAAAACGATCAGGCGGAAAACTACTCGAGCCGGAGCAGATAAGCGCCACCGCCCAACATATCGCTACCCGCCACCTTCAATTCACCTTCGCCCCAGCCTTCACCAATCCCAATCGCTTGGCAAAATCAGGCCGTGCCAATTGCATCGGTTATGCCGCCCTCACCGCTGCACTGGCCCGGCAAATCATCAGCAATGGCGGCACTACCAATCGCTATACCGTCACACATCGGGTTGGGAAACTCCTTTTCCTGGGTTTCGATGTCCACGGCCTCCTACAACACCCCTTTTTCCGCGATCACGATTATGTCGAAGTATATGATCGTGAGACGGGTAAAACCACAGCGATCGACCCGAGTTTAAACGACTATTTTCGGATCGATAAGATTAGGATAGGGGAGTAGGTAATGTTTTTATCCAATCAACTGTAGGTCAGCCATATAAAGATAACAAAATTTTAACTTTCACCTAGCTGCCCTCTTTGCTGGGAGGGCCCACCCTCGCCGCCACCGCCGACCGCCCTTTTTCCCCGCTTTCCCAGGGGCACAAGCCCTCCGGGCAACCGGAAGTACGGTCGCAATAGATCGCGTATGTACAGACGCTGTAGCCAGTTCCGACCCGGCCCTGGCAAGCCCGATCGGTACGATTTAAACAGTGAATTGCGGTAGCGAACTAGCCGCTACCTTGTTGGCACAAATATAGGGAGACGGCGACGATAATGACAAATAAAATACAACAAATATTTAAAATAATATTATATGCAAACAAATAGTTTTTAATTCGGCTCATTTGAATAAAGTTCAAGTTTTCAGTATATTTGTTTGAATAGAGGGTTGTGTGTGGCGAGATTGGCTAATCCTGGTATGAGCGGTGAGGGGGCTTTGTACGAATCGACCATATTTTAGCCGTCCCCAAAAAACCACGCTCTTAGCATTCCTGCACTACCACATTTACAACTGATATAGGTAAGCACACGTTTGCTCCGAACCTGCCCCGCCAATTAACGGCGGCCGGGCCGCCCATGCTCTACCTCCACATCCCTTACTGCAAAAAGGCCTGTACCTACTGCAACTTCCACTTTTCCACCAACCAGGCGGGGAAGGGGGAAATGGTGACGGCCATTGCCAAGGAGCTACGGATCAGAGCGGTGGAAGCCGCCGATTTTCCGGGTGCCGGTCAGGAAGGTCTGCCCTCCGTATACCTGGGAGGCGGGACGCCCAGCCTGCTGAGTAGCGGGGAAATGGAACTGCTCTTTACCACCATCCAGGAAAATTACCGGCTTCAGCCCGCTGCCGAGATCACCCTGGAGGCCAACCCCGATGACCTGGACGATGCCGGACTAGCGAAACTAGCTGCATCGCCCGTGAATCGGCTGAGTATCGGGTTACAATCGTTTGCCGAAGCGGACCTGGAGTTCTTCGGCCGCGCTCACACCGCCGCCGAGGCGCGGAGCTGCCTGGACCGCGCCCGCCGCGCCGGTTTCGATGACCTGAGCGTGGATCTGATTTACGGCAGCCCGACTACCCCTGACGCGATTTGGTTGGACAATTTACAGCGGGTGATCGACAGCGGGGTACCCCACGTTTCCGCCTACGCACTAACGGTGGAAGAAAAGACCGTGCTGGCCCACCGGGTAAAAACCGGTGTTACGGCCGCGCCCAGCGACGAGCGATTTGCCCGCCAGTTCGATCTGCTGGTGGAGCGGCTGACCGGGGCCGGCTACGAGCACTACGAGATCAGTAACTTCGCAAAGCCCGGCCGCTATAGCCGGCACAATACCGCTTACTGGCAGGGAACGCCCTACCTGGGCATCGGCCCCGCCGCCCACGGTTTTGACGGCCACCGGGAACGCCGCTGGAACGTGGCTAACAATGCCCGCTACGTTCAACAGTGGCAGGACATTACCGACCACGCCGACTACCAGTCGCGCGAGCACCTGCTGTTCGAGCGCGAAATCCTCTCGGACCGCGATCGTTACAACGAATTCATCATGACCGGCCTGCGCACCCAGTGGGGCGTGCGACCGGCCGACCTCACGGGTGAGTTCGGTCCCGCCGTCACGGCCTATTTCCTGGAGCAAACCGCCGCCGCCCGCGCCACGGGAGAGCTAGTGGTGGACGAACGGGGCAACTATATGCTCACCCCCGCCGGCCGCCGGCGGGCGGACGGAATCGCCGGCGATGCTTTTATGTTGGAGGAATAAAATTTTCTCCGTTCCTGTAGAGTATTCGTTCTGCTCCGCAAAACCTATCCTATTTTACAACTCCACCCCCCGCTACCCTTAGCGCGTGTCTAAATTTTTACTTCTTGAGAACCAATCATTTAAGAACCTGGCGTCATAAAAACTGACTTACGTAACCCGCTATGCGCGCACCACGAAGTAGCCGCGAAGCGAATTTTTTATCTAGCCGGAACCTTAACCACGAAGTAGCCGCGAAGCGAATCATTGATCCTCAGTTCTTAAAAATTTTAGACACGCTCTAAGGTATCCGTTTTGTTCTGTAAAATCGGTACCTGGGAGGAGTCAGGGGGCGCAATACCTGAGAGGTGTCAAGAGAGGGAAAATGGGAAAATTAATCCATCGCCTCCGACGTTTTGTTAGGGGTCGGATATTAACTGCATCCTTTTGTACTGAATGCGTGAGGTGCCTGAAGGGGCGTCAGCGCACGAAGTGCCGAGCGAATAGCGAAGCCCGTAAGACACCGACCCCGGCCCTAGCCGGGGGCACGCCCTATCCATCAAATTAGAACAGAAATTATGCACCGGCGATACTACGTAGCTATTTTACTATCCGCGATTGTGAGTACAGCTTTATCCGCGCAGATCGAGTTACCGGCTGATTTCAGTGCGCGATTGGACGAAATGGGGTTGGAATTCATTTATCCCGTTGAAGCTGATTTCAAGGAGCAGCGGCAGGTAAAAAATGAATTTATCGCCTATGATTTCGGCCTACGCTCGCGGAAGGAAGGGCTGGAGATTCGCTATGATTTACAAACGGACGAGGAGTTGGGTGACTTGGCGGGTAATCCGCACGTGGCAACGATGCGGCTGGTGATGACTATGGGGAGCAACGAAGAAAATGCCCTGGTGGCGGTTCACTCCTTCCCCGACTCGACGGTTGCCCTGGATTTTGGCGCGGATTGGGTACGCACTTACACCTTTCAACCCAAGATCGGTTTTACGGACCGCGAAACGATCCAACTCGTAGCGCTGTACCGGGAGGGTAGGGGGCTGGCCTGGGTTTTTTTATTGTTCAACAAGCCCCCGATAACGCTGGACGGCCGGCAGTTGGCGTTGCGTTTTAAGGGATAAAATGGCCCATACGGCTCGAGCGGTAATGTCCCCGACCGTTAAAAATAGAAGGTGCCGCTAGCTACGGGAAGGATGAGTGGGAAATCGTCGAATACGGCCACGATGGGAAGAAATGCCACGTCTACGCGGGCGCGCCGTCCGGCATAGGAACCGCCGATGAAGGGAAGGACGCCCTCTTGAAATTCATCGAGCACGTAAATAAGATCGACGTAAAGCCTTAGCCTGGGACCGACCATCGTGCCGCCGCCCAGGCGGATGCCGGACGTAGCGGGAGCTTCGGATGCCACGGAGTAAAACAGGCCGTACCCTACGTTGAGGTAAGTGCGGTGGTTACCGAGGGTAGCGACGGCGGAAATATCTCCGACCAGCGGTACATCGTTTAGCGTAAGGGTATTAAGGAAAAAAAGATTGTTGAGACCTAGGTGCACATTAGGCAGCAACTCGGTATGAAATCGAGTGGGCACGTAAAGCCCGAACGGCAGGATGGCACCGACGCCGATGTTGGCATGGTCGCCTATTTGCCAGTCGATGCTGTTGGCCAGGAGCATGGTATTCCGGTAGCGACGCCTGACGAGTTGGGGCAGCGCGGTCTGCGTGTAGAACAGGTCTTCGGTAAGCAGTACCCCGTCTTCGTCGATAGCGTCTAATCGTTCCCGGCTTTCTTTTCGATTGGCCACACCGGATTCGCGCAGGTAGCCCAGGGCCTCTACGGCATCGGCAGGAAAAACCAGTTCTTCGGTAGCGTAGCGCATCCGGAACCGCACTTCTTTTTCATTGAAACCCAGGATTTGGCCCATCAGGCGATCACCATTGCGGAGGTAGAGGATGTGGAGTTGCGTAGAGTCGTCGAGCGACAGCTTGCCGGAAACGGAGTAGGTCTGTGCTCCGAGAAAAGAGCAGAATGGTAACAGGAACAGGATGAGAAGCGCGAGGTAACGATGCAAGTGGGGTTGGTTTTGAGGGTGAATGGACCGGAAGATTAGTGTCGCTAAAGCGGGCAAAAGGTAGCACCTTTCCGGTGGAATGGAGAGGTTTTTTAGCGGCCGAAAAGATTTTCAGCACCGGCAATCGGAGTCCTTAACCAGCCACCCGCTGAAAACAATTAAAGGTAAGAGGTCGGGTCAGCAGGCAAGCGTTGGTCAGCGCAGCGTATTTTCGTCCCGACAAAAGCCGGCATCTTCCTGAACTGAACCAAGACCGGATTGTCTACCTCAATGTGTCGTCGCAGCGAATTGAGGCAACTGATATATTTCTCCATGACCCCACCTACCGAATCCGCTAGTGCGGTGGAAGCAGCTACCGAACTGAGCTACTCGGACATTACCAGCCACCGACCCAGCCTGCTCTTCATTATCCTGGGCGGTTTCTTCATCGCCAATGCACTGATTGCCGAACTGATCGGGGTAAAGATTTTTGCCCTGGAACCGACGCTGGGAATGGAACCACTCGATTTCAACCTCTTCGGCGAAATCGGTGCCCTGCAATTTTCGGCCGGCGTATTGCTCTGGCCCGTGGTTTTCATCATGACCGATATTCTCAACGAGTACTATGGTAAGCGCGGTATCCGGCTGCTTTCCTACCTTACGATGGGGCTGATCGTCTATGCTTTTGTCATGATCTACCTGGCTATCGAGTTGGTACCGGCTGATTGGTGGCAAACCCAGTACGCCGTGAACGGCGTGCCGGATATGCAGGCGGCCTTTAGTTCCGTATTCGGGCAGGGAATGCTGATCATCGTCGGCTCGGTTTTTGCTTTTCTACTGGGGCAACTCATCGACGTGCTGGTTTTTCACCGCATCAAGCAGTCCACCGGCGAGGGGAAGATCTGGCTGCGGGCCACGGGTTCCACCGTTGTTTCCCAATTAGTGGATACGGTAGTGGTGCTGCTGATCGCCTTCAAACTGGGACCCACCCTAACCGGCCTGGCCGAACCCTGGCCCTGGAGCCGCCTGCTGGCCGTGATCACGGTGCAGTACACCTACAAATTCATCGTCGCCGTGCTGATGACGCCGGTTATCTACTGGATGCATGGGCGAATCGAGCGGTTTCTGGGGCCAAACTTGGCGGAACGGATGCGACTGGCCGCTACCTCGTGGGATTAAGAGCGTGTCTAAATTTTTACTTCCTGAGAACCAAGCATTTGAGAACCTGACGTCACAAAAACTGACTTACGTAACCCGCTATGCGCGTACCACGAAGTAGCCGCGAAGCGAATTTTTTGTTTAGTCAGAACCTCAACCAAGAAGTAGCCGCGAAGCGAATCATTGATCCTCTGTTCTTAAAAATTTAGACACGCTCTAAACCAGTATCAACTCAATTCCCTTTCGGGGGGCCGGGGGGGAATAACCCCTCACTCGTCCGCCCACGCCAGCTTACCCGTATCCCCAGCAGAGCGGCCGTGCCGATGGCAAAAATGTAGGCGGTGTGCACCACTTCTGTGATCACAAACCAACGCAGATTCCCCGCCTGGCCAAACTGACGAACGGCGGTGCGTAAAAAGAAGTAATCGAACCCCCCCTTGCCAAGCCAGCCCACCAGGCCCGCCCCCGCCAAAATATGGCTGCCGAGCAAAACGGCCAGCGGGAAAACCAGCAGCAATGCCCCGCAGAGCAACCAGGTCCAGCCCTGCACCACCACCAAAACCGGGTCAGCGTATGCCTTACTCTTGGCGGCCCAGCGCAATCGTTGCTGCCAGAACGCCCGCCAACCGGCTGCGGGCAGGGTGCTGACCAGCGCGGCCCGGTTATGTACAAACCCGATTCGCGCCAACTCCGGCCGTTGCCGCGCCCGCTGGAGCAGCAACACGTCATCGCCGCCCAGCACCTTTTCCAGGCCCGCATAACCGCCGAGCTGCCGGAACAGCTGGGGGCTGAACGCTAGATTAGCCCCATTGGCCAGCACGGGCCGCCCCCGCGCCACGCCCCCGGCCGTGAGGAGCATATAACCCGCCAGGTCGAGTGCCTGGAGGCGGTCGAGAAAGGACGCGGTCGGGTGGATGCAGACGGGGGCGGTGATGAAATTATAACCTCCCGCTACCCGGGCAGCGGCCAGCGCGGAAAGCCATCCCGTAATGTGCAGGCAATCGGCATCGGTGGTCACGATCAATTCCCCTCCGGCTTTCTGGATGCCGTAATTCAGGGCGGCTTTTTTTCCGCTACCTCGTTCGTTATCCACCAGTGAAAGGACGCGAATTTTCGGAAATTTCGCCCCGACCAGCCGGGCGGTCCCGTCGGTGGAATGGTCGTCGATCAGGATAATTTCGTAGCGGTCGGCGGGATAGTCCTGGGCGGTGAGGCTTTCCAGGCAATCGAGGATAACGGCGGCCTCGTCGCGGGCGGGTAATAGAACCGTGAGGAATGGCCGGCTACCCCCGGAATCCGGAGGGGCGGCCGGGAGAGCGGTTTCAATCCCCACCGCCGCCCACCAGTAGCGGGCCAGCAAGAACCAGTAGCCGAATATCAGGATCAGTTGGAAAAATACCAGAACGGTGGCTAACAAAATAAACAGAAATTACTGGACACCGGCACCGATCTCTTTGGTGGCTTCGTCCAGGTTCAGGCGGTTGTTTACCGCCTCGTATACTTGCTCGATGTAGCGCGGATCGGATCGCACGATCCACATCAGCGAATCCAGTTCGGTGACCGTCATGCCATGATCGGCCAGTACGTGCTCGTAGTAACCGCCCTTCAGGCTGTCGCGAAACTGAAAAGGCGAATCCTGGATCAGGCCCTCGGCCAGGTGTAGATCGGCTAGCGCGGCAGCCAGTCGTTCCTTATCTAGCGGTACTTCCCCGGCCGAAGTGCCGCAGGCTATCGTTAGTAGCAGTAACAAAACAAGGCAGAACGGGGAGCAGGAACCGTGACAACTCATTTTAATTGTTTTGGATAAAAGAAAACGGTGGAATGCGCGGCGGCCGGATCGAAATCCTCCCAGCGGTCTACCTGCTGTTGCACATTGTAAACGCCGCAGGTCGGCACGTTGTCCACCCGGTTAGCGGGCAAGAGGTTGAAAAAATCGGTCAAACCGGGATTGTGCGCAAACAGCATGACCGTATCCACTTCGTCCGGCAGGCCCCGGATAATCTCCGTTATCTCGTCTTCCGACGCATGGTAGAGATCGGCCATGGTTACCACCTCACTTGCCGTTAGCCCAAATGCCGCCGCGAATTTCAGGGCCGTTTGGTGAGCGCGTTTCGCGGTGCTGCTAAGAAAATATTCCACGTCCGCGCCCTTACCGAACACCCAGTCCGCCATGCGGGGGGCGTCGCGCTTGCCCCGCTCGTTCAGGGGGCGGTCATGATCTTTCAGGCCGGGTTGGTCCCAGCTACTCTTAGCGTGGCGGACCAGGTAAACAGTTTTTAGTGTCGTCATTATATTGGATCGGATTCGGCTGGCAAGATAGCCGTCACCGTGAAGTATATTGCCATAAATCCGTCATGAGGAACAATTCTGTCACCAAACGTGACAATGGTGAAATCGACTAGGAATTGTATTCACCTTTTCTAGCTTTCAGTGTATTCATTAATAACGAAACTACCGTCATCGGTCCCACACCGCCCGGCACGGGCGTCATGGCGGCTACTTTGCCTTCCAGACCGGCAAAATCCACGTCGCCCACCAGTCGGTAGCCGCGTGGCCGGGTCTCGTCCTCCACGCGGTTGATGCCCACGTCGATGATCACGGCACCGTCCTTCACCATGTCGGCTGTCACCATTTCGGGTATTCCGATGGCGGCAATCAGGATATCGGCGCGGCGGGTATGATGCTCCAGGTTCCTGGTACGGCTGTGACAGAGGGTTACGGTGGCATTGCCCACCTCGGCGCGGCGCGAAAGCAGGATGCTCATCGGAGTTCCCACGATGGCCGAGCGGCCCAGCACCACTACCTCCTTACCGGCGGTCTCGATACCCGACCGGTGCAGCAGTTCCACGATGCCGTTAGGCGTAGCGGGCAGGTAAGTGGGCAGGCCCAGCGTCATGCGGCCGATGTTGGTGGGGTGAAAACCATCCACGTCCTTGGCGGGGTCAATGGCCAGGGTAACGGCGTCTTCGTTAATGTGTTCCGGTAGCGGCAGTTGTACGATGAAGCCATCTACGCCGGCATCATTATTCAACTCCGTTACAATCGTCAGCAGCTCTTCCTGCGTCGTCTCCGCGCCGCGCCGAATCAGGGTGGATCGGAACCCGGCCTGCTCACACGATTTTACCTTATTGCGCACGTACACCTGGCTGGCGGGGTCTTCCCCCACCAAAACCGCCACCAAGTGGGGCGGTCGCGACCCATCGGCCGTCAGTTCGGCCACTTGTTGTTTTAATTCGGCTTTGATGCGGGCGGCCAGGGCCTTTCCGTCCAATAATTGCATGGCAGAGGGTATTTGCCGCAAAGATAATCAGCCATCCCTAACTGCCGTTGGTCGCCCCGCCCCCGTCATCCGTCGAATCAAAGGAACCTTCACTCCGGCAGCGCGTTTTATCGACTCAATCTGCCCGCACCATGTTCATCCAATCCAACCTTGGCGGCCCGTCGCCCAATCGCAACCCCTTCAGTTTCATCTGGGGCCTGGTGGTCGCCGTCATCTTTTTCGTCCTGTTCTTTTTTCTCCTCAAGATCGTTTTTAAGATCCTCTGGTGGGCCGCCATCCCCATGTTCATCGCCTCGCTATTCATCGACAGCAGCGCGTTTACCGGACTGTTCGGCACGGTCAAAAAAGCGTTCCAGCGCAGCCCGCTCTACGGCGTCCTGTTCGCGGTCCTACTGCTCGTTCTGTTCCCGCTTACCAGCCTGTATTTGTTGGGCATGGCCCTGTTTCGCAAAAAAGTGAAGGACGTTCGCCACAACTTCGAGCGTCAACAGCCCAACTACGAGGGTGACCTCATCGACTTCGAGGAAGTAGATAGCGAACCCCTCGATCTCGACCGGATAGAGCAACCCCGGCGCAAGCAGCAGCCCGATAGTGGGTACGATAAGCTGTTCGAATAGGTCATTTTTCGGGCGTGCCCCCGGCTAAGGCCGGGGTCGGTCCCCTCTGGGGTTCGCTGTCGCTCCGTGCTACGCACCAGGCCCTCCAGGCACCTCACGCATATTTTCATAAGGAGTGAATGACTGAATATTCCTCCCTGGGATACTTACGTCTTTGTCGGCCATTTTTGCATCCAGCCGGCTACGCCGCCCGTCTCGGACCGGGAGGTCCTCGACCTGAGCGGCGTGTGCGTACTCAGGTCGAGGACGTCTGCGTCCGAGCCGGAATAAATCAGAACGGCCCGCACCCCATCCAGCCGGCTTCGCCGCCCGTCTCGGACCGGGAGGTCCTCGACCTGAGCGGCGTGTGCTAATAAATTATCCACACGGATAAACGGGCAGGGACTTCAAAAACGCCCAGCCTTCCGCCTCGTAGTCCATGGCGCAGCAGTAGGTGTGGCGGCCGTTGGTGACGAGCAGGTAGGGCACCCGCAGGGCCAGATTGTACTGCGCCGCCTGCCGGAAAACTGCCTGGCGCACCTCTACTTCCGGTGCCTTGCATTCCACCAGTAGCCAGGGTTTCCCCTCGCGATCGTGTACCAGCAAGTCGAAACGGCGGGGTAGATCCCCCGGTAATTTCAGGCTCCGCTCGGCGGCCAGGGCGGCGGCGGGGTAGGCGGCGGTCTCGATCAGGTAGTGGATCAGCAGTTGGCGTACCCATTCCTCGGGTTGCAGCACGAACCACCGCTTACGGACCCGCCCGAACACGTAGCGTTTGCCGGCCGCGTCGGTCTTCATGCGCAGCCGTTCGGCATAATCGAGGAGGGATAAATCGAGTTGCAAAAGGAGGTAGGGATGATGATTAAGGATGGCAGGACCGGGTACCCGCGTGAGGTGCCTGGAGGGGCGTTAGCGCACGCAGTGCCGAGCCGGTAGGCGAAGCCCGCAAGGGACCGACCCCGGCGTCAGCCGGGGGCACGGCCCCTTTTTAGACACGCTCTTAATAGCTAGTATGAGCATTCACACCTCCCGTAACACGTACTATTTATTCGCGCTCTTAAACATCCGGCTCCAGTTAACGCCTTTTGCCAGACTACCCTCTTTGAGGCTGAACATGATCACCAGCGGCTTGCCCAGGATATGGTCTTCCGGTACGTAGCCCCACACCCGGCTGTCTTCGGAATTGTGGCGGTTGTCGCCCATCATCCAGTAGTAGTCCATTTTGAAGGTGTAGGTGGTGGCGGGTTGGCCGTTGATGGTCACCTTATCGCCCGTTACCTGCATATCGTTGCCCTCGTAGGCGGTGATGGCGCGGCGGTAAAAGACGATATTGGCCGGCGTCAGGTCGATAGTGGCACCTTTTTTCGGGATCCAGATGGGGCCGAAATTATCGACCGTCCACTTGCCGAAATACTTAGTGTCGTGGGGGAAGAGCTGCAGGGTGGGGGCCGTGGAGCGGGGCGCGAAATTGTAGTGTTCAATCTTGGCGGCGGGGTCGGCCTTTTGCAGCAGGGCGCGCTGGTCCTCGCTCAGGAAAATAGCGTAGGCGTTGTCGCCGATCCGGCGCACGTCATCGGCCGCGATACCGTCGTCGGCGAAAGCTTCGAGGCGGGGCGTTTCGGAAAACTGGACGGTGTAGAGGAACTGCATTTTTTCCGGGTTCACGCCGGGTTCCCCATTGATGTAGACCTGCCGGTCGATAACCTGAAGCGAATCGCCGGGCATGCCGATAAGGCGCTTGATGTAGTGGTCTTTCTTGTCCAGGGGCCGCGTGACCAGTTTGACCTGTCCGGTCTTGATGGCCCGTTCGTAGGGCGAACCCGCCAGGATGCCGCTGCTGTAGTCGCTGGCCGCCCAGGTGCGGTCGGGGAAGATGTAGACGCTGTCGCCCGATGGGACGTTGAACACGATGGGCACGTTGCGCTTGAGGTTTTCCAGCGCGGGCAGGCGGCGGTAGGGCAGGCTGGGTTCTTTGAGGTAGCTCTCGCCGCCGAAGATGGGCGCGCGGTTGTGTACCAACGGCAGCATAAAGACCGTTTCCGGCAGCCGGATGCCGTAGTGCGCCTTGCTGACGAACAGGAAATCGCCCACCAGCAAACTGCCCTCCATGGAGGGAGTAGGAATCACGTAAGCCTCGATGAGGAGCAGCCGGATGAAGGCCGCCGCGAAGATGGCGAAAATGGCCGCCTCGCCCCACTCGCGGATGATCGGCTTGGCGTAGGGATTCTCCCGCTCGATCTTATTGATCTCCCGCTTGTCGCCGGCCTTATGGGCGGCTGCGAGTTTGGCGCGGTAGGCGCGTTCCTGATCCAGCACCGGACCGTGGTAGGTAACGTCGTCCCGAAAGCCGAGCCACCCGAAGTAGGCGTGTGAGGCTAGCACCGCCGCCACGCTTTCCAGGAAACCGAAGCGACCGAAGGAACGGGCCAGGTCGACCATCAGCGCGGCAAAGATGAAAATATTCACGAACGGGATCAGCAACAGCAGCGAGTAGCTGGGCTTGCGGCCCACCAGCTTGGCCACGATCCACATATTGTAGCCGGGGATGAGGGCTTTTTTCGGGTCTTCGCCCGCCTTCTCGAAAATCTTGTACAGGGCTACGCTCAGCAGGATGAATCCGATGAGGAGGGTCCAGGTCAACCACGTCATAAAAACGATCTTTAGTTCAGGGACCGGTCGGAAGCAGCACGGCTTCCGTTTACCGATCGTTCAATTCGCGGCCAAAGGTAGCAACTTGACGGGAGCCGGGGCCGGCTATTCGACGAAACCCGAAATCCACAGGCGGTCCGCACCGCGGCGGTCGTTAAAGTACACCTTAATGTACTTGCGAAAATAACCCTTGGCGCGGGCATCGTACTCCACGCTGATGCGGCCGATGCTGTCGGGTTCCACGGGCGTGTCGCGCCACTCGGTGGTGGTGCAGCCGCAGGCGGTGCGAACGTTGTCGATCAGGACCGGCTCTTCGCCGCGGTTGCGGAAACGGAAGGTGTGGGTCTGCGGCTCCTGGTAGAGCAGATCGCCGAAATCGTAGTCGAGGGTGTCGAGCCATTCGATCTCAACCTCGCCGGCGAGGCCGGGGGAGCGGTTGGCCGGCGAAGCGGGGCCGGCAGCACCGCCGCTGACGAGGAGGAAGGTGAAAAGTAGTCCGGCAAAAGTCGATAGTAATGTATTCACGCCCCGATAACGGGCGGGGCGGCGGTCGTGTTTTGGCGCGGCCGTTAAGGAAAACCTATTGTTGGGGGCCGGACAAAACAAGCCGGTGTTTTCACTCATTAGTGTGCTGATCGCCGCAACGATGGTGACAGTATCCCTTTATTCAACAACTACTCTTCCCATGCGCAAACTACTGCTAACTGCCGCCCTCTTTCTCACTCTCGCCGGTGCCGCTTCGGCCCAGGTGATGGTGGACGGCATCAACATCAATAATTTTCAGGAGGTGACCATGATCCGCATGATCGCCGTCAACCGCGTTTTTTCCAACAAAATCAACGTCTTCATCGACTACGGCCAGAGCCAGGACGGCGGTGCCCGCGAGGCGATGGAGGTGACCGAAGTCGGCAGCAGCAGCCGCGTGAAGTTCAACTCCGTTATCCACGCCATCAACTACCTGGAGGCCAACGGCTGGGAGTTCAACGAGTCCATGGTGCTCCCTTCGGACGGCAACGCCACGGCCGCAGGTAGCGTGCAGTACCTGTTCCGCCGCAAAGCGCGGTAGGTGGCGGTGAGTTAATTTGAATAAGAAGCCTATAGCGTTGTAATGCAATGTTATGGGCTTTTTTGGTTTCCCCCCCGGCCCCCCGAAGGGGGGAGATGTTATAACCTGGAAGATTACACCCAAACGGCCGCATATACTTCCAATTTTAGCTTTTCAGCTTCTCACTCCGGAAAAGCCGTTTTGGATTAATCATTCAGTCATCACCTTCCGCTGCCAACAAAATTCCCTACCTTCGGCGGCCACCAATGCACGGTCGACTTGCGCAGCCTCGCCTATCTAATTGTAGTCCTTTTACCGGCCTTACTCACCACTTGCGGTAGCGATAGCTCACCGGCTGACGGTGAGGTGGTTAGCGGTGGCGACCGTGAAGTATTGTTCAGCACCATAAGCCCGGCGGCATCCGGCGTCGATTTTGCCAATACCCTCACCTTTACCGAAGAACTGAACCCCTACACCTACCGCAATTTCTTCAACGGCGGCGGGGTAGGGCTGGGTGATTTTAATCAGGACGGGCTGCTCGATATTTACCTCACGGGCAACCTGGTGGACAATAAGCTCTACTTGAACCAGGGGGATTTTACCTTCCAGGACGTCACCGAATCCGCCGGGGTGGCCTGCTCCGGCAACTGGTCCACCGGCGTGGCCGTGGTAGATATCAACGCCGACGGCCTGCCGGACATCTACGTCTGCAAATCCGGCCCGCCCGGCGGCCCGCACCGGCACAACGAGCTGTTCGTCAACCGGGGCGACGGCACCTTTAGCGAGGAAGCGGCCGCCTACGGACTCGATTTTACCGGCCTTTCCATCCAAGCCGCTTTTTTCGACTACGACCGGGACGGCGACCTGGATGCCTATCTGCTCAACAACAGCATTCGTTCCACCACCGGCTACGACCTCAAAAAAGGCCTGCGCGAGCGGCGCGACGAGAACGGCAACCGGCTGTTGCGCAACGACGGAGGTAAATTCGTGGACGTCAGCGAAGCCGCCGGTATCTACGGCAGTGCCATCGGCTTCGGCCTGGGCGTCACGGTGGGCGACGTGAATCAGGACGGCCTGCCCGACCTCTTCGTGAGTAACGACTACTTCGAGCGCGACTACCTCTACTACAATCAGGGCGACGGTACCTTCAAGGAAGCCCTCGCCGATCACTTGCCCGAGATCAGCCTGGGCAGCATGGGGGCCGACATGGCCGACCTGAATAACGACGGCCTGCCCGAACTTTTCGTCACCGAGATGCTGCCCAGGGGCGACCGCCGCTACAAGACCAAGGCCGATTTTCAGGGCTGGAACCGCTACCAGCTCTACCGCGACCAGGGTTACCACCAGCAATTCAGTCGCAACGTATTACAACTCAACCGCGGCGGCGGCAACTTCAGCGAAGTGGGCCGCATGGCCGGCGTGGAAGCCACCGACTGGAGCTGGGGTGCCCTGCTGGCCGACCTGGACGGCGACGGCTACAAAGATATCTTCGTGGCCAACGGCGTGGGCAAGGACCTGCTCGACCGTGATTACATCGCCTTCAACGGCCAACCCGAGGCCATTCGCAAGGCACTTTTCGAGGAAGGCAAGGGCATTACCGACATCATCAACGACATCCCGAGCGAACCGCAGGCCAACGGCGTCTTCCGGAACCGCGATGGTAGCGGCCTGGCCTACGAGAACGTGGCCGAAAAGTGGGGACTGGCCGAACCGACTTTCAGCAACGGCTCCGCCTACGGCGATCTGGACAACGACGGCGACCTCGATCTGGTCATCAATAATATCGACGCGCCCGCCGGCATATTCCGCAACAATTCCGTCGCCGGCCGGCAATTCACGGTCGCCCTGCGGGCTAAGCAGCCGGGAAACCCCTTCGCCATCGGGGCGCGGGTGCGCCTCTATGCGGGGGCGGAAGTGCAGTACCAGGAATTGCAGCCGATGCGGGGTTTCCAATCGACGGTCGATTACCGCCTGCACTTCGGCGTGGGTGATAAAGCGGTCGATTCCCTGCGCGTGGACTGGCCCGACGGCGGCGTCAGCCTGCTTACGGAAATCCCCGCCGGGCCGCAACTTACCATCGACCAGCGGACGGCCCCCGCTGGGAAAAAAGTGCCCGCACCATCCGCCGCCCCGCTCCTGCGGACGCGCGACTACCTGCCCGCTGCCCGCCACCGCGAAAGCCCCTCCACTGAATTTAATAAGGACGGTCTGCTCTTCCAGGGTGTCTCTTCCGAAGGGCCGGCCCTGGCTGCGGGCGACGTCAACGACGATGAAAGACCCGACCTTTACCTGGGCGGTGCCGCCGGGCAGCCCGGCCAACTCTGGATTGCTACCGGACGCGACACCTACCGCGCCGCTAGCTTCCCCGCCCTGACCGAGGATGCCGGGGCCGAGGACACCGACGCCGCTTTCTTCGATGCCGACGGCGACGGCGACCTCGATCTCTACGTTTGCTCGGGGGGCTATGAGGCCGGGTCCAACTCCGAAAATTTACTCGACCGGCTCTACCTGAATGACGGGAATACGTGGCGCAAGAGCGACCAACTGCTGCCCAGCCGCTCGCGCATGGTCAGTTCCTCCGTCGTGCGGCCGCAAGACGTGGACGGCGACGGCGACCTGGACCTGTTCGTGGGGGGGCGGCTCGACCCCACCATTTACGGCTTACCGGCCTCCTCCTACCTGCTGATCAACGACGGCAAGGGAACCTTCAAAGCCGTTTCGCGCAACGATCTGCCCGCCCTGGACCGGCTCGGACTGGTAACCGATGCCCAGTGGGCCGACCTGGACGGCGACGGCCGCGCCGAACTCACCATCGTGGGCGAGTGGATGCCGGTGACGGTGCTCCATTTCGAGCGGGAGCAGCCCCTGCGGGTCAGCCGGATCGACACCTTGGCAAATTCTTACGGCCTGTGGCGCTGCCTCACCATTGCCGACCTGGATCGCAACGGCACCCTCGATCTCGTGGCCGGTAACCAGGGCAATAACACCCGCCTGCGGGCCTCCGCCACCGAGCCGCTGCAACTCCACATTAACGACTTCGACCGCAACGGCCAGGCCGAGCAATTGCTGGTGCAGTACGACGAGGGTCGCCCGCTGCCCTTCCTACTTAAAGACGATCTGGTGGCTCGCCTGCCGGGGCTGCGCAAGCAACTTTTGCGTTATTCCGACTATGCGGGCAAGGGCCTGACCGATCTGTTTCCGGCCGACTTACTGGCGCGGTCCATCGTATTGCAGGCAACGACCCTGGCCGGCACCGCGTTTTATAACGACGGCAAGGGTGGCTTCACGGCCCGACCCCTGCCGCCCATCGCGCAACTGTCGCCCACCTATGCCATCCTGGCCTGGGACGCCGACGGGGACGGAATCCAGGACCTGATCTTGGGGGGCAACCTGTCCGTTTCCCGGCCGGAGTTGGGCATCTACGCCGCCGGTTTCGGGCAACTCCTGCTGGCGCGGGAGGGGGGCGGCTGGGATGTTCCGGGTCCGGCAGAGAGCGGCGTTTTGCTGGCGGGCGAGGTGCGGAAAATAATCGCACTGGGTTCCAACCATTTTCTGGTGGCCCGTTCTAACGGTGGTTTACTGATGATTGATAAAGCACAATAATGAAGGAAGTGATTCAGGTATTCAGATTTTTTTGGGGCCTCCCCTCCGGGTCGCGGCCCTCTGTGGCTCGCTATTCGCTCGGCCGCTACGCGTCTGCCCTCCCTGCGGTCGGTCACCACTCCGGGTCGCTAGGCCGGTTGAGCAGGGGCGGGTCATGCCCGGCGGGTCTTATTCGTTTTGCCGGCCGGTTTTCCCTGCTGCTCCTGGTGGGCGGCCTGCTGTTCCTCCCTTCCTGCGGTGAGTCCGGCACCCCCGCCGAACGCTACGCCGAAGCCCTGGCCGAGGGTCAAACCACCACCGAGCGGGCAAACGACCTTTTTAAAGGCATCACCTTCGGCATGACGCGCAAGGAATTCTTCGACCACTGCTGGAAGCTGAACGAAGACGGTACCTTTAAAAATGGCACCGGTGCGCAGGTGCTCTACGAAATGACCGAACTGAAGCGGCCCGGACGCCTCTACTTTTACCCCGATTTTTCGGAGGACGACAAAATCACGGCCATGGACATGGAGCTGATCTACGAAGACTGGGCCCCCTGGAACAAAGAGGCCTTCAGCGATAAACTACTGGCGGACGCGGTAGGCGTATTCAGCGACTGGTACGGCGAACAGGGCTTTATCGCGTTACCGGACTCCACCGTGGGTACGATGGCCGTGCGTGTGGATGCTAACCGGCGGACCGCACTCTGGCGGGTGGACAACTCGCGGGTGCGCGGCCGGATCGTGGATTTAGCGACACTGCCGCAAGATCCGCTAATCCCCGTGGTACCGGTGGCGAATGAGGCGATGTCGAAGAAGTAGCACCTGTTTCCGACGCCTCCGAGACGACCTAAGAGCGTGTCTAAATTTTTACTTCCTGATAACCAAGCATTTAAGAATTTGGCATCATAAAAACTGACTTACGTAACCCGCTATGCGCGCAAGTTTTTATCTAGCCAGAACCTCAACCACGAAGTAGCCGCGAAGCGAATCATTGATCCTCAGTTCTTAAAAATTTTAGACACGCTCTAAACGGTTGAGGAGTTATGCTCCGACCATGAATCACGTGTACCTCGGAGTACAATTTCTCGACCGTTTGCTGATTGAATCACATGTACATCGGAGTGCAACTCCTCGACCGTTTGCTGATTGTTGCGTGAGGTGCCTGGAGGGTGGCGGCGTTAGCCGACAGCCCGCAGGGCCAAGCCGGCAGGCGCGCCCGGAAGGGACCGACCCCGACCGCCAGGGAGGGGACACGCCCGAATAACCATTGTGTTGCCTGTCGATCTCCCCTTCTAACCACCAATAAATGAATGAACTTTTGACTAAATTGATGCCCGTGCGCCCAGCTACTACTATTTTTTTATTATTACTTACGGGAGGACTGCTATTAATTTCCTGTAATCAAAAAGAGGAAGGAAAGGCAGCTGCGGAAGGTGAATCCGCAGACGGCACGACCCTATTTCAGGCCCTCACCCCCGAGCAAAGCGGAATCGAGTTTGCGAACGAGCTGACCTTTGACCGCGACTTTAATATTTATACCTACCGAAATTACTACAACGGCGGCGGCGTGGCCCTGGGCGACGTGAACGGCGACGGGCTGACGGACCTCTATTTTTCCGGTAATATGGTGCCGAATCGCTTGTACCTGAACCGGGGAAATATGCAATTCGAGGACGTGACCGACGCCGCCGGCGTGGCCGGCAAAGCGGGCTGGAGCACGGGCGTGACGATGGCCGACGTGAACGGCGACGGGCGGCTGGATATTTACGTCTGCCACTCGGGTGACGTGAAGGGTGACGATAAGGCCAACGAGCTGTTTATCAACCGGGGAGACGGCACCTTTAGCGAGGAAGCCGCCGCCTACGGCATTGCCGACGGCGGCCTTTCTACCCACGGCGTATTCTTCGATTACGACCGCGACGGCGACCTGGATTTGTATCTGCTCAATAACTCCTATCAGGCCATCGGCAGTTTTAATTTGCAGCGTAACGAGCGGCCGAAACGCGACCCCGTGGGCGGGGATAAACTGTACCGCAACGATGCCGGGAAATTTACCGACGTGAGTGCCGCCGCCGGTATCTACGGCAGCGTGATCGGCTTCGGCCTGGGTGTAACCGTGGGTGACGTGAACCGCGACGGCTGGCCGGATATTTACGTGAGTAACGACTTTTTCGAGCGCGATTACCTTTACCTCAATCAACAGGACGGCACCTTTAAGGAAGACCTGCCCGCCGCCATGAAATCGATCAGCGCGGCCAGCATGGGTGCCGACTCTGGCGGACATCAACAATGACGGCTACGGCGATATTTTCGTGACCGAAATGCTGCCCGCCACCAATGCGCGGCTGAAAACAAATAGTACGTTCGAGAACTGGAACCGCTACCAGTACAACCTGCAAAACGATTATTACCACCAATTTACGCGCAATATGCTGCAGCGCAATAACGGCGACGGTACCTTTTCCGAGATCGGCCGCATGGACGGCGTGGAAGCCACCGATTGGAGCTGGGGGGCACTGATCTTCGACATGGACAATGACGGCTATAAGGACCTGTTCGTGGCTAACGGTATCTTCCAGGACCTGACCGACCGCGATTTTCTAGACTTCATTGCCGACGACGAGAACAAGCGCATCATCGTGAGCGGGCGCGACGGGGTTGACTTTAAAAAACTGGTGGATGTGATCCCCTCCAAGCCGGTGCCTAACCACGCGTTTCGCAATCGCGGCCCGGCGGGCAACTACGGCTACGAACCCGTGGCCGAAGCCTGGGGGCTGGCCAAAGTGGGCTTCAGTAACGGCTCCGCCTACGGCGATCTGGACAACGACGGCGACCTGGACCTGGTGGTGAACAACGTGAATGCCACCGCCGACATCTTCGTCAACCACAGCACCGAGCAACTGCCCGACCGGGCGTGGTTGCAGGTGGAACTGCGCGGCCCCGCACCCAATGCCTTTGCCATAGGGGCCAAGGTGACCGCCCGCCGCGGCGGGCAGCAGTATTATCTGGAGCACATGCCGATGCGGGGATTCCAGTCTTCGATCGACTACCGGCTGCACTTCGGTTTGGGAGCGGGGCAGCAGCCCGTGGACAGCCTGGTGGTGGAATGGCCGGATGGAACGGCCTCCTTATACAGGGACGTAGCCGTGAATCAATTGCTGAAACTGGATGCGCGTACGGCCGAAAAAACGCCGCTGGAACCCCTGCGGCCGCAAACCGCCCCCTTCCTATTTACCGCCGCATCCGCCGCTGGAATGGGGATCGACTACGTGCACCGCGAGAATAAATTCAGTGACTTCGACCGCGACGGCCTCCTCTACCATATGCTTTCGGCCGAGGGGCCGCGCCTCTGTGCCGGTGACCTGAACGGCGATGGCAAGCAGGATTTTTACATCGGCGGCAGCAAGGACGCTGCCGGTGCGCTCTATCTGAGCCGGGGCAATGGTTTTGAGCAAATAAAGGGTGCCTTCCCCGCCGCCGACGCGGCGGCCGAGGACGCCGGCTGCGCCTGCCTGGATGCCGACGGCGACGGCGATCTAGACCTCTATGTGGCGGGCGGCGGCAGCGAATTCGGCCGTGAGCAGGCGGCCCTGATCGATCGGCTTTACCTGAATGAGGGCGGCGGCCGCAAGTGGCGGAAGAGTGAGCAGCCGCTGCCGGGATCTACCTTTGCCGCCACTTCCTGTGTTCGTGCGGGAGATATGGACGGTGACGGCGATGAGGACCTGTTCGTGGGTGGGCGGCTGCGGCCGCAGCTCTACGGTGTTCCGACCGATAGTTATATACTAGAGAATGGCGGCGACGGAAAATTGCGCAATATTACCAATAGCACCGCCCCGGCCCTGAAAAACATCGGCCTGGTGACCGACGCCGCCTGGGCCGACGTGGACGGCGACGGCGACCTGGACCTGCTGATCGTAGGGGAGTGGCTGGCCCCGCGCCTGCTGCTGAACGAAGGCGGCAAACTGGTGGACGCCACCGAAACCTGGTCGAACCCCGCCTGGACCGGCTGGTACAACCGCATTGCCGCCGGTGACCTGGACGGCGACGGCGACACCGATTTCGTGCTGGCCAACCACGGCCTGAACAGCCGCTTCCGCGCTGATTCATTACATCCGGTTACGATGGTCACCAATGACTTCGACCGCAACGGCACCGCCGAGCAGATTATCAGCGTTTACGAGGGCGACCGCAGCTATCCACTGGTGCTGATGCACGACCTGATGAAGCAAATCCCGAGCCTGCGCAAGAAATACCTCAAGTACGAGAGTTTCGTGGACCAGACAACCGCAGATATTTTCTCTTCCGAGCAACTGGCCAATGCCGTAACGTTGGAAGCCCGCGAATTGCGTTCGGTCATCCTGGTCAACGAGGGCGATCATTTCCGCCTGCTGCCGCTACCCGCCGCCGCGCAGGAATCACCGCTCTACGGCCTGAACCTGGCCGACCTGGACGGCGACGGCGATCTGGATATTCTGGGGGGCGGTAACTTTTACTATACCAAACCGGAGGTGGGCCGCTACGACGCCAGTTATGGCTTAAGCCTGCTCAACGAGGGCAACCTGCAATTCCGGGTGGTTAAACCGAGCGTCGGCGGCTGGCGGATCGACGGGGAGGTACGCGACATCATGCAACTGACGAAAACGGCGTGGCTGGTGAGCCGTAACGATGCCGCACCGGCGGTGTTGGTACGGAAGTAGTTTTCACCAGTGTCTGACAGTTCCGCTATTTTATCCATCGCTGCTTACCTTCACGCCATGACTTACCACCGCGCCACCCTCGTTTGCCCCATCGACTCCGATCCCGTACCCGATGGCATTGTACAGACGGATAACTCGGGCCGCATCGTGGCCGTCGGCCCCGCCGCCGATTTCGATCACGGCGGCACGCCTGCCCGCGAGGGAATTCTTATTCCCGGCTTCATCAACACCCACTGCCACCTCGAACTCAGTCACCTGCGCGGCCGCGTCGATACCGGTACTTCGCTGCTGCCCTTCCTACGCGCCGTGGTCAGCCTGCGCGATACCGATCAGCAGACCATCGACGACGCCATTACCCACTGGGACGATTATATGTGGCGGCACGGCATCCAAGCCGTGGGCGACATCTGCAACAAGCTCGATACCGCCGTCACCAAGGCCGCCGGCCCGATCCGTTACTATAGTTTCGTCGAGATGTTCGACTTCCTGCAGGGCGATAACTCCGAGCAATTCGTCGCACCTTACCTGCCCGTATTCGAGCAAATGACCACCGGCGGAGGCAACGAAAAGTCGGCCGTGCCCCACGCGCCCTACACCGTCAGCGCGCCCCTCTTCCAGCGCATCAACGAACTCAATGGGGGCCGGGGCACCGTTTCCATCCACAATCAGGAAACCCCGCCCGAGGACCAGCTATTTTTCGATAAAACCGGTGGTTTCCTGGATTTTTATCAGGGCTTCAACTTTCCCCTTACCGGCTTTACCGCTACCGGCCGCACCAGCATCCACTACGCGCTGGAACACCTGGACCCGTGCTGCCGTACGCTATTCGTGCACAACACCCTTACCCAGCCTGCCGATATCCGCGCCGCGCAGGCCTGGGGCCGCAACGGCGTCTACTGGGCTACCTGCCCCAACGCCAACCTCTACATCGAAAACCGCCTGCCCAACTACCGCCACTTTCTCGATACCGACGCCCTGGTCACCGTCGGTACCGACAGCCTTACCAGTAACTGGCAGCTTTCCATTCTCGAGGAATTGCGCACGATCTCCCGCTTTCAGAGTTATGTCCCGTTGCAAACCCTGCTCCGCTGGGCCACGCTTAACGGTGCCGCCGCCCTCGGTTTTGACGACGAATTAGGTAGTCTTACCCCCGGTAAAACGCCCGGACTGCTGCTTCTTACCGGTCTCGATCGGGTGGGGGAGGAGTCGCGTATCGGTCTTGAAACCAGGGTAGAACGTCTGGTTTGATCGTAGGCATACGGAAATGCCTATAGCCAATCTCGCCGCTTGAAATAAAACAGTAATAACACCGTGACCGATCCCATGACCCCGAGCAAAATAAAGTAACCGTTGCGATAATGCAGTTCCGGGATGTATTCAAAATTCATGCCGTAGAGGCCGCAGAGGAAGGTAAGGGGGATAAAGATGGTCGAGATAATGGTGAGTACCTGCATGACCGAATTCATCTTGAAACTGATCTCGGACAGGTAGAGATCCTGCAAGCCGGAAAGGGTGTCGCGGTAGGTTTCGACCATTTCCATCACCTGGAGGGTATGGTCGTAGAGGTCGCGGACGAAGACACTTGTACCTTCGGCGATGAAGCGGTTTTCGCTCTTCATAAACTGGCCGATCACTTCACGCAGGGGGCTGATGGATTTGCGTAGGGTGAGTAACTCGCGCCGCATTCGGTGAATATTGGCCTTGGTGGACTGCGAGGGGTCATCAGTTATTTCGGCCTCTAGTTTATCGATGATGGTCTCGATGGAATCAGTAAGTTGAAAATAACCATCCACGATATTGTCCATCAGGGCGTAGGCCAGGTAATCGGCTCCGCGTTTTCGGATCCGACCACTACCGGCCAGCAAGCGTTCGCGGACGCCGGAGAAGACGTCATCGACGTCTTCCTGAAAAGAAATGACGAAATTTTTCTCGAAGTAGATACCGATGTGTTCTTGCTTGACCTGAAGTTTTTTATCATCGAAACTAAGGGAACGCAGGATAATGAAAACACCGTGTTCGTATTCGTCGTACTTCGGTCGTTGCTGGGTATCCACGATATCTTCACGAATCAGTGGGTGCAATTTGAACCGATCTCCAATGCGCTCGATCAGTTCCTCGTCGTGCAAACCCCGCAGGTCGTACCAGGTCATCCCCTCCGCTGCCGGGGGGGGGATATTATTGAGGTCTACCTTTTTTTCCTCGCAGTGATCGGGGCCGTAGCAGAGGATGTGCAGGATGGGTTCTTCCATCTTGCGTACTCCCGTAAAGGTGACCTTACCCGGAATCTCGCCCACTTTTTTGCGGACTCGGGGCAATATTTCGGGTAGCTTGGGAGTGAAGTACTTTAACATGGGGCAGCGATGGAAGGTCTAAATATCTTGCAATAAGCCGGCTACCTCAGCGATAAAGTGAGCGGCCAGGCGGGCGGTGCGTTCGTCGATGTCAAAGGTAGGATTTAGTTCCACTACGTCCATGGCGACCAGCTTGCCCGTTTTGGAGATATAGTCAATGACCATGCGACCTACCTCCGGTTCCATTCCCCAGGGCGAGGGTGCACTAACACCCGGTGCGTAAGCGGAAGCGAAGGCATCCAGGTCGATGGTGAGGTAAATTTTATCGCATTTGAGGAAAAAGGCATTCATCGAAAACTCCGTATCGTAGTGCTCCTCGTAACGGCAGTTTTCGGGACTGCGGTACACTACCCCGAAATTGGCGGCTCGCTCGAAAAGTTGGCGCGTATTGGCGGTTTGCTGGATGCCGATGCAATAATAGTGAAACGGAAACCCCAGCTCATCTTCCCTCGCCTGAATCTGGCTGAAGGGGGAGCCGCTGTGTCCCCGCCCATTTTCCAGCGGCCGCAGATCGAAGTGCGCGTCCATATTGATAATGCCCAGTCGCTCACCGTCCTTCAGGTGCTCACGGATGCCCAGGTAGTGGGCGTAGGCGGCATCATGCCCACCGCCCATCAGTACGGTGGTGCGTCCCGAGTCCAGTAGGCGGGTAACCAGGGCGGCGGTTTCATCGCGGCTGGTTTCCAGGTCGCCGTCGGGGCAGTGTACGTCGCCGGCATCCAGCAGGCTGAAATCGGGGGCCAGGTGATCGGCCATGGTAGACAGGCGCTTGCGGATGGCCGCCGGGCCGGCGGCCGCGCCCAACCGGCCCTGGTTGCGGCGCACGCCCTCGTCGATAGCGTAACCGAGCAGGGCCACGCCGCTGGATTTTTCCAGTTTTTTAGCTTTACTCAGGTCGCGGCAGTCCACTCGCTGGTACCAGTAGCTCCCGGGGGGGGCGGTCCTTCCCTGCCAGACGGTTTTATCGGTGGGTTGGTAACTCATGTCGGTGTTGGGTTAGAAGAGAGAATCGAGCAAGTCATCCGCCACTTCCTCGGCTACGGTCACGCGCAGGTCGGGGCGGCGGGCCATTTCACGCTCGATGGCGTAGCGGGCGTGCGGGTTGCGCGCCCAGGCGCGACGGGCGATGCCGTTGTTAACGTCAAAAAACAGCAAACGTTCCAATCGGTCGGCCGCCGCTTCGCTGCCGTCCAGCAACAGTCCGAAGCCGCCGTTGATGACCTCGCCCCAGCCCACGCCGCCGCCGTTGTGCAAAGATACCCAATCGGCGCCGCGAAAGCCGCCGCCGATCACGTTGTGCGTGGCCATGTCGGCGGTAAAGCGGCTGCCGTCGTAAATGTTGCTCGTCTCGCGGTAGGGCGAGTCGGTGCCGCTCACGTCGTGGTGGTCGCGCCCCAGCACCACGGGTCCGCTCAGTTCCCCGCTCGCAATGGCGTCGTTAAAGGCCCGCGCCAGGGCCAGCCGCCCTTCCGCGTCGGCATACAGGATGCGGGCCTGCGATCCCACCACCAGCCGGTTTTCCTCCGCCGCCCGGATCCACTCGATGTTGTCGGCCAGTTGCCCCTGGATCTCCGGGGGCGCGGTGGCGGCTTGCTTCAGTAGAACTTCCTCGGCCAGGCGGTCGGTAATAGCTAAGTCTTCGGGTTTGCCGGAGGTGCACACCCAGCGGAAGGGGCCGAAGCCGTAGTCGAAGCAGAGCGGCCCCAGGATGTCCTGCACGTAGGAGGGGTAGCGAAATTCGCGGCCGTCCTCGCCCCCCACGTCCCCGCCCGCGCGGCCGGCTTCCAGCAGAAAGGCGTTGCCGTAGTCGAAAAAGTAGGTGCCCCGCGCGGTGTGCGCGTTCACGGCCGCCGCGTGGCGGCGCAACGATTCTTCCACCCGCTCGCGAAAGGCCGCCGGGTCGTCGCGCAGCAGCCGCTCGCCGGCCGCAAAGTCCAGCCCCGCCGGGTAGTAGCCGCCCGACCACGGGTTGTGCAACGACGTCTGGTCGGACCCCAAATGCACGAATATCCCCTCCCGCTCGAAGTGCTCCCACACGTCCACGATATTGCCCAGGTACGCGATCGAAACGGCCTCCTCCGCTTCTTGCGCCCGGCGCACGCGGTCGCTCAGTTCCGGCAGGCCCTCCACCAGCTCGTCCACCCACCCCTGCTCGTGCCGCTTGCGCGCGGCGGCGGGGTTTACCTCCGCACAGACCGTAATGCAACCCACTATCTTGCCCGCCTTGGGCTGCGCACCGCTCATGCCGCCCAGCCCGGCCGTCAGGAAAATTTTCCCCCGCGGCGTCTCCCCCTCCGGCAGCACCCGCCGAAACGCATTGGCCACCGTTATCGTGGTGCCGTGCACAATCCCCTGCGGCCCGATGTACATATACGACCCCGCCGTCATCTGCCCATACTGTGTCACGCCCAGCGCGTTGTACTTCTCCCAGTCGTCCGGCCGCGAGTAGTTCGGGATCATCAGCCCGTTGGTCACCACCGCCATCGGCGCATCCACCGACGAGGGAAACACGCCCAGCGGGTGCCCCGAATACAGGTGCAGCGTCTGGTCCTCGCGCAGCTCGCTCAAATACTGCATCGTCAGCCGGTACTGCGCCCAGTTCTGAAACACCGCCCCGTTCCCGCCGTACGTAATCAGCTCGTGCGGGTGCTGCGCCACCGCCGGGTCCAGGTTATTCTGGATCATCAGCATGATCGCCGCCGCCCGCGCACACCGCGCCGGATACTCCCCCAGCGGCCGCGCCCGCATCTCCTCTTCGGGCCGAAACCGGTACATATAAATTCGCCCGTACCGCCGCAGCTCTTCCCCGAATTCCGGGGCCAGTTCCGCGTGCCACGCCGCCGGGAAGTAGCGCAGCGCATTACGCAGCGCCAGCCGTTTTTCGTCCGCCGTCAGCACGTCCTTGCGGTGCGGCGCATGGCTCACGTCCGGGTCCAGGGTAACGGGCGGCGGCAGGGTAGGAGGGAGGCCGAGGGTGAAGTTCATCTGTTTGGTGGTTTGGGGCAAAGGTAGGAATCAACGAATGAAGGAGACACCTGCACAAACGGTAGAGTATTTCTACCCCGACCGGTAACGGTGGTCTCGGTGAGGCGTAAGAGGAACGAGACAGTTGATTCAAGCCGTTCACTTTTACACTCCCTACTAAAGCACCGGGCGTGTCCGTCCCTGACGGGCCGGCCGGCCCCTTCCGGGCTTCGCTGTTCGCTCGGCACTTCGTGCGCTACCGCCCCTCCAGGCGCCTCACGCGGGGTGGAGGTGGGGATTGATTGATTGATTTACCGAATGAACTACGCCGCTTACGCCCCTACCTACCCACTACCCATAAGCTCCCGCCGGAAGCTGAAAAAATCCCTCCGGTGCCGGACTGTCTTTTGAATTTTTTATACATTGTGGGCGTGTTTAATGTATTGGTCTGCGGGGCGGTTTTGGGGCGAGCGGTTGTGCCGGCTTGAGGGCGGAGCCGTGCGGGGATGTTTTTTGGGGGGCGTGGGGGAAGGAGCACAGCCGTCAGCTTGCGCCATATTCATTCGCTACCGGGGCATGGCTCTCCCAAAACGACGGAGATCTATACCCATATCTCCTATATGCACCGCTGCAGTATCGACAGCCCGCTCAATCGGTTGTTCGGTGAATGAGTTGCGTGTATGGCTCTCTCCTGGGCAGCATATGCGCAACCGAGTTGCGCATATGCTGCCCCCACCGCAGGGGTTGACGCAAGTTTGGCTGCTCTAGTTGCGCTTTTGGGGCTTGAAGCAGGGTGATATGCGCAAGTTTTTGTCTTCGGGTTGCGTGTTTACCTGGATATTTGGTGGGGTTGACGTATGTTTGGGCGGTGGGTTGCGATTGGTGGGATATGCGCAATGCGGATATCGACTAGTTCGGCGAAACGATAAAATGACTTAACTTCATGTCTACAAAATTGATATTCAATGACTAAGCAAATTCGTGATGTAATCAAATATGACAACAAGTACCACACACTCTACGGAGGACCAATTTGGTCCAAAATTGATAAAATGGATATCAAATTCGAGTTTACAGAAACTTTTAACTGGAAAGGGCACCACACGACATATGAAATTATCGATGATAAATTACATGTCGTGGAATTTGAAAGCAAAAACAAAAAGTACATTGACCTTTTTGGGAGTGACTTACCTCACTGCTTGGACTATTTTTCTGGATTGGTGTTTATGAGTATAGATGAAACCGTGTATGGCGAATATTACGATTTTGAAAGATATTTAATGGCAATTAATATATCCGATGGTCAAGTTGTTGATAAATTTATAACTAGCAACCTTGTTCAGGACGAAGAAATGCCCTTCGGCAAGTATAAAAATTTGTTAAAGTCTGATTTACTATTCGGAAGATTTGGCAAAAATAAAAGTGAAGCATTTGCCTGGTTGGAAGAGACAATAGGTCATCTATTCGGTAAAGAACAACTTAAATATAGTGTTATACCATCATTAACCCCCACGAAGTTCGAGTTATTCTGTTTAGACGTAATGAAAGAAAGGAAGATGGAATTTATGCTTAATAAAAATATGTTTGTCGTTTCGGACAAAATTAATATAGGGTCAGATTTAGGAACAATTACTGGAAAGTCCATCTGCGACTTAATTGTAACAATATTTTCGGGAATATTCACCTACAGGGTTAAAGATGAAGATAATAGCAGAGTAGCGGAGCCTACCGACAAGATAAAGGCCATGGTACACGGTGATAGATCGTATCTAAGATGGGCAATCAAAACTGTTGATAAGTTTTATATTCCTCCTCGATTACTATCAGATAACAATAAGCAAATAAAATTAACTGCTATAAGTATCGATAGAATTAACGATCACTCGTTCACCTATGAGCTTTCGTTCGAAGATTTTCCAGTTTCAACTTATTTCGATGACGAACTCTTAAAAACAAACTCTCAAAAAATGAAGTTTGATAAAAAAGTAGATTATTTACAGAGCATCGATGTGTATAAGGTAGATATTGAGTCACATAAAAAGAAATTAAAGTTTCAATCTTATATAGATGGAAATACCGACGAATCAAATTGGAACCATCGCACCATCGAGACACATGACTATAGCTACGGAGATACTTATAGTGATTTCAATGGAACTTACGCCCAAGACCATTTAGGGTATAGTGATGATGTCATTTATGATGCTTTTGAAGGAGATCCTAGCTTGGTGTGGAATATTGATTAAATTCGCAGAACACCGCCTACCACGTACAGCCGCCGATTAAGGCCTTGGGTGCCAGTATTGCTTTATAGAAGTATTTTAGGGAAGTGGAAACCAGTAGTGATTCGTGGTGAAGGCGGCCGTCGGGTAGGCACCCGTTCTGCGCAAAGAGGAAAATCATAAAATCGACCTAAATGATCTATTGAAGTAGTTAAGGTCATCTTAAATGAATCTTTATCTAAAATTTATTAGCTACTTTGATCAAAAAAATGAAACGGATTATTACTTTACTCTTTACGCTGTTAATCATTTGCACCAATGTTTTATCTGCACAAGATTTAACATCGGCTGATTATAATTTGCTAGATAGTTTGCTAGAAACTGAGTATCACAATCAGCCAGGTGTAGTCGTATTTGCTGCTAAAGGTGATGACATCATATTTTATGAAGGTTATGGTCTTTCAAATATTTCAAAGAGGACTCACTTAGCGAAGGAATCGATTTTTGAAATTGGTTCTATGACAAAACAGTTCACTTCTCTAGCAGTCTTGTTACTTGTGGAGGAAGGTCTTATTAATTTAGATGAGCCTATTCAAAAGTATATTCCGGATTTTCCTGTAAAGATAGGAGAAATTATAATCCATCATTTGTTATCTCAAACCTCAGGTTTACCTGAATTTTTCGACGTTGATGAAGAAGAATACGAACTACTGTCAACAGAACATAGTCCATCAGAGTTATTGAGTTATTTTAAGGACTTACCATTAAACTTTGAGCCAGGTTCTAGGTTTCAATATAGTAATTCAAATTACCCGATACTAGGTTTAATTATAGAAAGAGTATCGGGGAAATCATTAAAGGAATACTTTGAAAAATCGATTTTTGAACCTTTAGATATGAATAACACCTCACTTTGGTATAAAGATAATTATACTGTTTCTGTTCCTCAAGGTTATAGGAAGGACAGAAACTTGGGAGTTGTAAAAAGCCCATTAGTTGTAGGATCAACTGTTTACGCTGCCGGAGGAATCGTATCCACACAACAAGACCTTTTTAAATGGAATAGAGAGATAAGCAACCCAGTTATTTATAAGAAAAGGATAATTAAACAATTAACGAAAGAGAATAGGACAAATACAGGATCAAAAACAGGATATGGTTATGGATTCTACTTGAGAGATTTTCATGGGCAGAAATCAATAGAACACGGGGGATTAATGTATGGATTCTCTAGCACAGCAATGTACTTACCAAAGAATGATATTTATGTTTGCGTCTTGTCAAATATGGCTTTTGAAAATACTAGGAATATAGCACAATTTGTAGCTGCTAGAATTATTGATAAGGATATGCCATTTTTAAGGAATAAGCCTACAGAAGAATTAGTAAAATATACTGGTTTGTATAATTTAGTCAATCAATCAGTTAATAAAAAAGTGGAGTTGAAAATATATGAAGGACAACTCATTCTTCATTTCCCTAATAATCCTCAGAGTGATGCTATACTATACTACATAAATGGGGAGAAATTTACTTCGAAGGATATTGAATTAGAATTAGTTTTTAAGCTATCACCAAGTGGAAGTGTCTTAGGGTTTGCTGCAAATCAAGGCGAAGTATTTGAGTTTGAAAAAGAACGATAACGCAGAAATAAAATATTATTATTCGCAGAACAATGCGCCACCGTCAACCGGCTAAGGCCGGCTGCGTTGGCGCTTCCGTTAGGCACAACTAATAAATTCTTAAGCTCTCAAATAAATGAGAGTGTTATTTGAGCTAATAATATTTATATTGCACTTTGAACCTAAAATCGATAAGTTATGTCGTTGAAAAGATTAGTAGTACATCAAATTGCAAAAGAATCTCAGTCAAAAGAAGTTGTCATTGTTAAATCCAATGACTTAAATGAAGTAGATTCTAATTCACAAATATTAGTTAGAAAATTACGTGACATATATAAGAGTGACAATGTTCTATATGCCGAGTTTGATTATGGAGAAAGTAAATTTTTTCCTAATAGGTATAGAGAATACCTTAAGTCTAATAAAGCGGATTCAGATTTTATAAGCCTTACAAATTCCCTTACTGATTCATTGTCTTCAATACTAGAAATGAAGACTATGGCGAAGGGAGGATACTTAGTATATTCAGAATATATTTCCAATCAGAGAAATTTCACGACTATTTTTTTAGTAAGAGATACAGAAGGAGTTATTTTTCACAAAAATAGTGAAGGTGGATTTTCTATCGACAACATAACTTATGTAAATACAGATAAATTAGCTATGGCATGTAAAATAAATCAGGAGCTCTTAATTAAGAATTCTGGAGATAGGTATTTATCCCTTACAAGAAGAAACCAACAACGTGAAATTTCAGATTACTTTATTGAGTGGGTCGGATTAGCTAATTCAGAGAGCGGAAAGGAATACACAGAAAATCTTCATACTATTATTAAGAGCATTGAAAGGCCAATCAACGAGTCAACGAATGACACTTATACTTTAAATGAGTTTAGAGAAGTTGTGCATTCATATATTAAAAATCAGCCTGCTAAAGTTGTTAACATAAATGAACTAAGCCTTTATTTGTACAAAGACAAGGATAAAATAACAAGATTTGCAACTGAAAATGAAATTCCACTTGATACTGAATTTCGAGCAAACAGCAGAGTACTTGGTAAGTTTGTCAATCTTCAAGTGAATAGAGATGGAATTAGTCTTAAATTTTCTAGAACAGACTTAAATGATAAAGTCCGTATCTCTGATGAAAATCCAGCAATGGTGATTATAGAGTCGAAAAAGTTTGCTGATGGATTAAGAAGTGAGATATAATATGAATAACTTAGAAGATTGCAAACGGCTATGCACAGCAATTAGAGAGTGTAATGTTGTAGAGTACGATGATATAGGCAAAACTATAATCCTTAAGGATATTGGTGGAGAAATTGAAAAATTATTAGGTGATTTATTTGTGGAATTTGAAAAGTTGTTAGATAGTAAAATTCTAATACAGTTAGGGAAAATTGGTAATTCATATGTTTTTTGGGATACAAAGAATTTCAGATTAAGCAGCCATAGTAGAGTGTTTGATAGTGAGTTAGTTGTGATAATTAATCATAATAATAACTATCTATGCTACCAATCTGATATTGGCATCACTTTTGTAAATGGAAAAGTAAATAGCGAATCACGCATAATTGAAAATGCTAAATATTACTTTTCATTACTACGTTTATTTAAAGAGAAATCTACTAATGACAAATCTAATTTTCATTTTGTAGATTTTGTTAATTTAGACGTAAGAAGAATTCTGTTTGTATCTGAAAATGGAAGAAAATTACAAATCAATTATTCTAAAGGCATTCCTGAAATTAGTGAAAGTTTAGATTTAAAAAAATATTATATTGAATTAGTTGAGGCATTCAACGATAATAATAGACATTTACCTAAATTCATAAAAAATGAACTAATTTCTAATCTCATATTAAGTTCAGACGAAGATAAAATTTCAGACTTAATTAGCAATCTTCCAGAAATTTTGCGATCGGCTCTTCTAAGTTTTGATATTTATTTAAATGGCCTTTCGATTGAAAACATTAAAAAAGATTATAGAAAATATAAGCATGAATATTTAGAAGAACTTTCAGGAGTCTTAGGTAAGATAACGACGAAAATTGTTGCTTTACCAATAGGAATATCATCTGTGTTGTTCGCAATCTATAAAATAGAAGATTCTTGGTATGGGTTATTAATATTAATAATAAGTTTATTTGTAATTAGCTACTTCATAGGACTATTGATAAGGATAAATATAAATGATATAAGTGACATAAGGAAATCGTCTACTTACGATCACGAAGAATTCAAAAAATCTTTATTTTTTGAGAATAATCCCAGTGAAATGTTAGATTTCGAAAACACCTATAAAGATATAGTCTCAAGAATAGATCAAGTAATTCAGATATTAAATGGATATTTTTGGACGCTTTTTTTATCCAACTTGTTTTTGGTTACATACGCGTTTTCAAAAATTATAGATGGATTATATATTTCAGTAATGATTTTCTTAGTCGGATGTATTATGATTGTATTTCTAAGGAATTATTTTTTGAAAATTAATGTGCCTAACAATGCGCCAACACCATTAAGTTAAGGCGGTTCTTCCGATAGCCTCCACCCCCGTAAACACCGTTTTTAGTTACTGATGGGTTGCCACATTTTTTCAGTTGCCAAGTGAACATACCTCCCCCGTGCCCTTATTTTCAAAGTGCTATTGTGGCGGTAGCCTTGCGGGTGTTTACATCGCTTTTCTATAGTTTTTTTCGTGGATATGCCGATTATTCATCCGCATGATTTTTCGCTCCCGCGCTCGGCTTCGGTCGGGGCGATACGGTTCGATATAGCGGGACATCAATTTGAGAAGCACCAGGGTTTTGGCTCGCCAGTCATTGGGTCCACTCAGATATATGGTATATAAAAAGCGTTGGATCATCCCGCCCGTCACGTTACGGTTGATCCGGTATTCATATTTTCGGTGTTCGGTCGCTTTTTTAACGTCTTCCTCACTGGCGGTGACCAGCGCGCTTTGTTGGTTATAAAAGGCGAAGCTGGACCAGAGATCTTGTTCTACGCCGGGCTGCGTATAGGCCGATACCAAGGCTAGTTGTAGAAAAGATTTCAGGACGAAGATGGCGGTCTCTACACCCCAACGTTTCCCGTACAGCCATTTAAATTTAGTGACCGGGTATCGTCTTGTATCGGTCAGCGAACTCATCAGTATTTCCACGTCACCGTCATCAAGCTCGACGCGCACCAGGCGGACCTTGAACTCGGCGTCGCGCTCCGGTTGTAGCCCCAGTTCCCGGAGTTTGTAAAAGGCGCGACCGGTACGCAGCTTTATCCGCCTAATTGTCTGTGGTTCATTGCTTTGCAGGAAGTCTTTGACGATGGTGGACCCTCCCTGGGTTTTCATTCTGATCACGTAGTCCGACCCATGCCGGTCGTGTAGGTAGGCTAGCGCAAAGCTGGCGTAATGCCGGTCGTAGATGTAAATGGCATCTTTAGCGGCGTGGGGTACGTTCTGGTAGGCTTTAACTATTTCTGCGGTATTCTGGTTATGCAAATTGACATCGTTAATGATGTTGTTGAGAACGTCATGAGTGATGAGTAAACGAGCCGAGGGCCGCCCGGTGTGTTGGTTAAGGTGGAAGCCAAATTCCTCACCGATCCAGTCGTATTTAGGTAAGGCTTGTCCGGTTCCATCAACGGCTAATAGTCGTTTACCCTTCCAGCGTTTGTAGTTGGGGAAGCAGCGGTAGAATAAAGTAGCGGTATGATAAAAAAGATCGCGGAAAAATTCAGGCTTGATCGCTTGTCGGCGCTGGCAGAAGGCCGATTTAGTGACGATACGTTTAGGGTTCCACTGGAAGAACCGCCCCAGGACGACGGCCAACGACTGGCGGGCTAAATCGACGACGAGGGTGACGGTGCGGGCGAAGGTTAGTGGACTTTTGCGGATAAAAGTCGTTGCAGGATGATAGAGGTAGGTTTCGCGCCTCGGACCGTTGAGTTGGAGGAAGCGTCGTATATTTGAGAAGTAACGGATGATGGGCTTCATACCGTATTAACGCATGCGGGGCGGATTATTCCGGTTTTGCTTAGCTTAATGGTCGTGAACAATGCGCCAACACCATTAAGTTAAGGCAGTTCTTCCGATAGCCTCCACCCCCGTAAACACCGTTTTTAGGTACTGATGGGTTGCCACATTTTTTCAGTTGCCAAGTGAACATACCTCCCCCGTGCCCTTCTTTTCAAAGTGCTATTAGGACGGTAGCCTTGCGGGTGTTTACATCGCTTTTCTATAGTTTTTTTCGTGGATATGCCGATTATTCATCCGCATGATTTTTCGCTCCCGCGCTCGGCTTCGGTCGGGGCGATACGGTTCGGTATAGCGGGACATCAATTTGAGGAGCACCAGGGTTTTGGCTCGCCAGTCGTTGGGTCCACCCAGATATATGGTATACAAAAAGTGTTGGATCATCCCGCCCGTCACGTTACGGTTGATCCGGTATTCATATTTTCGGTGTTCGGTCGCTTTTTTAACGTCTTCCTCACTGGCGGTGACCAGCGCGCTTTGTTGGTTATAAAAGGCGAAGCTGGACCAGAGATCTTGTTCTACGCCGGGCTGCGTATAGGCCGATACCAAAGCTAGTTGTAGAAAAGATTTCAGGACGAAGATGGCGGTCTCTACACCCCAACGTTTCCCGTACAGCCATTTAAATTTATTTACCGGGTATCGTCTTGTATCGGTCAGCGAACTCATCAGTATTTCCACGTCACCGTCATCAAGCTCGACGCGCACCAGGCGGACCTTGAACTCGGCGTCGCGCTCCGGTTGCAGCCCCAGTTCCCGGAGTTTGTAAAAGGCGCGACCGGTACGCAGCTTTATCCGCCTAATTGTCTGTGGTTCATTGCTTTGCAGGAAGTCTTTGACGATGGTGGACCCTCCCTGGGTTTTCATTCTGATCACGTAGTCCGACCCATGTCGGTCGTGTAGGTAGGCTAGCGCAAAGCTGGCGTAATGCCGGTCGTAGATGTAAATGGCATCTTTAGCGGCGTGGGGTACGTTCTGGTAGGCTTTAACTATTTCTGCGGTATTCTGGTTATGCAAATTGACATCGTTAATGATGTTGTTGAGAACGTCATGAGTGATGAGTAAACGAGCCGAGGGCCGCCCGGTGTGTTGGTTAAGGTGGAAGCCAAATTCCTCACCGATCCAGTCGTATTTAGGTAAGGCTTGTCCGGTTCCATCAACGGCTAATAGTCGTTTGCCCTTCCAGCGTTTGTAGTTGGGGAAGCAGCGGTAGAATAAAGTAGCGGTATGATAAAAAAGATCGCGGAAAAATTCAGGCTTGATCGCTTGTCGGCGCTGGCAGAAGGCCGATTTGGTGACGATACGTTTAGGGTTCCACTGGAAGAACCGCCCCAGGACGACGGCCAACGACTGGCGGGCTAAATCGACGACGAGGGTGACGGTGCGGGCGAAGGTGAGTGGACTTTTGCGGATAAAAGTCGTTGCAGGATGATAAAGGTAGGTTTCGCGCCTCGGACCGTTGAGTTGGAGGAAGCGTCGTATATTTGAGAAGTAACGGATGATGGGCTTCATACCGTATTAACGCATGCGGGGCGGATTATTCCGGTTTTGCTTAGCTTAATGGTCGTGAACACAGCGGCCCCGCAAACCCACCCCCGATGCCAGTCGACTTGTGGTCGACGCTCATCGGAGCTGGGTAAGCTATCGTTCTTTAAATAATTTGTAGTTTTTGGTGGGCTTCGTGGCCGCGCCCGTTAGCGGCAACAAAAAATACCTAAATACAATATGATGGATTCTAGAAGAGAAGTTAGTGATTTGGTCGGAGGCTTAGTACTAAAATCTACTGATCTGGTAAAGATTAGAAACCAGACAAATGATAATAGTAAGTATAATCAAATATTAGTTCAGACTTTTAAGAAATCTTTAGATTTACGAACCTCTTTAGGGAATATCTCTAACACAAAAATTGATTCTTTTCCATTATTTACAGATATTAATTTTCACCCTAGAAGAAACCCTACCGATAGTTTGGTATTTTATAATAATGTTAAAATTAGGACTAGGGAGGATAGAATCGTTTTCAGATTTATATTGAATGCAGATATACGAGCTGACGAATGGGATAAACCACAGAACATAGATACATTCTATGAGAAAATGAAAGAGCATGTGACAGAAATTTCAAATATAAGAATCGATTTTTTGGATGGTGGAAATAGTTGGTTCTCAACTAAAATTATAGCTGTTACTGTAATTCTCACAAGATTACCTGAGGAAACTTTATTGCACGCTGTAATAAGAGCAGAAAAAGAATTATTAATTCCAATCATTCAGTGCGATGAAAGTGTAAATCCTTTAGCAAAAATTGAAAATATCTTATCAATTTGGGAGAATAAAGTAAATTTGGATGATGAAGAATATTGGCATCAAATTTTAAAAAATAATTCATGGATAGTCACTCATAGTTTGTCCTTGCCAGAAATTATGTTTATTGACAAGGCTAATCTTGGAGGAAAAGGAATTTCAAATAGTGGTGGGAAAATTATTGACTTTACATTCATTAATAGTTTGTCAAAGAATATTTCGTTGATTGAGATTAAGACTCCAAACTCTAGACTTTTAGGAAGTAAATATAGAGGTGTATATTCTCTGTCTAAAGAATTGAGTGGAGGTATCGTACAAATCATCGATTACAAGGAGACTATTCAAAAGAATTATTATAACTTACTTCGAGAATCTAACGAGCAGTTTGAGGTCTTTTCACCCAATATGATTCTTATTTTGGGGACATATTCTAAAATGAATTTGGATCAAAACAAGTACTTTGATTTATTTAGGCGAGAATTAAAAAACGTACAAATAATTTGTTTTGATGAATTGTTTAATAAAATTGAACTAATGTACAAATTTTTATCCACTGCTTCAAAGTAGCAAAACAATGAAAAAGACTAAAATTGCGATAGAATGCGGCATCTGCTTGGAAGTAAGAAAAATGTCGATACTTGATTCAATGTCATACTCAGACGAAGAAGAGGTTGATGAACGATCAGGACATACTTTTTCATGGGGGACAATATTTCATTTGTGTAAATGTGAGAGCTGCAATAGTGTAAACGCTTACTTCTATGATTGGGATGATTCTATGATGCCTGAAATAGATCTACCTGTGTATAATTCTATTTATCCAATGAAAAGTAAATTGCCAATAGGTTTACCATCGAAAATAGCTACTGCTTTTTTAGCAGCTTATAAGGTTAAGAGAATTGACGTTAATGCTTATGTAGTATTAATGAGGCGAATGTTAGAAATGGTTTGTCTTGATCGTAATGCAAAGGGAAACAGTCTAGCATCGATGCTAAACGATTTATCAATTAATAATATATTACCTAATGAATTAGTTGAAGTAGCAAAATACCTTAAAAACTTTGGGAATATTGGTGCACATGCAAGTCATGGTGAGTTGACTGATAAAGAAATACCGATAGTAGAAAATTTGGCTTTTGCTATCTTGGAATACGTTTATTCTGCACCGAAACTGGTTTCAGATGCTATCATTTCTATGAACAAAATCAAAGGAAAAAATGCCGCTAACAATGCAGCAACACCATTAAGTTAAGGCGGTTCTTCCGATAGCCTCCACCCCCGTAAACACCGTTTTTAGGTACTGATGGGTTGCCACATTTTTTCAGTTGCCAAGTGAACATACCTCCCCCGTGCCCTTGTTTTCAAAGTGCTATTGGGACGGTAGCCTTGCGGGTGTTTACATCGCTTTTCTATAGTTTTTTTCGTGGATATGCCGATTATTCATCCGCATGATTTTTCGCTCCCGCGCTCGGCTTCGGTCGGGGCGATACGGTTCGGTATAGCGGGACATCAATTTGAGAAGCACCAGGGTTTTGGCTCGCCAGTCATTGGGTCCACTCAGCTATATGGTATACAAAAAGTGTTGGATCATCCCGCCCGTCACGTTACGGTTGATCCGGTATTCATATTTTCGGTGTTCGGTCGCTTTTTTAACGGCTTCCTCACTGGCGGTGACCAGCGCGCTTTGTTGGTTATAAAAGGCGAAGCTGGACCAGAGATCTTGTTCTACGCCGGGCTGCGTATAGGCCGATACCAAAGCTAGTTGTAGAAAAGATTTCAGGACGAAGATGGCGGTCTCTACACCCCAACGTTTCCCGTACAGCCATTTAGAGCGTGTCTAAATTTTTACTTCCTGGTAACCAAGCATTTAAGAACCTGGCGTCATAAAAACTGACTTACGTAACCCGCTATGCGCGCAAGTTTTTATCTAGCCGGAACGTTAACCACGAAGTAGCCGCGAAGCGAATCATTGATCCTCAGTTCTTAAAAATTTTAGACACGCTCTAAGTAAGGCGTTCCACGACGAAGAAGGTGGGCAAAATTCCCGCACAAAACAAATAATTATTTTGCCGCAGATGCTATACCCCGGTCGCTGCGGGGGGAGCGGGGTGAAGGGGGGGCGATAACTCGTTGCAAATCGCAGCCTATGAGATTTAACGTTTGTACGCCCTTACTTCCGACCGGAGGTCGGCAGCCAAATTCGCGAGACCGGAGGTCACGCACCAATGCGCGACCGGAGGTCACACAGCCAAGGGTTCGCGCGACCGGAGGTCACACCCCTTGCGACCGGGGGGCGGCAGCCAAATTCGCGAGACCGGAGGTCACGCACCAGCGCGTGGTTGGAGGTCACGCATGCCTTCAATCCTTCCTTCCCTCACCTCGAAAGATCGCTTTGCGATCGAGAGAAGCAGCGCAGAGCTAATCCTTCCATCCTTCACCTCGAAAGATCGCTTTGCGATCAAGAGAAGCAGCGCAGCTAATCCCTCCATCCTTCCATCCCTCACCTCGAAAGATCGCTTTGCGATCAAGGGAAGCAGCGCAGCTAATCCTTCCATCCTTGCCCCCCCCGCGTGAGGCGCCTGGAGGGCTTGGTGCGTTAGCACGGAGCGAATAGCGAACCCCGGAAGGTGCCGACCCTGCGGCGGTAGCCGCGGGGGCACGCCCGAAAAACGACTAACCCCCGAAAAATAAACCTTGCGTATAATTGAACCCTTGCGATCGGGCGGTTTGGTAGGGGGAAAATAAACTTGCCATGCGTACTACTTTGCTTATTTGCCTGCTGCTATGTGCCCTCGGGCTGGGGGCCGCGCCCGAACCGATTATCTCGCCGGAATACCGCCTGTACCCGGCGAATTATTACCGGATGCAGTCGCAGGAGTGGCGGACGCGCACGGAGGCGGACCCGCGTGACGGGGAGGCCTGGGAAAATTATTACCTGGCGATCCACTATTTGGAGCAACTGGGGATTAGTTCGGGAACGGACCCGGCCGCCGTGCTGGCGGAGGCGGAAGCGGTGCTGCCCGCCGAGGGGTTTACGCTCAATTTTTTGCGTTACCTGGCAAAACGGCCCGCTGAGGCAGCCGATGCGTACTTGCTGGCCGCCGCCGCGCTGCGGCCCGAGCGGCCGGAACTGCTGCGGGGCCTGGCGGAATACTGGGAGTACCGGGGAGAAACGGCGCGGGCGTGGGAAACCGTCAAAAAATGGGGGATTGCGCAGCAGCTGCCGATGGGTATGCTGGACTGGCACTATAACCAATTGATGTCGGTGGGGGATATTAGTGCGGTGCTGCTGACGCCGGATGCACCGGCGCGGTTGCTGCAGGTGCAGTATGGGGTAAGGACGGACGTACTACTGGTATCGCCGGAAGCACTGGATGTGCGCGAGAATTACCGGCAATTGATCTGGCGGAAATTGGGGTTGGGGGAGGCACCGGCCGGGCCGCTGGCTTTGCCGGACCTGTTGCGGCAACTCAACCGGGCCGAGCGGCCGATCTACTGCGCCCTGGGGCCGCAGAGCGGATCGTATCCGGAGATCAGCGGTTATTCGTACGTGACCGGGCTGGCGTTTCGCTATACGCCGGACGCCTTTGATAACCTGGCCTGGCTGGCGAGTAGCTATATGTATCGTTGGCGGCTGGACCAGCTACGCCAACCGCTGGCAAGCGGCCCCGAGCAGGCGGCGATGGACCAGCTGAACCGTGCTTATTTACCCTCGCTGTTTTTGCTGCAAAAGCACTATGCAGGCCGGATACCCGAACAGGAATCCCGAACACATGACCTGATTTTGCGCATTGCCCGGCGGGCGGGAATAGCGGACCGCCTGACGGCCTACCAGCAGGCACCCGAACCGCAATTGGCCGGACCGGAACCGGGGTTGCGGGCCAAAGCGATCGACCGGATGCTTGAGGAAGTGCCTACGGGCACCCTATATACCTTTGGAGAAGAGGAGGTGGGTGTGAAGGGGTTTAAGATGAGCTTTACGGAGGTAAATAATGCGAACTACCAACTATTCCTGGAGGACCTGCTGCGGCAACGCCGCTTTGCTTACCTGGACTCGGCGGCGGTGCTGCCGATTGATTACGCCAGGGAATTGGGTACGGAGATGGACCTGACCGAAGAACTGGCTAAAATAAAGGAGAGCCATGCTTTCATGCCCGTGATGAACATTAGCCACCGTGCCGCCGAATTGTACTGTATTTGGCTGGGGCAGGTGTATAATCAGGATGAGAAACGGCCGGATACCCGCCACGTGCGCTTTCGGTTGCCCACGGCTACCGAGTTTACCTATGCCGCACTGGGAGGAAGAAAATACGCTCCCTATCCCTGGGGTGGGCCGTACATTATGAATGATAAGGACTGTTACCTTGCCAACTTCAACAGCCTGCTGCCGCATACCCGGAGCGGCGGTTCGGACACATTGGTGGTGTGGGAAGAAAACGGAGTGAAAAAAACCGATATTGTAAAATTGTACCAGGGTGAGGACTGTAACGACGGCAGGTTTCTGGTAGCGGGAACAGAAAGCTACTTTGCCAATAATTACAGCCTCTACAATATGAGCGGCAATGCCGCCGAAATGATCAGCGAAGACAACCGGTGCATGGGCGGCAGCTGGCTGGACCCTGCCGAGGATATGCGGATCGGCCGGATCAGGGAGCGGCAGCTGCCCGCGCCTTCGGTCGGTTTTCGGGTAGTAATGGAATACCTGGACTGATGCCGAACAGCCCCACGGATAGGGAACTACTCTACCGGGCCGCGGGCGGTGAGGAGGCGGCCTTTGCCGAACTCTACCACCGCCACGCGGTCCGGTTGCTGGCGTGGCTGATGTACCGGCGCGGCTGCGACGAGGCAACGGCACTGGACGTGCGCCAGCGGGTGTTTTTGCAGCTGCTGGAAAGCAAGGCATTCCGCCGCCCCCGCAATGACGGCCCCGATGACTTAGCTCCCCTGTTGTACGTTATCGCTGCCGGCGTACTGAAAAACGACCACCGCAGCCTGAATCGCCGTCGCCGCCACGAGCAAACCTACCGCGAGCGGCAGGAAAGTAACGCTGTTCCCATTGAACCGAGAGACGCCCTCCCCATTGCGGCCGCCCTGTCCGAACTTCCTCACGAGCAGCGCACTTGCATTACCCTGCGCTACCAGGACGGACTGACCACCGAAGAAATAGCCGAAATAATGGATTGCCGGCCCGGCACCGTAAAATCTCGTCTGCATTACGGGTTGAAAAAACTGGCAACCCTCCTTCACCCCCACACGACCCCTTAATATGGACTACCTCGACTACCTCACCGAACGGGAGTACCACGAACTGCCCGCCTCCGTGCGCGGTCAAATCACGGAAAGCGACTACCGCGAGCAGCGCGCCGTCGCCCTGCGTCTCCGCAGCGGGGCGGGCACCCCCGCCCTCCCGCCCGCCCTGCGGGCGGCCTACCGTGCCCGGGTGCGCCCGCTGGCGGCGGCCGCCGGATCGCGGTGGTTCCGGCCGGCGGCGGCGGCGGCAGCCGCCGGTTGGCTGTTGGCCGTTGTCCTGGCGGGTGTCCTTTACCTACGCCCCTCGACCACGGCACCTGCCGCCCCGCCCCCGGTAGCGGCGGCCCAACCGACCGTCATCACCCGCGTCGACACCGTCCGACAATTCGTGGATCGCCCCGTTTACCGCATTAGATTCGATACCGTTTATCGCACCCTGCCCGCCCCGGCCACACGGATCGTGGTTGTTCACGATACCCTCTACCTGCCCCCGCCCAGCCCGGAAAGTATTCAGGGCAGCCATAGCCTGGCCGGAGAGGAAGGGTTATTCAAGGCAATTTACGGGGCGGGGGAGTGAGGCCGGCGGCAGCGGAACAGTTTCAGTTCGGTCATGGTGGTACGTATTCGGTCGGGTTCGGAAAATTGCCGCCGTAAATAACTGGCGGCAGGGCTAAAGTTAACACGGGCATTGCTATATGCCGCGCTAACGGTCGCTTTTCGGGCAACGGTAATTCCCCCCAGCAAAATGACGCCACCCAAACACGCCCTGCCCTACTTTTGCAAAAAAGTAACCCCCGCCCCATGCGACTTACCTTATCCGCCCTCGCTTTTCTCCTCGCCCTCACCACCGGTTACGGCCAGACCGAGAACCTCCAGCAACTGCGCACCGACGTGGTCTACCTCGCCAGCGACTACCTGGAGGGCCGCGAAACCGGCCGCCCCGGCGAACAGCTGGCGGCCGATTACATCGCCTGGCGGATGGAAGCAATGGGTCTCAGCCCTAAAGGAACGGCAGGATTCATGCAGCCCTTCACCTTCACACAGCGCGACAACCCCCACGCCGCAACCGGCACCGAGATAACCGGCACCAACGTAGTCGGCTACCTGGATAAGGGCGCGGCCGCCACCGTGGTCATCGGCGCGCACTACGACCACCTGGGGCTGGGCGGCGTCAGCTCACTGGATGCCGGAGAACCGGCCGTTCACAACGGAGCCGACGATAACGCCAGCGGCGTGGCCGCCCTGCTCTGGCTGGCCGGAGAACTGGCCAAACCGGATGCACCCGGGGGAAACAACTACCTGTTCATCGCCTTTTCCGGCGAGGAACTGGGGCTGATCGGCTCCAAGCGGTGGACGGAACAACCGACCGTCCCGCTGGACCAGATCAGCTATATGTTCAACATGGACATGGTGGGCCGCCTCAATCCCGAACGTACCCTGGCGGTCTACGGCACCGGCACCAGCCCCGTCTGGGACGCTAACCTGGAGCGCATCGCCACGGCCGATGGCTTCAAACTTACCACCAGCCCCTCCGGCGTGGGGCCGTCCGATCACACGTCGTTTTACCTCAAGGATATTCCCGTTCTCCACTTTTTTACCGGCCAGCACCGCGAGTACCACAAGCCGACCGACGATGTTCACCTCATCAATTTCGTCGGCATTTACCAGGTCGCCCGCCTCCAGTACCACCTCATCCAGGCGCTCGACCGGGGGGGCAAACCCGCCTTTACCGCCACCGCCCAGGATGACAAGGAACGGCAGGGCGCGTCCTTCAAGGTTACCCTCGGTGTCATGCCCGACTACGTCCACGCCGGCACCGGTATGCGGGTAGACGCCGTGCTGGGCGGCCGCCCGGGCGAAAAAGCCGGCATGAAAGACGGCGATGTCGTCATCGGGATGGGAGACATGGAAATTACTGACATTTACGGCTATATGGAAGCCCTCAGCAAGTTCAAGGCCGGTGACGAGACCACGGTAAAAGTGCAGCGCGGGGAGGAGGTGGTGGAGTTACCGGTGGTATTTTAAGTTATAGCCGGCACCGACACCTTCGATGAACATTCGCGGCATCAGGTGATCCTGGTTTTTAAAGGTGTCTCAGCGAATGGTACATCGGAGGAGCGGCGAATTTATACCTTACTTCTTTAAAGCGTGTCTAAATTTTTACTTCCTGATAATCAAGCATTTAAGAACCTGGCGTCATAAAAACTGACTTACGTAACCCGCTATGCGCGCAAGTTTTTATCTAGCCAGAACCTTAACCACGAAGTAGCCGCGAAGCGAATCATTGATCCTCAGTTCTTAAAAATTTTAGACACGCTCTCAAAAGCCAGACTCCTCCTCAAAGGTAGCTACTTTCGGCCCCTGCCGAAAGGAGTCCCTGGGAGGTGTGAGGCTTACATATATCGGGCGCAGCCCCCGCGTGAGGTGCCTGGAGGGGCGTTAGCGCACGCAGTGCCGAGCGAACAGCGAAGCCCGGAAGGCACCGGCACCGGCATAGCCGGTGGCACGCGCTAAGTAATCGACCTGACGGGTAATCAATCAAGAACTCCGAGGAGCTTGCGACGATCAGCGCAGCTAATCAAGAATCGCCAATCAAGAATCAAGAATAAAGAATCCATCTGATCGGCGCGTCTCATTCATCTCATTCATTTGACCCATAAAACCATCGAAAGTGCTGCTATAATTATGACACGCGCTAAGCATCCAGCGTAAAAAACAGCCTACCTTTTATTAACTCAGCACCTGGTACACCACGAAGGCCGACACGTAGGCCAGCCCCGTCATAAAAAAGAACTGCAACGCCGGCCACTTCCAGCTCCTCGTCTCCCGGTAGGTGATGGCGAGGGTGGAGATGCACATCATGGCAAACACGTAAAAGATCAGCAGACTCCACGCCACGGCCCGGTTATACACCGGCTCGCCCGTAACGGGGTCCATCTCCCGCGCCAGGCGGTCGCGGACACTGAACTCGTCCTCCACGCTGCCGATGCTATAAATGGTGGCCATCGTGCCCACGAACACCTCGCGGGCCGCAAAACTGGTCAGCAGGGCGATCCCGATCTTCCAGTCGTAGCCGAGCGGGCGGATGGCGGGTTCGATAAAGTGGCCGATCTGCCCGGCGTAACTGGCCTCCAACCGGCGCGAGGCAAGCAGGTCGGCGGCGGCAGTCTCTCCCAAATTGCGGGTGGCGGCCAGTTGGGTGGCTTCCGCAGTGGCGGCATCCATGTCCGCCTGCGGGCCGTAAGTGGACAGCCCCCAGAGGATGATGGAAATGATGATGATCACCTTGCCCGCTTCCACGGCAAAGGTGCGCACCTTCTCATATACCGTCAAAAACACGTTGCGCCAGACCGGCCACCGGTAGTCGGGCAGTTCCAGCATCAGGAAACTGCGGTCGGGGCTGCGCAGCACCAGCTTAAACAGCAGCGCACTGCCCATGGCCGCCGCAATCCCCAGCAGGTACAGCCCACTGAACGCCAGTCCCTGCACCGACCAGCCGCCCAGCACATCCGATTCCGGCACCGCAAAACCGATCAGGACGGTATAAACCGGTATCCGCGCCGAGCAGGACGTGAGCGGCGTTACCAGAATGGTCAGCAGGCGCTCCTTCCAGTTGGCAATCGTCCGCGTAGACATAATGGCCGGGATGGCACAGGCGTGGCCGCTGATGAGTGCCACCACGCTGCGCCCGTTCAGGCCGAAAGCCTGCATGATGCGGTCGAACATAAAGGCGGCGCGGGCCATGTAACCCACCTCTTCCAGCAGGCTGATCAGGAAAAAAAGGATCGCGATCTGCGGCGCAAACACCAGGATCCCCCCCAGGCCGGCAATCAGGCCGTCCACCAGCAGATCGGTCAGCCAACCGGCCCCCAGCGCGGCGCGGATGCCCTCGCCGGCGGTACCGAAAAACCACTCGATGGCATCCATCGGTGCCTCGGCCCACTTGTAAAGGGCCTGGAACAGCAGCAGCATGATGACAATAAAAATGATCGGCCCCCAGACCCGGTGCGTCAGCACCCGGTCCAGCCGGTCCGAAAACGTCATCTTATCGGGGCTGCGGCTCACCGCGCGTTCCACTATCGGCTCGTTCACCGCATAGCGGGCCATCGTTTCCTCCACCTGCGCGCGCAGGCTGTGGAAGTTGGCCCCCACCCGGATTTCCTGGATCCCGTGCCGCTGTTTCTCGGTCACCCCCGGTAGCCAGGCGGCGTGGTGCGCCAGCAGCAGTCCGTGGTAGGGGTTGCGGGCGGGCACGATCTCGCCCACGGCGGCCGACACTTCGTTCTCCTGACGCGGCAGCGGGTAGTGCGCCGGGCGGCGCGCATACGGGTCGCCGTGCGCGGCCACGTCGTTCAGCGCGTCGTCCAGGCGGTCCAGGCCGGCCCCCGTGCGGGTGCTCACGGCCACGGTGGGCGTATCCAGTTTGCGCGCCAGGTAATCCACATCCACGCGCAGGCCCCGGCTCTCGGCCAGGTCCGACATATTCAGCACCAAGATCATCGGCACCTCCAGGTCGCGTAGCTGGCTGAAGAGCAGCAGGTGCTTGTCCAGCTTGGTCAGGTCGGCCACGTACAGCAACAGGTCGGGCCGGACGGAAGCGGAAGAGTCGATCAGCTCGCGCACCACCACCCGCTCGTCCTGCGAGGTCGGATAAAAACTGTAGGCCCCCGGAAAATCGACCACCCGCGCCCGCTCGCCGCTCGGCAAACGGTGCACGCCCTCCTTCTTGTCCACGGTCACGCCGGGAAAATTACCCACCTTCTGCCGCAGGCCGGTCAGGCGGTTGAACAACGAGGATTTGCCACTATTGGGGTTACCGACCAGGCCGATGACCAGCGGCGGTGCCGCTACTTCATCACGATGCATGCGAGTTCTTGCTTACGAAGGGCAATGCACTGGCGGTCCACTTTTACGTACCAACCGCCGCCGAAAGGAGCCTTGCGAATGAGTTGAATACGGCTACCGGGCACCACGCCGATGTCCAGCAACTTGCACGCCAGCCGCTCACTGGTGAACCGCTCCACGATTCCGGCGTGGCCGGGGCGTAATTTGAGCAGCGCAACAACGGAGGTGGTGGGGTCTGGATGGGGCACGGAGGTCATTTTTGTAGCCGATGAGGCGGCAAAGATAGGCGGCAAGCAGCTTATCTAAAAGGAATCTAAATAAGAATACCGCTTTTCGGGCAAAGTTGACACGGCCGTGGGAAAGTTCCGCAGGGGTAGGTAGGTGGGCGTGCCGCCTCGGCTGTCGCCTCGCCGTCGGTCCGGCTCGCGTGTGGGTCCCCTTAACCCCACCCGGTCGCGTGCGCGGCTGTCGCCTTGGCCCTGCGGGTTGCTTCCCTGCGGTCGCCCCTTCCAGGCACCT
>CAVWSC010000006.1:0-677557 GCA_963757435.1 Lewinellaceae bacterium | reverse complement strand
GGGAAAATAAACTTGCCATGCGTACTATTTTGCTTATTTGTTTGCTGCTATGTGCCCTCGGGCTGGGGGCCGCGCCCGAACCGATCATCTCGCCGGAATACCGCCTGTACCCGGCGAATTATTACCGGATGCAGGCGCAGGAGTGGCGGACGCGCACGGAGGCGGACCCGCGTGACGGGGAGGCCTGGGAAAATTATTACCTGGCGATCCACTATTTGGAGCAACTGGGGATGAGTTCGGGAACGGACCCGGCCGCCGTGCTGGCGGAGGCGGAAGCGGTGCTGCCCGCCGAGGGGTTTACGCTCAATTTTTTGCGTTACCTGGCAAAACGGCCCGCTGAGGCAGCCGATGCGTACTTGCTGGCCGCCGCCGCGCTGCGGCCCGAGCGGCCGGAAGCTGCTGCGGGGCCTGGCGGAATACTGGGAGTACCGGGGAGAAACGGCGCGGGCGCGGGAAACCGTCAGAAAAATGGGGGATCGCGCAGCAGCTGCCGATGGGTATGCTGGACTGGCACTATAACCAATTAATGTCGGTGGGGGATATCAGTGCGGTGCTGCTGACGCCGGATGCACCAGCGCGGTTGCTGCAGGTGCAGTATGGGGTAAGGACGGACGTACTACTGGTATCGCCGGAAGCACTGGATGTGCGCGAGAATTACCGGCAATTGATCTGGCGGAAATTGGGGTTGGGGGAGGCACCGGCCGGACCGCTGGCTTTGCCGGACCTGTTGCGGCAACTCAACCGGGCCGAGCGGCCGATCTACTGCGCCCTGGGCCGCAGAGCGGATCGTATCCGGAGATCAGCGGTTATTCGTACGTGACCGGGCTGGCGTTTCGCTATACGCCGGACGCCTTTGATAACCTGGCCTGGCTGGCGAGTAGCTATATGTATCGTTGGCGGCTGGACCAGCTACGCCAACCGCTGGCAACGGCCCCGAGCAGGCGGCGATGGACCAACTGAACCGTGCTTATTTACCCTCGCTGTTTTTGCTGCAAAAGCACTATGCAGGCCGGATACCCGAACAGGAATCCCGAACACATGACCTGATTTTGCGCATTGCCCGGCGGGCGGGAATAGCGGACCGCCTGACGGCCTACCAGCAGGCACCCGAACCGCAATTAGCCGGACCGGAGGCGGGGTTGCGGGCCAAAGCGATCGACCGGATGCTTGAGGAAGTGCCCACGGGCATCCTATATACCTTTGGAGAAGAGGAGGTGGGTGTGAAGGAGTTTAAGATGAGCTTTACGGAGGTAAATAATGCGAACTACCAACTATTCCTGGAGGACCTGCTGCGGCAACGCCGCTTTGCCTACCTGGACTCGGCGGCGGTGCTGCCGATTGATTACGCCAGGGAATTGGGTACGGAGATGGACCTGACCGAAGAACTGGCTAAAATAAAGGAGAGCCATGCTTTCATGCCCGTGATGAACATTAGCCACCGTGCCGCCGAATCTTACTGTATTTCGCTGGGCAGGTGTATAATCAGGATGAGAAACGGCCGGATACCCGCCACGTGCGCTTTCGGTTGCCCACGGCTACCGAGTTTACCTATGCCGCACTGGGAGGAAGAAGATCGCTCCCTATCCCTGGGGCGGGCCGTACATAATGAATGATAAGGACTGTTACCTTGCCAACTTCAACAGCCTGCTGCCGCATACCCGGGGGCGGCGGTTCGGACACATTGGTGGTGTGGGAAGAAAACGGAGTGAAAAAAACCGATATTGTAAAATTGTACCAGGGTGAGGACTGTAACGACGGCAGGTTTCTGGTAGCGGGAACAGAAAGCTACTTTGCCAATAATTACAGCCTCTACAATATGAGCGGCAATGCCGCCGAAATGATCAGCGAAGACAACCGGTGCATGGGCGGCAGCTGGCTGGACCCTGCCGAGGATATGCGGATCGGCCGGAGTCGAGGGCGCGGCAGCTGCCCGCGCCTTCGGTCGGTTTTCGGGTAGTAATGGAATACCTGGACTGATGCCGAACAGCCCCACGGATAGGGAACTACTCTACCGGGCCGCGGGCGGTGAGGAGGCGGCCTTTGCCGAACTCTACCACCGCCACGCGGTCCGGTTGCTGGCGTGGCTGATGTACCGGCGCGGCTGCGACGAGGCAACGGCACTGGACGTGCGCCAGCGGGTGTTTTTGCAGCTGCTGGAAAGCAAGGCATTCCGCCGCCCCCGCAATGACGGCCCCGATGACTTAGCTCCCCTGTTGTACGTTATCGCTGCCGGCGTACTGAAAAACGACCACCGCAGCCTGAATCGCCGTCGCCGCCACGAGCAAACCTACCGCGAGCGGCAGGAAAGTAACGCTGTTCCCATTGAACCGAGAGACGCCCTCCCCATTGCGGCCGCCCTGTCCGAACTTCCTCACGAGCAGCGCACTTGCATTACCCTGCGCTACCAGGACGGACTGACCACCGAAGAAATAGCCGAAATAATGGATTGCCGGCCCGGCACCGTAAAATCTCGTCTCCACTACGGACTCAAAAAACTGGCAACCCTCCTTCACCCCCACACGACCCCTTAATATGGACTACCTCGACTACCTCACCGAACGGGAGTACCACGAACTGCCCGCCTCCGTGCGCGGTCAAATCACGGAAAGCGACTACCGCGAGCAGCGCGCCGTCGCCCTGCGTCTCCGCAGCGGGGCGGGCACCCCCGCCCTCCCGCCCGCCCTGCGGGCGGCCTACCGCGCCCGGGTGCGCCCGCTGGCGGCGGCCGCCGTATCGTGGCGGTTCCGGCCGGCGGCGGCGGCGGCAGCCGCCGGTTGGCTGTTGGCCGTTGTCCTGGCGGGTGTCCTTTACCTACGCCCCTCGACCACGGCACCTGCCGCCCCGCCCCCGGTAGCGGCGGCCCAACCGACCGTCATCACCCGCGTCGACACCGTCCGACAATTCGTGGATCGCCCCGTCTACCGCATTAGATTCGATACCGTCTATCGCACCCTGCCCGCCCCGGCCACACGGATCGTGGTTGTTCACGACACCCTCTACCTGCCCCCGCCCAGCCCGGCAAAGTATTCAGGGCAGCCATAGCCTGGCCGGAGAGGAAGGATTATTTAAGGCAATTTACGGGGCGGGGGAGTGAGGCCGGCGGCAGCGGTACAGTTTCAGTTCGGTCATGGTGGTACGTATTCGGTCGGGTTCGGAAAATTGCCGCCGTAAATAGCTGGCGGCAGGGCTAAAGTTAACGCGGGCATTGCTATTTCCCGCGCTAACGGTCGCTTTTCGGGCAACGGTAATTCCCCCCAGCAAAATGACGCCACCCAAACACGCCCTGCCCTACTTTTGCAAAAAAGTAACCCCCGCCCCATGCGACTTACCTTATCCGCCCTCGCTTTTCTCCTCGCCCTCACCACCGGTTACGGCCAGACCGAGAACCTCCAGCAACTGCGCACCGACGTGGTCTACCTCGCCAGCGACTACCTGGAGGGCCGCGAAACCGGCCGCCCCGGCGAACAGCTGGCGGCCGATTACATCGCCTGGCGGATGGAAGCAATGGGTCTCAGCCCCAAAGGAACGGCAGGATTCATGCAGCCCTTCACCTTCACACAGCGCGACAACCCCCACGCCGCAACCGGCACCGAGATAACCGGCACCAACGTAGTCGGCTACCTGGATAAAGGCGCGGCCGCTACCGTGGTCATCGGCGCGCACTACGACCACCTGGGGCTGGGCGGCGTCAGCTCACTGGATGCCGGAGAACCGGCCGTCCACAACGGAGCCGACGATAACGCCAGCGGCGTGGCCGCCCTGCTCTGGCTGGCCGGAGAACTGGCCAAACCGGATGCACCCGGGGGAAACAACTACCTGTTCATCGCCTTTTCCGGCGAGGAACTGGGGCTGATCGGCTCCAAGCGGTGGACGGAAAAACCGACCGTCTCGCTGGACCAGATCAGCTATATGTTCAACATGGACATGGTGGGCCGCCTCAATCCCGAACGTACCCTGGCGGTCTACGGCACCGGCACCAGCCCCATCTGGGACGCTAACCTGGAGCGCATCGCCACGGCCGACGGCTTCAAACTCACCACCAGCCCCTCCGGCGTGGGGCCGTCCGATCACACGTCGTTTTACCTCAAGGACATCCCCGTCCTGCACTTTTTCACCGGCCAGCACCGCGAGTACCACAAGCCGACCGACGATGTTCACCTCATCAACTTCGTCGGCATTTACCAGGTCGCCCGCCTCCAGTACCACCTCATCCAGGCGCTCGACCGGGGGGGCAAACCCGCCTTTACCGCCACCGCCCAGGATGACAAGGAACGGCAGGGCGCGTCCTTCAAGGTTACCCTCGGCGTCATGCCCGACTACGTCCACGCCGGCACCGGTATGCGCGTAGACGCCGTGCTGGGCGGCCGCCCGGGCGAAAAAGCCGGCATGAAAGACGGCGATGTCGTCATCGGGATGGGAGACATGGAAATTACTGACATTTACGGCTATATGGAAGCCCTCAGCAAGTTCAAGGCCGGTGACGAGACCACGGTAAAAGTGCAGCGCGGGGAGGAGGTGGTGGAGTTACCGGTGGTATTTTAAGTTATAGCCGGCACCGACACCTTCGATGAACATTCGCGGCATCAGGTGATCCTGGTTTTTAAAGGTGTCTCAGCGAATGGTACATCGGAGGAGCGGCGAATTTATACCTTACTTCTTTAGAGCGTGTCTAAATTTTTACTTCCTGATAATCAAGCATTTAAGAACCTGGCGTCATAAAAACTGACTTACGTAACCCGCTATGCGCGCAAGTTTTTATCTAGCCAGAACCTTAACCACGAAGTAGCCGCGAAGCGAATCATTGATCCTCAGTTCTTAAAAATTTTAGACACGCTCTCAAAAGCCAGACTCCTCCTCAAAGGTAGCTACTTTCGGCCCCTGCCGAAAGGAGTCCCTGGGAGGTGTGAGGCTTACATATATCGGGCGCAGCCCCCGCGTGAGGTGCCTGGAGGGGCGTTAGCGCACGCAGTGCCGAGCGAACAGCGAAGCCCGGAAGGCACCGGCACCGGCATAGCCGGTGACACGCGCTAAGTAATCGACCTGACGGGTAATCAATCAAGAACTCCGAGGAGCTTGCGACGATCAGCGCAGCTAATCAAGAATCGCCAATCAAGAATCAAGAATCGCCAATCAAGAATCAAAATCCACCTGATCGGCGCGTCACACTCATTTGACCCATAAAATCATCGAAAGTGCTGCTGTAATTAAGACACGCTCTAAGTAATCGATCTGACGGGTAATCAATCAAGAACTCCGAGGAGCTTGCGACGATCACCGCAGGTAATCAAATCGCCAATCAAGAATCAAGAATCGCCAATCAAGAATCAAGAATCCATCTGATCGGCGCGTCTCATTCATCTCATTCATTTGACCCATAAAACCATCGAAAGTGCTGCTATAATTATGACACGCGCTAAGCATCCAGCGTAAAAAACAGCCTACCTTTTATTAACTCAGCACCTGGTACACCACGAAGGCCGCCACGTAGGCCAGCCCCGTCATAAAAAAGAACTGCAACGCCGGCCACTTCCAGCTCCTCGTCTCCCGGTAGGTGATGGCGAGGGTGGAGATGCACATCATGGCAAACACGTAAAAGATCAGCAGACTCCACGCCACGGCCCGGTTATAAACCGGCTCGCCCGTAACGGGGTCCATCTCCCGCGCCAGGCGGTCGCGGACACTGAACTCGTCCTCCACGCTGCCGATGCTGTAAATGGTGGCCATCGTGCCCACGAACACCTCGCGGGCCGCAAAACTGGTCAGCAGGGCGATCCCGATCTTCCAGTCGTAGCCGAGCGGGCGGATGGCGGGTTCGATAAAGTGACCGATCTGCCCGGCATAACTGGCCTCCAACCGGCGCGAGGCAAGCAGGTCGGCGGCGGCAGTCTCGTCCCAAATTGCGGGTGGCGGCCAGTTGGGTGGCTTCCGCAGTGGCGGCATCCATGTCCGCCTGCGGGCCGTAAGTGGACAGCCCCCAGAGGATGATGGAAATGATGATGATCACCTTGCCCGCTTCCACGGCAAAGGTGCGCACCTTCTCATATACCGTCAGAAACACGTTGCGCCAGACCGGCCACCGGTAGTCGGGCAGTTCCAGCATCAGGAAACTGCGGTCGGGGCTGCGCAGCACCAGCTTAAACAGCAGCGCACTGCCCATGGCCGCCGCAATCCCCAGCAGGTACAGCCCACTGAACGCCAGTCCCTGCACCGACCAGCCGCCCAGCACATCCGATTCCGGCACCGCAAAACCGATCAGGACGGTATAAACCGGTATCCGCGCCGAGCAGGACGTGAGCGGCGTTACCAGAATGGTCAGCAGGCGCTCCTTCCAGTTGGCAATCGTCCGCGTAGACATAATGGCCGGGATGGCACAGGCGTGGCCGCTGATGAGGGCCACCACGCTGCGCCCGTTCAGGCCGAAAGCCTGCATGATGCGGTCGAACATAAAGGCGGCGCGGGCCATGTAACCCACCTCTTCCAGCAGGCTGATCAGGAAAAACAGGATCGCGATCTGCGGCGCAAACACCAGGATTCCCCCCAGGCCGGCAATCAGGCCGTCCACCAGCAGATCGGTCAGCCAACCGGCCCCCAGCGCGGCGCGGATGCCCTCGCCGGCGGTACCGAAAAACCACTCGATGGCATCCATCGGTGCTTCGGCCCACTTGTAGAGGGCCTGGAACAGCAGCAGCATGATGACAATAAAAATGATCGGCCCCCAGACCCGGTGCGTCAGCACCCGGTCCAGCCGGTCCGAAAACGTCATCTTATCGGGGCTGCGGCTCACCGCACGTTCCACTATCGGCTCGTTCACCGCATAGCGGGCCATCGTTTCCTCCACCTGCGCGCGCAGGCTGTGGAAGTTGGCCCCCACCCGGATTTCCTGGATCCGGTGCCGCTGTTTTTCGGTCACCCCCGGTAGCCAGGCGGCGTGGTGCGCCAGCAGCAGTCCGTGGTAGGGGTTGCGGGCGGGCACGATCTCGCCCACGGCGGCCGACACTTCGTTCTCCTGACGCGGCAGCGGGTAGTGCGCCGGGCGGCGCGCATACGGGTCGCCGTGCGCGGCCACGTCGTTCAGCGCGTCGTCCAGGCGGTCCAGGCCGGCCCCCGTGCGGGTGCTCACGGCCACGGTGGGCGTATCCAGTTTGCGCGCCAGGTAATCCACATCCACGCGCAGGCCCCGGCTCTCGGCCAGGTCCGACATATTCAGCACCAAGATCATCGGCACCTCCAGGTCGCGTAGCTGGCTGAAGAGCAGCAGGTGCTTGTCCAGCTTGGTCAGGTCGGCCACGTACAGCAACAGGTCGGGCCGGACGGAAGCGGAAGAGTCGATCAGCTCGCGCACCACCACGCGCTCGTCCTGCGAGGTCGGATAAAAACTGTAGGCCCCCGGAAAATCGACCACCCGCGCCCGTTCGCCGCTCGGCAAACGGTGCACGCCCTCCTTCTTGTCCACGGTCACGCCGGGAAAATTACCCACCTTCTGCCGCAGGCCGGTCAGGCGGTTGAACAACGAGGATTTGCCACTATTGGGGTTACCGACCAGGCCGATGACCAGCGGCGGTGCCGCTACTTCATCACGATGCATGCGAGTTCTTGCTTGCGAAGGGCAATGCACTGGCGGTCCACTTTTACGTACCAACCGCCGCCGAAAGGAGCCTTGCGAATGAGTTGAATACGGCTACCGGGCACCACGCCGATGTCCAGCAACTTGCACGCCAGCCGCTCACTGGTGAACCGCTCCACGATTCCGGCGTGGCCGGGGCGTAATTTGAGCAGCGCAACAACGGAGGTGGTGGGGTCTGGATGGGGCACGGAGGTCATTTTTGTAGCCGATGAGGCGGCAAAGATAGGCGGCAAGCAGCTTATCTAAAAGGAATCTAAATAAGAATACCGCTTTTCGGGCAAAGTTGACACGGCCGTGGGAAAGTTCCGCAAGTGTAGGTAGGTGGGCGTGCCGCCTCGGCTGTCGCCTCGCCGTCGGTCCGGCTCGCGTGTGGGTCCCCTTAACCCCACCCGGTCGCGTGCGCGGCTGTCGCCTTGGCCCTGCGGGCTGCTTCCCTGCGGTCGCCCCTTCCAGGCACCTCACGCAATTCAATGAGTGTATGAAATACGGGCAGAACCCCCCTCAGGGGCTGGGGAAAAACAAGGAATGAATGCTGCGGAGCGTTAATGAGATAGCGGTAAGCACCGAGGGGATAAGATTCAATCCGTAATTAGCACCCCCCACCCATTTCGTCGATCCACATCCGGCTTTCGTAGAGCATATGCGGCGGCTCTGCCCGCCCTACCCGAATGTTGCGTCTATCGCTCACTAAACTTCACTATGTATCGCTTCCTCCTCGGCCTCGGTGCCCTGTTTTTCGCCTGCCCCCTGTTTGCTCAAGCTATTACTCCAGTCGTCTTCCTTGAAAAAATGGTGGAGGAGCGGGATTCGCCTAGACTGGCTACTAACAACTTGCTGCTTGTTTTCTCCGCCACCGGTCATGGTGATGATGACGATTACACTACCAGGCGACGTATTGACCTTGCTCCGGTAAAGGATAATATGGGAGCCGTTCACCAACCCCACCATCTTTTCCCCAACAGCTATACGAGTAACGCTAATCTAGAGGTCCGGTTAGCCGCGCCCGAACGTGCCGCTACCCAGTTGCAGGAGTTGCGGGGAGAACTGGTAGTTTACGAACCCACCCTGGAGAACGGTGGAAAAGTAGTGATTACTAACCCAACGAATTACTACGATCAGGATTTGCTCGGCGGCAAGGTCCCCGGATTGGAAGTTATTCAGCTATCGCAAAAAGCCCGCCTGGCGGAAAAAGAAGCCGAGAGGAAGAAGCGGATTGCCAAAATGGAGGTCCGGCTGGATTCTCTACGAGCCACCGGAGAGCGCGGGGAAACTCTTGTCAATCTGCTCATCTCGTTTAATGAAAGTGCGCATAACTTAGGCGACATCATTACCAAGGAGCGTCCTAAACTTTATTTACGCGTGGAAGGCCCCGCTTATCGGCTAGTCTCCGTAGCTATTTTTGATGCCGACGGCAAATCGATTGAAGGCGTTAGCTATGGTAATACGTACCTCCTTAAACGGGCGTTGGCTGATACGGATAGTATTGTATTGTACGTCGAAAGCCCGGCATCCATTACTAGTTATCCGTTCAGGATCGGCCCGGTGATGCTCCATTAACTTCCCTTGTCATTCATCCTTTGATTCCTTCCTCACGCCATGCGATCTCATTCCTTGAATCGCATTAAACCGAGTTTTACGCCGATAACTTTGAATCCGGTTAGGACATTCGTAAGCTAAGAGCGTGTCTAAAATTTTTTAAGAACTGAGGATTAATGATTCCTATCTTCCGGCCGTGGTCAGGTCGATCGATACGGCCATTGTAGAGGGCCAGTCGCTGCTTATCGCCGATACCGTACTTACTACCGCCGGGGTTTATGAATTTAATTATCCTCAACCTGATGGATGCGATAGCCTGCTGCGGGTCGTCCTGGACATCATATCGAGCAATCAGGAACCCGCCGCCCGCTCCGCTTCTTACCGCATCGCCAATCCGATCCGGCGGTTGAGTGGTTTTTGCGTGTTTACCACTGCCGGTGATCCCCTGCCTTTCAGTGAGTTGAGTCTGTTCACCATCGACGGCCGCGCCATCGGTACCTGGCCCCGCTCCGCCGATCTGCCGGCACGGAGTTTACCCGCCGGGGTCTACATCTACCGCCTGCGCGTGGAAGAAAACCGGATTGTGGGACGGGTAGTGGTGTTTTGATACGATTGCACGAACTAATCGCGGCGTAGATTTTTAACAACCGACAACTTATCGATACCACTGAAGTCCGGTGGGTAAATCTCCCCACACAAAACCCGCCCCGCAACGCAACCTTCCCCGCCCCCCGCCCGTAAACCCCGCCCGACCGTGGACCTTAGGACCGCCGCTCCCCGGAGCGGGGGTCCGCTATTTTCTGATCTTGGGTTAGCAATACATCACCATGACCAGCGGGTCCAAAAGTCATTCCCTACTCCACTACTTGATGTTACCGGCAGTAACCGCCCTCGGGTGGTTACTCGCTGGTGGAGGGTTGCGCCGGTGGCTTGCCGATCTGCCCCCCCAGGTAGCGGGCGTACTCAGCCTGCCGACCGGCTACCTGTGGATTTTTGTTCCGGCGGGGCTGTTCGTGGTCGTTCACTTGCTGCTCTCCATTTATAGCGTACAGCGGCTGGTGGAACGGTTTCCCGCGTTTCTGCCGCGTTTCACGGCCTACCTCACTTTGGCTGCCCTCAGCGGACTGGGTGGCTACTTCCTGCCCGGAGGCTGGGGGGCGAGAAATTACCCGGTAGCCAGGTAATTACAGTATATATACCACCTACTGCACGACTACGTGTTGCCCACTTCATATGGGCGTGTCCCCTCCCTGGCGGTCGCCGTCGGTCCCTTCCGGGCGCGGCTGTCGCCTTGGCCCTGCGGGCTGCCCGCTAAGGCGTGCCCCCTCCAGGCACCTCACGCGGCTTACGTGGCTAATTCGGCGTAACGATCGGCTAGCTCAACGGACTAACAACCTGCCGGGTAATTGACCGGAACTAAGCCCGTCACAACAACCGTGTCGCGGACAATTACTAACTTACCCGTTCTTTCGGCTACGATAAACTCCTTATATGACTCCCTTTAATTACCGCGACCAACTCGACTGGCTGCCCGCCCCCTGGCTCCAAACTGCCGGCCGGGGCATTAAAATCGCCATTGTCGACAGCGGCATCGACTACACCCATCCCGACTTGGCGCACCTGGACCGGCACGGACGGGCGTTCCGGACGGGGCGGTCGGATTTTGACATCAGCACCGCACGGGGAAACGATAAGGTGACCGACGGCCGGCCCTCGGGAGTTCCGCACGGCTCGATGGTAGCGGGAATGATCGGGGCCAAAGCGGCCGATCCAGTCCATGGACTAACGGGCGTTTGCCCGGAGGCGGATATAACCATCATTAAAGCAATCGATAACGACGCCGAATTTTTTGAACCCTATTTCACCAATGCCCTGGAAGTGGCCCTGCGCGAGGAAGTGGACCTGGTGTGTGTCAGCGGGTTCCCCGTGGCGGTGGGCCGGGTGAATACGGCCCGCCGGGAAGAACTGTTCAAGCGGCTGAAAGAGGCGGGGATCGTGGTATTCGGCACTCTGCTAAATACCAAATTCACGGATGAACTAAATGCCTTCCAGTACCCCTGTGATCAGGACACGACGATTGTGACCGGGGCCGTGGGTAGAACGCTGGTAGAAAGTCTGGGGCAGGACGGTACCGACCCATTGAGCGACCGGATCGATCTGGTGTGGCCGCAGGTTACCCTGAGCCACTGCGTGGATACGGAGGACGGCCTGTATTGCGAGGACGAACTGAGCAGCTCGCTGGCTACCGCCCTGCTAACCGGCGCGGCCGGGCTGGCACTGGCCGCAGCGCGCGCCGAGCGCGGTGACCCCGACCACCGCATGAGCCGCGCCGAACTACTGAGCGCACTGGCCCCCCACGCACTGGCCTTCGAGTGCGGCAACCGTACTGGCCGAACTGCGGCTGATTCCCTTTCACCTCCGTAATCCCTTGGTTTGATGCGTCACCTTTTACTACTGTTTTTAGTCCTTCCACTGTTGGCGGCCGGTCAGTCGTCCGGCTCCTCGATATTCGAGGATGCCCTGGAATTAAGAAGCTACCTGACCGTCCTCTCCCTCGATCCCGAGGCACCGACCCTGGCCAAGTTCAGCGAACGGGAGGAAGACCAGTTTCGGATGCGCCAATTGCTGGCCCGCTACGCCGAGGGTGATGCCGTTCCCAGTGATCCGATCGGAGATTTTTACCGAAAAAACCCTTACTTCACCCGGATTCAGGGAAAGGCCAAGTTACTCCTGCCGGGGTCGGTTTTTCAGTCGGTCGTAAGCATGGAGGGAAATGTCGTCACCCCGCCGCTGGTCGGTGCGCCCGGTCCCGGCGGGATCGGTGGGATATTCTCGGCTACCCGCGTGGCGGACGGGATCGCCCGCTTCCTGGTGGCCCGCACCAAAGAAGAACTGACGGTGAGTTTTTTCCGTAAGTTCCAGGCCGCGCTCACCGAAAATCCGGAGATCGGGATCATGTTCCCCGCCACGGAAAACCTGCTGGAATCCATTGATAAGGACATCTACCAGTACAAGGCTTACCTGAGCAGCCTGCGTTATACTTTTCTCACGGACCTTAATCTGCTACCGGCCAATCTGCGCACCCTGCTGATTGTTAAACCCGACCTGATCGACCTGCCGCCGCAAACCCAGATTTTGGCCGAAGACTTGCTGGCGGTAAGTCAGCAATTGCTGGACAAGAAATCGGCTCCCGAGGCCCTGAATTTTCTGGCCACCACGGCGCAGCTCCAGCAATCGGGGCGGCTGTCCGCCATCGGCGATACCACCAAGCGTAAACAGCTGGCCGACGTGGCGGCGGGCTTCCAACTCGTCAACCTGCTCAGTGCCAGCCTCCTCGATTCCGAATCGGAGGAGGATCATTACCTGCCCATGGAAATGGTGGCGCAGCAACTCAACGACCCGGCCTTTGTCTACGTCTACCTGGGCCTGCTGTGGCAACGGGCCGAAGGCATCGCTTTCAGTAACGGCAGTAGCGTTCGCAATTACCTGGGTACCCTGGCGCAGGGAGTGGCCCAGTACAACCAGTTTCGCAACAGCCTGCGCCTACTCAGTTACCAGACCGGCGAACTGGATACCAGCCTCGACAGCCTGAAAGCCTATGCCGATAGCAACAACCTGGCTTACGACCATTTCTACCGCTATTTCCGCGCCTTCAGTGGGATCGCCGAGCAGGGCCTTACCCTGTACACCGATTTTACCGGCACCACCGACAGCCCCGATAACCTGACCGGGCGCACACTGACCATCCTGCGGTCGGCCAACGAACTGAATTTTAACATCCGCAAGAAAAATTACGTCTACGGTATCACCAACCTGACCGATTTGCTGAACGCGTTGGTTGTCACAGAAGGCGGCTTCCCCCACATCGAGGAGATCCGTAAGTACGGCACTTTCATCGCCACCGTCGCCCAGACGGAGGATTCGCAGGAGATTTCGGATGCCATTGCGCTTATTGCCCTGCCCGCCGGTAGTGCCAACCTGAAGAAGAGTAGCAAGTGGTCCTTCGCCATCGGTGCCTACAGCGGCATCAACTACGGTTACGAAGACCTGGATGAAGGTCAGGGCGGCAACGTGGTAGCGGTCTCGGCACCGGTCGGTCTCACGGTCAGCAAGGGTTTGGGGCGGATCGGCAGCGTGAGTCTTTACGTGCCCGCCATCGACGTGGGGGCCTTTACCGCCTACCGCTTCAACAACAACGACAACGTGGAGAAACTCCCCGAATTGGAGTGGGGCAACCTCTTCGCCCCCGGTGCCCACCTGATCTACGGCCTGCCGGGCAACCTGCCCATTGCCGTGGGCGGCGGTTTTCAGCGCGGCCCCAATATTCGCAAGATCGACCTGGCCCTGGGCAACGGCTTCGATAATACGGGTGGGTACCGGTGGCTGATGTTCGTGGCGGTGGATATACCGATCTCTTACTTTTATTCGAAGTGATGGGGGGCTGGGCCGGTTGAAACGGAGGTTTTTCAGGTAGAAACATCGCGTCTTTTGCCGCGTTGAGTTGACAATCCGCTCAAGACGATAAAACCCGCACGCATGAAACCACTGATCTCGCTCCTGCTCTTACTTTTCCTTGCCGCCACAACCGGCTTTTCCCAGAGCCGCTACGTGGCCCGGAATAGCCCCGGTGCTTCCGACGGCAACCCCGGCACCGAGGCCCAGCCCTGGCTGACCATCCAGCACGCGGCCAATAGCGCCACGCCGGGTACGACCGTTTTCATCAAGCAGGGAACCTATTTCGAGTCGGTTTACATCAATGTATCCGGTACGCCGGGGCAGTACATCACGTTTACGAACTTCGGTTCCGATCAAGTCATCATCGACGGGAGTAATACGATTGGGAGTCAAACCATTCTGGTGGGAATCTACCAGCAGAGCTACATCAGGGTAAACGGCCTGAAACTGCAAAATTCCATCGGTAATTTTTCGGCGGGCTTTTACATCGGTCTGGGTTCCGATTTTATCGAAGTGACCGATAACCTGGTTGAAAACATTCATTTCGATAATAATCCGAACGCCCTGGTGAATTCGATCACCAACGTTAATCCATTCGTAGTGTATAATACGGCCGGAAATAATTCCTGCTCCAATATCCTGGTAGCGAATAACGAGATCCGCAACTGCCGCACCGGTTTCTCCGAGGCCCTGACCCTGAGTGGTAACGTGGAGAATTTTACCGTCGCGAACAACGTGGTACACGACATCACCAATATCGGTATCGACATTGCCGGCGGCTACGGCGTGAGTACCAACCCCGCTACGGATATGGCCCGCAACGGAACGGTACGAAATAACGTGACGTACAACTGCGTAAGCGCCTACGCCGTCTCGGCCGGTATCTACGTGGACGGCGGACACAACGTGGTGATCGAGCAAAATACCTCCTACGGCAACGGGCGCGGCTACGAGGTGGGCTGCGAGCAGTTAGGGCACACCGCCACCGGCATTATCGTACGAAATAACCTGTCGTTTAATAACCTGGAAGCGGGGATAGGGATCGGCGGCTATAATTTTACCGGCGGTGAAACGGGAAAGGTGACCGATTCGCAGGTGCAGAACAATACCTTCTACAACAACAATACCAGCGGCATCTATAACGGCGAACTGCTGGTGGAATACACGGAAAACTGCGTGATCGAAAATAATATCTTTCACGGCCTGAATACCCAGAACCTGCTGGTGGTAACGCGGGAGAATTCCACCGGCCTGACTGTTGATTACAACCTTTACTACAGCCCCGCCGGGGCAGCGGCAGCCGTGGTCGATTACGAAGGCAACGTGTATACCGGTTGGTCTACCTACCGCCAGAATAGCGGCCTGGATGCCAATTCCACCTTTGCGGCTGCCGGTTTCCTGGATGCGGGCAACCAGAATTTCGACCTTGCCAATAATTCTCCCGCCCGCGACGCCGGTAATCCGGCCTTTGCGCCCGCCGCCGGCGAAACTGATTTTAACGGTGCCAATCGCCTGGTGGGCGGCCGGGTGGACGCGGGTGCCTACGAAATACAGACGCCGCTGCCCGTTGATTTTACCTCCTTTACCGCTCGCCGGGAAAAAACGATTGTGGAGTTGCACTGGACCACCGGTAGCGAGTCGGCCAACGACCGTTTTGAAGTGGAGCGCAGTGCTGACGGAATTACTTTTACCAGTATCGGCAGCGTAGCGGCCGCCAACCGCGCCGCCGATTACCGGTTCACGGACGAACGCCCTCTTCCGGCCGTCGCCTATTACCGCCTACACCAAATAGATTTTGACGGAACCGCTGCCTACAGCACCATCGCGACGGTCGGCACCGCTCCGCGCAGTTTCACGGTCTACCCCAATCCCTTTACTGAATTTATCACCATCGAGCTGCCCGGCACCGCTTCCCTGGATTTGGAGGTCGTCGATCTGAAGGGTGCCGTGGTGCTACTTTCCAAGGCGGTAAATGGTGAGCCGGTTGATTTGCGCGGACTGAAACTCGGTACCTATTTACTGCGCGTGGCGGGGAGTGAGGAGGCAATTAAGGTGGTGAAGCGATAATCGAAATCAAGTTGGTGTCTGCCCCAAGTGCTCCAGGTGCTTTACCTTATGATACGTCAGTGCCATCTCGATGCACTCCCCTAATTAATTTAGCGGAAGCAGATCATCCTCGCTAAAGATCAGTGCGCGGTTTTTCTCGTAGCGAAACGTATTGCCGTATACCTTCTTAAATACCGGCACCAGGCGGCTGGTGCACTTGAAAAACAACTAGTAATTATCCGGGGTTTTGGCTTTGCAATCGAGGCGAACGGTGCTTCCGCCGTGGACGAGGTAGCTCGGCTCGTTCCACTTGAGGGTTTCAGTCAATTCGTCTATTGACTCCATTTGGGCGGCCGTTTCAAAAATCAGTTGCCGCAACGCCCGAAGTTTTTCGGCGATGGCCGGCGGGTAGGTCTGGAATTTTGCCTCGACGCGGGGGTCTTCGTTGATTAGTAAGTCAGTCATTAGACACGCTCTAAGTTGAGGGTTAGCGGCATCATTTGCATCGTATCACTCATTGCCCACCGATCATCTTCTGATCGACGAGCGTTTCCTCCGCCGGCTGATGGATATTGTTGATCATGTCATCGGTGATTTCACCGATCAGAGCTTCAAGTTCTGCGGAATAGTGGAGGTACTCTTTCCAGAGCACTTCATTCAAATACTCTTCATTTACTTTCACCATCACCGTGGTGTATTTTTGGCGGTGATAGCGGTAAGGTTCCAGGCCGCGTTTTCTGCACAGGGCCAGGAGAAGTTTCTTGTGCCAGGAATCAGGAGTGTACAGGCGGTATTCCGTGGCATTCCTGTCTTTATCGAACCCCAGCTCCCCGTAACGTTCAACGAGGCGTTCCTTGGCGGATTCAGCGGCCTCCTTTTCACCGACGTAATCCGTGCCGGCGATGAGGGCTTCAATCTTTTTGAGCCGTTCGGCTAATTTGTTTAAGTCCATGATGACGTTTGTTAGAATAACTCCGTGCCAAAGATAAGATTCCACAGTTGCCAGCCAATTCCTCCGCACCACCGCCCACGTGAGGTGCCTGGAGGGGTCGTGCGCAGCACCGAGCGACAGCGAAGCCCGCAAGGGACCGACGGCGGCGACAGCCGGCGGCACGCCCAAAAAACAAACCGCCCCCAAAACTTGTTAGCACCATCTAACTTATTAATTTTGCGGTTCTAAATCGCACCACCGGAAGACTACCCTCCATGAAGTATTTCTTGATCGCTGTCCTTTGCCTACTGATGTTAGTTAGTTGCGGCGGGGAGGAAACCGAGCGCAACCCGGATGGGCTGCTCAACATCGTGACCACCACCACCATGATTACCGACCTGGTGAAGAACATCGGCGGCGATTCGGTGCGGGTGCAGGGGCTGATGGGCAGCGGCGTGGACCCACACCTGTATAAGGCCGGCGAGGGCGACGTGTCTAAACTGACCGGTGCCGATGTGGTGTTTTACAGCGGCCTGCACCTGGAAGGCAAACTGGTGGACGTGTTCGAGCGGATGGGCCGCGATGGCAAGACCATTGCGCTGGCCGAAGTGCTGGATAAAAGCGGGCTGATCGGCTCCGATTATTTTGCCTCCAATTACGACCCGCACATCTGGTTCAACATTGAGTATTGGAAGCAGATCACGAACTACCTGACCGATGAACTGAGCAAACTGGACCCCGGCCACGCCGAGTTTTTTGCCCAAAACCGCACCGCCTACCTGCAACAACTGGATGCCCTGGAAGCCGAAGTGCGCCAAACCATCGCCACCCTGCCCGAGGATAAGCGGGTGCTGATCACCGCCCACGATGCCTTTAATTATTTCGGCAAGGAATACGGCTTCGAGGTGGTGGGCCTGCAGGGCCTGAGTACGGCCACCGAGGCTGGGGTGCAGGATGTGCAGAAGTTGGCCCAGCTGATCATTGAAAAGCGGGTGAAGGCCATTTTCGTGGAAACGAGCGTACCGCGCCGCACCATCGAGGCCCTGCAACAGGCCGTGAAAGCGCAGCGATTCGACGTGCAGATCGGCGGCACCCTTTATTCCGATGCGCTGGGCAGTGCCGGCACCGAGGAAGGAACCTACATCGGGATGTTTCGGTATAATGTGCAGACGATCGTTAATGCTTTGAACTAATGAAAACGCAAGCCTCGCTGACCGCTCCCGTGCCCGCCATTCAGGTAGACGACCTGACCGTTGCCTATAACTATAAACCGGTGCTGTGGGACATCGACCTCGTCATCCCCGAAGGGGTGCTGATGGCCATTGTGGGGCCGAACGGCGCGGGGAAATCCACGCTCATCAAGTCTATTCTCGGCATCATCAAACCGCTGGCGGGCAGCGTGAAAGTATTCGGCAAACCCTATAAGGAGCAGGTGGACAAAGTGGCCTACGTGCCGCAGAAGGGCAGCGTGGACTGGGACTTCCCCACCACCGCGCTGGACGTGGTGATGATGGGCACCTACGGCAGCCTGGGCTGGATCAGGCGACCGGGGCAACGCGAGAAAAAACGCTCGCTGGAAGCCCTGGAAAAAGTGGGGATGCTGGAATTCAAGAACCGCCAGATCAGCCAGCTCAGCGGCGGGCAACAGCAGCGCATCTTCCTGGCCCGCGCCCTGGTGCAGAACGCCGCCATCTACCTGATGGACGAACCCTTTCAGGGCGTGGATGCCACCACCGAGCGTGCCATCGTACTTATTCTGAAGGAACTGCGCAAGTCCGGCAAAACCCTGATCGTGGTGCACCACGACCTGCAAACCGTACCCGAATACTTCGATTGGGTCACGTTTCTGAATGTCAAAGGCATTGCCTCCGGTCCGGTCAAGGACATTTTCAACGACGACAACCTGACCAAAACCTACGGCATCAATTATAAGGTGGCGGTCAATCAATAACCCGATGCAACTCAGCGATTTTTTCACCGATTACACCCTGCGCACCATCACCCTGGGCACCGCCATCCTGGGGGCCGTCTGCGGCATGCTGGGCAGTTTCGCGGTGCTGCGCAAGCAGAGCCTGCTGGGCGATGCCATCTCGCACGCCGCGCTGCCGGGCATCGCGCTGGCCTTCCTGCTCACGGGCGTCAAGGACGCCAACTTTCTCCTTATCGGCGCCCTGGTCAGCGGGCTGGTGGGCACCTTCTGGATCAGGAGTATCGTGAAACGCACCCGCCTGAAAAGCGACACGGCCCTGGGCCTCATTCTCTCGCTATTCTTCGGTTTCGGGATGCTGCTGCTCACCTTCATCCAGAAAATGCCCAACGCCAATCAGGCCGGACTGGACAAATACCTCTTCGGCCAGGCCGCCACGCTGGTCGAGCGCGACGTGTGGGTCATGGCGGCCGTTACGGGCATCAGCCTCTTCGTTGTACTGCTGTTCTGGAAGGAATTAAAGCTCCTGCTCTTCGACGCCGACTACACCAAAACGCTCGGCTTCAACACCCGCTTTCTGGACGTGCTCATCACCAGTTTTATCGTCATCGCCATCGTGCTCGGCCTCCAGACCGTGGGCGTGGTACTGATGAGTGCCATGCTGCTGGCCCCGGCCGCCGCCGCCCGGCAGTGGACCAATAATCTGGCCGTCATGATCGGGCTGGCGTCCGTTTTCGGGGCGTTGTCCGGTGTCTTCGGCACGGCCATCAGTGCCAGCCAGAACAACCTGTCCACGGGGCCGGTCATCGTGCTGGTGGCGGCGGGGTTCGTACTCGTTTCCTTCGTTTTTTCGCCGGGGCGCGGGCTACTGTTCCGCGAGATCCGTTTTCGGCGCAACCGCCAGGAATTGCACCTCAAAAAGACGCTCACCTTTATGTACCACATCGTGCAGGACCACGACAACATCTCGCACCCCCACGCCATCCGCATCCTCAACAATTTCCAGGGCTATACGCGCAAGGCACTCACCCAACTGGAGGAGCAACAATTCATCCGCATCATGGGCGACCAGTGGTCCATGACCCAGCGCGGTTACGACGAGGCCGCCACGCTCTATAACCAAAACGGAACCGGCCATGAGTAGTGCCCAACTCGAGATCCAGCTCATCGCCTCGCTGGTGGCCGTGGCCTGCGCCATCCCCGGCACCTTCCTCGTCCTGCGCCGCATGGCCATGATCAGCGACGCCATCAGCCACTCCATCCTGCCCGGCATCGTACTCGGTTTTTTCATCACCCAGGACCTCAACTCACCCCTGCTCATCCTCCTGGCCGCGCTCACGGGCGTCATCACGGTGGTGCTGGTCGAGTACATCCAAAAGACCGGCCTGGTCAAGGAAGACACCGCCATCGGGCTGGTTTTCCCGGCCCTGTTCAGTATCGGAGTCATCCTCATCGCCAAAAATGCCAACGACGTTCACCTCGACATCGACGCCGTCCTGCTCGGCGAACTCGCCTTCGCCCCCTTCGACCGCCTCCTCCTCGGCGGCACCGACGTGGGGCCGAAGTCGCTCTGGGTCATCGGCGTCATCCTGCTCGTCACCCTCACGCTACTGGTCCTCTTTTTCAAGGAACTCAAGCTCAGCACCTTCGATTCCGGCCTGGCCGCCACCCTGGGGTTTTCGCCCGTCCTGCTCCACTACGGCCTCATGACCGTCTCGTCGATCACCGTCGTCGGTGCCTTCGACGCCGTTGGCGCGGTACTGGTCGTAGCCCTCATCATCGCCCCCGCCGCCACCGCCTACCTGCTCACCGACGACCTGAAAAAGATGCTCGTCCTCAGCTGCGTTTTCGGTGTTTTCGCTGCCATCGGCGGCTACTGGATGGCCAATGTTCTGGACGCTTCCATCGCCGGTTCCATCACCACCGTCCTCGGCCTCGTCTTCCTCTTGGTCTACTTATTCGCCCCCAAACAGGGCGTCATTTCCACTTTTTACCGCGAGCGGCAACAGCGCAAGGAAGTCTCGCTGCTCGTCTTCCTCCTCCACCTCCAGAACCACGACGACCGCTCCGAACGCCACGTCAATCACCTCCAGGAGCACATCAACTGGCAGCGCGTGCGGTCCAGGACCGTCCTCGATCTCGCCGGCCGGAACAACCTCGTCACCATCACCGACGACATCGTTTCGCTCACGCCCAAGGGCCGTCAATTCACCGACGAGGCCCTCCAGTACATCACCACCAACAAGCAGACGGCCATCGAGGAGCTGAAGCAGCGTTTCTTCTTATTTCGGGGCTAGGTTCTTCGGGCGTGCCCCCGCCGAATGGCGGGGTCGGTCCCTTCCAGGCTTCGGCATTCGCCTCGGCCCTGCGGGCGCTAACGCCCTTCCAGGCACCTCACGCATCGCTGCCCGCGCGATCCGGGAATCGCGACCCTTATTTTTTCCGACCGATTGTAAACAGCGACACCCCGAACGGAAACCGCCCCCGTTTACCCAGTAATTTCCGCTCCAGGCGGAACACCTTATAGAAGATGGAATTCACGAAATCACCCGTCTGGTAGGCGTCGAAATCAGAGCCGCTGGTGCCTTCCTCCGTTTCTTTTTCGGGACGGAGGTTACTGACCGTACGCGCCAGGGCGATGGGCGGGAAGAGGAGGGAATTAAAGTAACTCGTGCGCTCCCGCCGGAAGGCGGCCTGTTGCAGCACCCGGTCCAGTTGATCGGCGGTATAGCGGCGAAAGTGGTGGTTGACCTCGTCGTGCTTACTCCACAGAAACTGATAGGCCGGGACGGTGAGGAACACCACGCCGCCGGGGGCCAGTACGCGATGGATCTCGCGCACGGCCAGGGCGTCGTCCTCGATGTGCTCGATCACGTCGAAGGCGCAGACCAGGTCGAAGGCGGCATCCTCGAACGGCAGCTCGGTCAGGGAGGCATTGACCACCGGCATTTTAACCGTTTCCCGCAGGAAATCACAGCAGTCCTTATCGTACTCCAGGGAGGTTACCGTGCCGTGCTTTTCCAGCATGGTCGTGGTGGCCCCGGTGGCTACCCCGGCATTCAGGATGCGGGGGCGGGCGGGCAGCCCGTGCAGGGCCTGCTTGGTCAGCAGGTCTTCCAGTATTTCCAGGCGGGCGCGGAACCACCAGTGCTTTCGCTCCAGGTGGTAGTATTCTTTGTAGTACTGCTTATCCATCGATCTCCTTATTTTTTATCGTTCGCTTGATCACGAAGAGCGGGCGGCCCTTGGCCTGGAAAAATATCCGTAAAATGTATTCCCCCAGGATACCGATCGAAACCAGTTGCACGCCCCCGAACAGCACGATGACGAACAGCAGGGCCGTAAACCCCTCGGGCACCACGCCGTATACGAAACGCTTGACGAGGGTAACGGCCAGGTAGATCAGGCTGATCATAATGGTGAAGAGCCCGAGGTTGGTCACGATCTTGATCGGAAACTCACTGAAATTAAAGATGCCGTTTTTCGCCAGGGCCAGCAGTTGCTTGAAGGAATACTTGGTTTCCCCCGCCTGTCGCTCCTGTCGCTCGTAGGCCACGCCGATCTGCTGGTAGCCCACCCAACTGCGCATCCCGCGCAGGAAGCGGCTGCGTTCCTTCATGCCGTTCAGTTCGTCCACTACCCGCCGGCTCACCAGCGAGAAGTCGCCCGAATCCAGGGGGATATCCAGGTAGGCGATCTTTTTCAGGATCAGGTAGAAGAGCTTATAGGAAAGCGTTTTCAGGAAGAACTCCTTGCGCTTCTTGCGGATGGCGTACACCACGTCATAGCCGTTTGCCAGGTGCGGGTAGAATTCCTCGATCAGTTCGGGCGGGTCCTGTAGGTCGCCATCGAGAATAAATACGCCCTCGGTGGCATCCACGCACGACATTCCGGCCGTGAGCGCCAACTGGTGACCGAAGTTCCGCGACAGAAACACGGAGGTGAACCGTCCGTCGGCCAGTGATTTTTCGCGCATCAGTTCCGCCGTCCGGTCGCGGCTACCGTCGTCTACCATGATGACGGAGATACTCAGTTGCGAGCGGTCCATCACGGTGGCCAGGCGGGCGGTCAGTTCTCCGAAAACTTCCTCCTCGTTGTAGAGGGGGATCAGCATATTGATCTGGGGTGGCGTGGAATCCATAGTGGTTATAAAAAAATGAACGGGGCAGGGTCTAAACCGGTGCCGAAGGTAGGGCTTGCCGAGGGGATAATGAAACCGGCCCGCTGTACCGCTCCCGCCCCGTGAATTATCCCGGCGGCAATGCGCAGAATCAAATACTCCCTACTTCCCCCCCGATACCACTATCTTCCCGCTTTATTCCGGCTATCGACCGGGCATCGCCACCTCACACCACCCGTTCATGCAACTGACCAACCTCGACTGGACCATCGTCGGCACCTACTTTTTCATCGTGCTCGCTGTCGGCCTGTTTTTTTCCCGCAAGGCGGGTTCCAGCCTGTCCGAGTTCTTCCTGTCCGGGCGCAACTCTCCCTGGTGGCTGCTCGGTGTTTCCATGGTGGCCACCACTTTCTCGGCCGATACGCCCAACCTGGTCACCGGCCTGGTGCGGGTAGACGGCGTGGCGGGCAACTGGGGCTGGTGGGCCTTCCTGCTCACGGGCATGCTCACTGTTTTTGTCTTCGCCAAGCTCTGGCGGCGCAGCATGGTGATGACTGACGTAGAGTTCTACGAACTCCGCTACAGCGGCGGCCTGGCGGCTTTCCTGCGGGGGTTTCGGGCCTTGTACCTGGGACTGATCTTCAATGTGCTCGTCATGGGTACCGTTTCACTGGCCGCCGTCAAATTCGGCGAGATCGTCCTGGGCTGGCCGGGGTGGCTGACGCTGCTCATCGCGGGTTCCATTACCCTGGCCTACAGTACCTTCGGCGGCCTGCGGGCGGTGATTATCACTGATTTCGTCCAGTTTTTCCTCGCCATGATCGGAGCCATCTGGGGGGCGATCTACATCCTCGGCCTCCCGGAAGTCGGCGGCATCGACGGGCTTCTCGCCCACGAGAACGTCGTCGATAAGATCGACCTCCTCCCTAGTTTCGACGACCCCGCCGTGTGGGTACCCGTCCTCCTGGTACCCCTGGCCGTACAATGGTGGGCTTCCTATTATCCCGGTGCCGAACCCGGCGGCGGCGGTTACATCGCCCAGCGGATGTTTTCCGCCAAGGACGAACGCAATGCCGTCGGGGCCACGCTGCTCTTCAACGTCGCTCACTACGCACTGCGCCCCTGGCCCTGGATCATCATCGCCCTGGCCTCGCTGATCGTCTTCCCCGAGCTATCCGATATCCAGCGGGTCTTCCCTAACCTCTCCGAAGGCAAACTGGGGCACGACGTTGCTTATCCCGCCATGCTTACCAAGCTGCCTTCCGGGCTGCTGGGGCTGGTGGCGGCTTCGCTCATCGCGGCCTTCATGTCTACCATGTCCACCCAACTCAACCTGGGCGCTTCCTACCTGGTCAACGATTTTTACCGCCGTTTCCTCCGGCCCGACGCCACCGAAAAGCAACTCATCTGGGCCGCGCGGCTCTTTACCGTTGTCTCGGCCATCCTGGGCCTCAGTCTGGGCCTGCTGCTTACCGATGCTACGCAAGCGTTCAACCTGCTGCTACTCCTCGGAGCCGGTACCGGCCTGATCTACATCCTGCGTTGGTTCTGGTGGCGCATTTCCGCCATGACGGAGATCATTGCCATGATCGCTTCATTGGTCATTGCCGCCGGCTTTACGTTTACCGATCACGGGCTGGAGGGCTGGCAAACCCTCGTATTCGGTGCCCTGCTCACGACCGCCATCTGGGTCAGTGCCACCTTCCTTACCCGCCCTACGGATCAAAAAACGCTCCTCAATTTTTACCGCCGTATCCGCCCCGGTGGTCCCGGCTGGAAACCCGTCCGTGCAGCCGCCGCCATTCTGGAACCCGGCTTGCCGCTCCCGGCCGTTCACAGCCAGCTTCCGCTGGAGTTAGCCTGCGTACTGATCGGTAGCATTACGGTCTATGCCGCACTCTTTGCTACCGGTAACTGGATCTATGGTAACGTCCCGACCGCCGCCCTACTGACCGCGCTGGCGGGGGGAGGCACAGTCTTCCTGTTTTCCGCCTGGCAAAAGCTCAGAACGGAATGATATTTCTAACGTAACGCTAAAACATGAGTGGATTATGCGGTTGAATTCTACGCCAGGCATTGCCTAGCGGACTAACCCATTTCCGAAACGACCTCCTTAACTTCGGGGACCATCCGCTTCAGCATACCCTCGATACCGGCCTTCAGGGTGACGGTACTACTGGGGCAACCGCTGCAGGCACCCTGCATGATGACGGTCACGATACCCTCCTGATAGGACTTAAATTCAATATTACCACCATCCATTTCCACGGCGGGCTTGACGTAGGTTTCGATCAGGTCCTTGATCTTTACGACAATTTCGGCCTCATCGTCGGTATAATCGTAAGCAACGCCGCGCTCTTTTTCAATGGCGATCATCGCGTCCCCGAAACCTTCGCTGACGATCTCTTTCTCGTCGAACACGTACTGCTTGATGAACTCTTTAAGTTCCAGCATAATGTCATCCCAGGAGAACGTAAATTCCTTGCTGACGGTCACGTAGTTATTGGCAATATAGACACCCTTTACGTAGGGTTTCTCGAACAGGGCAACGGCCAGGGGCGACCACTCGTCGGCCAGTTCTACTTCGCGAAAATCGGCCGTACCGCGGTAAAGCATCTTATTGGTGACGAACTTCAGCGTTTCGGGGTTGGGCGTCTGCTCCGTGTATAGCAATACGGGACTCTTGGCGGCGGTGGTACTCATAAGGTTATCGTTTATGCCTACCCTAACAAGCGAGCCAAAATTCAGTTGAGGGGGGGCGGTATTTGTCGATAAACGTCGGAAACCGACTCCGATTATCTTTCCAGCAGGAAATCCAGCACTTGCCGGGTCACTGTTTCGGTGCGGAGGATGCGAAAATGTCCGGTGCCGGTGACCTCCCGCATTTCGCAGGCGGGCCAGGCGTCCGCTACCGCACGGGACTGACTAATGGGAATAACGCGGTCCTCTTGATCGTGGAGGATGAGGGCGGCGGAGACGGGTACGTCGGTAACGAAATCGGCCACGTTCAGGTCGTCGATCCGTAAGTCGGATTCGGACTCCACGCGGGCGCGGAGCCGTTGTTGGACGGTATCGGAAATACCGACCTGCGCGGAGATACTGGCAATGCGCTCGGAGAATCGGTTGGGCGTGGTCAGGAGCACGTAGCGTTTGATGGATACCATTCGGTTAGCGCGCAAGGCCCAGGTAGTGGCCACGCCGCCAAAGGAATGACTGAGGAGGTAGCCGGGTCGGTAACGATCCAGCAGTAGTTTGACAACCTCGGTAAAATCGAAAAAATCGGTCTTGCCCCGACTGCTCAGGCCGTGGGCCGGCGCGTCGAAACCAATGACGCGGAAACCGGCCGTGGTAAGTGGTTCGATCAGGTCGGCAAAATTGGCGGCCCGGCCCTCCCACCCGTGAATAAGTAGCAGGCAACGAGGACCGCTTCCCCACTCGTAAACCTGGAGGGTAAATTCCTTATACGTCAGGTTTGACCGGACTGCTCGGTCGATAACCGCCCGCTCATGGTCGCGCGATTTAAAGACGGCGGGGCGGGTGAGTTTGCGGTAGGCCAATTGTGTCATGGCGGCCGGGAAAAGGCGGGAAAGAAAACCAACAGCCTTTTTCATGTAGCGCAAGTAAGTGGGAAAATGCCGGTTTAACGATCAAGGTAGTTGGGCGTGCCCCCAGCCCTGACGGGCGTGGGGTCGGTCCCTTCCGGGCTTCGCTGATCGCTCGGTGCGGTGCACTGGACGCTGACGCGCCCACCCTTTAGGCACTTCACGCGATTATTTGCCGACCGGTTAGAGGTCGCGCACTGAATTCCGGTCGCGCAGGATATCCTTAAGCTCTTTCAAAAATTTGTACTGGTGTGGCAGGGCCTGCTTGAGGGCTTCCTTGATCGGTTGGAAAGACCCTTGCTCCATTTCCTTGAACCGCTCCTTCAGTTCCAGCGCATCCTGGTAGAGCAGTGATTTCAGGCTGGGGATTTCGTGCCAGTCGCCCTCCATTGCCACTGCTTCCTCATCCTCGCCCCGGTCGTTGGCGCAGCAATCCAGCTCGATCAACTGATCGTTCGGTTCCTGATGGGAAAGGAGCCGGCCCTGGGGGAGTTCCCAGAAATTATCGTCCTGCTTATTGAGCAGGAAAACCTCCAGCCCCCGTTCGCGGAAGCGGTAAATAATGACGCTGGCGGTTTTACGAATACTCATACAAAAAAATGGGTTGCACGGCACTGGGCCGCAGCGATAAAGTAGCCCCAGGTGGAATCGAACCACCATTTTCGGTTTAGGAAACCAACGTTCTATCCGTTGAACTATGGGGCCGACGGATGGGCCGGACCGCAAAGTTAGTGAATAGCGGCAAAAGGACTGCGATACTTTAACTGGATGCGGGGCGGGTGGTTCACTCGGACGTTAATGCCCACCGGATGAATTACGATTGCTAATCGACTACAACGTCCTACGGCTACACCCGCGTGAGGTGCCTGGAAGGGGACGACCGCAGGAAGGCAGCCCGCAGGGCCAAGGCGGCAGCCGCGCACGCGACCGGGTGGGGTTAAGGGGACCCACACGCGAGCCGGACCGACGGCGAGGCGTTAGCCGAGGCGGCACGCCCGCTTTAAGTAGGTAGTAGATAGGTTGAAGTAGGGAGTAAATCCGTTTCGCTCCTCCGCTGCGTCATTCATCGGGAGGCAGCGGGTGAGCGGAGAAAAATGTGCATCTTTGACCATGACCGCAGCCACCATTTTGCAGACCACCCGAATTATATACTACGTCCTGCTGGCCGGGCAGTGCCTGTACGGGCTGGTGACGCTCTACCTGTTCTACGTACAACCGGACGGTTTTCAGACGGGTGAGTTGCCCTACCGCATTGCGTTTTACGTGCCGGCCCTGCTGATTTTGGCCATGTATTTCGGGGCGCGGTTCATCAGCAAATCCCGCCTGGCCGCTGCCAATCGGATCAGGGGCGGGTTGGCCGCTAAGCTGGGCCATTACCGGATCACTACCATCATCCGCAGTGCGGTGGCCGAGGCCGGAAACCTGTTCGTGCTCACCTTTGCCCTGATGACTTTTGACGGTCAACTGCTGCTCTATTTTGCGGCCGGACTGGCAATGTTCCTGGTATTTCGGCCCCGCATCACCGAGTTTGAAGCGGCCTACCAACTGTCGGGGGGCGAACAAAGTGAATTGGACCGCTTGAAGAACCCGCGCTAAAATTGCTCGAACACGGTGTCGGCCACCATCGCGGGAGCGGCAATATCGGTTAGTTGAAAACGACCGCCGCGATCGCCGGAGAGGTAGATGCGGCCGTATTTTTCGTAGCCGTTCCAGGGGGTGGAGATGGCCGGTTCGGCGTCTTCGGCGGCGCGAAAAAATTGCCACGTAGCGATGTGGTAGGTGGCGGGGTCGATGAACAGCCGGTAGCGGTTTTGCGGGGTGTCGCCGACGTTCTGGAAGGTGAGTTCGATCACTTCCGCCATTTGGCCGGTCTCGGGCGCGGGTGCGCTGCCCCGGTAGGTGAGGGTGGTGCCGCTGTCCTTTAGTTTGAATTGCTGTACGAGCCAGTAGCTGTCATTGATCCAGATGCTGATGCCCTGGCCGACGTATTTTTTTAGTGAATCGGGCTGTGTGATCTCCATGCCGCTTTGTTGAACCCGGCCGGTGTTGTTGGTCACATCGAGCAGGTAAATCGTCTCATCGCGCGGGCTTTCGATGCGGACGCGGCCCCGCTGCTTGTCCCAGGTGAGGGAGCGGGCACCGAAAAAGTTCCACTTCAGGAAACGGGTCGCATCGTAGGCCCGCCGCCCGCCGTGGGCAAGCACCACGCTGTCGGCAATAGCGATGGCCCGGGCGTCGGATCCGGCGGCGTTAAAGCCCTCGGCGGCGGGGTTAGGGTCGGGTATGGTCAGTACATCCTCGGCCGAATCGCGGAAGGTGTGGCAGCCGAGGAGGGTGAGGGCGAACAGGATTGCGAGAAGATGACGCATGGGGAGGGGGATTTGCGGATGGGGGAGAGTGTCCTACACGTTAAACCGGAAATGCATTACATCGCCGTCGGTCACCACATATTCCTTGCCTTCCACCCCTTGCTTACCGGCGTCGCGGACGGCGGATTCGCTGCCGTACTCCACGTAATCGGCGTACTTGATGACTTCGGCGCGGATGAATCCTTTCTCGAAATCGGAGTGAATGACCCCGGCGGCGCCGGGGGCCTTGGTGCCGCGGTGGATGGTCCAGGCGCGGACCTCTTTGACGCCGGCAGTGAAGTAGGTGATCAGGTCGAGGAGCTGGTAGCAGGCGCGGATCAGCTTGTTGACGCCGGGTTCGGCGAGGCCCATTTCGGCGAGGAATTCGAGGCGCTCTTCCTTGGTTTCCAGTTCGGCGATATCGGCTTCGATATCGGCGGAAATGAGGATGACCTCGGCGCGCTCGTCGGCTACGGCGGCCAGGAAGTTTTTAGTGTGCTCGTTGCCGGTATCAATGCTGTCCAGGTCGACGTTGCAGACGTAGAGGATCGGCTTGGCGGTGAGGAGTTGCATTTCCTTAAGAAAAACACGAACCTCGTCATCGTCGGGCTTAAAGGTACGGGCGGGCTTATCGTCGCCCAAGTGCTCCAGCAGTTGGTCGCCCAGTTCCACGGTACGCTTGGCGTCTTTTTCGCCACTCTTGGCGAGGCGGCGCAGTTTGTCGATCTTCTTTTCGACGGTCTCGATGTCCTTCAGGATCAGCTCGGTGTCGATGATACCCTTATCGCGCACCGGGTCCACGCTGCCGTCTACGTGCACCACGTTGTCGTCCTCGAAACAGCGCACCACGTGGACGATGGCGTCCACCTCCCGGATATTACCGAGGAACTGATTGCCCAGGCCTTCGCCCTTGCTGGCCCCCTTGATGAGTCCGGCAATGTCCAGGATGTCTACCGTGGTGGGTTGCACCTTTTGGGGATTCACCAGTTCGGATAGCTTGTCCAGTCGCTCATCGGGCACCGTAATTACGCCCAGGTTGGGGTCTTTGGTGGCAAACGGGTAGTTGGCTGCCAGGGCTTTGGCCGAGGTGAGGGCGTTGAATAAGGTAGATTTTCCGACGTTGGGCAGGCCGACGATTCCGCACTGTAGCGACATGGTTGCAATTTTGAGGCCGCAAAGGTAGTAACTTGGGCGGAATGGGGGTTTGGCCCTCAAATTTGGTCAGATAAGTTTGGTGAGGGAAGCCAAATGTCTTCCATCGTATTCGGCTCACAACAAAAGTATATTCCCATAAATGTCAGCCAACCGCTAATTGTAGGGGCAGCGTTTTGCAAGTTGTGCCTAACTTGTCGATTAACGTCGGAACGGTCGGGTCCATCACCCGACTCTAGCGGTTGTTTCGATACGACACCATCCACTTTTACCCTGCAAAACTCAGATCGTTATGCGCCGATTTACCCTGTTTTTCCTGCTCATCTTTTTGTTCGTTGCCACTCTTCCGGCTCAGGAGACCCGATTTGTCTCGGCCGCTAACCAATGGAACATCAGTAATAGCGGTAGCCCGTTTTCCCCTCCCGTGATTACCAATTTTAAATACCGCTTTGCCGAGGATAGCACGGAGATGAATGGACAATTCTACTACCAATTGCTCAGCGAAGACGAGGAATTTGGCGAAGACTACGAGCCAACCAACTACGCCTTTCGGCAAGAAGGAAATAAAGTCTACCTGCTTAGCTCTTCCAGCGACAACGAAATCATCTATTACGATTTCGATCTCGTGGTCGGTGACACCTTTTACGCCCCCCTTCAGCAACCTTTTCCCGAAGCTGCCGCCGTGGTCGCATCCGTGGATACGGTGACCTACGACGATGGTGTAATGCGAAAAAGGATCGTACTGACTTGCTACGACGAACCGACCTTTAATTATACCTGGGTGGAAGGAATCGGTGATCTGCGGGGTATCTTTAACGTAGAGGGTTTGTGTTTTCTGGATGGGGTTTCTTACCAGTTAAACTGCTTTTCGGTAAACGATACCATTCTCTACGCTAAAGAGGAAGAACCCATTTGCTGGGTTTACCCCCCGCTACCTGATTTGCGGCTGGTACGAGACAATAACCAGTGGACTATTGCAAATGGGCTTCCATCGTTAGGAGAGCCAACCGTTACAAGAAAATACCGCCTCACCGGCGATAGCCTAGAGATCGACGGTAGATTTTACCGCGAATTACTGCGCGAACCGCAACGTTTCGGTGTAAATTTTAATGATAGTACTTCCCTGTATTACCGGCAGGAGGGACAACGCGTGTACCGTAAAGCTGGAAACGATCAGGAAGGACTACTCTATGATTTTAGTCTGGAAGCAGGTGATGAATTTATAGGCGGACCCCCTGCGGAAGAAGAAACGTTGTACGTTATTTCTACGGATTCTATCGTACTGGAAAATGGTATCGTCGCCAAAAGAATTCATTTATCCTGTGATGAAGAGAATAGCGGCACCGAGCAAATCACCTGGATCGAGGGCATCGGAAGTTTAAGGGGCCTTGATTACAGGTCTCCTCACTGCATCAGTATCGGCTCGGTCGACGAATTGATTTGCTTTTCCCGCTTCGGCGGTGCTCTTCCGGACTATGTCAAACCGGGCGAGGACGACTGCTGGATCAACACCGCCACCGAAAACCTCGTCCGCAAAAACCTCACCATCTACCCCAACCCCACCGATCGCACCCTTTTCCTGGAACTGCCCGACGAAGACCTGATCGACCGGCCCTACCAGATCTCCGCCCTCACCGGCCAAATGGTAGCGCGCGGCACCACCTCCGGCCGCATCGACCTACCGGCGACGCTACCCACGGGCGCGTACCTGCTACAACTTCGTTTCCCGGACGGGGTAGGGTGGTGGCGGTTCGTGAAACGGTGATTAAAAGTATTAATTCCTTTGACATTAGCACGTTAGTACGTAGTTGGATAGTAGTAGTAGGTAGTTTGCGCTCTCAAAGCGTAAGTAGTAAATTACCCAACTACCCAACTACACGATTTCCCGACTAAACAATCACCGACTAAACCATGAAAGCAGACCCTACCTACTGGACCACCCGTTACGCCGAAGGAAACACCGGCTGGGACCTCGGCGGCCCCTCCACGCCGTTGCGCGAGTACATCGACCAACTGGAAGACCGCGGCCTCGCCATCCTCATCCCCGGGGCGGGCAACGCTTACGAGACCGAATACCTGCACGAGCGGGGATTTACCAACGTGACCGTGCTCGACATATCACCCGCGCCCCTGGCCGCGCTGGCCGCCCGCCGACCGGATTTTCCCGCCGAACACCTGATCGAAGGCGACTTTTTTACCCACGCGGGTAGCTACGACCTGGTGCTGGAACAAACCTTTTTCTGCTCTTTCCCGCCCGACGGGGAGAACCGCCGCGCCTACGCTGCCCGCATGGCCGAACTCATCCGCCCCGGCGGAAAACTGGTGGGCCTCTGGTTTGATAAGCCGGTGGGCGACAGCCGCCCCTTCGGCGGCTCGCGGGAGGAATACGTGGGTTATCTGGAACCCTACTTCGCGGTGCGAACCCTGGAACCGGCCTACAACTCCATCAAACCGCGGGCGGGTAGCGAGCTATTCGGTATTTTCGTGCGCAGGGGAGAAAGATGAGCGGTGTGTTTCGGTAATTCCGTTTAGCAGGATAATTTTGCCCGTTGCGTGAGCCGCCTGGAGGGCCGACCGGAGGGAGGGTGCGCAAGCACGGAGCGACAGCGAACCCCGGAAGGCGGCGACCCCAAGGCGTTAGCCGAGGGGGCACGCCCAACACCCGTGACACAAATGGACGCAACCCGGCCGGGGGGATGCGGCGTTACCATCACTGCCACCACCACGCCACCCGATGATCAAAGTAATCGAATGCCCCCGCGATGCCATGCAAGGCCTGCGGGAGTTTATCCCCACCGCCCGGAAAGCCGCTTACCTCCAACAGCTACTCGGCTGCGGTTTCGATACCCTCGATTTCGGCAGCTTTGTCAGCCCCAAGGCCATTCCCCAACTGCGGGATACGAGTGAGGTGCTGGCGCAACTGGACCTGGGCCGGACCGCCACCAAACTGCTCGCCATCGTGGCCAATACCCGCGGCGCGGTGGATGCCCTGAAGCACCCCGAGATCGATTACCTCGGTTATCCCTTTTCGGTCTCCGAAACCTTTCAGCTGCGGAACACCAACGCCACGCTGGCCGACAGCATCGACCGCGTGGCCCGCATCCAGGACCTCTGCCTGGCCGCCGACCGCGCCATGGTCGTCTACCTCAGCATGGGTTTCGGGAACCCCTACGGCGACCCCTGGAACGTAGAAATCGTCGAAACCTGGACCAGCCGCCTGGCCGATCTGGGCATCACCATTTTCCAGCTTTCCGACACCATCGGCGTGGCCGAACCCGCCGGTATCGAGTACCTGTTCGGTAACCTCATTCCCGCCTATCCCGCGCTGGAATTCGGGGCGCACTTCCACACCACGCCCACCACCTGGGAGGAAAAGATTGCCGCCGCCCTGCGCGCCGGTTGCCGCCGCTACGACGGGGCCCTGCGCGGCTACGGTGGCTGCCCCATGGCCAAGGACGACCTGACGGGCAATATGCCCACCGAAAACATGCTCACCCTTTTCGACCGAGAACAGCAACCCACCGGGATCGACCCCAGCCGCTTCCGGGCGGCACTGGTGGAGGCGGGGAATTTTTTTCCCTTACATTAGCCCTTCTTGATCATCGGACGTAAAGTAGGGGCGTAGGCTCCGTGTCCCCTCACCCCCGGCCCCTCTCCTCGGGAGAGGGGTGACGCTATGTGTGCCGAAAAACGTTATTTCTCTCCTCGGGAAAGGGGTGACGCTACGTGTGCCGAAAAACGTTATTCCTCTCCTCGGGAGAGGGGTGACGCTATGTGTGCCGAAAAACGTCACCCCTCTCCTTTGGAGAGGGGCCGGGGGTGAGGGAATGTATACGCATAGGCTGATTACCAAAATACTAAATTACCAGCGGCAACGCCGCCTACAAAAGTACGCGCGCAGCGCAAACGTGACCCTCGCCCTCCTCCTTTTCCTGTCCATCTTTCTCCTCATCCTCTACGGCTACCCCGTGGCCCTTACGCTGGGCGGCCTGTCCCTCCTTTACGGCCTCTGTTTTCTCGACCCCAATGCTTTTTCCCTGCTGCCGTCACGCATCATGGGTGTCATGAGCAATTACGTGTTGGTAGCCGTACCGCTCTTTGTCTTTATGGGCATCATGCTCGAAAAATCCGGTTTGGCCGAGCGGATGCTCACCACCATGGCCGCGCTCTTCGGCCGCGTCCGGGGCGGCCTGGCCGTATCGGTCATCATCGTCGGCACGCTCCTGGCGGCCAGCACCGGCATCGTCGGGGCCACCGTCGTTACCATGGGACTCATCAGCCTGCCCACCCTGCTCAAAGCCGGCTACCGGGCCGAGCTTTCCACGGGCGTCATCGCCGCCAGCGGCACGCTGGGGCAGATCATCCCGCCTTCCATCGTGCTCATCCTGCTGGGCAGCGTGCTCAACGTCAGCGTCGGCAGCCTCTTTCACGCCGCCCTCTGGCCGGGGCTTATCCTGGTAGCGGCCTACATTGCCTACGTCCTCATCTACGCCCGCCTGCGGCCCGACCGCGTTCCCGCCGTAGACCCCGCCACGCTCGATCAGTTGCGCGGCCCCGGCTACCGCCGCCGACTGTTACGGGCCTTTTTGTTGCCGCTTCTGCTCATTGCCGCCGTGCTCGGCTCCATCCTCGCGGGCTGGGCCACGCCCACCGAGGCCGCCGGTGTGGGTGCGGCGGGTTCCATTTTGCTCACTTTCACCGAGGGCCGCCTCAGTTGGGACGTGCTGCGCACCGTTTGCCGCGAAACCCTCCACCTCACCAGCATGGTGTTCCTCATCTTGCTCGGGGCCACTACCTTCTCTTTCGTCTTCCGCGAACTGGGCGGCGACCGCTACCTCGTCGAACTGCTTCAGCAGGCCGATCTGTCCCCCGCACTCTTTCTCAGCCTGGTCATGCTGGTCGTTTTCCTGGCCGGGTTTTTCATCGACTTTATCGAGATCATCTTCATCGTCGTTCCCGTGGTGGCCCCGCTTTTCACGCTCTACGGTTTCGACCTCGTGTGGGTCGGTCTGCTGCTCGGCCTCAATCTCCAGACTTCCTTTCTCACGCCGCCCTTCGGTTTTTCGCTTTTTTACCTCAAGGGCGTGGCCCCGCCCACGGTCACTACCGGGCATTTGTACCGGGGAATCGTGCCGTTCTTGGTTATTCAGTTGCTGGTGATCGTGGGGGTGCTGGTGTTTTATTGATCCTTTTTATTCCGAATGGCATGGCCATTCGGAGACGCGAGGTGTCGCGTATCTACGGTGGAAATATCGGGAAAACATCGTACATCAGACATCAGACATCGTACATCGTACATCATACATCATACATCGTACATCGTACATCCGAATGGCATGGCCATTTGGAGACGCGAGGTATCGCGTCTCTACAATGTTGTTAACGGCCATATTTTTTAATAAACTCCTCCCGCAACCGCTGATAATCCGCGTTTTCCTTCGCCTCCTCCCATTTCACCTTGAATATCCGTGCCGCCTCCGCCTTTACCGGGTCTTCCTCCCCGCGCTCTTTTTGCCGGCGGCCGTGGGCACCGCTCTGCCCCTTTTTATCGTCCGGCACCGGCCCCACGTACTTTTTGCCTCCCGCATAATTGGCGTAGCGACGCGCGCGCGTATAGCCCATCTGAATAAACTTTCGGGCCATGTCCGCCCCCACAAAATCATCCGCCGCCAGGTAATCCAGGAACATCCCGAACAGCACCCCTGACGATTCCCGCGCTATCTCCGGGGTCTTGAACCGCCAGTGCGGCAGCAATTCCGACTTGTACGGCTCCACCGTCAGCACGCCCTGCTCGCCCCGCCCGATCACGTACAGATCGGGCCGCTTCGCGCAGGTTCAGTGCCTCATAATCTAGCGAATAATCAAATTTTCTCATGGCCGGTTACTCTCCAAAAGATTGAACAATACTGCCCCTCACTGCTTTTCCTGAAAATAATTTTGCCCATGAAATCCTCCACCGCCACCGCGCTCACCGTCGTCGGTTTCCTCCTGGCCGGCGTCTCCATCTTCTCCCTCTTCATGAACATGGTGGCCGTCGATCTATTTTTCCTCACCTGGCTCCAGGCCCTCGGCCCGCGGTTTCTCCGTTGCTAGTCCGCATCGTCGCCGTTCTGGTCGGCTTTATCCTCATTTACGTCGGTCAGACGGACTGGGAACGCGAGGAGATATAGGCTGTTCGTTTGGGCGTGTCCGGCGGGCTAGCGCCGCCGGTCGGTGCCTTCCAGGCTCGCTTTCGCCTCGGTGCTGCGCACTCCACCGCCGCTGCGCGTCCCTTCCAGGCACCTCACGTGGTTCCACCCCAGCGGTGGCTAAAATTTGTAAGAACCGGGTCCCTTTCGCTTCGCCGCCGCTACTGGGTGGATGAAGAAACGAGGGCAGAAAGAACTTGCCGTGCTTCATTGCGGTGCGTTACGGGAATGGCAGTTATTTACGACGCAACGATTCTTAAATGTTTCCCTTATCCCCATGTTATCCATTGAGCCGCCTTATCCCTACGCCAACCACCTCCCGCACCGCACGCGGCTGCGCCGCGCCCTGGTGCAAGTGATCCGGTAGTGACCGTAATTTCGATAGATTGTAAAAGGCAAAACCGGCTTTGGATACGATCGGCAGAATAATAAAGAGCACCGAGGTCAGCAGCGGATCGAATATCCCCAAACCGGGGCTACCAAGTGCCCAAGCCAGGGGATACAGCAGCCACTGTACGCTCAGAAAAACGGCAGAACCTTTGTAGGCGGCGGTCAATTCCGGTCCCTGGATCTTTGCCTTGGCGTAAAGCTCACTCCACATTAGCCGGAATACGACCAGCAGGGCCACGCAACCGGCAATGTACCAGAACCACCGGTTTTCAGCAGGGGATAGGTCGGCCACCAGGCCGGTCAGGATCATGATGACCTGCGCACCCAGCAGACCGGCGGTGAGGGAACCCTCCAGCTTGAGGGTATATTTTCCGGTAAGCACCAATGAAAGTAGCAGTAATGGCGTACTCACCACCCAATCCAGGTAGCGGGCAAAGTAGACCGTTTCACCACCAACCTCCACCGTTCCCTGTCCCAGGGCAATGGCCGAGTAAGCCAATCCCGACCAGACTAACACAAAAATGTGAATCAGATACTTGTACTGCGGTACTCCCTTTGGTTGGGAAGCCATGAATAAGACGGCCACGGCACTGAGTGCCATGACGGCCACGTAGGCCCAGTGTAAGAGTATGTCTGTTGTGTCCATTTGCTCTGGTTAGTTTTGGTAGACTAACAGAAGCCGAGACACGATGTTTGGTGGATAATTATCACAAAACGATTTTGGCTACCCGTAATCGCTCCATCGTATAATAGTGCTAGGAAAATATTTTTGTGATCCGAAAACACATACTCCACTACCGCTTCTCCGATGCATCATTCGCGGAGATACACTTAATCGTATGGATTAGCCCTCTCCGCGAATGTTCATCGTAGATGCCGCACTTACTTCGGCGGCATACTCGGCCTCACTTCCACTTTGGAGGGCAATGTCCGCGCCGGCATCTTCAGCAGATCGACCACCAGTTGCCCCAGGTCTTCCGACTGGATCTTCCAGGCATCGTCCGGACCCGGCTCGTGGTCATTGAAGTGCGTGGCTACCGAACCCGGCATGATGGTCGTTACCTTGATCCCGTCCTGGCGCACATCCAGCATCACCGCTTGGGTGAAACCGACGAGACCGAATTTAGACGCATTGTAGGCCGCGCCCTTGGCAAAAAAGTTGGTGCCCGCCAGCGAGGCGATGGTGATCAGGTAGCCCTCACTTTTTTTCAGGGCATCCAGACTCGATTTGACGGTATGGAACACGCCGGTCAGGTTGACATCCACCGTTTCCTGGAATTGCTCGGCGGTCAGTTCTCCAATGGGGGCGAAGTGACCCACACCGGCATTAGCAACTACAATATCCAGGCCGCCCAGTTCGTCCACGATCCGCTTGACGGCGGCCTGTTGCGCACCGGCATCCCGCACGTCCGCTTCCAGACCGATTACCTTGGCGTCGGTGGGTGAATTCTTCATCAGCCGGTCGGCGGCTTCCTTTACGGTTTCGGCGGTGCGGCCGGTGATACCCACGTGGACGCCGTGCGCCACCAGTGCCTCCGCTATTCCGTAGCCGATTCCCTTGGTGCCGCCGGTAACGTAGGCGACCTTATTTTTTAAGTCTTGCATCGTGATCTTTTTCGTTGGGGCGCTCTCCGACGGAGGCGCGGTAGATGGTTGAAAATTCCTGGGCGGCTAGTTCCATGGTGGTGCCGGCGGGCAGGAAACAGCTTTGTCCTTTAAATAGCACCGTGCTGTCGTCTAACTGTACGCTTCCGCTCATGACGAGGTAGATGGCCGGTCCCATGTCTTTTTCCTCCACGACTTCGCCCTCGTTAAACTGACGGACGGACAGCTGAAAATCTTCCGCCGGGGTGGGGTAGTGGCGCCAGTTGTCTACCGTCAGCACCCGCTGGATGTGGTGGGGTACAATGGTGTCGAAATTGAGGTTGGCCAGCAATTGCGGCACGTCGACGTGCTTCTGGGTCAGACCGCCACGTAATACATTGTCCGAGTTAGCCATGATCTCGATGCATACTCCTTCCAGGTAAGCATGCGGAATACCGGCGGCCTGAAAAATACCCTCGCCGGGATGCAGACGTACTACGTTCAGCCAATAAATGGAAAAAATGCCCCGGTCGTAATTGCCATCTTCGTCGGTGTACTGCCGGAAAGCCTGTGCGGCCCAGTAATCGGCACCTTCCTTATCCAGTACATCGCTACTCATTTTGCCTAGCCGCTCCTGGAGCGGCCCGAGTAGCTGATTTACATTGTTCTGATCCATTTCCATTACGTGCCGGTATAGTTCGGCGATCCCCTCTTTTTTCAGGATGGGCAGCATCTTTTCCCATCCCCGAAATGCCTCCAGCGAGGCGCGGATATCCGCCTCCGGCCGGAATCCGTGGAGCAGGTAGAACTCGGTCAGGGCTACGCCCAGTTCCGGCTTGTGGTTGCGGTCCCGAAAGTTACGATTGGCCGCATTGCGGGGGATGCCGGCTTTTTCTTCGTCCCGAAATCCCCGTTTGGCGGCTCCCCGCTCCGGGTGCGTTTGGATGGAAAGCATTTGCCTCACATCCAGGATCTTGAGTAAGAAAGGGAGTTGATCGCCGTACTTATCGGCTACGTCCTCGCCCAAGATACCGTTCGGGTCTTCGGCGATCAGATCGGCCAGGGTACGTTCCTCGGCCTCCAGTTTGGCGGGGCCTTTGGGGTGGGTGCCCAGCCAGAGTTCTGCCCAGGGTTGTTCGTCGGGGTTATCGCGGCCGAGGAGTTCGGGCAGGTAGTCGGTCCCGCCCCAGGCGTAGTGCTGAATGGCACCGATAACGGGGCGGGCGGAGGTGATCTGGTTCATTACTTGTTACTTCGGATTAGCGTAACGGTTGCGGGCGCGGTGGGTTCGGGAGAGGGGGGAATGAAGAAGTTTTCGAGTTGTTCTCACCCCCCCGCGTGAGGTGCCTGAAAGGGGCACGCCTTAGCGGGCAGCCCGCAGGGCCAAGGCGGTAGCCGCGCCTGGAAGGGACCGACCGGGAGCCGGCAGGCGACCGGACACGCCCGAAATGAGGAGAGAGAAGCCGGGAAAAGTAATCGACGATCGTGCCGGATATTCAATCATCCGATCGTTACGTCACTCGATCATTGGCATTCACCCCGGTTGATTACTTATCTTCGCCCCGATCACAACTGCTACCATGATTCGGATTATCCTCCTCAGCCTGCTGGGCCTGCCTTTTTTGCTTGCCGCGCAACTCCAAAACCCCTCGGAATTTTTGCCGCATAAACTGGGCGAAACGTTTACGCCCCACCATATGCTGGTGAATTATTTTCAGCACGCGGCGGCGAACAGCAACCGGATCGTGCTGACGGAATACGGGCAGACGAATGAGGACCGGCCGCTGCTGCTGGCCTACGTGTCTACGCCGGAAAACCTGACGCGGCTGGAGGAGATCAGGAAAAATAACCTGCGCCGCACGGGCCTGCTGAAGGACGGCGTGAGTACCGACCCCGCGCTGGACGTGGCCATCGTGTGGCTGTCGTTTAGCGTGCACGGCAACGAGGCGTCGGGTTCGGAGGCGAGCATGGGCGTGCTGTACGACCTGCTGAACCCGGACAACCCCGAGGCGGCCAAGTGGCTGGCCAATACGGTGGTGATCCTGGACCCGGCCCTGAACCCCGACGGCTATAGCCGCTATACGAACTGGTACCGGCAGACGGCCAATAAGCGGCCCGTGGCCGACCCCGCCGTGCGGGAGCACGACGAGCCGTGGCCCGGCGGGCGCGTGAACCACTACCTGTTCGACCTGAACCGTGACTGGGCGTGGCAGACGCAGGTGGAGAGCCGGCAACGCGCCGTGCAGTACCAGCGGTGGATGCCGCATGTGCACGCCGATATTCACGAGCAGGGGGCCAACGAACCCTACTATTTTGCGCCGGCGGCCGCGCCTTTTCACCGCTACATTACCGACTGGCAGGGGGATTTCCAGACCGAGATCGGGCGGAACCACGCGCGCTACTTCGACCGCGAGGGCTGGCTGTATTTTACCCGCGAGCGCTTCGACCTGTTTTACCCCAGCTACGGGGATACCTACCCGACCTTTAACGGGGCCATCGGCATGACCTACGAACAGGGCGGGCTGGGCCGGGGCCGGGCGATTGAGCTGGACAACGGCGATACGCTGACGCTCTACGACCGGGTGGCGCACCACCGCACGACGGCCCTGAGCACGGTGGAAATAGCCTCGCGTGAAAAGGAGCGCCTGGTACGGCAGTTCGGGAACTACTTCCGCGAATCGGCCGACTCGCCGAGCGGGGAATACCGGACCTACGTGGTGAAGGCCGGCTCGGGGGCCGGGGAGCTGCGGGCGCTGACGCAGTTGCTGGACAACAACGGCATCGAGTACAGCCGCGCCAAGGCGAAGGCCGATCTGCGGGCCTACGGCTACCGGGAGGGCAAGGAAGTCTCGGCTTCCATCGCTCCGGGCGACCTGATCGTGCGGGCCAACCAGCCGCGTTCGGTACTGACGCAGGTACTGTTCGACCCGACGGCCGAACTGGAGGACAGCGTGACCTACGATATCACGGCCTGGTCGGTGCCCCTGGCCTACGGCCTGGATGCCTACGCGAGTACGCAGAAACTATCGGTGGCCACCGAACCCTGGACCAAGCCCGCCTTTGCCAATACGCTGAGCCGCCCGGCCGATCAGGCGGCCTACGCTTATGCCTTCGATTGGAAGGATTTTAGCAGTGCCCGCCTGCTGGCCGCGCTGCTGGACGAGGGCATCCGCGCCCGCGCCGCAATGGGCAACTTCCGGTCGGCGGGCCGGGATTACGATCGGGGCACCGTGCTGGTGACCCGCGCCGATAACCGGACGATCACCGACCTGCGCGACCGCGTGGCCCGCCTGGCGGAGCGCGAGGAAGTGACCGTGTATCCGCTGGCCAGCGGCTTTTCGGATAGCGGCGCCGACGTGGGATCGGGCAGTATGCAGCTCATCAACCCGCCGAAAATAGCGATGCTGGGCGGCGAGGGAACCTACCCGAATGAATTCGGTCAGGTGTGGCACTTCTTCGAGCAGCAACTGGAATACCCCGTGCACATTTACTACGCCGAGGAGATAGACGACCTGAACCTGACCGGTATCGACGTGCTGGTGCTGCCGGAAGGCCGCTACCGCTGGGGGGAAGAAACGATGGACAAGGTGAAGACCTGGGTGCGGGCCGGCGGCCGGCTGATTGCCATCGGCGCGGCCAACCGTGCCCTGGTGGGCGAGGAAGCGTTCGGCTTGACGGCTAAAGAGGGAGACGATACGTCTTCCATGGACTCCTTTAAAGACGGGGAGGAAGATCACCGGCTGCGCAATTACCAGGACCAGGAACGCGAGTCGATCAGCGATTACAATCCCGGCTCGATCTTCAAACTGCGCCTGGACCAGACCCACCCCCTGGCCTACGGCCTGGGTGAATCCTACTTCAGCCTGAAGACGAACAGCGATGCCTACGACTACCTGGAAGACGGTTGGAACGTGGGCACCATCCCCGAAAACGACGTGCAGGCCGGTTTCGTAGGCTACCGCCTGGAAGAGAAACTGCGTGAATCGCTTTCGTTGGGGGTACTTCCCTATGGCCGGGGGCAGGTGGTGCTGCTGGCGGATAATCCGCTGTACCGGGGTTTTTGGCAGCGGGGGAAGTTGTTGTTTAGCAATGCGCTGTTTATGGTGCAGTAAGCGTTAGATAACCTTTACCCCGTCCCTTATCCATGCGCTACCTGTTTCTCCTGCCGGCCTTATTGTTACTATCCCCGCTATGGGGGCAGCGGGGCGGCGTGCAGTGGCTGGAAGACCTGAGCCTGGACGCCGTGCAGGTGCGGGCGGCGGCGGCCGACCGGCCGGTGGTGCTGCTATTTACCTCGAATGTAGTGATGCCCTGCACCTACCTGGAGGAAACGGTGCTAACCGATTCGCTGGTGATGTACCTCCTGCGGGAGAATTTTATCTGCCTGCGCCTGCCCGCCAGTTCGGCGGCGGGGGAGAAACTGGTGCGGCGTTTCGGCGTGGAGGAATTACCCAGTTTGCTATTTCTGGACGCGCGCGGCCGACTGGTCAACCGCCGGGCGGGGGTGCTGCCGGTGGCGGAACTGGTGCTGCTGCTGGAAGAGGTCAACCGACCGGCCAACCACCTGGTGCCCCTGGCCCGCGACGCGGCCGCGGCCCGCGGCGCGGGCGCACCGCGCCCGCAGTTGCCGCGCGACGAGATTGCCGTGCCGCCGCCCAGCCCGCCCATTGAATTGCCGCTGGATCATCCGGGGGCCGCGCCGCGCCCGGTGCTGCCGGGGGGTGGTGATAACTTTTAAAACCAGCTTCTTATCCGTCAACTCAGCCACTCGGAAATTCAGAACGAAAGCCGCCGTTTTCCCCTCGCCATTGCCTGCGCCGATTGGAGCGATCCGCTGAACGTAGGTTCCGCCTTCCGCCTGGCCGAGGCCACCGGGGTGGGGGAGTTGCTGCTGCTGGGGACTACGCCCGCGCCGCCCCACCGCAAGATCGGGCGCACCGCCCGGTCGACGGTCCGCACCGTGCCCTGGCGACACGAAGCGGACACCCTGACTGAATTAAGCCGTCTGCGAAACGCCGGTCACTACTTACTGGGCCTGGAGGTACTGGACGCGAGTGTTTCGCTGTTTGATTTTGTGTTGCCCGCCGGGCTGGGGGAGGATAAGTTGCTTTACCTCATTGCCGGCAACGAGCGTCACGGCCTCTCGCCGGAGGTGATCGGCTTGCTGGCTGGGGCGGTGCATTTGCCGATGTACGGGGGGAATACGTCCCTGAACGTGAGCGTGGCGCTGGGGGCGGCGGTGTATGGTTTGGTGGGGAGGTTTTGAAGGGGGGGGTAATCGCGATGATAACTTCGATTAACATTTTATGGAGTAGAGCGTGTCTAAATTTTTACTTTCTGATAACCAAGCATTTAAGAACCTGGCGTCACAAAAACTGACTTACGTAACCCGCTATGCGCGCAAGTTTTTATCTAGCCGGAACCTTTACCACGAAGTAGCCGCGAAGCGAATCATTGATCCTCAGGCTTTAAAAATTTTAGACACGCTCTAACTTGCTAATCTGGCGGCGAGCGGGCTATATTGGGCGATATACCCCCCCGGCCCCCAATACTTTAGCTATGATTTCACGAGAACAACTGATTACGATAAAGGAACGGTTAAATGGCCTTGTGATCAAGGACGTTCGGGTGACCCTGCGGGCACTTAAAAAAGAATTGCCGAAGGGGAACGACCGCTATGTGGAAGTGCTGAACCTGGAGGGCCGGTACAATGAACTGAATAAGAGCAAGATAAAACAAATTATTAGTGTCGATGACGAACAGTTGATGACCAACCAGCTCCGCTCGGATCTCATCACGCTGATTGCGGAACTGGAACTGGAAGATTTTGAAAAACCGGCTACGACGGTGCTGGGGCTGGCGAAGGGGAGTACCGCTTTACGCGTAGTGTACGCTCTCCTGGGATTAGGGATAATTGCCCTGGCAGTGATTTTAATCGCCCGCGTTACGAATGAGCGGGGCGAGTGGTTTACGCTGCCCACTGCCAAAAAAGGTCAGCTATTGTATAAAATCCCGACGCGGATGCAACTGGGCCGGGAGACGGAATGCATCGTTCGGATCGCTTATGATTCGGCGGGTATTTTCCGCAATTTATCCCGTGAGGAAGTGGTGGTAGAGTCCATTAGGACGTCCGAGAAGATGAAGGTACAGCTGGTGAGGTCCGATTCCATCGCTACGTTCCGGGTGCGGAATAAGCTGATAAGTGACGAGCAATTCATTGAAAGAAAAGAGTTCACGGAGTGGCGGTTCGGCGTAACACCGCTGCTGGCCGGGGCGTATGACCTGATGATCAAAGTGACGGTGCTGAAAAATATTGAGGGAAAGGAGGTAGAACGATTTATTGTGTATAATCAAAAAATCGAGATCGTTTCCGGCCCGATAGCCGCCACGGAACTGCCGTTTCAGGCTACCGGCCACGTCGTTTCGACTTCGGCGATGGTCGGTGGCGGTGTAACTGGAAATGTCATCGGCCGTAATCCCGATACGGAACCGGTCAAGGTGCCGAATCCGAATCCGATTACGCCGATGGAGGAAGCGGAAGCGATTGAGGCACTGGATCACACGTTAACTATTTATTTTCCATCCAGTTCGGCTGGGTACGATCTGGTAGACGAGCAAACCACGGAATACCTCCTGCGGCTGGCGAAACGAGCGCGGCAAACCGGGGAGAAAATTATCCTTACCGGGCATACGGACCGAGTAGGGACGGAGACGCGTAATGTAGAGCTGGGCAAGCAGCGTGCCGCCGCGGTGGCCAGCTTACTGAGGAGTAAGGGAGTGGACGACGATTTAATCGTTATCGGGTCGAAAGGCAGTAGCGACCCGGTGGCGTCGAACGATACGGAGGCGGGCCGGCGGTTGAATCGGAGGGTGGAGGTTGGGTTAGGGCGAGGTAATTAGGGCGTGCCGCCGGCCAGGGCCCGGCGTCGGGCTGTTCGGCACTCTCTTGCGGCGGCGCAGCCGCCGCTGCGTTCAGACAACGCCTGCCATCCCTCACGCGTTGGGATAGGGGTGCATGATTGTTTAAGAGCGTGTCTAAATTTTTACTTCTTGAGAACCAAGCATTTAAGAACCTGGCGTCACAAAAACTGACTTACGTAACCCGCTATGCGCGCACCACGAAGTAGCTGCGAAGCGAATTATTATCCTCAGTTCTTAAAAATTTTAGACACGCTCTTAATTACAGCAGCACTTTCGATGATTTTATGGGTCAAATGAATGTGATGAATGAGACGCGCCGATCAGATGGATTTTTGGTTTTTGATTGGCGATTCTTGATTAGCTGCGCTGATCGTCGCAAGCTCCTTGGAGTTCTTGATTGATTACCCGTTAGGTCGATTACTTGGAGCGTGTCTTTATTACAGCAGTACTTTCGATGATTTTATGGGTCAAATGAATGTGATGAATGAGACGCGCCGATCAGATGGATTTTTGGTTTTTGATTGGCGATTCTTGATTAGCTGCGCTGATCGTCGCAAGCTCCTTGGAGTTCTTGATTGATTACCCGTTAGGTCGATTACTTGGAGCGTGTCTTTATTACAGCAGTACTTTCGATGATTTTATGGGTCAAATGAATGTGATGAATGAGACGCGCCGATCAGATGGATTTTTGATTAGCTGCGCTGATCGTCGCAAGCTCCTCGGAGTTCTTGATTGATTACCCGTCAGGTCGATCACTTAGAGCGTGTCATAATTTTTACTTCCTGATAGCCAAGCATTTAAGAATCTGGCGTCATAAAAACTAACTTGCGTAACCCGCTATGCGCGTGATTTTTTGTCTAGCCAGAACCTTAACCACGAAGTAGCCGCGAAGCGAATCATTGATCCTCAGTTCTTAAAAATTTTAGACACGCTCTCAAAGCAGGGCAAAACCCACGTTATCCACCTGACCTCCACCATCCTCATCAAAACAACCAGTATGAAAAAGCTAATCATCACCGCCACCATCCTGCTGATCTCTTCCCTCGCCGCGGCCCAGTCCCCTGAACCGGCCGGTACGCGGTACATCTCGGTAACCGGTAGTGCGGAGGTAGTGGTCATTCCCGACGAGATCGAACTGGCGATCGTACTTGAAGAATACGACAGATCGAATAAGGATAAAGTAGAGCTGATAATTATTGAGGAAAAATTCCGGGACATCCTCCGGAAGAATAATGTTGCTGCGGATGAGCTTGTCTTCGGTAATTCCGGCTATTACTGGTACTATTGGTGGTCGAACCGGCGGGAAACGTACCAGCAGAAATCTTACCGAATAATATTGAACAGTTCGACGGACTTCCTTTCCCTGGTGCAGGACCTGGACGTCAAGGGCATAAAGTCATTGCGGATATCGGATTCTTCCAACAAAGAGCTGCAACGACTCCGGCAAGAAATAAAAATATCCGCCCTGCGGGCCGCAAAGGAGAAGGCCCGCTACCTGCTGGAAAGCATTGACGAAAAAGTCGGTAAAGTAATATCCATCGAGGAGGTGCCCGAGCAGCAAAACTACTGGCGTAGTAATCAAAACCTACTGAGTAATGTCGTTGTCGCAACGAATTCATCAGATGACGAGATGGATAATGTAGCTACGATCAAACTTCGGTATGAGGTGAAGGCGAAATTTGAGATTGAGTAGCTCCGTCATCCGCCGGAAAGTGCCTGCTCGCTTTGGCCCTTGCTACCTGGGGAAGATTTCGATTCACCGGCTTAGGTTTTGAGGAACTTCTCTCGGCACTAGTGGTCTGTCAAGCCTAAATTTTCGGGTAATCTGCGACATCTTTTTCCCGCTACCGTCGTTACTAAAATCCTTATTTAGCTACGGCTAAACTCCGGTTTGAGCGCCTAGCCGGCTGAAAAAATCTGCCGGCACCTAACCCGAACGTTGAACGTTGACAGACCACTAGTGGACCAAGCGGGAAATTCTGTTGTGCCCAAGTTTTGTCTTTATTGCCTCATGTTTCATTGCGAAAAACCTTATGTAGCTACTGCTATACGCGGTTTCCACGCCTCGCCTGAGACAAAAAATCCGGCGACTTAATATATCGACCATGAAGTAGCCGCGAAGCGAATCATTGATCCTCAGTTCTTAAAAATTTTAGACACGCTCTAAATTACAGCAGCACTTTCGATGATTTTATGGGTCAAATGAATGTGATGAATGAGACGCGCCGATCAGATGGATTTTTGATTCTTGATTGGCGATTCTTGATTCTTGATTGATTACCCGTTAGGTCAATTACTTGGAGCGTGTCTTAATTACAGCAGTACTTTCGATGATTTTATGGGTCAAATGAATGTGATGAATGAGACGCGCCGATCAGATGGATTTTTGATTAGCTGCGCTGATTGTCGCAAGCTCCTCGGAGTTCTTGATTGGCGATTCTTGATTAGCTGCGCTGATCGTCGCAAGCTCCTCGGAGTTCTTGATTGATTACCCGTCAGGTCGATCACTTAGAGCGTGTCATAATTTTTACTTCCTGATAGCCAAGTATTTAAGAACCTGGCGTCACAAAAACTAACTTGCGTAACCCGCTATGCGCGTGATTTTTTGTCTAGCCAGAACCTTAACCACGAAGTAGCCGCGAAGCGAATCATTGATCCTCAGTTCTTAAAAATTTTAGATACGCTCTGAGGAAGCATTTTTCAATCCGGATGTCTCTGCAGGAGGGATAGGAGGCGTTGTTTGAACGGAATGCAGGGGCGCATGGCCATGCGCCCTGGAATGGAGAGAGTGCCGGATAGCCCGACCGCGGCCCCCCGGCCGGGGACCTGCCCAAACAATTGGTGACAAATTCGACTTAAGTAAGGAATCTACTCTTCTCCCTACTATGGCTCTTAACCAGACAACGCAGAACAAATTATTCACGGCCGGTTACGTGGCAAAGGGGATCGTGTACCTCATTATGGGCGGCTTTGCCATCGCTACCGTGGTGGGCGCGGCCAGGGATACCGGTGGCCCCAAGGCAGTGATCGAGTGGATCGGTACTAATCCACTGGGACAACTACTGGTGGTACTGATCGGGTTGGGCCTGCTGGCCTACGCGAGCTGGCGCTGGTACAAAGCACTGGCGGATACGGAGAATGAGGGTAGCGACGCGAGCGGACTGGTGAAGCGAGTGGGTTGGGCGGTAAGCGGCACGGCATACGGCGTGTTAGCGGTGTTTGCCTTCAGGCAAGAATTCGGCGGCGGCGGCGGCTCCGGGGATAAGAAACAGGACATCATCGCGCAGTTGCTCCAGCAGTCGTGGGGGCCGTACGTGGTGGGGCTGATCGGTCTTGTCATGCTGGGAGTAGGAATCTATCAGATTTACCGCGCGGTTACGGACAAGCACGTAGAGGACGTGCAGGCATGGGGGCTGAGTAGCGACCAGGAAGAAGCGTTTAGGGAGACCGGCCGGGTGGGGCTGGGTGCCCGGGCGGTGGTGTACGGCATTATCGCTTACTTTTTATTTCGGGCCGCTTTAATGTCCGATGCCGGGCAGTTCAAGGGAATAGGCGAGGCACTTTCTTCCCTGAGGGACGCCACCTTTGGCAGCGCGCTGCTGGCCATTGTCGGGCTGGGGCTGGTGGCCTACGGTATCTTCATGTTTTTCCGGGCCAGGTATGAGCGGGTATAATACCCCGCTGCGGGGTTGGAGCGTTACAGGTAGCGTATGAAATTACCTTTCTTTGTAGTGCTGCCCGTCGGATTTCTTTTACTGCTCTCCGTCGCCGGCCGGCCTGGCTGCCAAGCCCCGCAACCTGCCGGCAACTCCAATAATGTACCGGCCGTCGTCGGCCGGGATACCCTTAACCGCCGCCAACTGCAACGGGCGGCCTACCGCACGGCCGATACGTGGCTATTCATATACTGCCCGCTGCGGGAAGAATCGAGTGCCGAGTACCGGCAACTGCTGGACGAGATTGCCGCCACCAGGCCATTCGGTAAAGTCATTACCATTGAGAACTGCCGGGAAATAGAGGGATTGCCGGCTGATAAGCCCGTCTTTTGGTTTGGCGGAAAATTACCGGTCGGACTGACGGACACCGCACCGGTCGACTATCCGCTGAAACCACTGACGAATGGTTTCTCGCTGGCGGACCAGGTCTATGACCAAGCGAGCGACGGTCTTTCGCTCTACTACTATGCCCACCCGACGGGTGAGCCGCAGGTGATCTCCTACTTTCTGTACAACAGCGATGAGCTGCTACCGGCAAACCTGCGCCGCCGTTTCGGGTCCGATTTCAGTAGTATGTTCTGGGCCAACTGGGCCTACGAGACCTTTCGCGACGGCGGTGCTTTCCGGCTGGGGGCCTACCTGAACCGTGAAACCTTTGCCTTCGACCCCGCCAACGAAATTGAATTCACGACCGAAGCCGAGCCGCTAGGCGAGCGGCCGCACCTGCGGGCCTACGGATGGGACGGGCCCGGCCACCACAACTGGATAGCTTGCTGGATGCCGCGGAAGAGCGGGTGGCGGGGCTGGCGGCCGAACTGGGAATTGCGGCCGCTGACACACCGATCGAACTTTATTTCTACCCCAGCATCGAGCGGATCGGCCTGCGCCGGCAACGCATGGACCCCGCCCAGGCCGATTTGGAGAAGCGTGAGCTACACCTGGTGGAGAACGATTATTTCCACGGGGCCGCCGCCGGAAGGGAACTGGAGCTACTGCTCTACGCTGCGGGGGCCGGATCGACCGCCCTGCGCCGGGGGCTGGCCGCTCGTTTAGGACCGGATTCCACCCGCTTGCCGGCGTATGCCGCCCGAATGGCGAACTCCGGTAACCTGCCCCCGCTGACGGAACTGCTGCTGGAAGAAAACTGGTCGGGTCCGGAATCCGAATTGGTCTGGACGGTTGCCGCTAGCGGTTATGCCGATTTTTTGCTGGCACGAGACGGGCGGGACAAAGTACTGAGCGGACTTTCCAATTACGGGGACGTAATGACCGCCGCTGAGGAGGCGACCTACGTGGATCACGTAAAACAAGTGAAGTGGATACGCCCCGCTTTTCCCGCTGCGCCCACCAGCGGTTTCCTGCGGGGATTCACCTTTGCGCACGAAGGCTACCGGGGCTACAACGGTTACGGCGGCCGCAGCGTGCGCCCCGCCCTGGATGCCCTGGCGGAGCTGGACGTGAATGCCCTGGCTATCGTCCCCTACTCTTTTTTGCCTTCCGCCCGTCTGCCCGGCGATATCCCGGTGCCCACCCACATGGGTAGCGAGAATGACGTTGCCGTCACCTACAGCCTGCGCGAGGCCCGCCGCCGGGGCTGGTTCGCTCTGCTGAAGCCCCAAATCTGGGTTAGCGGTGCCTGGCCCGGAGACGTGGATTATGACGACCCGGCCGACTGGGACAAATTCTTCGACCGCTATTACCGCTGGCTGCGCCACTACGCCCTACTAGCCGATATGGAAGGGGCCGACGGCCTGGCGATCGGTACGGAACTGGTGCAGGCCACGCTAAAGTACCCCGATCGCTGGCGCGACATGATCGCTAAAGTGCGGGGCATTTACCGGGGAAAACTGACGTATGCCGCCAACTGGGGCGAGGAGTTCGAGAACATCACTTTTATGGATGAATTCGACGCCATCGGCCTGAACGCCTACTACCCCCTGAGCGGCAACCCTGCTGCCACGGACGAAGAATTGCTAGCCGGTGCCCGCGCTTGGCTGGGTGAGGCCGCCCGCCGGACCGCTGCCCTGAATAAACCGTTGTGGCTGACCGAGGTCGGCTACCGCAGCGTGACTACTCCCTGGGTGAATCCCCACGCCGAGGCGGGCGAGCGCAAAGCCGATGCCGACGCGCAGGCCCGCGCCTACCGCGCCCTGGCCCGCGCGGCGGCCGAAACACCTCAGTTAACAGGCGTTTTTATCTGGAAGTGGCCCAGCTACCTGACCTATACCGGGGCCGACGATAGCGGCTTCGCACCGGTAGACAAGCCGGCTACCGGGGTGATCCGTGATTGGTTTCGGGAGACGGAAAAAAGATAAATAAGGTTCGGCCATACAGGATTACAAGCCGCCCAGGCTTTTTACGAAGACGCCATTGTAGCCGGCGCGGAGTATGCGGTCCTTGAGGTCGTCGGCCGTTATTCTGCTGCCGAGTTGACCTACGATGAGTTTGAATTGCGTGGTACTGCCCGAACTGCTGACCAGGACCAGTACCGGCTGCCCGAAGTTTTCGCGCAATTTTTGCCCCTGGATAAGTACGTTATTAAAGTCATTCAACGTGAGCACCTGTACTCCGTAACCACTGGCTGCGGGCCTGGTGATCTCGATCTGGTAAAGGTTGTCTGCCGTGGCGGCTCCTCCGCCGATGGGAGTAGGCGTAGGTGTGGGGGTCGGTGTGGGGGTCGGATTTGGCGTCGGGGTGGGGGAGGGGCCGATAATGACACCCGGCTGATTAGTGCCACCGGCACCGGGTCCGCCGGGCGGAATGTTGGGTTGGGAGACGTCGCGCATTCGCAGGGCCTCGGCCACCGCGCTGTCGGCATTGATGCGGCCATACCCGAAGCGGGTGCTGTGTCCGAAAGAATTATAGCTGGTGGGCGTTCCGATCCGGTCGGCCGTTTTAATCAGGATTTGCTTGACCTGCGCGGCGGTCAGGTCGGGATTAGCTGAAAGGACAAGCGCGCAAATTCCAGCTACCAGGGGCGTGGCGCTACTAGTGCCGCCAAAGTGCTTGTAATCGTTGCCCCGGCTTTTGCCGTCCACGTAGAAGCGGTAATCGCCTGATTTGCCGTACATGCCGGGGTCCCAGGAAGCGCGGGCCGCCAGGATGGGCCAGCCGCCGTCGCTGGGGGCGACCAGCGTAACTTCGTTGCCGCGGTTACTGTAAAAAGCGTACTCATCGCTGCTGGTCGAGGCACCGACCGCGATCACGTTGGGGTGAGCGGCATAGTGGTTAACGCGGTCCAGGTTGTCGTTGCCGGTGGCGAAAACGATCACACAACCTTTGCCGTTACGACCGCGCGTGGCGGCCTTGGTAATTGCTTGCTCCACGAGTGGGTGCAGGCTGAAACGGGTGCTGGTGGTGCCCCAGCTGCAGGAGATCACGTCGGCCCCGTTGTTGATGCAATGGTCGAACATTCGTTCGGTCTTGTCGATGGCAAAAGTAAGGCCGTGAATGGGCATCAGTTTGGCACTGGGCGCCGCACCCACGATACCCTGACCGTTAGCCGAAGCCGCCGCCACACTACAGCAGGGGGTGCCGTGGGAGCCGTTTTCCGCGTCCCGGGGTAACCAGGTGCCGCCGGAGTTGATGTTGTAGGGATGGACGATCTTACCCCGCAGGTCGGGGTGGTTCAGGTCAAAACCGTTGTCGATCACCGCAATGGTGATATTACTCGATCCGGTACTGTTGAGGCGTTCCCAGGCGGAGGTCACCTTGGCGTCGGCTCCGCGCTTGAGTCGGAAGTTAGCGTCGGCCACCATGCCCTGATTATTCAGGTGCCATTCGTGGGAGAGCAGGGGGTCGCGGGGCGAAAAAAAGGCATATTCGTCCAGTGGCATATCGATATCCGGCACGGCGGTCTGCACCATGCTCAATTCCTGAAGTGCCATGGCTACGCTCAGGGGATTGGGGCTATCGGGGGTTACGCAGGCGATCACCAGATCGGGCCGCCGCCGTTCGATCAGTTCCAGGTGGTATTCTTCCAGGGCCATGTCCTGCTCGGCCTCGCTCACGCCGTCGTGGAAGTCGATGTAGAGGCGGCCGGTGGGCACGATCGGTTTGTTTTCGCCCTCGGCAAACCACACGTGGGTACCCACTCTCACTTTGTCGTCCTTGCGCACGTCGTCGAGCGCGGCGTCGATGCCTTGCCCCGTCTGGTCTTTGAGGGTAACAACCCTGAAACCGCCCATTTCCGGTAGCACTTCGGCGGCTACGTCCTGGATTTTCCGGCCCTCGTCCTTCATTTTCAGGCCAACGAGTTTGGTGGATTTGCGGAGGGTCAATTCCCCCTTGCCGCTACGGACGGTGATCTTATTGCTCATGGTATTAGTGTGGGTGTCGGACCATAACAGTGGTTCCTAGGTGCTAATTACATAAAAGGGGTGGAATGTTCGAGAAAAATTGGTTGGTGGGTTCCCCCCCGGTTCCCGAAAGGCAGGAGATTGTATGTGGATTCCCTCCGGGGGGCTCCGCCCTGCTCCTTGTGTTGTTTCAGTTTTTATGGGTTGAGGAAGAGGGTTTCGTGACCTAACACTTGTTTTGGTTTGATTCCAGTCGGTTTAATTAATGCGCCCGGCCGCGAACGTCTGAAATTGACGCCCCGGTAGTTTTTAGTTCCAGTAGGTCCGATTAGTGCCGAACCGCTGACGGCCCAGGCACTGTTGGATATGTAGTTTCAATTCCAGTAGGTCCAATTAATGCCAGAGACACCAGGATCATATCACTAATTCCAAGTATTTTTCAATTCCAGTAGGTCCAATTAATGCAGAAAAGTCAGTAGCCGCCGGGCTTACTTGCGCTTGGTTTCAATTCCAGTAGGTCCAATTAATGCGCAGTATCTCGATGTGGCGGCCGAGCCAGTCCACTGGTTTCAATTCCAGTAGGTCCAATTAATGCCGGTCGCTCCCGGTGCGCTGGCCGTGCGGGCCACGCGTTTCAATTCCAGTAGGTCCAATTAATGCCGGCGTCGCGGGGGCTATCGAACGAGCGACCGTAACGTTTCAATTCCAGTAGGTCCAATTAATGCACCACGTCCACATCACCCACGCGCCGCGCATGGCGGGTTTCAATTCCAGTAGGTCCAATTAATGCGGCACCACCGAAATACTGATGCCCATGAAAAACATAGTTTCAATTCCAGTAGGTCCAATTAATGCCTGGTTTGTTGCCTACGCCAACGGTGGTTTACAGCGTTTCAATTCCAGTAGGTCCAATTAATGCTGGCTTCGATCTGCACGTCGCCCAGGGAGACCTGCAGTTTCAATTCCAGTAGGTCCAATTAATGCCCTGCCGAAGATCTTCCTCTCCATCCATTCCAACGCGTTTCAATTCCAGTAGGTCCAATTAATGCCCGCCCCTCCCGCGAAAGCATTTGACCTGGTGGACGCGTTTCAATTCCAGTAGGTCCAATTAATGCTTTTATTAAAAAAGGCACCGCCGCCCTCATTGGCGAGTTTCAATTCCAGTAGGTCCAATTAATGCATTAGTGCCAGTCGCTGCCCAGGTAGGCTACTCCATGTTTCAATTCCAGTAGGTCCAATTAATGCTCGACGAGGTAAACGATGAAAACTACGAGTTTCTTGTTTCAATTCCAGTAGGTCCAATTAATGCCCTTATTCAGTCTAGTTTTCAACAGCACCCACCGGAGTTTCAATTCCAGTAGGTCCAATTAATGCGCGCTGGGATGGCACACTTTCCTACTGGGAATATTGGTTTCAATTCCAGTAGGTCCAATTAATGCATTGACGTTCCGACACGACCGGTGATCCGGTACTATGTTTCAATTCCAGTAGGTCCAATTAATGCGGGGATTTTTTCCGTGGCGTCTCCTTCGCGGTTCCCAGTTTCAATTCCAGTAGGTCCAATTAATGCTACCCCCGCCCCCCACCGCCTGAGTACCCCCGCCGTTTCAATTCCAGTAGGTCCAATTAATGCCGGCCGATTGCGAATGTATTATGTACATATATACCGTTTCAATTCCAGTAGGTCCAATTAATGCCAGCAGGCGCGCTCGGTCCAGTTCGACCGGATTGTGGGTTTCAATTCCAGTAGGTCCAATTAATGCGCCCGGTGGTATCTTCCGAGTGGACGCGCTGCATCAGTTTCAATTCCAGTAGGTCCAATTAATGCCGGCCCAAAATCCCCGTCTTCGTTAGCCGAAATAATGTTTCAATTCCAGTAGGTCCAATTAATGCGCTGATCGGCGCAAGGAAAGCGGCGCAAGAAAAAGGTTTCAATTCCAGTAGGTCCAATTAATGCACAACTCCATTCCGGGCTTCCTCATTCCCATCGTGGTTTCAATTCCAGTAGGTCCAATTAATGCGCGGTTTTGATCGAGTGCGGTTTCATGGATCATGAAGTTTCAATTCCAGTAGGTCCAATTAATGCCGCGTCGCCAGCGTCGCCACCACGGGCGTATTGGAGGTTTCAATTCCAGTAGGTCCAATTAATGCCGCCAACTGGAATGGCGACCTGTTCGCGTATATGTACGTTTCAATTCCAGTAGGTCCAATTAATGCTCGGCAACTTATGGGTACCACCCAAATACCCTTAATGTTTCAATTCCAGTAGGTCCAATTAATGCCGGTATATCTGCTATCTCCGTTCTGGATACCCGTAACGTTTCAATTCCAGTAGGTCCAATTAATGCCAGCACCTTTTCGGCGAATAGCGCGGCGGCCTTGTAGGTTTCAATTCCAGTAGGTCCAATTAATGCCATCATCCTTGAGATAGGAGTGGTGGTTTTCGCGCTGTTTCAATTCCAGTAGGTCCAATTAATGCAGACTGCTGACCCTCGAAAACGCCGGTAACGCTAACGTTTCAATTCCAGTAGGTCCAATTAATGCCCGGTGCGGTAAACGTTGGCGCCGGAAGTCACCCAGTTTCAATTCCAGTAGGTCCAATTAATGCTTTATCCAGTATGAGGTTTCGCGCACTGTCCAGATGTTTCAATTCCAGTAGGTCCAATTAATGCCCGAGATGCCGGCAAGGGAAGTCGCGAAGGCAAAACGTTTCAATTCCAGTAGGTCCAATTAATGCGCGCGATCTTAACGCCGACCTCGTTGGGCTTGCCGAGTTTCAATTCCAGTAGGTCCAATTAATGCGACCGATCCGGCACCATCAGCATTTTGGGCATTGGGGTTTCAATTCCAGTAGGTCCAATTAATGCAATTTCTTCTTCAGGGTAGCCGTAATCATCCAACATGTTTCAATTCCAGTAGGTCCAATTAATGCGCGAGGTGCCAGTGGCAAGACTGCTCGCGTCAACCGGTTTCAATTCCAGTAGGTCCAATTAATGCAGTTTGCGAGGTCGGCCATGATGTCAACCGACTTTTGTTTCAATTCCAGTAGGTCCAATTAATGCAGGAGCGGAATGATCGCAAGATTCCAAGCTGGTTGGTGTTTCAATTCCAGTAGGTCCAATTAATGCAGGAAGTCAGAGACCTGGGGCGCGAATACGAGATTAGTTTCAATTCCAGTAGGTCCAATTAATGCAAATTTTCCAGCAGAGCGGACCCGGCGCGAAGGAGGGTTTCAATTCCAGTAGGTCCAATTAATGCCAACTTGTCGGGCCTCTTATCTTCCCAGAACCACACGTTTCAATTCCAGTAGGTCCAATTAATGCTGGAGGCAGGGACGTGCAGCCAGGCGTAACGTGGTAGTTTCAATTCCAGTAGGTCCAATTAATGCTTTTAAGGCGTCGGTAATAGCGTTGCCGCCCATGCGGTTTCAATTCCAGTAGGTCCAATTAATGCCTTCGATTGGGGCGTAGTAATGATGCCCTACGAGTAGTTTCAATTCCAGTAGGTCCAATTAATGCGGGCCGCAAACTTGACCCCGCGCTGGTGGATCGCAAGTTTCAATTCCAGTAGGTCCAATTAATGCCGAAGACGGGGCCGGGGGCGGCGACCCCGGAACCGGGTTTCAATTCCAGTAGGTCCAATTAATGCATTCAGCGTAATGCTTTTTAACAGGTACGGCTCTGGTTTCAATTCCAGTAGGTCCAATTAATGCGCTCGGCGAGAACCTAGTGGATGCGCCCGGTTACTGTTTCAATTCCAGTAGGTCCAATTAATGCCGCGGCAAGGTATCGGAGTTGGCGTTGGGCTACCAAGTTTCAATTCCAGTAGGTCCAATTAATGCGCAAGCTCGTGGAGAGCATCAGTCTGGCCACCCAGGTTTCAATTCCAGTAGGTCCAATTAATGCTCGCCACGTTGGGGTCTCCGTCCGTTAGGCATACACGTTTCAATTCCAGTAGGTCCAATTAATGCAAGGCGCGCATTCTCCCGCCACCAGTAGTGGCCGCGTTTCAATTCCAGTAGGTCCAATTAATGCCGTCAATGACCCGCCGCGGGGGCGTGCTAGACCCCGAGTTTCAATTCCAGTAGGTCCAATTAATGCACCTTATGTATTAAGCGAGATTGTTTACAACGAAAAGTTTCAATTCCAGTAGGTCCAATTAATGCCGGATAGCGGTACCAATCCCCTCCGCTCAAATAGGGTTTCAATTCCAGTAGGTCCAATTAATGCGAGCTTTGGGTGTTTTTTTGCTGGATTTCCGATTCTGTTTCAATTCCAGTAAGTCCAATTAATGCAAAACGCTAGGGATGTTCAACCATAAGCTATACCAAGTTTCAATTCCAGTAGGTCCAATTAATGCGCATTTACCATGTGTATACCTGTTCAAGTAGACGATAGTTTCAATTCCAGTAGGTCCAATTAATGCAGGTAGTCGCACCCATAATGCCTCGAATGCCTCTAGGTTTCAATTCCAGTAGGTCCAATTAATGCTAAGTTCATTTGAAAGTGGGGGGCTTTCCGTTTTCGGTTTCAATTCCAGTAGGTCCAATTAATGCCAAAATAGATTATAATATCTCGTTTGGGCTGCTCAAGTTTCAATTCCAGTAGGTCCAATTAATGCCACGTTTCGACAAGGGCGAACATAAAAAATTACGAGTTTCAATTCCAGTAGGTCCAATTAATGCCAACTCCAGGCTCGCCCTGTGGTCCCTGTGGTCCCGGTTTCAATTCCAGTAGGTCCAATTAATGCGGGCATAACTGCAAAGCCTTTGACGCCCGATTTTTAGGTTTCAATTCCAGTAGGTCCAATTAATGCGTATTACTGGGCAGGGAAACCAGTACCATGCCGCTATGTTTCAATTCCAGTAGGTCCAATTAATGCCCACCTCCAGGGTGATTAGGGTGGGGGTGGACTTTCGTTTCAATTCCAGTAGGTCCAATTAATGCATCACCGTCGATATATATTTTGTCGATCTCGCCGCGTTTCAATTCCAGTAGGTCCAATTAATGCTTTTACCGCACCGACGGCACTCCCATTTATAAGTTCGGTTTCAATTCCAGTAGGTCCAATTAATGCTTACTTTTCAGTCCAATTTCCCCGGCGGCGTTAAAAAGTTTCAATTCCAGTAGGTCCAATTAATGCAAGACGGAACCAAAGACCGTCAGGCTAAAATCCATGTTTCAATTCCAGTAGGTCCAATTAATGCCGGTAACCCCTGAACGCGCCCCGGTGACGCTTGTAGGTTTCAATTCCAGTAGGTCCAATTAATGCTATTCGTCTTTCGTTTTATTATCAAAAGTAACTTCTAGTTTCAATTCCAGTAGGTCCAATTAATGCTAAGGCCGGGTGATACGGACTGATACCAAGTGATAGTTTCAATTCCAGTAGGTCCAATTAATGCCGGCGTTCAGGCTATGGGGGAAAAGCCGAACGCAAAGTTTCAATTCCAGTAGGTCCAATTAATGCACGCCCCGTATAACGAGTATTTCATTACGTACCGAAGTTTCAATTCCAGTAGGTCCAATTAATGCTCTTGTTTCCTCCCGACAGCGACACGGTTACCCCACGTTTCAATTCCAGTAGGTCCAATTAATGCCCGCCGCGCGGACACCATCGCTATTTTCGATGGCAAGTTTCAATTCCAGTAGGTCCAATTAATGCGCGGGTTTCTAATTGACACCAATGTTTAGCCATGCGAGTTTCAATTCCAGTAGGTCCAATTAATGCACCAGCGCGGCCGCGCCTGGGTCGTACCCCCCGCCCGTTTCAATTCCAGTAGGTCCAATTAATGCTGGAGAGCAAGGCCACGCCCCTGGCCACTCAAATCCTGTTTCAATTCCAGTAGGTCCAATTAATGCTTGGAACGTCAGGAACTTTGAATAAGTCCAATCTTGTTTCAATTCCAGTAGGTCCAATTAATGCACAGTGGCCCACCGCCGAGGCGGAAACGGCCGAAGTGGTTTCAATTCCAGTAGGTCCAATTAATGCAGCGGCCTTTTGGCCGCTGCAGCTCAACAGATTCAGACAGGTAAAGATAGAAAAAAGGTAGCTACGTGCGTCGGTGGCCGGTAGGGGAAAAAGGGTGGGGGATCGACGCCTGGATAAACGACTGATAATAAGCTGACTACAGGGGCAAGTGGGTTTTTCGCTGTTCTTCCGTGTTGCTTTAGCCTTTGCCGACGACTCGGGCCGCTACAGAAACTGATCCGAAGAAGCGCGTTCCACGCCGATGATCCGGCGGTCGGTACGGTGGATGTGGGTGTTCGTGAAGATGATGAAACTATCGTAGTGGAGGTCCATTATTTCGCGGGCTTCCGACTCCAGTTCGCGCAGGCGAACCTCGCTGATCTCGCCTTCCAGCACTGAATTCTGGACCCAGTGCAGGTAGCGGCGGCACAATTTTAGCATTTTCCCCGTTCTTTCGGAGGCTACGTCGTATACGGCAATTACATACATAATAAATTGATAACTAGCAAATTAAAAAATGATCCGGCCCGCCGAGCTACCACCACGCGTGAAACGGTTCGTAGGCATCGTCCAGCTTCATCACGTACTTGGCCACTTTGTAGCATTCCAGGCGCACCAGGTGTCGGTAGGTCACTTTCTTATCCAGCGTTCGGTGCTGGATGCTCTCCTTCAGCTTTTCTTCCCAAGCGGCCACCACCACTTTCCGACCGCGTTCGGATAGAAAGCAGGCATCGTCCAACAGGTCGAAATGCTCCTCACGCAACTCGCGGCGGTTACACAACCGGAAGATTAGCCGGTCCACTAGTAATGGTTTAAAAATCTCACTCATGTCCAGGGCCAGGCTGTAGCGGCGAAAACCCGGCTCGTGCAGGAAACTGATCGTGGGATTTAATTGTGAATTATAGATCGCATCCAGACAGACGGTGTAACATAGTGAATTCGTAAAACTTACCAAAGCATTTAACTCATTACTCGGCGGTCGCTTGCGGCGGCCTTCCCACGCATAGCCGGGCACGATGAGCGGAAACGCATCGTAATACGTCCGCCGGCAGCTTCCTTCGATGCCCATCAATTCTTCCACCGATTCGATGTGCGCAATGCCCGCCCGCATACTTTCGATCTGTTCGATGTGGCCGTCCAGTTCGCGGCCGCGTGTCCGGTAATACTTGAGGTTTTTAAGCAGATTAAAAGTCGCTCCCTCTACCAATCCGCCCGCCAGGTGCAGGCGGCGTTTCTTACTGCGGTACGCACCCGTTTGCGCCAGCAGCATCTGCCCGGCCAGCAGGTGCTCGCGGGGGCTGAAACTACCAGTATAGTGCTGGTGATAGTCAAAAAAATGCACCGGCACGTGTTTGCGCCCCAAAAAATTATACAACGCACTATTCGTATCCAGACTCCCGAAAACATACAGCGCACTCACGTTTTCCACCGGCAGGTAGCGCGTCGTGGTAACCGTCGGCGGCGCGTCCGGCGGCACACTCGGCACGTAACACAGCGTATTGTCCTTGCGGCTCATCCGCCCCGGATTAAACAGGTAATAGGCTCGTTTCATCGGTTTATTTTTGAGGTGTTTGAAATTTTAGGGCGTGCCCTCCGCCTACGGGCGGCGGTCGGTCCCTTCCCGGCGCGCCTGACGGCTTGGTCCTGCGGGCTGCGGGCTGCCGCCCTCACCTTCCAGGCACCTCACGCAATCACGGTCGGGCTTAATCGAAATGCCGAGTTTCGCCCGCGTGAGGGGGACGGAGGGTGGTCCCGCCTAGGGGCCGGTGCGCGCACCGGCGGTACCGAGCGAAGCCCGGAGAAGCCCGACCGCGGCCCGGCGGTAGCCGCGCGCGGGCACGCCTAACTGTGCATCATACGTAACAAAAATCGTGGAAGGCGCAGTTCTTGCAGTAGGTCTTGCGCACGGCTTCCGGGCACCGCTCCTGCCCCCCGATGCGTTCGATTTCCGCCTCCCAGCCGGGTATCAGCACGTTGCGGTCCTCGTCGGTCAGCACCACGCGCGTGGTCCGGCGTTGGCGCGGGTATTCGATCAGTCCCGCCGCCCCGGTCACGCCGCCGCGCTCCAGGTAGTACAGGTAATACTTGACCTGGGCCACGTGCGCGTGTTCCAGTTTAGCCGATTTTTTCACCTCCCGTACCAACCTTTCCTTCGGGTCGTAGTGGTCGATCTTCAGTTTCCCCAGCGAGAGTTGCCGCCACCTACCGGCCCGCCTCCGGTAGGCTTCCTTTTCCAGCAACTTACCCATCGCCACGTCCGAGGAGTTGTCTTCCAGGCGTATGTGCCGCTCGTGCAGCCACAGTTTGCGGTGGCAGAGGAGGTAGTAGGTTAGGTGGGAGGCGGTGTAGGGAGCGGTGCTTAAAACACTACCCAACACTGACAAGAGCTTTCCGCAGCGCGCCTTCAATAGCTTTCTGCGCATCATTCATGGCGTTTCCGGTACCGGGAGCATCCTGAATATAGCCGCGAGCGGCTGCGGATACGAAAAGTTGTACGCCATCAATTGTTTCGTCTATGATCGGATCGGCTTTTAGCGGACCATTCTCGGTCTGCTCGTCACGTAAGTCGGCACGGATGGCATTTACAATGCTGTTCGCATTTTGGCTAATGGCAACCGCCAGGGTACCCTGTGGACTGAATGTTCGGCTCTGGTTGCTGGTAATACGCCAGTTGACCAGAGCATCGGCGAGTGCGGAAATGATTTTTTCCTGCTGTTCGGCCGGTGCTACCAAGTGCGTGCCATTGTCTTTCCAGCCCTTTTCCTTCAGTTTCTCAATCGTGCTTTCTTCCAGTTCCGGATCGAATTGATTCGTGGAAACAGTGAAGAGTCGGTCGAGATCGACGGCTATATCGAAGACAAAAAGGCCATTAGCACGGGGACCTAGCTTGAGCCAGTTACGGAGGGGGATATTTCGCTTGGTCTTTTCCAGGACCTCTTTAATATCTTCCTTTGTCATCTCCTTTCCGTCCTCATCACGGACTCGTAGGATGTTTTGTTCAGGCTTGTCGCTACGGTCGAAGGTGCCGCTTTCGTCACTTTCCAGATTAGCGAGGGAAGGGTGAAGGGGGCGCATGGCCGAGATGGAAAGAGGACTTCTTCGGCGGATGGTTCCTTCGCCTTTTTCCGCACGCATCCAACCGCCAATCAGTTGGTCCGCAAAGCTGGGATCACAAGGATTCCATGGTTCTTTTTGGTTTATTTCGTACTCTCCTTTTTTCTTGGAGACTTCATAGTTAAAGGTAATCGGCGCCCGCTGCTCGTTGGGCAGACTGTCAACCATTGCGTCCAAAATGGATCGCTTCACTTGTTGCCCACTGGAGTAGGGCTGCCGATTGCCGCCTGTAGGACTGTAGTAGTATTTCTGGCCGTCGACGACGCCGAAAACAGTGTGGTCTACTTGCTTGAGACCGCGAAGATAGAGGTAGTTAGCCATGATGATTTATTTTTGAAAATTGAGAAGAGCGCTTTCGAAGCGCACGAGGGTTAGGAAAAAGGGTACTTTGGATGCCGGTAATTCCATTATCTGGCTGACGACATCCTGAAAAATAGCGGGGTCGAAATCTTTTTGATCCCGGAATTCTCGTTCATTTAGCAGGTCCGTAAAGGCTTTCACGAGTTGCTTTACGGAGTTAGCATTGAGTATCTCATCTACTTTGGAAGAGATTGTCTTCTTGCCCCGGGCGGCCGGGCCGATCGAGTTGAGTTTTTCGGCCAGTTCCTTGGCCCTGGTGAGGAGGGTAGTATTGTCTAGCATGGCGGTAATCCAGGTTTTGTAAAAGTGAAATTGAAGTTCATCGTCAGCAGAATTGAGTTTGACGGTTTTGGTCTTACCCTCTGATGAAGGAAGGTAATTTTTCAGATTTTTCGGTTCTAGCGCACGCAGCCCGATAGCTCCCATTCGGCAAGCGGAAATGAAGCCGAATTCTGTCTCATAGAGCTGAATAAATTTTTCTTTGTATTCTACTTTTCCGTAAAGCCGCTCGTGCGTTTCGGATAACTTATTGATCTGATCGATCAACAGAGGGATAAATCCGATGGAGGTATTGGTTTGACCGAAAGAGTAGATGTAGGCTAACGGGTTATAGCCTTTCGGCTTGTTCCGGGCCAGAGAAAATAGCAGTTGACTCCATTTCACGGTCGTAAAAGCAGAGATACCATTTTTATGAGCGAGAGAGTCTGCCGGAATTGATTTAAGCGGATCACTTTGGTCGAATCCATAAGGATCGTTTACCATAGTCAACCACCAGCCATTCCAGGTATCGATTTGGTGAGGTTTTAACGATTTGTTACCGCTCATGTATTTGCGGTACCATTTCCAACCCTCTACTAGTTGGTCGAGTACTTCCGGGTCTGAAAGGAGCAATGAAACGCCGCCCTTCACCCCGATTCCTGCCGCCGTACCGAACCAGGTCAAGTAGGTGCGTTCTTCGTCCAGAGGGACCGTCAGATTGGTGACTTGGCTTACCGTTGGATCCTCCACGCTGCGTGAATAGCCGCCCATGTACAGGTGTCCTTCATGCGCCGTTAATTCGCTTACCGCACCGTGAAAATCTTCTAGTGCCTGTCGACGCACTTCAGCCGTGAGCGGCGTCTTTTTCTTCTGTTTATAGGCTTGGTCAAACTTCGAGTTGTTAGCGACCATCAGATAGCCGTCGTCATTGCTGTTTCCGTCGAAGAACAAAGGAAAAAATACTTCATCAAAGTATTCTTTTGCGGTCGTATCAGGCCTTCCCTCACGGGCGCGCCAGCGGTCCAAAATGATCTGGCCAATTGATTCGGTGTACATGGTTAGATTAGTTGTGAGCTGGTAGGGACGGCATCTTTGCCGACAAGTCCCAATTGGCTGGTAGAGTTAAATTGGTAGCGGTCGTCCGGCAACAGTAGTGGATAGCTTCCACTCTCTTCAATCGCCAGTTTTTCATAGCTTTGAAAATTTCCGGATACCGGAATTTCGTAGCGCGGTTTCTCATTGAAGGGTGCCCGGCGGTATTTTTCCAGGTCGCTGTATAGAATGCAGGTATTGCCGTCGATCTTTAGTGCGGATACTACCGTGCTGCGTGGTTGATGACGTAACTTCTCCAGTCGGTAGCTTCCGTCATCATTTATCATGTATTCATTCGGAACGGTTCCGATGTCCATTGAGTGAAATACTAGGTCCATTAGCTGCTGTACTTCCCTTTCCCGCATGACTGTGCCATCCTGCAGAGCGTCGTAGCTCGCTTTCACCAAGTCGAGTTTGTAAGGAAGAACTTCATTTGCCTTTTCACTGGGGGCAATGATGTGTACGGACTTGTAATTTCCGATGGTTGTTTCATTGCGTCGTCGGTTTACCCGTCCGAATCGCTGGATAAGCGCGTCCAGTGGTGCTGCTTCCGTAATCATGCGATCGTACGAAATATCAAGACTGACTTCCACCACTTGGGTAGCCACGGCAATGGCCGGACCTTCTCTTCCTTCTTTCTGTAGAGTCTCTATCTCTTTTTCCAAACCGGCACGGTCCATCCGCCGGTAGCGGCTGTGAATAAGTACTTTCGGAACCTTAGGGTACTTTTCGCACAATAACTGATAGAGTTTTTGCGCCCGTTTAACCTGATTGGCAACCAGTAATACTTTCTCTCCCGCTTCAACTGCCTGTTGCAGGATTTGTAATACTTCTTCGGAACCGATTGGGCGGCCGTCAAATGTTTTGTGGACAATGTGTCGGTCAAATTCATCCAATTTTTCCGGTGGCAGGGCCACGCGGTATACCGCATTTTCTCCACCTAGAAGTGAAATCAACTTATTCGCCAGTAGGGTAGGGAGGGTCGCCGTGCCAATGTGAACCCTGCACCCGTGGAGAACCAGTGTTTGTACAATCTTCAAAATCATTATGGCTGACTCTTCGCTGTAAGTGTGGACCTCATCCAGCACTACGTCCTGCCCCTGAATATCAAGAGCGACTGCTTCATGTCCGGGTGTGAGAAATACGAGCGAAGCCAATTGGTGAGGCGTCATCACCTTGACCGTGGCACCGGGGTGTTTTTGCAAATCTTGGTCCTCAACCGGTTCTTCAATCCTGCCACTGCTTTCTTTGGCGAGATTTTCCTTCACTTCCAGGTTAACCTTGGAGGCAGAGTGAAGTCTGCGAATATCACCCGGAATATCCTGCTTAAAACGCAGGTACATGGCATTGATGGAGGCTTGGAAGGGTAGGGTGTAGAAAATCCGATTCTTACAGCGGCGGATCAGAAAATCTGTTTTACCTGCGCCGGTAGGGGCGGTAACGAGAGTATGCTGCCGAGAGTCATCAACGGATACAGCGGAGAGTGGATACAGATGAGCTTTCGCACTTTTCGAGCGTTCCTCGAACACTTGCAGATCGGGTTGGACGAACAGGCGACTGATTTTCTCACCTGTTTCGTACTTGGAACCGCTACCGAAATGATCGGCCGACATCAGTAAGCCACGATACGCAGACCAACCTTTCTCAGCCTTAATCACATATTCAAAGGCGACCAAAAAATTTTCGCAGGCTTCTTTATAGCTTATCTCACGATATGCTACACCGAACTGAACCGCAATTTGAGAGGCAGCTTCCGACCATTCATGCCAATGCTTCAAGTGTAATTCCATCACATCTTCAGGACTCTCGTCACGAGCCAAGTCCATAATGCCGCGACCGGACTTATCGTTATGAACCGATTTGTGGTGTCCAACCACCATTTCAATAAGTTGCGGCCATTCGTTTTGTGTAAACAGCGACAGAAAACCCAGTGATCCAAGCTCATGACGATAAAGTGGATGCTGATCGCCGTCGCGTATTGTTAAATAGCCGGTAATAGCTTCCGATGCGGGAAGTTTTTGCAGCCATCCTGCCCTTGCTTCTTTGGGATGCTGGATGATCATCGCTTGAAAGGCCGGGTGGGCTTTTCCTAAGTCGTGTAAAATTGCTCCATTACGGGCGACATTACGATCCATGCCGTACTGGTCTGCTAGCGTTTCAATAGCGGTGACAACATGATTCGTGTGGTCGTAGAGTGACATATAGTCATCACTTTTGCCCTTAGCTAGTACTTGTTTCATAGCTGTTCGCGCATTGAGGCATTTCCAACTACCTGTAGACTGCCGTACATGGGCGCGGCATCTTCGTAGCGGTTGTAGCCGACCAGAAAATTGCTGGTGAGATCATTACCAAAGAGTAATTCAAATCCGTCGATTTTATTGAACTCCTCTTCAGTCATCTGTTGCATACCAATAGGGTAAACGATATCTTCATTGCGGCAAAGACATATATGGTGTCGGGCCGCTACATTCGCTTCGGCTTCGGTAGCAAAAGCTAAGTGAAGATGTGGCTCTATCAGGACGTTTCGATTAAGAATTGACTGATTTCGGACTGCAGTCATCCAGCCTTTTTGACCCTTTGTCTTTGTTGTTTTCCAGCCGGGTGCCTGAATTCTTTCCTGCTGATCCGAAAGCCCGGAATAAGACAGCCGGTGCCGCAAAATTTGGTCTACGCCTAGCAGCAATCGCATACCCTCAACGATGCTAGGGGTAAGGAACTGCTGGCTGAACGTGATACCGTCTCGCACCGCCGTCCAGGGTTTGATGTATCCGAATGGGCCGTGGTATTCTACTACGTAGTAATTCATCTTCGCTTATTTTATCGCTCCAAATCCAATTCCGGTACTATTACCGATTCCAACGTTCCAGGCAAAAGCAATGCACTCCGGGTCGCCTTCGGCGATTACGGGGCAGAGGGAAGCCTTGTTTTTAATGCCCCGGTAGGTAGCCATTTTGATGCGTGCCCCCTTAAAATCCGTATCGAAGCGTAACTTCAGTTCGCCGCTAATACCGGCGTGTTTCATCTTCGACTGCATCGTTTCGGTCAGGTAGTCACCCGCCTCGGGGTCCGTATGGTAGTAAAACTTGTTGCCGCCCGCCTCTTCGCGCCGTTTGATCAGCACCGGACTCTGCATCATGAAGCGTGCCGACCGGTTGAACTCCGGTGTGCGCTGGGGCATGATGGCGGTGACTTTCATGCCCCAGTTCACTTCCGTATCGTGCTGAAGTCCGGCAATCAAATCGGCCAGCAGATCGTCACTCGCCGCACTGACGTGCAACTGCGTGCCGTTCGGAAAATCCAGTGCGCCGCTCCTTACCTCACCGTGGCCCAGCCATGAGATGGAGTAGAGGGAAATATCGTCGTGCAGGGCGTTCTCACCTAACCAGGTATGGATGCGGCCCGTTAGCTTTTGCTGGTAGTCGAAAGGTACCAGCCTACGGTTATTCGGGCTGAGAAAGAAGTTTACGCGCATGTCGTGATGTTTTGATATGGTAAAGGTAGGAGTGGACCTACCCCGGAAACCGGGGTAGGGGTAGAATTAGCTAAAAAAAAGAATTCAGTCATCAACCCAGCCCCCCATCTCCCTCACCTCCTCCTTCACGCGCTCCCGCAGCTCCGCCGGTCCGAGGATGGTCACGTTGCGCCAGTTAGCGAGGAGGAAGGGCAGCAGCCCGATGAATTTATGATTGACGGGGGCCTGGAGATCAAATATGCCCTCCTCATTGGCGGGGCGGATATAAGATCGCGCCTGCGGGTGCTTCTCAATTAAGTCACTGTAGGCGGCCACGCGCAGCCGCAGGTTTACGTTTACCTTGCGGACGTCCACGATCTCGAACAGATCGGAGGGATGGTGCTGGTGCTGCATTTCGTACATCCAGGGATCATCCAGTACTTCCACGCGTTCCATGCGCGCCAGCTTGAAGTGGGCGGTGCGCATCTTGTCTACGTCGTAGGCCAGTAGGGTACCGATCTCGGTTTGCAGGTCGAAGGGTTCTACCAGCCGGTCGAGTTCCGTGTTGCTGGTTTTACTGCGGTAACGAATTAGTTTGACCCGCTGCTTATTGCGTCTCGCGCCTTCGATGGCGTCGATCTTTTCGATCTCCGGCCGGCGCAGGGCTTCCAGCCCCAGTGACTGAAAATCGAGCAGCGTTTCGATCTTGTTATATAAGGAGTGCGATTTCGCTAAACCAAAGGTTTGTAGTGCGCTCTTTAAACTTACCTTGTCCTCGTCGCTTAACGGGGAGAGGTGAATCAGTTCTTTGAAGCCGGTTTTCGGGATGACGGCGTAACGGTGCTTATCATTACGGTCCACCGTAATGCCCGCCCCCTCGATCGCCTCCTTACAGCGATCGAAGACTTTACTGTTTTTCGCTACGATTCCGAGCTTTTCGTGCACCTGCCGCCGGGTGTACCGATAAGGGGCACCGAGAAGCATCAGTAGTATCCGTACGGTATGTTCGCTGGGGGTAGCCATCAGAGAGGTGTTAATTAGGTGCGCGTTCCAACCCTTTTACGAGTGTCTCCATAAAAAGATTCGACCCCTCAAATATAAAAAAAATTTTTCAACTTATTGGGTGGCCATATAAGCCAAGAGCCTGCGGCGGTCGTCACGCTAAATCGCCGAATTTTATCTCAGGCGAGGCGTGGAAACCTTATGAGCTACATCAAGTTTTTGCAACCAAGCATAAGGCCTGCAACGGCAAAACTTGGGCGTAACAAAATTTGCGGGTTGCTCCACTAGAACGTTAAACTGATTTATAAACCTACTGCCGTACCTTGCCGCCATGCAAAAACTCTTCCCTGCCCTACTACTTATTATACTGATCGCCTCCTGTACTCCGACGGAGAACGATTATCTGGTCAAATACTACGAAGCAGAGACCGACCAGTCCGATACGCGTTCCGGTTACCTTAATGCGCGGGGTGACACCATCGTACCGATCGGCAGGTACCAGTTCTGTTATACCGATACCATACGCGATCTGGGAATGGTCGTCGAGCAGGAAACGGGGAAGATCATCGGTATCGACCGGGAAGGAACGGAGTTGTACGAAGTATTCAACTACGACAATGGACCGGACTATTTGGAAAGCGGCCTCTTTCGCATCGTCAAAAATGAGATGATCGGCTATGCCGATGCTACCGGACACATCGTCATCGAACCGAGATTCAAGTGCGCCCGGCCGTTTGCGGGAGACCGCGCCCAGGTAGCCGACCAGTGCGAATTGGTCCAGGAATTCGATCATTCCAGTTGGGAGAGCGATGCCTGGTATTTTATTGGAAAGGACGGCAGGAGGGTGGGGGAGTAGTGGGTAAGCTAAGTATCATCGTCGTAATTAGCGTTGTTGGTCCAATAGGCTGCTGCCTGCGGTGTTTGTTATAGCAGGTCGCGGAATTTTTCATTCCTATTGGGTAATGTAATCGCGTGTATTCACCGTATAGTATGTTTTTTGGTGAATTGATTCACTAAAAAACATACTATACGGTGAATTTTAATGGTTTTTCCTATCTTTGCTGCATGATAACTAGGACGCTGGAGCAACGGATAGCCTCCAAAATAGGTCGGGGAAAGGCGATTATGATCATCGGCCCACGGCAAGTTGGTAAGACAACACTGATCAAAAAGTACCTGGAGGGACAAGATTACTTGTTCTTCGACGGAGACGATCCCACCACGCGTACGCTGCTGGACACACCAAACACCGAGCAGATCAAATCGCTGATCGGTGACAAAAAAGTGATTTTTATCGACGAGGCTCAACGGATTAACAATATTGGACTGACGATGAAGATAATCGTCGACCAACTCAAAGACCGGCAATTATGGATCAGTGGATCTTCCTCGTTCTCACTGTTCAATGAACTCAATGAACCATTGACGGGTCGTAAGTGGGAGTATGAGTTGTATCCGATTAGCTGGGAAGAATACGAAAATCACGTGGGAAGATTAACGGCGGAGAGACAGTTGCCCTTACGCTTAGTCTACGGCATGTACCCTGACGTTATCAACAATCCTGGAGAAGAGATCGAAATTCTCAAAAATTTAACAAACAGCTACTTGTACAAGGATATTTTGTCCTATGCTGGAATCAAGAAACCCGACGTACTGGATAAGTTGGTAAAGGCATTGTCCCTACAAATTGGTAGTGAAGTCAACTACAATGAAATTGCCCGATTAATTGGAGCGGATAAAAACACCGTTGAAAAATATATAACCGTACTCGAAAAAGCCTACGTTGTCTTTCGTTTACCGAGTTACAATAAGAACGTGAGAAATGAAATCCGCAAGGGGAAGAAAGTTTATTTTTACGACAATGGTATCAGAAATATGGTAGCTGGACTAACCAATGACCTTGAACACAGAATAGATGTGGGGGCTTTATGGGAAAACTTTCTAATTGCTGAACGAGTAAAGCAGAACAGTTATAAACTAACGCTTGCAAGAGGTCATTTCTGGAGAACAACCCAGCAGCAAGAAATAGACTATGTAGAGGAAAAGGGAATAGAATTAGCAGCTTACGAGTTCAAATGGAACCCAAATAAGAAGGCAAAACTATCCAAGTCATTTATGAAGGAGTACAATGCTGAGGGATCGGTCGTGAACCGGGACAATTTTAGGGAATTCGTAATTATTTAAGGCAACTATTGCGGTTTAAGTATAAATGAGATGAAGCAGTCCTGGCGATTAAAATTTTGGGGACGGTGATCGAGTTTTGTAGAACTAAGAGCGTGTCTAAATGAATTGGGTGCGCTAAAATCAGATAACTTCACAAGTGATGAAAAGTACCTTCTACTTATTCCTGATAGTAATATGCTCTATTATTCTAACCAGCTGTGATCCAGCACTGAGGCTCGAACTCATCAACTCTACGGACAGAATAATTACGATTTCGGCAAAAGACCTGTGCGGCCCCCAAATAATTTCAAGTACCCACTCGTGTTCGGGACCGGACACTGCGATCAATATTTTATCAGGTATTGGAAATTCATACACTCACTTTTACGGCATCGGCGGATGGAACGAAGATGATCAACAGACAATGTCTAACCATCTAGACTCTATCCTGGAAGTTCGATTGGGGCGAAAAGCAAAGTCGAAATCCACGTTGACGGAATTCGGCAATAGCCTGATGACCTATGCTTTTGAATGAGGGGTTGATTAAGGGCAGGCTGCCCAATCTATAATTAATGCAGAAAAATCGTTCAGCGTATCCGCCCGCGTGAGGTGCCTGGACAGGGCGACCTCCAGGGGAGCAGCCCGCAGGGCCAAGCCGATAGGCGCGCTGGGAAGGGACCGACCCCGGCCCGCAGCGTAGCGCAGGGCCGGGGGCACGCCCAACCGCGCTAAAAACTAAGCTTGATCTGCGCCCCCGCCTCCGTCTGGTGCGGCTTACCGGTGGCATTCAGCCCGCTACCGGCGGTGCGCCCGTCGGAGAAGAACGTCTGGGCGATGCGGGCTTCGAGGGTGAGGTTGCGGATGCCCTTGTAGCGGATGTTGAAGTACATGCGGCTGCCGCGACCGAAAAAGGCCGGCACGCGGAAATTGTAGAGCAGGCCGTTTTCGTACTGGTAGAAGCGCACGTCGAAACCGTCGGTGTCGAAAAAGGCGATGCGGCCGTTCATGCTGAACGGGCCGGTGGGGCGGTAGAGGAGGTCTTGCTGGATCATGAAGCCCGTTTGGGTGGGCAGGAAATCGAGGCGGGTGTAGCCCCAGTCGAAGCGCGAGCGCCACTCGAGGGTCTTATTGATGGTGTAGGCGAAATGGAGGCGGGCCTGGAAGCGGCTGCGCTCGATGAGCACCTGGCGGCCGGGGGTGAAGGGCGGCAGGTCTTCGGCGGAACTGGGGTTGTTGAGGTCCTTTACCTCGTTGCGGATGTCGAGGTAGGCCTCCAGTTTGCGCTTTTGCCAGTAGGTGAGGCGGAAGCGGTATTCGTGGCCGTTGCTGGGTGCGTCGGCGTTGAAGCGCAGCCAGGGGTGGCGCCAGATGTCGTAGTAGGCGCTGATCTTCCAGTGCGCGAGGGGGCGCATTTCGGTGCCGATGTAGAAGCCGTTTTCGTTGCGGCCGCCGGCGGTTTCGGCGAAGGGGCGCGACAACAGGGCCTGGTAATCTTTGGCGTAGTTACGGTACACGACGGCGAGGTCGATCTTTCGGTCCAGGCCCACCAGCAGGCCGTTGACGGTGGCCAGGGCGTTGTTGTCGCTCCAGGCGGTCTCGCCGAACAGGCTGACGTTACCGAGCCGGTAACTGTAATCGAGGCTGACGTTGAGCAGGTTGGTGCCCTGGAAAAAGAAGCGGTTGTAAGGCTGGTCGCGCAGTTTGAGCGGCTGGCTCAGGTTTTCGTTCAGTACGTTGAGCGAGACGTCGCCGCGCCCACGCTGGTAGTTGAGCACGCCGCCGACGCTGGTTTGGGTCACGGCGTTGCGGTCCTCGACCTCGGCGGGGGTGCGGTGGAAACCGTCGAGATCGAGGGAACTGACCGTGACCAGGGCCTCGCCCACCTCGGTGGTATCCAATTCCACCAGGTTGGCGTCGCGCCCCTTGCGCGAGCCGAAAACGGTGAACTCCAGGTGCTGCCCGAAACCGAGGGTGGCCGCCGCGCCGCGCATGAAATTGACCTCGTTGACGCTGGAATAGGGCCGCACCGTGCGTCCGCCGCGCTTAACGGCAACGGCCAGGGCGCTCTTGCCGTAGCCGAAACCGGAATTGAGCACCAGGCCCTGTCCCATGTTAATGGAGTAGTCGCCCAGGGCGATGGCCCGCAGGTTGCGCGTCACGTCGCGCAGGAAAAAGTGGGCGCTGTAGTAATCGAAGCCTTTTTTATTGGGTTCGCGGAAAAATGCCTCGCCGGCGTCCTTTTCGGCCGTGATGCCGAAGCTCATCTTGTTGGAGTAGCGCTGGCGGAAACGCACGTAGATCTGGTTGGGGTCGCCGAAGTAAAAGCTGTTCGTCAGGTCGGGGTCGGCGGTGTAGCCGCGCTGTTCTTCCAGGGTGCGGGTCCAGCGGACGAACAGTTCGCGCTCGCCTTCGGCGAGCATCCGGCGGGGGGAGATGCTCAGGTCGTCCAGCCCGCCGCCCACGCGCACGAAGGGCTGGATGCGGCGGATGGTGGGCACGTCAAAACCGGGTACGGCCTGGAGTTCGTAGAAGTTGAGCAGGGTGCCGCCCATGTCGGTGCGGTAGGTCAGGAACTCGGCGATCTGTACGTCGTTCAGCAGCAGCAGGTCGATCAGGTCTTCCTCGGTGGCCTTATTCAGGTCCAGCGGATTTTTCTGGTAGGCCCGCAGGATGTCGAAGGCACCGTTGAAGGCAAACTCGCCGCCGCTGCTCTCCTCGTCGTTTTGCAGGATGTCCTCGATGAGTTGCTCGGTCACTTCGGGCAGCTCGTCGTCCGTCACCGGCGGCCGGGGTGGGGGGGTGTCGGTCTGCGCGGCCGCCCCCGTGGCGAGTAGCAGGAGGAAGCAGGTGAAAAGCGGGGCGGGTAGGAAACGAAATAGCGGCACGGTGGGCGGTACTGGTTGAGGCACCCAAAAGTAGTGTTTTTAGTGGCAACGACCGGGCGAGCGAACCAATTAATGTCTTAGTGGACCAACCGGAAAATTCTGTTATGCCCAAGCCTTGCCGGAGAATGAAATATAGCTTACCTTTGCGGCCCATTTTCGCGTAGCCGATCACTTTCGGCCGCGCCAAGCAATTTTGCTTTAACTGATTCATGTAATCACTAAAGGCCACGACAAATGTCAGTATACCTAAGTAACGAAAAGAAGGACGAGATTTTCACCGAATACGGTGGCTCGGCCGGCAACACCGGATCGCCCGAGGGCCAGATCGCGCTGTTCACCTACCGCATCCAGGAACTCAGCGAGCACCTCAAATCACACCGCAAGGACCACAGCAGCCGCCGCGCACTGCTCACCTTCGTAGGTAAGCGCAAGCGCATGCTCGGCTACCTGCAGAAGCGCGACCTGGCCGGTTACCGCGCCCTGATCGAGAAACTCGGCCTGCGTAAGTAAGCCGTTGTCTTTCTCGCGCAACCAGCGCGCTAAAAATCCCCCGTCACGGCATCGTGGCGGGGGATTTCTTCATGTGGGGTCCCCGCTCCCTGACGGGAGTCGGCCGGGCGAGAAAAACCCGGCTGTTTTCTAAACAACGGAGGTGGTTGGTTTCTTTTAAATTGGAAAGGCGGGTGTTACGTGTTTCCCTCACCCCCGGCCCGGCTACCCTCCGTCGCTCCTCCAAGGTATCCGTTTTGCTTTGCAAAAAGGTACCTGGGAGGCGTCGATGGAGGTACCTGGGAGCGTCGATGGAGGTGCCTGGGAGGCGTCGATGGAGCTGCGCCGCGTTATACCCTCCGTCGCTCCTCCAAGGTATCCGTTTTGCTTTGCAAAAAGGTACCTGGGAGGCGTCGATGGAGGTACCTGAGAGGCGTCGATGGAGGTACCTGGGAGGCGTCGATGGAGGTACCTGGGAGGCGTCGATGGAGGTACCTGAGAGGCGTCGATGGAGGTACCTGTGAGGCGTCGATGGAGTACGGGTGAAGTTTATTGAGCGTAGGCCGAATCAAAAATACCAAAATACCAGCGGCAACGCCGCCTACTAAAATACCGGCAGGCATAGCCTGCCCAATACGCGGCCCCGCCGCCCCATTATGGTTTCCACCCGCATCCTCCGCGATTTTCGCTCCATCCGCCCCGACGATTACCAGCGCGTCATCCGCTTCTACGAGGCGCGTGAGGACCAGATCGGCCGACTCGACGTCGGCGACCACTTCGAACTCACCGCCCGCTACGTAGACGCCCTCTTCCACACCGGCGCCTACCGCAAGCACCTGCTCATGGTCGAGTCCGTCCTGCGGGCCAGCATCCTCTACAACATCGTCCAGTTCGACGGCCGCGACATCTACCGCAGCATGCTCTTCCGCAAGGCCGCCTCCCACTTTCGCCTGCGCCAGTACCAGCCCGCCGCCTACCTCCTGCGCGAACTCGTCCGCATGCGCCCCGACAACCAGCAGTACCGCGCCGTCCTCCGCTCCGCCCTCTACCGCAGCCGCCGGAGTTGGCTCCGCTTCGGCAGCGGTGCCGCCATATTTTGCGTCCTTTTATCCGCCCTCGTCATCATAATCGAACTTTTCGCCGTCCGCCCCTTTTACCCCATGTACGTCAATTCCGTCGAGTGGCTCCGCAACGACCTGCTCCTCTTCGGCCTCATCGCCTACGGGGGCACCCACCTCGCCGCCTGGATCTACGCCGACCGCGACAGCCGCACCTACCAGAACCGGATGCGCAAACGGCAGAACCGCAGCTAGCACGGGACTTCCGGAATTGGCGTACTCCCCCAGGGACGGTTGCCAAACGTGGCAGCGTACTATCCTTTCTTTTCCCCTATTTCTTTTGGGCGTGCCCGCATCCCTGGCGGGAATGCGGTCGGTCCCCTCCGGGCTTCGGCATTCGCCTCGGCACTGCGTGCGCTAACGCTCCTGCGGGCACCTCACGCAAAACCATGCCCGGTAACGTACACGCCGCTCAGGTCGGGGACGTCCACGTCCGAGACGGCCGGCGAAGCCGGTAACGTATCCACTTCACTAACTACTATCCCCGTACCCGACGTGGTCGTCGGGGTCCAAACCTGGCACCACGCCAAATCAATTGTTAGCTATCAAATACCCTCAAACCGTATTCCGTATTCGCTAATCCATAATCACTATTCCCCACCTCTTTATACTCCGCTAAAATAAATCTCCACCCATGAGTACCCAACCCACCCTCGTTATCCTCGCCGCCGGCATGGGCAGCCGCTACGGCGGCCTCAAGCAGATCGACGGCGTCGGCCCCAGTGAGGAAGGCATCATCGAATATTCCATCTACGACGCCATCCGCGCCGGTTTCGGTAAGGTCGTCTTCATCATCCGCCGCGATATCGAGGCACCCTTCCGCGAGAAATTCGACGGCAAGTTCGGCGACAAGATCAAGGTCGAATATGCTTTCCAGGAAATGGACAGCTTCGTCCCCGACGATGTGGATGCCACCCAGCGCGAAAAGCCCTGGGGCACGGCCCACGCCATGCTGGTCGCCAAAGAAGTAGTTCACGAACCCTTCGCCGTCATCAATGCCGATGACTATTATGGGGTAGAAGCCTTCCAGAACATCGCCTCCTTCCTCGTCGGCGAGGCCGATCCTTCCACCTACTGCATGGTCGGCTACGTGATGCGCAACACCCTGTCCGATCACGGCACCGTCAACCGCGGCGTCGCCACCATGGACCCCGACACCCTGCTGACCACCGTCAACGAGCGGCTCAAGATTCAGCGCGAGGGCGAAAAGGTCTCCTACCTCGGCGAAGACGGCAACCGCTACCAGCTCAGCATGGAAGACCTCGTAAGCATGAATTTCTGGGGCTTCCACCCCGCCGTATTCGAGCGCACCCAGGAAATGTTCAACGATTTCGCCCACGACAATAAGGACAAGCCCCGCGCCGAGTTCCTCATCCCCGAAGTCGTCGATTCCATGATCAACGACGGCACCGCCCGCGTCAAAGTCCTCCGCAGCGACGACCGCTGGTACGGCGTCACCTACCAGGAAGACAAGCCTTCCGTGATGAAGGCCTTCACCATGCTGGTGGAAGAGAATACCTATCCGAGTCCGCTGTTTTAAGCGATTAGCTCGGTTGATTTAGAGCGTGTCTAAAATTTTTAAGAACGGAGGATCAATGATTCGCTTCGCGGCTACTTCGTGGTGTGCGCATAGCGGGTTACGTAAGTCAGTTTTTACGACGCCAGGTTCTTAAATACTTGATTATCAGGAAGTAAAAATTTAGACACGCTCTTAGTTACCCCGGTCAGAAATTATTTATTCCCCTACGCTCTTATTGTCGGAATATCCATTCTTCGGCCTTGAGCAGATTAAGACATGCTCTCAGCTCACGAACATTACCCGTTTATTCCATCTTCATATGCCCCGGCACCACTCTTTACTCATCACCAAAACCGCAAACTACTACACCCTCGGCACCGGCGGCCCCGCCACCAAGCGCCTCTGGCTGGCCACCCACGGCTACGGGCAGGCAGCGGAGCGCTTCATCAAAAAATTTTCCGGCCTGGCGGGGGAAGAAGATTTCGTGGTGGCCCCCGAGGGCCTCAGTCGCTTCTACTGGGGTGGACTAGACGGCGAGGTCGTCGCCTCCTGGATGACGCGCGGCGGGCGGCTGGCCGAAATTGCCGATTATTGCGACTACTTGTCCAAATTGCTGGCCTTGATCCGTAACGATCTGCCGGATGACGTACAACTTATCCTCTTCGGTTTCAGCCAGGGCTGCGCCACGCAAATGCGCTGGATTCAGGCCCACGAAATCATCTGCAACGCCTTGATCCTCTGGGCGGGGACGCTACCCGAGGATATTGACTACAACAATGTCCGCGACCAGCTCAACAAAGCCCTGCTCATCCAACTTCGCGGAAACAAAGATCCCCTCATCATCCAAAAATACATCGACCGTAACCGCGATACCATTACCCGCGCCGGACTACACGTCGAAGAACGCGTCTACGCCGGAGTCCATAAGATCGACCGCCAAGTGCTGGAGGAACTGGCAACTGAAGTAATAAGCCGGCTTTAGACACGCTCTAAGAACTGAGGATCAATGATTCACTTCGCGGCTACTTCGTGGTCCACGAGTAACGCTACGGGCTTCTCCTGCATACTGCCCAACTAATCACCGCACCCACCGATACGTCGCCTTCACCAAAAACGTGTTCTCCACCTCCCCGCCGAACAGGTCCTCCGAAAGCGCGGAAAACACGTTCCGCTCCGGATCAGCACCGCCGGACGTGCCCTGCGACCAGACCAAAAACAGGGTGGAACTAGGCCGGTACTCCCACCGGATGACGAGGTTGGAGCGGAACTGGATAAAATTAAAATCCGGGTCCTCGAACTCGAAATCGGTATCCTCGTCGCCGTCATCGTTGACGCGGTAGACCTTGTCGGCTTCGTTGAAGTTGATCTGCGTGGGGGAGAAGGTGATGAAGCGGTCCTCGAAATCATCTGGCCAGCGGGCGGTCAATGATCTTGAACTCGTCGTAAACGCCGCGCGCGGCGAAGGGCTGGCCGTAGTACTGCACCGTAAAATCGGGCGTCAGGTTATAGGTCGCGCGCACCGTGAGGCTGAACACCTGCTGCTCGATCCGGCCGTGCAGGTAGCCCACGCGATCGCCGTCCATCAGGGTGGTCACGTACTGGTCGCGGCGGGAGGACGGGTTGTAGCTCGGTTCCAGGGAGAGCGACAGCGCGTCCGTGGGTTGGTAATTCAGCTCGATTCCTACTTCCCCGCCCCATACGTTGCCATCGTACGACTGGCCGTAGTTGCCGTAAAAGAAGGCCTGCATCTTTTTCCGCTGGTCCGTCCCGAAGCCGCCGCCCGAGGCCAAACCCGGCGACCGACGATAGAGCGGCCCGCCGCGCAGGGCGTTCTTGCTGATGTCCTGCTGCTCGATGTTGAGGAACATATTGATACTCGAAAAATTCTTGAACTGCGCAAAACCGTTGGTATTGTAACTGCGATTTAGCGACTCGCCACTCCAGTCGAAACCCAGGTAAATGTTCTGGTTCCACTGTACGCGGTTAAATACCTTGCCGGGGTTCTGCCAGCGGCGCGCACCCCAGGCGAAGTAATTAATTTGCTCGGTATTGCCCATGAAGCCGATGTCGTTCAGCTCCAGCCCCGGACTCCGGAAAGTAGCCCCCGTCTCAAAGATCCAGTCACCGTCGAATTCCCCGATGGCCACCGTACCGCCGGTGCCGCTCAGGCGGGTCGCCGAACTGTCCACGCGCAGGTGATCGGCGTCCGGCCGCTGAAAGTTGTGCTCGAAGGAGGTCTGTGTCCGCAGGATCGCCTCCTCGCTGCCGTTTACCTGGCTCCACACGCCGTTCGCCCGCAGTTGCCAGGCGCGGTCCTTCCAGCGGTGCACCAGGTCGATGCCCGACGAATAGGCGCTCTCGTGCAAAAACTGCAATGCGTCGCTGCTCAGATCGCGGTTTACGCCCGTCAGCATCACGCCGATCGTGCTCTGCCCCTCATTAAAGTCCTGCTGCACCCGCCCCACGTTATAGGTCGTAAACGGTTCCACCTGCTCGGTCCGCTCGCCGTTCAGGTCGATGATCGTGGCCCGTTCCCGCTCCGTTACGCTCGATAGCAGGCCCAGCGAGAGGCCCTTGCGCGTCTTGCCGCTTACCTTGGCCGATCCCAGGATGGTCGTATTCTCCGGCTGCTGCACGAAGCGGCCGTTGGCCGCGTCCCCGTTCACGAAACGGCTCGGGCTGCCCCCGATCCGGCGGCTGTAAAACAACAGGTCGCGGTTATACGGTCCCCCGGCCTCGGCCTGGGTGATGCGGTAATCAAAAATATTCCGCCCCTCCACGAAGAACGGCCGCTGCTCGCGGAAAAAGATCTGAAAACCATCCAGATTGATCGCGCCGGGGTCGGCCTCCACCTGCCCGAAATCGGGGTTGATGGTAAAATCGGCCACTATATCATTCGTTATCCCGATGCGGCCGTCCAGGCCCGCGCTCAGGCGCGTCTCCGTTTTCTCCGAAAACGGGTCCTCGGGGTTGTAGGCCCCACCCGTGCGCACCTGCCCCAGCACGTAGGGTTGCAGCTCCAGCGCCTTACGCGCCTTAATTCCCTCCAATCCTTTGAGCGTCCCGAAACGGCTCACCCAGCCGGGCTGGTTTTGCTTCACCGCTGCCCACGAATCGGCTTCCTGCTTGCGGAAAAAATTACGGTTCACCTGCAACCCCCACTCCTGGCTCTCGCCCTTCCCGAACCGCAGCTGGCTAAACGGTATGCGCGCCTCGCAGGTGTAGCCCAGCGAGTCGATATTCGACTTCGCCAGCCAGAACGGGTTCCAGCTCGAATCCCAATTATTGCCGTCCTCGCTCACCAGCTCGTCGCCGCGCACACCACTGGCCGAGGCCGTAAACGAGAAGGCCGTCCGCTTATCATTTAGGCTCCCGATATTGATCTCCACCCAGTCGCCCGGAAACCCGTCCCGCCTACTGAGCCGCGCCTCGATCGAGTCCGGCTGCGTATCGAAAGCCCGCCAGGCGACGTACAAATAACGGTCGTCATAGAGTATCTTAAACGCCGTCTCCTGGCTCACCGGCTCCACGTCGCTCGGCTGCCGCTGGTGAAAGTCCGCCCCCCAACTCACCTGCTCCCAGGCCGCGTCGTCCAATTTTCCGTCCACCGTAGGGGCTTCGCCTTCAATGCGTTGCGTGGTGTACTCGGGCCGCGCCTGAGCAAAAAAAGTCGCGGCGCACAGGCAGCAAATCAGGGCCAGCAGAATTCTCATTGTAGTGGGTGGTTCAATTCTCAATACGGACGATAGCCGGCCGGCCAAGGTTGCATCCGGGGCCGCAAAGGTGGACATCTTTTTTATTTTGGGCGTGCCCCGGCCTGCCGGCCGGGTCGGGCTATCCGGCACTCTCTCCGCTACCGCTCCGTTCAGACAACGCCTCCTATCCCTCACGCAAAACCCTTCCCCATAATTTAACTACCTTACGCCAACCCTACCTATCCTGATTCATCCACCCTAACTCTTGCGAATGTCTAAACTCGATTTAAATAGTTACGAAACAACGAATTTCCTCGATGAAATGATCGATGAAAATCAGGGCATCAGGGAGCAGTATGCCTCCTTTTGCGAGCGTATTAATGAACTGGGGTGGGATAAGCTGAACATCCTGCAACACGCTACCGGTCGTGCACAGTTGTCTTACGGTATGACATTCAATGTGTACAGTGATAATCAGGGCACGGAGCGGATCCTTCACCTGGATATCATTCCCCGAATTATTGCCGGTGCCGAGTGGGAAGTCATCGAACGGGGCCTGAAGCAGCGAATTACGGCGATCAATTTGTTCATTGCGGATATCTACAGCGATCAAAAGATACTGAAGGATAAAATTATTCCCGAAGAATTAATTTTTTCCAGTGCGGGTTATTCAAAAGAGTGTATCGGCTTGCGGCCGCCTAAGGACATCTGGTGCCACATTTCCGGCTCGGACCTGATCAAGGGAGACGACGGAAAATTTTACGTGCTGGAAGATAACCTCCGCTGCCCCTCGGGAGTATCCTACATGCTGGAGAACCGGGAGATCCTGAAGCGGAGTTTTCCTGAAGTATTCGAGAAACTTAAGGTGCGCCCCGTCAATAATTACGTGCACAACCTGCGCGATATGCTGGAGTCGCTTTCGGCGGCAGCCCCCGCCACCATCGTCGTACTGACCCCCGGAGCCTACAATTCCGCCTATTTCGAGCATTCCTACCTCGCCCAGCAATTGGGTGCCGAACTGGTCGAAGGCCGCGACCTGATCGTGAAGAACGACTTACGTCTACATGATGACCACCCTGGGGCTGAAAAAAGTGGATGTGATCTACCGCCGCGTGGATGACGACTATATCGACCCATTGGTCTTCAACAAGGATTCCATGCTGGGCACGGCGGGCCTTTTCCGGGCCTACCGGAAAGGTAACGTCGCCCTGGTCAATGCGCCGGGAACGGGTTTTGCCGACGATAAGGCCGTCTACGCCTATATTCCCCGCATCATCAAGTACTACCTGGACGAGGATCCCCTACTCGAAAACGTAAAGACCTACATCTGCGACGAAGCACCGGACCTGAAATTCGTACTGGAAAACATCGCCGACCTGGTCGTCAAGCAAACGGATGCTTCCGGGGGCTACGGGATGCTGATCGGCCCAAAATCCACCAAGGCGGAACAGGCGGAATTCCTCACCAAGATCAAGGCAAATCCGCGCAACTACATCGCGCAGCCGATGATCAACCTGTCGCGGGTACCGACCCTGGTGGAAGACGGCATCGAGGGAAGGCACGTTGACTTGCGGCCCTACATCCTGTTCGGCGACGAGATCAATATCAGTCCGGGGGCACTCACCAGGGTGGCCCTGAAAAAGGGTTCCATCGTGGTCAACTCCTCCCAGGGCGGCGGCAGTAAGGACACCTGGGTGGTGGATTGATCCGCCCGACCTTTCTACCTCGTGGACTTTGTTAGAGCGTGTCTAAAATTTTTAAGAACTGAGGATCAATGATTTAAGGTTCTGGCTAGATAAAAACTTGCGCGCATAGCGGGTTACGTAAGTCAGTTTTTATGACGCCAGGTTCTTAAATGCTTGGTTCTCAGGAAGTAAAAATTTAGACACGCTCTTAGGTCTTTCCGTAACGGATTTCCGAATAATGTCACCCCTCTCCTCCGCGGCGGAAGGGGTTGAAGGGACCCTTCCGATTAGCCGGTCCGGGGGTGAGGGACCAGGTGGCGAGTGCAAAAACCACACCCCCAATTAGTTATCAAAGTCAACCCCCTACCTTTCTATTCCCACCCATTTCAACGTCAAAAGACACCCATGCTAAGCAGAGTCGCCGAGAATATCTACTGGATGAATCGTTACCTGGAACGAGCGGAAAATTACGCCCGTTTCATGGACGTCAATTTCAACCTCGCCCTGGAACTCCACCCCGATCAACTGACCCAGTGGAAACCGCTCGTCGTGGCCACCGGGGACCTGGGGTTATTCGAACAATTGTACGATGACCTCAACCGGGAAAACGTGATTTGCTTCCTGGGTTTCGACGACCGGAACGCGAATTCCATTTATAACTCCATCCTCAATGCGCGGGAAAACGCGCGCGCCGTGCGGTCGGAGATCACTAAGGAAGTCTGGGAGCAGATCAATTACCTCTACTACTTTGTCAAGGAGGCGAAGGAGAAAGAGAGCTGGGCCAAGAACGATCCGCGCGATTATTTCCTGGAGATCAAGAAGGGCTGCCACCTGATCTGGGGAATGTACGAATCGACCATCTCTAAGTCCGTCGGCTGGCACTTCAGCAAGGTCGGCCAGTTGCTGGAACGCGCGGACAAAACTTCGCGCATCCTGGATATCAAGTACCTTATGCTGTTGCCTAAGAAGATGAAAGTCGGTTCTACCTTCGATCTCATCCAGTGGTCGGCATTATTGAAATCGGTCAGTGCCTACGACATGTACCGCAAGAAGTACGGTAAGCTGACTTCGATCGGAATTATCGAATTTTTGATTTTCGACAAGAAATTTCCCCGCTCTATTTTCAGCTGTCTGCTGGGCGTCGATCATTCGTTGAGGGCAATCTCAAAGCCCGACGAAGACCAACTCAATCGAGCGCAGAAAAAATTAGGGCAGATCAAGTCCTACCTGGAATACTCGGACATCAACGATATTATCCAATTAGGCCTGCACGAGTACCTGGACGATTTGCAATCCAACCTGAACGGTCTGTCGGTTCACCTATTCGAAACCTTCTTTTCGGTCGACGTTAAAGACCAGTTGCTGAGGGGAAACCAGCAGGAGCAGTAATAATCACCTACTGGATAATTCAACCCAATCAATGAAATTTAAAATCGTCCACGATACCGAATACCGTTATGACTCGGAAGTTTTCCTGGAACCCCACTACCTAAGATTCAGACCCCGCACGACGGCCTATCTCCAGAGGGAATCTTTCCAGTTAGGCGTTACCGCAACACCCGCCGGACAACGCGAGCTACTGGACGAAGAGAACAATGTGGTATCTTTTTGCTGGTTTTCGGGCATGATCCAACAGCTGACCATTCGCGCGGAAACCATCCTAACGACTACGGAATACAACCCCCTGGATTTTATCCTGGACCCCTTTAGTTTCAACCAGCTTCCTCCCCGCTACCGTGAGTCGCAAAAGATCAAACTCCACGCCGCGCTGGAAGACGCGGAGATTTCCAATGCGTTGACCGAGTATGGTCAGGCCCTACAATCGGCAGCGGCCTTCAATGCCATCCAGTACCTGATTAGCCTGGCCGGTCATATCCACCAGGATTTTACGGTCGTTTACCGCGAGGTCGGCCCGCCCCTAGCCGCCGAAGAAACGTTCATGCTAAAGGAAGGCTCCTGTCGTGATCTCTCCTGGATGATGATTCAACTTTTAAGGCAGCAGGGTTTTGCCGCCCGTTTTACCAGTGGTTATTTCTATTTTGCCATGGATGAACCCGCCTACGAGTTACACGCCTGGGTCGAGGTATTCCTGCCCGGTGCCGGGTGGGTGGGTCTGGATCCCAGTCATGGGTTAGTGACGGGCAATACCCACTTTCCGATCGTTTCCAGTTCGCACTTTGAGCACACCATGCCCGTTTCCGGAGGGATAAGGGGTAGTTCGCGCTCGCATTTAACTACTCAGTTGACCATCGAACCCATTTAGACACGCTCTTAATTTATTGGCGGATAGCATTAGCGTAATACGGCATGAGAATATTTAAATGCGGCAATTGCAAGCACTCCCTGTTTTTCGAGAGCGACCACTGCGAAAATTGCGGGCACCTGGCCGGTTTCCGGGACTCGGATCAGCACATGCTTACCTTTGAGCCGGGTAACAGCCCCTTAATCTCCGACCGGGAAACGATTCCTTACAGGTACTGTAAGAACAAGCAATACGAAGTCTGCAACTGGCTCGTGGCCCTTGATGACGCTCACGAATACTGTCGCGCCTGTCAACTCAACCGGGCCACGCCGGATCTGTCCGACCACGATAATTTTGAGAAGTGGAAGCATCTGGAAGTGGCCAAGCACCGCCTGATCTACCAATTGCAGAAGATCGGCCTGCCCCTACCCAGTAAACTGGTGGACGAGAATGGCCTGTGCTTCGATTTCGTCTCGCAGGAAGAACACCCCAAACTTATGACCGGCCATGCCGACGGCGTCATTACCATCCTGTTGCAGGAGGCGGATTCCGTGGTCCGGGAGCAAATGAGAAAACAGTTCCTCGAACCCTACCGAACACTCATCGGGCACCTCCGCCACGAAGTGGGCCACTATTTCTGGGACCGGTTGATCTATTCGGATGAGAACATCCTTGCTGAATTTCGGGCCATCTTCGGTAATGAGGAACTCGATTATGCCAAGGCCCTGAAACGCTATTACAAGAAGGGAGCGCCCGCGAACTGGCAGGAATCGTTCATCAGCAAATATTCTACCTCCCACCCCTGGGAAGACTGGGCGGAAACCTGGGCACACTACCTCCACATCATGGACATGGTAGAAACCGCTTACTTTTTCGGCATCTCCGTTAATCCCCTGGGAGACCGGGAAAGCATGACGGCGGACGTAACCTCCGACCCCTACATAACCGTAGATTTTAAAACGATTGTCGAGACCTGCGTACCACTTTCATTCGCCGTAAATAGCATCAACCGCGCCATGGGATTATCCGATGTGTATCCCTTCGTGATTTCGCCACCGGTTATTGATAAGTTGGTATTTATTCATAAACTATTGTTCCCGCTGCGGTAAAGTGAGCATCTCACCCGATCAGCGGGACCGAAACTGGAAGTACCGTCATCCATTCGGGCGGCGGGTGATCTGGTGATCAGTCGATCCGAATACCCCGCGTAGTAAAGGAAATACCCTGCTGGCCGTAGGCCGTAATGAAAACGCCTTCGAAAAAAGGATCATGGGTGCCGGCCGGTTTGTGCCACTCGAAAACGAAGTTATCACCGGTACCGCCTTCGATATCTTCTTCGGTAATGATAATTTCTACCGTTTCCAGCGGGGCCAGGTAGATCGGCTCGTCGAAGTAGCTTCTGACTGCGGCACCGTCCGTTTTGTAGTATTTTGCCTTATCGATGTAAACCGTGTCGTTAACATTAATATTACGCATACTGATCGTTCCGGTCAGGCTGAACTTACGCCGCTCGGTTTGTACGTAAACCTGCGAGTAACTGGAGAGATACGTCATTCCCGTTTCCAGGGAATCTTTCGTGGGAAGTGCTACCTTACGACCCTCCCAATCTTCCGTCGGGATAGAGGTCACCTGCTTGACCGGAGTTGTCTGTTCACAACTGAACATCAGTGCCGAGATGATAACAAATAAACACATTTTGAATAAGCTATTCATCAATTTTTATATTTGGTGTGTATAAAATTAAAATTTGAATTAGGATAGCCATAACGACCAGAGCGCCTATTTCAAACTGTGTAAAAAGTTCTACCGACCCCAGGGCTTTTTTACTTAATTGCAATTTTCTGCGTCCCTCCTCCATCTGAATGGCAGCCAGATCATCGAGTTGATTGCGGACGATGGCCAGCGCATCGGCGAGTTCGGTTCCCGAGCCATCACCGGCGAAGGTGGCCGTTTCGACTTGATTAAGGCGCAGCAGACTGTTTTTCAGCCGTTCGAAGGTTCTCTCCTCGGCGGAAGTTAATTTAGTTTCGGCAAATTCGGTCAGGTAGTCTCCGATTAGCGCGTTGTTGTAATCGAATTTGGTTGGTTTACTCACATCGTCCATCTTAGAGCGTGTCTAAATTTTTACTTCCTGAGAACCAAGCATTTGAGAACCTGGCGTCATAAAAACTGACTTACGTAACCCGCTATGCGCGCAATTTTTTATCTAGCCAGAACCTCAGAAGCGAAGCAATCATTGATTCTCAGTTCTTAAAAATTTTAGACACGCTCTTAGCATAGCTGACTTCTTTTTTTGCCAGTTCTTTTGATAAACTGTAGATAATATCTTGCGCCACCAGCCGGTCCGCGTACAGGGTTTCAATCGAATCATTGACGATCATAAAATTTGACCGGTCGATGAGGTTGGTCATCAGGATCAGCAAGAAGATCAGAGAGATTCCAAGTATCCACTTGATTTTATTGAACAGATTCATATGCCATGAAATTTGAGGCGAGGTAGAAATGCGAAATGATCAGGGACTGAATGCATACCCTGATTTTTGCTCTCTCATAGAAGGGCGTTTCTTATAGTTTAGGTGCACCCCCTAGTCAGGATTTGCATAAAGGGGTGGTTTTTCGACCGGGACGTGACGAAAGTCTTGGCCATTATCCGATCTGCGTGAGGGATGGGAGGCGTTGTTTGAACGAAGCGGGGCGGTAACGTCCCGCGAAGAGAGTGCCGGACAGCCCGACCCCGACCCTCGGGAGGGGACACGCCCTAAAAAAAGCGAGACCGCCCCGAAGGACGGTCCCTAGCCGAAATTTCCGTTGATGGGGTTTGCATACCCCCCCGGATCGCATTCCCCCAGTCCTTCTCGGCAATGATGTGATAAATATGCACTAAACAAATGCTGCAATTGCCAACTTCAACTATTAGCGCAAAATGCACCACCTAAACTAGTAAGATCGAATGCACCTGCTCAGATTTAACATGGTAATATTGATTATTAGGCTCCGCAAATATGGTTAGTTATCCGTAAGGAAAAAATATTCCGGCCAAACATTTAAGCGGGAAATTATAAATAGTGGCAACCAGAACCGTCAAAATGTCAGTCGGCGACCTTGGTACGGGAATTGCGATAAGGAGCAGCAAAACCAGCTACTAATGCAAAAAGGACACATATCGGTACAGGCCGAGAATATTTTTCCCATAATTAAGCAATTTCTCTATTCCGATCAGGAGATCTTCCTGCGGGAACTGGTGAGCAATGCCGTTGATGCCACCACAAAATTGAAAACGCTTTCCGCTAAGGGTGAACCTACCGGTGAACTGGGCGAACTGACGATCGACATCGTGCTGGATGCCGAGGCCAAGACCCTTACCATCCGCGACCGGGGAATCGGCATGACGGAGGAGGAAGTGATGAAGTACCTTAACCAGGTGGCTTTTTCCAGCGCCCAGGATTTCCTGGACAAGTATAAGGAGGACGCGGCTATCATCGGCCACTTCGGCCTCGGTTTCTATTCGGCTTTCATGGTAGCCGACAAGGTGGAGGTCATCACCCGTAGTTATAAGGAGGATAAGACCGATCAGGCCATCCACTGGATCTGTGCCGGCGACCCCAATTATGAGATCGGGACCACGGAGCGTGCCGAGCGCGGTACCGATGTGGTGCTGCATATCAGCGAGGATTCGAAGGAATACCTCGAAGAGAAGCGGATTCAGGAGCTACTGGATAAGTACTGTAAGTTCTTGCCAGTGCCCATCCGTTTCGGTACTAAAACCGAGCGAACCTACGCCGAAACGGCCGAAGGAGAAGAGGAGGACACCGAAGGGACGGAAGTGACCATAGATAATATCGTCAACAACCCGCACCCGATCTGGAAAAAACAGGCTGCCGAATTGTCAGATGACGATTATCGCGAGTTTTATCGCGAGCTGTACCCCTATAGCCAGCCGCCGATGTTCTGGATTCACCTGAATATCGATTTTCCGTTCAACCTTACGGGCATCCTTTACTTCCCCAAGTTGAGCAATAACCTGGAGCAACAGCGCAACAAGATCCAACTCTACTCTAATCAGGTCTATGTCACCGACGAAGTGAAGGAGATCGTGCCCGAGTTTCTCACGTTACTCCACGGTGTCATCGACTCGCCCGACATTCCGCTCAACGTCAGTCGCTCTTACCTGCAGGCCGATGCTAATGTGAAGAAGATCACCGGGTATATTACCCGCAAAGTGGCTGATAAGCTGGGTGAACTATTCAAGAACGATCGCCCCAACTACGAAGCGAAGTGGAGCGACCTGGGCGTTTTCGTCAAGTACGGCCTGATCTCGGAGGAAAAATTCTATGAGCGTGCCGCCAAGTTCCTGCTCTTACAGGATACGGATAAGAACTTCTATACCACCGCCGAGTACCTGGAAAAGATCGGTGATAAGCAGACCGATAAGTACGAGCGCCGCGTGGCCGTGTATACCTCCGATCCCGACAGCCAGCATTCATCCATTGATGGAGCTAGCGAGCGCGGTTTCACGGTGCTGAATATGGATCATCCGATCGATAACCCGCTGATTCAGCAACTGGAGCAGAAGGAGGATAAGCTCACCTTCGTCCGCGTCGATTCCGCTACGCCGGACCAGTTGGTGCAAACCGATGAGGAGAAGGAGCTGCTGCTGGGCGAAGACGACCAGAAGAAGGTAAAAGAACTCTTCACCGCCGTGGTGGGCGATGCCGGTACGGTTGAACTGAAGCCGCTGGACACCACCGACCAAGTGGTCCGCATCGTACGCCCCGAGTTCATGCGCCGCATGAAGGAGATGCAAATGATGCAGGGCATGGACCCCGGTATGTTTCCCGATTCCTATCAAGTGATCGTGAACGGCAATAGCCCCGTGGTGCAGCAGCAGATCCTGGATGAAACCGATGAAACGCTCCGCCAGGAGCGCGTTGATTATCTCTACAAGTTGGCCTTGCTCTCGCAGCAAATGCTGAAGGGTAAGCAGTTGACCGATTTTATGAAGCAGAGTCTGGAGTTACTAAAAAAGTAATTTTCAGGCAACAATAAAGAAGCCCCGACTACGTGAGTAGGCGGGGCTTCTTGGTTTTCCCCCTGCCCCCAAAGGGGGTTCTGCTACCTACTCGCTTTCGGCCCCTGCCGAAACAAATTCCGGCACCTCCTCCAAGGTGTCTTTTTTCGGCCCCTGCCGAAAAAAGCTCCTGGGAGGTGTGAGCCGTGGCGGTTTTCCCCCTGCCCCCGAAGGGGGTTCCGCTACCTACTCGCTTTCGGCCCCTGCCGAAACAAATTCCGGCTCCTCCTCCAAGGTGTCTTTTTTCGGCCCCTGCCGAAAAAAGCTCCTGGGAGGTGTGAGCCGTGGCGGTTTTCCCCCTGCCCCAGAAGGGGGTTCTGCTACCTACTCGCTTTCGGCCCCTGCCGAAACAAATTCCGGCTCCTCCTCCAAGGTGTTTTTTTTCGGCCCCTGCCGAAAAAAGCTCCTGGGAGGTGTGAGCCGTGGCCGTTTCCCCCTGCCCCCGAAGGGGGGTTCCGCACGTATGACTTAACCCTTTCCCTCTCTCCATGTCACATACGCCCCGCCCCTACTCGGCCGGTTTACGGGCGGCTCGCGCAGCGGTTCGGCCTCGCGCATACCGGTCCGCAGCTCCTGGGGGAGTTGTTGGTAAAGAGCGGTCCCGGCTGTTTTCCAACCCAGCATTTCATCGGACACCCGGCGCAGCACCCGCGCGGGATTACCCACGATCAGGCTACGCTCTTCCCACTCGCTTCCGGCGCGCAAAAACGCCAATGCGCCCACAATGCAGCCCGCGCCCAACAGCACATCATCCATCAGCACGGCATTCATGCCCACCAGGCAATTTTCGCCCACCCGCGCTCCGTGAATCACCGCTCCGTGGCCGATGTGCGCGCCCGCTTCCAGCCGCACTTCCTTGCCGGGGAACATATGTAACGTACAGTTTTCCTGCACGTTACAACCGTCCGCAACGTACACGCGCCCCCAGTCTCCGCGCAGCCGTGCACCGGGGCCGATGTACGCGTCCGCCCCGATCCAGACGTCGCCCACCACCGTCGCCTGCGGATGCACGTAGGCCGTAGGATGAACGTAGGGCGTGTAATCTTCGAGGGAATAGATCATGGCTAGGGTGGTAATTAAAGTAGTATGTTTCGGGCGTGCCCGGTCGCCTTCCGGCTCCCGGTCGGTGCCTTCCAGGCTCGCAGGTCTGCTCGGCCCTACGGGCTGCGGCCTCAGGCGGCCGCCCCTTTCAGGCACCTCACGCGGGCCTTCTGCCGGTCTTCCCTCGTAGAGGGGGAAATCCCGGTATATTATTCATGCCCAGGGGTAACATTTCCGTCGCCTTCAGGTAAAACCGATCAACTTGTCTCCGGTTCTTTCCTCCCCGGTGTCATACTTTTTAGCCCATAAACGTTTACTCCATCGGGCCGGTCATTCGTCCGGTCGTAATCCCTACCTTATGTCCTTTCGTTTCCTCCTATTATCCGTTCTCACCTGTGCCGCCTTTCACCTGCTGCCCGCCCAGGCCCCCACGGCGGCCGAAAACAGCCTGCTCTGGGAGATCACCCGCCCCGAGTGGCAGGATACCAGCTACCTCTACGGCACCATCCACATCATCCCCGCTGAATCCTACTCCTTTAGTGAGGTCGCCCAGCGGGCTTTCGACCGCTCCGGCCGCGTGGCCTTCGAGATCGACCCCCGCGAGATGTCGGACCCCATGGCCCTGCTGCCCATCATGGGCAAGCTCATGATGCCCGGCGATACCACCCTGGCCGATCTGCTGACCCCCGCGCAGTACGATAGCGTCCAACAGTTTTTTGAGGATAAGGGCATTCCTATGCTCACCATGATCGTGGATCGCATGAAGCCGATGTTCTCCAGTATGTTCGCGCAAATGGATATGGAAGACATGCAGGGCGGCCTACTGGGCGGCGGTGGACCCGCCAAAGAAAATGGGACCGGCCTGAAGAGCTATGAACTCGAACTCAGCCAAGCCGCCGAGGCTGCCCGCAAACCCATTCTGGGCCTGGAAACCATGGAGTTTCAAATCTCCCTCTTCGATCAGATCCCCCTCCGTAAACAAGCCGAGATGTTCATGCAGAGCATCCAGCAGGCCGGCGGCGAGGGCGATGACATGATGGACGAAATGGTCCGTCTCTATACTACCCAGGACATCGTTGCCATGGTCAATATGATGGACAGCCCCGAGAGTGGCGTCCAGGGCATGGAAGATCTCCTGCTCAATAGCCGCAACGCCGCCTGGATTCCCCGCATGACGAAGCACATGAAGGACGGTCCGGTATTCTTCGCCGTCGGTGCCGGCCACCTCGCGGGTGAGCAGGGCGTGATCGCACTGCTACGTGGTGCGGGCTACCGGGTACGGGCGGTGCGGTAGGCAACCCATCATTTTTTTTATTCCTAAAAACTAATTCGATGACCAAGTCTCTACTGACGGCCACCCTGTGGCTACTATTGTTGAATACGGCCCTGTTTGCGCAACGGCCCCATGAAGTGATGCTATTTTTCGGGCAACCGACGATACAGGCTGATTTCAAATTCGTCGAGGTGATCGACGAGCGATTGATTAAAGATAACATCGGTTTTGCGCAGAAGGGCTTGACCAACCGGAAGGTGCCGGTGGTAATTAACGGGGACTTCGGGATCAACATCCTTAATTCCCTCAACCAGATCATTGCTGCCGGAGAAGATGCGGTGGAATTGGTCGGTATCGTACACGAACTGACGGTATCGGAACAGACCTCTTTTTCATCCGAGCGAGGAACGTGCCGGATCGAACTGGAAATTGCCCGCCGGGAGGATTCCACCTACTATTCCCTCGGTACTTATACGGCCGATATAGAGAGTGGTGGACTGGACGTAACTAGTCAGCATGGAAATCGAATCATGGAAGGCCTCGAACTTATCTTACGGGACTTTAGTGCAAGCGACTGGCAAAAAGCTAAGAACGCGGTAGTGGTCGCGCAGGAAAATCGCACCGGATGCAGCATCAATCTGGACAGTCTGCCTAATCGCGGTTTCTTCCCCTCCTTTACGACGCTCTGCACGAACGAGCCGATGGAAACTTTCCCGCACCAGATCCGGAATATCACCAGCGACCCGTCGATTACCCGCTTTAAATTTAAGGCGAACAGTCGTCAGGACAGGAAGAAAAAAGTCATGTTCATCTCCGACCGGGGAAACCTGTTCCTGCATGCTTCGACTTACAGCGTAGGTACGCATTACGTGATGGCTAAATCCCTGGGCCGCTATTTTTATTTCGAGGACCGGTATTCCGATCCCTACGCCTCTGCGGCTTTTGGACTAGTCGGAGCGGCTGCTTCCAATCAGAAGCGGGGAATAATTTTAGATACTACCAACGGACAGATTAGTTTGCTGACCCACGACCATCTGATGCAGTTGTTACGGTTGCCGGCAGAAGAGGGAATGCACTACCTCAAGCCGGTGAAAACGTGGGAGGACCGGGAAGAGGCGTTGCTGTGGTTGAATGACTGGTATGAGAGTAAGGAGTAACTTGCTACCTAAATACGAACGAATGAAGCCGACATGCCTATTACCAGGGCTGCTCATTCTCCTTTTTGTATCAGGCTGTGTGGATAAGCAAGCACCACCGCCCCCATCCGCAGAAGCTGATGATAGGCGGATCGAAAATCTGCCGGATAGCTTCGATCTGGGCGGCATCATTATCTATAACCTGTTCAAGGATCAGATACGGGCAAACGAAAGTAGCCCGATCGACAGTCAGCGAATCGTGGATCGGGTGTATCACCGGCACCGATCGCTGTGGGAAGAGTGTTACGGGATGCTTTTCGGAACGAGTAATGAACCACTTTTTCGTACGGACTCCGGGATGGTAGCCTGGAACCGGCGCCTGTTTCAGGAGAACGGGATAGCCCTCGATTCGCTAGCGGATGTTCTGATGACGGAGCGTATCGACACCCTTTTCGATTATCACTTGCGGAGGTTCCGGGAATTAGATTACCCGATGCCGACAGCTCGCATCAGCTTGGCCTTTACTCCGTATACGGGGATCGGTTTCGGCGGTTGCTCCAACGACCAGTTCGTGCTGGAACTGAATAACCCGGATTATGAACTGCGCTATACGCTCAGGGCCGGCATCCCTCACGAACTTTTTCATTTGATCGACGAAGAACTGGGTCCACAACCCACTGCGTACCGCGCGATCGATTTGACCATTAACGAGGGACTCGCCTGCTATTTTACCTACGATTATTTCCAGGGGGCAATGCCCAAACACGAGGCGGTGGAGGGGATGAACAAGGCGGAATGGGCCTACTTTCTGAAAAATGAGCGGGTGATTTATGAGCGAATGCAACCTTACTTTAATGATACTACCGGCGATAATCCGTTGCTAGACAACAATGCCTACCAGACCTTCCCAGACGCGCCCAAGTCCCTAAATTACTGGCTAGGTTTCCGGATCGTGGAGAGCTATCTAACTACCCATCCCGGGGTGACGATAAGGGAATTGGCAAGCTTATCTTACGAGGAGATCTTTGTGAATAGTGGGTACGATGGGGTAGGGGTGAGGTGAGAATTCGATTCATCCAGAGCAGAAACACGATGAGCAGGGCGTAATTTTCTGAACAAATTGAAATAGTAAGTGGTAATGAACTTTCATTGAAAATACAATCAAGTGACGTATTTAAAGGTAGTAATTTTAACAGGAATTATTTTGTTTTGCTGCTCGTGCAATAAGGAAGAAAGCGATTTCAATGGCTTGAATGAATTGCTCAGGCAGAAAAAATACGAGGCGGTAATAAAAAAATATCTTGATAATAAGGAGGAATATGATAAAAACCCTCAATTGTTAAATGCAGTCGGAAGAGCTAATTTTGATTTGGGAAACCCACGGCAAGCTATTGAGAGTTTTGACAGAGCAATCGCTTTGGATAGAGATGAGCCGGTATATTATTCTAATAGGAGCCTTGCAGAAATTGAATTAGGCGATTATACAGATGCTCTATTCTCCTGTGAAAAATCACTGGACTTGAATGATGAGGATAATCTTCCAGGATTCTTAAATAGAGGTGTTGTGTACATAAAACTCAGAAAGTGGGAGTGGGCAATGGAAGATATCACCCAAGCTATGCAATATGAAAATATTGATGATGAAACGATGGGAATTGCTCTAGCTAATATGGGTACGATCTACTTGAACTTGAAAAAATACGATGAAGCGTTAGAATATCTCGATAAAGGAATCGGAATGAACGATCAGCTATACTGGGCATACAAAAGTAAAGCATTTATTCAAATGTCTAAGGGTGAATCCGATGAGGCGCTGGTGAATATAAATAAGGGCCTAAACCTGAAGAAGACAGATGCCGTTCTTCTTTATTGGAAGGGGTTAATAAAGTATAAAACTGGTGATGAAGTAACTGGATGTAAGTATATGCAGGAATCATTCAGTTTAGTGCATCTAGTAGGTGAAGAAGATTCTTTATTAATTTCCACGAGATTTAGGAAATATTGCAAATTAGATTAACTTTGCTACCTATTTGCTATGATCATTGTTTTAGGATGAAAGATACATGACCTGTGAAACATTGCTGATGATTTATTCTAAATTTACTATAAATTCGGCTAGTGCCAAACCTCACGGCCGCTGCCTGGCCGATTGAAAATTTTACGTTTTGATGTAGTCACAAGACCTAATTTGGAAAAGTTTATCCAGGCACAGCAAAACAACAAAAATAGTCAAATTGATATAAAGATATTAATATGGATAAAACGTACCTACTCCCCATCATCAAGAAACTGTCGGAGAGCAATGCGTCAGACGAGGCTTACTTTGGCATATTTACCTTTGGTGGATCATCCGATGAAAGTTACATCCACGCCAACCGGCAGGGGATGGAACTATTTGCCAGCCAGCTTTTGCAGGCGTCTTTAAATACGGATCACTTATTGACGGATGAAAAGCCTAAAATTCATAGTCTGCCGATTAACGATTGGGTTGACGAGCAGAGTGCTACCCGACTTTACTATGTGCAATCGTTGATAAGCAAAAGAAAAGACTTGATTGCTGATCCTGTGATGGAAACGTTTAGCGAAAGAATAGTCAGATTGGGTTGTGGATTGGCACTGATTGGTACGCTTGTCCTGGCCATCGTGGGGTTGGTGGTCGTGATGAGGTGGGTGTTTTAGAGCGTGTCTAAAATTTTTAAGAACTGAGGATCAATGATTCGCTTCGCGGCTACTTCGTGGTTAAGGTTCTGGCTAGATAAAAACTTGCGCGCATAGCGGGTTACGTAAGTCAGTTTTTATGACGCCAGGTTCTTAAATGCTTGGTTCTCAGGAAGTAAAAATTTAGACACGCTCTTAACCGGGAAATAATCTGGCCGCTCCGAAAAATGGTACCTTACCGCCCAACCGCGTGAGGTGCCTGGAAGGGGCCGACCGCAGGAAGGCAGCCCGCAGGGCCGAGGCGACAGCCGCGCCTGGAAGGCACCGACGGCCTCCGCTGCGCGGAGCCGGCACGCCCACCTTTAACTATAATACTTCAGCAAGATCCGCTCGAACATCCAACCGGGCAGCAGTCGTTTGGCCCAGGTGCTGGCGCGTTGCACGGTCTCGCCGACGATGTAGACGGGTTTGGGGCTGGTTTTTTGCATGATCTGCCAGATGGCCTGGGCCACGAAATCGGCCGTCATGCCGTGATCGACGTTGGCGGCCATGCCCTCGTCGGCGCGCTGGTAAGTGGGGCGGTAGAGCGAGTCTACGTCGGCATAGGCCATGCGAAACTGGGTGGCGATGCTGTTGGTGGCGATGTCGCCGGGGCAGATGCAACTGACGCGCAGGGGCGTGCCGCTGACTTCCAGGCGGAGGGCCTCGGTGAGGGCGATGACGGCGGCTTTGCTCGCGCAGTAGGCCGAGCGGTAGGGGATGCCCATGAGGCCGGCGATGGAACTGACGAAAAACAGGTGCCCCGCCGCCCCCCGTGCGCGCAGGTGCGGCAGGCAGGCGCGGGCCAGGTTCCAGCTGCCCCAGTAATTGGTTTCCACGATCTTGCGGGCCTCCGCATCGGGCATTTGCTCCACCGGACCGGCACCGCCGATGCCGGCGCAGTGCAGCACGGCATCCAGGCGGCCCTCGGCGGCGACGACGGTTTGGACGGCATTTTCCAGTGCCGCCACGTCGGTAATATCGGCCGGTAGGGCGATCACGCCGGGCAGTTTTACGCTACGGCGGCTGAGGCCGTACACCGTATATCCGTGTACGGCCAGCAGGGGTGCCAGGGCCTCGCCCACACCCGATGAGGCCCCGCTAACTATGGCTACTTTGCTATCGTTCATGGCCGCAAAGTAAGGGCGATTCCCATAATCGGCTGCGTTAACCCCGGTTTAATATCGTAGGAAATGAAAGCGTTTTGTTGGTGGGCGGGCGTAAAATGAATTACTTTTGCGTTTTCATTTAAAAATAACCCCATGGCAACTGCTCCTACCAGCCTGAACAAGACCTTTAACGAGAAAGGTGAGTTGATCAGCCCCATCCTGCCCGAGGGCGTCAAGAATTTCCTGATCGACATCGACGGCACTATCTGCGACGATATCCCCAACGAGGAACCCGAGCGCATGGGCACCTGCCTGCCCTACCCGGATGCGCTGCGTATCCTGAATAAGTGGTACGAAGAAGGGCACATCATTACCTTTTTCACCTCCCGCACCGAAGCCCACCGCGAAATCACCGAGATGTGGCTGGACAAGCACGGCTTCAAGTACCAGGGCATGCTGATGGGCAAGCCGCGCGGCGGTAACTACCACTGGATCGATAACCACATCGTGAAGGCCACCCGGTTCAAAGGTAAATTTACCGATCTGGTGGTAAAAAACCAGGAAATTGAGGTGTTCCGCGAGTAGCGAAGCGATACCTCGCGTCTCCGAATGACGCCAGTCAGTTGGATGTACTCTGATGTACGATGTTTGCGCGTGATCCCTCACCCCCGGCCCGGCTAATCGAAAGGGTTCCGTTCGCTTCGCGGCTACTTCGTGGTAACCCCTTCCGCCGCGGGGGAGAGGGGTGACGGGTTTTGAGAGCGGCTGCGCCGCTTGTGGGGCGTGGTTCCCCACCCGAGCCTTCGGCTCGACCTCCCCGAAGGGGAGGTAAAGTGTTGTTTATGAAACAAATACCTCCCCTTTGGGGAGGTCGGGCCGCTAGGTCCGGGTGGGGAAACCGCGCGTAGGTGGAGTTACAAAATACCGATATACAGCGGCGAAGCCGCCTGCTAAAACACGGCGAAGCCATTTTCCTTACCTTACCGCCTCAACCAGAAGTAGAGGTTAATGAATCGTACCCACCGCCACGTTTTTTCAGCGGCACTGATCGTGCTGGCTTACTTGATACTCCCTTCCGCCACCGCGCAGGGTTCGGAAACCTTTCCCTACAACGGCGTCTACACCCAACGCGCGAACGATGTTCGCGTTTACCAACGCCACCATCATTACCGCGCCGGGCAAGGAGATCAAGGGTGCCACCCTGCTCATCCGTGACGGAATGATCACGGCCGTCGGCACCGGTATCCGCGTACCGCAGGGAGCAGTGATCACCGATCTGGCGGGCAAGTACATTTATCCCTCTTTCATCGACGCCTACGCACAGTACGGCATTGCCGAGGCTAAACCGATCGAGCAGGACCGGAGCGGTCGCCCGCAGATGCTAAGTAATCGCGAAGGGGCCTACGGCTGGAACGAAGCTCTTAAACCTGATTTCCGGGCCGACGAAGAATTTTCTCCCGATAAAAAAGAAGCCGCAGCCTGGCGCAAACTCGGGTTCGGCACCGTGGGCACGCACCGGCAAGACGGTATCAGCCGCGGCACCGGAGCGGTGGTGCTGCTGAGCGACGAGGATGCCCGCGAACTCTTACTAAAGGAGCAAGCGGCGCACTACCTGTCCTTTCGCAAAGGCGTTTCCACGCAGGATTACCCCAGCTCGCTCATGGGTTCCATCGCGCTGCTGCGCCAAACCTACCTCGACGGGCAGTGGTACGGCAAACAGAACCGGGAAACCAATCTTTCGCTGGCCGCCTGGAACCGGGTGCAGGATTTGCCGCAGGTATTTGCCACCGATAACTGGCAGGACGTGCTGCGGGCTGAGAAGCTGGCCAAAGAATTCGGTAAGAAATACGTGATTAAAGGCTCCGGCGACGAGTACCAGCGGCTGGATGCCCTGCGCGCCGCGGGTATGTCGTTCATCCTGCCCCTCAAATTCCCCGACGCCTACGATGTGGCCGATCCCTACGCCGCGCGCATCGTGAGCGTGGAGCAACTGCGCCACTGGGAACAAGCCCCCACCAACGCCGCCAAACTGATTGCCGCCGGCATCACCGTGGCCCTGACCGCCGACGGGCTGGATAAGAAAACCGATTTTCCCGAGGCGGTCCGCAAAGCCATCGCCGGCGGACTGAGCGAGGAAGCCGCGCTGCGCGCCCTCACCGTCACACCCGCTACCCTGCTGGGCGTGGCCGACCGCGTGGGCACGCTGGAAAAAGGCAAAGTGGCCAACTTCCTGGTCACCGACGGGCCGCTGTTCGACAAGAAAACCGTCGTTCACCACAACTGGGTCCACGGCCTGCCCTACGTGCTTACCCCGCTGGACGTGACCGCCCTGGCCGGTGAGTACGACCTGAAGATTGGGAGCGCCGCCTACGAACTGACCGTAAAAGGAACCCCCGGCAAGGAAAAAAGCAGCATCAAACTGGCCGGCGACAGCACCGAGCAGAAGATCAAGCACTCGCTCGACGGCAAACTGGTCACCATCACCTACCAACCCAAGGACGCCGAGGGCGACCTGACCTACTACCGCCTGCAGGGCACGGTGGGCGAGGACGGCAACTGGAACGGCCGGGGCCAAGACCCCGCCGGAGAATGGGTCAACTGGTCGGCCCGCCGCACGGGCGACGTGGTAGATAAGGACGACGAGAAAGAAGGACGAGGATAAGGAAGACAAAAAATCCGCCTACATCTCTCGCCTCACCTACCCCAACACCGCCTACGGCCGCGAAGCCGCGCCGAAAGCCGAGCGCGTCCTGTTTCGCAATGCCACCGTCTGGACCAACGAGGCCGACGGTATCCTGACCGAAACCGATGTGCTGATCGAGAACGGAAAAATCGCCCGCGTGGGCAAAAACCTGCCCACCGCCGGTGCCCGCGTGATCGACGCTACGGGCAAGCACCTCACCAGCGGCGTCATCGACGAGCACAGCCACATCGCCATCAGCCGGGGCGTCAACGAAGGCACCCAGGCCAGCACGGCCGAGGTTCGCATCGGCGACGTGGTGGACGCCACCGACATTAATATTTACCGCCAACTGGCCGGCGGCGTCACGGTCTCGCAACTGCTGCACGGCTCGGCCAACCCCATCGGCGGGCAGTCGGCCATCGTCAAACTCCGCTGGGGGGCCACGCCGGAAGAAATGAAATTCGCCGCCGCGCCCCCCTTCATCAAATTCGCGCTGGGCGAAAACGTCAAGCAGTCCAACTGGGGCGACGACCAACGCTACCGCTACCCGCAAACCCGCATGGGCGTGGAGCAGGTGTTCGAGAGTTACTTCACCCGCGCCAGGGAATACGGCGACCTGGTCAAGAGCGGAAAACCCTTCCGCCGCGACCTGGAACTGGAGGCATTGCTCGAAATCCTGAACAACGAACGCTTCATCACCTGCCACTCCTACCAACAGGGCGAAATCAATATGCTGATGCAATTGGCCGACCGCATGGGCTTCCGCGTCAATACCTTTACGCACATCCTGGAGGGTTACAAAGTGGCCGATAAAATGGCCGAACACGGCGCGGGCGGCTCCACTTTCGCCGACTGGTGGGCCTACAAATTCGAGGTCATCGAGGCCATCCCCTACAACGGTGCCCTCATGCACGAGCAGGGCGTTTTGGTCGCCTTCAACAGCGACGACGACGAGATGGCCCGCCGCCTCAACCAGGAAGCCGCCAAGGCCGTCCTTTTCGGCGGCGTCAGTGAGGAAGAGGCGTGGAAATTCGTCACCCTCAACCCCGCCAAACTCATGCACGTCGAGGACCGCGTCGGCAGCATCCGCACCGGCAAGGACGCCGATCTGGTGCTCTGGTCCGCCAACCCCCTCAGCGTCTACGCCCGGGCCGACTATACCTTCGTGGACGGCCGTGAGTATTACAGCCGAACCGCCGACGAGCAGGCCCGCCTGGCCCTGGAAACGGAGCGCAATGCCCTCATCCAGAAGTCGTTAGCCGAAAAAATGGGCGGTGCGAAAACGCAAAAGCCGGAGAATAACGGCAACGGTCGCATCCACCGGCACTGTGATGATTTTTCCGATTTTCACTAGAGCATCCGGGCGTGCCCCCACCCCTGACGGGAGCGGGGTCGGTCCCCTCCGGGCTTCGCTGATCGCTCGGCACTGCGTGCGCTAACGCCCCTGCGGGCACCTCACGCGGGGGGCTTCGCCCATACTTCAGTAGGCGGCTTTACCGCTGGTATTTTTGTACTTTAGTATCCAGCCTATGCGCGGTTTCCCCACCCGGACCTAACGGTCCGACCTCCCCGAAGGAGAGGTAAAGTGTTGTGTATGTATCTTTTACCTCCCCTTCGGGGAGGTCGAGCCGCAGGCTCGGGTGGGGAACCACGAAACACGCGCGGCATCCCACATCCACCTCCAATAAAAAATCAACCATGCAACCCACTTTTATCGCCACTTTCCTCCTCCTCTTCACCCTCACCCTCGCCGCCCAGAACAACCCGCCCGGCCCGGCCCAGACCGGTCCCATCGCCGTTACCGGCGTAACCGCCCATTTAGGTAACGGCAAAGTGGTGGAAGGGGCAACCATCCTGTTCAAAGACGGCAAGATCGAGCGCGTCGGAACCGAAGTCGCTCCGGCGGGCTACACGGTGGTGAATGCCACGGGCAAGCACGCCTACCCCGGTGCCATCGCCCTCAACAGCGATCTCGGTCTGGTGGAGATCAATGCCGTCCGCGCCACGCAGGACGGCCGCGAGGTGGGTACTTTCAACCCCCACGGCCGCTCCCAGATCGCCTTTAACACCGATTCCCGGGTGACGCCCACCGTCCGCTCGCGGGGCATCCTGCTGGCCCAGCCCACCCCCAGCGGCGGCCTGATCAGCGGGCGAAGCAGCGTGATGCAACTCGACGGCTGGAACTACGAAGATGCCACCGTTCGCGCCGACGACGGTGTCCACCTCAATTGGCCCAACCGCCTAAGCTACAACTGGCGCACCGGCGAACTTTCCCCCAACAAAAATTACGACGAACAGCTAACCGAGTTCACCAACTACCTCAAGCAGGCCCGCGCCTACTGTTCCGCCGCCGGTGCCGCCGAGCGCGGTCCCGTCAACCTGGATTATGCCGCCCTCTGCCCCGCCTTTTCCGCCGAGGCCAACGCTTACCTCCACGCCGATCAAGCCGCCGATATCCAGGCCGGGGTGATCTTGCTGAAGAGCATGGGCATGAAACCCGTCATTTACGGCGGCGACGAAGCCTACCGGATCGCCGATTTCCTGAAAAAGGAACAAGTCAGCGTCGTACTGAGTAACGTACACGCCCTGCCCGGTCTGGCCGATGATCCCATCCACCAGCCCTTCCTCAATCCCCGCCTGCTGGCCGAGGCCGGTATTCCCTTCGCCCTCAGCGTCGGCGGCGGCTGGGAGCAGCGTAACCTGCTCTTCAACGCCGGCACCGCCGTCGGTAACGGCCTGGATTACGAGGCCGCCGTCCGCGCCGTCACTCTGGAGCCGGCCCGCATCCTGGGTATCGACAAGCAATACGGTAGCCTGGAGGCCGGGAAATCAGCCACGCTCTTCATTAGTTCCGGCGATGCGCTGGATATGCGCACCAGCCAAATCGAAATGGCCTGGATCGACGGCCGCGCCGTTAACCTGGAGAACAAGCAGGATATGCTGTACGAGAAATTTCGGGGGAAATACGGGGAGGGGAAGGAGTAGGGCTGATCTGATCAGGCTAAACGTAAGTTAATCAACAGTTTTCCGGAACCCCCGACGGTTGAACCGCAAACAAGCCGTTACGGAATTGTAGGCTAGAGGTTTGTGCTACCGCATCATGCTTTTTACTGGAAAGTTTATCTTTGCTGTATGCTTCCCTCAAAGTACGCCCACCAAAATGGAATAGTCTATTCGTCCTCCACCGCAAAGGAGCACAAAAAAGGATTCGGCCAATTTCTTACGCCCCTTGAAATAGCGGCGTACATGGCTTCGCTCGCTACCTCTGAGCAAGCCGACGCACAAGAGAAAGTAAAGATTTGCGACCCCGGTTGCGGCCACGGCATACTGACCTGTTGTCTGGTTGAAAAATTAGTAGGGGATGGGGTAACTCATTTTGAAATCGACGTTTTTGAGATTGATGAGGCTATACTGGAAAACCTGACGGGTAATTTGACTTACCTCCGGCATTATTACGCCGATCAGGAAATAATCGTCAACTACCAGATTCACCGGGAAGGATTTTTAACCTGGTTTTACCATAACCGACGGGAAGTGGAAGAAACTTACGATTTCATCATTGCCAATCCGCCCTATTTCAAACTGAACCGGGGAGACGAAAATGTTCAGGCTATTCAGGATGTTGTTCCCAATATCACCAATATTTATGCAGGTTTCATGGCTGCCTCGATCAAGATGGTCAAGGTTAGCGGCACATGTATCTTCATCGTGCCCCGTAGTTTTTCGGCGGGCTTGTACTTTAAATCATTGCGGCAATTTTTGTTTAAGGAATCTCGCATAAAACACGTTCATCTCTTTGACTCACGGACCAAGACATTTAAGGAAGACGGTGTATTGCAGGAAACGGTAATATTAAAACTGAGTAGTGGTGAAGGAACGACTACGAAAATTTCTACGTCAGAGGGTATTGCTGATTTGGACGTAGCAGACACTCATACTTATCAGGTGACTGATTTGGTCGATTTAGATTCTGAAGATCAAGTGTTGCATTTACCGTCCGGTGAAGAAGATTATATGGTGATTTGTAAAATGCGCCGTTTGACCCATCGCCTGACGGATCACGGCATCAGGGTTTCTACGGGCAGGGTAGTAGCGTTTCGAGCCAAAGCCCACTTACACAAAACGGACAATGAAACTGTCGTTCCACTGATCTGGAACAGGAATATTCAGCCTTTCCATTTGTCGTGGCCTCTGGAAGATATGGGAAAGCCACAGTATATTTCCTGCCAAGCAAGCAATCAACTCGTCCCCGCTGGAAATTACGTCTTGCAGCGGCGCTTCAGTGCAAAGGAAGACAAAAACCGGCTGGTTTGCGCACCCATATTACAAAACGATTTCAATTTCGAGTACCTGGGCTTTGAAAACAAAACCAATTTTTTCTACCGGGTTGGTCATGAGTTCGAGCCGAATATTGTTTATGGATTGTGTGGCTTACTCAACTCGTCTATTTATAACGCTTATTTTCGCATGATCAACGGCAATATTAATGTTTCGGCCACCGAGATGCGTCTGCTGCCGATGCCGTCATTAGAGAAAATTACTGCCATCGGAAAAATATATCGACAAGGACATTATGAGTTGCACCAATTGGATGAACTGATCGAGCAAGTGGTATTCGAAGCCTCGAAATCTGCGGAATTAGTATGAGCAAAGCAGGAAATATTAAAGATGCAATAAGTATACTGAGTTCAATTCATTTCAATGGCGACAGGTTTTACGGGCCGCGATAGGTAACGGCGCAATAACTTGGTATAGAGGAAGAAATTGCCTGAATTTTGTACTACCCTCTACATTACTATATCTCTTGCGTGAGGTGCCTGGAAGGGGCGTTCCCGCAGGGCCGAGCAGACCTGCGAGCCTGAAAGGGATCGACGGCGAGGCGATAGCCGAACCGGCACGCCCCCTTACTCATAACCTTCCGCGAAAACCCGTACGGCCTCGATGACGGGGAGTACCCGCTCTCCCTGATCGGTGAGCCGGTAGGTGATAAGGCGGGAAGCAGTTTTACTTTCTTCCCGGACGGCCAGGCGGTTTTCGATGAGTGAACCGAGTTCCTGGTGGAGCATTTTTTCGCTGATGTCGGGCAGCAGGCGGCCGAGGTCGGAAGCGCGGTAGGGACCGTGGGAAAGTTGGTAGATTAGGAGCATTGTCCATTTGCCGCCTAGCATATCGAGGCTGGTACGAATGGGGCAGCGGGGGGTAACGGCGATGGGTGAAGTGGGCATACTGACAAAAAGGTTAGTGTAGGTACACGGGTTAATGTGCGGGCGGTAGCCGGTAGCTTTGCGGAAAGATAAATAAACTTTCCTATGCGAATCGTCCAACTAGTCTGCTGCTTTTTACTGGTAGCGGGCAAGTTGTTCCTCGCAAACCACTCAAGCCCCCCGCATGAAACTGATCTATATTTACGACGCGCTCTGCGGCTGGTGCTATGGTTTTTCGCCCGTGATGGAACGGTTTCACGCCGAGCATCAGGAAGACCTGGAATTCGAAGTTGTCTCGGGCGGCATGATCACCGGTGTGCGGATCGGACCGATCGGCGAGGTGGCCGGCTACATCAGTTGGGCGTACAAGGACGTGGAACGGGCCACGGGCGTGACGTTCGGGCGGCACTTTCTGGACCATACCCTAAAGGAAGGCAGTGCCGTGTTTACCTCGATCCCACCGGCCGTGGCGATGGCGGTGATTAAGGATATGCAACCCGACCTGGCCGTGACGTTTGCCGGGCGCCTGCAGCGCATGATTTACTTTGACGGTACCCCGCCGCTGGAGATGGAAGCATACGGGCGTGCCGCCGCAGAATACGGCGTGGACGAAGAAGAATTTATGACCAAAATGCGCGCGCCGGAATACCTGCGCAAAGCACAGGCTGATTTTGAGACCAGCCGCAAACTGGGCGTCAACGGCTTCCCGACAGTTGTACTGGAGTGGGAGGGCGAATACGTGGCTCTGGCGCGCGGCTATGTATCTTACGAAACATTATCGGCTAATTATCAGTCGGTAGTAACCCAAACAACCCCATGAAAACCATCGCTCTTTTTGGCGGCTCCGGCCGTACCGGACAAGAATTTTTGACCCAGGCCCTGGACAAGGGTTACGCCGTAAAGGCACTGGTGCGTACGCCCGCCAAGGTGGAACAACGTTCCGACCGGCTGGAGATCATAGAGGGCGACGTGCTGAACCTCGCCGACGTGAAACGCACGGTGCAGGGCACCGATATCGTGCTGAGCCTGTTCGGCCACGTGAAGGGATCTCCCGAATGGCTACAAACTGACGGCACCAAAAATATTCTGGACGCCATGCAGGCTGCCGGGGTGGACCGGATCATCTCGCTCTCGGGCGGGGGCTTGCCCTACCCGGAAAAAGACGAGCCGAAGTTCATGGATAAGGCGATCCGAACCATCATGAAAATTGCCGTACCCAAGGTATTGAACGATGCGATCAAGCATGCCGGGGTACTGGAAGAGAGCGGTAAGCAATGGACCGTGGTGCGCGGCCCCCGTCTGACGGACGGGGAGCACACGGGCGAGTACCGCGTGGGCTGGGTGGGCGTGAACGCGGGCACGAGCATTAGCCGCGCCGATCTGGCGGATTTTTTGGTGAAACAAGTGGACTCGGAGCAGTTTAATTTTCAGATGCCGTTTGTAAGCAAGTAATCAGGTGCTTTGCCATTCATTGTAACGATGGAGTACGATTTCAGCTAAACGATGGATCAACTCAAAGGAGCCGGCCAAGCCGGGCTAAATCTACCCGGGGGGAGGGATTACGGCCCGCAGCCGGCTCTGCCATTACCGGTTTCCGGAGGGGGGCTACCGTTCCTGAAACGACTCTTGAAAAATAAGGGGATGATAAGAAAGGTAGCGGTACCTTGGGGTTCTAATAATAGAATCCCCCCGATGAGAAGTTTGATCCTACTTGTTTTTTGTGTGCTTGCCTCGTCCCTACTACCCGCCCAAAACCGTCTTTTCTACGCCGGCGGCGCGGGCGAGGAAACCCTATACGACATCGTTCAGTTATCGGACGGCACCGTGCTGATCGCCGGTGCGGCCGACGATCTGGACTGGTTGCCCGCCGGGCTGAACCGTATTGAACTGGACCCCGCCGGTATTGCCAATGCGCAGGGTGGCAACCGGTTTTCGTTTTTGCTGCACGCGGATAGTACGCTGGAAAACCTGCTCGACGTGGTGTACCTGCCGCAGGGCGGGGCCGAAGATTTTCGTTTCATCAAATCCACCAACCTTCCCCGTGCCGCTACCGGCGACCTTTACCTGAGCGGGGGTACCGAGGATGCCGGCCCGGGCGGCTACTTCATCGGTAAATTGAATAACAATTTTGTGGACGGCTTGCCGACGGCCTTTTCCTGGACTTACAACGCCAAATGCAAAAACGGCGACTACCCCAAGAACTACCAGCCGTGGGATGTGGATGCCGCCGGCCGGGTCTACTTCGTGCGTGGTGATTCGCATGATTTTAGCTGGTCGGCCATGTACCGCCTGACGGCGAGGGAGAATTGGACGTGGTGGAAAACTGGCGCACGCACTGGATAGCGAGCGGGGGTGAGTTTCACGGTACCCCCGCTTCCTCTTACTCGGGCGGCACTCTCGATTACAGTGCGATTGTATTTAAAAAGGACGGCCGCTGTAATCTGCGCTCCTGGTCGCAGGCCGATTATGACCTGGTGCAGGCCGACGAGAATGGCGGCACCAAGCAGGGGAAGTGGCCCTTTGACGTGCTATACAACGGACCCTGCGACCCCACTGCCGATAGCCCGAACACCGACGGGCCGGGCTATACCGGCTACGACAATCCAGACGGTTCAATCACTTACGGCCCGTCTTCGGTGACGGTAGACCGGCGCGACGGCCACGTGTACCTGGGCATCAACACTAAGAGCGTGCTGCCCGGCGGCAACCCGGATTTCGAGCCGGCCGTGGTGGCCTTTGATGCGACGGGGCAGTTGAAATGGTGGTCGCGCCTCTACCATGAGATCCGGCCCGACGGCACGACGCACAACTCCACGCCCGACCAGTACATCGACGGCCTGGCAATCGACTACGGCAGTGGCGGCCCGGGCCAATTGATCGTAAATGCCCGCACGCACGGCAATAACGTGGAGAATTTTTGGGAGGGCAACACCATTGCCGCCACCCCCGGCGCGAAGGGATTTCAGCAGCAATTTACCGGTACCTCCGGCAACATCCACATCAGCTGGCTGGGTAAGCTGGACCTGGCCGACGGCACCCTGCGCCGCAGCACCTACGTGGCCGAGTTTGCCGATAACCCGACCGGGATCGGGGCCGCGCTGACCGACCCCCTCATGGACAACTGGCCCAACCCCAACGCCGGCTGGCCGACCGTGAACACCACGCGCCTGCGGCAGAACAGCGTGAAAGTTACGGCCGACGGCTCGGTGATCATCATCGGTACGGGCCGCCGCACCATGACGACGGCCAATGCTTACCAGAAAATGCCCCGGCCGGGCGAGGGGCAGTCGAGTTGGAACCACTTCGTGCGACAGTACTCCCCCGACCTGGAGAAGCCGCGCTACAGCTCGCTCGTGACCGGCACCTGGGATCCGCAGGGCGGTCCGCAGGCGGGTAATACCGAACTCTACAACTGCTTCAAACTACGCGGCGGCATCGTCGTGGTCGGCTTCCATACAGGCGAGGGCAGTGAGCTGGCCGTGACCGGCGTGCCAACCTGGGGCAGTAGCACTTACGAGGGGCAAAGTGCGCTGCTCGGCTATTTTTCCGCGCCCGAGATTACGGACGCCGCTGATTCGCCGGTAGTGCAGACGGTGGCGGTGCGGGACGAAAGCGGGCGACCGGTTCTTGCTCCGGCCGTGTTCCCGAACCCAACCACGGGGCGGGTGACGATCGACCCGGCTTTCCCGGTCCGGTCGGTGCGGGTGATTGACCAATTAGGCCGGACGGTGCGCGTGAGCGAGGAGCAGACGCTAGACCTGACGGGTCTGCCCGTCGGGGTATACGGCCTGCGGGGCCGGTTGCGGGACGGGCGGGAGTTTGTGAGTCGGGTGGTGGTCCAGCCGTAAATTATCTGATTTCAGGTAGTTATACCCGCTTTAACGGGTAGTTTCCACCTTGTAGGGGGGTGTGCCTCCGCCTAACTTTGCCATTGAAAATAGTTGAGTCTTTTGCCTTTTCGGCGGAAGATCGAATAACTACATCAATAGCAAAACTTATGGCAGACGGCAAAGAAATTACCACCCTTCATTTTGATCTGAGCTTCTTGCCTAAGGGTGACACACCCCTGTGGCTACACGTGGGTACGGAGAGAATTGCGCTGTGTCGTCATACGGAGAAGAGCCGGACTCGGTGCAGCACCGATCAATCGATCATCGGGCGCTTGCCCGCCGAACGGGTAACGCACTACGCCGAGAAGGTAAGCACGCCTTCCGATGGGGTGCAGCTCCTCCTGCTAAAAACTCCTTCCCAGCTACCGGATGCCCGCCTGGACACGTTGCTGCTCTCCATGATCCATCTACCCAGGGCGGCGCGCAGGAAAATGGTGGAAAATCACCGGGCCGAAAATCACCCCGATGCGGCAAAAGCCCACCCCAAGCTGCTGCAGTACGGACTGGAAATGAATATGCTGGCCGATGCTTCGCCCATCGTAGACGTACACGACTACAAGACAGCCTTCGACGTTGCCTGCTCGCTGGTCTATCACCACCAGGAACTCGTGAATACGGGTGCCACCACGGGCGCGCGCGTCCACAGCATCATCGAGTATGCCAACGGCACCAGCGATCTGGCGATGAGTATTTATAAGCAGGCACTGGAACACCAGAAAGATCCGGGGCAACAGAACTGGACCTACGAAACACCCTATCTCGACGGCAACGGCAGGCCGACCCAGCGTAGCTACTACGACTGGAGCGACGGCACGAAAGAATGGATGAAGGGGCCGATGCTACACAGTATCCGCCGGGCGAAAAACGATACACAACTAGAGTCGACGGCTACCAATGCGGGAGTTTATACCGTAACCGAGGGAACGACCAACGTGAATGCGCCCCAACCGCAATCACCGGTTGCCCAGGCCGAAGTGCTGGAATCCGGTACGTACTGGACGATCAATAACCTGACCCCGAAGCACGGTTTCAGCCAGACGGATCCGGTAAGACTCGAAAACAACCAATTTAGCGTTAGTTTTAAGAACGATTGGCTTCGCTGGCTTTCCGGTTATGTAGAGTTCCTGGGGGCCGATGGATCGGTGGTTACCCCCGCCGGGTGGGAGTCCAAACTACCCGGTACCCTGGCCGGCACCTACGATACGGACACCAAGAAGTACGTGGCCATGTTTAGTTCGGTCAACACGATACTCGCCGTACCGGTGGGTAACTCACCGACTGAGATAAAATTTCCCTGGCCGAGCAACGCCGCTGCGGTGCGCATTCGCTGCGGCGGGATCGGGCGGACGGGTGGAATCGTCGGGGCGGACGGAAAGTACCACGGGGGTTGGGACGCTCACGTTTGTTCCGGGGGAACGGTAATGACCAGTATTTTCAACTTTGGCATCCCTACCGTTTGTCTGCTTGCGGGAGCATCCGTTTCGCTATCTGCCCTTAATGAACTGGCAAAAACGGTGATAACCATTGCCCTGGATATCGGGAGTACCCTGATTACCGGTATTGCCTCCTCCTCCATTCAGGGAGGTAGTACGAGTACGGTAATGATTGCGGCTCTCGACATGATTCCCCGCTTGCTGTTGGATGCACCGCTAATAGCTGTCTGGTTTGCGGAAAAGGTAGCCGAGGGCGCAGCCAAAGAAGCTTCACCCATACTTGGTTGGATTGCCCTGGCAGTCTCGGTCGCTTCCGACGTGGCACTCTTGCTGGAAACATCCATCGAAGTGGCGAGCAGCCCCGCTTCCTTTGAACTGATCGCTACCCGCTCGGTCGATGCCACCTGGACCTTACTGCCCGACGTCAACCACCAGAATACCTGGCCCCTCGAAGCCACGCACTACGAAGTGACGGCCACCTTCAAAGATGGAACGGCGCGTAAAACGACCGGTAAACTGACCGGATCGCCGCAAACCGGACCCATTACAATCCACTTTAACGGCACCCTGGCAAACCGCCTGCCGGCCGGTGGGGAAGTTAGTTTCGCCGCGCGATTTTATTCCGACACCGGTTGGCTGGCCGGGGCGGCCACCAGCGATTTTATGTCCGCCGATGCCGGGGGCAACTTACTCACGGTGCCGCAGCAACATATTAAAGAGAACTTGATTCCTCTTACAGCCACCACCAGCTACCAATTCGACAAAAAACTCACCCTCGACGCAGCCTCGGGAAAACGGGTCTGGTCGGCAAACGGCGGTGCTCCCACCACAACGGGAAAGGCACTCAGCTCGAACCCCGTCGGTAACAATCTGGCCGTTCTCACCGGAATCACGCTACGCCAGGAAACCAGCGAACTCGGCTACGGTTGGCAAGCTTCCGGGCAAGGCATCCCGATGGCGGGCAGCGGGCCGGCCGCTTATTCCGGTCAGCAATTCACGTTCCAGGGCATCGACGACCGCGCTACTCCGTCGGACGGCCTGCGCTTCGTACCCTACGGTTTCACGGACAAACCCCTGCTGGTCTACGAACTGATGGGGAAAGCAGCTGCCGGCAGTGGTTGCACGGCCGGTTGGGTAGACCCTCGCCAGGGTTACTACCATTTACGCCCCGTCACCAGCGGATCCGGAGCCGTCCCGTTCGACCTCCAGCCGGGTACGAGTTGGGGCCGCTTCAATGAGCAAATGGACGCCCTGCTACTGCACCCTTCCGGCTGCGCGGTAGGCATCAACACAACGACCGCCAAGATCGAAATACTAAGGTTTGCCGCCGGCGGTCCGGTAGCCGATGCCGACGCCCCGCTGGCCAATATCTACGGGGGATACGGCTCGCGCCCCGGTCTTTTGCACCAGCCGGTGGGCATTGCGGCTCTGCCGGATAGCGGGGTTGTCGTCCTGGAGGGGCTGGATACCGCCCTCAAATGGGGAGAAGCGCGGCTCCAGGCATTCGATTTATTCGGCAATCCGGCCCCCATCTTCGCCGGGAACTCCCCCGTCGCCGCCCTGCAAACCGAAACCGCCCCGGTAACGGTCCTCGACGTAGCGGTGGAATCAAAGGGCTTTATCTACGTCCTCAAGTTCCTGAATGACGGTCACCAGGCTTCTGATTATCGCCTGGACCTGTACCGCCCCGACGGTAGCTGGCTGTCCCAAACCCCGGGGGTTTCGGCCGCCCGGATCACGGTAGACCTGTGGCGCACCATGTACACCCTCAACTTCGAGCAAATGGTCAAACCCGCCGGCGGACGGACGGAGCCATCGGTGAGCATCTGGCTGCCCTCTACGCCCGGAAACGGCTAACTGATTTTAATGAGTTCTCGGCGGGCGTGTCCCTCCCCCGAAAACGGGGTCGGGCCGGTCCCTTCCAGGCTCCCTGTCCGGTCGGCCCTGCGGGCTGCTCGCTGCCGCTCACCCCTTCCAGGCACCTCACGCGGGTAACCGACCGGTACGATCTTTCCCAATTTAATATCACTTCCCTAAATCTTTCCCCATGTCTCTACAAGGACTCACGATCGCTCTTTCGCAGAGCGGAATTTCCTATTTCGCCAGTACCCAGTTGGTCAGCAAACTAACTACCGCCATGGCAGGCCTGGTACCCCCCGATAAGGTCATTCCGGTAGCGGATATTGCGGGTGGTTCATCCAAATACTCGCATAGTACTTATGAGGGGATCAGCGTACACCTGTCATCCGGTTCGTTGTCTTCTTTTACGCCTGCGTTTAAATTATTGACTCAGGGTAACGCCGGGGAATTTACGCTTGAATTAGAGGCAACCAATTTTTTGGTCAATTATACGTGGTTTGAGCAGTACTACCTAAAATCTTGTTCGCTGTTTAGTTGTCATAACGGACCGGAACAGACGGGCACCTATCCTTACCGTGTTGCCTTTGCGAGTATGTCGGTAGTAATCGTTTTTAAATTTGACTACACTAATAATGCCTGGAACTTCGCCTTTGTCAGTGCAACTCCGAATGCCGGTAAAGTAACACCGACCATTCCACCTAAGAGCCTACTCAATCAGCAGGATGCCTATGGCTGCTTTCAAAGTAAGATCAGCGATGCAACCAAAGCCGCCGTCGATACGATTGATTTTAAACAGGCGGTCGAAAGTACGGTTAAGCCGCTTTTTGCCTCCATTCCTTCCTCCGGTAAGCTAACAAAGGACATCGTTTTTGAATTCGAACTCGGGCCGTCCGGCCTGGTTTTTCCCGGCAACGCAGGGATGCAAACCGGCGTAAACGGAGTCGCTACTTACCAGGGTAATGCCTATCCAGGGGCCAACCCACCCCAACTCGCGGTGCCGGCGGTACCTGCCGGCCATCACCTGGCCTATCATGCCTCCGACTATACCTTCAATAGTTTGTTCTGGTCTTATTATTCCGGCGGGCTACTTAAATCACGGATAACCGCCGGCGAATTGCCCGATCCGGAAGTACTGAACACCAAGTTCTTTCAAAATTCCATTCAGGCACTCTGGAATAAGTACCCAGATCTTCCCATGACGGCTACGGTGCAGGCCAAAGCGGCCCCTACCGTTACCTTCAAGGATATTTATGAGCTAACTGCCGCCGGTCTGGCTACCCTGGCCAACCTGCCACCCACTACGCAAAAGAGACTGGCCGACATGAAGGGAGAAGTTTACCTGACGGAAACGGACTTTTATGCGGAGTTGACTAATTTCATCGGATCGGCAGCGGCCGCGCAGTATAAAACCGAGATCGAAACGGCCGCTACGATCGAGGCCGCTGTGGTACTGCACGAACACCGAGGTTGTCCTCAATGTACTGGAGTGACGGGAATACTATTCCAGTCATAACATTCGCCGTCAGCCAGACGGATACCCTGACCGAACTAGCCCTGGGCGTGAGCGGCACCACCCAAACGCTGCAATTCGTTTTCAAGATCGTACCCAGTGAAACCACGACTACCTTCGTCAGCTCTCCCATTAGCGGCATCAATGGGGGTGATTTCGGAATGATCTGGATGTCCGCCCTGCAGCCGGTCTATGCCCAGGAGGTGGCCAAGATGGGAACGGCCGGCGTGGCCCTGCCGCGAATCACCGGCTTCGATTTTCTCTTCGACCAGGCAAAGATTACCATTGAGGATGGTTTTGTAGCCGTACTCACGGATGTAAAGCACGTCAGCGATACGGGACTATTATACCTGCTTTCCAAACCGCAAATGGCAATTGACCTGGGAATCGCGCCGCCGGCCTCCGAATCAGCCATCCGCAATCCTGACGCCGGAAAATCGCCGCATCAATGATTTTTTACGGCAAATACACCTTTTTATCCACCAACGCTAGCGGTTCGTTGAGCTACCTGAGTCCCCGGCGCCTCAATTCGGAACTGACCCTTCCACTGGTCAACGCGCCTTCCGCCGGCAACCGTGAGCACTGGGTCGCCTACCTCGTTGCCCCGGGGGAGCTTATCCTGCAAACGGGCGCACCCCTGCTGGAAAGCGAGGGGGTACGCTACCTCCAGGGCTATGACCAACTGGGATTAGTCAGAACTACCTTGGATCGCGCCCAGGCTAGTCGCTTCCGCTTTCAGGCGGGCGCGAATGGAATCGTACGGCTGGAAACCCAGGGGGGAGCGGGTGAGTCTTCGGCCGCCGCCGCACCCTGGTATTTGGTGAGTTACGTGGTGGATACCGTCCTGTCGCAATTAACCTATCCCATGCCCGGAGCAACGCTCCCTCCTCCATCCGGATTATTGGCCGACTTCCGGCAAACCACCATCACCCCCGGTCTGGCCGAATTGAAGAGGCAGGGAAATGCACGCGAAATGGACTTTACCTACGTCGATCTCACGGGTGCCGATCTCAGCGGCCTGGACTGTACGAGAGCAAATTTTGATCATGCCATACTGGACCGGACCGACTTAAGCAAAGCGAATCTAAGTGGTGCCACCTTCCTCGCTGCTTCGCTCGACGAAACACGATTTTCCGGTGCTACCCTAAATAGTGCCGATCTGAGTGGTACCAACCTGACCAAGGTGGTCTGGGGCAAAGGAATTAGCGCCCGTCAAACACGGTTCCTGGGTTGTACGGGTATCGGTTGCCAAATCGGTTCTTCCGATGAAACACAGCAAGCCGACCTTACGGGAGCTAACCTGACGGGGGCCGATTTCGGAAATGCCGATTTTAGCAATGTTATCCTGGAAAGTGCCACCCTGCTCGAAACAGTCTTCGTGGGAGCTACTTTCAATCAGACCGACTTCCGCCGGGCGCAGTTGGGTGGGCTGAAACTTTCCGCAGCGGCCATCTTTTCCTACGCCTACCTGACCAATGTGGATTTCACGCAAGCTAACCTTTTCGGGGTCAGTTTCGCCTTCGCCTCCCTGTTCGGGGCTTCTACCCGGATCAAGGAAGCCGCTACCATCGAACAAGCCGACTTCACCAACGCCTACCTGGAGGGTATCGACCTGAGCGGAGCGACGTTGCGGGGAGCAAAATTCAGTAACGCTTGCCTGGTGAACGTCGATTTCTCACAGGCCGATCTCACCCCGACCCTGGCGGGTAGCATCGTGACCTCCCTGACGGCCGCTTGCCTGCAGGGAACCACCTTTACCGGTACCCGCCTGGACGGTGCGGACCTGACCAACGCTACCATCGCCACCCAGGACGGATCGTTACCGGTACGCTACTGCGATCCCATCCTCGGCGGACCGTTTCCGCCCCCTCCTTCCTTCGAGCCGCTCAACTATACGGCTACCCGCGCCCTGGACCTGACCACCATGAGTCCGACCACCGTTTGCCCCAACGGTAGCACCGTTCGCGCCAACCAAACATTAGGCATCCAATTAGCCACCATGCTCCGGGCCTCCAACCCGGCCTCCCAGTGGGTACCGGTAAGCTGTTTCTCCGCCGCAGTGGACCGGACAACTCTACTTTCGGCCTGCCTACCCGCAGGCGATGAAAAAGCACCGGACGTGGCGGAGGTCATGGGTACTCTAAATGGTTGCTTACGGCTGTTCGGTCCGCGTTCCTTCCGGGATTTAAAACAGATCACGGAAAATCCCGCCGCGCGCCGGTACTTGTTCAACGATCGTACCTTCGATCGGCCGGGCCTCAAGGCATTACTCCATTATTACCGGGTCGGCTACCAGCGCGACGGCATCAGTCTATTTCCGGGGTATCGTAAATCAGACGATGCTTTTATCGGGGTATTCGGGCTATTTCCCGCAACCGACACCCCCGGTCCGGAGGTAGTAGCCGCGGTTTTGCCCGAATTTCGTGGCGATGCCATCGTCAAAGAGCTTTATCGGGCAGTTCTGGACTACGGATTCGGCCGCTTATTGAAACCACGGCTATACGCCACGATCGCAGCGGAGAATATAGCGGCCATTAAATTTGCGGAAAAGATCGGCTACCGGAAAGGTTCATCCGATACCTGGATCCTTGAATTTGCGTGGATCAACCGGTGAGCTGTTGCGAAAGCACAGTTGGAGCACGCAAGAAATACCTCGGGGGAACTTTAGCCCCGGACCGAGGTTTTTCCACTACATGACCCACCAAAGCATCCAGGATCACCTCCATGAACTCGCGGCCGAGCGCGGCATCACCCTGCTGTTCGCCGTGGAAAGCGGCAGCCGCGCCTGGGGATTCCCCTCGCCCGACAGCGACTACGACGTGCGGGCCATCTACCTGCACCCGCAGGACTGGTACCTTTCCATCGGCGAGCGTAAGGACGGCATCGACTACTTCGCCCCCCACGACGGCCTGCTGGACGTAAACGGCTGGGACATCCGCAAGGCCCTGCGCCTGCTGGCCAAATCCAATGCCACGGTAGGGGAGTGGTCGCAATCGCCCATTGTCTACTACGAGCTACCGGGAATCCGGGCCGAACTGCTGGAATTGTGCCGCCGCTTTTTCAACCCCGTTACGCTGCTGAATCACTACCGGGGCATCGCCCATAATAGCTACCGCGCCGCACGCGAGGGAGAAGCGATCAGCGTGAAAAAGCTGCTCTACGTCGTCCGATCCCTACTGGCGGGCCGCTGGGTGGCGGTGCGAAACGAGGTGCCGCCCAGCGAGCTGACCCAACTGCTGCAAACCGTCGAAGACCGCGTCGTGGTGGATCACATCCAGGAGCTGGTACGCCAAAAAACCGGCCAGGTGGAGCAGCATTCCCTTGCTGCCCGAACTGCTGCTGACAAGTTTCATTGAGTCCCAATTTACCTTCCTGGCGGATGCCCGCCCGCTGCGGCCGCCCACCCCCGGGCGGGAGGAACTGGACCGATTATTTCCGCCGCTTACTCGCCACCCAAATCACCGGAAAATGACCCTTGCGGAACTTAAATCCAGCGGCCTGATCCTCTTCGAGTGCATTGCGGGTAGCAAGGCGTACGGCCTGGACGGCCCCAACTCGGATACGGATATCCGGGGGGTATTTCTATTCCCTAAGAAAGACTTTTACGGCTTCGGCTACCAATCGCAGATCGCGGATGAGACCAACGACACGGTCTACTACGAACTAGGGCGATTCGTGGAACTGCTGCTGAAGAATAACCCCAGTATGCTGGAATTACTGGCCACGCCGCCGGATTGCGTCCTGCATAAACACCCGCTGATGGAGCGGCTGCGGCCCGAGCGATTTCTTTCCCGCAAAGTGAAGGACACCTTCGGCGGATTCGCCTTCAGCCAGATCAAAAAAGCACGGGGGTTGAACAAGAAGATCGTAAACCCCGTCGAACGCAAGCTGAAGACCATCCTCGAATTTTGCTACGTCCTGGAGGACCAGGGATCGGTACCGCTAATCGATTGGCTGGTCCGGCGAGACCTGCGGCAAGAGCGGTGCGGACTCATCAACATCAACCACGCCAAGGACACCTATGCCCTCTTCACCGACCCCACCGACCGGCTCGGGTACCAGGGCCTATTACGCAAGGAAAACGCCACGGCACTCCTGCTCAGCAGTATTCCCAAGGCCGAGCGCCCCGCCGCCTACCTGCACTTCAACCAGGACGGCTACGCCTCCTACCGCAAGGATTACCGCAACTACTGGGCCTGGGTGGAGGAGCGCAACGAGGACCGCTACCGGGGCAATCTGGCTAACGAAAATATCTACGACGCCAAGAACCTGATGCACACCTTTCGCCTGCTCGATATGGCGGAGGAAATCCTCCGCACTGGCGGTGTGAACGTCCGCCGGCATAACCGGGAGGAACTGTTGGAAATCCGCTCCGGCGTTTTCAGCTACGAGGAATTGATGCAACGGGCGGATGAGCGGATGGAGGACGTAGAGCGGGCCTGGGGAACAAGCAGTTTGCCTGACCTACCGGACGGGGTTGGGATGGAGCGGATGCTGGTGGGGATGCGGGAGGAGTTATATGGTTAACCCCGGTGCTAGGTCGGAGGTCACAATCCGGTCGTCATAATCCCGGAAGAAAAAGCGACACTTTTGTTAGAACAGCGGAAGTCGGTTATATTTGAACCGAAATTCCCCGCCCCGGAGGAGTTTTAGAGCGTGTCTAAAATTTTTAAGAACTGAGGATCAATGATTTAAGGTTCTGGCTAGATAAAAACTTACGCGCATAGCGGGTTACGTAAGTCAGTTTTTACGACTCCAGGTTCTTAAATGCTTGGTTCTCAGGAAGTAAAAATTTAGACACGCTCTTACTTACCGCTTTAGCTAACCCACTCATCCCGAAACACATGCGTTACCTGCTTACTTGCGGACTGCTCGTTCTAAGCTTAATCTCCCTCACCGCCCAAACGACTCGCGGGACCGGCGAGGTTTTCGATGCCGAACTTTACAACAGCCTCCCGCTCAAGGCCCGCATGAGCAGCCGCTCCATCCTGCCGCCCCGCGCCAGCCTGGAAAAATATTGCCCTACCCCCGGCGACCAGGGCGAGTACATGACCTGCGCGGCCTGGTCCAGTGCCTACCACTTTCGCACCATCATCGAAGCCAAACAGCGCGGACTGACCGACCGCGCACAGATCGACAAGCTCGTTTATTCCCCCACCTGGGTGTACGAAATACTGAAGCCGGAAGGCGACGACAAGTGCTTCGAGGGCCTGGCTACGGCCCAGTCGTTGATGGTATTCAAAAACGTGGGCGTACCCACCTATCATTCCCTGCCTTTCAGTTGCCTGAGCGGTAGTCAGGAAACGCGCTTCGCCAGCCTGGACCCCCTGATGGACGAAGCCGCCACCGCCCGGATCCGCGACCTTCAGATACTCTTCCTGGCCAAGGAGGGCATCGACCCTCAGGATAAGATCAACGCCATTAAAAAGGTACTGGCCGAAGGATATCCCGTACTGGTATCGCACACGCTGTACGAGAGTTTCGGGAGCAGCAAAGAAGTATGGCGCACGCTGCCCGGCGAGGCACTGGCCAAGGAACACGGAAGCCACGCCATGGTGATTGTCGGTTACGACGACGAGAAATTCGGCGGGGCCTTTCGCTACCTCAATTCCTGGGGACCGAAGTGGGGTGACGGCGGCTTCATCTGGGTGCCCTACGCCACCACCGGCGACCTGTGCTACGGTGCTTACCAGGCGTTTCCTTTCGCCAAGGGGACCCCGCCCGCCCCGGCCCCCGTGCCCGCACCCGCCCCGCCGGTAAGACCGAGTCCCGCGCCCCCGGCCCCGGTAGCCCCCGCACCCGCCCCGATGGCCGAGGCCGCTCCGGCCGGCAGCATGGAATTTCGCCTGCGCGAGGGTGGGGAGATGGCCGTTACCCGTATCTCCACCCGCAACCTGATCGTAGAGGACGACAGCCCCGCCGGACACGAGATGTCGGCCTACCGCATGAGTTCCTCTTACCCCTCGGGCACCCGTTTCCGCTTTTACCTCGAAACCGAAAACGAGGGCTACGTCTACGCCTTCGCAACCGACCTGAGCCAGAAAATCAATAAGATATTCCCTTACGACGAGCAGGTTTCCCCCCTGGTGGGCCGGAATTCCAGCATCGCCTTCCCCAGCGACACCAAGGTCATCCGCATGGACGACAACCCCGGCACCGACTACCTGCTGGTCCTCTACAGCCGCCAGGCACTCGACGTCCCCACGCTCCTGGACCGGATGGCGCGTACCCCCGGCGGCCTGACGGCCAAGGTGGAAGCCGCCCTCGGAAATGCCCTTATCAACCCTAAAATGATCAATTACGCCGCCGGCCGGGTCGGTTTCACGGTTAAACCGGGCGCGAAAGGGACGGTGGTGCCGGTGATGGTGGAAATATCGCACCGTTGAGTTGGGGGGGGAGCGTGCCGCCTCGGCTAACGCCTCGCCGTCGGTCCCTTCCCGGCTCGCTGTTCGCTCGGTGCTGCGCACTCTCCCGCTACGCGGGATGCCCGTCCAGGCACCTCACGCCGGTTGCCCCGTTTCATGGTGTTTTGTTCATCTTATATTCCGGGGGGGTACCTTACTTCCCGGCATAAACCCGGAGGTATCCTCCCGCAAAAATCCTTTCCCATGCCCGTTCGCGGATTACTATTGCTCCTGCTCATTGCCGGCTGTTCCGTCAGCGGATTCTCCCAGGCACCCACGCTGGTCGTACCCACCGGCCACGTGAAACTGGTTACGGCCCTGGCTGCTTCCCCGGCGGGCGGGCTGCTGGCCTCTACCTCGATTGATGAGACGGTCAAGATTTGGGACACCGGTAGCGGCCGCGAACTGTTCACTTACCGGCCGGGCACGCGGCAAGCGGTCTGGCGTTCAGTGCCGACGGGAAATACCTCGCGCTGGCGGCCTTTACGAGGGTGCACATCCTGGAAATGGGAAGCTGGCGAACGGTGCGCACCATCGACGGCTGGTTTATGGACGCCGTGGTTTTTCACCCCAACCGTAATGAGCTGTACTACCAGACCCAGCGCCACAACAGTACCGGAGAAGACCCGCAACAGCTCTGGAAAGTAAGTCTGCCGAGCGGCCAGCCCGTGAAGATCGCCACGGTTCCCTTCGGGAGGGAAGGCATGCACAAGCGCGACCAACTGGACATTTCGCCCGATGGCAACACCCTCCTGCTGGTAACCGGTGACCAGGTGAGCCACCTGATCCCTACCGCCGGGGGGGCGGAACGGACGGTGGCGGGAGCCAGGCGATTTACGCCGGAGGGCAATTTGCTGGTCATTACCACCAGCGGTTCTACCGGGAGTCTGGGATTGAGCCGCTCCGACGGCAGCGCGATCTGGAAAGTGGATGCACGCGCCTCCGACCTGGGCAATCAGAACATGAGCCTCTCCGCCGGCTTCGGTGGTCCCGAGAATAAACTGTACTGGATCAGCGGGGAGGGGAAACTCAGCAGTGGCGATTACCGGAACAACGCCCTGACCACCCGGCCCTTACCCGAAAAATCGGGTGAGGTGCTAGCCATCGGTACGGACAACATCCTTTACCTGGTTGCGGAAGACCCTTACGTCATTCGCGCCTACCGTCTGCCGGGATTGGAAAATCTGCGGACGATCGGCGAGGAGATACTCCGGCCCGCGCAGTTGGCGGCCTCCGAAAGCAGTGGTTTGCTGGCGTGGGGGAATGGCGGCATCAAGACCCTCACCGTAGCGGGGCGGCGGGTGGTGATCGGTCGGCCGGATGGTACCTTCACCGGCGGGAACCTGAATCTCAGCACCAACGAAAAACTGCTGGCGGCCGGTTCCCGGTCGATCGGCAGTTTCTCCTACTGGCTGGCGGGAGGCTCGGAGGGGGTGAAGCGGTTCGCGACCAGTTTCGGCTACGCTTACGCGGCACTACCGAACGCGGCGGGGGACCGCGTGGCGGTGGTGGGACCGAACGGTTTCATGGTGATGAACACCGCTACGCACAAGTACACGGTACGGGAAGAACTGGCCGAAACCGCCGGCCGCTACGACGAGGATGTCGCCTTTTCGCCCGATGGCACGTCCCTGCTGCTGAATCTGAATCGCCGCACCCCCGGCGTGAACCAGACCACCGCCACGCTGCAACTCTACGACCCCGTCACCAAGGCCGTGCGGTGGGAGCGGCCGGGCAACCTGAACGACCCGTTCTTTTCCCCCGACGGGAAAAAGCTGAACGGCCAGATTTACCAATTCTTCGTGGAACTGGACGCTGCCACCGGTCGAGAGACCCGCCGCTGGCCGATCCCGAACCAGCGGTTTCCGACTAACCCGCGCTACAATGCCGAGCGGACCCTGATTGCCTACGAGCACGATTACCGGGGCTACCTATACGATCTGAAGACGAGCAAGGAATACCAGCTGACCGTAGCGGGGGAAGTCCTTAAGTTTCGGACGTTCGCCTTCCTGGGCAATGATTACCTGCTGTCGGCGGGCCGGGACGAAATGGTGGAACTGTGGGACCTGAAAACACGCCGCCGGGTGGCCCGCTTGGTGCAGTACCTGGCTACCGACGACTGGGCCGTGGTGGCCGACGACGGCCGGTTCGATGCCTCGGCGGGGGCCATGCAAAAGATGTACTACCGGGTGGGTAACCGCTCGATTCCGCTGGAGCAACTGTACGAGGGATTTTACACCCCCGGCCTGCTGGGGCAACTGCTGGAGCGCGGTCAGTCGCCCCTGGCACCGCCGCCGGTGAATATCGGCAGCGTTACCCCGCCGCCCGGAGTCACCCTCACCTACGCCACCGGCACCCGCAACCTGATCGTGGAGGACGACGCGCCGAGTTCGCCGACCATCAGTGCCTCGGTAGCGATGGCCAGGATCACGGTCGGTGCCACGGCACCGGGCAGCCGCGTGACGGAGATCCGCCTCTACCACAATGGCAAACTGGTGGATTCCGGCACCCGTAACCTGGTGGTGGAAGACGATACGCCCGACCAACGGGTCTACAACCTGACCCTGTTGCCGGGGGAGAATCGCCTCCGCGCCGTGGCCGTGAACGCGCAGCGTACCGAGAGTAGTCCCGCCGAACTACTGATCGATTTCACGCCGCCGGCCCCCGCCCTCAGCACCCCCATGGCGCGGGAGCGAATCACGTTGCACCTGATCACGGTGGGCATCAACCAGTACAAAAATCCCCGCTACAACCTCAACTACGCCGAGGCGGATGCCGGTGGGCTGGCCGAGGCGATCCGCACGGGCATGAATAAGCTCGTGACCGATACCAAGGTATACAGCATCCGTAACGCCGGGGCCACGCGGGCGGACATCCTGCTGGCCATCCAGACGGTGACCGCCGGCGCGGAAGCCGGGGATATCTTCGTGTTCTACTACGCGGGCCACGGCGTAATGAGCGAGGGCGGGACCAAGGACTTCTACCTCGTCCCCTACGACGTGACCCAACTCTACGGCGACAATACCGGCCTGGCTGCCCGGGGTATTTCCGCCACGGAACTGAAGCAACTGGCTGCCGCCATCCCGGCGCAGAAGCAGCTCTACATCCTGGATGCCTGCCAGAGCGCGGGGGCGGTCCAGAGCATTGCCTCGCGCGGCGCGGCGGAGGAAAAAGCCATCGCTCAACTGGCCCGTAGCACCGGTACCCACTGGCTGACCGCCTCGGGTTCGGAGCAGTTTGCCAACGAGTTCGACCAACTGGGGCACGGGGCGTTTACCTACGTGCTGTTGCAGGCCCTCTCCGGTAAGGCCGCCGGTAGCGATAACAGCGTAACGGTGAATGAACTGAAGGCCTACCTGGATCTTACGGTACCGGAAATTACCGAGAAGTACAGCGGGCAGGCGCAGTATCCGGCCAGTTATGGATTTGGGCAGGATTTTCCGGTGAGCGTGAAGTGAGGGGGATTCAGCGTATGATTGAGTGCTGGACCGGTAGGGCGGCTTCGCCGCCAAAGCCCTACCCGTCAGGGTTTCAGCCCTGAAAGGGCGTCATAGATCAGCCCAGGGTAGAACCCTAGGCTTAACGCGCACCCCACGCAAACCGCCGCGCCCCCCGCCGGCGTTGCAAAGCAACGCCGGCGGGGGGCGCGGCGGGAATCCAGAGCAGCCTTCCCGTCCCAGGGTTTCACCCTGGGTTGGTCTATCTCGCCCTTTCAGGGCTTTGCCGGCGAAGCCGCTTTTAAGAGCCGGGCCGGGGGTGAGGGATCACGTGGCGAGTGCAAAACCCGTATCCCCAGTTACTTAACAAAGTCAACGCACTACCCGTCAGGGCTAGAAAACTCTGGCTGGGTTAGTAGGTATGAGATATCTTGGATAGACAGTCGTATCGGTGGGACGAGATGCACCCGCGTGAGGTGCCCGGAAGGGCCATCCGCGCAGCGGTGGAGTGCGTAGCACCGACCCGCCAGGGGAGCCTGGAGGGGACCGACCCAGCCGTTAGGGTGGGGCACGCCCAAAATAAAAAAAGTGCTCGTATGGCCGGCTGCGCCCGCCGTCTCGGACGTGGACGTCCTCGACCTTGGATGTATTAGCCCTCTTCTTCTTCCCTATGCCGCGTAACGAGCGCATCCTCGCGCAGGCGGCGGAGGAAGGGGGAGGCGAAGATGAAATCCTGGAGGTTTTCGTCCGTGCTTTCGAGTACTTCGGAGCGTTCGCCCTGCCAGGAGAGGCGGCCGTCCTGGAGGAGGATGATGTGCTCGCCGATGCCCATGACCGAACTCATGTCGTGGGTGTTGATGACGGTGGTGATGTTTTGCTCGTGCGTGATGTCGCTGATGAGCTCGTCGATGACGATGGACGTTTTGGGGTCGAGGCCGGAGTTGGGTTCGTCGCAAAACAGGTACTCGGGTTTGAGGACGATGGCGCGGGCGATGCCCACGCGCTTCTGCATGCCGCCGCTGACCTCGGCGGGGTAGCGGCCGTTGACGCCCTCTAGGTCCACGCGCTCCAGGCACTCGTTGACGCGGTTGCGCTTTTCCTTGAGCGACATTTTGGTGAACATATCCAGCGGGAAGCGGATATTTTCCTCGACCGTCATGGAATCGAAGAGGGCGTTGCCCTGGAAGAGCATCCCGACCTTCATGCGGATCTCGCGGACCTCCTGCTCGTCGAGGGCAAAGAAATCGACGTCGTCGTAGAAGACCGAACCGCTGGTGGGGCGGAACAAACCGACGAGCAGTTTGAGCAGCACCGTTTTGCCCGCGCCGGAGCGGCCGATGATCAGGTTGCACTTGCCCTTGTCGAACTGGACGTTAATGCCCTTGAGGACTTCGTTTTCCCCAAACTGCTTGAATAAGTCTTTGGTGAGTATCATAGCGGATCAGGTAAGCACGACGGCCAGGAGGTAATCGAAAAGGAGGATCAGCACGTCGCTGAAGACCACGGCGCGGGTGGATGCCTCGCCCAGTTCGATGCTGCCGCCCTTGACGTAATAGCCCTGGTAGCAGCTGACGGTGGTGAGCAGGAAGGCGAACACGCCCGCCTTGACGAACATGATGGTGACGTTGTTGGGGATGAAGAACGAGCGCAGGCCCAACTGGTAATCCGCGTGGGTAATGGCGCCGGTGAGCACCGTGGACATATAACCGCCGACAACGCTGACGAAGGCCGCGATGGCCACCAGCATGGGGATGACCACGACGGCGGCCAGTACCTTGGGGACGATGAGGTAGGCGGCCGTATTGACGCCCATGATTTCCATGGCGTCGATGTGTTCTTTTTGCCGCATTCCGCCCAGCTCGGCGGCCATGTTGGAGCCGACCTTGCCCGCCAGCACCAGGCAGGTGATGGTGGGGGCCATCTCGATGATGGCGATGTCGCGCACGATGTAGCCGATATAATAAGCGGGCACGAAACTGTCGCCCAACTGATAGGCGAACTGCACGGCCGTCACGGCGCCGATGAAGATACTGATGAGGAAAACGATGAAGACCGAGCCGACGCCGATGTCGTTCATTTGGCGCACGGTCTCCTTATAGTACATCGAAAACCGCTCGGGTTTGGCCACGGCGTTGCCCAGCAACTGAAAGTAGCGGCCGACGTGGTAGAGCGTTCTGGTAATGAGCATAAAACGGGGGTCTCCGCCGGGCTTTTGTCCGGCGTGTTGGCATAACAGCACGAAAGCGGCCGAGGTTGGAAAGCGGTCCGTTATTTACCCTCCAGCCGGTAGGCGATGGCCCCGGCCACCAGGTTGAGCAGGCCCAGGCTGCTCTCGAAGGGCTTGTCGATGAGCAGGTAGATCATGGACCAGGCCGTGAACCCCAGAAATACCAACTGCGGCAGCGGGTAGAGCGGTGACTGCCAGGCCGCCGGCGGCCCGCCGCGGGCGCGGCGGCGCAGGATGAACAGGCCCGCCACGGTGAGTAGCGTGAAGAGCTGGAGCACGAAGCCGGAGTAGATCAGCACGGCCTCGAAGGACGAAGTAAGCACCAAAAACAGGCTGATGAACGCCTGCAACCACACCGCCGCAATGGGCACGCCGCGCCGGTTAGGGCGGGCAAAGTAGGTCCACAGGCGGTGGTATTCGGCCATGGCGCGCACCACGCGCGGCCCCACCCAGATCATGGCGCTCATGCCCGCCACCAGCAGCAGGCCCACCATGGCACTGACCGCCCGCGCGCCCCAGGGGCCGAATAGGTGACGGCCCACCACCTGGCCGATCTCCACGCGGCCGCGTAGCTCCTCCAGCGGGGCCTGGCGCAGGAAAACGAATTGGAGGAGGATGAAAATAATGCTGACCGTAACCGTGCCCACCAGCAGCGCGCGCGGCAGGTTGCGGGCCGGATCGTCAATCTCCTCGGTGATGTAGGCGGCCGTGTTCCAGCCGGAGTAAGCGTAGCCGATGGACACCAGCGCGACGGCCGCGCCCGCGCCCGTGAGTTCGTCCCACCAGTTGCCGGGCAGGGGCGGCAGGTTGGTGGCCGCCGCGTGGGCGGGGGCGTAGTAGAGGCCGGCCGCCACGAGGGCCAGCAGCAGGATGACCTTAATTAAGGTAGATGCATTCTGAAACCGACTCGACTGCCGCGGGCTGATGGAATGCACCACCGACAGTAAAATAATGGTACCCGCCGCCAGGGTGGGGGAGGCCAAGCCTGTCCACTGCGTCAGGTAATCGCCCAGGGCCATGGCCGACAGGGCCACCGCGGCGGCGAAACCGACGGTGAGGCTGACCCAGCCGCTGAGGAATCCCACCAGCGGGTGATAGATAACGGACAGAAAATGCGCCTCGCCCCCGGATTTAGGCAGCCGCACCGCGATCTCCGCGTACGTGAGCGCACCGCAGAGCGCCGTCACGCCGCCCACCGCCCAGAGGAACAGGATGGCCGTGGGCCGCTGCATGTAATCCAACTGAAAGCCGAGCGTAGTGAGCGCACCGGTCCCGATCATGCCGGCCATCACCAGCGCACCGGCACTTTTCCATCCTATTCGTTCCGACTTGTTACTCACGCCACCAATAACCGAAAAATTTACCTACGGATTAGCCCCTCACTCCCCAATAGCCTCCTTTAACGGTTCGGTAACGCCCCGCGCCTCGGCTTCCCGCCGGGCGTGGTAGAGCAGCCCGTAATCGAAGGGCGACCAGACGGAGGTGCGGATGTCCATCTTTTTCAGTCCCTTATTGATCCAGTAGTTGCAGGTCTGGATGCCGTTGTAGTTGCCGTGCGCCTCGTAAAAATTATCGTTATCACCGTAGCCCGCATCGGTGATGAAGATGAAATTCCCCCCCGCGTCCTTATCAAAGGTGCCCTCGATGTAGGCGAGCAGCGTCTCCAACTGGTCTGCGCCGATGGGTACGGCCACCCACTCTTTTCCCTTAGCCGTATAATTGGTCGCGTGCATGGCCGTGGGCGAGGGGATCAGCATAGCCTTCAGGGCGGTACTCGCCTTCAGGTCCGCCCAGGTGGGCGTATCCAGGTAGAAGCCCTTATCGCCCCAGCCGAACGCCAGGTAAGTGGCCGCGATCCGCCCCCCGTAACAGGTCGATCAACCGCTCCGGCACGGCCGCCCGGGGCAGGATGAAATCGGTGTGTACGCCGTTGCTGTGCAGGTAAATGGTCGTTACCTCGCCAACCAACGTTTTGGCGCGCGGGCCGGTGCCGATCCAGGAGAGCAGCGCGGCCAGTAGCAGGTAGACGACCACCAGGATGATGGGGGCGAGGAGGAGCCACTTGAGGTAGAAGAGGGGGGAGGTGGGGAAGTGCAAGGTGGATGGGTGGTGTGTGGTGTAGGAGGTGCGATGGCGTGAGGTGTACTCGCTCACACCTCCCAGGTACTACGATTTTTACTCGCTCACACCTCCCAGGTACTACGATTTTGGTAAACCAAAACGTAGATACCTTGGAGGAGGAGCGAGTGTGGGCGGGAGCTTTGGCTCCCGCTGTTTCCCATTGCTCCTCCAAGGTATCCATTTTGCTACGCAAAATGGTTCCTGGGAGGTGTCGATGGACCGCCCGCAAAGCTACGCAAAGAAAAAAGCACCCTCGCACTCAACCTTTTCATTTAGATAGTTGTCTAATTATAAAATCAACCGCATGGACACCGTTTTCAAGGCCCTCAACGACCCCACCCGCCGGTCCATCCTGCACCTGCTGCGGGAGAAGGACCTGACGGCGGGCGAGATCGCCGATAATTTCGAGATGAGCAAGCCCACCATCTCGCACCACCTTGACCTGCTCGTGCAGGCCGATCTCATCACCGTCCGCAAGGACGGCAAGTACAAAATATTTTCCCTCAACACCAGCGTCGTCGACGAGATCCTCGGCTGGGTAATGCACCTCAAAAATTCCAAGAAATGACCTTCTCCCTCCGCCGCGAATGGCCCTGCCTGCTCCTGCTCGCCCTGCCGTTTCTCTACCTCCTCACTATTTACCCCGGCCTGCCGGAGCAAATCCCCGTCCACTGGAATATTCGGGGCGAGATCGACGGCTACGGCGCCAAATCCCTGATCTGGTTCCTGCCGCTGCTCCTCATCGGCCTGCCCTACTTCCTTTTTCTCCTCGTCCCCGCCATCGACCCCAAGGGCAAAATGGCCCGCATGGGCCGCAAGTACCACCGCCTCAAAGTCGGCCTGGTCGTCGTCCTCACCGCCCTCACGCTTTACCTCATTTACCTCATCAACCGGGGCGAAAACATGGCCGACAACATCCTGCTCCCCTTCGTTTTCGGCCTCCTCTTCGTCCTGCTCGGCAACTACCTCCACTCCCTCCCGCCCAACTATTTCATCGGCATCCGCACCCCCTGGACCCTCCAAAACGACACCGTCTGGACCCGCACGCACCGCCTGGGCGGCAAGCTCTTCTTCGCCGGCGGGCTGGTCATCATGCTGGCCGCGCTGCTCGTCTCCTTCAGCGCCGCCATGGTGGTGCTCATCGCGGTCAGCGTAGTGCTCGCGCTGGGGCTGGTCGGCTATTCCTACTGGTTATTCCAGCAGGTCAGGGTAGGGTAGGGGGCGGGTGTTCTTTGGGCGTGCCCCTGCCCCTGGCGGGTCAGGGTCGGTCCCTTCCAGGCTTCGCTAATCGCTCGGCACTGCGTGCGCTAACGCCCTTCCAGGCACCTCACGCGGGCGGTGCGGGACGGTGCGTATGCACCGGCTCACGTCTACCAGGAACTTCTTTCGGCACAGCCGAAACTAGATGCCTTGGAGAAGGAGTCATGTTTTTTAAAAGTGTTACCGCTCCTCCGATGCATCATTCGCTGGAACCAATTTGCCGATCCTGATTAATTCCTCAGCGAATGTTCATCATAGGCGTCGGTAGTTCACCGGCTCACGTCTACCAGGAACTTCTTTCGTCACAGCCGAAACAAGATTCCTTGGAGAAGGAGTCATGTTTTTTCAAAAGTGTTACCGCTCCTCCGATGTATCATTCGCTGGAATCAACTTGCCGATCCTGATTAATTCCTCAGCGAATATTCATCATAGGCGTCGGTAGTTCACCGGCTCACGTCTACCAGGAACTTCTTTCGGCACAGCCGAAACAAGATTCCTTGGAGAAGGAGTCATATTTTTTAAAAGTATTGCCGCTCCTCCGATGCATCATTCGCTGGAACCAATTTGCCGCTCCTGATTAATTCCTCAGCGAATGTTCATCGTAGGTGTCGGTAGTCTCACCGGCTCACGTCTACCAGAAACTTCTTTCGGCACAGCCGAAACAAGATTCCTTGGAGAAGGAGTCATATTTTTTAAAAGTGTTACCGCTCCTCCGATGCATCATTCGCTTGAGTCAATTTGCCGATCCTGATTAATTCCTCAGCGAATGTTCATCGTAGGTGTCGGTAGTTTAAGGAAAAAACCCAACGCGAATGTTCATCGTAGGCGTCGGTAGTTCGGCGTCGGCAACCCCGCGCCACTCCCGCACGACCGAACAATTTGCCGGAAACGCCTATCCTTTAACTATGCGTTACCTGCTCCTAATCTTCTCTTTTAGTCTACTACCCACCCTCGCCCGGACCCAACTCGACAGCACCTTCGTCGAACTATTCGAGCGGAGTTCCCGCATCAATACGGGCCTGAATTTCCGCAACGACCTCATTCGGGTCTCCACGGCGAACGACCGGCGGGAATTCAGTTTCCGCAACCGCAGCCTGAACATCCCCATCGGATTTCGCTACCGCAAGTTGTTCGGCAGCTACTCCATCCCGGTCAGCGACCTGGGGGTGACGGACAACAACGCCAGTAGCTCCCTCGGCGGTAGCCTGCGGCTGTACCGAAACAGCTACTTCGTCAACATCCAGGCCCAGCGCATCCGGGGCTTCCTCGCCACCCGGCCGGACGAGCCGGAACGCTTCCGTCCCGATATCAAGGTGTTCAACCTCGGCCTCTACGGCCTGCACATCCTCGATTTTCGTCGCTTCTCCTTGCGGGCCGCCTTCAAGCAGAAGAACCGGCAGCGCAAGAGTCGCGGTTCCTTCCTCATTGGGGGCGTCCTGAACCGCAACGTCATCACCGCCGATACCCTCGCCCTCCCCCTCGACGATGCGCCCGACCTGATCGTCGACCGCCTCCAGCAGTATAAGATCGGCCTCGTCGGCGGCTACGGCTATACTTGGGTCTTCGCCCCCCGCTGGTACCTGACGCCCGTGATCGTCTTCGGCCCCGAACTCCGCTTCGTCGACTACGACGTCATCGGCTCCGACCGCACCCGCGAGCGAGTACGCGTCAGTCCCCGCATCCGCGGCCGCTTCGCCGTCGGCTATAATGGCGACCGCTGGTTCTACGCACTAACGGCTGTCTACCTCCCCAGCCGGGAGGTGAGTGAGTCACTGACGATCCGGCTGGCGGGTACGGCGGTGAGGTTGCGAGTAGGGCGGCGGTTTTGAGCAGGGGGCAATTAGTCAATTAGCTCACGAAGTCACGCGGAGTTAGCACGGAGTTGCAGGGAGTTTTTTGCCGGTGCTACCTGGCTGTTCGTCGAATCTCCCTAAGAGAAGGTGTGAATAGCGTGGACTACCCGACTAACCAAATGTCGATGACTAATTGGAATTAGTAGAAAGGTAGCAGCAGAATTTTTTAAGTTTGGGAATACGAAAACTCAACTCATTTAACTCTACTACTACTACGTCTGCCAAGTATATGACGAAGTTCTCAGTATACCTTATCAGCGGTTGTCTCCTAATGACCGGCCCAAATTTACCGATCAGGAACTCATCACCATTTATTTATTAATCATGGCCGAATACCGCATCTTTACCATCAAGCACATTCATGCTCTTGCAAAAGAACATTATGTGGATTGGTTCCCTGATTTGCCGAGCTACGAACGCTTTAATTGTCGACTCAACCGTATTAGCTATTCGTTCGGTCTGCTGTTTGACGAACTTAGTAAGCTTTGGCGAAAGCAGCTTGACAACCAGTCGGAGATGAATACTGGCTACTGACGGATTCCTTCCCCATAGTGACTTGCAGTGGTAATCGCTACGGCGTGGTGTCTCCCGAACTTACTGAGCGAGGCTATAACAACACTAAGAAAATGCACTATTGGGGAGTCAAAGTTCATGTAGTCGCTCTGAAAGTGCGCAACACAACCCCTGTTCCGGCACGGCTGTTCGTGGGGCTGGCTTCGGAACACGACTACCGCGCGCAACCCGCTGAGCTGGCAAACTTGGTCGATCATAACTTAAGCGGAGATAAAGCTTTTGAATCCAAGGAGTTAAAGCAAGTCTTCGAGGAGGGTGAGGGTGTCTTTTTTGTCGGCAGAAAGGACAACTATGCAAAGAACGTCGAGCAGCGCCGGCGAGGTAAAGCAGCCGATCAAGGCTACAACCGTGCGGTTTCTGAACTCAAGCAGTCAATCTAGTCCTTATTTGCGTTCTTTGAAAGACGTACATCATTGCAAAGAGCGAGTTTAGTACGCTCTACGGCAGGCTTAACGCTTCACATAATGGGCAAACCATCTTTGAGTTGTCTGTACCCTAACTAGTCATCGACATTTATTCCGCAACTATAACCAGTTGCTCAACCCTCGCCGTCTCGCTTCTCCACCAGATACTTCCAGTACCGTTTGGGCACGTGTTGCAAATGCAGCTTCAGGTTGCGCCGCTCGGATATATCGGTGACCCGAAAGTAGGTTTGCCACAGCGTCTGGTAGTCCGTCTCCCGGTTCGCCAGCAGATCGGTGCTCGTGGCTGTACCGGTCGGAAGAAAGGGTGATGGCTGCCTCGCTTTGGTCCAAGTGCAGGCCGTAGTGGCGGCGGGTGTCGTAGATCAGCCAATCCTGCCCGGGGTAGCGGGCTACAAAGTGCGGTTGCAGTAGCGGCAGCACATTAAAGTCCGGCTCGACCAGGGCGGTATACAAACCGTCCGGTTTCTCCTGAAACCGCACAAAGGCGTGCATCCGGAGTATCTCGCGGCCCATCTGCTGGTTCAGCCGCTTCAACCGCAGCATCCGGTCATCGGTGATGTCGTCGGCCACGCCCGCCCCGGCGGCCACGGTGCGGCGCACCAGGTGCAAGATCAACTCCTCGCGGTGGGCGTCCTCACTCAAAAAACAGCGACAGCACAACTGCGCGGCTTCCTTGTCCCGCTTATCCAGGCCCACGCGCACGCGCTTGGCCGCCGCCGGGTCGGTGGTCACCACCACCGGCGTGGCAAATAGCTCTTCGGCACAGTCCGCCTCGGCACGGATTATCGTCTCCGGGCCGGCCTTCAGCCGAAAGCACTCGAAAACGGCGGTCAGCAGACCGGCATAGGTGTTGTCGTAGATCAGCGTCAAAACAACTGCAACTGGTTCGCCCCCTTCGGCTTCGCCTCGTGCAAGATTTACTGCCGCAGGTTGGTCGGTTCCCAGCTCAACTGGTGAAAATCCCGGTCGGCGGTCTGCACGAAGTACTTGGCGCGCTTCCACACGATCCCGATCCTTCTGCAGGTGCTCGCGGCGCAGGCTGCCGAAACGGCGCGCCCGCAGGATGCGGTTCACACCCTTCACGCCCACTCCCGGTATGCGCAGCAGCACCTCGCGCGGGGCGGTGTTCACGTCCACCGGAAACTGGTCGGGGTGGCGCAGCGCGTAAGCCAGCTTGGGGTCTACCTCCGTATCCAGATTGGGGTTGGCGGCGTCCACTATTTCCTCGCGCGTAAAGCCGTAAAATCGCAGCAACCAGTCGGCCTGATACAGGCGGTGCTCGCGCTCCACGGGGGGCGCGGTCAGGGCGGGCAGGCGCGCATCCATACTAATGGGCACGTAGCCGCTGTAATACACCCGCTTCAGGTTTTGCTCCTTATACAGGCTCTCCGACAGGCTCAGAATATCCAGGTCCGATTCCGGGCTGGCTCCGATCACCACTTGCGTCGACTGCCCGGCGGGGGCGAATTTAGGGGTCGAAACCACGCTCTTTTTTCTCCTCCTTGTAGCCCACGATCGCCTCGCTCAGGTATGATACACCTCGGCATAACTCTTCTCGGGGGCCACTTTTTTCAGGCTCCCCTCACTGGGCATCTCCAGGTTCACGCTCAGCCGGTCGGCATACAGGCCCGCTTCGTGCACCAGCTCGTCGCTGGCCCCGGGGATGGTCTTCAGGTGGATGTAGCCGTTAAATTTGTGCTCCAGCCGCAGCGTTTTCGCTATCCGCACCAGCCGCTCCATCGTATAGTCGGCACTCTTGAAAATTCCGCTGCTCAAAAACAGCCCCTCGATGTAGTTGCGGCGGTAAAAACTGATGGTTAAATCCACCACCTCCTCTACCGTAAAAGCGGCCCGCTTCACGTCATTCGAACTCCGGCTCACACAGTAAGCACAGTCAAAAATGCAATAATTGGTCAGCAAAATCTTCAGCAGACTCACACACCGCCCGTCCTGCGTATACGTATGGCAAATGCCCATGCCCGTGCTATTTCCCAGCCCGTGCTTGGTATTCTTGCGGTCACTCCCGCTACTCGAGCAAGACACGTCGTACTTCGCCGCATCGGCCAGTATCGTCAGTTTCTCCTGTATCCGCTGATTGAGCATGGTCGGGTGGTTATTGGGTACAAGCTACGAAATCGCAGCCATAAAGGAACAATAACGTTTAAACGGTCGAATTGATCTATTTTTTGGAGGAAACTTACGCCGATCGGGTCTTTTTTCGGGGCCATCCCTCCGCCTGTCGGCGGCGGGTCGCTGTGCTGCGCGGCTCGCTATTCGCTCGGCCCCTCCGGCTACGCCTCCGGGTCTCCTCCTCCGGTCCGGGGGTAAGCCCCCGCCCCTCCGTCGGCCCGCTGCGCAGCGCTTGTCCGGTTATTGATAATCAAATAGTCAAACAGCCGGCGGATTCTTACCTGCGGCAACAATGCAACGGTTAGCTCGGCGGGACTGGCAACCACCGGCAACTCATAAATAATCTCACAAACCCGCACCAAAAAACAGCGCAGCCCCGGTCACCCCGAAACTGCGCTATTTTTAGAGCGTGTCTAAAATTTTTAAGAACTGAGAATCAATGATTTGAGGTTCTGGAAAAGATAAAAAATTGCGCGCATAGCGGGTTACGTAAGTCAGTTTTTATGACGCCAGGTTCTTAAATGCTTGGTTCTCAGGAAGTAAAAATTTAGACACGCTCTTACCAAAACCCACTTGGTGTGCATCAGCGCACCACCACCGTCTCAAACGTCCCCTCCGTAAACCGCACCGTATCCTGTGCAGTGTCATTTGAAGTGACTTTATGAATGATGCCCTTTACGCTTCCCCTTCATTTCAACTCCCGCTCGCGCACGAACGCCTTTACCCCTCCCCGATAAGTATCGCTAATCGGTACGAGTGTTCCGGCGACGAGCACATCGTCACGTTGCACCTCATCAATCCAATTCGTGCCGACGATGTAGCTGTGGTGAACACGTAGGAAATCATCCGCCGGCAGTACTTCCACGAGATGTTTGAGGCTTTGCAGCGTGGTGACCTTTCGGTCGGGCAGGTGGATACGCACGTAGTCTTTCATTCCCTCGATGTGCTGGATGTCGGCGAAATTGATGCGCACCGACTTGGTACCGTCTTTCACGAACAGGTAGTCCGGCGTTTCGGTGGGCGCGGACGCGGGTGCAAGGGAAGTTAACGTAGCATGGGCCGCTAATCTGGAATCTTGGGTAGTGTCCAGCCGCGCCTTGATCTTTTCTATCGACTGTAAAAACCGCTCGAAAGTGATCGGCTTGAGGAGGTAGTCGGCCACGTCCAGCTCGTAGCCTTCGATGGCGTATTCGGAGTAGGCGGTGGTAAGAACCACCTGCGGCCGCTTCGGCATGATTTTGAGCAGACCGATACCGGTGATCTCCGGCATCTGAATGTCGAGGAACAGCAAGTCGGGCTGGTTGTCTTTTAGGTAAGAGAGGGCTTCAAGGGGACTGGCGATAGCGGCCGTCAGTTCCAGGCCCGGCGTTTTTTCTACGTACTGGGTCAGGAGTTTACGAGCCATGGGTTCGTCTTCCACGATAACGCAACGAATGTTCATGATAATTGAAGTTTTAGGTTGGCGGCGTATTCGGTTTCCGTTTCGGTCACGTCGAGGGAATGGCGGTTCGGGTAACTGAGTTCCAGCCGGCGGCGGACGTTCACCAGCCCGATGCCCGACTGCTCCGTTACGGTCTTTGCTGCCTCTTCTACCCGGCTGTTTTTCACGGTATAATTCAGTTCATTCCCGGAAACGTTCAGGGATACGGTGATCCAGCTTCTGCCGCTACCGTTACTGATTCCGTGCTTGAAGGCGTTTTCCAGGAAGGTGATTAGAACTAGCGGCACGATCCTCGTACTGCCTTGTTTAACGCCCCCCATAGCTCCTGCGTCCGCGCCCTCCGTATGCACCTCAAAAGCAATCGGCACATCATCGTTAAGTCGCATTTTTTCCAGTTCAATGTAGCTTTCCATATATTCGACCTCCTTGGCCAGCGGTACCGTCGGGGCGTTACTGTCGTACAGCATATACCGCATCATGCCCGCTAGTTTGGCGATCACGTTAGCGGTACGCGGCGACTCGTCGACCGAGAGATAATACATATTATTCAGCGTATTAAACAAAAAGTGGGGGTTGACCTGCGCCCGCAAAAACCTTAGTTCGGAGGTCAATTGTTGGTTTTCCAGTTCCCGGCTTTTAGCCTCCAATTCAAAGTAATTTTCCGCCAGCCGAAGTAGGCTGACAAAGGTGGTGACTACCATGGCAGCTACGAATACGTTGAGTCCAAAACGCAGGGAGTATACCCACGGCTGCTCGTAGGTAAAACCGTCGATCAGGTACTGCTTACCGATCAGGGTCAAATAAGTGAGTCCGAGAAAAAGCGGCCCGTAAGTCAGTAAGTAACGGCTGACGGCCCACCCGGCGATAAGCCGGGGCAGGAAAAAGAAGTAGTGCACATAGCTGATGATTAGCAGCATGAGGATGTGGAACAACACATCGGGAATAATTACTCCCCATGCCGGTGCCTCCCGCCTCCCGTAGCTGACCTGGAGAAAGAAAATAGTAGCGTAAAGTACCCAAAAAGTGACGTGCAATAAGGTATTGCGGTGGCGGGTGAAGAAGTTGGACATAAGGATAATTGAATTGGAAGGCTCCGGAACTTCACCAAAGGTAAGTCGACTAAGATTTCTTTCCGTCCAGCTATCTACGATACCCCTGCTTTGATCGATTATCCGGGGTCCTGCCACTATAACTATTTGTATCAGCGGTCCGTAAGCCGAAATAGCCTTGACTGCCGAACCCTTGAGTTGATCGCCTGAACCGTGGAACCTTTTTCCAATACCCCGATCTATCATTCCCCCGCTTTACTCGATAACTCCGCACCGGTGCGCAAAAGCCCAACGGTCGAACCAATCACCCAAAGCGTCGAACAAACCCATACTGCCCGCAAAATGCCCCGAAGTTTGCTTCATCATTCGTCAATAACTATTACCAAGATGAAAAACTTACTGCTGCTTTGCTTCTTCACCCTTCTTTATACCTGCGTCCGCGCCCAGCAGACGGCAAGCAACGATCTACCTGACCTGGTCATTACCGGACAGCTCCTGGACGGCTCCACCAACGAACCCCTGTCTTTTGCCAATGTCAGCCTGTATACTACCGCTGATCAGCTGGTAAAGGGTACGAGTACCGACATTGACGGACGCTACCAACTCAGTGGCCTCGCCGCCGGCACGTACCGCCTGGAGGCCAGTTTTCTCGGCTACGCCAACCAGTCGCAATCCGTGACGTTGAACCCGGACAAACCTGAAGTGGAGCTGCCCCCGATCTCCCTGCGAGAAGGTGGAAACGACCTCGCCGAAGTCACCGTCACCGCCGAGCGCGCCGTGATGGAACTCGGTTTGGACCGCAAAGTCTTCAACGTAGAAAAATCCATCGCCGCCGCCGGAGGCAACGCCGAAGACCTGCTGCGGGAAATTCCCAGCGTAACCGTTGACCTGGACGGTAACGTCTCCCTACGGGTTCCGACGGCGTCCGCTTTCTCATCAACGGGAAGCCCAGCGCGCTGACCCAGCAGGAAGCCTTCCTCCAAACCCTGACGGCGGCCAACATCGAGCGCATAGAAGTGCTCACCAACCCCGGCGCACAGTACGATCCAGAAGGGACGGCGGGGCTGATCAACATCGTGCTGAAGCAGCAACGCGACGATGGCTTTAACGCCACCGCAAGCGTTAACGCCGGAACCGGAAACAAACTGGACGGCAACGTCGACCTCAATTGGAAACAAGGGAAATTCAATACCACCTTCGGAATGAACGCCCGTTACGACGAGCGTTACTTCGCGGGCACCCGCGAGCAAACCGCGAACTTTGCCGACACCTCCTACGCCCGCTCGTTTAGTTTCGACGGCGACCGCATTCGCCAAAGCCAGGGGTTTAACCTCGGCACGGAATACACGCTTACCCCCCGCTCGTCCGTTGCCGTGAGTGGTAACTATCGCTGGGGAACCGATAAAAACACCAACCTGCGGACCACCGCCGGCTTCGACGATACGGGAAGCCTGACCGGTACCAGCCTACGGAATGAATTTGAAACCGGAGAGGACGAAAACTATGAACTTCGCGCCGACTACAACACCACCTTCCTGAAGCCCGATCGTTCCTTATCCGCCTCGTTTCAGTTAAGCGGTTCGCAGCGCACGGAAGTAGAAAACTATGATGAAAGCGTTTTTGACGGAGAAGGCGGTTTCTTAAGCGAGTACCTCCAGTTCAGCCCCACCGACGGCAGCCGGACCCAGTACCTGGGCCAGCTGGACTACAGCCGGCAAATTGGCGAAGACTTCAAACTGGAAGCCGGTTGGCGCTCCACCCTTCAGGAAATCAATAATGTAGCAGGCTTCAATGAGTTTGATACGAACCTGGGCGACTACGTCTCCGTCGATGCGTTCAGCAACAACTTTGCTTATAACGAAGACGTCCACGCCGTCTACACTACCTTCGGGGGAAAGGTGGATAAGTTCACCTTCAGCGGCGGCCTGCGTGCCGAGCAGGTTTTTACCACCAGCGAACTGCTGGAACCCACCAGCGAAAGGTTCACCAACGATTACTTCAAGTTATATCCCAGCCTGTTTCTCAGCTATGCATTGTCGGAAGCCGTCACCCTGCAGGCCGGCTATTCCCGCCGCGTACGTCGGCCCGGCATCCGGGATCTCAACTCCTTCGTGGATCGCGGCGACCCGCTTAATCTGCGCACGGGCAACCCCTTCCTGCTGCCCGAACTCATCAATAGCTATGAGCTGAACGTACAGCAGCGATTCACCGGCGGCACCTTTACCGGCGGTCTCTACTACCGGGAAAAGAACGACCTGATCACCCGCGTGACCGAGTCGCTCGGCGACGGCATACAGCTGGCTACGGTCGCCAACCTGGATAGTGGACGTGACTACGGCGCGGAAGCCATCCTCAATCTGCGCCCCTCCCGCAAGTTCAACCTCATGGTCTCCGCCAATGCCTACCGTACCGAGTTGGACGGGACACTGGCCGAGGGCGAAGTTCAGGCCGACGGTTACAACTTCAGCGGCCGCCTCCAGGGCAGTTACGAACTACCGGCGCAAATTCAGTCGCAGTTCACCTACTTCTACCGCAGCCCCGGCGTAACCGCTCAGGGCCGACTCGATGCCATGCAGAGTTTTGACTTAGGGTTTCGTAAACCCCTCATGGACGGGCGCGGCGCGGTCACGTTGCGGGTGACCGACCTATTCAATCAACGCCGGTTTGGCTACTCTACGGAGGTTGATGGATTGAGTACCGTCAGTGAGTTCCAACGCGAAAGCCGCATTGTCTACGTCGGTTTTCAGTACAGCCTGCGGGAAGTGAAGGGAAAACCTAAAAGCCCGCGGGAAGGCGGTGGGGACGAAGGAGGGGAGTCGTTTTGAAAGCTCGTATGGGCTGCTCAACCTTCATTCTGTTAACCATCTAATTAACGTTGCCATGATTTTTAAATTTCGTTTCCTGGTTTTACTGCTGCTGGTGGGAGTTTCCCTGGCGGCGAATCCCGCGACATCCACCCCGACCGCCGGCTGCCCGGAATGTCTGACCGCCGCGATGCGCCGGGAACTCCAACTGACCCAACAACAGGAAACTGCCGTCACCGCCATCAATGCTTCTTTCCTCCGGGTGCGGCGGCAGATCGTTGATTATCCACCCGCCGTTGGGCAGCATACCGCACTACTGGCTTGCTGGAGCGACTGGCGGGAAGCATTGACAAGCGTTCTCGCGCCGACGCAAATGGATTTGTTCGACGCCTGGCAGTCCGAATTTGATTTGGTAGGAAATGGCTTCCAATGAGAATATTCAATCGCATCCGCCGGAAGTTACTGGTAGAACTGAAGATTCACAATTACCTACTATACGCCATCGGGGAGATTCTGCTCATCACCGTAGGCGTAATGATCGGACTCTACCTCAACAACTGGAACAAGGAACTCAGCACCCGGAACGAGGAAGAGAAAACGCTCCTCAGTTTGCAGGAGAGTTTTCGCGCCAACCAGCGGGAAATCATCGGCAGCCTGCGGGAATACGACGATGCCCTGCGCACTACGAATCTTCGCATCGACCTAACTGGTCCCATAGCAAAGGTTCCCGTGCAGGTGGTGCTGGACTCCATCATCATTATTGATTACGTCCAGTTGAGTTACCTCTACGGAAGCTCCGCGCCCGCAGTTTCCCAGGATGAGTTAATGATACTGACTTCCCGAAAGCTAACCATCGAACTGAACCGCTACCCCATCCAGTACAACCGTTATCGGGCGGCGGAAACCAACTTCAACGCGCTGGTGGATCAACTGCGGGAAATTCATCAGCGGCACGTATCCCTGCTTACCGAAGAAAACCACTTACACGCTCCGTCCACCGGGCACGATAACGCTCACCCCGCTGATTACCAGGCTTGGTTGCGCGACCGTATGAATCAGAATAAATCAGTCGAATGCAAATGGAAAATTCAGCAAGCCGGGGCCGAACTGGAACGGTTGAAGGCGGCTAATAGCCGGATTTTAAAACTGATTGAAACGGAACTGTGGCGGCTAAAGCGGGCGAGGGTTTGAAGCGGGCGCGGACGCAGGTCCACTACAGAGGTGCCGCGAAGCGAATGTAACGGATGGCGGTCTACCATCCGCCCGTTTTGCTCGACGATCCGGCATTTTCCTTGATCATTCCATCTTTTCGGGCAAAATGCCGAGTTGTCGAGCCAACTAACCGAAGTGTCGAAAACCCTCATATCCATCCTGATTTGCCCCGAAGTTTGCCTCAGTAAACGGGTCGCACTCACTGCGGTCGTTCCCACAGGATAAGCCTGCGGGAAAACCAACAAAAACCAATCCAATGAAAAAACCTTCTTTCTTCCTTTTTACCTTCTTGTTTACTGCCTCCCTTTTCTTAGCGACTGCTTGCGAAGACGACGACGGCGGCATGGTGCCGATCGACCCCGGTACGACAACGGTTATCGACGTAGACGCCGCCCTGTTTACCGATACCAACCCCAACACGACCGTTACGACGGTAGCCTGTACGCTCTCCGACGGCACCGAAACCCAATGCTACCAAATCACGAGCAGCAGCACGCCGACCGACCATGAAATGGGTCCCTGGTGCCCCGACAACATCAGCGACAACGCCGACGCCGGCGGCATTTGGCTGGAAGGCGGCGTAGCTTACGACGTAGACGGTGCCTTCATCGAAAACATGGCTACCTTTTACAACGACGCCACCTGGCGGATGTACGACGCGAACGGCGACGTATTCATCACGGAAACCGAAGCAGACTGTATTAACGCCGCCAACCCAAACGTTGGGGCGGCTTACCGGAACTTCTGCGTCGAATGCCTCCCGTCTTACGTCACTGACGTCTCCGTCACTTTCCTGATCCCGGTCACCCCCGTACTACAAAGTACTGCCGCCTTCTTTGCCACCGGCCCCGGAGGACCAGGCAACTCCGTTCCTTCAACCCGGGGCATTGCCCTGAACGGGGTGGAATTTTCCGCGCCGGCTCCCACAGGTAATATTTTAGCGGCTTACACCCTGGCCCCCTTCGACGATGCCGGCGGCCACATCAACGTCAACCAGGGTTACCACTACCATGCCGCTACCGGGGTGAGTTACTCCGTGGCGCAGGACGACGGCCATGCCCCCCTGATCGGCTACGCCCTGGACGGACACGGCATCTACGCCAACGAAGGTGATCTCTCCGACCTCGACGCCTGCCGTGGGCACTCCGACGACGTGCGCGGCTACCACTACCACGTAGACGCGGCCGGAGCGAACAATTTCATTAACTGTCTACAAGGGGCCTACGTGGCTAATTAGCTGAAGGTGCCACTCCCCCTACTCATCCTGTTACTGATGGGCCTGCTGCTAATCGCGGGCCTGACCATGGTGTTCCTGAAACGTAAAAATCGAAACAATGAAAAACCTGAATAATAATCCTCGCCCACTGCTCCCCTTACCGGCGGTATCGGCATTTCGCTGGCTGGTCCTGGCCATGATCTTTACCGCCGCAGTAAGTTGTAATGCTCAAAAAACAGCAACGGATAGTACCGCTACCACCCAAACCCGCCCCGAGCGGGGGCAGCGGCCTAACCTCGACGAAATCTTCAAAATGGATGCTAACCAGGATGGCAAACTCGCGAAGTCAGAGGTGAAAGGCCCGCTACAGCGCGATTTCGCCACGATCGATACAAATAACGACGGATTTCTTTCCAGAACTGAAGTTGAGAACGCACCGCAGCCACAGGGCGGCCGGCGTCCTCCACGGAATCAATAACCACTACCATGACCAGAGTAATAATAACCCTTGGGCTGCTGTGCGCTTCGCTGACGGCCTTCGCCCACCAACCCAGCATCTCCTCTACCATCCTAGCGGAGCAGGAGGAAGGGAAATGGGTAGTACAGATCAGAGCGGCACTAACCGCTTTTGAATACGAGGTAGCGGCCCGCTACGGCGAGTCCGCCTTCGCTACGCCGGAAGAATTTCGGAAACTCGTCGTTGAATACCTGCAAAAAGAAATAATTCTTCGTTTCAACGACGGAACGATCATACTGCTAAAAGACGGCATAGTCAACCTGGGCCATGAGACGACGGCGACTTTTCGGCTTGCAGGCACTCCCGGAGAGGTGACTTCCCTGACGATTCGCAATGCCGCTTTCAGCAATATCTCGTACAATCAGAGTGCGCTGTACGTGGTCAAAGAGGGTTTTTCCAAAAACCGGTTCCTGTTGTCGGACGCCAATGCGCATACGGCAAAATTACAGGCTGCCGACAATGAGTTCGTACTGGCGGCGGCGAGCGGCGGCTTCACCGGCTTCCTGCCGTTTTTACTCTTCGGAGCTTTCCTTCTTTTGGGAACGCTGGGCTATCTGGCTTATGGCCGCCTGCAAGACATTTCCCCGAGGGCCGTACACTAAACAAATTCCAATGAAATATACCTTTTATGCCTTCGGGCCGGTACTGCTTGCGGTGCTACTCATTGCCTCATGCGGCGACGAAGACACGGTCATTGCAATTCCCGAAGACGGAAACTACCTGCTCACGGAAAGCCTCTTCAACACCGGCTCCCTGGTCTCTTTCGACCTGGTCATGTCTACCCTCGCCGACGGTAGCTCGGCCGAGTGTTTCCGGCTCACCTTTTCCAGCAACCCGGTCGCTAGCGGCCCATTTTGTCCGGAAACGATTGATGAGATCGCTGGCATGGGCTTCTACGACGGGGCGACCAACCCCGGCCTGCGTGTCTTCGCCGAGGCCTTGCTGAACGACATCGAATCCGACGGCTATAATATGGTCAACGATGACGGCACGGTTAACGTCGACAACTTCGACGGTACCGCCGGCCGCGACGTTTCCAACTGCCTCCAGGCCGCGCCCGACGATGACCTGCGGCTGACCTTCATTATTCCCGCCAACCCCGTGCTGTCCGGAACAAACGACCAGATCGGGGAAGTGGAGTTTATCGGTCTTTCGCTGGACGGCGTACCGGTTAACGGCAACCCACCCTCGGCCATCAGCGGGCCGATGATGGGGCCTCCCGGCGGCACGAGTTCCGAGATCAACTTCCCCTCCCTGGATCCCTGTGGCGGCCACCACGATCCGGCCGGCTATTACCACTGGCATTTCGTTCCGCAGGTCACCAATCAGGTGCTGGCCGCCAACGGCATTACGGAAATCAGTTGCACCCTGATCGATCAAACGAGTAGCGTGGCGTTGTTCGGTTTCGCCAAGGACGGTTTTCCGATCTATGCCTACGCCAATGAACCCACCGACCTGGACGACTGCGGCGGCAGAACGGCCCCAACGGACGAATTCCCCGACGGTACCTACCATTACGTGGCTAGTACAACCGACGCGGCAAACGTACCCGTTTGTCTGAAGGGCATAGCGGCTAATGTACCCTTCTATTTTGAATAAGCTGCTGCTCCAAGTGGTGTTGACCGGCTTCCCGGTTACCCCATTACGGTCGTAAAACATGACCCGCCGTCGGTGCGCTACCACATCGAAGCCGGCTACACTGGACAGCGAGTTGGTGATTGACTTTAGCCAAGATGGTATTGATTCGACAGTATTGGGTTTCAGAAAAAGATATTCTGAACACACCAAATAAATTTGGATAAACCACTGCGCCGTTGGCGTGACGGGATAAATGGCAAACAGAAATTTCGGTAGTGCTTTAAAGGGAGTGATGAATGTAGCCGGAATCCAGCTTGGCTGGCGGCTTCAAGAATAGCCTCTCTCAATAAGTATCACTACCTCATTTGAATGCGTTTTCCACTCAAGGGAGGATAACGGGTTACTCCAGTTTGGATTTCTGAAAGGCTTATCAGTATACCGATGTGAATTGCGGCGGGATTATCGTTTTAAAGGCCGATTCCGGGATATACCTTTCCTATTCTGTGCGTGAGGTGCCCAGATGGTGACGGCGTGGCCTGCTGATGTGTACCCCTTTTTTCGACAACTTTTCGAGCCAGTTTAAAGTCCCATTAGGTAATGATTTTGTGGTATGCCAGGTCCTAAGAGCGTGTCTAAATTTTTACTTCCTGAGAACCAAGTATTTAAGAACCTGGCGTCACAAAAACTAACTTGCGTAACCCGCTATGCGCGTGATTTTTTGTCTAACCAGAACCTTAAATCATTGATCCTCAGGCCTTAAAAATTTTAGATACGCTCTAAGCTGGAGTGATCTCTATCGGTATTGTAGTAAGCGAAGCAACGTTCGAGCCCGCTACGTAGCTTGAGCGCATTATCGTCGGTGTAAAGATAAATATACTCGTATTTCACGGTTCGCCAAAGTCGCTCGATGAAGGCGTTATCAGTGGCTCTTCCACGGACGTCCATGCTCAACTGATTTTGGCCACCTTCCAGGATGGTTTGCGTGAATGACTGGCTGGTATACTGGCTTCCCTGATCGGTATTTATGATTTCGGGAAAACCCCACTTCTGGGTGCTCTCTAGCCATAGGCGAGTGCACCATTCGGCGGTCATAGTATTGCTCAGTGACCAGGCTAGTACGAACCGGCTGAAGACATCAATCATAGCCGTCAGGTAGATAGCCTCGCGGCATCACAATAACGGTGATGTCGGTTTGCCATACCTGATTAGGCCGTTTGACCCTCAGGCCCCGCAGCAGATAGAGGAAGACTTTATGACCCGGTACCGGCTTAGAGGTGTGTGGACCGGGTAATACGCTTTTCAGGCGCATCACCTTATAATACAGCCGGTTAATCCGCTTGAGGTTAACTCCGATACCGTGCTTTCTCTTGAGCCAACCGTGCATCCGGCGGGATCCTTTATCGGGCCTTTCCAAATAGTGGCGATCGATCAGATCCATCAACCGAAGATTGAGTGGCGAAGTCCGTACCGGCTCATAAAACAGGCCACTGCTATTGAGGCCCGGCAAACCAAAACGCCGCGAAATACTCAGGGGACTTTCCAAATACAGCGAGCTTTTTCTTTGGTCCATTCCCATCAGCCCAACGTTTTTTTTAGAAATTCATTTTCGACCTGCAATTTACCGATAATGCGCAGCAGCTCATCAAAGCGCTGCTGCTGTGCATTATTGGTAATTTGCTTTTTGCCCTTACACTCGAACAGGCTATCGGAGTTCTTGATCAGGATAGCTTTCCAGTCCATGATCTGAGTAGGGTGAATGTGGTACTTCTGGGCCAGTTCGGCCATCGTGGATTGCTCTTTGAGAGCTTCCAGTGCGACTTTCTTTTTGAAGCCAGTGGTGTGTTATTTACGGGTTGCCATATTTGTAAGCTAATGATTTGGCAGGACCTTAAACTCAACTCAAAAATTGTCTAGTTTTTGGGGTACACATCAGAACCGACAGCCGAGAGCGTTTTGTTTCTCTTTTTGGCGGCACAAAAAGAAAAGGTAAGAAGACACGACGTATTGGAAAATCGGAAGGGGGACGGTGCATTTAATTACAATGGGATAGCAACGCTAACTTGGGCGGGAGGTGGAGTGGGTGAATTGATGACTCGCATCCAGAAGGAACTTCGTTTGGCTGACGAAAAAAATGCGCCGGAAAGAAGGGCTTACTGAAAGGTGATTAAGGGGGCTGCTCTTCCAGTACAGTATGGGCTGGAAAGAGCCGGCTGCTCGGATAAAAGTTATGCGAACGTCCATCCAGGGTGTCACCGTAAAACCGCCGCGACCCTCCCGATTATCACGGAAGGGGCGCGGCGATTGAAACGAAAACCTTTGAATTAGCCCTGCTACATCTTATTCAACCGCCGCAGGTGCAGCACCTCCCCATCGGACTGGCGGGCAAACTGCAGCAGGTAGGTGCCGGTTGCCAGTTGGCGGGTATCGAGGGTGAGCGGGGAGGAAGAATGAATGACTTGATTTAGGGTGGCGAGTTGGCGGCCCTGGGCGTCGAAGACGCGGAGGAGAACCGGCTCGTCGTAGTCGATGCTGACCTGGACGGGGGCCGTGGCGGGGTTGGGGAAAACGCGCACCAGTGCCGGATCGATGAGGTGGGGGACGTCATTGGGGTTGGCTTGCTCGGTACCTACGGTGGAGGTGGGCGGGGTATCGGTGTGGCGGCGAACGCGGATGTTATCCAAGTAAATGGTTTGCTGACTGAAACTGGATATAATGAAGTGAAAGGAGGGGGCTATCAACTGCTCTGGAATGAATTCATCCGTATTCTCCGTGCCGAGTCCGACGTTAGCGAAGCGGGTGAAGCGCAGCATATTCTCATCGTCTACCCCTACCGTGATGGAGGTCGTACTAAACTGAAATCGGGGAAACTCCAGGAGCGGATACTGATTCACCGTTGCGAAACCATTAGTGAAGGTATCGGGCATGAAGGCTACTTGATTGAGGGTATCGAAGCCGAAACTTCCTGATTGCCGGAAGAGGATTCGCTCCAGTTCCGTACCCGTGGAACTGCTGAAGCCAAAACCGTTGGCATTGGTGATCTGGCCGACGTAGTCGAAAATTACCCGTTCCGAGAAGGTCGGTACGGTGCGGGCGAATTTGAAGCGGGGTCCGGGATTCATGGAAGTACTGGCGTAGGCTAGTAAGCTATCGGTAACGGAAAAATCAGCGAATTCCCCTACGGCTTCCCACTTGGCGGGGTCGATGGTACCGGAGTTGAAATCATCGAAGAACAGGAAGGTCGCGTCGCCATCGGTAGCTGCTGCGGCGGTGGACATGCCGTAGTACACTTGCAGCTCGGCGACGGCACCGGCATTCAGGCTCGGGAGTTTGACCCAAATCCGGGTGGCGGTATTCCGGCCCAGGCTATCGCCCCAGAAGGGTAGGGGGGTGCAATCGCCGGCGTACACGCGCAGGTCGGCCCCGTCGGGGCGCAGTTTGCCGGCGGCAACTAGTGCGGCGGTATTGAGTTCGACCAGTACCTGGTGATCGTTCAGGTTTTCGGTACTGGCATTAGTTACCTGGACGGTGCGGTAATAGGCCCAGCCGGGCGCGCATTCCTGGGCGGACAGGGAAGCGGCGCAGAGGAGGAAGAGGGTGGGAAAAAGGAGGAATCTCATCGTTTTGGGAATTGGGTGATGATAAAATGAAAGGTTGGCTAGCTGCCGGCGGAAGATCGGGGCAGCAGCCAATGGTTCGCCAAAATACTAAAAGTTGACACAAATTTGTTGTTGTCGGCTGATGCTATGGGATGTGGGTTGCATCATGTGATGAATTGCATACCGGTCCGGCGCTGCTCCTCCGATGCATCATTCGCTGTAAAAAGCTAACTGATGGGAGAAAACCCCGTGCGAATGTTCATCGAAGGCGTCAGCGGTAAATCGGATCATAGCCGCTGCTCCTCCGATGCATCATTCGCTGTAAAAAGCTAACTGATGGGAGAAAACCCCGTGCGAATGTTCATCGTAGGTGTCAGCGGTAAATCGGATCATAGCCGCTGCTCCTCCGATGCATCATTCGCTGTAAAAAGCTAACTGATGGGAGAAAACCCCGTGCGAATGTTCATCGTAGGTGTCAGCGGTAAATCCGATGCGAATGTTCATCGAAGGCGTCAGCGAACGGTAGCGACAAAGCACTTTATCCCCTCCCACCCGCGTGAGGGATAGCAGGCGTTGTCTGAACGAAGCCCCGGCCGGCAGGCCGGGGCGGAGAGAGTGCCGGATAGCCCGACCCCGGCCCCTGGCCGGGGGCACGCCCACCCCCCAAAAAGCACGCCGTCCCCCCGCCCCTGCAACAACGCGGCGAAAAATCCGTACTATTGGCATTCGAGACCAACCACGCCCCTTATGTCCACTACCCACCCGGAAATTATTTTGGCTTACAGCCGGGAAAACGAGGCCACCGCCCGCCGCATTGACGATGATCTGAGTGACGTTGCCCGCTTCCGGCACGTGTCCGTGGATACGGCCAATGAAGGGCCGGTGCTGAGCGAGCTGCTGCCCGAGAGCGGTGACTACCTGATCTTACTGATCTCCGATAATTTTTTGCGTAACCCGAACGCGATGTTTCACGCCAACCGGATGCTGCACGGCGACTGGGAGGTGCTGCCGATCGTGCTGGACGGCCGCCGGCCGCTGGAGACCGGCGAGGGGACGGCGCGGGTGAAGACCGAAGTGGCCAATGTGTCGGATATCATGGGCTACATTAACCACTGGCAGGACCGCTACCTGGACCTGCGCGCGCAGCGGCGCGAGATGGTGGCCGACGTGGGCCGCCCGTTTGAGGACTACCTGCGCAAGATCAGGGAAGTGAGCGGGCAGATCGGGGAGTTTATGCGGAATTTGCGCACCACCATCCAACTGACGCTGCCGCAATTCAAGGCCGACGATTACCGGCAGTTCTTTATTTTCGTGGACCGGGAAGCTACCTGGGAGAGCCGCCGCCTGGAGGCCGCCAACCGCCCCCGGCCGGAGCCGGTGGAGGAGGAACTGACCGACGAGGAGCTGGCCCAGATACCCGGCCTGAACCTGCTGCCGGATACGGAAGCCGAGCCGACCAACGCCACGATCGTGCCCGGCCCCGCGCCCGAAGATGAAACGGACCCGGGAGGCCGGTCCGCAGAGGTGGATGCAGAAACCGCACGGCCCTACGCGGCGGAAACGGGCGAAGTGCGGGCCTTTGACCTGGACGGTTACGGCGATGAGACGGAGGAAGCACCCGCGCCACTGGAAGAGGAAGACAACCAAACGGGAGAGGAAGACCCCGCGATGGCGGAAGAAACTGGAGAGGATAAGGATGCGGACACACCCGAACCCGACCCCGCCGACGAACTGGACCGCCAGGTGGTGAAATGGGTGCAGCAGGCGTGGGTGTTTTATGATAGCGGCGAGTCGGAAGATGCCTTTCGCCTGTTGCGCACCGGGCTGGAAAATTATCCCGAGCGGATGGACCTGCGCTATCATTTGGCCCTGATGCTGGTGAACGAGCCGGATAAGCTGGCCGAGGCGCGGACGCAACTGGACCGCGTGCTGCGGGTGGTGCCCGACCACGTGGATGCGCTGTTTTTGCTGGGTGAATTGTCGATCGCGCAGCAGGACGGCCGGTCGGCACTGGATGCGCTGGAGCGGGTGGCCCAGTTGGAGCCGACCTATCCGGAACTGAATTACCGCCTGGGCAGCGTGCTGCAGGATCATTACCCGGAAGAAAACGAGCGGGCCGCCGGACTGCTGAAGGCCGCCGCCAAGCACGACCCCGATAATGCGGACGCGCAGTTGCGCTACGCCAAGCTGCTAATCGACCCGCTGGATAAGGCTTCGAAGGCCGAAAAATACCTGCGCCGCGCCCTGCTGGCCGAGCCGCGCCTGATGGAGGCACACCACCTTTCGGCCGAGCTAAAAAGGAAGGCGACGGGTAGGGAAACCGCCACGAATGCCGCGCCGCTTATGCCCTTGCCCGTGCCGCCGCCCATACCCGCGCCCGGTGACGGGGCGGATGACAATCGGGAGCCGGCCGGGCATACCGACCACATCCAGGAGGAATCGCCCGACTGGAATCCCGCCGCAATGGACGAAACCGCCATTACTACCTCCTCGGCCGCGGGCGAAAATCGCTGGCTGGACGCGCCGCCCGCGTCCGCGCCGACTGCCGAATCCAGGACCGCCGAAACCCCCACCCCAAACCCCAACCAACCCAGCATGCCTACTTCCTCCTTCTCCGACAGCAATCGCCTGAACGACCCGCTAAATGCCCTGAAAGAAAACGTGGCCCAGCTGGAAGCCCTGCTTCAGGACCGCCGCCGTGAGCAGGAAGAAAGCAAGTGGCGCGACCGCCCCGGCGCGGGCAAGACCGTGCTGATCTCCGGCGCGACGGCCGGTATCGGGCGGGCCACCGCCCAGCGGTTCGCGCGGGAGGGCTACCGCCTCATCCTTACCGGCCGCCGCGAGGACCGCCTGGTGGACTTGAGCCGGACCCTGAGTGAAGAACAGCGCACGGAGGTCTACACCGTCTCCTTTGATGTGACTGACCGCGAGGCCGTGGACGCCGCCGTGCACCAATTGCCCGACGAATGGCGCAATGTGGATATCCTGATCAATAACGCCGGCAAGGCCCGCGGTTTCGAGCCGATCCAGGAAGGCGACCCCGCCAACTGGGACGAGATGATCGACACCAATATCAAGGGCCTGCTCTACCTGACCCGCGCCATCACGCCTGTCATGGTGGAGCGGGGTTCGGGCTTCATCATCAACCTCTGCTCTACGGCCGGCAAGGAAGTGTACCCCAACGGCGGCGTCTACTGCGCCACCAAGCACGCCGTGGATGCGCTGACCCGCGCCATGCGCTACGACCTGGTGCGCCACGGCATCCGCGTGGGCCAGGTGTGCCCCGCCGCCGTGGAAGAAACCGAGTTTGCCATGGTCCGCTTCGACGGCGATGCCGAGCGCGCGGCGATTTACAACGATTTTAAGCCGCTTACGTCCGCCGACGTGGCCGAGACGATTTATTTCATGGCCAGTCAGCCGCCGCACGTCAATATTATGGACGTGGTAATGCAGGGCCGGCAGCAGGCTTCGGCGATGATCGTGGACCGCTCAGGGAGGGAGGAAGAGTAGCTGCGGGGGAGTAAGGTAGTGGGTTAGCCCACGGATCTACAAGAAGTTTTTTTGCTTGACTCGGTGGCACGGCTAACGTGAAAGCCCACGGAGTTACGAGGAGTATGACACAGATTTACTTGGAGTTTTTTGCACGGCTGGGGGCAAAATCAACCGTTAGAACAACCTCCCCCCTTTGGGGGGCCGGGGGGGATTACTTGGAGTTTTTTTGCACGGCTGGGGGCAAAATTAACCATTAGAACAACCTCCCCCCTTTGGGGGGCCGGGGGGGAATCCACAAAATAGCGGGTACTTCGATACCTGCAAGAGCAAGAGCGGAAACTACCCACTATCCAACTAAAAAATTGGACACGGTCCATTTTTACACTCTCCCCACACCCATTCCCCCGGAATCACGTTCTTTGCCCCATGGACCGACTCATCCTCAAATCCTGGTGGAAAATTCTCTGCGTCATCATCCTGATGTACGTCATCTTCGCGGGCATGCTCATCCCACTCAAATCCGGCGTGGCGACCGTGGAAACGGAGGGCGGGCGCACCGGCCAAGCCGTCACGCTGCGCGTGACCGGCTACAATACCCACTTCCAGACCGGCGAGGATTCCCTGCGCGCCTGGCTCAAGCTCGACACCGCGCACCAGCTCGTCGCCTCACGGGCCGAGGTCCATTCGCAGCGCGAGGCCAGTTTCACCTTCCAGGTGCCCGACTACCTGCCCAGCACCGAGCGCGTAGCCCCCTTCACGCTCATCGTCGACAATGACGTAGACGGCTACTTCGTCTCACCCTCCGCGCTGCTGGTCCGGCAGGACAGCATCGACCCCGCCCTGGGCGTAGCCGGCTGGCCCGCTGGTGCCCGGATCGCGGGCATCCACCCCGCACCGGGTACTACTTTCCCCTTCCGTAACATCCTGGAAGAATCCATCCGCAACCTCTACTTCCACGTCTCGCTCTGGCTGGCCATGATGTTTATCTTCATCGCCGCCCTGGTCTACGCCATCCGCTTCCTGCGCTCCGACCGCCGTGCCGCCACCGGCACCCTGGCCCTGGATGAAGGCATCCTCACCGGCCGCATCACCGCCGATTTCTGGTCCACCTCCCTCACCGCCGTCGGCCTGCTGTTCGGCATCCTCGGCCTGCTTACCGGCTCGGTTTGGGCCAAATACACCTGGGGCAGCTGGTGGAACTGGGACATCAAGCAGTTCACCACCCTTATCGCACTGCTCATCTACGGCGGCTACTTCGTCCTCCGCGCCGCGTTCACCGACCCCGAGCAGCGCGCCCGCCTCGCGGCCGTCTACAACATCTTCGCCTTCGCCGCGCTCATCCCGCTCATCTATGTCCTGCCCCGCCTCGCCGGCAGCCTCCACCCCGGCAACGGCGGCAACCCCGCCCTCGGTTCCGATGACCTTGACAATACCATGCGCATGGTTTTCTACCCCGCCGTCATCGGCTGGACGCTGTTCGGCGGCTGGCTGGCCAGCTTGCTCTACCGGGCCAGGAGGGTAGGGGAGGTGTTGGAGGAGCGGTCGATGTGAGGTATTGCTTCGCTACTAGGATTGATTATAGCGGTGCTCGGGATCGGCGGCTGAAACAATGTTGTCGTTTAATTCATCGCTTTCTACCTCGCCGTCTCGCAGGCGAACGATCCGGTGGGCGTGTAGCGCGATATCCGGTTCGTGCGTGACCAGGATAATGGTGTTGCCCTGCTTGTGGATTTCCTCCAGGATGGCCATGATCTCGATGGAGGTCTTGGTGTCCAGGTTACCGGTGGGTTCATCGGCCAGGATAATGGTGGGGCTATTGACCAGGGCACGGGCAATGGCCACCCGTTGCCGCTGACCACCGGATAACTCATTAGGCTTGTGTTCTACCCGGTCGCCCAGGCCGACATCGGTGAGGACACTGCGGGCGCGGTCTTCGCGGTCTTTGCGGCTCATGCCGGCGTAAACCAGCGGCAGGGCTACGTTCTCCAGCGAGGACTGGCGGGGCAACAGGTTGAATGTCTGGAATACGAAACCGATCTTCCGGTTACGCACCTCCGCCAGGCGGCTGTCCGACATCTTGCTTACGTCCTGCCCGTCCAGGAAATAATTACCGCCCGTGGGCGAGTCCAGGCAACCCAGCAGGTTCATCAGCGTGGATTTCCCCGAACCCGACGGCCCCATCAAAGCGACGTACTCGTTCTTTTCGATATTCAGATCCACTCCCCTTAGGGCGTGTACCTGGGTGCTACCCATCACGTAGGTTTTCTGCAGATCGCGAATGGTAATGACTTGGGACATGGCGGGTATAATTGGATTAAAATTTAATTGCTGGGAAATTGTCAGATCACCCGCGGCACCCGGAAGAACGTACCATCCTGATCGGGGGCATTTTCTAACGCCTGGTCGCGGGATAACTCGTGGGCTACCCGATCGGTCCGGGGCGGTTGGCCGCCGTCGCCGACGTGGGTCAGCGGGGCAACTCCCTCCAGGTCGAGTTCGGATAACTTTTCGACCATGGCGAGGATCTTGTCCAGGTCGGTTCCCAGGTTGGCGCGGCTTTCCGGCGTCAACTCCAGGCGGGCTAGTTTTCCTAAGTGCGATAGTAAGGCGTCATCTATGGGCATGGGTCTTTTTTTGGATGAACGGATGGTTTATGGAGACGGGATAACGTTTCTCCGTCTAAGGCTACGCCGCAAATATCAAATCCTCTCTTTTGGAGAGGGAAAATTCGACTCAGTCGAATAAGAAGAGGGCGTGTACGCGGAGGCTTATCTAAATTACCAAAGTACTGACGCGCAGCATCCTACCAAAAGTACGCGTGCGCAGCGCCCCCGTGTACGCCTAGGCTTATCTAAATTACTAAAATACCGACGCGCAGCGTCCTACCAAAGTACGCGCGCAGCGCCCCGCTACTTTTCCAATTCCGCCAACTTCTTCTCCAACCGCCCGATTTGCCGGTATAGATCCGGCAGCTGTTTGAAAACGGCGTAGCTCTTCAAATAATTCTTGTAATCGATGGCGGGCGAGCCGAATAGTGCCGTGCCGGGCTGCTCCACGCTGGCCGCGATCCCGCTCTGCGCCTGGATTTGTGTCCGGTCGGCAATCGTCACGTGCCCCACAAAACCCACCTGCCCGCCGATCCGGCAGTCCGCGCCGATTTTGGTGCTGCCGGCAATACCGGTCTGGGCGGCAACTACCGTATTGCGACCGATCTCGACATTATGACCGATTTGGATCAGGTTGTCCAGTTTGACGCCATCGTGGATAATGGTGGAACCCATGGTAGCCCGGTCGATGGTGGTATTGGAGCCGATCTCCACGCGGTTGTGCAGCACCACGTTGCCTACCTGGGGCACTTTTTCGTAGACCCCTTCCTCGTTCGGCGCAAAACCGAAACCGTCGCTCCCGATCACGCAATTGGAGTGGAGCACGCAATCGTCGCCGATCACGCAGCCGCTCAGGATTTTCACGCCGGGGTAGATGATGCAATTAGCCCCGATCTTCACCCGCGCCCCCACGTAAACCTGGTCCAACAATAAGGTGTTCTCGCCGATGGTGCAGTCTTCCTCCACCACCGTAAACTTACCGATGCGCACCTTGGCCGCCAGTTGCGAGCTATCGTGTACCAGGGCATTATCGGAGATACGGCGCTGGGTGGATTCACCGGGGTCGCCCTGGAAAATGGCCAGCAGGCGGGAGACGGCCGTGTAGACTTGCGGCACCCGGATGAGCGTGGGCGTAAGCGGGCGTTTGGGTACGAAATCATGGCTCACCAGCAGGGCGGAGGCGGTGGTTTCGTAGGCGTACTGCTCGTACTTCATGTTGCCCAGAAAGGTAATGCTGCCCGGACCCGCCTCCTCGATCTTGGCCGGATGCCGGATGGAGACTTTCCCGTCCCCTTCGATGGTTCCGTCGATTAATTCCGCGATCTGTTCGGCCGTTATGTGCATATGCGCAAAGGTAAGCATTGGAGTCAAAGACCCGGTCGCTTTAGATTCAATTATTCGACGGACGTTCCCGGACCAGGGATGGGAGCCGGCGGAGCGATAGCGACGAGCCCGCAGGGCCAAGCCGCCAGGCGCGCGGCGGAACAGCCCGGCCGCTTCCCGCCAGGGAGCGGGGCCCCTCTGATAACCGCGTCCCACCCCGCAAACATCTCGCATCAGACAACGTGCATCAGACCTCTCACCTCAAATGATCTCCGGCAACCCCACCTCCGCGTCTTCCCCGCCGCTCATCCGGTCCAGCACGGCCCGCTGATCGAGGCCCATTTTGCGGAACGTCCGTTCCACGGCGGCGATGAATTCCTCGTCCACCAACTGCTGCACATCGGTCAGGCCGCTCAGTGTCTCGCTTTTGCGGAAGCGGTAGATCTGTTCGCGCGTGCCGTCCTCGAATTTGACGGGATAGCGGTGCTCCGTGTCGAAGATGGAAATTTTGAGCCGGGGGTGCTCGATGTAGCCGATGACGCGCATGGTTGCTAAAGTTTACCGAATGATATAAGGTGCCGAAAATGAGTTACTTAGCCGCTTCCTTGCCGTAAAATTCTTCCCGGATTTCCTGCGGAACGGCGTGCTTCCACCGTTTGTGAGTCCAGAGGTAATGGGTGGGGTTGGCGCGGATCTGGGCCTCCAGCAGCTCGGCATAACGGCGCATGATAAAGCCGTCTTCTTCCTCCTGCGGCCGCTCCGTGATGAGGGTCATTTGCACCGTCTGGAAACCGCGTTCGCCGGTGGGTACCATGCAGGCGAAAACGACGGGCATATCCTGTTCGCGGGCAAATTTTTCCGGACCGGGGTAAAAACCGGTGAGCTGTGTCAGAAATTCCGCCCACACCAGCCGCCGTTTGTTAGCGGTGGAGGGCGATTGGTCGGCCATGTAAAAATCGAGGGTCATCCGTCCGGTCTCCCGATTGAATTGATAGTATTCCGGTACCCGGCGGCGGTCGACGAGCAGCGTGCCGAAGCGCATTCGGTTCTGGCGGATGGCCCGGTTCAGAAAACGGTCTTTGAGCGGGCTGAACACGCCCATGGTGAGGTGGGGCGCAAACTGGCTGGAGAACGCCAGGGCCGCCATTTCCCAGTTGCAATTGTGCCCGCCCACGCCGATGACCGACCGGCCCCGCGCCGCAAAATCATCCAGTATCTCGGGATTCAGCACCCGGCACCGGAGCACCGCCTCGGCTTCCGAAATGGTAAAATTCTTGATCGTTTCGATGATCAGGTCGAAGAAATAGTGGTAAAACCCGTCCTGGATCACCTTGCGTTCCGCCGCCGTTTTCTCGGGGAAGGCCAGCTTCAAATTGCCCGCCACCACTTTGGTGCGGTAGCCGATTAGCCGGTACAGCACCAGGTAAAGAAAATCGGAGACCCCGTACAGGAACCAAAAGGGTAAGCGGCTGAGGGGCAGCAGGATAAACCGGTAAAACAGGCTGGAGACGGAAGTTTTCAGAAGGCGGTGGGGATTAGCGGGGAAACATTTCGGCTTCGATGAGTTGGCAGATCGTGTGGCCGATCAGCATATGCGCTTCCTGGATGCGGGGCGTATCCGTGCTGGGAATTTGAAAGCAGTAATCCGCCAGTTCGGCCAGCCGCCCGCCGGCGGAGCCGGTCAGGCCCACCGTCAGCCCGCCGCCGGCGCGGGCGGCCTCGGCGGCCGCCACCACGTTGGGCGAGTTGCCGGAAGTGGACAGGCAAAACAGCACGTCGCCCGGCCGGATCATGGCAGTGGTCATGCGGGCAAAAGAGTGGCTGAAATCGTAGTCGTTGCTCACCGCCGTCAGGTAGGAAGTGTTGACGTGCAGGGCCTCCGAAAAGAGCGGCGGCCGGTCGTAGTAGAAGCGTCCCGACAGTTCGGCGGCCAAGTGCTGCGCGTCGGCCGCGCTCCCGCCGTTGCCGCAAAATAGCACCTTGCCGCCGCCGCGCAGGGCCGCCAGGCAATCGTCCACGGCCCGGCCGATCAGGGCGGGCAGCGCGGCATCGCCGCGCAAGGTGCGCTTCAGGTCGCAGGCGGCGGCCAGGGCCGCGGCGATGGAAGAATTACGGTCGGTACTCGGCATGGCGGGGCGTCAGTTTACAATCAGCAGGTACTTGCGTTTCTTACCGTTTTCCAGCAGCAGGTAGCGGTCGTGCAGCAGGGCGGCGGTGGTGAATTCCGCTTCGGCGTCAATCACTTTTTCCTTGTTCACGCTGATGGCATTGCCCTTCAGGGCGCGGCCGGCCTCGCTCTTGCTAGACAAAATGGTGGTGTGCGTGGCCAGCAGATCGGTGATGCCGATGCCCCGGCCTAGTTCGGCGCGGTCGATGTAGAAGTTCTCCAGCTCCCCGGCAATGGCGCGGAAACTGGTTAGTTCCAGACCCGCCAGGTCCTCGGCCGTCGCGCTGCGTCCGTACAGTAGTTCGGTCACGCGTTGGGCGGCCCGCAGGGCCTCCGCGCCGTGGATGCGCTCAGTCAGTTCGGCGGCCAGGCGCAACTTTATTTCGTTGGGGTTGTCACGAGCTTCCACGCGGGTAATATCGGCCTCCACTTCGGCGCGCTCGCGCAGGCTGAAGTAACGCAGGTAGGTGGGCACGTCGGCGTCGTCGGCCCGCAGCCAGAACTGGTAAAAGTCGTAGGGCGAGGTCAGTTCGGCATCTAACCAAATATTGCCTTCGGTTGATTTACCGAACTTGCTGCCGTCGGCCTTGGTCAGCAGCGGCGTGGTCACGGCATAGGCCTTGCCGCCCAGGTTGCGGCGGATAAATTCGGTACCGCTGGTAATGTTTCCCCACTGGTCCGAGCCGCCCATCTGTACCCGCACGCCGTAGTCCTGGTATAGCCGCTGGAAATCATAGGCTTGCAGCAGTTGGTAGGAAAACTCGGTAAAGGACAGGCCGCTGTCCAAGCGGTTTTGCACGCTGTCTTTTGACATCATGTAGCTCACCGTCAGGGTTTTGCCCACATCCCGCAGGAACTCCAGGATATTCATCTCCCGGTAGAAGTCGTGGTTGTTCACCAGCTGCGCGGGCCGCTCGCCCTCGAAATCCAGCAGCCGGCGGGCCTGCTCGGCCTGGTACTTCAGATTATGGTCCAGTTCCTCGTAGGTCTTCAGTTGGCGTTCCTGGTCCTTGCCGCTCGGGTCGCCGATCCGGCCGGTGGCGCCGCCCATTAGCACGATCGGCCGGTTGCCGGTGCGCTGCCACAGGGTCAGCAGCATCAGTTGCACGTAATTACCGATGGTCATCGACGGGGCCGTGGGGTCGAACCCGATGTAGGCCGTCACCGGCTCGCCGCCGTCCAGCAGTTCTTCCAGCCCGGGGGTCATCTGGTGCAACATGCCCCGCCATTCCAGTTCTTCGAGAAAAGTCATCCGTCGCTTGTGGTTTTGAACCCGCGAAGGTAGGTAATTCCGCCGCGCTTCCCAACGCCGAAAGGGCGGCACCGGTCCGGCCCGCCCTTATCGGTCAGTTATTTTGCCTGAGATAGTTACTCCAACAGTACTTCACGGTACAGGATCGGATCGGGATACTCCTTCTTGAAGTGGTACTTTATTACGTCAAAGGCCGTGATCACGCCCTTGAGTTCGCCACGCAGGTTCACCACCGGCAGCGTCTTGAAGCGCTGGTCGATAAACAATTCGGCGGCGGTACCGATCTTGTCCTTGGGGGCCAGTTTTACCACGTCGGTGGTCATTACATCGCGCACCGTGCCTTCGCCTACACAGCTGGTTTCGCGCAGGTTACGCCACAGATCATAGGAGGTAATGAGGCCCACGAGTACGCCGTTTTCCACCACCGGCAACTGCTGTTTGCGGCGGCGCAGCATCAAATCGGTAACGGCCTGAATGGTATCGTCCGGCCCCACCGTCAGGGGGTTATTCGACATGATCGACCGGATTTCTTCGTTCATCATAATGGTATGGATTGAATGAGTAGTTGTGTCCCGGAAAGATAGGGCTTTGCTTTTATTTCTCCAAATTACCGGTTCAAGTATTATCCGACTGCCTCTTTCCCGTATGCAAGCCATATATTTGGGCGTGTCCGCCCTCCGCTAACGCGGCGGGGCGGCCGGTCCCTTTCAGGCTCGCTTTTCGCTCGGTGCTGCGCACTGCCCCGCTCTGCGGGACCACCTTCCAGGCACCTCACGCGATGCAAACGGTTGAGGTAGTTCACTTACGGGCAACGCAACAGTTCGAGTACATCCATGCCTGAGCTGGCAGCTCTGCCACCGACCTGAAAATAAGACCTTGCAGCTTCCACTCATCAGTCCATTAAACGATTATTAAGAGCTTGCTTGGTTTTCAGTAAGCAAAAATCCAAACAAGCTCTAACTTTAACCCTAGCTAATCAACTACTATCCCATGCACCAGACTTTCTGTCTTCTCTTTTTCCTCGCCCTGTCCGCTACCCTCGTTGCCCAGCCTTCCGCCGACGGCTGGCAGATCAGCACTTCCCAGCGCGATGACTATACCGGTATCGTAGCCGCTAACGGGCGCATCGGTATCCTGCCCTCACCCGAGCCGTTCGGGGTCAAGCAGGTTATTCTGAATAATGTGTACGACAAGGAGTCGCCCCTGGGCGTGAGCCGGGTGCTGGAGGGCATGAACTTCGGTAATTTGGAAATGAAGATCGACGGACAGGCCGTGACGGGAGAAAACCTGACCGACTGGCGGCAGACGCTGGACATGAAGGAAGCCAAATTCCGCACCACCTTTACCGTACCCGGCAAGGCCCGGATCACTTACGACATCTACGCCCTGCGCAACCTTCAGTATGCCGCCTACATCGACGTGAGCGTGGAAGCATTAGCCGCTATCGAAGTGACCACGACCGGCCGGATCGAGGTCCCGAAGGATTACCAGTTCCCCAGCGGCAGCTTCCGGGTACTGAAGGACCTGGAGACCACCATGCCGATCCTGCAAATGGTAGCCACCAGCCGCCTGGGTCGGCACCGCGTGGCGACCTCGGCTACCTTTATCTGGCACGATATCAACTCCGGCCGTGAGCACCAGCGGCCCGAACTGACCGCCGAGCAAACCGATCCCAGCACCAATATGCTCACCTTTACCCGCAAGGTTAAACCGGGCAAAACGCTGGATTTCGCCTGGACCGCCGCCCAGTGTACCACCCAGGATTTCGGCGACCCCCAAACCGAAACCGAGCGTTTTGTCATCTATAACCTCCTCACGCCCCGCGCCGATCTACTGGCCATGCACCGTCAACGCTGGGCCGATCTATGGCGGGGCGACATCATCATCGAAGGCGCACCCCAGGATCAGGCCGACGTGCGGCTGGCACTCTATCACCTCTACGCCTTTTCTCGCGCCGATTCCGATCTGAGTATCTCGCCCATGGGTCTCTCCTCGCAGGGCTACAACGGACACATTTTCTGGGATACCGAATTATGGATGTTCCCGCCCCTGCTTGTCCTCAACCAGCCGATTGCCCGCTCGCTGGTCAACTACCGCTCCGACCGGCTGGAACCGGCCCGGGCCAAGGCGCGTAATTTTGGCTTCGCGGGGGCCATGTTTCCGTGGGAAAGCGACGATACCGGCGAGGAAGCAACCCCCGCCTGGGCACTCACCGGCACCTTCGAGCATCACATCACGGCCGACGTGGCCATTGCTTTCTGGAATTTTTACCGCGTTACCAGGGACGAACACTGGCTCCGCGAGCGCGGCTACCCCCTCCTGCGCGAGGTGGCCGATTACTGGGTCAGCCGCGCTACGGAGAATAAGGATGGTAGCTATTCGATCAAGAACGTGGTCGGGGCCAATGAATTTGCCGCTAATATCGACGACAATGCTTTTACCAACGGCTCGGCCATCACCGCCCTGCGCTACGCCGTGCTGGCCGCCCGCGAACTCAACCAAACCCCCGATCCGCGCTGGGCGGCCGTGGCCGATAAGATCATCATCCATCAGTTTCCCGATGGTACTACCCGCGAAAACGCAACCTATGACGGCGAGGTCATCAAACAGGCCGATGCCAATTTGCTGGCCTACCCCCTGGATATTGTAAGCGATAAAGAGCGTCTACTCAAAGACCTCCGTTATTACGAACCCAAGCTATCGCCCGAGGGTCCGGCCATGGCCCAGGCGGTTTTCTCCGTCCTCTACGCCCGCCTGGGGGATGCCGAGGAAGCCTATCGTCTTTTCAAGGCCGGCTACGTACCCAACCAGCGGCCGCCATTCGGTGCCCTGTCCGAGTCACCGACCAGCAACAATCCTTACTTCGCCACCGGTGCGGGCGGCCTGCTTCAGAGCGTGTTGTTCGGTTTTGCCGGCCTCCACCTCACCGATGAGGGGATCGTACAGAAAAACCCCGTTCTCCCCAAAGCCTGGAAATCGCTTACCATCACCGGCGTCGGCTCGGAGGGGCGGACGATCCGGGTGGATGAATGAATACGGGAAGCAAGTGATTATCCTGCTACGACTACGGGAGCATGACGGTCAAGGGATCGACGGCCACCTCGTTCTGCAATATTTCGTAGTGCAGGTGGGGGCGGGTGGACAGGCCGGTGCTCCCTACCGCCCCGATGATTTTACCTGATGGAATAAGTTGGCCCGTTTCCACATTGGTTTTGCTCAAGTGATTGTAGACGGTTAGATAGCCGTCCTCGTGCAGGATACGGACGGAAATTCCGTTTTTCCCACCATCGCCGGCAAAGGTGACCCGCCCGGCAGCAGTGGCCAGGACGGGTGTACCCGATTCGGCGATAATATCGATACCGCGATGCAGCACTCGGGTTTTTTTCAGGGGATGCAATTTGATGCCAAAACCGATCCCATTGAATGCGGCGGGATCAAAACCGGAGATTGGACTTCCCGTGGGAGGATCGACAAACTCGTGCTGCGCAAGGTCGGAATTAGTATTTTTCCGGTCTCCGGAATCGGGAACATAGAGGGTAGTAAGTGCTCCGAAAAAGAGTAGGAGAAAGGTGGATTTAATCAGCATGGGCTTGATTTTGCGGGTGAAATGGATGTTGCGGTAAACGTTTTTAAGTCGGGAAAGCGGCCATTTGGTCTGTATGTCGTTTAGTGCGGAAGCAAAGGATTGTCCGTTTGCCATCCGATCTTCCAGATCGCAGCAGAGGTGGTCGAGCAATTGATCCCTTAGGTCGGTTGGCAGTTTAGCTGCTCGAAGATGATCGGTTATCAGAGCTAACTGATCGGGGGTGAGCTGTTGCATATCAATCGAGTTGAAGATCCAGCAGACGCTGCATGGTGAGTAGAAAATTCTGAAACTCGCCACGCTGTAGCCCGGCGGTCTGGCGGCCCGCCTCGGTGATGCGGTAATAACGCCGGGTGCGGCCACCTACCTGGACAGACTCCGTGACAACCAGTTTTTCGTCCTCCAGTTTGTGTAGCAGGGGGTAAAGGGAGCCTTCACTCATTCGGTATTTGCCCCCACTCAATTCCTGCGCGGCTTTGCTCATTTGATAGCCGTACATCCGCCCCTCCTTATCCAGCAGCCGAAGGATCACGATTCGGAGCGTGCCCTTGATGAGTTCTTTTGAATACATAAGTCAAAGATACCTCTAGTTTAGAGGTATTAGAAATTTTTTCGTGATTTTTTCGAATGATGACTGCCGATTTGCGTCGTGTGAGGGGCGTGCGACGCCCACGTCGGGTGCGCGAATGCGCCATTGGGTGCCGTATGCGTGCTTCCGCCCGCGTCTCGCGACCGGAGGTGGCGCGAGCCAAATTCGCGTGACCGGAGGTCACGCACCATCCTTCATTCCTTGTCCCGTGCGTGAGGTGCCTGGACGGGCATCCGCGCAGCGGGGCGTGCGCAGCACCGAGCGAACAGCGAAGCCGGTAAGGTACCGACCCCGGCGATAGCCGGGGACACGCCCAAACCCTTAGCCCGGAGAAGCGTTTTATCATCCCTGATCAACCAGAATTGCTTTATTCATGCCTACTTTTCCCCCGCCCCCTCATTACCGTCCCGCCCTCCGAGTCGGTCTCGTACAACAGGCCAATACTCATGATCGTGCCGTCAACGTGGCCAAATCGCTGGCGGGCATTCGGGCCTGTGCCGCAGAGGGGGCAGAGCTGGTGGTACTGCAGGAATTGCATACCGGCCCCTATTTTTGCCAGGTGGAGGATACCGGCAAATTCGACCTGGCCGAAACCATTCCCGGACCCAGTACGGAGCAATTCGGTGCGCTGGCCGGGGAGCTGGGCGTCGTGCTGGTAATCTCACTGTTCGAGCGGCGGGCACCCGGTATTTACCATAACACTGCCGTGGTGCTGGATAGTGATGGGACGATTGCCGGCACCTACCGCAAGATGCACATCCCCGATGACCCGGCTTATTATGAGAAGTTTTATTTCACGCCCGGTGACCTCGGTTTTCATCCCGTGGATACCAGCGTGGGGCGGTTGGGCGTGCTGGTGTGCTGGGACCAGTGGTACCCGGAGGCGGCCCGTTTGATGGCACTGGCCGGTGCGGAAGTACTGATTTATCCGACGGCCATCGGCTGGGAAAGTACGGACCCGCAGGAGGAAAAGGAGCGGCAGTTCGGGGCGTGGCAGGTAAGTCAGCGGGGCCACGCGGTAGCTAACGGTTTGCCGGTAATTGCCGTAAACCGTACGGGTCACGAGCCGGATTGGTCGGAGGTGACGGGCGGTATCGAGTTCTGGGGCCGCAGTTTCGTGGCCGGACCGCAGGGCGAGATATTGTACCAGGCCCCCTCGCACGAAGAAGTAAACAAAGTGCTGACCATTGATCGTCACCGGACGGAGGAGGTGCGTCGGATCTGGCCTTTTTTCCGCGATCGACGGATCGATGCGTACGAGGGGCTGCTGCGGCGGTATATTGATTGAGGGGTGATCAAAACGAAAGAAGGCGACCATTGCTGATCGCCTCCTTAACGTACACCCAGATGGGTGTTCCCCACCGGTACTTACGATGGGACGAGATGACTTGGATGCGGAACGAGAGAAATTATTTATTCCCGCCGCAATTGCCGCTTCCAAATCTCCTTGCCGTCCTTATCCCGCAGCTGTACCGTCAGCAGGCGCTCGGTGCGGGGGCCGCTGAAGGTTAGCAGGCCGAAATTGTGCAATACAGCCAGGGTACCGTCCACGCGCAGGTCATTTACCTCGCTGCGGCTGTTTCCGGTCCCGGCGGTGAGGCTGGAGACGGTCAGGTCATGCACCAGTTTACCATTGCCAAGTTTGAGGGTACTCAGTTCGCTATGGTGACGATCGCCGGTGAGGAAGACTACGCCGCTGATGTCCTCTTCCTCGATGCGGCGCAACAGGTAAGCGCGTTCGGCGGGGGCCAAGGCGGTACGTAGGTTTCCCCGGCCCTGGCCGTATTCAATACCTGCCCACCGATGCACACCATCTTATAGGGAGCCTGACTGAAGATCAGGCCCTCGATCAGCCATTCCAGTTGTTCTTCGCCCAGCACGGTTTTATTATCCTTGCGCTGCTGGTCGTTGGGGGTGCGGTAGCTGCGGTTATCGAGCAGAAAAAAGTCGATGTCGTGGTACTGGTAAAAGCTGGTAATGCCGCCCTGGCCCGGCAGGCCGGAGGTGGGGTTGGCCCAGAACAGGTCGAACATCTCCTTGGCCAGTTCCTTGTGAATCCAGGTGCGATCGCTGTTGTTGGGACCGTAATCGTGGTCGTCCCAGGTGGCGAGGTTGTGGGTGCGGGCCAGCAGCGGCTGCATTTCGGGTAGCGAGCGGGTGTGGGTATAGCGGTGCAGGTAACCGGTGCGGGTGTACCAGTCGACCTCGCGCAGGTAGGTGTTATCACCCAGCCAGAACATCACTTCGGGGTTTGCCCGGTCCAGGGCCGTGAATATTTCGTACTCACTGCCGTAGCCCGGACCGGGGCGATCATATTCCGGCTCGTTGATGTAGGAGCAGCTACCCACGGCGACCGTGAATTCGGGCGGGTCGTTGCGCCAGCGCCAGAGTTGCTGGGTGCGGAAAATGGTGGGGTAGGAAAAGCTCAGTTCCTTGCCGTTAATGTGAACCGCATAGCGGTAGGTGCGACCGGGCTGTACGCGATCGGCCGTCAGTTTGGCGGTATTCCCGAGGTGGCGTTCGGTACGTACCACGGACGTGCGGTAAGTCTCCGCCCTGGTATCACCCAATTCGGTATAGGATACAAATACCTCGGCCGGCTCGGTGGTCTGCACCCAGACCACCGTTTCCAGCAGGTCGGTGTAACCCAGCATGGGGCCGGATTGGAGTAGACTTTGCTGGGCGGCCAGATGGGCGCAGGAAAGGAGAAGAAATAAGCAGCCGAATAAGTGACGCATGACGGGGAAAAGTGGTTGAAAGGTGAAGGTAGGGCAGAGGATGTTGCGGGAGGGTTAAATTTGGTGGGATTCCGCTTGCCCTATTGATGTAAAGGACTACTTCTCGACCTCAGGCTTCTGGGACCTCTACAGCGATAGCACGCGCAGTGCCCGTTCCACCTCGCCCCGTTCGAGCAAATCCTTGGCTAGTTTATGACGGGCATCCAGGTGCTCGGCGGCGGCGATCTCGCGTAGTTCTTCCGTCAGACGTTCGGCGGCCAGTTCTTCCGGAGTGGGCAGGCGTTCGGCATTGCCGAGCCGGCCGAGGTTGTTGGCGGACAGCACGTGGCTGGTGCGCACGTGTTCCGGTAAGCGATCTACGCCGATACCGAGGGTGTGGATCGGTTTCGGGATCTCGAAAAGGGCTTCCCCCGAGGCGCGGCAGTACCAGCTTTCGCCCATGCGGGCCACCAGGTCCAGTTTGGTCGTATCGAGCGTATCGTCCTCGCGCAAGTAGCGTTCGTCAATGTGGATCATCACTACCTCGCAGATCACCAGGTTGCCCGCGCCGCCGCCCTCGCCGGTGGCAATCACGTCGGTCACCCGGCACTCGAAGGCCAGCGGGGCTTCGGCTACCCGGGGCGGTTTTACACGCTCGGAGGGTACTTCGGTCAGGCCGGCTTTGATAAATTCATTTACCCCCGTAGGGTATTCCGTGCTGGCCAGCGACATCTGCTCTACCAACGGGTAGTTCACAATGTTGACTACGGCCTCGCGGGTGGCGATTACGTTATCGAGGGTGTCCTTGCTGCTACCGTCTCGTCCCCGCCGTACGGGGGAGAATACGAGCGTAGGCGGTTTAGTGCCGAACACATTGAAGAAGCTGTAAGGGCTGAGGTTTACCCGCCCCTCCGCATCAACAGTGCTGACAAAGGCGATCGGCCGCGGCGCGATGCCCGAGGACAAGTAGCCGTAGAGTCGGGGCGTGGAGAGGGTGGTGGGGTCGAAAGATCGCATAGGTATAATAGGCTTCGCCCAAAAAGTAGTTTATTTACCGCACTAAGGTCACACTCCCGCTACGCCTGACCACCTCGCCGGTAACCAGTTCGATGCCGGCCGTGTAAAGATAGACTCCCGTGGGCGCGGGTTTGCCGGTGCCCGTCTGCCGGCCATCCCAGGCGGCGCGAAGCTCGGATTGAGCAGTACCCGACTGGTGGATCAGGCCGCCCCATTTATCAAAGATAAGGAGTTCCTGGACGCCGGTGACCGAGGGGCCGCCGAAGAACCTCGAAGACATCGTTGACACCGTCGTCGTTCGGAGAAAAGGCGGAGGGGACGTAAATGTCCTGGTTGAAAAAAGTCGTGAAACTGATGCTGTCCGCAACGGCGCAGCCGGTGGTATCAAAAACGATGGCGACGTAAGTAGTCGGGCCGGCGAGGCGCAGGTTTGCCCGGCGTGCAGCCGTCATCGCAGTCAGGCAGGGGCGGGAACCAGAGGATGGTGTCGAGTTGGCCGGGAAGCAACGGGTTTGCAGACTGAGCGTAACCGCAGTGCCGAGCGGCAACCGGGTCTCCGGGGTAGAGGCCGTCAGGTCGACCGTAAAATTATCCGGCTCGGGCAGCACGACGGTGGTATCGCTCTCACAGCCGTTGATGTCCTGGATTGTTAGTACGTAATCTCCGCCCGGCAAGCCGGGGAAGAGGCCGATCGGCTGGTAAGGTTGATCGCCGATCCGAAACAGGTAGGGTCCCAGACCGTCCAGTGGATCGGCCACAACGATGGCTCCATTGGAAATGAGTGCCTGACAGGTAGGCGGAACCACCGCAACTTCGAGTGGCGGGCTGCGGCGTCCGTCCTCGACGAAAAATTCAGCCTGATCCTCGGTGACAACCATTAATTGGGTCGGTTAGCAAGTAAACGTAAGTGCCCGCTGGTTCGACTAACAGCGAATCGGTAGCGTCAGAACTGGGCCGTCCGGGAGAGTCCATTTGGACCAGAAACATCGCCGGGATTTACCGCCATTGCGTAGACTGGCCAATGGGTGAGGCGCAGGTGAGTGCGCTGATGCCGTCGTTGACGGTCAGAGTTAATGGATTACCGGGCCGAAGGTAAGCGGTCGATTGTTGCGGTTGTCGTTTGGTCAGGACAACTGCCGGCACCGCTACCGTATAGGTAAAGGGTAACTACCAGGTATGAGTAAATTAGCGATAGTCTGCCTGACAGCGGTCGCATCGAATACACCGGCCGGCAGGCCGGCCGGTGGTGTCCAGGTGCCACCGGGGTCGGCTCCGTTAAGAAGAGTCGTCAGTAACTCCTGCCCGGTGCCGCCCGGCAAAATAATGGTGTTTCCGTAGCGGTGCCGGACATAGGTCCGCGGCGCATCTTATGGGAAACTCAGGCTGCTATGGGCGGAGCACGTGCCCTCGGTCGGCAACTAAGGACGTGGTCACCGCTGGGCAACTGCTATAAAAATCGACGCGGAGCGTCAGCGGACTCCAGATAACAGCCAATCGCCGCCCGGGGTGGCGGAGGGAGAAAGCAGGTCGGTCGAGCACCAGGTACAGGGGTAGCGGAATCTACGCAGAAGCTCCTGCGGCAGCTCAAATTCGGGCCGCAGCGGCTCGAGCGAGCTAATCAGAAAACTATCGGTAGCCGTACATCGCTCGTACAGCCCTACGTCGTCGATGGCAAAGTCGTTGCCCATCGCCAGGGTATTGGCGTTGCGGATGCAGATTTCCAAGGTGCTGCTAACGGGGTCGGCAACCAGAAATTCGTGGAATTCCCACGCGCAGTTGACGTTGGAGATAGTAAATTCCGGTCCGGCAATACCGTTGACCGTGAGATAAAGACGGGCGGGGTTCTGCGGTACCACGGTCGCAAACCAGGCCTCGAAACGCAGGTCGGTTCCCGGCGTCACGCTCACGGTCTGGCAGTAGATCCGGGCATCGTCCACGGGCGAGCCGTTGACGACCATCATGTTGCTTTCCGTTCCGGGGGTATGGTCCTCGCAGGGGGCAAAACCGGTATGAGTAGCTTGCGGATTATTACTGATCAAGTACTGCCCCTCGCCGGCCAGCGGGCCGATGGGGCCGGTGCTGTTGCCCAGATTATAGTCGGACGAAAAACCGGTGTTGCCCTGGCTAAAGTCTCCATTTACCACCAGATTCTGGGCGGCATAGAAATCGGCCTCCAGGGTAATCCAGGTTGTTTCGGTAATCGTGATAGTGGGGGAAAGATCGGTAGCGTTCTGCGGTATCACGGTACCGAGGGGCGACCAATCGAGCGCATCCAGGCGGCTACTGATTATCTGGGCCTGCGTGCCGATGGTCTGTGGGTCGCAGAGCAGGGTGTCCGTGCCCGCACTGATGGAAGTAGGGCAGGTAGACTGGGAAAACAGACGGCAACACAGCAGGAAGAATAGGCCGAACAGGCCGGTGCGGGTTAAAGGATTCCACATAACGAACGGGGTTGAGCCGTTCCGACGAAACAGGAAAAATAGCGTGGGTGAGATTGCGCGTCAGCATAATGGGACCAAGCATAATCGAGTGGTCGGATCAGGGCGTTCGGTGCGCGGTGTATGGTGGAGTAGTGTAAAGCGGGTACGTCGAAAATCGGCTAGGGAAGTGAATGAGCGGAGAGTATGGGAATATATATCCATTCTTTCTACTCAGTCAAAGGTAGTGAAAATCCGGCTTTCCTGCTTCGTAGGAGGGGAGGATGGCCAGCGGAACCGGATTTTAGCTTCGTGAACTCATTGCTCGGCTCAAAAGAGGGGTGAAACGTTATCAATGAACCAAAACGAAGTACCCCCGACCATCTTGCGATGATCGGGGGTGCTATACTGTTAGGTGACAAACAAGGTCAGCTAAGAACGGAAGTCCTAGTACTGGTCATCATTGTCGCTGTAACGGTCGTTACCGCCGCCGTAGCCGCCGCCGCCACGGCTTCCACCGCCGCCGCTGTTGCCGCCGCGGTAGCCGCCGCCGCCGCCACCGCCACCGCGGTAACCGCCGCCACCGCCGCCGCCACGGTAACCACCGCCGCCGCCGCCGCTGTTACCACCGCCGCCGCCTAGCCGCCGCCGCCACCACCGTAGCCGCCACCACCGCCGCCGCCGCGGTAACCGCCGCCGCCGCCGCTACCGCCGCCGCCGCCGCGGTAGCCACCGCCACCGCCGCCGCCACCACCACCCGACGATTCTCGCGGGGTTCAGCTTCTTTTACCAGGATGGTACGACCGTCAAGGTCTGTTTCGTTAAGAGCGGCAATCGCCGCATTTGCTTCGTCGTCGTTAGGCATTTCGACAAAGGCGAACCCACGGGAACGGCCCGTTTCGCGGTCCATAATTACTTTGGCGGAATCAACAGCGCCGAAGTTTTCAAAAGCTGTACGTACAGAGTAGTCATCACTGTCGTAGTTAAGCCGTGCAACAAAAATATTCATACGAAAAGGAAAAGTAAAGGAACAATAATAGCTGAATCAAGAAGGAATCGGACGGAAAAAGCGGGGCGGGTGTTGAAATAAAACTCAAACTGCTCAACTTATCAAATCATCGAAAATCGACCTCAGAATCAACTTAACGCGGTAAAGGTAGGGGAATAACAAGCGACCGTGCAACATTTTGCGCCGGTCATACCCGATATTTGTGGAAATAAGCGGTGAAAATACCGCCTGCTAGTCCAGAAATCGTTTATTTCCCTCCGCGTCAACACATTAACTCCATGCTTATGCGCTTAGTTCATCCCACTACCTTTTTATTTTTCCTCCTCGCTTGTCTTGCCTGCGACCAATCTACCGTCGGCGGGCCGACGGACTCGGTTGAACTAACTACGGCACGGCAGTGGGTAGATTCGCTCACCACCATCTTCGCACCCGATAAACGGGTGGCCCTCTTCGTTTTAGAGGTAACACAAAATCAGGATACACTAATCATAGGAGGGCTTACCGATCAGCCCACCGCCCACGCGGCCCTGCTCGGGAGGCTCGAAGAGGAGGGCCTGACTTTCGTGGATAGCGTGCGAATTTTACCCGCCGCCGCCCTCGGCGACCGCACTTTCGGCATCGTGCGCCAGTCGGTTGCCAACCTGCGCTCCCAAATGGGCCACTCCCAGGAACTCGCCACCCAGGCGTTACTCGGCACCCCCCTAAGGGTACTGGAAAAAGATCCCGCCGGCGGTGACTGGTACCGCGTCCAGACCCCCGATGGTTACATCGCCTGGCTGGACGGCGGCGGACTGCAATTACTCAGTAATGCGCAGATGGTAAGTTACCAGACCAGTAATCGGGTATTATTTAACGGAGATTTCGGTCTCGTACGCGCCCAACCTACCGCCACCGCGCCCGTCCTGCTCGACCTGGTGCCCGGCTCCCTCCTGATACAAATCGGCCCCGCCGGTCCTTATACCCAGGTTAAATTACCCGACGGACGCCGGGGCTACCTTCCTTCCGATCAGCTCATTTCTTACGAAGAGTGGACCGCCGAACGCCCCTTTTCCGTGCCCGCCATCCTGGCCACCGCCGATCGCCTGGCCGGGCGGCCCTACCTCTGGGGCGGCACTAGCGCCAAGGGCATGGATTGCTCCGGCTTCACCAAAACCGTTTATTACCTCAACGGCATCGTCATCCCCCGTGACGCTAGCCAGCAGGTCCACGCCGGAACCGAGATCATGCTCGACGATAGCCTCACCAACCTCCAACCCGGCGATTTCCTTTTCTTCGGCAACCTCCGCGACGACGGCAGCCGGCGCATCACCCACGTCGGTATCTACATCGGAGACGGCAATTTCATCCATGCCGGGGCCGACAACGGGGCCACGGCCGTCAACAACCTCGTGCCCGGCCGCCCCCTGTACGCGGAGCACCGCCGCAACTCCCTCCTGCGCGCCAAACGATTACGTCCCGACGGCCAGGGAGTTATGCCGGTGGCGCAGAGTGGCTGGTATTAATACCACCATACTAACTCGGGCGTGCCACCGGCCTAGCAGCCGCTGCCGGTACCTTCCGGGCTTCGCCTAACGGCTCGGCACTGCGTGCGCTTACGCCCCTCCAGGCCCCTCACGCAATAGCAGCGAAAGCTACTCATCTTCCCAAAAAAAAAGCGGAAACGAGACGTTGTCCCATTTCCGCTCATAGCAAATAATTGATTGGTTAAACCGGTTGCTTGAGAAGGTCGTCGATCACCTTGGCCAATTGGCGGCAGATGATCTCTCCGCTCGGATCGTCGATCAGGGCGGTTAAAATATAATTACGGTTCGGACCTTTCACCATAATGGAGTCCGAATGGAAACTCTTCCAGGAACCCGACTTGCGGTAGAATTTGGCGTTGGGAGCAAGCTGATCCAACGTGTTCACGAATTTGTGGTGCAGTCCCGGATCGACCAGGTACTTTTTCATCATCTCCGAACGCTCGGGGGATACCAGCATACCTTTGTCCACCATATAGTAGAAGCGGCAGATCTGGTCTACCGTGGCGGCGTGGCTCAGGCCCTTCATCGGGTCGGGGTTGCGGGCACCGCCGGCCGCATAACGCTTGCCTACCCAGAGGCCGCCGCCGTGAGCGGGGTCGTATAATTGGTAGCGGGGGTCGGTCATGGTGCGCTCGATGCGGCTGTAACCGACGCGGTCGATCATGCGGGTAGTTGCCTGGTTATTCGACTTGCGGATCATCAGTCCGAGGTCGCTGTCGATGGCGGCATTCATTTTTAACTCACCGCGCTCCATGGCGTCCATTGCGGCGGCCAGTACGGCGATTTTGGGTAAGCTGGCGGCATACATCATGCTTTCGCCGTTGACGGAACCGAAGCGGCCGCGACCGTTCATGCCATTCATATCCACTACGCCGACGGCCATGCGACCCTGGCGGATCAATTTGCTCCAGGTAGGATTAGCCATCAGGCGACCGCGCAGAGCGGTTTGGAAATTCTCATCGGCTAGGTCGCGTAGGGCGGGGGTAATCACCTCCGGCTCTTCAGTGGCGAGGGCTTCCTCCATACTAGCCAGCATGGCGGCGGTTTCTAGTGGAGTAGGATCAACGGTATCCAAGGGGGGGACGGGGGCGCGGAGGGCAGAGGGAATGGTGCCGCTCAGTATGCTCGAAGAAGTCAACTCGGTGGTTAACTTAGATAATTCGGGGGAAGTAGCATTGAAGTAAAGAAAAGAACCCAGGAAGAAAAGGGCGAACCAATTGCGTTTGCGCATAAAAAGATTAGTGTGTGAAGAAAAGATAACTTACTTGCTGTGTAAAATGGCTAATGATAAGTCTAATAAGCCAGGCTAGGGTGTCGCTTTGTTAAGGCAAGATAAAACGATTATTCGACAAGTGGTAGTGATCGCCGACCCGGCTGCTGCGTTTTACCCTAATATAACGGGTCAAAGATACGAATGGTTGCGGATAATCCTAATTATTCGCAGCAAAAACTAAATTATTCGCAGAATAAGAGCGATTAAGTGTTAAAGTTACGGATAATTCGCTGTCGTCGCAAATAATCGTGATTCTTGCCGGAAAACGGCTTCCCCCAGGCCCATCGCAGTAGTGGTAGCCCGACCGCGTGAGGTGCCCGCAGGGGTAGTGCGTAGCACCGAGCGATCAGCGAAGCCCAGAGGGGACCGACCCGGCCGCCAGGCCGGGACACGCCCAAACTAGTAAGTAGTCGGGTAATACGTAGTCCGATCCCTTTCTACAAACTCGCTCGTTTACCCAATTCAATCACCTCCAAATTTTCAATTCTCCCCCCGCTGAGATCGAAGCGGACGGCGGTGCGCACTTGGTGAAAACCGTGCCGCCCACAGGCACCGGGGTTGATGTGCAGCAGGCCGCGCTTGGGGTCGTTGATGACCTTGAGGATGTGACTGTGCCCGCAGACATAAAGGCGGGGCCGCCGCTCGTCCAGTTCGGCGCGGACGCGGGCGGTATACCGGCCGGGATAGCCGCCGATGTGGGTCATGAACACCCGCACCCCCCCGCGCTCGAAATCACGGTTGAGGGGTGCGCGGGCCTGGATGGCACTGCCGTCGATGTTGCCGTAAACAGCCAGGGTAGGCCGGAAGGCCTCCAATCGATCCAGCACCTCCGGGTCGCCGATATCGCCCGCGTGCCACAGTTCGTCGCAGGCGGAAAAGTGTTCCAGTAACCGGTCATCCAAGTGGCCGTGGGTATCGGAGAGGAGGCCTATTTTCATTCCTGTTTCGGGATGGTCGGATCGGCCCTGGTGCCGGGGGTGTAGAGGAGGAATTCCACGCGGCGGTTCTGAATCCGGCCGGCGGCATACATATTGGTGGCGATGGGTTCTTCCTCGCCCCGCCCCACGAAACTGAGCCGCTCGGCGTCGATTCCCGCATTCACCAGGTAATCACGGCAGGCCCGCGCGCGCCCCTCGCTGAGGCGCTGGTTGAGCGGTGCCGATCCCCGGCTGTCGGTGTGGCCGCTCATGCGGAGGTGGTAGAAATCGAAGTTTTGCATCACCGCTACGATGGAATCGAGGATAGCCGTGGAGGCGGGCAGCAGGGTGGTCTTGGCGGTCTCGAAGCGCACGTCGCGCATGGCGCGGCCCAGCACCAATTGCACGGTGTCGGGCACGCTGGGGCAGCCGTTGTTCTCGATCAGGCCGGGTAGGTCGGGGCAGCGGTCCAGGTTATCGGTCAGGCCGTCCAGGTCGCTGTCGGGACAGCCGTTGTCCTCGGGCCGGCCGGCGCGGGTGGGGCAGTTATCGTCCGCATCGGCTACGCCGTCGCCGTCCTGGTCGGGGAAGGGGCAGCCGAAAAATTCGGGCAGGCCCGGCCGGTTAGGGCAGCGGTCGCTCTGGTCGGGAGTGCCGTCGCCGTCGCGGTCGGGGCAGCCGGCCAGGGCGGCGGGTCCGGGGCAATCGGGGCAGAGGTCGTCATCATCGCGCAGGCCGTCCTCGTCCCGGTCCGGGCAACCGTTGGCGGCCAGGGAACCGGGCAGAAATTTGCAGGCATCACGCAGATCGGCCACGCCGTCCAGGTCGCGGTCGGGGCAACCGGCCAGGGCGGACGGTCCACGCTGGAAGGGGCATTCATCATCGGGGTCGGCCACGCCGTCGCCATCCTGATCGGGACAGCCCTGGTGGTTCACGTCGCCCGGCGTTTTGGGACAACGGTCGGCCTCGTCGGGAATGCCGTCACGGTCGGCATCGGGCACGTGGAAGCGGTAGCCGACCGTCACCAGGCCGAAGCCGTACCAGTCCGGTTCGTCGGGGTTGCCGCTCTGTTCCACGCCGTCGAGTTGGTCGCTAAAGGCGGGCCGGATGCCGCCTTCCAAACCGAGGGAGAGCCGGTAGCCGAGATCGAAACGCAGCCCCCCGCCCACGGGCAGGGTAAATTTGGTCTGGGTCTCAGGCAGGGCGCGGTCCTGCCGGATGCGTTCGGTCATGCTCTCGTTGGTGCCGGGGCCGTAGTCGGTCTCGTGCGTCTGCCGGTAAAGGCCCGCGCCCAGGTAGAGGTAGGGCGAGACGATGGATTTGAAACCGCCGGTAGCGGGATAGCGGCGCGCGGCCAGCGGTTCCCAGCGGAGGGTTAGTCCGCCTTCATCGAGGGTGGTTTGGAAAGAAAAGTCGCGGTTGATCCGCTCCGGGTCGTCGCTATCGGCGTCGCTTCCGGCTAGTTGCCCGTGCAGGTAGTAGCCTTGAATGGCCCAGGCGGGGCGGATGTTGCGGCTCAGGCGCAGGCCGAAGGCGGGCAGCGCCTGGCCGGGGTCGGGCAGGCGGCCATCCAGCAGGTCTCCGGTGTACAACATGGCACCGCCCAGCAGTTCCATATCGCCGCGTGCTTGCGCCCTTAGGTTGGTGCTGTATATAAGGAGTAGACCGACAAGCAGTGGCAGCGCGCAGCGCAGCCGGGTATACCGAGTATTCATAGCGTTTTCTCAACAAGCGGAAGGGCGATTGCTCCCCTTCCCGTCAATGGGATGAAGGCCGGGTCCCGTGTGCGGCGGGCCGGCGTGGCGTGGTTTTCTCGGCAAAAAATTCCCGACTAATTAGGAGACGGGTTGGGTGTAGCTTGGTGGATCGCTATCAATAGCGGTCCGGTACGTGAGTGACGAAGATAGGAAAGAAATGGGAAATCCCCCTCGCCCACCAATGGTGGCAGTTGGGAATAGTGAATACGAAATAGCGAATGGTGCAATGAGGGAGCATTCAAGAATCAGTATTCCGTATTTGCTAATCTGTCATCCACTTTATAGACATTCGAGCGGGGAAAAATTATGGGAAGTCAGCAACGATTAGCTATTCTTCCCACGAATCCATTTTGCACCGCAAGCTTGTTCTTTACCAACGCTGAATGAGAACCTCTGCTACAGCACCCCTTCCTTCAACGAATAATCCGACACCGTTAATCGCTCGATCCCCGCCCGCTCCAGCACCACCTGGATCAACACGGACGCCACCACGATCATGTCCGCCCGCTCCGCCGGCACGGCGGGGATGGCGTAACGCTGCGCCTGGTCGGAGAGGAGTAATCGGTCATAAAATTTCAGGAAGCCGCGGAGGTCGACCGTCATGGCATTAGGCGTGGGCCGTTCGGTTCCCATCACCTCGGCGATCACGTCAAAGGTGCCGGCGGCGCCGATCAGGTGATCGGTAGGGTAGGAGAGGAGTTGTTCCCAGAGGGGAGCCAGGGTGCTGGTCAAAAATTCGGTCAGTTCCGCCAGTTCCGCCTCCGCAATCGGTTCCGAGCGGTGAAAATCCCGGTACAGCACCGATACCCCGATCGGGAAGGACCGCGCCCAGAACACCTGTCGGTCATTCGCCAAGATAAATTCCACCGAGCCGCCGCCGATGTCCATGATCAGCACCCGCTCGCTGCCGAAGCGGACCGCCCGGCGTACGCCCAGGGTAATGAGCCGCGCCTCCTCGTCGCCCGAAATGAGTTCGATCCGAATCCCGGCCTCGGCCGCGGCCCGCGCCACGAATTCCGCTCCGTTTGCCGCCGTGCGTAGTGCCGCCGTGCCGATGGCCCGGGCATCCCTTGGTTCGATTCCGTGCTCCCGCAACACCTGCGCAAAGTGGATCAGTGCCACCAACCCCCGCCCAAAGGGAACCGCGCCGATGCGGCCGATACCGTCCTCAGCCAGTTTGACGTAACGCCGCTCGCGGTAGACCTCCCGGTAATCGGCACTCCCCGCTTCACCGGAGGCGATGAGCAGGTGAAAGGTATTGGTGCCCAGGTCGATGACGGCTCTCAATGATTGAGGGATTGAATGGAGAATAATGTAGAGACGCAACACCTTGCATCTAGCCGCCGCCGGCGGCGTTGGATTGAGGAATTAAAGAAGTCTGGCGGTATCCTTTCCCTACTGCCCACCCTGCTGCAAGCCCGCGAACAAATTATTAAAGAACTGAATCCCCCCTTCCGTCATTTGATTGGCGTAGGCCGGTTTTTCGTTCTCCAGCCACACGAAATAGGCGCAGGTAGTGTTGAAGTAGATTTCCGCCGTCTCGGTATTTTCCGTCCCGACGGTGAAGAACAGCCGCCCGATGCTCCGGCAGTTCGGGTCGATCAAGGGCGCGTCTTCGGCCACGTAGGAGAGGGTGGAACGGACGCCTTCCTGGTTGTCCTGATTGAGGGAAACGGGTAATTCGTAGAACATCACATCCATGTGGCTGGAGTTATCCCAAAGGTATTCCAGCCGCTCCAGCGGGATGGAGGGGTAGGTGGCCTCGCCCACCGGCGCGGCGGCAACCGACGTAGTCGTAGCGGATTCGGATTCGGCGGGCTTATTGCCGCAGGCCAGGCAACCCAGCAGCGCGAAGAAGAGAAGGAAACGCAGGTAATTCATCCCGCCAAGGTACGTAATTAGAGCAAATTCTAGCGTTTCTCGTAGCGGCGTTCCTCTTCCGGCTTTTCGGGCTGTGTCTCACCCGAACCAAAGGTGTAGACCATCCGAAAACTGATGTTGCGTCCCTTCAGTCGCTTGCCGTCGGGGGCTTCCCCTAATGCGGATAGCTGGCGCGACCAGCGGAAATTGAGTCCCACCCGCGGTGTAAAGTAAAAGGTGGCCCCGAATTGCAGGCCGATGATGCTCTCATTGAAAGCAAATTCTTCCGTCAGGTCGTTGCCGATCACGTCCTCCACGGTAAAATCAATCAGCCGCCCGTAGGTAGCCCCGGCCTCGGCCGTGATCCGCCAGTCCTTATAGTAGAGCATTAGCGGTACCTCCACGAAGTTGAGGCGAATGTTCTCGAACCCAAAATTAGATCCTTCCCGCGGTGCCCGCCGGCTCCCCTGCTGGGAGAAGGTAATTTCCGGCCCCACGCGCCACTTATCACTTAGTACGGCCACCACCCGCGCCCCGCCGGTAAACCCGAACTGGTTGAAGCCGATCAAGTCGTCGCTGTCGATCTGGGAAAAGATGCCTCCGGCCAGCAGCGATCCCTGAAAGGTCTGCGCGTTAAGCGTAGTCGCGAAGGTGAAAAACAGGGAAAAAACCAGTAGTCGAGTTAGCATAGTGGGGAGATAATTTAGGGAAGGAAGGTAAAATTACGTTTTCTTCCAGGGCTGTCGTACTCGGGTGCCGTTTCTTAAGGGAGAAATGTCAGCCGGCTTGCGGGGGCGTAACCTCTTAGAGCGTGTCTAAAATTTTTAAGAACTGAGGATCAATGATTCGCTTCGCGGCTACTTCGTGGTTAAGGTTCCGGCTAAACAAAAAATTAGCTTCGCGGCTACTTCGTGGTACGCGCATAGCGGGTTACGTAAGTCAGTTTTTGTAACGTCAGGTTCTTAAATTCTTGGTTATCAGGAAGTAAAAATTTAGACACGCTCTTAGGTCAAGTAACCTCCCATTGCTAGCACCGCTTGGCCGTAGGGAAAACTTTAAGTAAATCCTCCTGGCCCTTCCGGTAAGAGTCTTGCTGTGATTAGCAGCCTCGTGGCGGCTGGGCAGGTAAGTCCGAATAGCACCTGTTGCGAGTATTCACCAAAGAAAAGACGGGCCGGTCGATCCTATTTGGTGGTGGGCCGTTAAAGAAATTACAAATCCATGCCATGAACTACGACGCGCTCAACGACCGAATAACTGCCGCCGGTGCCACGCTGGTGGCCGTTTCCAAAACCCATCCCGAGGCGGCGATCCGTAAACTTTACGAGCAGGGGCAGCGGGATTTCGGAGAGAACCGGGTCAAGGAAGCAGAAGAAAAAGCCGCCGCCCTGCCCGCTGATATCCGCTGGCACTTCATCGGGCATTTGCAAACGAATAAGGTCAAGTACCTAGCCCCCTTCATCCACCTGATCCACGCCGTGGACAGCGAGCGGCTGCTCGAAGAGATCGAGAAGCAGGCAGCGAGCAACGACCGCACCATCGACCTGCTGCTCCAGGTCAAGATCGCCCGGGAAGACAGCAAGTACGGGCTTTCACCCGCCGACCTGCGTACCCTGGTAGCGGACTACCTGGCCGGCAACTACACTCACGCCCGCGTAGTGGGGCTGATGGGAATGGGAACGTTCACGCAGGACGAGGACGTAACCCGCGCCGAGTTCGAGCGGCTGCAAGAAATTTTTGAGGAACTGCGCAACGGTTCCTTTGCCGGGCGGCCGGAATTTCGGGAACTGAGCGCGGGGATGTCCGGCGATTATCCCATTGCGCTGGAGCACGGCAGCACACTGGTGCGCATCGGCAGCCTGCTCTTCGGCGAGCGGGAATACCGAGCGTAAATACTGGGATAGGTGTTAAGGGGAACTAAAAAAAGGCCGCCCACTGTTGCATTTCCGCCCGAAAAGCGTTTGATTTACGAGCAATCTCAATAGCACGACCATGGTAAAACCGGAAATTAGTTCAGGCACCGTCATCCTGGCGGAACCCTTTATGATGGACCCCAACTTTCGGCGGGCGGCTATCCTGTTGTGCGAGCACAACGACGAAGGCACTTTCGGCCTGGTGATGAATAAGCCCCTGCCCATGCGGGTGGATAACCTTATCGATGACTTTCCCGAGTTCAATGCGCCCGTCCATTTCGGCGGCCCCGTACAGACCGATACCGTCCATTTTATCCACTGTAAGGGTGATCTGGTGGACCAGAGCCGCCACATCAAATCCAACCTTTACTACGGCGGAGATTACCAGCAACTCAAGGCCCTGATCGCCCGCGAACTCATCCGGCCCAACGACATCCGTTTCTTCGTCGGCTATTCCGGTTGGACGGAAGGCCAGTTGGAAGACGAGATGCGCTACAACTCCTGGGTCACGGCGCCGATGCACGGCAACTATTTGTTCAAGAGTAAGCCGGCCACCCTCTGGTCGCAGGTGATGAGTAACAAGGGCGACGTATTTTCGGTGATCGCGCGGATGCGGGACGAGCCGAATTTTAATTAGCAAGCAGCCGGCTGCGCCGGCTACTTGCGCCGCGTCTCCTTCAGTTCGAAATTGAATCCTTCCTCCAAAAATTCGCGGTACTTCGCCTCATCGAAGCGGTACAGGCGGGCCGGCCGGTGGGCTACGCCTTCCTGGGTGCGGTCCAGGTCCACGAGCAGGTTCATGGAGAGGATTTTCTTACGAAAATTGCGCTTTTCCAGTTCCGTCTGCCAGATCGATTCGTAGAGGTGCTGGAGTTCGGTGAGGGTAAAGGAGGGAGGCAATAGCTCGAAACCGACCGGGCGGTTACGGATGGAGCGTTTGAGCTGTTGGAAGGCCACGCCGATGATCTCCGCATGATCGAAGGCCAGGTCGGTTAGCGAATCGACGGGCTGCCAGGCGGCCTCGCGGGCCAGGCCGAAGGGGCGGGGTTCGTAGTGTTCCACCCGCACCAGCGAATAGTAAGCCACCGTAATGACGCGGCCGAAGGCGTGGCGGTCCACGCGGCCGAAGGTATGCACCTGCTCCAGGTAAACGCCCTGCAGACCGGTTACTTCCAATAGCACGCGTTCGGCGGCCTGGTTCAGGTCCTCGTCGGGGCGCACGAAGTAACCGGGCAGTGCCCAGTGTCCTTCATAAGGCTCCTCGGTACGGCGGATGAGGAGTACCTTGAGGTCGCCGTCGTCGAAACCGAAAATGACATTATCGACGGTGAAAGCCGATTTGAAAAAATTGTTCTTGATACTTTGTTGGTCCACGGCAGTCTGGATGGGTAGGGACCGCAAGTTAGTGTTATTCATACGGTAAGCCGGAATAGTTAGCGAACTTTCGCTGACTATTGCGTGAGGTGCCTGGAGGGGGTCCGCGTAGCGGCAGTGCGCAGCACCGAGCGAACAGCGAGACCGGAAGGTGCCGACCCCGCTCCCGGCAGGGGCGGGGGCACGCCCAAACATCTTCACCAAAATGAATAATTTACAACAACGCGTTTAGAATAGGGTTACAGCTAACTGCCCACTCAACCCCTTTCCGCCCTTGCCCGAATTATTCCACCTCGAAGGCTACGAAGTCTTGCTCCTCCTGGCCGGCCTCACGCTGGTTGCCGCCGTCTGGATCCCGCAGTTGCTGGTCAAGCGCTACATTACCGTGGCCACCCTTTACCTGCTGGCGGGTATGTGCATTTACGCCATTCCGGGCCTGCGCATTCCCTCGCCGTTGCAGGAAGACGGCCGCTGGCTATGGGAAAAACTGACCGAGTTCATCGTCATCGTTTCCCTGCTGGGCGCGGGCCTGAAGATCAAACTGCCGCTGCGGCACCCCTACTGGGGCATCACCTGGCGGCTGCTGCTCATTACCATGCCCATTTCCATCGGCCTCACCATGCTGGTCGGCTGGTGGGTGCTGGGCATTGCCCCCGTTTCGGCCCTGCTGCTGGGTGCCGTGCTGGCCCCTACCGACCCCGTGCTGGCGGGCGACATCCAGGTGGGGCCGCCCGATCGTAGCGACACCGACGCCGTGCGCTTCGCCCTCACCAGCGAGGCCGGCCTCAACGACGGCCTCGCCTTCCCCTTCACCTATCTGGCCATCACGGCCGCCCTGCTGGGCCTGGGAAATTTTCCCGACTGGGGCGGAGAATGGTTCCTTAAGTACGTCCTTTATAAAATGGTGGTCGGCGTGGTGGCGGGCGTGGCCGTGGGCTGGGTGCTATCTAAAGTTATTTTCGTCTACCCCCGCGAGCGGCCGCTGTCCAAGGAAGGCATGGGCTGCATCGCCATCTTCGTGCTGTTCGTCAGCTACGGCCTGGCCGAGATCGCGGCGGGCTACGGGTTCATCGCCGTATTCGTCGGTGCCTACACCCTGCGCCGCATCGCGGTCGATCACGAATACCACCTCGTCCTCTACGATTTTGCCGAAAACCTGGAGCGCGTGGTCATGGGCCTGGTGCTCCTCCTTAGCGGCGGCCTCATTATTGAGCTACTGCCCTTCATGGATTGGATGGTCCTGGCCGGTGCCCTGCTCATCCTGCTCGTCATCCGTCCGCTGGGCGGTATGCTGGCCCTCATCGGCTGCGCCTGGCCCCTGCGCGACCGGCTCGCCATCAGTTTTTACGGCATCCGGGGCATCGGCTCCATTTATTACTTGGCCTACGCCGTCGGCGTCACTTATTTCGCGGACATGGAGATTGTCTGGGCCACGCTCATGCTCACCATCGCGCTGTCCAGCGTACTGCATGGCCTGTCAGCCTACTCCGTCATGCGCTACCTCGATGTGCGGGCCGAGGACGAACACGACCGCCCCGAGATACCGGATGAAGTGGACGCCATCGTGGATTGAACCACAATCGGCCGCTAGCCGCCCACCAGCTCGAACAGGTACTGGATAACGGCAAAAATGGCGTAAAGTGTCAGTCCTATTACAAGGAGTACGCCCACCACCGCGCCGATGATCACCGGCCAGGCATTACCCGTGTGCTTGCCCTCGCCGTAAAATTCCCGCATCAGTTGCAGATTACGGTAATTGGCCTTGTAAAACAGATCAAACAAATTGCCCAGGATCGGGATCGTACCCACTAGGGCATCCAGCAGCAGGTTACCCAGCATCCGCGCTACCAGCATGCCACTCGCGCCGTTTTTGGCCATCGTCACCACCAGCAGACCGCTCATCCCCAGACTAATGACATCACCCGCGCCCGGCACCAGGCCCAAGATAAAATCGAGGCCGAAACGGATGTCGGTGCCGGGAATCCGCAGGCGCGTGTCCAGCAATCGGGAGACGGAATCTACCCAGGCAAGCTGGGGTACGGCGCGTTGTCGTTCGGTTAAAACGGGGTGGTCTGTCTTGTGCATAGCCTAGGAAACACGCATTTTGGGGGCTGGTTCGCGGGCGTGTCCCCGGCCGGGGGCCGGGGCCGGTCCCCTCCGGGCTTCGCTGATCGCTCGGCACTGCGTGCGCTAACGCCCCTGCGGGCACCTCACGTGATGGGAGGATTGATTGGATCCCGACAACCACGTCGGGGAGTGAGGGAAAGATAACCGGCCATGAATACCTAGCCGGCTACGCCGGCAAAGCCCTGAAGGCTAGGGCGCTGATTCTATTGGGGTTCTAAGTATGGTTTTTAGCCTCCGCTAGGTCTCTATACAGGTTGAATTTTACGTTTCCTAGACTCGTTTGCCCTACCGGAACCCGCAAGGGTTTCAGCCCTGAAAGGGCGGCATAGATCAGCCCAGGGTGGAACCCTGGGCTTAACGCGTACCCCACGCATCCGCCGCGCCCCCCGCCGGCGTTGCGAAGCAACGCCGGCGGGGGGCGCGGCGGGGATTTAGAGCAGCCTCCCCGTCCCAGGGTTTCACCCTGGGTTAGTCTATCTCGCCCCGTCAGGGCTTTGGCGGCGAAGCCGCCTGAGATCTACCCTTCGAAGAAGGATGAATTGATATGAAATCATTACCATAAAGTCCCCACAGAATCAACGCCCGCCCTTTCAGGCTTGTAACCTAACGGGTTTCGATTCAGTAGACCTCCCCGTACTATACGTGTACTTCGTTACTCAATTGCTGCTTACCTGCACTGATCGTCGCAAGCTCCTCGGAGTTAGCAATTCAAGATTTTTTCCTTGAATTAATCTCCCCCCTTTAGTGGGCCGGGGGGGAAACCTCAGCAAAACAACACCAATTTACCATCAAAATAGTGACAAAACTACTTAAATCACCTAATTATTAAAAATAAATTGTTGGAATAGTTGCAACTTTAAACCAACAAACCTTATCTTTACCGCATCAACAGTCAGGAAATGTTATGTCTCTTCCCATTCGCACCAGCAAAAAAGGTACCCGCGTGATCCGCGCCACGGATCTGCACCGGGCACTAGAGCTATCCGATCACCACTACCAGCGCAATGCCCGGCAGTGGTTGCAGGACCTGTACGAGTTCGACGGAGTGGTCCGTATTCCGGCCTCACACCGTGATTATGCCCGCATCCCCCACAAGGCCGGTGAACTGGTAGACGACTACTACCTGGGCGTGGAGCTGGCCAAGTTTATCTGCCTGCGTTCCAAGAGCAAGCGGCGTCAGGCACTTGCCAATATCCTCCGCCGCGAGCAATTGACCGTACAGGACGGCCCCACGGAATTGTTATTCAACGCCGCCGAGATCGTCGCCCTAACCGAACTGACCCGCGCCATGAGCCTGCTGTCATGCCAGGAGGCCGCCGAAATCGCGCATCAGGAAATTTACAAGAACAGCCGTGGTACCCTGGATTACTATAACCGCTACCGCGCCGAACTACTCGGCTACACTCAGCGAAGACCTGCGCCGCCGCCTGCGCGACCGGGGGCACCGCGTATCGACTTCCCGTAGCCTGCGTGAACTCACGCTGTTGCTCGATCCGCTGGAAGCTATCCGCGCCGCCGTGATCGACCATTACGTTAGCAAGGGCAAATCCAGCACTACGGCCGCTGCCTACGGCAATACTGCCCGTGATCTGGCCCGCGCCATGGACCTTACCAGCGTCGTAGACGACCGTCCTGCTACCGGTGACCTCTTCGCGCCCCGCATCGCCCCCGAAATGGTGCAGTTCATCAAGGGAGAACGGGCGGCGGCATAAAACAGGGGAAGCCAAATTCTTGTCAGTCCGACTTATTGTTGACGAAACAATTTGTTAATCCTGGGTTCACCTTGAGCCGCAATGGTTTGCCGTACCTTTGCGCAAAATTTAGCTCATCCCTTACCCATGGCAGAGAAAATACTGATTGTAGACGATGAGCCGGATATCATCGAGTTCCTGGAATATAATTTACGGAAAGAAGGCTATGAAGTAGTCAGTGCCTCCAATGGCGAGGAAGGGATCAGGGCCGCCGAGCGCGAAAAGCCCGACCTTATTATCCTGGATATTATGATGCCGCGCATGGATGGGGTAGAGGTCTGCCGCCAACTGCGCTCCCGTGATGCCTTTCGTTATACGCCCATCGCCTTTCTTACCGCAAGAGAGGAGGATTACAGCCAGATTGCCGCCCTGGAAATGGGGGGGGACGACTACATCACCAAGCCCATTCGCACGCGGGTGTTTATTTCTCGCATCAAGGCCCTGCTCCGCCGCGGTGGTCCCCGCGAGGATAACGACGAGGAAGCCCAGATCAAGGTCGGTGACCTGATCGTGGACCGCGAGCGCGTGGTAGTGGTGCGTGGTGAGGAAACGATCAGCCTCGCAAAAAAGGAATTCGACCTGCTACTACTATTGGTCTCCAAGCCGGGTAAGGTATTTACCCGCGAGGAGATATTCAGTAAAGTCTGGGGAGCCGACGTGATCGTGGGTAACCGGACCATTGACGTACACATTCGTAAACTGCGCGAGAAACTGGGCGAGCATTACATCAAGACGATCAAAGGGATCGGATACAAATTTGAATTTTAGGGGTCTTTTTACGCAACTTCTGCTTTTCGATATTTCTGTTTGATATTCCCTCCCTCGCTAATTCGTTTCGATGCTCAAGAATTCCACTCCCCGCCGGATCGCCATCTTAGTTTCCGCCTACACGGCGGCCGCTACGCTGCTGGTTTTGCTGGCTTTTTTCTTCCTACTCAGCCCCGGTCTCGACCTGCACTGGTTACTGTTATGCCTGCCGGTCCTGGTATTCGTTATTTCCTACTACTTCAGCCTGTATTACCTCCAGCGCTACATTTATCGTAAGATCAAACTGATCTACAAGACGATCCACCGTCATAAGGTCAGTAGTGACGTAAAGACCGCCGCCCTGGACATGGACGCTAACATTATCGAGGACGTGGAAATGGAAGTCGCTGACTGGGCCGACGAGCAGCAGGCCGAGATCAACCGCTACAAAAACTGGGCGGAGTACCGCCGCCGCTACGTGGGTGATATTTCCCACGAACTTAAGACACCCATTTTCAACATCCAGGGCTACCTCGACACCCTGATCGAAGGCGGCCTGGAAGATGAACGGGTGGCCCGGCCCTTCCTGGAAAAAGCGGCCCGCAATGTCCATCGCCTGCACACCATCGTCGAAGACCTCAGTGCTATCTCCCGCCTGGAAAGTGGCGAACTTATCCTGGACATGGAGGCGTTCGGCATTCGCCGCCTGACGGAGGAAGTGATTGAGGAGCTGGAGTACAAGGCCAACCAGAACGGTATCAAATTAATGGTCAAAGAGGGGGCGGGCCAAAACTTCCAGGTAGTAGCCGACCGCGAGAGTATCCGGCAGGTGCTGACTAACCTGATCAACAACTCCCTGAAGTACGGCAATGCCGCCGGCCGCACCCGCATCGGCTGCTACGATATGGGCGACTATATCCTGGTGGAAGTAGCCGACGACGGCATCGGCATTCCCGAAAAGCACCTGCCCCACGTATTCGACCGCTTCTACCGTGTGGATAAGAGCCGTTCCCGCTCCCAGGGCGGTAGCGGACTGGGGCTGTCCATCGTCAAGCACATCATGGAAGCCCATCAGCAAACGATCAACGTACGCTCTACGCCCGACCTGGGTTCCACTTTTGGTTTCACGCTCCAGAAAGCCTAGGCGACGGGTCTGAAATTTAGACACGCTCTTAGGTCGATGAAACAAAAAACGTTCTGATGGTTTGGAGTTTTTAAGGAGAAGGATTACCTTTGCGGCGCAAAATTTTTACCCGTTTATGCTCATCATCAATATCCGCGAGGGAGAAAACATCGACCGCGCCCTCAAACGCTACAAGCGTAAATTTATCAGCACCGGAGCCATCCGCGAGCTGCGTCGCCGTCGTGACTTCACCAAGCCCTCGATCACCCGTCGGGCCGAGCTGCTGAAGGCCGCTTACAAGCAGGATAAGTTCGGCGATAACTACCTGTAGGGGTAGCAGCACCGTTTCCCGCTAATTGAATAGGGATGGACGCAAGCTTGCGTCCATCCCTATTCGTGTTTACGGTTTAGGGTCGGGGACCGACCGGTCCGAGCAGGGCGGCGTAGCCGGCTGGATGGGGTGCGGGCACGTAGGCCAGTCTACGTCTCGGACGTGGACGTCCTCGACCTGAGCGGCGTGTTCGAATAAATTAGGAATGACCTTTTGAAAGGACCAGGGATGGGAGCCGGCGGAGCGGCAGCGACGAGCCCGCAGGGCCAAGCCGCCAGGCGCGCGGCGGAACAGCCCGGCCGCCTCCGGGCAGGGGGCGGGGGCCACTAAGAAAGTAAAATCCTAAACCTGATCTACCGGTGGTAATCCGTTTACCCCCTGAATGCGGCGGGTACGGCGACGGCTGAAGTTATCGTCGAGCCAGATCTTGTCGGGGAAGACGTAGAACTGCAAATAGTAGCAGCCGAGCGCGATGAGGAGGCCGAGGAGGGAACCGACCATGACGTCTTCGAGGAAGTGCATGAGCAGGTAAATGCGGCTGAAAGCGACCTGGATGGCGAGGAAGGCCAGCAGTGCGCCGAGGCCCCGGTAGCGGCCGATGCTGAAGGCGACGAAACCATAGAGCGCGAAGGCGGAAGCCGCGTGGCCGCTGGGGAAACTGGTGTAAACGATGGAGGGGTAGGTACTGTCGTCAAAGATGTTGAGTTGGCTGTAGAGGCCCTGCTCCCAGAACCAGGTGGTGGGGCGGGCGTGAGCGAAAAAAAGTTTGAGCAGGCCGCTGAAAACCCCCGCGAACAGACCGATAAGCGGCAGCATGAGGGCGGCGCGGAAGCTGACGAAGTAGATGAGGACGCCGAGGAGCAGGACGTAGGCCGGCCACTCGCCGAGGAGGGTGCCGAAGGTGAAAATGAGGTCCGCCCAGCCGGAGCGGTTGACGTTGAGGGCCATTTCCAGATCGCCGAGGGGATAGAAATGAAGGAGGGCGGCGACCGGCAATAGGAACAGCAAATAGATGCCGATGAAGTAGCGGTTGGCATGCACGAAGGCGTGGGTGCTGGACTCCGGGCCGCGTACGGGCAGCTTTTCTTCGGTCCATTGCTTTTTAGGAGGGGCGGTCTGCGTAGACTTAGACAGGGGCATCTTCACTGGTTTTCCGGGGGAAGATACGACGCAAAAATTGTTGGAGGGAATCGGTGCTGATCAGCTTGGAATCGTTCATCGCCCGCACCGTGAGGTACCAGCCCATGGGGAAGAGGATGATGCACGGCAGCCAGCCCGCCACCACGCCGTTGACAACAAACGACTCGGCCAGTTTGCGACAGAAGATGGTGAGGATGACGAACAGCACGAAAAAGATGATGCTGATGAGGATGGGGTAGCCGAAACCGCCCTTGCGGACGATGGCCCCCATGGGTGCGCCGATGAAGACGAAGATGATGCAGATGACGGCCATGCTGTACTTCATGTGCATGTCGTAAACGTGCTTGACCCGGTTTTCTTCCACGCCCGGCATGATGCGGACGGCCGATTCGGCCTGCCCGTAAATGGACCGCGCCGACGACCGCGCCCGCGCGTACACGCGGGTACGGGCCACGTCCGGTAAGCCGGCCAGGAGGGTGTCCAGACCGGGCCAGTCAGTGACGGCCCTGACGAGGGCGTTCTCTTTTTGCTGGGCCAGGTGGGCTTCCTTTTCGGCCAGTACGCCGGGGGGAAGCGATTGCCGCACGACCTCCAGTTCCCGGCTGCGCAGCATGGTTTCCTGCTGACGAATGAGGTCTTCTTGTTGCCGTTGCGAATCGTCGCGATCGGCTGCCTGGCCCGCCGGCGCAAATCGGCTACCGATGGGGCGGGCGGCGGCACTACGGTATCGTAAGCCAGCTCGCGGCGCAACTCGCCTGCGGTCGGCCGGATTTTGCGCTGATTGGTGGTTGCCGGGTCGGGCCGGTCGCTTTCGGCGTAATTAACGGACTGGTCGCGCTCGAACACCTCCGTGCCGGGAATGAGGGTATCGGCGGCCGGGTCGATGGCATTGTTTTCCCCGGCGACGTCGTCGTCGGGGGTCTCCGCATTGGGGTCGGGATTCTCCATGGACGTAACGTCGTCAGCCACCTGCAATTTGCGGTAGGTAATGGTATCGCGGGGCAGCAGCGTGAGGTAGTTGGTGAGGTGGTTACTCAGGATCTGCTCGCGCTCCTTGATGTCGATGTCGATGGAGTCGATGGCCACGGCCAATTGGCGCGAACTCATCATGGAGCGGTTGGTGGAAAACAGTTTTTGGTTGGTCTTACGCAGGTTAAATTCCGAGAGATCGAAGACCTTGCTCCAGGTCTTGAACTGGGTGCGGATGAAGGGGTGCCCCTGCCCGCCGCCGCTGCCCTGCTTGCCCAGTCCGCGCTCGCCGTACTGGTAGCCGTTGTTGAGCTGCATAATAAAGAAATTGCCGTCGGGCGAGCCGTACATCTCGCCGTCCTCGGCCACGATCTGGTCCAGCCGCCCGCTGTTGGCCTGGGCGTGGTCGTAAATCATCACGTCCTCGATGTGCCGCCCATCGTCCCCCTTCGCACCGATGCGGATGGCGTAGTTGCTGAAATCCTCGTTAAAGGTGCCGGCCTCCAGGCTGAGGGTGGGTTTCTTCTGCTGGATGTCGTACATCCGCGACCCGAACTGTAGGTTGGATACCGGAATCAGGTAATCGGAGCACAGGTAGGAAACGGTGGTGGCCAGCATCCCCACCACGATCAGGGGCAGCATGACCCGGATCAGGCGCACGCCGGCGGTTTTGAAGGTGGTGAGTTCGTAGTGTTCGGCCATGCTGCCCAGCACCATGACCGACGAGATGAGCAGTGCCAGCGGCAGGGCCAACGGTACCAGGCCTACGCACTTGTAGGCGATCAGTTCCATCATCAGGAAAAACCCCACGCCCTTGCCCGCGATCTCGTCCAGGTACACCCACAGGATCTGCATCAGCAGCACGAAGATGGCAATGGCAAAGGTCACCACGAAGGGACCGATGAAGGAGCGCAGCAGTAGGGTATCGAGTTTTTTCATAACCGGTAGCAAAGGTAGGGTTTGGGCCGGGTACCGATGCTTAGGGGAAGGTTAATTACACGGACAAGGTGCTGCCCGTCATTCAACAAGGGCGCAGATTTAAGGTGTACGCGTAGACTTTTGACAAAGACAAAACTCCGAGGAACTTGCGACGATCACCGCAGGTAATTACCAGCGGCAACGCCCCCTACAAAAGTATGCGCGCAGCGCCCCCTACTCCTGGATCGTCTGCCACAATTTCCGCACCTGCTCCAAAATCGAGTAGCGCTTGCTACCCGTGCTCAGGCGGTTAGCCTGGCGGGCGCGGAGGCGGAAAAGGAGGAGCGAACGCGGGCCGAGGGTGAAATCGCGGTCGGCCATGAAGGTGGTGCCCACGGCGTCCTCGGTATCCTCGGTGGTCAGCAGCAGGTCCCAGCGGCTGAGTTCGCCGACACCGGGGAGGTGGAAATCGACGCCCTCCCAGTAGCCGTTGATGAGCAGCAAAAAGGTGTCGTCGGTGATGGGGCGGCCGCGCATATCCACCTCGTCCATGGCCTCGCCGTTCAGGATCATGCCCAGGCTGCGCACGTAGCCCGACTGCCATTCGGCGTCGGTCATTTCATGGCCAGATGGATTGATCCACAGGATATCGCCCGTGCCCTCGCCGTGCACGTCGTGGCCGGTGAAGAAGTGGCGGCGGTGAAAGATGGGGTTATCGCGCCGGATGCGGATGACTTCCTTTACGAACTGAAAGAGTTCTTGCTGCTCCTCGTCCCAGTTCCAGTCGAAGTAGGACAGCGGGTTGTCCTGGCAGTAGGCGTTGTTGTTACCGTTCTGGGTGCGGCCGTATTCGTCGCCCATCGTGAGCATGGGTACGCCCTGGCTGAGAAAGAGGCTGGCCAGCAAGTTGCGCTGCTGTTTGGCGCGGATGGCGTTGATGCCGGGGTCGTCCGTCGGGCCCTCCACGCCGCAATTCCAGCTGCTGTTGTGATCGTCGCCGTCGCGGTTGTCCTCGCCGTTGGCCTGGTTGTGCTTGTCGTTATAGCTCACCAGGTCGCGCAGGGTAAAACCGTCGTGAGAGGTGATGAAGTTAACGCTGGCGCTGGGCCGCCGGCCGCCCACTTCGTAGAGGTCGGAACTGCCCGTCAGGCGGTAGCCCAGCTCGGCCACGTTGGCCTGGTCGCCCTTCCAGAACGACCGCAGGTTGTCGCGGTATTTGCCGTTCCATTCCGACCACAAGATCGGGAAATTGCCCACCTGGTAGCCGCCGGGGCCTACGTCCCACGGCTCGGCAATCAGTTTGACCTGGCTGATGATGGGGTCCTGGTGGATGGTATCCAGAAACGAACTCAGCTTACCCACCTCGAACAGGCTGCGCGCCAGCGCGCTGGCCAGGTCGAAGCGGAAACCGTCCACGTGCATCTCCGTCACCCAGTAGCGCAGCGAATCCATCACCAGTTGCAGGGTGCGCGGGTTCACCATATTCAGGGTATTGCCGGTGCCGGTATAGTCCATGTAATACTGCCGCTCGTCGTCCTTCAGCCGGTAGTAGTCGCCGTTGTCAATCCCCTTCAGGCTCAGCATTGGCCCGTAGTGGTTGCCCTCGCCGGTGTGGTTATACACCACGTCCAAAATCACCTCGATCCCAGCGCGGTGCAGGGCCTTTACGGCCTCCTTAAATTCCTTCACCTGCTCCCCCGCCTCGCCCGCTGCCGCGTATTCCGAGTGGGGCGCAAAAAAGCCCAGCGTATTATAACCCCAGTAATTGCGCAAGTCGCGCTCCACCAGGTGCCGGTCGTGAATAAAGTGGTGGATCGGCATCAGCTCCACCGCCGTCACGCCCAGTTTTTTCAGGTAGGCAATCGTCACCGGGTGCCCCAACGCGGCGTAGGTGCCGCGTATCTCCTTGGGCAGTTGCGGGTGCTGCATCGTAAACCCTTTCACGTGCAGCTCATAGATCACCGTTTCGTGCATCGGTGTCTCCATCAGCACATCGCCCTCCCAGTCAAACGTGGCGTCAATCACCACGCCCTTATTCACGAACGGTCCCGAATCGGTCTCGCTCCTGTACAAGTAGCGGTCGTCCGCCCACTCCTCCATCTTATACGGAAACACCGAGTCGTCCCACTCGATCACCCCGTCGATCGCCTTCGCATAGGGGTCCAGCAGCAATTTATTCGGGTTAAACAGCCGCCCCTCGCGCGGGTTCCACTCGCCGTGTACCCGATAGCCATAGTGCTGCCCCGCCTGAATGCCGGGCAAAAAACAGTGCCACACCAGGTCGGTCTGTTCGCGCAGCTCCACGCGGTGTGTCTCCACACTCGGGTCGTTGCGGTCAAACAAGCACAGCTCCACCCGCTCCGCATGCTCACTGTAGAGCGCAAAGTTCACGCCCTCCTTACGGCAGACCGATCCCAGGGGGTAGGGCCGTCCGGGCCATACGTCCAGTTCGGTGCGGTTCTTAAAGGGTGGGGTGGGGGCGGCAAGATCGGTCATGGGTGGTTATTCTGGGGTTTCCCCCTGGCCCCCCGAAGGGGGGAGTTGTGTCCAGTGAGTTAAATCAGCTATCAGCTATCATGTGGAGTTTGTCCTTAACAGGTATACAGCCGGGGTGTTGTTGTTTGGTCCCGGAAGTTATCCACGTTGTGGGTGGTGGGGCCCCCGGTCCCTCCTGGCGTCGGGCCCGGCCGGGTCGTTCGCCGGCTCCCTGTCGGTCGGCCCCTGCGGGTCTGGCGCCCTGCGGTTGCCACCGGCTACCGCCCCTGGTCCGGGGTGGGGCGGGTAGCTCAGGGTTTCGGCTCCGAAGGTCTGGGGAGGTCGGCAGAACCCGGGAGGGGCAATCGGCTCACACCTCCCAGGAGCTATTTTCGGCTAGGGCCGAAAAAAGACACCTTGGAGGAGGAGCCGGAGGTGGTTTCGGCAGGGGCCGAAGGTTGGGGAGGTGCGGGCAGAACCCCCTTCGGGGGCAGGGGGAATAACAAGGGTGGAAAGCGATACGGGCAGAAACCCCTTCGGGGGCAGGGGGAAAACTAGGCTCACACCTCCCAGGAGCTGTTCTTGGCGGGGGCCGATCAAGGGATCATGATGGGAAAAAATTTTATTCACTACCTTGTCAGTACACAAATCCGATAACAACTTAGAGCGTGTCTAAAATTTTTAAGAACTGAGGATAAATGATTTGCTTCGCGGCTACTTCGTGGTTAAGGTTCTGGCTAGATAAAAACTTGCGCGCATAGCGGGTTACGTAAGTCAGTTTTTACGACGCCAGGTTCTTAAATAATTGGTTCTCAGGAAGTAAAAATTCAGACACGCTCTTAGCTACGCTGCTGCCTGCGGCGGTCGTTGTACTAAGTCGCCGGATTTTTGTTTCAGGCGAGGCTTGGAAGACGCGTACAGCCTTCGACCGGAGGCCTGAAGCCGATTCTTTCGCGAGACCGGAGGTCTCGCACCGTAGGTACCGCCTCGCGCCGCCCACGAGTTCGCGACCTGTGCGTGGAGGGATATAACGATATGAGATGAGTTATCTGACGGGACTATTGCTTCCGCGATCCGGGGATCGCGATCCTGACTGAAGGGGGTTCTGCTTAGTATTCCCCCTGCCCCCAAGGGGGTTCCGCCTGGTAAATCTTTCAATCCTTCCCTCCTTCACCTCGAAAGATCACTTATGATCGAGAGAAGCAGCACCACTAATCCTTAACCCAAAAACGTGAGGTGCCTGGACCGGGCGGACCGCAGGGACGCAGCCCGCAGGGCCGAGCGACAGCGAGCGGGGAAGGGACCGACCCCGCCGCAAGCTTGCGGCGGGGGCACGCCCTCCACCCGAAAACACGCCGCAACCAACAAAAACGGGGAATTAGCGGCCCACCCAGCTAACCAACGCGGCCGGGAAGCGTTAGCAAACCGATGAAGACCGAAGATTTCAAAAAGATCGCCGATACCGTGCCCCGTAAGCCGGGCGTTTATCGCTTTATTGACGCGGAGGGGACCATCCTGTACGTGGGTAAGGCCAAGGTGCTGCGTAACCGCGTGGCCAGTTATTTCGGCGACCGGAAGGATCGCGCTAACCGGACGCGCGTGATGGTGAAAAATGCGCACCGGATCGAGTTTACCATCGTGAATTCGGAGGCCGATGCGCTGTTGCTGGAGAACTCGCTGATCAAGACGCACCAGCCGCGTTATAACGTTAATTTAAAGGACGATAAGAATTATTCCTATATCTGCGTAAAGAACGAGCGGTTTCCGCGCGTGTTTATAACCCGCCAAGTGCGGCGCGACGGGTCTTACTATTTTGGTCCTTATACCAGTAAGGGGCGGTTGAAGATTATCCTGGACCTGATCAAGCAGCTTTTCCCCCTGCGCACCTGCAAGTATAACCTGAGTGAGGAAAATATTGCCGAGGGTAAGTTTAAGGTGTGTTTGGAATACCACATTAATAACTGCGAGGGACCGTGCGAGGGGCTGGAAAGCGAGGAGAATTATAACGACAAGATCGACCAGATCAAGAATATTCTGAAGGGTAATTTCGGACCGGTAAAAAGCCACTTTACCGCCGAGATGCAGCGGCTGGCCGAAAATATGGAGTTTGAAAAAGCCCAGCGGATCAAGGACCGTTTGAGTGCGTTTGAGAACTACCAGGCGAAGTCGACCATCGTGTCTACTACCATCCGCGACGTGGACGTGTTCGGGCTGGAGATGGGGGAGAAGGAAGCCTATTTAAATTATATTAAAGTGGTGCACGGGGCGGTCATCCATACCCACACCCAGGAGATGGAAATTAATCTGGACGACGAGCCGGCCGACCTGCTCCAGTATGCCATTCCGCTGCTGCGCGATCGGTTTAACAGCATTGCCCCCGAGATCATCCTGGAAGAAGAACTGGAGTTGGGCATACCGGATGCCGCAGTGGTGGTGCCCAAGATCGGCGATAAGCGCAAACTGCTGGATCTGAGCCTGAAGAACGCCAAGTATATGCTGCTGCAACGTGCCAAGCAGCGGGCTAGCCACGCGCCGCGCCAGACCAGCGCGGAGCGCATCCTGACCACCCTGCAAAAGGACCTGGGGATGGATGAATTGCCGGTGCACATCGAGTGTTTCGATAACTCCAATATTCAGGGAAGTAATCCGGTATCGAGTTGCGTGGTGTTTAAGAATGCCAAACCGAGTAAGGCCGATTACCGCCATTTTAACATTAAAACCGTGGTGGGGCCGGATGATTTCGGCTCGATGCGCGAGGTGGTACACCGCCGCTACCGCCGCCTGCTCACCGAAGGGGAGCCGCTGCCGCAGTTGGTTATCATCGACGGCGGCAAGGGCCAGCTATCCGCCTCCATGGAAAGCATCCGCCTGCTGGGGATCGAGGACCGGATGACGGTGGTGGGTATTGCCAAACGGTTGGAGGAAATCTATTTCCCCAATGATTCGGTGCCCCTGCACATTAATAAAAAATCGGAGGGATTAAAACTAATCCAGCAGGCCCGCGACGAGGCGCACCGCTTTGCCATCACCTTTCACCGGACCAAGCGGTCGCAAAATTTTACCCGCTCCGAACTGCTCGATATTGCCGGGGTGGGGGAGAAGACGGTGCAGAAATTGCTGGTCCACTTCGGCTCCACGGCCAAGGTCAAGGCCGCCACGGCGGCCGAAATTGCGCAGGTGACGAGTTTGGGGGTGGCGGGAAAGATTGCACAGTATTTTCGGGTGAAGAAATAGGCCCCGTTTCCTCACCCCCGATCGAACACCGCCCGAAAATGCTCCGCCTTCACCAGCTTAGCGGCCGCCTTCGTGCCCAGCTCCGCTAACTGCGGGGCCTGGTCCCCGGCATCCATTTCGCGCATTTTGCTCACGGCCTCCTCGGTGTAGAGGCTGCCGGTGACCTCCCGGATCTTGGCGGGTTCCAGCTCCACGTTGTAGCGGTTGTAGTGGAGGAGTTTGCCGCCGCCGATATGGTCGCGGCTCAGGTCACCGATCTCGTCGTCGATCACGTGGGGCGTATCCGAATCAGACATCCACTGTAGCAGTGCCTGATTGAAAAAAGAAGCGTCTTCCATAAAGAGTTCCGGAATGGCACCCGCCCACTGGATCACGCGGATCTTGCTCAGATCGTTTACCTCCATCTTCTTCGGGCTAGTACCCGTGCCCACCGACGTAATGCTGAGTTTATCGGCACCCATCGGCCAGCCCAGCGAATAGCCTTCCAGCGTGGCCAGCATCAGGGCCTGCATGCCCGGGTTGTTGGCCAGACTCACGCCCCCGTCGATAAATCCACCCACCTCCCGGTCGTCGAGTTTCAAAATCTTAGCCCGGAAATAAGTAGGGGCGGCGGAACTGGCCCGCAGCAGATCGCGCAGCAAATAGCGGCCGTTTGTGGCTGCGTACTTCCCCTGCGGGAAATTATGGAAGGGCCAGGTGCTGTAGGTATCCGCCCGCTTGGCGATGATGGATAGCCCGGTCTTTATCCGTTCCTGATCCCCGAGGGTGATGTCACCGAAGGTTTCTACCAAGCCCTGTTCCAGGGGAATCTCGCTGTACTTGGCGGGGCGTAGGAAAAAGGGCATCCAGGGGCTGATCCGCTTGCCGAAAATGACGCCGCCCAGTTCCAGGTATTTGGCCCGGATCTCGGCCGCGCTCATACCCGTGGCTAGTCCGGCGGCGATAATGGCCCCGGTACTGGTGCCTACGATGAGGTCGTAGTAGTCACACAGCCGGTAGTTGGGCTTTCCGTAGCGCTCGCGCAGGATGGTCTCGATCCGCTCCAGGAAACCCAGGGTCAGGGCACCGCGCACGCCGCCGCCGTCGAGGGTGAGGATGCGTTTGGTACCGGTTTTATCGGCAAGGCGTTCGGCTAGACTGGACATGGCAGGTGGGTGTTGAGACGGCTAATGTACTGCTTTCTTGTGACAGGTTGTGGGGTGGAGATGATTTCGGGTACTTTTACGGGGGAAGACAGGTAGTTTTAGGAGGCGCGGCAACGCCGCCTACGAAAGTACGCGCGAAGCCCCCCCTTTCGGGTAACACAAAAAATACTTCGTCATATCATACGCCCGGATACCGTGCTCGCCCACCTGGGAGAGCGGCACGAGGCTACCGTCCTTGCGCAGCACGATGATCTCTTCCTTGTTGATCTTGTAGGCCGTGTTGGTCTCGCTGCCGGTGATGAGCAGGTGCTCGGCCGCGCCGGACGGGAGATCGGGGCGGCTACGGAGCTGCTCGCGGACCTCCGCGATGCGGGACTCGGGGAAGGGTTCGTTGCTGAATTCGAGGCGGAACAGGCGGCGATCGGCCAGGCCGCGGGCAAGGAAGGCGAGCAGGGCATCGGGATGACGCGCCCAGCCCTTGACGGCTCCGGCGATATCAACGTCGTCGAGGCGGGCGAAGTACTCCAGGAGGAGGTCCGACCGCCGGCGGAAATCCTCGGCACTGAGGTGGTGGTGCAGAAAATAGGCCAGGGCGGGCGGGGCCACGACCTCGGTACCGGCCGCGATCAGGTCGCGGGCGCGTTGCATGATCTTGATCAGCATCTGCTCGGCCGAGAGCACGGTCTTGTGCAGGTAGACCTGCCAGTACATGAAGCGGCGGGCGATGAGGAAATCCTCGACGCTGAAGATGCCCTTTTCCTCCACCACCAACTGGCCGTTGCTGACGTTGAGCATCTTGATGATGCGGTCGTAGCCGATCACGCCCTCCGCCACACCGGTGAAATAACTGTCGCGGTTGAGATAGTCCATGCGGTCCATGTCCAGCTGGCTGCTGACGAGTTGGTGCAGGAAATGCTTGGGATAATCACCCCGGAAGATGCGAATAGCGGTGGTAAGCCGCCCGTCGAACCGGCGGTTGAGCTGCTCCATGAAAAGCAGGGATAGCTCCTCGTGCGTGACGTGGATCAGCGTGTGTTCCAGGGTATGCGAAAAGGGGCCGTGGCCGATGTCGTGCAGCAAAATAGCGGCGCAGACGGCCTCGCATTCCTCGTCGGAAATATCGACTCCCTTGGAGCGCAGGCTGCGGACCACTTCCTGCATCAGATGGAAGGCCCCCAGGGCGTGGTGAAAGCGCGTGTGCAGTGCGCCGGGGTAGACGTAGTGTGTGAGGCTGACCTGCTTGATGCGCCGCAACCGCTGGAACCAGGGGTGCTCCACCAGGTCGAACAGCAAACCGTAGGGCAAGCTGATGAAACCGTAAACGGGGTCGTTAAGGAGCTTGGCGCGGGACAAGGGGCGGGGATTTGGGAGGTCGGTTAGTACGGGTGAGTGGCGGTTGCCGCACGCAATTTCGGAAAAACTTTCCATTTCCAGGCTGCTGCCTACCGAAGTAAAATCGCCGGCGGGAGACGGGCGGTACGCGACATCCGGTCACATTAGCGGCTTGTTCACAAACCGCTTGGCCTTCCTCGTCGTTTACATCCTTACTATAAGGTGTCGCTGGATCTCGGCCGAGCGCTAATCCTCGGCCCATCAATTTCCGGCACCCGAAAACCAACCGACTACCGAATGAAATATCTTTCCCTGGCCCTGGCAGCCACCCTGGCGTTATTTTCCGCCTGCAACCCCTCCACCAACCCGGCCTCCGCGCAATCTAACGACGGGCCGGCCGCCGAGACTACCGCCATGAGTGAAACATCTTCCACCCCCGACTACAAGTACAACCCGCCCGCCGACCCCGCGAAGCTGGATAAGATCGACAAGCCCGACGACGAGTGGAAAGCCGAACTCAGTGACGAGGCGTTCCGCGTCCTGCGCCGGGAAGGCACTCAGCGCGCCTACTCGGAGCCGGAACTGTTGAACAATAAAAAGGAGGGTATTTACAGCTGCTCTGCCTGCGGCCTGCCGCTATTCAGCTCGGCCGCCAAATTTGAATCCGGCACCGGCTGGCCCTCGTTTTACGAGCCGCTCAACCCGCTGTTCGTCGGGGAAGACAAGGACACCAGTTACGGCATGAGCCGCACGGAAGTACACTGCGCTCGCTGCGGCGGCCACCAGGGCCACGTATTCAATGACGGCCCCCGCCCCACCGGTCTGCGCTACTGCATCAATGCCGTCTCGCTTGATTTCGTGCCGCAAGAAGTCGTTAGCGAAGAAAGTAAGTAAGAGGTTTTCGGGCGTGCCCCCGTCCCGCCGGCGCGGGAACGGGGTCGGTCCCTTCCAGGCTCGCACGTCTGCTCGGCCCTGCGGGCTGCCCGCTAACGCCGGCCCCTTCCAGGCACCTCACGCGGGCTACGATCCCGGGGGAAAGTTTTTCCCACCAACGAATAAAGTAGCGTGGTTCGAGCAGCGGCAGTCCTGACTACTTCCCTACCTTCGCTCCGTGAATCACCAGACCGACTTCGACCTCACCGACTACAATACCTTCGGCGTCGCCGCCAGGGCGCGGGATTTTGCCGCCTTCGGGCAAACGGAAGAACTGCTCGAATTACTGGACCGTACCTCCGGCCGCCAACCGCTCCTGCTCCTGGGCGGCGGCAGCAACCTGTTGCCCCTCAGTTACCTGGACGGCTGGGTGTGGCACAACCGCATCACCAGCCTGGAAGTACTTGCGCAAACCGGAGAGGCCGTCGATTTACGCGTCGGCGGCGGCTACAACTGGAATGAACTGGTGCAGCTGACCCTCCGGCGCGGCTGGGCGGGGCTGGAGAACCTCAGCCTCATTCCCGGCACCGTGGGGGCCGCGCCCGTACAGAATATCGGAGCCTACGGCGCGGAACTAGCCGACCGCTGCACCGCCGTCGAAGCCGTGGACCTGACCACCGGCCAACCCCTCCAGCTACCCGCCGCCGACTGCGGATTCGCCTACCGCGACAGCACCTTCAAACAACGGCTGGGCCGCTACGTGATCACGCACGTTCACCTACGCCTCACCCCCGCCGCCCGCGCCACCGTTCATACCGATTATGGCGACGTCTCGCGCACCCTCGCCGATTGGGGCATCTCCCGCCCCGCCCCCGCCGACGTGGCCCGCGCCGTGGTAGCCATCCGCCGTTCCAAATTACCCGATTGGCGGCTACTGGGTAATGCCGGCAGCTTTTTCAAGAACCCCGTCGTCAGCCGCCCCCGCTACGCCGAGCTAGCCAACCGCCACGGTGACGTGCCCGCCTACCCCCTGGATGAATTCTCCGTCAAATTACCCGCCGGCTGGCTAATCGACCGGGCGGGTTGGCGGGGCAAAACCGTGGGTCGCGTGGGCTGCTACGCGGGCCAGGCCCTGGTGATCGTCAACCACGGCGGCGCCACGGGCGAGGAAATCCTGGCCTTCAGCAAATCCGTCCAAACCAGCGTACACGATAAATTCGGAATAACCTTAGAACGCGAAGTCCGATTGATCCAAACCCCATCCCCGTAGAGACGCGACACCTCGCGTCTCCTCCGGATGATGCCGATCATTCGGATCAATTATGACAACGCGACACCTCGCGTCTCCGGATGATGCCGATCATTCGGATCAATTATGACAACGCGACACCTCGCGTCTCCGAATGATGCCGATCATTCGGATCAATTATGACAACGCAACACCTCGCGTCTCCTCCGGATGATGCCGATCATTCGGATCAATTATGCCAACGCGACACCTCGCGTCTCCGGATGATGCCGATCATTCGGATCAATTATGACAACGCGACACCTCGCGTCTCCCGCGTGAGGTGCCTGGAAGGGGACCGCGATAGCGGGCAGCCCGCAGGGCCAAGCCGTCAGGCGCGCCTGGAAGGGACCGCCCCGTGTCCGTGCCGCAGTAAGGCGGCACGGACACGGGGCACGCCTGAATAAACAATCCCGGAAAAGCAGGGCGTTGATTCCGTTAGCTTTTTCAGTAACGTTTTTCCGCATAATGTCACCCCTATCCTCTGCGGTGGAAGGGGTGAAGGGAACCTTTTCGATTAGCCGGGCCGGGGGGTGAGGGATCAGGCGGCGAGTGCAAAACCCGAATTGCCAGTTACTTAATATAATCAACGCCCTACCCGAAAAGGTTGATCGAACCGACCGACGAAATCAGTAAAAACGGTCTTCGCCATTGCCCAGGTAGAAGGGGAGGATCAGGCCCGCGCGGAGGCCGATCGTCATATCCGTGCGGTCTTCCTCGAGGCGGCGGCCCAGGGCGAAATCGAAATCGCGAAGGTTGGCCGTGAAGCCGATGAGGGCCTCGGCACCGATGTACACGTTGAGTTTGCCGCCGGCCGCCAGGTGCTGGAAACCGAGGAAGGGATGGACGGCAGGACCGCCGGTAAGGCGATCGTAGCCGGCCTCGTAATCATCGACGATCTGGAAAACGCCCTGGCTGGCGTCGGGCTGCAGGCGGACGCGGTGACGAAGGTAGCCCAGCCCGAGCGAGGCGCGGATGCCGGACCGCTTGTTGGCGCCGATCTCGATGATGCGCAAGGCGCGCACGCCGGCGTAGTAGCCGCGCATTCGTAGTTGGATGTCGGCCGGACTGCGGTCGCTGCCGATGATGTAGCCATCGGTGGTACGCAGGTTGCGTAGCACGTCCTCGAAAACGGTGGCCCCGAACAAGTACTGGCCTTCGAGGCCGAAGAACCAGGGCGATGCGTCGCCCCCGGAATAATCGAGGGCTAATTCGATGCCGAACATGGTGCCGAAGCGGTCACCGAGTTGGCCGACCGGAAAGTGGGGCCCGTAGCCGAAGTGGACGAACAGGCCGGGGTCAAGATTGCGTGTGCCGCCGAGATTGGCCTGGGCGGAGAGGGGAGGGACGGCCAGGACCAGTAGCAAGGCAAATAAGAGGGTACGGTGCAACATAAGGACTAAGTTTTCGGCGGTGGCGGGCCGGGGGTACGCCCGGTACGGCTATCTTTGCGCAAAAATACGGATATGCCCCATACTATCCTGGTCACCGGCGGTGCCGGCTTCATCGGATCGCACCTTATTCACCGCTTAGTTGGCAAGTACCCCGACACAAAGCTGGTTAACCTGGATGCCCTGACCTACGCCGGTAACCTGGAAAACCTGCAAGAGGTGGCCGACGCGCCCAATTACATTTTCCGCAAGGGCGACATCTGCGACCAGGAAATGCTGGCCGCCTTATTTAAGGAATTTTCCTTCGATGGCGTCATCCACCTGGCGGCCGAATCGCACGTGGACCGGTCGATCACCGATCCGCTGTCCTTTATTCACACCAATGTGCTGGGCACCGTCAACCTGCTGCAAGCCGCCCGTACGGCCTGGGGGGACAATCTGGAGGACAAGCGTTTTTACCACGTCTCCACCGACGAGGTCTACGGCTCGCTGGGCGACGAGGGGGCCTTCGTGGAAACCACGCCCTACGATCCGCGCTCGCCCTACTCGGCCTCCAAGGCGAGCAGCGACCACTTCGTGCGGGCCTACCACCACACCTACGGCCTGCCGGTGGTGATCAGTAATTGCAGTAATAATTACGGCCCCTACCAGTTTCCCGAAAAACTGCTACCGCTGATCATCAACAACATCCGCCACGAGCGGCCGCTGCCCGTCTATGGCGACGGCCTGAACGTCCGTGACTGGCTGTGGGTAGGCGACCACGCGGCGGCCATCGATCAGATCTACCACGAAGGAACGATCGGCGAGACCTACAACATCGGCGGCAATAACGAGCGCACCAATCTGGCCGTCGTCCACGCCCTCTGCGATATCCTGGACGAGTTGCTGGACCGCGCCCCGGCCACCAACCGCCAACTGATCACCTTCGTCAAGGACCGGCCCGGCCACGACCGCCGCTACGCCATCGACGCCACCAAAGTGCGCAAGGAACTGGGCTGGCAGCCCACCGTGAGCGTGGAGCAGGGCCTGCGCCGCACCGCCGAATGGTACCTGGCCAACACCGACTGGATGGAGCGGGTGACCTCGGGTGCGTACCGGGAGTATTACGCGGGACAGTATGAGGGGGACAAGGATTAGCTAACGCTGCTTCAATTGATCGCATAGCGATCCTCCGAGGTGAAGGCAATACGGGCAGAACCCCCCTTTGGGGGCAGGGGGAAAACAAATAGTGAATAGGTGGGGCATAAACGAGCACTCGAATTGGATCCCGACGACCATGTCGGGCAAACAATAAAATGACCGCATTCCCGGCCGGGAACCTCCGCTTATTCTTTCCGTTCATAAGAAGGAATACAATCTTCGCACCATGCTTCCAATTCGGCCCTATTTGTTTTCCCTTGCCTGCTTTTTCCTCGCTTTTTCCCTCAGCGGCCAATCCTTCTATTTAGGGGCCGACCTTTCCTACGTGAACGAGATGGAGGACTGCGGGGTGGTATATAAGGAAAACGACGTGGCGAAAGACCCCTACGCCATTTTTGCCGACAACGGGGCCGACCTGGTGCGCCTGCGGCTCTGGCACACGCCGGCCTGGGAGGATACGCTGAATGCGGGGATTCGGTACAGTAGCCTGGCGGACGTGCGGGAGAGCATCGGCCGCGCCCGTGCGGCGGGCATGGCCGTACTGCTGGATTTTCACCTTTCCGACCGCTGGGCCGACCCTGATCATCAGATCGTGCCGGCGGCCTGGGCGGGCGTAGTGGATAATTTGCCGGTGCTGGGCGATTCGGTTTTCAATTACGTGCAGGCCACGCTACAATCCCTGGCGGCCGATAACCTGCTGCCGGAAATGGTGCAGATCGGCAACGAGACCAACCGGGGCATCCTGCAATCGCAAGCGGCTAATGACGCGGGTTGGGCGCTGGACTGGCCGCGCAATGCCGCGCTGTTCAACCGGGGAATCGCGGCCGTGCGAGCGGTGGAGCAGCAGACGGGCGCGAGCATCAAGGTAGCCCTGCACGTGGCCTCGCCCGAGGAAGCCGGCTGGCTGATGGAAGGATTTACGACTAACGGCGTGCTGGATTATGACGTGATCGGGATGTCCTACTACTGGGCCTGGCACATGCCGACGACCATCGGGCGGACGGGCGAGATCATCGAGGAATTGCGAGCGGATTACCCCGGTAAGCAGGTGATGATCTTCGAGACCGGCTACATCTGGACGACCGACTCTAACGACAGCGCCAACAACATCATCAGCGCCGTGCAGCCGGGTTACGCGCCGGCCAGCCCCGCCAACCAGTTGCAGTGGCTGGTGGACCTGACGCAGGAAGTCATCAACAGCGGCGGCAGCGGCGTCATCTACTGGGAGCCGGCCTGGGTCTCCTCGCCCTGCTACACGCCCTGGGGCCAGGGATCGCACCAGGAACATGCCGCTTTCTTCGATTTCGACAGCAACGTACTGCCCGATGGCGGCATGGGTTTTTACGGCCACGCTTACGATAATCTGGTGGCTACGGAAGAGGTCCCCGGCGAGCGACTTTTCCGCGTTTTCGCCCGGCCGGCCGATAGCATGCTGGTGGTGGAGTGGGGGAGTAGCGCCCCGCCGAGCCGCCTGCGCCTGCGCCTGCTGACCACTGACGGCCGCGCGGTGGGCGACTACAACTTGCGTCCGGCGGGCGCGGGCAGCCAGCTTCAAATTTCAGTACCGGGTTTGCCGCGCGGGAGTTACGTGGTGGAAATGCGGGACGGAAAAAAGGTGGTGGGGAGTTCGGTCTTAGTTTGGTAGTCGGGTAGTATATCGATCCCACCATCTATAAGACAGCTACCTGCTACTAGTTGGATATGGGCGTGCCCCCGGCTGAACGCCGGCGTCGGGTCCTTCCAGGCGCGGCTGTCGCCTTGGCCCTGCGGGCTGCTTCGCTTCGCTGCGCACCTTCCAGGCACCTCACGCGGTGGGCGGCGGTGCACTATCCCGCTACCGTAGCTAATCACCAAACATCTGCCCCGAAATCCCGGTTGGGAAAAAGAAAAACCCACCATGTCCGATCATAAGAATTTGTTTAACGAGGAAGGCGTAGCGAAGATCAAGGAACTGGCCAATGATGCCAACATTACCGTATTCTGTACCAATTTGCAGCACAAGCCCTTCAGTGCCACCCCCATGGCCGTCCAGAAAGTGGAGGACGACGGCGCCATCTACTATTTCAGCGGCAAAGACAGCGAGCGCAACGCTCACCTCAAGGACGATCCCGCTACCCAAATCATCGTCAGCAACAACAGTGACTACGAGTACCTGAGCCTCTACGGCACCTCCACCGTGTCGCAGGACCGGGCCAAGATCAAGGAACTCTGGAAGCCCGACGCCAAGATCTGGTTCCAGGACGGGCCGGAAGATCCCAACCTGACGCTCATTCGCTTCCAGCCTTCCGAGGGCTACTACTGGGATAACAAAAACGGCAAACTGGTGGCCTTCGTCAAGATGGCCGCCTCGCTGGTCACCGGCAAGACGATGGATGACGGCATTCAGGGTAAGATCAAGGTGTAAGGCCTTGTTTCGGGACCACGCACGAACGCCCCGCAACCGAAGGTTGCGGGGCGTTCGTGCGTTGAGGGGTGGGCGGATTTAAGCCCCCGGACTGATTATCGTACCCTTAAAAACCTTCCCCCCGCCCACCGGTTTGCTACGTATGCGAGGAATGATCGAGTACTGGGTACAGCACTACAAAAGTTGGATCACCTTTGGCTTCATCGCCTACGTGCTGGCGGCCTTCATGTGGTGGGGTTCGCTACTGCGCAGCCAGACCACGGTGGCCTACGAGGCGGAAGTGGCGGCGGCGGCCATGGTGTACAGCGTCGACCCGTCGAACCTGAGCGGGCCGGCTTTCGATAAAACGCCGCAATACTACACGCTTACGAACGCCTACGAAAAGCGGATTTGGATGATCACGGTGGAGACGATTGCCATCGTGGCGATCCTGATCGGGTGGTTTATCCTCGTGTACCAGACCTTCAAGCGGGAGGTAAACTCTACCGAACAGCAGCAGAATTTTCTGCTCAGTATTACCCACGAACTTAAATCGCCGATCGCGGGGATTCGCCTCATCCTGGAAACCTTCCAGAAGCGGCGGGAACTGCCCGAGGCCATGCAGGAAAAACTGAGCACCAACGGCCTGCGCGAAACCGACCGCCTGACCGCCCTGGTGGAAGACCTTTTACTGAGTGCCAAACTGGAATCCGGCTACCAGCTGAATAACGAACCCCTGGACCTGGGCGAAGTCATCTGGGAAGCGGCCGACAAGGTTGCCGCCAAGTACCCCAGCGCCGCCATTGACGTGCGGCTGGAAGAAGACCTGCCCTTCATCCGCGCCGACCGGCTGGGCATTACCTCCGTCGCCATCAACCTGATCGAGAACGCCGCCAAGTACAGCCCCGAGCCGGCCGGGATCGCCGTAAACCTCCGCCGCGGCGGTCCCCGCGAGCTAGTCTGGACGGTCGCCGATAACGGCCAGGGCATCCCGGATGAGCACAAGGACCGCATCTGGCGCAAATTCTACCGCATCGGCAGCGAAAACACGCGCAACACCAAGGGCACGGGCCTGGGCTTGTTCATCGTCAAGGAATTGGTCAAGCGCCACGGCGGCCATATCGAGGTGGTGGATAACGAGCCAAGCGGCACCAAATTCGTCATTAACCTACCGACGATGGACCAGGTGGGGCGCAAAGTGGGTGGGGTGATGGTGGGGGAATAATGGGTGTGGACTGAAAGGTAGGGCGAGGGGACCCGCGTGAGGCGCCTGGACGGGGCGACCGCAGGAAGCAGCCCGCAGGGCCGAGCGAACAGCGAGCCGGGAAGGTGCCGACCCCGGCCCGCCGGCCGGGGGCACGCCCGACTAATGCATAGTAATTACAAATAGCGAATGTTCGCTAAGCGATTGTTTGTTTCCCGCAGGTGCTTGCCCTACCTTAGCCGGTCAGTATACTACCGTCGCTTATGATTCAGTCCATCGTGTTTTTGATCCTGGCCGGGGCCGCATTCGGTTATGCCGCCTGGCAGTTTAACCACATCCGCTCGGCGATCCTGCTGGGGAAGGACGAGGAAACCACCGGCCCTGCGGGCGAGCGGGTGCGCAACCTGTTGCTGGTGTCGTTCGGCCAGAAGAAGATGTTCAAGCGCATCATACCGGCCGTGCTGCATTTTTTGTTGTATGCCGCTTTCGTGATCACGCAGATCGAACTGATCGAGATCATTATCGACGGTGTTTTCGGCGTGCACCGCTTTTTTGCGCCCGCGCTGAGCTGGGTGTACACGAGCATGATCAGCTTTATCGAGATCCTGTCGGTGGGTGCGTTCGTGGCCACGCTGATTTTTTTGATCCGCCGCAATGCGCTTTATATTCCGCGATTCAATAAGCCGGAACTGATCGGCTGGTCGAAACTGGACGCTAACCTGATCCTGATCTTCGAGATTATTTTGCTGCTCTTTTTATTTACGATGAACGGCACCGACGTGGTGCTGCAGGGCCGCGACCCGGCGCACTATCCTGATAGTGGTTTCCTGGCCGTGAGCGGCTGGCTGGGTCCGTTGCTGTTTGACGGCCTGTCCACTTCCACCCTGATGGTGCTGGAACGCGTCGGCTGGTGGGGCCATATTACGATGGTGTTCATCTTCCTGAACTACCTGCCCCGCTCCAAGCACCTACATATCCTGCTGGCCTTTCCGAATACTTACTTTGCCCGCCTGAAACCGAAGGGCGAGATGATCAATATGCCCGAGATCATGAATGAGGTGAAGAGCATGATGGGCCTGGGCGACCCCGACGCCCCCGAACCCGACATGGCTGCCGAGCTGCCCGAATTCGGGGCCGACGACGTGAATCACATGAGCTGGATCGACATTCTGGGAGCATATTCCTGCACCGAGTGCGGCCGCTGTACGGACGTGTGCCCGGCCAACATTACGGGCAAAAAACTCAGCCCCCGCAAGATCGTGATGAACGTCCGCGACCGCGCTGAGGAGATGGAGGCCAAGATCCGCTCCGGCAATAAGGAGTATGCCGTGGACGCCGAGCAGCCCCTGTCGCGCACCAATTTTAACGACGGCGATAATCTCTGGAATTACATCACCCGCGAGGAAATCAATGCCTGCACCACTTGCAACGCCTGCGTGGAGGCCTGCCCCATCCTGATCAACCCGCTGGAGATGATCAACAAGCTGCGCCGCCACCAGATCCTCACCGAATCCGCCGGTCCGGCGGATTGGTTGCCGTTGTTTAATTCGATCGAGAATACGCAGGCGGCCTGGTCCGTGGGCGGCGACCGGGAGGCGTGGATCAACGGCAATTAACGCGTAGGATCCTTCTTTAGGGAAAACCTGACAGTAAGAGCGTGTCTAAATTTTTACTTCCCGAGAACCAAGCATTTAAGAACCTGGCGTCACAAAAAAATGACTTACGTAACCCGCTATGCACGCAAGTTTTTATCTAGCCGGAACCTTAACCACGAAGTAGCCGCGAAGCGAATCATTGATCCTCAGTTCTTAAAAAATTTAGACACGCTCTAAGCAAATCTATACCCGGCTACCGTAGATAATACCGCCACCGACCAGATCATCGCCCTCGTAGAAAACGGCGGACTGACCGGGAGCGACGCCCTTTACATTGGCGTGGAAATCTACGGATACCGTATCCGCTGAATCGGGGATGACGGTAGCCATCGTGCCGCGATCGTGGTAGCGGACGCGGGCGGTAGCCTCCAGTCCGGCGGCGGGAAGGGCGGCGTATTTTTGGGCATTAAAACGGCCGACCTGCATGCCGTTACGGACCAGGTCGGAGAGATCGCCGAGGACGACGGTATTAGAGTCCGGGCGAATCTCGGTAACGTACTTGGGGGTGCCGAAGGCGAGGCCGAGGCCCTTGCGCTGGCCGATGGTGTAGAACGGGTATCCTTCGTGGGTGCCGAGTACGGCACCGGCGGTATCCACGAAACTGCCACCCGCCACCTGCTTTTCGAGGGTAGGGACGCGGCGTTTGAGAAAGCCCCGGTAATCATTGTCGGGTACGAAACAGATCTCGAAACTTTCGCCCTTCTTGCTTAATTCCTCGTAGCCGAAATCGTAGGCCAGTTGGCGGACTTCCGGCTTGGTCATATGGCCGAGGGGAAACTTGGAGCGGGACATGCATTCCTGGCTGAGGCCCCAGAGGACATAGGACTGATCCTTCTTGTCATCGGCACTGCGGGAGACGAAGTGGCGGCCGTTTTCTTCCTTCAAGCGGGCATAGTGGCCGGTGGCGATGAACTCGCAGTCGAGCGCATCGGCGCGCTTGACGAGGGAATTCCACTTGATGTGGGTATTGCACAGCACGCAGGGGTTGGGCGTCCGTCCGGCCAGGTATTCGTCCACGAAGTTGTCGATCACGTAATCCCCAAAATCCTCGCGAATATCGACGATGAAGTGGTGGAACCCCATTTGGACCGAGACGGCCCGGGCGTCGTTAATGCTATCGAGGCTACAACAGCCGGTTTCTTTTTTGGAGCCGCCGCTGTTGGCGTAATCCCATGTTTTCATGGTGATGCCCACAACTTCGTAGCCCTGATCGTGGAGGATCATGGCGGTTACCGTAGAATCGATGCCGCCGCTCATGGCGACGAGTACACGTCCGTGCTTGCTCATTTTTAGGGGGTTGGTGGAGCCGGGTCAAAATCGGTCTACCGGGTGGTTGATGGGTGGGCGAAGCCGCCCCGCGTGAGGCATCTGAAGGGGCCGTTAGCGCACGCAGTGCCGAGCGAATAGCGAAGCCCGTAAGACGCCGACCCCGGCCCTTGCCGGGGGCACGCCCGAAGCACCAACTACAAAGGTACGCCCCATAAAGTTCCCCCGAAAAGGCGGGAAAAAACAACGTCTGACCCTGACTTGACGTTTAGGACAATAAATCTGGCGGGAACCGCCCCGCGATTAACCACAAAGAGCTAAAAAACCACACCCATGCTACGTACTATTTGCCTGTTATTCAGTTTACTGGCCCTGACGGCCGCCCCGCTTACCGCCCAGATGGTGGGTGATACCGAATACGGTCTGGCGGGTTACTATTCCGACTCGTACCAGGGTTCGGAGACGGCCTACGGCGAGCGTTACGATAAGAATGAATTGACTGCCGCCCACAAACTGTACCCTTATCGCTCGCGGGTGCGGGTGACGCGGATCGATAATAAAAAGGAGGTGATCGTTATGATCACCGACCGGGGTCCCTTTATTAACGGACGGATCATCGACCTGTCGCGCCGCGCCGCCGATGTGCTGGGGATGACGGGCCTGGACGAGAAGAAGGTCAAAATCGAGTTACTCAGCCTGCCCGGCCAGAATGACGCCCTGACGGCCGCGCCCACTACCTACGACCAGGTAGCAACGCCCCGGCCCGCGCCCGCCGCGCCCACCAACGGTGCCGACCGCCAAGTGGCCACGCCGCCCGCCGCCACCCAGGCCCAGGTGCCCGCCCGCGAATCCGTGACCACGCCGGCAACCGAAGCCACGCGCCCCGCGGCTACGCCCACACCCGCCGCCAAAACTACCGCCGTAGTGGTAGTACCCGAGGCAACCGCCACCGATCTGGTAGCCGCCAAGACGCCCCTATTGCGCCCCGTGCCGAACCGCGCTACCCCGCCTGCGCCCGAAGCACCAAAGGCAACGACCAAACTGGCCACCGCCGGCCAGTGGGGAGCGGGGGTCCATAAGATCGAAATTCGTCTGCCGGGCGAGGGTGATTATGGTGTACAGGTGGCCTCCCTTTCTACGCTGGACCGCGTAATGACCAAGGTAGCCGAGCTGCAGGGCAAGTGGTTTGACAACATTTTGGTGAAGACGGAAGGAACGACGGCGGTGCCGGTCTATAAGATCGTGCTCGGCCCATTTACCACGGAAAAGCAGGCGCAGGAATACGAGAAGTCGCTGAAGAGCAAGTATAAGATGAACGGCTTTACGGTGCGGTTGACCAGTGCGGTGCCGAAGCCGTAGGTGATTATTGAGCCATTCGGGCGCAACACTCTTGCCCCCTTCGATGTTGAGGCGAGCACAGCTCGCCTTAATCCATCCCATGAGCATCCAGACGAAGATCAACATTCCTGAAGTGGGCGTACCGCGCCTCGTCATTGTCGGCGGCGGTTTTGCCGGCATCAGCCTGGCGCGGCGGGCGGCCCGGATGAACTGCCAGGTGGTGCTGATCGACCGCAATAATTACCACCAGTTTCAGCCGCTGTTCTACCAGGTGGCCATGTCGGGCCTGGAGCCTTCTTCGATCAGTTTTCCATTTCGGAAACTGTTTCAGGGAAAAAAGAATGTCTACATCCGGGTCACGGAGGTGACGGCCATTAAGCCGGAGCAACAACGGATCGAAACGCCCCTGGGCTACTGCAATTACGATCACCTGGTACTGTGTACGGGTACGGATACCAATTTTTATGGCAATGAACAATTGGAGAAATTGGCCCTGCCGATGAAATCGGTCAGCGAGGCCTTGTACCTGCGCAACACCATCCTGGACGACTACGAAAAAGCCGTGGTGACCACCGATTACGAGGATCGTCAGGGTTTGATCGACGTAGTTATCGTGGGTGGCGGTCCTACCGGTGTGGAATTGGCCGGCTCGCTATCGGAAATGAAGCACAAGATCCTGCCCAAGGACTATCCAGAACTGGCCGTGGAGCAGGAGATGGACATTTACCTCATTCAATCGGGCGACTCGCTGCTGAAGGGAATGAGTAAGGAAGCGAGCGATAAATCGCTGGAATACCTGCGCGAAATGGGCGTCAACGTACTACTCAACAAGCGGGTAAAAAACTATGATGGCACCTATGCCCACCTGGATGACGACAGCAAAATTCGTACCGACAAACTGATCTGGGCCGCCGGCGTGAAGGGGGTCATTATCCCCGGTCTGGCCCCCGAAGTCATTACGCGTGGTAACCGGTTCAAAGTGGATCGCTTCAACCGCGTACAGGGTCTGGGCAACGTCTACGCCATCGGCGATATCGCTTACATGGAGGAGGACGAATACACCGAGGGGCACCCGCAGGTGGCCCAGGTCGCCATCCAGATGGGCGATCACTTGGCGGCCAATTTACGCCGTTCGTTCAACGGGGAGAACTGGAAAGAATTTAGCTACCGCGACAAGGGCAGCATGGCTACCGTGGGCCGCGCCCGCGCCGTGGTGGACCTGCCCAATGGCTGGAGTTTCGGCGGACTATTTGCCTGGCTGACCTGGCTGCTGGTCCACCTGTTCGCCATCCTGGGTACCCGCAATAAGCTGTTTGTTTTCGTCAATTGGCTCATCAATTACATCAATTACAACCAGTCGCTACGCCTCATTATCCGCCCCCGCAACCCGGCCCCGGACATGGAGCGGTACATGAATAGTCTGGGTCGTGCGCGGCAGGAAAATTAGTGGTTTTTTTGGGCGTGCCCCCGTCCCTAACGGGTCGGGGTCGGTTCCTTTCAGGCTCCCTATCGGTCGGTGCTTCGCACTGCCGCTACGCGGACCCCTTCCAGGCACCTCACGCAAGCATGCCGCTTAATCCTTCAACCCCAGCAAATTCCGGTTCCCCGCCTCGTCGCTCTCGCCGCCCGCGAAATCGTCGAAGGCGCGCTCCGTTACCTGGATGATGTGGTCGGCAATAAATGGCGCACCCTCGGCCGCACCCTGCGCTGCACTCTTAATGGCGCATTCCCATTCCAGCACGGCCCAGCTGTCGTAGTCATATTCGGCCAGTTTGGAGAATATGGCGGCAAAATCCACCTGCCCGTCGCCCAGGGAACGGAAGCGGCCGGCCCGCTTGAGCCACGGTTGGTAACCGCCGTAGACGCCCTGACGGCCGGTGGGGTTAAACTCAGCATCTTTGACGTGGAAAGCTTTGATCCTCTCGTGGTAGATGTCGATAAACTCGACGTAGTCCAGGGCCTGGAGCACGAAGTGGCTGGGGTCGTAATTAATGCAGGCCCGCGGGTGACCGTCCAGGGCCTCGACAAACATTTCGAAACTGATGCCGTCGTGAAGGTCTTCGCCGGGGTGTAGCTCGTAGCAGCAGTCGACGCCCTGGTCCTCGTAGACGTCCAGGATCGGTTTCCAGCGTTTGGCGAGTTCACCGAAACCGGTTTCCACCAGTCCGGCGGGCCGCTGGGGCCAGGGGTAAACGAAGGGCCACAGCAGGGCACCGGAAAAAGAGACGTGCGCGTTGAGGCCGAGGTTGCGGCTGGCTTGTGCGGCCCACTTCATTTGCTGCACCGCCCATTCGGTCCGTGCGGCGGGTTTGCCGTGTACTTCCGGCGGGGCGAAACCGTCGAATTGCGTGTCGAAGGCCGGGTGTACCGCCACCAGCTGCCCCTGAAGGTGGGTACTGAGTTCGGTGATTTCCAGTCCGTGAGCAGCCACTTCCCCTTTCAACTCATCGCAGTAATCCTTGCTTTCCGCCGCCCGTTGCAGGTCGATCAGCCGATTGTCCCAGGTAGGGATCTGTACTCCTTTATAGCCCAAGTCGGCCATATACGCGCAGATGCTACCGAGGGAGTTAAAGGGAGCGGCATCGCCCATAAACTGGGCGAGGAAGATGGCGGGGCCTTTAATGGTCTTCATGGAGGAGGTGGTAGTAATGTGGTAGTGGGCAAATAATCAGTGCGCCGGCAAAATACGGGGAATCAGCTTTCTCTTAGAGCGTGTCTAAAATTTTTAAGAACTGAGGATCAATAATTCGCTTCGCGGCTACTTCGTGGTTAAGGTTCCGGCTAGATAAAAACTTGCGCGCATAGCGGGTTACGTAAGTCAGTTTTTATGACGCCAGGTTCTTAAATGATTGGTTCTCAGGAAGTAAAATTTAGACACGCTCTTAATCGCGCAGGGCCGTCTCGCCAAGGTCGGCTTCCGCCTGCCGCTGAAAGCCGATCTTGAGTTGGTACTTGCCGTTCATCGACTGAATCAGGGGCAAAAACATGGTGTTCATCAATTCCGTCGCCTGTACTTTGGACCGTTCCATGGCATTGCTCTCGATGGCCTCGCGGCGGAATTCCGCGCGCAAAGAATTGATGCCTTCGTTAATATTAATGCTTTCCAGTTCCCGCATCCAGCCGATGTCGAGCCGTTCGATCTTGGGGTAGACCTCGTGGCTGAGGATGACCGGCTCGGGTAGGGTGATGGTCACAAGGTTAGCCTGATCGTCGAGCTGGATGTCGAAATAGTCGTTGAGGCGGAAACCGACCTTGAGGATGCTGATGGCCGTGATCTCCACATCGGTCTTGGATACCGACATGCCCCAAATTTTGGTTTGTAGGTTCTTGTTGATGCCCTTCTTGTCACGTATTTCCATCGTGGCGAGTTCCGCAATTACGCGTTCGACTTTCTCCTGGAGTAAACCTTTGGAGCGACTAAAATCCTCGATGGCGGCGCGTTCTTTCATCCGCTTTACCAGCGGGGCCAGCGCTTCACCCATCGCCAGCCCGCAGGGCGTCTGGACACCGCTTCCCTTGGCGAGGATGTTGCCGTCGCGGGTAGTGATAACGGCCGCCAGTACCTTGTTGACCAGGAAACAGGTGTACTTGCTCGCCACCTCGTTAAAAATCTCCGATACATTGGCTCCCTCGCTATCGTACCAGGTTTCGTAGAGCGAACCGCTAGTGTCGCGGATGGCCATGAAATCGTTGAAGTAAAGATCGGCAAACTGCGGGTGCTGACGGTCATATTCACGGACAACGGCGGTTTGCAGACTATCGCTCAGCCCCATCCGGCGGCTCACATGATTGAGGATGCCGGTGTTGATCTCGTAGACTAGATTATCGAATTCCCGCCGGTAGCGTTGGGGGTTTTGCAGGATGGCAAGGGCCTGATCGGGGTCGACATTGACCTTGTATTCCGAGGGCATATACTGCAACTGGTATTCCTCGGGCGCAGCCAGAAAGCTACCGGGCTGTTTCTGGAGATAGTTGAATACGATCACCCCGGCAATGGCGAAGAGCAGCAATACGATCAACGATTTACCGATGCGAGCGACCTTGTTCTGGGGTGGTTTACTGGAAGGGGCTGATTGAGCCATGTGTAACGGAGTGGTTTGCCGGTGAAGGTACGGCCCCCACCGACTATGTTAACGCCCCGTACCCCATGGGTGTTGAAACGGTAGGCTCTGCGGAGGCTGCGGTATCAATGCCTTTGCCTAAATCGCATACGGTAGTCGATGCCTTTTGTTGCGCCGCCCGTTGTTCATTCATCCGGTGAAACTGTTTCCACGCAAAAGGAGCCACCCGTCAATGCCGGGTGGCTCCTTTTATGTTATGCGGTCAGATAAATAGATCAATTAGAGCGTGTCTAAAATTTTTAAGAACTGAGGATCAATGATTTGAGGTTCTGGCTAGACAAAAACTTGCGCGCATAGCGGGTTACGTAAGTCAGTTTATGTGACGCCAGGTTCTCAAATGCTTGGTTCTCAGGAAGTAAAAATTTAGACACGCTCTTAACGCGCCGAATCATACTGATTGCAGCCGAACTCCGCGCTAGTAATGAACTCCGCGCCGGTGGGTGCGGATTGGTCCTGAAGAACGGGCAGCACGAATTTCATGCCATTATTGCTCAGCACCTCGCACTCCCCAAAATTTTCGCGATTCTGGACGGCGGGCGCATGATCTTCCCAGTGGTTACAGGTTTTGCAAGTGGCTTCCATAATAGTAGTATTTTGGTTGATTATTATGTTTTGTAAACCCGTTCGATGAAGCTATTGTTTGCGTAACTAACTGAAATATCGTTATTTAGATACAGACTAATTAAGTAGAGAGTAGAAAGGGCAAGTTTTTCGCACACTCGATAAAACGGAGGTTAATCCGCCCAAACCGATCATCTTTGTGTACGCATAGGCTTATCTGAATTACAAAGTTACCAGCGGCAACGCCGCCTGCTAAAGTACGGGCGAAGCCCTATCTTCCCCCCATGAAAGACATCGACCTACGCACCGTCAACGTGGTCCAGTACCTCAAACCCCTGCGGGAAGGCGGCTCGCTGCCGGCCATCGTGCGGGCGGATGATGATTTTCCCTACGTGCTCAAATTTCGCGGGGCGGGGCAGGGCAAGAAAGCCCTGGTAGCCGAACTCATCGGTGGGGAACTGGCACGCGGACTCGGCCTGCAAGTGCCGGAAATCGTCCTGATGCAGCTCGACGATTCCTTCGGCCGTGCCGAACCCGACGAGGAAATCCAGGATCTGCTTAAATTCAGCGTGGGTCTCAACCTGGGCCTGCACTACCTCGCCGGAGCCATCACCTACGACCCGCTCGTATCGCGGGTAGACGGCCTGACGGCCTCGCTGGCGGTCCTGCTGGATAGCATTATCACCAACATCGACCGTACGGCTAAAAACACCAACCTCCTGATCTGGAACCGGGAACTGTGGCTGATCGACCACGGTGCCAGCCTCTACTTTCACCATAATTGGGCCAATTGGCAATCGAGCCTGGGCAAGAACTTCCCCCAAGTCAAGGACCACGTACTGCTGGAACGCGCCGATTTTCTACCAGAAGCCGCCGCCAAAATCCGCTCGGTATTCGACCGGGCATTCCTTGGAAAAGTGGTTGCCGCTATCCCCGACGACTGGCTCATCGAGGAATCGGATGACCTCAGCCCGGACGATAAGCGGGCTGCCTACACCGAATTTCTGCTGGATAAGCTTTCCCGCCTCGGGATCCTGCTAAAAGACGCCGAAGATGCCCGCTAAATCCACCTACGAGTTCGCGGTCATCCGGGTAGTCCCCCGCGTAGAGCGGGAGGAATTCCTGAACGTCGGCGTCATCCTTTACTGTAAGCGACCGGGTTTTCTGGCCCTGAAGTATCACTTGTACCCCGCTCGCCTGAGTTGCTTTGCGGCGGAACTGGACCATGAGCTACTCCACGATCACCTCCGCGCCTGGGAGCAGGTCTGCGCCGGCCGGCCGCTCGGCGGCCGCATCGGTGAGCTGGAACCCCACGTCCGCTTTCGCTGGCTCACTGCCCCGCGCAGCACCATTATCCAGAGTTCTCCCACGCATCCAGGTCTGCTGGCGGGCGAGCCGGAGCGGGTGCTGGATCAATTGTTTGAGTGCTACGTAGGGTAGGGGAGCGAAGTTAGTTTACCAAATAGTCGGGCTAAATGGTAAGTGGACTTAGCGAATAGTCGGGCTAAATGACAAGTCGACTTATCAAATAGTCGGGCTGAATGTCTAGTATTGTATCTGGCTGGATAAATATGCCCTATCTTTGTTTCATGATACGTAGATCGATCTATTCGGCACTGGAAAGCCATTTGACGGCTAAGCAAATAACCGTACTCATCGGGGCAAGGCAAGTAGGTAAGACGACCCTGGTTAAAAAACTGCTGCAGACCGTCCAAGAACGGGGAGGAAATACCCTCTACCTGAACCTTGACATTGAGGGAGATATGCGCTACCTGGAAAGTCAGGAAGGCTTGCTGCAAAAAATCCGCCTGGAGACGGGAGAAAGCCCCGCAACGATTTTCATCGACGAGATTCAACGCAAAGAAAATGCCGGTCGGTTTTTGAAGGGTTTATACGACCAGGATTTGCCCTACAAATTCGTCATCACCGGTTCGGGAAGCATGGACCTAAAGGCCTCCGTATCCGAATCACTGGCCGGCCGCAAACGGGTATTTCCGATCACTCCCATTTCCTTCGAGGAATTTTTCCACTACCGAACGGACTACCAGTACGAGGGTAAGGAATTAGCCTACGCTGCCGTTGAAACAGAAAAACTAGACCTACTGCTGCTGGAATACTTATCCTTTGGCGGCTATCCCGCAGTCATTTTAGCTCCGTCAATTATTGAAAAACGGCAAGTAATCCAGGAATTATTTAATGCCTATATCGAACGGGATATCGTGGGCCTGCTCAACGTCAACAATCGCAATGCATTCATACTCCTGCTACGCCTTTTGGCGGACCGCCAGGGAAGCCCGATTAATTTTACGGGTTTAGCAAACGAGACTAACATCAGCACCGCTACGCTAAAAAGATACTTGCACTACGCTTCCGAGACATTCATCATCGAAGTGGTATCGCCCTACTTCAATAATGTCGGTAAAGAGTTGGTCAAGGCAAGTCAGTATTATTACGCTGATCCGGGTCTGAAAAACTACGCGCTCGGCCAATTCACGCTACTCACCTCCTCGGACACCCGCCTGGGCTTCAACTTCGAGCAATTCGTCCACGGTATATTGCGCAAAAAATGTAGCGAGCTTGGCTGGCTACTTCAATACTGGCGAACCAGGGATGGAGCGGAGGTGGATTTCGTAGTCAACCGAATTACCGAAGTTTATCCCATCGAAGTAAAATCACGGCAACGGGCCACGGAATCCATTCCTCGCTCACTTGCCGCTTTTGCGGACAAATACCCGGTAAAGCAAGCCATTGTTGTCAGTCGATCTGAACACGAGAGGAAAATAGCACAACGAGGGGTACAATTCTTATTCATTCCCTGGTGGCATTTACTTTTTGCCGAGGTGTTTGAAGTTTAGACACGCTCTTAGATATGTTTAGACACGTTCTCAATTAAACTCTTAATAAAGCAGCCCGAACATCCAAAGCGGCACTCGTTTCGCGGTCGCCGTTTGCAATTGGTCGATTACCAAATACGAATCCACTTCATTTTTCAACTGGCTAGCTTTCTTATTAGGTCCGCCTACCTCAAAAACCGTGCGTTGATCCTGATACGAGTAAGTGAAATCACCTTCTTTAGGTAGCATAATAACCGGTGGAACCAACTCCGCGCTAAAGGTCAACTGGCGCAACTGGTTAAGGAAAAAAGTCTCCCGCACCGTACCGATCTCCGTACGTTGGGGCGATAAGGCATACATGAGATTCGTATTGTCCAAAAATATCTTATCGGGCTTACCTAGTGCCGCTACGCCCCTCGCTTCGGCACGCGCCAACATAATTAAATTAGCTCGTTCCAGGGCAGTAAGATAATCGAGTAAATTATTTCGACTCATCCCAATTCGTTCAGCTAATTTAGTTAAATTAGGCTTAAACGGCGCACTATCCGCAATGGCCGCCAGCAGGCGCGTCAGTTTTCCTGCGTTAGCCGCCGGCCCTTCTGGCGGATGGGGAATATCGGACTGGACAACTATTTGAATGGACGCATTTACCCGATTAATGTAACCCAAATCCGATTCCAGAAAATAGGGATAATAACCGGCAACTAGGTACTCTTTAAATTGGCGCGTAGTTATTCGCGCCACTTCAGCGGAGTGGCGGGCGAGATACTCGTGTCGCTGCTCTAGTAACTCCGGTAGCGTTAAAACTGGCAAAATGATTTCGTGGCGCAGCAATAGATACTCCCGAAAAGATAAACCCGCCAAACGATAGGAAAGTACGCGTCGACTGAGATCGGCTTGTTCATTAAGTATCTTGAGTACGGACGAACCGGTAAACACAACGGTCAGTTTGGTGCGTAAGCGGTCATAGATCAACTTCAACTCCGTAGCCCAACTGCCGAACGGGTAGCGGTGCACCTCATCAAGAAAAAGAAATTTCCCGCCCTGATCCGCGTAGGATCGAGCAAAATCATACAGCCGATTTTCCGCGAAGTAAAGATCGCCCAAATCGGCGTACATCGCTTCTTCCACCGGAAGGGCTAAAGCCTGCAGCCGCTGCAATAGCAGGGTCGTCTTACCGACTCCACGCGGTCCCAGGACTGCGGTGCAGGCATTATCCCAGGGCAGTTCGTGGTATAACTCACGGTGATAAGCGGGCAACGGAATCATCCGAAGTGCTTCGCTTTCGAGCAATAATTTTTCCATTTTGCACAAATTGAGTGCGAATATAATACCATTCTGCATTTTTTATGTGCAAAATACCCGCAATCCGTCTCGCACCAAAAACCATATATTGCCGTCCAAAGTCCTCTGTTCGTTCGTAAATCCATGCCAACCATGCACGTACCACAGCAAATCGCCACGCACTTGCGCCACCTCTATCTGGGCGTAAATTCCACCGGCGTTAACTTCCAGGAAACCGTCTCGGATATAAGCCGCCGGGAGGCCACCACCCGGATTTACGGACTCAACACCATCGCCGTCCTCCTCTTTCACGTCGATTATTACGTCGGCGGCCTCACCGAAGTACTGCGTGGCGGCGACCTCACCATCCGTGACAAATATTCTTTCGATCTGCCGCCCATCGAAACGGACCGGGACTGGGAAAACCTCCGCGATCGCTTCTTCCAGAACGGCGAAACCTTCGCCCGCCTCATCGAACAACTCCCCGCCGAGACGCTTTCGGCCGGCTTCGTCAAGGAAGCCTACGGCAATTATTATCGCAACCTCCAGGGCTTCATCGAGCACGCGCATTATCACCTCGGCCAGATCGTACTACTCAAAAAAATCATGCGTAGCGGGGCAGCAGACTAATTCCGTTTGGCTAGTCTTTAGCACCTGATGTTTTGGGCGTGCCCCCTCCCTGGCGGTCGGCGTCGGTCCCCTTCGGGCTTCGCTAATCGCTCGGTGCTACGCACGCCACCGCTACGCGGATGGCCCCTGCGGGCACCTCACGCGGTAGTGAATGAGTGAATAGTAGTGCGTAAACGAGTGATGCGGTGCGTGACCTCCGGTCCCGCGAACGAAGGATGCCGGCACCTCTGGTCGGCAAGCACGCGTGAGTTGCGCCCGGTGCGCGACCTCCGGTCTCTCGCGAGGCAGGAAACCAACCTCCGGTCGAGAGTATTCTCACCTCGTCGCGCCCATCTGCCAAGCTATCCTTGGGCCGAAGGTCGGGAGCCGATTCCTTCGCGAGACCTCCGGTCTCGCACCGGCGCGGCACTTTACCCAAGCTTCCGTAAATTAGCCGCTCCATCAGCCGTATCCCACCATGCGACCACTACTTCTGTTCCTCTTCACCCTGCTCTTCGCCTGCCAATCCTCCCCGCCACCGGTAGCGGAGAAAGTCGCTAACGAACCCGATACGCCCGCACTAACCGTAGCCGTAGCCGATACCCTGCCGCCCGCGCCGCCGCCCGTCCGCCCGCCCGACTACGATACCACGCAGTGGACCGAGGTCATCCGCCTGGATAGCAGCCTGGTGCTGGACATCCGCTACGCGACGGCCAATAACTTTATGGACACCGTGATCTACGACTGCGCCCGCTGCCTGCTGCGGCCCAAGGTGGCCAAGGGTATCGTTGCCGCTCAGGCCGACCTGAAAAAGCAGGGGCTGGGCTTCAAACTCTTCGACTGTTACCGCCCCAGCCCATACCAGCAGCGGCTCTGGGACATCATGCCCGATCCCCGCTACGTGGCCGACCCCAAAAAGGGCAGCGTCCACGGCCGGGGTGCCGCCGTGGACCTGACCCTCATCGACCTGGAAACCGGCGAGCAACTGGACATGGGAACGACCTACGACTTCTTCGGCCCCGAAGCCTACCCCGCCTACACCAAACTAGCGGACAGCGTACTGGCCAACCGCCGGCTACTGAGCCAAACCCTGCAACGGCACGGCTTCGCGCCCATCACTACCGAGTGGTGGCACTTCAACTTTCGCGGACCGCGCTTTCCGCTGGATGATTATACTTGGAACTGTGAAGACTGATCTGCGTGTTTTCGGCATTCGCCACCACGGACCGGGCAGTACCCGGCGGCTGGAAAGTGCCCTCAAGCAGTGGCAACCCGACTACCTGCTAGTGGAAGGCCCCGCCGATGCCCAGGCCGCCGTGGCCGCGCTGGGCCATCCCGACCTGCGGCCGCCCGTAGCCCTGGTGCTATTTGACGAAAAGGAGGTGGACCGCGCTTCCTTCCTGCCCTTTGCCGCCTTCTCCCCCGAGTACCGTGCCCTGCGCTGGGCCATGGACCGCGAAGTTCCCTATGAATTAATGGATCTACCGGCCAAGCACTACCTGGCCGCCCGCCCCTCGCGCCCCGCCGATCTTTTCGGCACCAAGCCCCCCGCCGCCGCACCGGCCCGCCCCCGCGATCCGCTGGCCGAACTGTCGGACCTGGCCGGCTACGCCGATACCGAAACCTGGTGGGACGCCACCTTCGAGCGTGAAGAAGAGCATACAGAAAGCACGGCTGTTTTCGACGCCCTGAACGAAGCGGTGGCCGAGCTACGTAATTCCGTTCCTGACAGCATCGACCAAGAAACTAAACGGCGCGAAGCCTATATGCGTCAGTGCATTCGCAAGGCCGTCAAGGCCGGCTACGAACGGATAGCGGTGGTGTGCGGGGCCTGGCACGGTCCGGCCCTGGCAAGCTGGAAAGATTACAAAGTAGCTACCGACCGCGCCTGGCTAAAGGGGCTGCCCCGCACCAAAGTGACCGCCGCCTGGGTGCCCTGGTCCTACCCCCGCCTGGCGCGCGAGAGCGGCTATGGGGCCGGGGTCATATCGCCCGCCTGGTACGAAATGCTGTATGCCCACCCCGCCACCGCCGTGGATCGTTGGATGACCGCCGCCGCCCGCCTGCTGCGTGAGGAAGGCTACGATGCCTCGCCCGCCCGCGCCGTGGATGCCGTGCGCCTGGCCCGTACCCTGGCCACCATGCGCGGCCACCGCCTGCCCGGCCGCGAGGAACTGCGCGAAGCCGCCGAAGTCACCCTGGCCGACGGAAAGATCGAACGCCTGCACCTCATCCGCGAGCGGCTGACCGTGGGAACGGCCGTAGGGCGGGTGCCGGATAATGTAGGAACGGTGCCACTACTAAAGGACTTGCGCGAGCAATTAAGATCTACCCGCCTCAATAAATACTGGGAAACCACCGGCCAAAAGTACCTCAAAGCCACCAAGGTCCGCCCCCGCGGCGGTCTGGACCTACGTTCCGAATCCGACCTGACCAAAAGCTACCTGCTGCACCGCCTGCGCCTGCTCGGGATCCACTGGGGTACACCACAGGAGGGCAACGCCCGCGATCTGGGCAGTTTCCGGGAAGTGTGGTTACTGGAGTGGCAGCCCGAATTGAGCCTCCGCCTGCTGGAACTGGCCGGCTATGGCAACACCGTGGCCGATGCCGCGCAACGTTACATACTGAAGCAAGCCGGAGAGGTAGAAGAACTGCCCCGCCTGGCCGCTCTGATCGCCGCCACTCTCCGCGCCGGGCTGCCCCGCCTGACCGCTCCCCTGGTGGAGCGATTGCGAACCGCCGGTGCCCGCAGCAATGACTGGCCGATGCTGCTCAAGGCCCTGCCCGACCTGGCCGCCACCATCGCCTACGGCGACGTGCGCCGCACGGATACCACCGCCCTGGTACTGCTACTGGAAGAACTGCTGCCCCGCCTCCGGTCCGGCCTGCCGGGTGCCCTGAACCGGATCGAAGACGAGGCCGCCCGCGAGGTCGCCGCCGATCTGCTGGAAGCCCACCGCAGCCTGGCGCGGCTGGACCTGCCTACCATTGCCGAAAATTGGCTGGGCACCCTGACTGGTCTGGCGGCCAACACCGGCGTACATCCCCGCATTAACGGACTAGCCAACCGCCTGCTTTTCGACCAGGGAGAACTGGATGTACCGGCCACCGAACAACGGTTCCACCGCGCCCTCTCCCCCGGCAACCGCCCGCCGGACGTGGCCGCCTGGGTGGCCGGTTTTCTGCACGGTAGTGGACTATTGCTACTGCACCACGATCCCCTCTGGCGGTTGGTAGACGGCTGGGTAAGCGGCCTGGTCTGGGAAGATTTCGAGGAAGTATTGCCCCTCCTGCGTCCTACTTTCAGCGAGTTCAGCGGCGCGGAGCGGCGGCAGTTGTTCGAACGAGTGGGCCGCCCGCAAGTGCCGCCGGGACAAGCCGATGGGGTAGGGGAGCAAATAAAAACGCCGCCTCCCCAAGCCGAGGAAGTAGTGCCGGTAGAAGCCGGGTTGCTGGACGAGCTGTGGAAGTGGATATAGGTAAGTGGGGGGCGTGTCCCCGGCTGAAGGCCGGGGCCGGTCCCCTACGGGCTTCGCTGTTCGCTCGGTGCTATGCACGTACCCTTCGGTCACCTCACGCAACAAGTCAACCCATGAAGGAGTATTTTCAAAATAATAGTTTTAAATATTTTTTTATAAAACATTTACGTTATCTTTGCCGCCTACCGGTCGCAATACCGGAATCTCTGCACTGATACAAGGCAGCAAAACATGGTGGGTGAAATCCGGTCGGATCAGGGCCGCTTCACTTGAACTCAAATAGACTAGACCGTTCCATGCTCATCGCGAGCGGTCTTCCTGGGGGGTAGCAACACGGCCGCGATGACGGTACGCTACCCAAGACAATCAACATAGCTTTATCGACCGTTCGCTCCTGGCGCAACCGGTAGCACTCGTGTTTTAGCGCGAATGCACCAGGCTAGCCCGCGTTTTGAAGAAAACGGTCCTCAATTAACAGGCTTTTTGCGGCCCAGTGGCCCCGCAAGAAAGGCCACCGGTTTGCCCGGTGCGCCGGACAGGGGGCAAGGGAGGTCGGCGGTGGCGGCCTGGGTGGGTTCCCTCCCACTTGGGGACCTTGAGTTTAGTTCTTAAATTTGAGAAAAACAGCGTTCTCCAGTAGACTTGTTGCGTCGCTGAAAATTAATGGGTTGTGAAGTAGGCTGTCCAGTTTATCGGGCTTGAACCAGTACAGCTTTTGCACTCGCTTCCTGGAAACCTCTCCCCCGGCCCGGCTATTCGTCTCGAGTCCCCTTAACCCCAGCCGCCGCGCGGGAGAGGAGTGACGGGGAGTTGACATACCTTTAGAACTATAGTGGGTAAACCTAAATAGATTGGACAGCCTAAAGCACAAACCATAAATCCTTCACCTCGAAAGATCATTTATGATCGAGAGAAGCAGTGTAGCTAATCCATCCATCCATCGTTTATTGTCTCGTGCGTGAGGTGCCTGGAAGGGCCGACCGGAGGGAGGAGCCGCGTTAGCGGCCAAGCGGCAGCGCGCCTGGAAGGGACCGGCCCCGGCGATAGCCGGGGACACGGCCTAAAATTTAACGGCCCAAGGGGAAGGCCAGACCGGCACTGAGGCTGACGCCCGAATTGCGGATGAACTCATTGACGACGGGCACTTTGTAGCTGTTGGTGAAGCCGTGCTGGTAGCGGGCGTCGACGAAAGCGCGGAGGTTGCCGACGGGGATCTGGACGCCCGCGCCGACGATGCCGGAGACCTCGAGGCGCTGATAATTGACGGCGTCGAGGTTGATGGGCGTCTTGGCAATATCGAACTCGACGAGCACGCGGGCGCGGGTGTCGACGCGGCCGGAGAGGGCATAACCGACGCTGGGACCGGCGGTGACGTAGGCCTGGATACCGCCCGGATCACCGAAGGCATACTTGGCGAGGAGGGGCGCGGCGACGTAATCAAAACGGGTCTCGGCCGTGGCGTTGAGCGGGAGGTTGACGCCGAGGAGTTCGGCGGCTACGTCCTGAGAGTAGCCGAAGCCCTTGGTTTGGTAGATGAGTTCGGGTTGGACGCTGAAGCCGCCCGCTACGGGGACGTTGAGCACCGCGCCGATCTCGAAACCGGTGGTGCGAGCCAGATCTGGGGCCAGGTTGCCGAGCGCCTCGCTAAAACGGACGCCCGAATTGTGCAGGCCGCCCCGGATTCCGATGGTGGTCTGGGCCGTGGCCAGCGTGATGGAAGCGAGGAAGAGGGTGAGGGTGAAAAGGAGGTTTTTCATGGTAGTAGAGCGATTTAGAAGCCGAAGCTTTAGTAGAGGTAAGATTTTAGTGCCGGCGCATTTGCCGGTTAACGGCCCTAAAACGGCAGGGTTTGGATGGACCGGTACAAGGGAAAAGTTAGGATTGGATTAGGGAAAGCTTAAAATCCGCGCCGTTGGTCCATGATCGGCGGGCGTTGATAGAAAAGGGCTTTGTGATCTTGGCGAGCTGCTTAGATTTGCCCTTACAAGTAGCCTCCTTATGTCCAGAATTATACTTTTTATCGTCGCTATATTAGGTGTTGCCGCCCTGGGTGCGCAGACCTCCGGCCCCTGGTCACTACGGGCCGCCGTGGATTATGCGCGGGAGAATAACCTGCAGGTGCGGCAAGCGGAATACGGCATCGAGTCGGCCGAAGTACAGTTAAAAGCCGATAAACTGGCGCGGCTACCGAACCTTAACTCCACCATCAACGGCGGTATCCAGTTCGGCCGCACGGTGGACCCCACCACTAACTCCTTCGATCAGCAGACGATCTACTTTAACTCCGTCGGTATTTCCACGGGCATGACCGTTTACAATGGCGGCCTGCTGCGCAACAGCATCAACCAGAGTGAATTCGAGGTGCAAGCCGCCCGACTGGACGCCGAAACCACGGCCAATAATATCGCCCTCCAGGTGGCCAACGCTTACCTGAGCGTGCTGCTGGTACGCGAGCAAATTACCAATGCCGGATCGCAACTGGCTCTTACCACCGAGCAACTGACAAATACCGAGCGCCTCATCCGCGCCGGCTCACTGCCCGAGGCCGATCGTTTCGATTTGGTAGCCCAGCAGGCCGCCAACGAGCGCACCATCGTAGACCTGGAAAATCAGGTGGCGGTGAGTCTACTGACCCTGCAGCAGCTACTTCAGCTGGACGTATCGCAACCCTTCGATATCGATGATCCGCAGATCGAGCTTTCCGAAGCCGACCTGGTGGTTGATTTTGACTTTGCCACCGTTTATAGTGCCGCCCGCCAGACCCAGCCCGTGGTACGGGCCGCCGAGGCGCGGGAGCGCAGTGCGCAAGTGGGGGAGAAGGTGGCGAAGGCCGGATTTTATCCCAGCGTGTTCATCCAGGCCGGTGCGAACACCTCGGCTTCGAGCGCGGCTAAGGACTTCGACGATAGCACCGTGGAATTCGTGCTGGGTGATCCCGTGGGAGTGCAGATCAACGGAATGGATGTGCAACTGGCCCTGCCGACCAGGACCGGAGGTATATTACTGGATCTGCCCTACACCGAGCAGTTGAATCGCAACTTCGGCCAGTCGATCAGTGCGGGCCTGAATATTCCGATCTACAGCCGGGGCCGGAACAAGGCCGCCGCCCAACAGGCCCTGATCCGTACCCGGAATGCCCGCCTGCAACGCGAACAATCCGAGCAGCAACTACAGTCCGACATCCAGCGCGCCCTGACCGATCTGCGGGCCGCCCGCCAGAGCTACCGCGCCGCCCTGCGCAGCGTGGAAGCCGCGCAGGTAGCCTTCGATAACGGCAACCGCCGTTTTGAGATCGGCGTCTCCAATACCCTCGATCTGGTGACGGCCACCAACCGCCTCGATGTGGCAAAGGTGGAACTGAGCCGGGCGAAGTACCAGTTTATTTTTAACCGCAAGGTGGTGGAGTTTTACTTGGGGCAGGAGCTTTCTATCCAGTAGGGCGCTTCGCGCGTACTTTAGTAGGCACCTGCGGTGCTGTATATTAGTATTTTGGACCAAGCCTACGCGTACACCGGGGGGCTTCTCCCTTACTTTCAGTAGCCGGCTTTGCCGTTGGTAACCCTGTGCTTTGGCACAAGCCTACGCATACATCCTACACTCACGAATTACCACGTACTACACACTACGTACTACATACTAATCAAAACCTATGTCACGCAAGACCATTATCATTTTAGTAGCCATCGTTGTCCTCGCCGTACTGGCCATCGTTATTCTGGGGGGGCGGAACGAAGACGGCATCCGGGTCTTCACCACGGAGGTGGGGGAGCGCACGATCCAGGAAAAAGTAGCGGCCAGCGGCAAGGTTTTCCCGCAGACTGAGGTCAAGATCAGCTCGGATGTATCGGGTGAGGTAGTAGAACTCTACGTGGAGGAAGGCGACTCGGTGGTGGTGGGTCAACTACTGGCTAAGATCGACGCCGATGCGTTTCAGTCGCAGGTAGAGCGGGGCGTGGCGCAGGTCAATAGTTCCAAGGCGCAGTTGGCCAACTCGCAGGCCCAACTGGCGGCACAGCAGGCGCAGCGCGAGCAGATCGACGCCCAGTTGGCTAATGCCCGCGAGGTGCACAAGCGTAACGAGCAACTCAAAAAAGAAGGCGTGATCTCGCAGGCCGATTTCGATTTGTCGCTGTCCAACCTACGTGGATTAGAGGCCAATTACAAGGCGGCCGGATCGAATATCACCAGTGCCGAGGCATCCATCCGGGCTTCCCAGTTCGGGGTGCAGTCGTCGGCGGCCTCGCTGGACGAGCTGCGCACCAGCCTGCGGCGCACCACCATTTATGCCCCCACCGGCGGCGTGGTGTCGCTGCTCAACGTGGAGCAGGGCGAGCGTGTAGTGGGTACCCTGCAAATGGCCGGTACCGAGCTAATGCGGATCGCCAACCTGAATGCCATGGAGGTGCGCGTGGAGGTTAGCGAAAACGACGTGCCCCGCGTAACGCTGGGCGATGAGGTAGAAATAGAGATCGACGCTTACCTGAACCGCAAGTTCAAGGGTAAGGTGACGCAGATCGCCAACAGTTCCACTTCGGCGGCGACGGCGGCGGGCGCGGCCCTGAACTCCGATCAGGTGACCAATTTCGAGGTGCGCATCAATATCATGGCCGAGAGTTATGCCGACCTGGTTTCAGAAGCCAAGCCCTACCCGTTCCGGCCCGGTATGTCGGCCAGCGTAGAAATTTTGACGGAGACCCGTGAAAAAATCCTGACCGTGCCCATCCAGTGCGTGACCACGCGCGAAGTGGAGGAGGAAAAGGGTGGCGATGAAGCCGCCGCCGGCGTGGACGAACTGGAGGAAATCGTCTTCATCATTTCGGCCGATACTATCCGCCGCCAAGCGGTAACCACCGGTTTGCAGGACGATACGTACATCGAAATTCTGTCCGGCCTGGCCATCGGCGATCAAGTCGTGAAAGGGCCGTACACGGCCGTATCCCGGCAACTAAAAGCGGGCAGCGTGGTGAAGGTGGAAGACGAGGATGACTTTTACGAGGAGAAATAGGAAGTGGTTAATAGGAAGTGCTATTGCGTAATGATGCGCTGCTAACTACGACGTACTAACCTCCGGGCGTGCCCCCTCCCCGGCGGTCGGGGTCGGTGCCTTTCAGGCTTCGCTGATCGCTCGGCACTGCGTGCGCTAACGCCCTTCCAGGCACCTCACGCAGATCCGCGGCCGGGGGGGATCGGATCGCTTACCGTATCTTCCCGCTTTTCCACCGATCAAGTTTCCCGCTCGTGTCTCCGTTCGCCCGCTCTTTCGATTCCTCCATCCAGGAAACCGCCGCCTACCGCGTACGCGCCTACCAGGCCGATGCGGGTCAGCGGCTGAGTATTCCCTACCTGCTGCGGCTGTGCCAGGAAACGGCATTGCGCAACATCGACCGGATCGGCTTTGCATTTAAGGACTTGTCTCCCCTGGGCTTATCCTGGGTGCTGCTGCGGCAGTACGTGGAGGTGGAGCGACTGCCTGAATTGGGCGAGGAGCTTTTCGTCAGCACCTGCGCCAGCCGTTTCGAGCGGGTGTTTACCTACCGCGATTTCCGGGTGTACACCGCCGACGGAGAATTACTGGCCCGCGCCACCAGCACCTGGATGCTGCTGGACCTGGAGAGCCGCCGTTTCGCGCCCATCCCGGATTTTATCAAGGTAATCGAACGGGATTTCCCCGCGCAGGAGGAAGTACTGCCGCCCCGCACCGGCAAGCTCTCGCCCTGGAGTAGTGACGATGAATCCGCCGCCGCGCTACCGTTCCGGGTGGGCTACCACCACCTGGACTGGAACGACCACCTGACCAATACCTTTTACCCCGAGTGGATGCTGGAGGCCCTGCCGCCCGACCTATTGCGGGGCGGCCGCCTGCGTAGCCTCGATATCAGCTTTAGCGGCGAAGCCCGCCTGGGTGACCGGCTGGAAGTATTTGCCGCGCCCCGCCCACAAAAAAGCGGAGACGAACCCCTGGGGTCCGCCTCCGCTTATCGTCACGCCGTGCGCCGCGAGGGGCAAACACTGGCGCGCATGGATACCGAGTGGCGGTAGGCCGCCAATTCAGCTTATAACTTACTTACCGCGACCGGGCTGGAAATCAGCCGGGGCTTCCATCAGCTTGAAGAACTGGTCCAGTTTGGGTAGGATGATAATTTCCGTACGACGGTTGGTGCTGCGGCCTTCGGCGGTAGCATTGTCAGCTTTGGGAGCGTAGGACGAGCGGCCGGCGGCGATCAGGCGCGCGGGAGCTACCCCGTACTTGGTTTGCAGTTCGCGTACGATAGTGGCGGCGCGCTGGCTGCTGAGGGCCCAGTTATCGGGCGTACAGTTGGTGTTGATCGGCACATTGTCGGTGTGGCCTTCGACCATCACGTTCAGGTCGGGTTGGTCGTTGACGATCTTGGCTACCTTACCGAGCACCTCGGCGGCGCGGGGAGTAATGGTGGAACCACCGGACTGGAACAACATCTTATCGGACAGCGAAACGTAAACCACGCCGCCACGTACCTTCACCTCCACGTCGGTATCGTTGACGTTATCGAGGGAGCGCTTCAGGTTCATAACCAGCGCGAGGTTAGTGGAGTCCTTGGTTTGGATCTTACCGGTCAACTCCTTGATGTAGGCCTGCTGGCGGTCCATGTTCTCCAGCGAGCGGGTGATGTTCTGGGCACCGGCGGTGCTGATGACGGAGAGTTGCTCCATCTGCTGAAGGAGTCCGGCATTGGTCTGGCGGGTATCCTTTAGTTGTTCTTCGAGGCGCTGGATGGTGGCGGCACTACCGGAATTGGCCTGTTGGGATAAACGGAGTTCAGTATTCAGGTCGGCGGTGCGCTTGTTGCAATCGTCGAGCGAAGCACGCAATTCAGCCATGGATTGGTTACCGGCCTGCTGGGCGGCGAGGGCTTCATCGTATTTCTTCTTGCTCACACAGGAGGTAACGAATACGAGGGAAAGGAGTAAGGCTAAAAAAGGGGTGTAACGCATGGGATGGGAGTAATTTGGTTAGACGGATGGATGGTGCCGGCCGGGAGACGGAATAGCCCGCCGGCCCGGCACGATTTCACCGATTAAGCGTGAAAACGGCCGGTTTGTTCGCTTATTGCGGGCTGGGGAAGGGAAAATTTCCGGCCCTCGGATAGGACTTAAATTTCAGCAAAATTGCGGTCCTTTACGGACCAGGGATGGGAGCCGGCGGTAGCGGTAGCGACCGAGCCCGCAGGGCCGACCGAAGAGGGAGCGGCGGACACGCCCGGCCGGACCGCCCGCCGAGGGCGGGCCGGGGGCCGCCCACCCGACAAAACCACCGCCGCGCGCAACGTAATTGCCGGAAAACCATTATCTTGGTACTTCTAGACACGCTACCATGGAATCGATCATCACGTACTTTGAAACCATCCCTTCCCTCCACCGGACGCTGCTGCTGGTGGGCGGCCTAACCGTATTCTGGCTGGCGGAGAACGCCCTGCCGCTCTTCGAGCACGACTACCACAAGTGGAAGCATGCGGGCATGAATTTTTTCTTTACGTTCACGACCATCGTCGTCAACTTTCGCGATGGCATTTATTCTGGTCACTGAGCAGCCAGTGGGTGGTGGAAAACGACTTCGGCCTGTTGCAGTGGGTGACCCTGCCGCTATGGGCGCAGGCCCTGATCGGCCTGCTGGTGCTGGACCTGATCGGGGCCTACCTGGTGCACTACACCGAACACCGCGTAAAGTGGATGTGGCGTTTCCACCTGGTGCACCACACCGACCGCCATGTGGACACCACGACCGCCAACCGCCACCACCCCGGCGAGAGCGTAATTCGGTTCGTATTTACCACGGCCGCCGTTATCCTGATCGGCGCACCCATTTGGCTGGTATTTCTTTACCAGGCTCTTTCGGTTATCCTGACCCAGTTTAATCACGCCAACATCCGTATGCCCGAGTGGCTGGACCGCGCCCTGCGTACCGTCATCTGCACCCCCAATATGCACCGCGTACACCACCATTACCGGATGCCGTATACGGATGCTAATTTCGGGAATATCTTCTCGTTCTGGGATCGAATTTTCGGGACTTACATCGTAGTGGATAACAGTAAATTGATCTACGGCGTAGACGTGTTCATGGCCGAGGAAGAGACGGACCGGATCGGGTCGGCACTCAAAATTCCGTTCATGAAGTACCGCGCACCGATCGAGTATGACGAGGAGGAGGTGTTGTAAGGGAACCTACGAATATGCCGGGTAAAGCCCCGCAAACCCTACCTTCGCGCCATGCAACTCACTTCCGCCGACCAAATTACGCCCGATAACTTCGAACTCGTGCTGGGTACCGCGCTATGGTACTGGAAAGTAGACCAGAAAACGGCTTTCGATCTGCTCGACCGGTTTACGGAAGCGGGGGGGCGGTGGGTGGACACCGCCACCAACTACCCGATACGCAGGGACGCGACCTATTGGCGGCGCACCGAACTTGGTATTTACGAATGGCTGCTGCGCCGGCACCCGCATGCGATCAGTGGCGGACTGACGGAACCCTACCCCGTATCGCAAGTGCCATTACGGCTGATCGTCAAGTTGGGTGCCCGCAATAATCTGATGGACGGGCAAACGATCTGGTTGCCCCGCCGCCGGGCCGAGAAGGAATCCATGAAATTGCTGCGCCGATTCGGCTCTTGCCTGGGTAGCATCATGCCCCACTGGGATAACCGGACGGATGAGGACGAGATCGGGGAGACCTGGAGCGTGCTGTCTTCGATGACCATTGATAGCAGCCACCTTCAAGTGGGCCTGAGCGGACTGGACCGTCCGGAAAACTACGAGTATAAGATAACGGACTTATTCATCGACCCACCCTTACTGGAGGTGAAGCATAATGTGTTTGAATCGGATGCCGCTCGCTACTCGGCCTACCGGGAGCGGTGTTACTGGTTAGCCTACGGCCTGAGTGGCGGCGGCCTGAAACTGAACCCGAAAGAATATGCCGGTGAAGGTCCCGCCAGTGCCCATTTACGCGGACGTGATACCGATCCGGCCCTGCTACCCACCCTGCGCCGGTGGCTAATCGAGCTACCTACCCGCCCCGACGGCGGCCCGCTGCCCGCCACCCTCCACGATCTGGGCCTCCTCTGCGCCTACCTGGACCCCCGCTTCAAGGGTGCCCTCATCGGTCCGTCCTCCGTCGCCCAACTGGATCAAACGCTGGAGTGGTTCACCGCCCTGAGACACTATGATTATGCCGATCTTTACGAACAACTGCAAGACATCATGGGCGGCGGGCGCGCACCGGAGGAGTAATTGGAAAAAGTAAATCGCACCGCATGAGAGTTCACGCCTACTTTATCGGCAAAACTGCCGCTGCTTATTTAAAGGAAGGCACCGCCATCTACGAAAAGCGACTGGAACGCTACCTGCCCTTTTCGGTGGAAATTATCCCCGATGTAAAGCGGGGCGGTAAAATGACGCCCGATAAATTGCGGGAGGCCGAAGCTGAGGCCATACTAAGCCGCCTGCGCCCGGCCGATGGCCTGATCCTGCTCGACGAGCGTGGGAAACAGTACGGTAGCGTGGAATTTGCCCACTGGCTGGACGGTCAGCTCCAACGGCCCTACGACCGACTGATCTTGCTGGTGGGCGGGGCCTATGGTTTTTCCCCAGCCATTTATGAGCGGGCGAATGAGAAACTGGGGCTATCGAAGATGACGTTCAGCCACCAAATGATCCGGCTTTTTCTGTTGGAGCAGTTGTACCGGGGGATGACGATCTTGAAGAATGAGCCGTACCATAATGAGGGCTAGAAGACTGTGGCAACGCCACGGTCATCAGTATTTTCTCCGCCGGCCGTGCCAAAAAACTCCGGGTAACTTTTTGCAAACTGCACGTAACTCCGTGGACCCCCTCGTTAGCCGTGCCGCTGACTGTGACAAAAAACCCCCTAAGTAGCTTTATGGGTTAACCCCTCCATCTCCTACTTTAGCACCAATTCCCCAAAAACCCCCGCGTCAATATACCCCCGGTTCTTATCCTCCCCCGGTATCGGCACATTACCCACGAAATTCTCCCGTTCCTCGCTCCGGTCATTGTCACAATAGGCCAGCATAAAACCCATCCGCTTACCCGTTGTCAATTGCACCGGCGCATCGCTCGCCACGTCCGCATAGGTGCTGTCGAAGATCGAGATCGCCACCTCCCACACGCAGGTATCGCCCCGACAGGTCCGCGCCCGCTGCGGCAAATGCTGGTCGTAATAGTGCGGCGCGCGGTCCGGCCCAAAGTCCACCACGCGGTTGTCCAGCGCAATGTGGTAGGCAAACGCCTGGTAACTCGCCAAGTGGTTGCCGCCCGAGCGGTCTTCGTCCAAAAACACCTCCAGACAGTCGTCGTCCCAGTATTTTTCCAGCCCGTCCTTATGGGTATCAACCAGCGTATCGTCCACGATTTCGGCCAGCAGGTAGATGAAGTTATTGTCCCACGCCACTTTATAGCGGCCGGAAAAATCAGTAGCCGTCGGCGCGTCCCCCAGCCAGGTTTGGTCCAGCGGCAGCCACTCCGCCCGCGCCCAGACGGAGTCCGTGGCCACGCCGTCAATTAGCGGCGTCGGGTCCGCATAAATGGCCGCAAACTCCGGTCGGCCGGCGGCCAGCGTATCGACGGCGGCCAGGGCGGGGTCGGCCGGTTCAACGGTTTTGTCCTTGCAAGCGGGCAGGCAAGCAGTAGCAATTATCAGGAGGAGGAGCAGGGTACGCATTGGTAACTAATTTAGGCCCAAGTTACGGATTGTGTTGGAGGTGGGGTGGGGCGTGCCTCTCCCTGCGGTCGGGCGGCGTGTCGGTTTTCGTAGGTCGTCGACCTTTAGTCTCTCCTCTCCCCCGCGGCGGAAGGAGTGACCACGAAGTAGCCGCGAAGCGAACGGGACCCTTTCGATTAGCCGGGCCGGGGGTGAGGTCTCAAGTAGCGAGTGCAAAAAAAGCGTCACGCCAATTCACCAATAAAATAGATGGCCTGCTACTTGCACGTACACCCCCCGCATTCCAGCTTGCCCCAGACAATTTAATGAGCCATCCGTCCATTATTAGCAGCGTGAACCCAAGTAACATGACCCGAAATATCGCCCTCGTTCTCGCCCTGCTCGTCCTTGCCTTCGGCGCGGGCTACTTCTTTAATAATTATTATGCCATCGTGCCGCTGGAACGGGCCGTGGACGGCCCCGCTCAGCCCGGACTGCTGGTAGCTAAAACCGAACCGGCCGCCCGACCGCTGAATACCGCCCCCGGCAGCAACGGCGCTTCCGCCTACACGCCCGATGAACTGCACACCATCCAGCTCTTTGAGCGGGCAACGCCTTCGGTGTGCTTCATCAATACCTCTACCCTGACCCGCGACTGGTTTACCCGTGACATTACCGAGATCCCCCGCGGCTCGGGGTCAGGTTTCGTATGGGATAGCGAGGGACATATCATTACCAACTACCACGTCGTGCAGAAAGCCGACCGTGCTACCGTGACCCTGGGCAACGGCGAGACCTATACGGCTACCCTGGTGGGAAAGACGCCCGAAAAGGACTTGGCCGTACTAAAGATCGACGCGCCCGCTTCCTCGCTGCCGCCCATCCCCCGCGGGCGGTCGGAAAACCTGCGGGTGGGGCAGAGCGTCTACGCCATCGGTAATCCGTTCGGGTTGGATCAGACCCTGACTACGGGCGTGGTCTCGGCACTGGAGCGGGAGATCAACTCGGTGGCGGGCGTGCCGATTCGCGGGGCCATCCAGACGGATGCGGCGATCAACCCCGGTAATTCCGGCGGGCCGCTGCTGGATAGTAATGGCAAACTGATCGGGGTGAACACGGCCATCTACAGCCCGTCCGGTGCGTCGGCCGGGATCGGGTTTAGCATCCCCGTGGACGTGGTAAACCGCGTGGTACCCGATCTGATCCGCTACGGCAAACTGAACCGCCCCACGCTGGGGATCGAGATCACCAAGCCGCTACGTAATATCGAGGGCGTGGCTATTTTCCGCGCCGTCCCCGACGGCACCGCCGCCCGCGCCGGCATGAAGGGCCTGGAATTCGATGATTACGGTAACCTGGTCGCCCTGGGTGACGTGATCACCAGCGTAAACCAGCAGCCTGTTCGCTCTTCCAACGACTTATATCTGGAACTGGAAAAATACCAGCCGGGCGACCGCGTCAACCTGGAAGTTGTCCGTGATGGCCGCACCCGTAAGGTAGACCTGCGGCTGGATGCTTCGGTGAATCAGTAGCGGGAATAAGAGCGTGTCTAAATTTTTACTTCCTGAGAACCAATGATTTAATAACATGGCGTCATAAAAACTGACTTACGTAACCCGCTATGCGCGCAAGTTTTTATCTAGCCGGAACCTTAACCACGAAGTAGCCGCGAAGCGAATCATTGATCCTCCGTTCTTAAAAATTTTAGACACGCTCTAAAAGGATAGATTTTACAAATTCCGCCAAATATCCAGGCCGTTCGCAAAGATCAGTAGCCCCATGACGATAATCAGGCCGGCCATAGTTGCCCGCTCCATGAATTTATCGCTGGGTTTGCGGCCCGAAGCGATCTCGTAAAGTAGGAAGATAACGTGGCCGCCGTCCAGGCCGGGGATGGGCAGCAGGTTCATGAAAGCGAGGATAAGCGACAGGGCTGCCGTCAGGTTCCAGAACCGTTCCCAATTCCAGACTTGCCCGAACATGGAGCCGATGCTGGCAAAACCGCCCAGGCTTTCGGTAACCTTGATCTTGCCCCGGAACATTTGCCCGAATGCCTTGAACTGGCTACCCAGGAAATCAACGCCCTGGTTAAAGCCGGCGGGGAAAGATTCGGCAAGGCCGTATTCCTGGCGCTCGGTATCGTAGTAATAGGTGAACGGTTCGGCATAGGCACCGATTTTACCTTCTTCACTGAGGGTAAGAGATTTGGTCAAGCGGCCCTCGCCCTCCCGTTCCAGACTGACGGTGACTTCCTGACCGCCCTTGCCCTTTACGGCATCCACGAATTGATCGTAAAATTGGGTCGGAGTATCATTTAGTGCAACGATCTTGTCTCCGGCACGCAAACCGGCCTTCACGGCGGGACTATCGTCGGTCACGCTGCTAACGGTAAAGGGCAGGCGTAGGGAAAACAGGCCGCGTTCTTTATTTTTGTAGCGGGAGAGGATGTCGGCCCATTCGTCACCGATCGCGATGGTCTGCTGATTACCGTCCCGCTCGACGGTCATGGTATTGGCATTATCGATTACGATGGCCTGTAGTACGCGGCGGTCGTTGAATTCCGTGAACGGTTCACCGTTGATGGAGACAATCTGGTCGCCCGAACGCAGGCCCAGTTCCTGACCCAGGCTATCGGCCGCGATTCCGTAGGTGACATTCTCGTTGGGTAGGTACTCCCGGCCGTAGCCGAAGAGGATCATGGCGTAGATAAAGAAACCGAGGAGGAAATTGACCGTCACGCCGCCTAGCATAATGATGAGACGCTGCCAGGCCGGCTTGGAGCGAAACTCCCAGGGTTGGGGTTCGGCTTCCAGTTGATCGCTGTCGAAACTCTCGTCGATCATGCCGCTGATCTTGACGTAGCCGCCTAGGGGCAGCCATCCGATGCCCCACTCGGTATCGCCGATTTTAGTGCTGAAGAGCTTGAAACCGGCATCGAAAAAGAGGAAAAATTTCTCCACCCGCGTATTGAAAAGACGGGCCGGCGTGAAGTGACCGAGTTCGTGGAGGACAATCAGGATGGAAAGGCTGAGGATCAGCTGGCCGCCCATAATAAGATAACCCATAGGTTGAATGCTTGCTTTGCGAATGACCGGAACGGATCACCCGGTGGTAAACGCCGAGTGGCGCGGGAGGTTGCTTTGGTTAGTACTTAGTGAGTAGTACGTAGTTTCGGTAAGTGGTACGTGTCGTGATAAAATATTTCTTTTTTCCCGCTCTTACTTATTGGCCAGCCCCTGCCACCAGGCGGGCATCCGCGCATCGAGGCCGTCAGGGCGGCGGGCGGGGTCGAAACGAAATTGAATGTAGGTGATGGTCTTACCCAGGTCCTTGTGCATCCGTTCGTAGTAGGTCTCGATTTCCAGTTCGGGGAGGAGGAGTGGTTTGGCGTAGATGTCGTGATCGTAGTGGAGGATATCCACGTCGGGTTCCGCTTCCAGGACCTGGAGGCTGAATTCGTAGAGGGGGCGGCTGTCGGTCTTGAGGTGCAGTAGGCCGGTGGGTTGCAGCACGCGGCGGTACTGGTGTAGAAAAGCCGGTGCGGTAAGCCGACGATTAGCCTTGGTGGATTTCAGGAAGGGGTCGGGAAAAGTGATCCAGATCTCGGCAATTTCACCGGGGGCGAAGAAGAGGGCGATCTGCTCGATACGGGTGCGCAGGAAGGCGGCGTTGGTCAGCTCGGCCTCGCGGGCGATGCGGGCACCCTTCCAGATGCGGGCACCTTTTACGTCGATGCCGATAAAATTACGGTCGGGGTAGCGGCGGGCCAGGTCCACGGTGTACTCGCCGCGCCCGCAGGCCAGTTCCAGGGTGATGGGATTGTCGTTCTTGAAGTGGTCCGCCGCCCAGCGGCCGCGTAGTTCTACCTCGGCCCCGTCGGTACCCGTAAGTACGGGCTGCTTGGGGTCAAAATTCTCGTAAACATTATCAAAGGAGAGAATCTCGGCGAATTTCTGGAGCTTGTTGCGGGTGGCCATAACGTAATCTGAGGGATAAAGGCCGCAAAATTAGCAAAATAGCGTGGGTAAATAGTCGAAAACCGGAATAGTAAACTTCCCTGCCTTCGGGGGGCGGGGGAATACTGAATAGTCGGATGATCAATACATTATAAGGTACCCACTATCCGGGTAAACCCGCGTGAGGTGCCTGGAGGGGCGTTAGCGCCCGTAGGGCCGAGGCGACTGCCGAAGCCCGGAAGGGACCGACCGCGCCGCGCTTCAGCGGCGCGGGCACGCCCGAAGTAGTACGCTATGCGCGTAAGTTTTTATCTAGCCGGAACCTTAACCACGAAGTAGCCGCGAAGCAAATCATTGATCCTCGGTTCTTGAAATTTTAGACACGCTCCAAGACGCGCACTACCTACTACCCGACTACCGGCTCCCCACCGAACCTCACTGCTCTCGCCGCTCCTCCTCGATCTTTACTTTCTTTGCATAACTGGACCAGGGCATTTTGCGAAAGAACCCTTCGCCGAAATAGCGACTAATATGGCGCACCTCATCCACGTTCTTAAAGCCCGTCATACTCTGGAGAATGCGGCCGTCCTGACCCAGAATGACCAGTGCGGGTAACGAAAGTTGGCCCTCCAGTAATTGCGCGGCCAATTCGTGGTAGCCACCCACGGATTTATTGCGGACGTAGTTATACTCGCGCCCCGCTAGTGACATAGAAGATTGCTCTTCCAATTTTAGGCGTACGGGGTAGAAAGTCTTGTCCAGGTAATTACCGATGGAGGTATCGGCGTAAACGGAATCCATTTGGGGGCAGAAACTGCAATTGGAACCGTAAACATACACAAGGACCTGACGCTGCTCTTTTTTGTTACGCAACTGGGCCGTGTCCCAGTCCAGCCAAGTGGTCTGGGCGGTGAGCGGGCCGGCGGCAAACAGTAGGAACAGCAAGGTGAATAGAAAAGTAAAGGTGGTTTGGGACTTCATGTTGAACGCGATCTTAGGACTGGATCGTAGGGGATGACGATCGAATAAGTAGCGAATAAACAACGGTTTTCCGGGCTTTATGCGGTCTGCGGTCCGGTTTAGCACAATCTTAACGGTGAGCGAGGCAGCGAACCACGCGGTCGGTACCCCACGACCATGATTCCGCCGGTGGGCCGGGCAGGGCGGGAGCTGCCGGACCGGCCCCGAACCAAGTCGAGGTGCCGGTAAATTGTAACACTTCATCCCAGCAGCCGGCGGCAATAAATGCCTCCAGGGTAGCCGCCCCGCCCTCAACGGTCAGGTGGTTCAGGTTGCGGCGGTGTAACTCGGTTAGTAATACGGCCAATTGCCGGCCGGGATCGGCAGGGAGGGTAAAAAAATCAGCGGCACGATCGGCCGACGGAAAGGGTAGGGGACCGGGCGCGGCAACGAGCAGACTGCCGGGGGGGCGTTGCCACAATTTCCGGTCGGCGGGCAGATCTTCCGGCCGGGTACACCAGACCACGGCCAGGGGGAGTTGCCCGGTCGATTCACCGTAGCGCACATTCAAGCCGGGATCGTCGCGGAGCAGCGTGCGGGCACCTACCAGGATGGCACTGGTTTCGGCCCGCAGCCGGTGTACGTAGCGCCGGCTCAGTGGGGTGGTGATCCATCCGTCGGCGATCGGGTCAGCGGGTGCCAGTCGGCCGTCGGCCGACCGGGCATACTTGAGTAGTATATAAGGACGGTGGCGGGTAACAAGAGCGGTGCGTGGTGCCACCAGGCGTTTACCCTCTTCGGCCAGCACGCCCGCCACTACTTTTACCCCGGCGGCCCGTAAAATGGCCATGCCCCGCCCATTGACTTCGGCGGTGGCATCGATGACTGAAAAAACCACGCGTGGGATGCCGCTTTTGATAATTAACTCGGTGCAGGGGGGCGTGCGACCATAAATGCAGCAAGGTTCCAGGGAAACGTATAGGGTGGATTGTGTAACATATTCACAATCTTGTGCGGATACCGATGCCAAACAGTTGACTTCCGCGTGCGGTCCGCCGTAGCGGGCATGGTAGCCCTCTCCGATGATACGCCCCTGATGAACTAATACCGCTCCGACCAATGGATTAGGGGTTACATTGCCCGCTCCACGTCTTGCAAGGGTGAAGGAGCGACGGACGAAATTATCGTTAGAATGGGAAAATTGATCCACGTTGAAAAATTTTCATAGAAAAATTGCTGCAAAAATTGCTGTAATAGCAACAATTAGCATGATTTGTGGGAAATGCCGAGTAGAAAAAAAAGAACAAATTCAGGCATTTGACTATATTGTGAATGAATCGCACTATAATTGAACACTGATTTTCCCGAAAGTTAACGACCGATCCATTCGGCAGCGGGAAATGATCCCAAAAAATCGCCTTCCCCATGGTCTACCGCGTAAAATTAAAGAATTCCGACGAGTGCGCTACGCTCGATCAGCACGTTTACGAGAACCTGTTTCAGGATCCTCATTTGCAAAAAGTTGAATTTTTTCCCAATCTGCGCCTTCATTCCTCCGGGTGCGCCGTATTTCAAAGAACGGCCAGGTCCACACCGGGAAAATATGAAACCGAAACGATCTATTTGCACAAAATCATTGCCGAACGATTCCTGTGGGATACCCGTTCCGCCGAGAAGAACCTCGTGGTAGCCCGAAACGGCAATAAACTGAATTGCCGCCTCAGTAACCTGGTCTATCAGAGCCGTTCGGTGGCCAGCCGTAAGCGTAAGTCCAGCAGCAGACTGGGCTACACCGGTGTATACTTGGATAATAACCGCTATCGGGCCGTCATTTGTGTTGAGCGTAAGAGCCTGCACATCGGTATGTTCGATACGGCCGAGGAGGCTGCCCGGGCGTACAACCAAAAGTCCCGTGAATTATACGGCGAGAACGGCAAGATCAATATCATCGAACCGGAAAATCCGGTCGTAGACTCAGACTGGTCCAGAGTTTCTCCCGGCGGAGGAGGGATGTTTAATAGTAGCAAATTGGCGGCCGGCAAGGATTAATCAGTGAGTTTTATGGGCGTGCCCCCGACCCTGGCGGGCCGGGGTCGGTCCCTTACAGGCTCCCTGATCGGTCGGCCCTGCGGGCTGTGGGCTGACGCCCACCCCTTGCAGGCACCTCACGCGGGTTTCATTCCCCAATATTTCCGTATTTTTACGGGCTATGATCCTAGAAGAATCAGTTCGGGAAGTGATCGAAACGGCCCGCGCCGAAGAAGTGGTGGGTGATTTCGTCAACCTTAAGAAGCGGGGGCAGAACTACCTCGGCCTGTGCCCCTTCCACGGGGAAAAAACGCCGAGTTTTAACGTCAACCCCGCCCGCAACATCTACAAGTGCTTCGGCTGCGGCGAGGCCGGTGATTCCGTACAGTTCCTGATGGACCTGGAGCAGATGACCTTCCCCGATGCCATCAGGTGGCTGGCCCGTCGCTACAATATCAAGCTTAAGGAGAAGGAACTCAGCCCCGAACTCCAGGCCGCCCAACTCCAGAAGGAAAGCCTGATCCTGACCAATACGTGGGCGCAGAACTGGTTCAGCAAGCAGCTTCATGATACGGACGAGGGCAAGAGCGTCGGGCTGACCTATTTCAAACAGCGGGGCTTTCGGCGCGACATCATGGACCGCTACGGCCTCGGCTACGCCCCCAATGACCGTGACGCACTGCTGCGGGATGCCACTGCCGCCGGCTACAAAAAGGAACAACTCGAACAGCTCGGCCTGATTCGCCACGACCGCGATTTTTTCCGCGATCGGGTCATGTTCACCATCCACAACCTGAGCGGCAAGCCGATCGCTTTCGCGGGCCGTATTCTGCGCAAGGACGCCAAGGCCCCCAAGTACATCAACTCGCCGGAAACCGAGGTCTACCGTAAAAGCGAGGTGCTGTTCGGTATTTCTCAGGCCAAGACCACTATTCGCAAGAACGATAATGTTTTCCTCACCGAAGGCTATACGGATGTGATCAGCCTGGCGCAGAACGGCGTGGAAAATGCCGTGGCCAGTTCCGGTACCAGCCTCACCGACGGGCAGGTGCGCCTGCTGCGGCGATTGACCCAGAATGTTACCCTGCTCTACGATGGCGACAAGGCCGGCATTAAAGCCGCGCTGCGCGGGGTGGATGTCCTCCTCCGCCAGGATCTTAACGTACGCGTGGTGCTGCTACCCGACGGGGCGGACCCCGATTCCTACGTCCGCGAGGTGGGGGCCGATGCTTTCAAAGAATATTTGCGCGAGAAATCGAAGGATTTCCTCCTCTTTAAGACCGATCTCCTGCTTGAAGACACGGCCGGAGACCCCATCCGCCGCACCGATGCCGTCAAAGAAGTAGCCGAAAGTCTGGCCCTCATTCCCGATCCCATCAAGCGCGGGCAGTATGTACGCGAGTGCGCCCGCTTGTTCGGCGTGGAGGAGGAACTGCTCATCGGACAGATCAACAAGCAACTCGCCAAACAGCTCCAGCAGTTCCACGAGAAGCGGGAAGCCCAGCCGCGCCAACCCTACAACCCGCAGCTAACACCTCGCCCCCGGCCGGGTGGATCAGACGGCGATTGGCCCGGCGAGGAACCCGCTTGGCTGGATGCCGAATCCGGTAGCGCGGGGCCGGATTCCGATCTGCCCACCCCGCCGCCGCGCCCCGCCGTCAATTTATTCCAGGGCGATGCTTACCAGGAACGCGAGATCGTGCGCCTGTTGGTCAATAGCGGCACCCGCTGGTACGATGAGGAAAGCGGGATCACCGTGGCCCGCTTCCTGATCGACAACATCGAGGACGTAATCGAAGAGTTTGACGCCAAACTTTACCAAAAGATCGCCACCCTGGCCCGCGATCGCATGGTCGCTACCGGCAGCCCGCCGGAGTTCGGCTGGTACAGCAATCACCCGGACGTGGAGGTCAAGAAGTTTGCCCAGGATACGTCCATGTCGGCTTACCACTTTAGCCCCGGCTGGGAGAAACGCTACGATGTGGTCCTGCGTCAACCGATGCCCGAGGAGAACTTTCAGCTCGATAGCGATTCCTCCTTGCTTCACTTCCGTCTCCGTAAGATCAACCGCAAATGCCGCCGAAACGTGGAAAAGATTCGCGAGTTCGCCGCTGCCGGTGATGACGAAAAGGTCATGCTCTACCTCAATCTGCAAACACGACTCCAGCAGGTCCGCACCGAACTGGCGGCGGAGTTAGGGGTCGTAGTGATCGATGGAAGTTGAGAGGGAGAGGGGGTTAGTGGAAATTGAATTAGAGCGTGAAACACTCGACAACACCGCCTACCAAATTACGGGCGCAGTCCCTACTCATTCCCCCGCACCGCTAGCGGATCGGGTTGAGCCAGCAGTTGCTTCGCACGTTGCACGGAAGGATCGTTACCATTAAGGATTTCGTACATGGCATCGTCGCCGTATAGTTGCTTGGCTAAGCGGGCCTTAATGAAACGGGCCAACTGATCGCGCACGGCGGGACGAAGCCGGCCGGTGGTTTCCACGCCGTGCTCGCGGGCATAGGCGTAAAACTGATTCAGGGCTACATCGGAAACAACGAACCGATCGCGGAAACCGGCCAGGTCGTAGCGTTCGGGGGTAAGCTGGGAACTGGTTTGCAGGTAACGGATGGCAAAACCCGGCACCTCGCCCCGCAGGCGGATCAGGTTAGTATCCAGTTGAACGGAGTCGATCGGAACGTACACGTCGGGTTGGATGCCGCCCCCGCCGTAAACGGGATAACCCTTATCAGTGTAGAAAACGTGGGTGGAATCGATCGTGCCGGATGCCGCTCCGTCGCCGGTTAGTTCACCGGAGTAGTAGCGCTCGTCCACGTCGGCGTCATAATCGTCGTAGGGCTTCTGGATGCTACGGCCCGAGGGGGTATAATAGCGTGCCACGGTCAGGCGCAGGCCCGCCCCATCGGAAAGGGGAAATTGTTCCTGCACCAGCCCCTTACCGAACGAGCGGCGACCGATGATCAGCCCCCGGTCGTGGTCCTGCACCGCTCCGGCAACGATCTCGCTGGCCGAGGCCGAACCCTCGTCGATGAGGATGGCGATCTTGTCGATATCGAAAAAGGCCCGCCCGGAGGTGGTGTATTCCGCCCTTTTGGTACCGCGCCCTTCGGTGTAAACAAGTAGCTCGCCCTTCTGCGGAAAGAGTTGACTCAGCATCCGCACGGCCTGTTGCAGGTAGCCGCCGGGGTTGTGACGCAGGTCCAGCACGATGTTTTTAGCCCCGCCCTGGTTCATCAGTTTTTCCAGGGCCTCGACGAACTCCTGGCCCGTGCCGGCACTGAATCGGTTGATCTTGATGTAGCCGGTCTGCTCGTCCAGCATATAGGCGGCATCGAGGCTGAAAACCGGAATGGCATCGCGCTCGATGGTGAAGGGGAGTAATTCCTGCCGGCCGCCACGCTGGACTTTTACGTTCACTTTCGTACCCTTCTTTCCGCGTAGCATCCCCACTACCTCAGCAGTGTTTACCTGCGGCCCGGCCACGATACTGTCATTGATGCGGACGATCTTGTCGCCGGCCAGGATTCCCGCCGTTTCGGAGGGGCCGCCCGAAAGCGGGGCCACTACCGTAATGGTATCGTCGAGCAACATGAACTCGATCCCGATGCCGTCGAACTCGCCGTCGAGTTGTTCTTGGATGGCGGCGATATCGCGCACGGAAATGTAGTTACTGTGAGGGTCCAGGTCGCTCAGTAGGGCGCGGATGGCTTTTTCGGTCAGTTCATCCAGTGGGGCATCGTCCACGTACTTCGCGTCGATATAGCGCAGCACCTCGTCTACCCGCCCCGCGCCGTAGCTGCGTCCGCCCATCGTACCCTCGCCGCTGCGCAGGGCCACCGGCGATTCGCCCTGTAACCTCATCCCGATCAGCAAACCGCCGATGAGGGTAAAAGCCAGTAATAAAGGAAGCCAGATTTGAAAACGGGAAAGCTGCCGCATGGGAAATCGTATCGGTTGATCGTAGTAAACCCAAAGGGCTGAACGGCCGCAATTGTTGTGTCACCGCGCGGCTCGGCCGCACCTAATATTCCCGCAACGTGACAATCAAAGCAGACAAATATCAAAAACTATCATATAAATGGACCCGATTGGCTATATTTGTCGGACTCTCAACCCCACACATGAATAAAGTAGAAAACATTGACGCGCTGGACCGAAAAATTCTGGCCCTGCTGATGCGCAACGCCAAGCGGCCCTATACCGAGATTGCCCAACAACTTTTCGTTTCCGGCGGCACCATCCACGTGCGGATGAACAAGCTCATCGAGGCCGGTATCGTGGAAGGTTACACCCTGCGGGTTAACGCCCAGGCCCTGGGCTACGACGTAACCTCCTTCCTGGGCGTTTACCTGGAAAAGAGTTCCTATTTTACCGTTGCCGTTGCCGGGATGCGCGCCATTCCCGAGATCGTAGCGGCCCACTATACCACCGGTCTTTACAGTATCTTCATCAAGGTGATCTGCCGCGATACCCGCCACCTGCGCGAGGTACTGCAGAAAATCCAGACCATCGAAGGCATCCAGCGTACCGAGACATTTATCGCGCTGGAGGAAAACATCGAGCGGCCGATCAACCTGCTCACGGAGGAAGAAGCCAAAGATCTGGCGATCGATACGGAGGAGAGTAAGGTGCTCGGTTAATTTAAAACTAATCCTCTAGTATACCTCGAATAGTCCCCTGACTCTCCGGCCCGCACGCCCCTGGAGAAAATAAATCCACGCAAAAGTTGCACAGCTACGACTACGCCCGTACCTTTGCTACGAGCCTAATCGTAATAAGCCAATGTCCGACCAGAAAACTCCGCCCCCGGCGGCCTCCGAACTAGAAATTTTGCAGCTCCTCTGGGAGCGCGGCCCGTTGCCCGTCAAGGCCGTGCATACGGTGCTGTCCGGACAGCGACCCATCGTGTACACCACCGTACTGAAAACCATGCAGGTGATGCTGGAACGAGGTTTCCTCGACCGCGAACCCGCCGGGCGGGGCCACATCTACCGCGCTATCGTAGCCCGGGAGGAAACGCAAAACGGGCTGCTGGATACCTTTTTGCAACGCACCTTCGAAGGGTCGGCCAAATCGCTCGTCATGCGGGCCCTCGGTAACTACCGGACGACCAGGAGCGAACTGGCCGAACTGAAATCCCTCCTCGAAACCCTGGAAACCGAAGAAGAATGATCGAGCAATTGCTATCTCCCGAACTCGTCCACGCCCTCGGCTGGACCCTCGTTCACTCCCTCTGGCAGGGCGCGATTTTTGCCCTGCTACTCGGCCTGCTTCTCATCGGCCTGCGGCGGTTCAGTGCCCGTGCCCGCTATCTGGTGGCCGTCGGCCTGCTGACGGGTTTTGCGCTCACGGTGGCCGTCACGCTGGTCCGGCTCTATCCTACCGGTGGGGTAGGGGAATTGGCTGATTACCAACAACTAACCACGGCTACTGAAACCCACGCTGGACCCCTGTCACGCGACTTGCCCGTGGCATTGAATCCACCAGCCGCCGCCGGTCCCGAAGCTACCATCCGACCTGCTTTCCGGCAGCGGATGACGGATTATTACAATGCGCACCTGCCGCTCATCGTCACGCTCTGGCTGCTCGGCGTACTGATTTTACAGCTCCGCTTCCTGGGTCAATTGGCCTTCGTGCAGCGCCTCAAAACCTATGGCACCGAGCGGTTTCCCGCCCACTGGGCCGCCCGCATCCAGGAACTGGAAGAAGGGCTGGGCATCCGCCGCTCGGTGCGCTACCTCACGTCCTTTCGCACCCATTCCCCGCTCACGGTGGGTTGGCTGCGGCCGGTCATCCTCTTCCCCGCGCCTCTGCTGGCCGAATTAAAGGACAGCCAAATCGTCGCCATTCTGGCCCACGAACTGGCGCACATCAAGCGCAACGATTTCCTGGTCAACCTCGCCCAAGCTTTCTTGCGCACCTTCTTTTTTTACCACCCCGGCGTCTGGTGGATGTCGGCCCGCATCGGGGAAGAACGCGAGCACTGCTGCGACGACCTCGCCGTCCAACTCACCGGTCGGCCGGTGGGCTACGCCAAAACGCTGGTCCGACTCAAAGAATCCGACCTGACGGGAAGTAGCCTGGCGATGGCTTACACCGGCGCGGCCGGCCGGGGCTTCAAACTGCGCATCACGCGCTTGCTCTCCGGCTACCTGCACGGGGCCACTTACGGCGAGGGCATCGTGACCGGCCTGATCTTCGTGCTGGCATTGGGCATTGCCGTCACGGCCTCCGGCCGTCAGCAGGAACTGATCCGCACCAACGGGATGGTGGAACCGACACACACCCTCACCGGACCCGGCGGCCCGCCGCCGCCGCCGCCTCCACCGCCGCCGAGCGGAGATTTTGGAGGGGAGGAGAGTTCCGATCCGGGAGAAGAAACTGATTCCGATACCGAGCTGACCTCCCCCGGCGAGGAAGTCGACCTCACCGATTTCGACCTATTCATCCGCGCTTGCTATGAAGGTGAAACCGAACTGGTTCGCTACTTCATCGGCCGGGGCATGGAAATCAACCGCACCGACGAGCGGGACTTCACGCCCCTGATGGCCGCCGCCTCCGAGAACCACGTGGAGGTGGCCCGCCTGCTGATCCAGGCCGGGGCCGAGGTAAACTTCCTCAACCAACACGGCTGGACCGCCCTGATCGAAGCCGCCGACGAGGGTTCGTTGGAAGTCGCCCGCCTGCTCCTGGAATCGGGGGCCGAAGTAAACCTGCGCGGACCCGAGTCCAACCGCTCCGCCCTGGGCATGGCCGCTAGCGAGGGGCACGAGGAAATGGCCCTGCTGCTGCTTAATTCCGGGGCCGATCTGTACCAGGCCGGCGGACAATCGGCCATCCACCTCGCGGCCGAAGAAGGCCGGCAACGGATGATCGACCTACTCGTTAAGCGGGGTGTCGACATCAACGCGACCGACGAGAGGGGCCGCACCGCCCTGAGTTATGCCGCCGAAGAGGACCAGACCGAAGTGGTACGCTTCCTGCTGGCCGCCGGGGCCGATCCGCAACGGGTAGACGATCACGGGCGCATTGCCCTGGATTATGCCGCCGCCGAGGGAGCCGATGGTTCCTTTGAACTGCTGATCGAGGCGGCCACCGAAGGCCACTACGATGCCGATGAATCCACAACCGAAAAGCGGCAACGGCAAGAATACGGCCGCTCGCTACTCAATCCGCACCTCCTCGTCACGGCGGCCGCCGAGGGCCATTTGGACATCGTCAAAAAGCTGCTGGCCGCCGGTCTGGATCCCGACGATGCCGACCGCGAGGGCCGCACCGCACTAATGGCCGCCGCCGCCGAAAACCACCCGCGCATGATCGAGTTGCTACTAAAAAACGGTGCCCGCACCGAGAATGGCTGCAACATTAACGACACGAGCATCGACCGTAAGCAAGACGGCACCACGGTTACCGTTCTCAGCTTTTATCGCGGGGCCACGCCCCTGATCGTGGCTATTTCTGAAAAAAACACCGCCGCCGTGCGCGCCCTCCTCACCGGCGGCGCGGATGCCAACGGTAACTGCGAAAAGATGAAAATGGAGGTGGCCGGCGATCGCGACTGGAACGATCCCAATGCCTTCTCTCCGGAAGCCCTGCGCAGCCTCTCCACCCCGCGCTACGAGGCCTCCGGCTGGACCCCCTTACTGGAAGCCGTGGAAACGGGCGACACGGAATTGGTGGATCAGTTGCTGCGGGCGGGTGCCGACCGTACGCAGGCGACCAGGCAGGGATTGACGCCCCTGCAACTGGCGCGCGAATTGAATTACCCGGCAATCGTTAAGCGGCTGGGCGGCTGATTTTCACGTTGGTTCCTGACTGATCTGGGCGTGTCCCCGGCTACCGCCGGGGCCGGGTCCTTGCGGGGTTCGCTATCGCTCCGTGCTGCGCACCCCTCCCTGCGGTCGTGCCCTCCAGGCCCCTCACGCGGAAACCCCCGTCCTCATCCCTGAGGGCGGGCCATAAAACTAAAATTTAACCCATGTACTCCTACTTTTTCCGGAGCGCAGCGGCTACCGCCGTCCTGCTGCTCCTGGCCACCGCTTTGTCCGCCCAGAACCATCCGGTCAGCGGCCTCATTACCGCCGAGGCCGGCGGCGATCCGCTCGAATACGCCACCGTCTCCGCCTACGCGGCGGGGGACAGCCTGCGGCTGATCGACGGCACCGTGACCGATGCCGCGGGCCGGTTCGATCTTTCCCTCCCGGCGGCGGAGTACCGGCTGGAATTTGGATTCATCGGACTGGCGATTCGTCGTCAAGCGTTAAAATTGGTGCAGGCGACCGATCTCGGCGAAATTAGTCTGACGGCCGTTGCCAGTTCGCTCGATGCCGTGGAAGTGACCGCCGAACGCACGCGGATGAGTCTGCAACTTGATAAAAAGGTATTCGAAGTCGGGCAGGACGCCCTGAGCCGGGGCGGATCGGCCACCAATGTGCTGGAACAACTGCCTTCGATCATGGTCTCGGCCGATGGGCAGGTGAGCCTGCGGGGGAATTCCGGGGTGCGTATCCTGGTCAACGGCCGCCCCTCGGCCCTGGCGGATAACAACGCGCTGGAAGCCATCCCGGCGGCGAGCATCGAGCGGGTGGAGATCATCACCAATCCCTCGGCGCGTTACGAGGCGGCGGGGTCGGCGGGGATCATCAACATCATCCTGAAAAAGGAAAAACAGCGCGGTTACGGCGGCACCGTCGGCCTGACCACCGGCTACCCCGCCGACCACCGCCTGAACATGAACCTCAACCTGCGGCGGGAAAAATTCAGTGCCTTCGCCAGCGCGGGCCTGCGCTACTCCAACTACCGGGGTTCCGGTGATCTGGACCAGGAGAGCGAAGTGAACGACGGCTTTTTTCGCCTCCGCCAGGAACGCGATCAGGACCGCAACGACAAGAACGTCACCGGCTATGCCGGCCTGGATTACAACATCAGCGAGCGGGCCACCCTGACCGCCGGCTATTCACTCTACCACGTCATCAACGACGACCTGACCGACATCTCTTTCCGCTACACCGATGCCGACGACCGACCCACCCGCAACTGGCGCCAATCACTCGACTACCTCGAACCCGGCACCTATCAACAACTGGACATCGCCTACATCCGTACCGGCGAGGCCGGAAAAAAACTGAGCATCTACCTCAAGAACGATCTCTGGGCCGAGGTAGAAAACGAAGTCGTGGATATTGACGAAATCTTCCCGGCACCCGTTGAACTGCTCCGCTACCGCACCGAAACCCGCGAGAGCAGCCGCGATCACCTCCTACAGGCCGACTACGAAATGCCGCTGGGCGAATACGGTAAACTGGAAATGGGCCTGCGCGGCGAAACCCGCATCATTACGAGCGACTATTTGGCCGAAAACTTCGTCAATGGAGCCTTCACCCCGCTACCCGGCTTTGCCAACGAGCTGGATTACTTCGAGCGCATCGGGTCGGGTTACCTACAGTACGGCTGGAAGAAAGACGCCATCGGATTTCAGGCGGGCTTGCGCAATGAGTATACCTGGATCAAGGTAGCGAGCGCGGCCGAGGAGCAGCCGGACATCGAAAAACGCTACAATAAGCTATTCCCTTCCCTGAGTGCCAGCTACCAACTGAGCGAGGCCACCAGTACGCAGTTGAGCTACAGCCGCCGCATCCGGCGGCCGGCCTTCTGGCAGCTCAACCCCTTTGCCGGTATCGGCAACCCGACCACCCTTTTCGAGGGTAATCCCGACCTGGACCCCGCCTATACCGACCGCGTGGAGCTGAACCTCGTGCAACGCTGGGAAAAACTGACCGTCAACCCCGCCCTCTATGCCTCCACCACCACCGACTTTTTCAACTCCATCATCGAGCAGGAGGGCGAAAATATCTTCGGTCTCTCCACCGGCACCATCCGTTCACGGGCCATCAACCTGGAGCGGGAAGACCGCTATGGCCTGGAAGTAACCACCAACTACCGGCCGACGGAAAAACTGACGCTCTCCGGCGAGATCAACTACTACGGCTACCGGCAGCGCGGCCGCTTCGCCGATCGCGATTTCGCCTTTGATTTTGCCACCTGGAGCGGTGCCCTGCGCACGCAGGTTAAATTACCGGCCGACATCAGTTTTCAGGCCCGCTTCAACTACAACGCCCGCTACAAAGATGCCCAAACCACCGTCGGCGGCCAGTACCTGATCGACCTGGGCCTGACCAAACAGTGGGATAAAAAATTTACCCTCACCCTCAACGTCCGTAGCCCCCGCTTCCAAGTTCAGGAGACCTTCCGCCCCGATTTCCGCCAGGAGGAATATTCCGAGTGGACCAACTGGCGAACCGGCCTCAGCCTCCAGTACCGCTTCGAGCGGGGTGCCGGCGCGGAGGAGCGGCGGCAAAGGGGGAGTATTAGGTAGGTGCTTTCCAACCATTTCTTCCCTACTTTAGCGCACCATGCGCATCCTCCTCATTGCCCCCACCTTCGGCACCATCACCCACGGCCCCGCGCGGATGATGAACCACCTGTGGGCCGACCTGCCCCGCCTGCGGCCGGACGTGGAATTACACCTGCTAACCGAAGACCCGCCTAGCGACGAGCGGCTGAACGAGCGGGTACATCCACACCAGGTAAGCTATCCGGCGCGGTTGGAGGCCCTGCACAAGTTGATTCGCTCGGTCAGCTACCGGCGGGCGGCGCGGCGATTGCAGCGACGATACGGCTTCGATGTCCTGGTGTTTGCCGAGGGGGTACAGGGCTGGGCCACATTAATTATAGGAGGGAAAAAATGGCCACCGACGGTGCTGCTGGTGAACGATACCGCCTATACCGACCTATGGCCCCATCCCGGTGAGAGCAGGGGCAAGAAACTGCTGCGTCGCTGGTACCGGCACCTGGAAGGAGCGGCCGTGCGGCGGGCGGCGTTGACGCTGGTGCCGTCCAAGTATGCACTGGAAACGATGGAGACGGCTTATGAGCGAAAGATGGGCAGTCCACTGAATTTGCGCATACTGCGCCCCTGCGTGGCGCGAACTACTGCAAGATTGGTAGCCCGCTCCGCGCCGGAGCCGAGCGAGCCGTTCCGTATCCTCTTCCTGAAGAGTAACCCGGTGCTGGGTGGGCTGGATGTATTACTGGAGGCACTGCAACAACTTCCCGGTCTGCGGATCGAAGTGACGGCCGCTGGATTTGAACCAAGCCGACTGACGAGGGAAATGCATGCCTTGCTAACTACTTTACCCACAACCATTACGGTGGATTTTCCCGGCTACCTGGATCAAACCGAATTACGAGCGGCATTCAACCGGGCGCACCTATTTTGCCTGCCGAGCCGCCGGGATGCGCTGCCCTTCGCGGTGCTGGAAGCCCTGGCGGCGGGTCTGCCGATGCTGGCCGCCGCGACCGAAGGGGTGCCGGAGGCCCTGGATTACGGCCGGTCGGGACTGCTGGTTCCTCCCGATCCGGTGGAGTTTGCCGGAGCGATCCGAAAACTGGCTACGGACCCGACCCATTATAATCAATGGGCCACCTCCGCCGCCCTTGGGCCGCACCCCGTGTTTGGCCGGACGGCGACGGTTCGTATGTTTGCCGATTATTTGGATCAAGCTAGTATGCGATGATTACCCAACACTGGATCGAACCCGCCGCGCACCTGGAGATCGTTATCCGCTGGGCAGACCGTTACATCGAGCTGCGACCGGAGGTGTGGGTAGTAGTCCACTTACAGCAAAAATACCTGAAGGAAATTCCCGACCGACTGCGTAAGACCCCGCAATTCCAGTGGGTATCGCCGGCGAGGGGGCAAAGTTGGTCATGTTATTTCGCCGGGTGGGTAGAAGAGCTGACGGCCGCCGAACGGGTCATCCTCATCACCACGGCGGGCCGCTATGATTATTTCAAGCGGGTACGGAAACCCCTGCGGTTGACCGTAGTGGCGCATAACCTACATTGGTTACTGGCGGTGCGCCGGTTTCGGGAGCCGGGGCTACGCCACTTGGCCCGCCGCTTGAAGCAGTGGCGGCGCAACGGCAACCGAATCAAACTACTGGCCCGCGCCGCTGCCTTGGCCGTACCGACACAACAAATGGCGGATTATGCCTGCAACGAATTAAAGCACGAGGGCAAGACCGAGGTGCTGCCCTTTGCTTTTGCACCCGCCGACACTGCCCCCCCGCCGCTGCCGCCACCCGGCGAAGAATTGTGCATCGCCATCCCCGGCACGGTACGCGAACGCGGCCGGGATTGGGTAATGGGCCAGGCAAAACTGCTGGAACTGGCCACCCGCTACCGCTGCCGAATCGAACTGGTAGGCCGCCTGGCCGAGCCGAAAATAGCCGATCGCCTCCGCGCTGCGGGATTAGAGGTGATCACTCACTCCCAAACTCTGAGTGAGGATGAGTACCAGTCAGCCCTGGAGCGGGCACACATGATCTGGGTTCCCCTGCCGGAATACGTAAGCGTAGCGGGTTACCGGGAGAAGATGGGATATAGTAAAGTGTCGGGAGGGTGGTTTGATGCGGTGGCGGCAGGGAAAAAACCAGGGGGCGGGGTGGGACTCGTTTTGTGAGGATATTTTAAAGCAGTTGTAGGTAGTTGTGTGGAGTGGATGTTCGGGGCACCCCCCGCGTACGCATGGGCTGATTACCAAAGTACTAAATTACCAGCGGCAGAGCCGCCTACTAAAGTACGAGGGGGCGCAGCCCCCTCCCGCGTGAGGTGCCTGGACGGGCCGACCGCCGGGAGGAGACCCGCAGCGCAGCGGAGGGGCCGAGCGAACAGCGAGACGGTAAGGGACCGACGGCGGCGCGTTAGCGACGGCGGCACGCCCAAAAAATGCCATTCTACCGCGCAAAAAACCGCACCACCTCCCCGCCGCCGGGGTAGGTGACCACTAGCGTGTACCAACCGGAACGGGTTATGGGTGGCGTGTAAGTGCCGTCGCCTGCGTCCAGTAATCGGCTGCTAACCGTTCGGCCGAGGATGTCGTAGAGCACGGCCCGGCTGCCGTGTGGAAGACCCGAGTAGGGGAGGGTGGTGCCGGCGGGGAGCGGGTTGACGGGCATAAAATAACGGGGTGAACTGCTCAACTCATCGTGGGTGGAGACGAGCGCATCGACACCCAGATAAAGCACGAAACCATCGTGATCGCTAACACGCTGGGGGATAAACTCATTGGCCATAAATGCCTCGGCCGCATCGGCATTACCGCGCACGAACTGGAGTTCCTCCACCGTAAGCCCGTTAAGCTCGGTAGCGAGGGCCTGATCCAGGAGCTGGGCGGAACCGCCGAAGACGAAACTGTAGCGTTCCTCGGGTGGCAGTTCGGCGGTGATAATTTGCAGGGGTTGGGTCACGATCGGCACGATCGGCCGCTCGGCCCCCAGGCCGGGTTGGCCGGCAATCTGGTTGACCACATCGACGTATCCGTCCGTAAATTGGAAGGCATTGAAATCACCGACCAGGATCAGGTTGTCGTTGATCCGCTCCTGGACCATCTGCGCTACGCTGGTACTCTGCTCGAAACGCTTGGTGCGCACAAAATTAGAGCTGCTGCCCTCCACACCGCCCAGCGAGCGGAGGTGCAGGTTCATGACCTTGAGTACGGTACCCACCGAATCGGGCAGGGTGAGGGTAAGCAGGAGCGGCGGCCGGTCGTGGAGGATGCCGCCGATGCTAAGGGTTTGGTTGGTACCCAGTTGCTGCACGATGGGGGTACCGCCCAACCGCTCCGCGACCAGAAAGGCAGTGCTGAGATCGCCGATCCCCTCACCGAAGTAGGTACGGTAATCCGCGGCGGGGTTTTGCTGTCGCAGGCGATTGGCCAGCATATTCAGTTCGGCCGCGCCGCCGATCTCCTGGATGGCCAGAATGTCGGGCAGCAGCATCTGATTCTCGATGTAGTTGGCCAGTTTACGCAGGCGGGCGGGGAAGGTCTCGTCCTCCGTCTCGAAAAAGAGGGTATTGATGGATCCGACGGTCACCTCAAAATCCTCGCGGGCACGCACGGCGCGTACCAGGTCGGGATTGGGCGTAAAGGCGTAGCTGCCCACTGGCGCGAGGCGGTACTCGTCGCGGTCGGTATCGAGGAGGATGGCGGTACCGCTGACCAGGTCGCCCGCACTAAGAAAGCGGTTGTTGACCGCGCCGAGCAGATCGGGGTCGAAGCGAATCAGCTCGGGGTTGCCGTCCCAGGAGGGTAGGGCGGCGGGGCCGGGGGCTTCCACGCCGGGTTCTCGGAAAGGGCGGTCGGGCGTGAGGTAAACGTAGGCCTCGAAACCGTTGCTCGGCCCGCCCACGGTAGCGGCGTAGGATACGCGCATGGCCTCGGCCCGTTCCAGGTCGGAGGTGGGCATATATACCGGACTCGGGAAATTGGGGCCGAGCGGCAGGGCGGGTGGCAGGGTCTGTCCGGTAGCAATTAGGGTCAGTTGCAGGCCGGGGCCGCTGATGGCGGTCAGTTCGTCGATCTCGCGCACCAGTCCGCTGACGCGGACCAGGTCGCCAACGTTGAGATTGCCGGTGGGCAGGTCGAAGAGCATGATACCCTCGCTAGTGACAGGATTGTCGTCTTCCCGACCGGGAAACGTCTGCGCGAAAGCGAATCCCGTGCCCACGGCGGTGACGACCATCGAATCGGCCGTTATGTTTTGGCCCAGAAAGGGACTTTGGGGGCCGCTACCTTGTAATTCATGGATGGTTTTAAAGGGTTGGCCGTAAGCGGCGTAGCCCATAAGCAGCAGAAGGGCGAGCAAATATTTTCGTAACAATTCGTGCATGGTACCGTTGTAGCTATTCACCCTCGAACGAGCAGCAAAGCAGATAGTTTTATGGCCGATTCCATCTACGAACAACGTTTCGATCCCGTCAAGCAAGCAGCCATCGCCCTGGCGGGCGTCCTGGTTTTTAACCTCGTGGCAAAGGCCCTCCAACTCGGTGGTGCCGTAGAGGGAAATCGTTTTCCGTGGATGACGGCGGCCAGTTTTATGCTGCTATTCGCGCTCTTCAATTCAGTCTTCAGCGTAGCCACCGATAACATGATGAAGTACTGGGGACGCTCGCTCTATTCCTTTATGGGTCTGGCCGTCATTGCGGGCTTGTTAGCCTGGGCATTCTCCGGCCTGACCATCAGCGAGGCCGGTTCCTATCGCTGGATTTACATCGTGGTTACTATCGGTTACCTGGTATTCCTGGCCATGATGGCCTTCATGCGCCAGGTGGTCGATTTCGCGCAGAAAGAGGAGTGGAACGCGCCGAATATCCGGAAGCGGAAGGAAAAGTAATTCACTACCCCAGCACCGTCCGCATCTGATTCAAATCGTGCTGGATCTGCGCCGTAATCGTATCCAGCGCCGTCTTGAAACCCGCCTCGTTCTCGGCCCGCTTCTCCTGGGCGGTAGTGATCTCGTCGTCGGCCGAATCGATCTTGGCCTGGGCGGTACTAATCTGCTTTTCCAGCTCGGCGATTTTGGTCTTCAGGTCATTGACACGCTGTTGCATCGCCTGCTTCTCGCGGCGCTTGCCCTCGATCCGCTCGGCCTCGTAGCGTTGCATGGAGGCATCGAAGGCCACTTTCTCGTCCTGTAGTACCTTTTGATAGTAAGCCGCCGAGTCGAATAATTTGGCCGGGGTTAATCCCAGCGTGGAAGCCGTAGCAAATGTCGAGCGGATGGCCGTCGTTTCGTCCTGGCCCATCGCCTCCAGTGCTTCCATCGACTGCTTGAATTCCAGGTAGTCGAAGCCCTCCAGGTTATTGCGCTCAAGGGCCTTGATGAGGACATCGACAAAACGGGGGTCCAGTTCGTCGGCGGAAAAAACGTTACTCAGTTTGCTCATGGCGGATGCGTTAGGGGTGCGATTTTTAAGTAGGGCCGAAAGATAGGAAAAACCGGTAGGCTAGGAAAGGAGTTTAGACGGAAGGGTCTTTACGCCCGACGAGGAGGCTGCGCCGCTACACGTCTCCCAAATATTTCTTTTGGCTACGGCCGAAACAAACTCTCCTGATAAGGAATTCAACCTTAGAGAAAAAACCCGCTCCTCCAACGCAGCTATTTTGTTTCACAAAATTGTTCGTTGTAGGTGTCGGTGATCCAAACAAACTCCCACCCATGCCCACCGTCCTCGACCCCCTTCCCCAACCGACCAAAGACTACCTCACTAGCCTGCGCGATGCCCTCGACGAACGCATCCCTGCCAAACGCATCGAGCGCAACCTGCTCATCGCCACCTGGAATATCCGCGCTTTCGGTGACCTGACCCGCAAATGGGACACCACCAAAGAAGACTCGCCCCGCCGCAATCTCTCTTCCATCCGCTACATCGCCGAGATCGTGCGGCGCTTCGACGTTGTCGCCATCCAGGAGGTCAAATCCAATATTCGCGCCCTACGCGATCTGCTCAAAGTATTGGGAAAAAACTGGAGCTTTATCCTTACCGATGTCAACCGCGGCGCGGCCGGCAACGGCGAACGAATGGCTTATTTGTTCGACACCCGCCGCGTGCAACTCTCCGGACTTGCTTCCGAATTGGTCGTGCCGAAAGAATGGCTCAAGGAAGTGGGACAGGATGCCCTTACCGAGCAGTTCGTTCGTGCCCCCTACGCCGTCAGTTTCCGCTCGGAAAATAAAACGTTCATTCTCATCACACTTCATATCAAGTACGGCAAATCTTCCAAAGACCGCATCGCCGAACTCAACGGCATCGCCCGCTGGATCAAGGACTGGGCCGGCGATATCAATGCCTACGACCAAAATCTCATCGCCCTCGGCGATTTCAACATTGACGAGCGCGGCGACTTACTCAACGAAACCTTTGTCTCGCAGGGCCTTTTCATTCCACCCGCCCTCCAGGCTCACGATGTCACGCGCTCTATTTTCAATGAGCAGAAGTACTACGATCAGATCGCCTGGTTCGTAGATAAAAAGGGTAAGGCCGAATTATCCATGCCCTTCCTGCAGGGCGGTAACTTTGATTTCGTCCCCATATTATGGAACAAGGAGATTCAGACCAAACAGGAATTTTCCTTCATGCTCTCGGACCATTACCCGCTGTGGGCGGAGTTCAATATTCGGGAAGAGTGAATTGTTGGATGGAGATTGTTGGGTAGTAGCTTTTGGGCGTGTCCCCGGTCTTCCGCTACGCTCCGGGCCGGCGTCGGTCCCTTGCGGGCTTCGGCGGTCGCCTCGGCCCTGCGGGCGCTAACGCCCCTCCAGGCACCTCACGCGAATTCCGAGTTTATCCAGAACAGGGCGGCGTAGTTGATCCATTAGGGTTCGCTTCGCAGCTACCTCATGGTGCGTGCATAGCGGGTTACGTAAGTCAGTTTTTACGACGCCAGGTTCTTAAATACTTGGTTCTCAGGAAGTAAAAATTTAGACACGCGCTTAGTTCAGCATCCTAGCTGACGCGCATCGGTGTATTAATAAGGTTTACTTAAAATACAATGTGCCATCATTCAATCCTTCAGTCATTGACACTTATGCGAATCCTCCACCTCCTCTTATTCTCTTTCTCCACCCTTGCCGCCCAAACCACCCCCTACGAGCAAGACCCCGAACGTAACACCAGTGCCGACCACGCGCAACTGATCGAATTTTATGCCGCCCTGAGCGCCAAGTATCCCGGACGCTGCGAATTACAACTGGATTCATCCTTACTAACGGACAGCGGCCTGCCGCTACCGGTAATCGTACTGGATCGCGACGGCCGGTTCCGACCCGACCCCGAGCGGCGCAACATGGTGCTGCTCATCAACAACGCCATCCACGCGGGCGAAGCCTGCGGGGTGGACGGAAGCATGCTTTTCGCCCGCGATTTGCTGGAGGATAAGGGCGGCGACTGGGATGAAGTGACCGTGGTCATCATCGGAGCCTACAACCTGGGCGGGCTGCTGAACCGGGGCACCGATACCCGCGTCAACCAGGACGGGCCGAGGGAGCATGGATTCCGGGGAAATGCGCGGAACCTGGACCTGAACCGTGATTTCATCAAGGCCGATACGCGTAACGCACGCTCTTTCGCGCGGCTCTTCCAGGCGTGGGACCCCGACCTGTTTATCGACAACCATACCACCAACGGCTCGGACCACCAGTACGATTTTACGCTCATCCCCACCGAGCACAGCCGGCTGCCGGAGCCGTTGGCCCGCTACCAGACCGAGGCACTGCTGCCGTTTTTGTACGCGCAATTGGCCACGCGCGGCGTAGCGGCCACGCCCTACGTTTATTCCTACGGCAACTACGGTAAACCGCCTACCGAGGATGGCATGATGGCCTTCCCCGACCTGCCCCGCTACAGCACCGGCTACGCCGCGCTGAACCACACGCTGGGATTCATGCCGGAGACCCACGCCCTGAAACCTTTCCGTAAGCGGGTGGAGGGCGTCCACCAATTCATGCTGGCCGCCACCGAATGGCTGCAACTGGATGAAGGCGAACTGCGCGACGCCCGGCGCGAAGCGCGGGCGGCTTACGCGGCACAGGCAAAGGTGCCACTAGTCTTTGAACTGGATACGACGCGCTTCGACACCATCCGGTTTGCGGGCTACGCGGCGGAGATGCGATCGAGTACCGTCACCGGCCGGGAGCGGCTATATTACGACCGGGAGCAACCGATCACCGTACCGATCCGGCACTACAACTATTACCGGCCCACGCTGGCGGTGGCGAGGCCCCGCGCCTACCTGCTGCCCCGGGCCTACGAAGAAGTGGCCGAGCGACTGCGCCTAAATGGGGTAGTAATGCAAGCCCTGGAGCGCGACACCACCTTGCGCGTGACGACTTACCGTGTCGCTAAGTTCGGCAGCTACGCGCAACCCTACGAGGGCCACTTTTACCACGACGAGGTGGAACTAACCCCCGAGACCGGCGAGCGCACCTACCGCCGGGGCGATTACCTCATCCCGGCCGACGCCACCCAGCTCGCGCTGCGCTACGTGATCGAAACCCTGGAACCCGAAGCCCCCGATAGCTACTTCCGCTGGAACTTCTTCGACGGCGTACTGCAACAGAAGGAGTCCTTCAGCTCCTACCGCTTCGAGGAGATCGCCGAACGACTTCTAGCCGTCGACCCGAAACTACGCCTGGATTTCGAGGCCGCCCGCGCCGCCGATCCCGAGCTGGCCAAAAGTGGTTACGCGCAACTGGACTGGATCTACCGCCGCAGCCCCTACCTGGAACCCGACGCCTACCGCTATCCGGTCGGGATACTGAGATAAGCGACAACTACTACATAAGTCCCGCGCAAGCGACGGATAAAAGCACGGAAGCTACTACCTTCGCGCCATGACCCACCCACCCCGCATTGCGATCTCCATCGGCGACACGAACGGCGTCGGACCCGAAGTAGTCCTGAAGGCCGTCTCGGCCCCCGGTCTGACGGAGCTACTTACGCCTGTCATCTATGCTTCCAGGGCCGTGATCGAAGCCACCCGCCCCCTGGTCGGTCGGGAATTCAGCTACCACCTCGCCGAAGACGAATCACGGATTCAGGACGGAAAGATCAACGTTCTCGTCAGCTGGGAAGATGAACCCACGATCGCTTTCGGTAAGGCCACTAACGAATCGGGTCGCGCCGCGCTGCGTTCCCTGCAGGCAGCCGTAACGGCGGTACGGGCGGGCCACGCCCAGGCCCTGGTTACCGCCCCGATCAATAAGGCGGCCATGCAACTCAACGACGCCTTCCCTTACCCCGGCCACACCGAATACCTGGAGGCCGAGTTCGGGGGCGAGAACTTGATGTTCATGGTCAGTGACGGCCTGCGGGTGGGGCTGGTGACTAACCACGTTCCATTGGCGAGAGTAAGCGAGGCCGTGACCAAGGAGGCCATCCTGAGCAAGCTACGCATCATGAACGACTCGCTCAAGCGCGACTTCGGGATCGAGCGGCCGCTAATCGCCGTTTTGTCGCTCAACCCCCACGCGGGGGATAACGGCCTCATCGGCAAGGAGGACGACCTGGTGATCCGCCCCGCCATCCTGGATGCCAAGCAAACCGGCCTGCTCGCCCTCGGCCCCTTCCCCGCCGACGGCCTGTTCGGTAGCGGACAGATCAAAAAGTACGACGCCGTGCTAGCCATGTACCACGACCAGGGCCTGGTGCCCTTCAAGGCCCTCACCTTCGGCAGCGGCGTTAACTTCACGGCCGGCCTCTCCGCCGTACGCACCTCTCCCGATCACGGCACCGCCTACGATATTGCCGGTAAGGGCGAGGCCGATCCCGCCGGTTTTCGCGCCGCGCTGTTTCAGGCAGTGGATATTAGTCGCACCCGCGCCCGTTATATCGAGGACCACGCCAATCCAGTGCCGAAAGCACCGCAGCCGGAGCGGAAGAAAAAGCGGAAATAAGAGGGGCTGCGTCCATATTTTAGTAGCAGCCTACGGCTGGGTAGTTTAGTGCTTTCGACTAAGCTTACGCGTATACGGGAGGGTATTTCCGTACTTTTGTAGCGCTATTAGTTGAGAAACTAACTTCTAATGCTCAAGTGTGGGCTTAGAGCGTGTCTAAAATTTTTAAGAACTGAGGATCAATGATTCGCTTCGCGGCTACTTCGTGGTTAAGGTTCCGGCTAGATAAAAAATTCGCTTCGCGGCTACTTCGTGGTGCGCGCATAGCGGGTTACGTAAGTCAGTTTTTACGACGCCAGGTTCTTAAATGACTGGTTATCAGGAAGTAAAAATTTAGACACGCTCTTAATCTAAACTGCTAAAATACAGACGCGCAGCGTCCTACTAAAATACGCGGCCCCGCCGCCTTACCCATGACCATTTCCCTCGCTGACATCCTCGCTTTCCCTTCCATGTATCGCCGCCATTTCATGAACACCCTGCCGGGCCCGCGGGGGGTGCACCTGATCGGCACCAAGGGGTACCGGGGGACGGAAAATTTGGGGGTGTTTTCCTCCATCGTACACATCGGGGCCACGCCGCCGCTGCTGGGTTTCATCATGCGCCCGCTGACCGTGCCGCGGCAGACCTACCACCACATCCTGGCGGAGAAATACTTTACGCTCAACACCATCCACCCCGCCATCCTGAAAGCCGCGCACCAGACCTCGGCAAACTACCCGCTGGGAGAATCCGAATTCGCGGCCACCGGCCTGACGCCCCAGTACACGGAGACCCACGGTGCGCCCTACGTACAAGAAAGCCACGTTAAGCTGGGATTGGAATACGTGGAAGATTATCAGATCAAAGCCAACGGCACGCTGTTCGTGGTGGGCAAGGTGATCGAGATCATTCTCCCGGACGAGGCCGTTGCCGAGACGGGCCACGTGGACCACAACTTGCTGGAAACGATGACGGTGGCGGGGCTGGATACCTACTATCGGCCGGGGGAGGGGGAGCGGTTTGGGTATGCGCGGCCGTAGCGTGCCATCGACACTTGCCAGGTACCTCGTGCCATCGACACCTGCCATCGACACCTCCCAGGTACCAGTTTTGCGGAGCAAAATGGATACCTTGGAGGAGCGATGGGAAGTGGTGGGAGCTAAAGCTCCCAAGTACCTCATGCCATCGACACCTCCCAGGTACCAGTTTTGCGGAGCAAAATGGATACCTTGGAGGAGCGATGGGAAGTGGTGGGAGCTAAAGTTCCCAGGTACCTCGTGCCATCGACACCTGCCAGGTACCTCATGCCATCGACACCTCCCAGGTACCAGTTTTGCGGAGCAAAATGGATACCTTGGAGGAGCGATGGGAAGTGGTGGGAGCTAAAGCTCCCATCCACGCGAGTTCCTCCTCCGAGGTAGCTACATTTTGGTTTACCACAATCGTAGTACCTGGGAGGTGTGAGCGACTCATTGAGCACCCGCGTGAGGTGCCTGGAGGGGCGTTAGCGCACGCAGTGCCGAGCGGTAGCGAAGCCCGGAAGGGACCGGCGCGGCCGTTAGGCCGGGGCACGCCCAAATGAATGTCCGGTGAGTTATTGAAAATAACTGTTGACACTCGCTAAACCGGGGGGAATACCAGGTGAACCCGTAGTCTGATCGTACTTGTTATAAAATCCGTAAACTACCTTTATCCCCACTAACCTGATCCACCCATGGCCCGCAGAAAGTCCTACTCCTCCCACTGGTTTTATGAGAAGCGCCCCGCGCCCCAGGCCCGGGCGGGCAGCTACCGCCGTACCTACGGCACGAGTTGGTGGGGCAAGCAGTTCCTGGCCGCCGTGGAAGAGGCCGGTGATAGCGGGCGGCTGGCCAGGGGAAAGACCTACGCCAATAAGGGGCTGGTGGAAAACCTGAGCCAGCCCGCGCCCGGTCAGTTGCGGGCCGAGGTGCAGGGGAGCATGCCCAAGCCGTATAAAGTGGGCGTGGACTGGAAGCCCTGGAGCGAGAATGAGGGGCGGGCCGTGGTGGCGGAAGTGAAAGCGGACCCCGCCCTGCTGGGCCAGTTGCTGACCGGTAGCCTGCCCGAGGGACTGAACGAGGTGCTGGGGCGGCTGGGCCTGAGCATCTTTCCACGGTCTATGCAGGAACTGGGGGCCACTTGCAGTTGCCCCGATTACGGGATGCCGTGTAAGCACATGGCCGCGCTGTTTTTCGTGATGACGGGGGCCATTGATAACGACCCGTTTTACCTCTTCCAGTTGCGGGGGCTGGACCTGAAGGCCGAACTGCCCACCGGGGCGGCGGACGAGGCAGGGGAAGACGACAGCGAAATAACACAACTGGATGAGTTACTGCAGGACGTGGCCGGTGCGCCCGTTTTCCAGTGGGACGAGGACGTTTATCAATCCATCGACTTCGGTAGCATCCAGGATACGGGCTGGCGGGCGGTAAGCCGGCTGCCGGCCGCACCGCCCTTTGACGGGGACAAGGGCGGGAACTTCCTCGCCTTCGTGGAGAAGATCTACCAGACCGCCGCCCGCTCGGCGGATAAACTGTGGCGGCGCGACGATAGTAAACTGGCCGAGGCCGGCGAACTGCTGCCGCCGGGCGGTCAGGTGGAGTTGCACCTGGACCACGATTTGCACCTGAACAGCCTGTCTTCCTTCGATGCGGAGGATCAGCCGCTGCTGGACCTGAACGACGCCACCGCCATCATCTCGTGGATGCAGGACGTGGAACAACTGGACCGTCACCTGCTGGACAAGCAGACCCGGAGCCTGCTGCTATTCTTCCAGTTGGCGCGTACCCTGGTGCGCCGCCGCGCCTACGTACCACGCCTGCTGGTGGTGGGGGAAGGAGAGCATTTAGTACAGTACGTGCCCGCCACGGCCGACGAAAAGCTGCGCGAGACCCTGGAACAGTGCTACCGCCTGGCCTCGCCAACCCTGCTGTATTACGTGGGGGCGGATGACGAATTCTCCGAATTTACCGCCAAGCGCGAGGGCGAGCAACTGGTATCGGCCCTGATCGGTGCCATTATCCGGCTGGGCACCGAAAAACTGACGGCTGAAAGCCCCGTCCGCGAGTTATTTCTGCTGTACGGCCGGCGGCATTTCGACCTGCTGGGCACCGAGGGTTTCCCGGCGGCCATCAACCGCTGGCTCAACCAGCTTTACCTGGCCGACCAGCGCTACGGGCCGGTCTTCAAGATCGAGGAAGTAGGCGACGGCCTACGCGTGGAAGTGCTGGTGGACGACCGCCAGGCCAAGCGCAAGGGACCGCCCCCGCCCCTGGAAAAATGGCTGGCCAACGTCGACCTCCCCGACCGCCTGCGGCTGATCAAAACGCTCTCCTTCCTGAGCGCGCATTTCCCCGACCTGAGCGACTACCTCAGCAACAGCGGAAAGGAGCCGATGTACTTTTCGGTCAGCGGATTTACGCCCATCCTCACCGCCGTGCTGCCCAGCATGGAAGCCCTCGGTATCCGGGTGCTGCTGCCGGCGGCGCTGCGAAAATTACTGCGGCCCAGCCTGGGACTGAGCGCGAGTTCAGCCAAGTCCGTTTTCGAGTTGTCGGGTATCATTTCGCTGGATAACATTCTTAGCTTCAAGTGGGAGACCGCGCTGGGTGGCCAGGTGGTCAGCGCGGACGAGTTTCGGGAGTTGCTGGAGGAAAATACCGGCTTGGTAAAATTCCGCGAGAGCTATGTGATGCTGGAAGAGGGCGAGGTGGCCCGTCTACTGAAAAAAATGGATGAGGACCAGCCCGACCTCAAAGCGCACGAGCGGCTGCAGGCACTGTTTACCGAAGAGTACGAGGGTGGTCCGGTCAGCCTGTCCAAAGACCTACGCAAGTTGGTCGACACCCTGCGCGGCGGCCGCAAGGCCGCCCTGCCCGCCGGGCTACTGGCCACGCTGCGGCCCTACCAACTGCGCGGCTACGAATGGTTGTACGCTAACGCCTCTCTCGGTTTCGGTTCGGTGCTGGCCGATGACATGGGCCTGGGCAAAACCCTCCAGGTCATCACCCTGCTGCTGAAGTACGCCGAGGAGGGTAAACTGGAACGGGACAAGGCCCTGGTCATCGTGCCCACCAGCCTGCTGGGCAACTGGCAGCGCGAGATCGAGCGCTTCGCGCCCGGCTTGCGCGCCCACGTCTACCACGGCGCGGGCCGCCGACTGCCGGACGCGGCCGACCACGACGTGCTGCTGACCACCTACGGCGTGGCTCGGTCGGAGGAGGCCATGTTATCTAAAATGTCGTGGCAAATCCAGGTAATCGACGAGGCGCAAAACATCAAGAACCCCGCCGCCAAGCAGAGCAAGGCCATCAAAAAGATCGGCGCGCCGGTACGGATCGCGATGAGCGGCACGCCGGTCGAAAACCGCCTGCTGGACTACTGGAGCCTGCTGGATTTTACGCTTCCCAAATTCCTCGGCAGCCGCAAGTACTTCAACGACAACTACGGCCGCCCCATCCAGGGCGAGCGCGATCAGCGCGTGGCCGACCGTTTCCGAAAGCTAACCGCGCCCTTCGTACTGCGCCGCCTAAAAACCGATAAAAGCATCATCACCGACCTGCCGGACAAGGTGGTGCAAACCGAGGTCTGCCGCCTGACGCCCGAGCAAACCGCCCTTTACGAGAGCATCCTGAAGGAAAATATGCGGCTGGTGGAAAAAGCCGGCAGCGGCATCGGCCGCCAGGGCCTTATCCTGAAGCTCATCACGGCCCTCAAGCAGTGTTGCAACCACCCCGCTCAGTTCCTCCAAACCGGCGCGGCCGATTTCGCGCGCAGCGGTAAGGCCCTACTCCTCCAGGAACGACTCACCACCATCCTGGAAAATAATGATAAGGCCATCATTTTCACCCAGTACCGCTCCATGGGCGAGCTACTGCAAACCATGATCCAGGACCGTTTCGGCCACGCCGTCCCCTTCCTCCACGGCGGCACGTCCACCAAGGCCCGCGACGAAATGGTGGACCGTTTCCAGACCGACGGCGACTGCCCGCTCTTCATCATTTCCATCAAGGCGGGCGGCACGGGCCTCAACCTCACGGCCGCCGGCCACGTCATCCATTACGACCTGTGGTGGAACCCCGCCGTCGAAAACCAAGCCACCGACCGCGCCTACCGCATCGGGCAGGAAAACACCGTTTTCGTCCACCGCCTGGTCACCGAGCGCACCTTCGAGGAAAAGATCGACGAGCTGATCCACTCCAAACGTGAGATCGCCGACCTGAGCGTGGTGCAGGGTGAAGCAAGCATCGGGAAAATGAGCAACCGGGAGTTGGCGGACCTGGTTAGCCTGGCGTAGGGGTGGGTGGGCGTGCCCCCGGCTAAGGCCGGGGTCGGTGCCTTCCAGGCTTCGCTGCCGCTCGGTGCTGCGCACGCCCTCGCTGCGCGGGTGCCCTTGCAGGCACCTCACGCGAGATTGTCATAACGGATGATTTCCCTACCGTCCCACCAAATCCATTCCCATGCCATTAGCGGGGGCACGCCCCGAAGACTACCCACCGATGGTGCCTAATTCCACGCCCTCCGAGTAGGCCATTTTTATACCGTTGGCCGAGAACGCCGCTTTTAGCCGCGCATTGATGGCGTAGGTGGCCTCCCAGTACCGGTTGGGGTCGATGAAGGGCTTGATGCCGATGACAACATTGTGCGAATCGTAGCGCTCGATGCCGACCAGGGGCAGCGGCTCGGGGAGGACGTGGGTAACGTGCGTCAGTTCGGCCAGGATGATGTCGCGTACGCGGGGGAAGTCCTCGCTGTAGGGCATGGTGATCTCCAGTTCCAGGCGGACGTTGCCCGCACGGGAAAGGTTGGTCACGATCTCGTTGGTGACCTGCCCGTTGGGGATAATCACGGTCTTGTTGCCGGGGGTAAGGATGAGCGTATTGAAGATCTGGATCTCCGTAACCCGCCCGAATGCTTCGCCCAGTTTGATCCAGTCCCCCACACGGTAGGGTTGGAAAATGAGGATGAGGATGCCCGACGCAAAGTTGGCCAAACTTCCCTGTAATGCCAGCCCGATAGCGAAACCGGCTGCCGCCAGCATGGCCACGAAACCGGCCGTGTCGAAACCGAGGGTGCCGACGATGACAAGCAACAGGATTACCTTGAACAGGATGCCGATCAGCGAAGAGATGAACGGCAGGATATTCTCCGCCAGCCCGGCCCGCTTCATCCCGCGCGCAGCCAGTGCGACAAGTTTGTTGATAATGCGAAAGCCGATGAGTAGCGCAATGATAGCCACCGCTACCCTGGGCAGGGTGTAGATCAGCCAGTCGGTGCCCAGCGTGAGGTACTTTTCGATGGATTCCTGGTCCATGACTCAACGTATGTTCATTAATTAAGCTACGATCACGTCCTCGCGGGTGGTGCCGGGAATTTCCAAAATCAGGTCCGGCCCATAAGCACCGGCCGGGGTATGATGACCGATGGGCGGGTCGCCGGCCAGTACCTTGCCCGTGATGAGCAGGGCCGTGGCGGCCGTCAGGCGGTACCCCTCGACGGTAATAAGGCGGGCGGCGCGCTTTTCCCCCTCGTCATTCATCACCTCGCCATAGACGTAGCTGCGGCCGGTTTCGCGGCGTTCGGCGTCGGGACCCGGCGGGCGGTTGTCAATGCGGTTTCGGAAAATCTGCCGTACCCAGTTCATGCGGAACAGCCAACCGAGCTGGTACTGCAGACGCATGAATTTGACCGATTTAGGCGGTACTGACATATAGGTCTCGATGTTGTCGATGCCCGTAGTGTAGTAGGCCGTGGACACGTCACCCCACGGAATGGTGGCGGCGAAGTAGGACTTACCGGGCTTAAATTCGATCTCGCGCGTCTTATACGCGGCCGGCACGGGCACAATGCGGCCGTTGCGGCGCACGGCACCGGGGCGGCCCATTCCTTCTACCATCGTTTTGGCCGTACCCCGGCTAACGCCGCCGCCCATGGCACTGAAGGCCAGCAACAGGTGTTCGGCATCGGGCAGCTGCTGGTGCAGGTAAGCGGCCGTGCAGTCAGTGGGTACCACGTCGAAACCGACACCGGGCATGATCAGGATATTGGCCGTTTTAGCGGCGTGGTCCAGTTTGTGGGCAGCCTCGAATACCTCGATCTCGCCGGTAATATCCAGGTAGTGCGTGCTGGTTTCCAGACAGGCGTCCATCATGGGCGCGGCGGTGTGGGTAAATGGTCCGGCGCAGTGCAGTACCAGCGGGGCCATTTGTAGCAGGTCACGCAGGGCGGGGCCGTCGGTGAGGTCCACGGCGCGGTAATCGTAACCGAATTCTTTGGCCAGCGGAGCCAGTTTTTCTTCCGAGCGACCGGAGAGCAGGGGCCGCAGGCCGGCCGCGGCGCAGCCTTCGGTGATCAAGCGGCCCGTGTAACCGTAGGCGCCGTAGAGGATAAAATCGATCTTACTCAATGTGGTGGGAGGATTTGCTGGGCGGGAAGATAGGTAAATTGCAGGGTAGAATTACGCCGACACCGGAGGGAATGACCGTGCGGTAGAAAAAATACCCCACCCGTGCGGGTTACACACGGGTACGAGACAAAATAAAAAAGCCGTCCCCGACAGTGGGAACGGCTTTTCCTGGCCGGTTTGTCGGCACTAGTCCTCCAAGTCGGCGGTTTCTTCTTCCGGCATCTCTGCGGGAACCACGACCTGACCGCGGTAGAACATATTGCCGTCGGCGTCGTAGTAGGCGCGGTGGAACATATGGTTCTCGCCCGTCGTCTTACAGGTAGCTACCTGGGGTACTTCAGCCTTGTAGTGCGTACGGCGCTTACGCTTGCGTTGCTTGGAAATCCGACTCTTGGGATGTGCCATGATGCGAAAAATTTAACGGGCCGGCGGCCGGTGGTTACAGTTAGTTAATTATCGTTCTTCAGTTGCTTCAGCACGTCCCAGGGGCTGGGCTTCGGTACTGATTCGTCTTCTGCGGGCGCGGCAGGTTGCTCCAGTCGGTCCAGCATTTCTTCGTCACAGGGATAAGGCGGTTTGCCCTCCCGGCAATCGTAAACGCTGATGATCGGCAGGGCCAGCACCACGTACTCGTAGACGTAAGGGGCCAGGTTGAGGTAAGCGGTCTCGGGGGCGATGAACACCACCTCGTCCTGCTCTACCGGGCCGCCGGTCAGGTCGTCCTTCAACTTTACGATCAGCGTCCCGTCACCCTCGATCGGTAGGTCGATGGGGGCCAGGCAGCGATCGCAATCCGTATTAACGCTTCCGGAAAAGCGAAAATCGAAAGTGTAGGTCCGCTCCTGTTTGGTAAAATCGACGGTTAATTCCAGCCGACCGTCCCGCAGGGGCGAATCTTCGAAGGAGCGGAGAAAATCACCGTCGATCTCATACGTAAATGTATGAAGACCAAGGCCGATGCCCCGAACCGGGAGGATAAATTGCTGGTGCGGTTCCATGGGTTTCTACGTTTAGAAGCTGATGATCGGCAGGCATTTTACCCCCGCTTGCGCAAAAGTGAGCGCAAAGATACGGTTTAGCCCGTACATAAGCAATGCGGAAGGTATTTTTATTACGTATTCACTAGTTGCTTCCCCCATTCGCAGCGAGGTGCTACTTTTGCGGCATGATTCAAGTATTTGCGACGGGCGGCACCTTTGATAAGGAGTACGACCTGAGTTCCGGAAAACTCTACTTCAGCGAGACGCACCTCACCGAGATGTTCACGCGCGGCCGCTCCACGGTGCCCATCCGCGTCACCACCCTGTTCATGATGGACAGTCTCGATTTCGTTGAGGCTGACCGCGAGTTGATTGCCCACAATTGCCTCCGCTCCGACTGCCAACGGATCATCATCACCCACGGCACCGACACCATCGTAGACACCGCCGCCTACCTCCACGCCGCCGATACGGCCGACAAAACAATCGTCCTCACCGGCGCGCTCATCCCCTACGCCTTCGGCCTGTCCAGCGACGGTTTCTTCAACCTCGGCAGCGCCCTCGCCTTCGTCCAGGTCCTTCCCGCCGGCATCTACATCGTCATGAACGGCCGCTATTTCCGCTGGGACCAGGTGCGCAAAAACAAGGCCACGGGCTATTTTGACGAGATCGTCGCGGAAGAGTAATCGGGTCGAGTTTTTCGGGCGTGCCCCCGGCTATGCCGGGGCCGGTCCCTTCCCGGCTCGGCTTTCGCCTCGGCCCTGCGGGCTGCCGCTACGCGGACACCGTCCAGGCACCTCACGCGGTTAAAAGGTCGAGTACATCCGCAAGCGCAGCCGTAACTTGTCGCTCAGGTTGGGGAAGTCCACGTCCGAGACGGCACCCGCAGCCGGCCACACTAGTCGACTTAATCATCCCACGTCATTCCCTCCTTCCCTCCCGACGCACCAGTCAACAACTGCGCCGTTTTAACTCGGGCCGGGAGCATTTATACCAATAATTACACCATGGACTACCTCTACCTCCTCATCGAATTCCTTTTCCTCGCCCTGGGCGTCTACGTCTACCTTTTCAGCCGGGGCAAGATCAACTTCAAGGACGGCCCCGCCCGCGAGCGCGCGGAAGAATTTCGACGCGAGAACGCCGGGTGGATGCGGATTCTGGGACTGGCACTGGCGGCCATTATGCTGGTTAACATCGTGGTACACATTAGGGATCTGGTGGCGGCATAGGTCCGGATTACCTATATTCACGGAAAATTTCCGCCATGCGTACTTTCGCCTGCTGTCTTTCAATCCTACTCTGTTGCTACCTATCCTGCACCGAACCGGCCCCCGCCGTGCCGCCGGCCGCGGCTGTCCCCGTATCAGCGGCAACCGATACCACCGGGCGGGCGGAATATGCACTGGTTATCCACGGCGGCGCGGGTACCATCCGCAAAGCTGACTTAAGCGATGAAAAGGAGACGGCCATCCGCGCCGTGCTGGATTCGGCCCTGGCCACGGGGGAAGCGGTGCTACAAGCGGGCGGCTCGGCCCTGGATGCGGTGGAGCAGACCATCTTCATCCTGGAAGATTCTCCCTACTTCAATGCCGGCAAGGGGGCCGTCTTTACCCACGCGGGCATCAACGAGCTAGACGCTTCCATCATGGATGGTAGCAACCGCGCCGCCGGCGCGGTGGGCGGTGTCACCAACCTGCGGCACCCCATCAGTGCCGCCCGCGCTGTAATGGAGCAGTCGGAACACGTGCTGCTCACCGGCCGCGGGGCCGAGGAATTCGCCACCGATCGCGGCCTGGAAACGGTCGACCCCAGCTACTTTCACACCGAAGATCGCCGTAAATCTTTAGACCGCATTCTGGAAGAGGAACGCCGGAAAGCCGGCCCCACCGGCATGGCCCGCAGCCTGGATGCCGACCGTAAATTCGGCACCGTCGGCTGCGTCGCGCTGGATAAAAAAGGCAATATCGCCGCCGGCACCTCCACGGGCGGCATGACCAACAAGCGCTGGAACCGTATCGGCGATTCTCCCATCATCGGCGCCGGCACCTTTGCCGATAACGCCACTTGCGGCGTAAGCTGTACCGGTCACGGCGAGTTCTTTATCCGTTACGCCGTTGCTTACGACCTCAGTGCCCGCATGGAGTATAAGGGCGAAAACCTGATCACCGCCGCTGATTTTATCATTAATGATAAGCTCAAAAAAGCCGGCGGCTCCGGCGGTTTCGTTGCCCTGGACCGCTATGGCAATATCGCGATGCCCTTTAATACCGAAGGTATGTATCGGGGTTACGCTAAGCCGGGCGAACGGGTGGTGCAGATTTATGGTAAGTAGAGACGCGACAGCTCGCGTCTCCAAATGGTGTTAACCATTTGGATGTCTGATATGAGATATGGGACGCGCATGCCGCTCAGGTCGAGGACCTTCAGGTCAGAGCAGGGGGGCGCAGCCGGCTATCTGCCGTAATAAGGTAGCTCACTTATCGGATGTGGAACTCCTTGATCTGAGTTCAGACGCATTACTATTCTTTACACGGTCCATACCGTTTCATCTTCGTAAAGTGACCGTCACCATCAAGAAACCGCCACGTTCCGCACGGCACCGGCTCGCCGCCGGCCGCCGGCACCTGATAAGATCGCTCCGCCAGCACTCCTCCGCTGGGATTATACATTACTTGCCGGGTCTGGGCGGCACCGCCGTATAGGTAGATTGTCCGCTCCCGCACTCCACCGCCGGGGTAGTAGCGGCGCAGCGTATCCAAAGGCCGTGCCTCATTCTGGTACAAGCCCTGGCGGCCTTCGGCCACCAATTGTCCGTCGAACGAGCGGACGGTATAGCGGTAGGCGCGTTTTTCGTTCGGGTCATCGTAGGTGTAGGTCGTCCGCTCGCCCGTTACGGTGTCGATGATGGTATCCGGATCGTCGGATTTCGTGGGCGTCCAGGCAAACTCCGAGCGCACCAGCGCAGCGCGCGGACCGAAATCGGCGACCATCAGGGTAGGGTAGCTCATCAACCAGTAATAGGCCCGGCCGTAGCGGCGGCCCACCTCCACGCGGTGTTCCACGCTGTCGTTCACCGCCCGCAGCCGCAGGGGGTCAGTGCCTTCCTCGCTCACCTCGCCCCGCGATTTCAGGAAAGTCCGCACCAGTAAATTAATGGAGTCCTGCGCCACGCCCGCGCCCAGCACGTTCAGGCTCAGCAGGGCCGGCCCCGTGCCGTAGCGTACGCTCGCAATTCCTTCGGTCGCCGCTTGGTTAACCGCGAAATTGCTGGGGAAGTAGGTGGTAAAGGCCAGCGGAAAATTATCCTCGCTCTCGTAACGCCGCAGCATCACCGAATCGCCGTTTGGCAGCAGGGCCGTTTTGCTGTCGGGGGCTTCGTTCCGCGCTTGTTCTTCCGGCGTGGCGGTGCTGTCATCAACAGTGGTGTCTCCGCTGTTGCAGGCGTTTAGCAGGCTCAGGCAGGCGAATAGAAGGAGCAGGGTCAGTTTGTGCATGGCAGTGGTTTGTGGCTTCAACCGCTAGTGGCGGGTGAGGTTCTATTGGAGGGTGAGATCCCTGGGCTGTCATGGTTCAACTATCACCTCGTCATCAAAATAAAGGGGTAACATATCCTCGGTTCTCAAGGCTGCGGTTATAGACTGACCGATTGGTATGGGATACTGTTCCCTGGGTTGATCGTTTGTTTGCCGATCCTCTTGTATCTTGATAGGGCGCAAACCAATTTGTCGCAGAGAGAAATCTGCATATGATACAGAAGTGAGCGTTACCGCCCTATTCGCCCAACTTAAAACCATGTGGGACCGATTTTTCAGGAATTTGGTGCGACAATCTGGTTTGCGCCCCCTCATTCCTGCAGAGAGGAATAGGGACGATTTTTCAATCCACCACCAAAAGCTCCTTCCGCAACGCCGCCAACCTGCCCATCAATCGCTTCCTGATTTTCCCCAACTCAGGGTCGTCGATCCGATTAACCAGCTCCCCGGGGTCCGTTTTAAGGTCGAACAACTCATAGCCCTCGAACCCGGGTTCCGTAAACCGAATTAATTTATACCGATCGTCGCGCACCCCCTCGTGCCGGGCGACCCGGTGATAACTATTCATCTGCTGGTAATAGCGGTAATAAATATCCTTGCGCCAATTACCCGGAGTATGCCCCTCCAGTACGGGACGCAGCGAACGGCCCTGCACATCCCCCGGAACGGATACCCCCGCATAATCCAGCAGCGTGGCACTCAGGTCGATATTTAGGGTCAGTGCATCGGTAGCCGTAGCCGGGGCGATACCGGCCGGATAACGGATCATCAGCGGAGTCCGGTGACTTTCCTCGTACATAAAACGCTTATCGTACCAACCGTGCTCACCGAGGTAAAAACCCTGGTCGGACGTATAAATAACGATCGTATTCTCGGCCAGACCCGTGGAATCCAGGTAATCCAGCACGCGGCCCACATTATCATCGACCGATTTAACCGACGCGAGATAATCCTGCAGATACCGCTGATACCGCCACTCCAACTCCCGCTCGGTTCCCTTTACCTCCAGCCATTCCTTACCGACGCGGGCCAGAAAAGGTGCCCAGGCGCGTTGCTGAGCGGGCGTTAAGCGACTGAGTTGGTAATTGAAATTCGTGACCTGATTCACCACATTCGGATCGGTAATAAAGGTAGCGCCGCCGGTCCCTGGGTCGGGATTCTGGTAATCACCGGTCACCTTCAAATCGATGGAAGTAAACATATCCGCGATCCGCATATCGGCATGTTCGGCGGCACGACGACGGGAATAATCGTCGCGCAAACTACCGGGCAGTGGGTAATGTTTATCCAGCAGACCGGGCAGATCACTGGTGTCGGGCATCCAATTACGGTGCGGTGCCTTATGCCAGTAAAGCATCATAAAGGGTTGATCGGAATCGTCGGCGGTAATCCGACGCAATTCCTCCAACGCATACTCGGTAATCAGGGTAGAGGTATATCCTTCTACGGCATCCAGCGTATCGCCGTTATGGACAAATACGGGGGAATAATACGTCCCCTGGCCGATCAGTCCGCGAATCTCATCAAAACCGCGCGGGATCGCTTTTAGGTGATGCTTACCAATCAACGAGGTCCGGTAACCGGCATCGTGCAGGGCTTCGGGAAAAGTCCACTGATCGGGATTAAACGGAGACAAATTATCGGTCTTGCCGTTAAGGTGGCTATACTTTCCGGTCAGGATCGCGGCGCGGCTCGGGGCACAGATCGAATTGGTCACGAAACTATTCCGGAACAACATTCCTTCCCCGGCGATACGATCCAGATTCGGCGTTTTTATCAAGTCGTCAGAGTAAGCGGAGATCGCCCGCTGCGCGTGATCGTCCGACATAATAAACAGGATACTTGGTCGTAATTTACTCTTATCCGCCGGCTTAGGTTGCTGGGCACTGCCGCAAGCACAGTTGAGGAGAATTACTAAACTGAAAAAAAGCACACGGTTACTCATAATGGTAGGATTGAGTTTAGGCTGTCCAATCTATTGGGTTAATAGCGTGTCGGTTTTCGTGGGTAGTCGACATCTAATCTCCCCTCTCCCCTGCGGCGGAAGGGGTTAAGGGACCCCTTTTGATTAGCCGGGCCTGAGGTGAGGGATCAAGTAGCGAGTGCAAAAAGCGTTGCGCCGATTGGCCCATAAATGGACAGCCTAGATTGAGTTGATACCCGAGAGTGTGGGTAGTCTTATTAATAAGCTTCGACAACAAATAGAGCGAATTTACGATTTTTATAACCGTTATTTTGGCGTGCTGCCGGCCGAGGGCCGCCGTCGGGCTGTCCGGCACTCTCTCCATTCCGGGGCGCATCGCAATGCGCCCCGCCACTCCGTTCAAACAACACCTCCCATCCCTCACGCTTCCACCGCCCGGTGCATGACCTCCGGTCATGCGGATTAAGAGCGTGTCTAAATTTTTACTTCCTGATAACCAAGCATTTAAGAACCTGGCGACGTAAAAACTGACTTACGTAACCCGCTATGCGCGCACCACGAAGTAGCCGCGAAGCGAATTTTTCATCTAGCCGGAACCTTAACCACGAAGTAGCCGCGAAGCGAATCATTGATCCTCAGTTCTTAAAAATTTTAGATACGCTCTAAGCATCTCCGGCTAAATAATTGACCGTCTTGCGCGGGTATTTTGCCTTCATTCTTCGTTCGTGATCGTTATTTTCAACGGTCATTCGCTGATGCCTCGGTGCTTACGTACGCTATCGCCCCTGCGGGCACCTCATGCGGGGAATAGGAAAATGTCATTTTCGGAGTTAATGCTCTTAAAAATAGGCTGTCCAATCTATTTATATTTACCCACTACAGTTTTAACTGTATGTCAACTTCCCGTCACCCCTCTCCTTTGGAGAGGGGCCGGGGGAGAGGTCTCCAAGAAGCGAGTGCAAAACCTGTACTAGCTCAAGCCTAATAAACTGGACAGCCTACTCTTAAAAATGACGATCGGCAAATAATTAGGGCACCCTACCCCTTTTTCAATTTATCACGGTAGCACTCAGCCACGCGTTACGTAACTGCACGTATTCCGCCGCCAATGAGTGTTGCGGTGGTATACCATTTTGCCGTCTCCGGTAACTCAGGCTGAAACTCACTTCCAATTCCTTCGTATCCGGGTTCCAGTCTTCGAGAACGACCCAGTTGTCCGCTTCTTCATCGAGGATATAAGTTTCGAGCAGCCCATCACCTTCGCTAATGGATAGACGAATTTGGACAGAATCCGTAGAGTAGCTAAGGGGGGAACCAACTACTAGCGTATCTCCTACCCGGTCCTTATGAATCGCTAAAATTCCACCAGATAGATCCATTTCATTTAAGTTTCCCATAAATCGTGCAAATTGAACTCCGATGAACATACGCTCTTCGTTCACAAATCGTGCTCTGGTACGCATTCCCTCAATGGCTCTTCCGTTCCAATCCATGTCGGCAAATCCAATGTATTCTTCCGATAAGGGTAAGGTGATGATGTTTGCTTTACGGCAGGTAGAGGAAGCTATAAGGAGTAAAATAGCGCCCAGCCATATCATTATATGGTGTTGTTTCGATGAAATCATTGAATGAGAATTTTTTGATTGATAGTGATGGTACCGTTGGTCAACTTAGCCCAGTAGAAGCCGGGAGCCAAATTTAGCGGAGCCAAATTAAATTCGGTTTGTTCCGCGGTTGCGTTCACGGTTTGGTAGATCAATCGTCTTCCCGTGGAAGTGAGCAGTTCTACTTCCCAATTGGTTATGGATTCTCCGGTCTCAGGCAAATCAATTCGGATCACACCACCTCGAAAAGCGGGGTTGACCGCTTGCCCAGCCGTAGACGACTGAGACGAGGAGGAACAGGTACAGGTATCTCACAGTAATTGAATTTTACGTTTGAAAAGATTGAAAATGAGGTGCAGTGCACAACCAACCAATCGGTGTCTCCAAAATGGAGCACCAGCTAGCGGATCGAAGATCTGCATATCCCTCTCGCACCAATGATTAAAAACCATTGGTAAGGATCGAATAAAACGTTACTGTGTCTATAAGTTGGGCTAACGGAAAGTGGTGGATGGTGGCATCCATGGGCCGGAAATGTTAAGTACCCGGCAATAAATCATAGCTACTATCCAAAGGTAGGCATTATTTTAATTTGGAGATGGATTACCAGCAAAATTATTTATTTGTTGCGGCGGGTTTGTGGAAAGGGATGTGTTGTACTACAAATGTAAGATAATGGAGTGATACTATTAGTAGGTGGTTTGGTAGCCCATAGTGCGCTCGTTACGAGTGCGTTAATACACATTACCTAATAAAAAACTACCCCCCCTTACCGAACCACCACCACCAAACTCTCCACCCGCTCATCCGCATACTCCACGCGCATGACGTAGCTGCCCGCCGGAAAATTCCCCACGTCCCAGGGCGTAGTGCCGGTGCCGAGTTGACGGCGCAATAGCAGTTTTCCATTCTGGTCGAAGAGCGAGCAGTGGGCGTCTTTTTCTTCATTTGGTAGTTTGATCGAAACCGGACCGCTGGTGGGGTTCGGGAAAACGGTGAACGAGGTCTTTTTCCAGTCCGGGCACCTGCAGGGCTACCGGCACGGGAGACTGCCCGCAGGCTCGCGTGCGCCCGTAGCGCGTAATGAGACGCACCAGCAGGTCGTTCACCTTTTCTACCTCGTAGCTGTCCGTACTCGGCTCGATGTGGGCGTTGCCGATACCACTGTGGTTGGTCAAAAAGGTATAGGTGCCGTTGGTAGCCAGGGCCAGACTGCGCATCAGGTATTCGGTACTCTTGTCCACGCCGCTGCAACTGAGCGGAATGATGCGCACGCCGCGCGCGGCGGCCGTGGCGGCCAGCACCTGCATCCGGGCCACGGTAGCGGAATCCTGGTGGGGCGAGGCGTCCAGCACGAGGAAGAGGAGCCGCGCTGCGGCGTCCTCGCGCCAGCTCATGCGGTCCAGCGCGGCGGCCAGGGCGGCATCCACGCCCTCGGGCGTATCGCCGCCGCCGTCGGCTCGCTGTCTAGCGATAAAATCGAGTACGGTGGTAGGGTATTCGTCCAGCGGACTGAGGCGGGTCAGGTATTCATCGCCCTTGTCGCGGTAAAAGACGGAGCCGAAGCGCGGTGCCTGGCGGCTGTCCAGGCTATCGGTCACGCGGCGGATGATGTCGGCCAGTTCCGATTGCAGGTACTTGATCTCGTCGCCCATGCTGCCGGTGGCGTCCACGGCGAACACGATGTCCACCCCGGCGGCGCGGTCGTCGCAGGGGCCGGAAACGACGATGTGATTCACCCCCTCCCGGAAGGGTAGGGCGGGCCGACTGGAAGCAGACCGCTCACCGTCCGGGTAGCTGATCTGGAGTTGCGGGGTGCGGTCCTGTTCGCCACTGCGGCCCGCCAGGTCGTACCAGAGTTCGGCGCGGCCGAAGTTGTCGGTCCGAGCCTCGAAGTAGGTGGCACCGTCAGCGGTCAGCCGCACGGGCCGGTCCACGGCGGGCGTACCGTCGGCGAAGGTGAATTGGACGGCATAGCGCTGTTTGGGTAGCAGGCCCCAGGTACCCTGGTGGCGAGCCAGGTCCTCGTCGCGCACGTCTTGCCACAGGTCCCATTTGCCGAAGTCGTTGGTTTCTCCGGCGGTGAGTTGCCCGGCGGCGGGTCGCTCGGCCGTCTCAGCCGCAGCCGGATCGGTGGGAGCGGGGATGGTTTTAACCGCCGAGACGATCGACTTCGTTACGAGAGCCGGCGATTCGGCCCGGACAACCGCGGCCGGCGATGAAGCGGAACTCATTCCGGCGGCGGTGGCGGCCAAGCCGTCCACGGACCGTCGGGGAAGCGCACGGGCTGACTCGCGGCCTTTAAGCTCGCCTCTGATGATAATTTCCGATGCGGGCACCGGTGGTGGCGGCGGCGGCGGCGGTGCACCGGCCGAAGCATCGTAACCGGTTACGATCAATTCATCCATCAGCGCGTCCCTGAAATCGGGTGCTTTCTCCTCGATTAATTCATCCGTTTTATTTGGCGTCAGCGTCAGTGCCCGGGGGATCGGACTCAGTACCACGGGCTTATTTGCCGTCAGGGTCAGCGTATCCGGCAGGAGGTCGGGACGATTAAGTACCAATCGCAACTCGGTCTGCGGACGGTAAAGCACGAAATCGTTTGCCTCGCTGAGTCCGATTTCCTCACCCGTCCCGATTTCCGTAATCCGTACTTTTCCCCGTTCCAGGTTAAAAATCTTTTCCACCCGCGCCCCGAAAAAGTTACCGCTCTGCAACGGCTTATTCGGAAAGAAGGAAGAAGTTTCCAATTTGATCGTTTCGCGCAGTCCCGCCGTCAGCCGAATGGTCTTGCTCAGGAAACAGGGCGCGGCCACGGATACTTCCAGCGTCAGTGGTTCGGCCTCGAAACGGTACTCGCCCTTTTTGTCGGTGCGGGCCATTTCGCGTCCCTGGTAAACGAGTTGAATGTTCTCCAGCGGCCGGTCGAACGCGTCGTGGATCTTGCCCTCGAAAACATTGGCCGTCACCTCGTCGGTGGGCGGAGTGGGATTAAACGCAAATAAAAGCGGGGCGAACAGGAGGAGGAAAAGCAGGCGCATGGCAGGTTGGTTTAATGGGTAACGGGGGTAAGATGCCAATGAACGGGCGAATGCATAAACGACCGGCATTTTTTTTGCGCTGGTCCGCACACACGTCCGCCGGCCCACCGCGGATAGCGCGTGAGCCGGTGCTGCTACCGATAACCTGAAATAAGGAGTAAATACCGTCGGATCGGATTGTTCCCGTCATCCCACGTCCCTAAAACTCCGATTTCTCGTGAAACTCGATCGCCGGGTGATTATCCTTCACCATCTGCAGCGACCACGCGCTCTCCGCCAGAAAAACCATGCGCCCCTCCTTGTCGGTGGCAATAAACTGGCGCCGCCGCTGCTCGAATTCCCGCAGGGCTTCCTCGTCCTCACTACTAATCCAACAGGCTTTCGCCAGGTTAATCGGCTCGTAAAGGGCCGTGGCCCCGTACTCGTGTTCCAACCGGTACTGGATCACGTCGAACTGGAGCGCACCCACCGTGCCGATGATCTGCGCGTTGTCCACCTCGCGGGTGAACAGCTGCGCCACGCCCTCGTCCATCAACTGGTCCAGCCCCTTGGCCAACTGCTTGCTCTTCAGCGGGTCGCCGTTGATCACGCGCCGGAACTGCTCCGGGCTGAAACTGGGAATGCCCTTGAAGTGCAAATCCTCGCCCTCGGTCAGCGTATCGCCGATCTTGAAATTTCCGGAATCATAGAGGCCCACCACGTCGCCCGCATAGGCGTAGTCGATCACTTCCTTGCGGTCGGCCATGAAACTGGTCGGGTTGGCAAATTTCATCTTCCGCCCCTGGCGCACGTGCAGGTAATTGGTGTTCCGCTCGAAGGTGCCGGAGCAGATGCGCAAAAACGCGATCCGGTCGCGGTGGCGCGGGTCCATGTTAGCGTGGATCTTGAAGACAAAACCGGCAAACTGGTCCTCGTTCGGGTCCACGGGCCGCTCCTCGGTGGGGCGGGGCAGGGGTTCGGGCGCAATCTCCACAAAGCAGTCCAGCAGTTCCTTCACGCCGAAGTTATTCACGGCCGAGCCGAAAAATACCGGACTCTGGCCCGCCGCCAGGTAAGTCTCCCGCTTGAAGGGCGGGTACACGCCCATGATCATCCTGATCTCTTCGCGCAGTTCCTCGGCGGCGGCTTCGCCCACCATTTCGTCCAGTTCCGGGTCGTTCAGGTCATCGAACTCGATCGTTTCTTCCGGCCGCCCCTGCTTGTTATCCGGCCGGAACAGCACCAGCGACTGCGTATAAATGTTGTACACGCCCTTGAAACGGTCGCCCATCCCGATGGGCCAGCTCAGCGGCACCACCTTCAGTTTTAATTTCTGCTCCACCTCGTCCAGCAGGTCGAACGCCTCCTTGCCCGGCCGGTCCATTTTATTGATGAACACAATGATCGGCGTCTTGCGCATCCGGCACACTTCCACCAGCTTTTCGGTCTGTTCCTCCACGCCCTTCGCCACGTCGATCACCACGATCACCGAATCCACGGCGGTTAGCGTGCGGTAGGTATCCTCGGCAAAATCCTTGTGGCCGGGGGTATCCAGAATATTGATTTTCCGGTCGCGGTAGTCAAACGCCATCACCGAAGTAGCCACCGAGATACCCCGCTGCCGCTCGATTTCCATGAAATCGGAGGTCGCGGTTTTCTTGATCTTGTTACTCTTCACGGCACCCGCCACCTGGATGGCACCGCCGAACAACAGCAGCTTTTCGGTCAGCGTGGTCTTGCCCGCATCGGGGTGGGAGACGATGCCGAAAGTGCGTCGCCGTTTGATCTCGGTTTTCTGGTTCAAGGAGGAAGGGACTGAAAAAGTGAAAGAGCATTGAGTCGAGTTGTAAGACCCGAAATAGTAACTCTTGAAAAGAAAGTCAGGTGAGAATGCCTGGTGCCGGTGCTAAGTTCAATACTGACACCAAGTGCTACTTGCCACGAAGCGAAGTACCCGCACTGGAATCACCGCGACTACTGAAATACTGGGCGCGGCTAACTATAAATCCGAAGTAGGCGTCTCCGTTCCCTGCTGAACTTCCCACTTGCGTTGGATTTTCAGCACCCGCTCGATCACTTCCCGCACGCAGCCGTGGCCGCCGTTAACGGGGCTGATGTAAGTGCTGATGCTCTTGATCTCCGGGCATGCGTCGTGGGGGCAGACGGCGAAACCGACGCGGCGCATTACGTCGTAATCGGGCATATCGTCGCCCATATAGAGGATGCCGTTTTCATCGAGGTCATAGAGGTCGATGAACTCGTCGTATTTCGCCACCTTATCGCTCACGCCCAGCGCCACGTCGTTGATCCCGAGGTTGAACAGCCGCTCCCGCACGCCCTCGCTCTTGCCGCCGGTGATAACGATGACTTTAAAACCCGCCTGTACCGCCCGCTTCAGGGCATAGCCGTCGCGCACGTGCATACGGCGTAGCAACTTACCTTCTTCGGTCACGAGCAAGGTGCTGTCCGTCAGTACTCCATCGACGTCGAAGATGAAGGTGGTTACGTCGGCGAATTTTTCGAATTGATTCATAGCGGCGCGCTTCGCGCGTACTTTAGATAGGACGCTGCGCGTCTGGTAATTACCTGCGGTGATCGTCGCAAGATCCTCGGAGTTTTGTACTTTAGTAGCAGCCTAAGTAGCAGCCAATGGGTAGGTGTAAGCCGGTCTAAAGCATAGGCTGTCCAGTTTATCAGGCTTGAACCAGTACAGGTTTTGCACTCGCTTCTTGGAGACCTCTCCCCCGGCCCGGCTATTCGTCTCGGGTCCCCTTAACCCCAGCCGCCGCGGAGGAGAGGGGTGACGGGAAGTTGACATACAGTTAAAACTGTAGTGGGTAAACTTAAGTAGATAGGACAGCCTATTCTAAAGCACCAACATACAAAAGTACTAAAATACGGGCCGCAGGTCCCCTCACTGATTATCCCGCCACTCGTACACCCACTTGGCCTGGATCTGCTCCAGGTGCCCCTCGGAACTATCCTCGCGGGTACCCTCGAAATGGGGAATTTCCAGGATCCAATCGAGCAGATCGGTGAAGCGGATGCGATAGATCTTGTCCTGGCCGAAATCGTCGCCGAAGCGCTCGTAGAGGGCCATGGCAATGTCCTCGTGTTCGGGCCAGTTGATGGGGTGGTCGTCAAAATCGTCGAAAGCCATAGGTAGGGAATGTGGTTGGTGGGTGGATTAAAGATAGAGCAAGTGCGGAAAAGCGAACGAAATATTACGTGGGCGGTGGGTAAAATCGGACCCGGATCGACTTGCTGTGCGGGATAAACAAGACGTATTGCCGAAATAATTTGCTTGCGGGAGAAACGGACCAGCGATGGGAGTGGGCCGACCGGAGGGAGGAGACGCGTTAGCGGCCGAGCGAATAGCGAGCCACGGACGCAGCGACCGCCGGCTTTGCCGGTGGTGGGCCCCGAAGTATCCCGAAATGCTAATGCTCGTGCCCGATGATCTTGCGCTGATCGGGAATTTGCACGCGCAGCACCGCGCCTTCTTCCAGAATGACGGCCTGGCAGCCGAGGCGACTTTCGATGCGTGGGTTGATGGCGCGGTCGATGAAGTCTTCTTCCTTGTCGGAAATTTCCTCCAGAAATTCGTCGCCGGCCTCCACGTACACGTGGCAGGTGCTGCAGGCGCAGACCTCGCCGCAGTTGTGGTTGAGGTGAATGTCGTTGTCCTCGGCCGCTTCCAGGATACTGGTATCGGCCGGCACGGTGACGGTTTTGGGGGAAAGGGCTTCGTCCTCGAAGGTGAAATGTACGGTGGCCATGTGCGCGCTTTTTGAATCGGGATCGCAAAGATAGCGGCGATCCCGGTTGGAGTACACTTTGGGGCGTATTTCGTTCGGTGGCGGGCGGGTTTATGTGCTCAGGCGCGGGGTAAATAGATGTCGAAACTGACGGCCAGATTGCCGACGGTGTCCAGGAGGGCAATGGGCAGGATGCGTCGCTCGGCCCTGGCACGCGAGGCCCAGGGGTCGGCGGTAATGTGGGGGTCACCGTGGAAATAGAGTTGCGAAACCAACTCGCGGCTATCCGGTGCCGTGACGCGGTAGTGAATGTGGGCGGGCCGGTATTTCTCTCCGTTGAGGTATTTTCCGGGCAGGATGGTGCGGAAAGAATAAGTGCCGGCTTCGTCGGTGATCCAGCGGGCGCGGAGTTGAAAGTCGGCCGATTCGTTGTCGTAGTTTCCCTGAGTGTCGCAGTGCCAGATTTCGACCAGCGCGCCCACCAGTGGGGTAGTGCAATCGGCCCCGTAAACGGTGCCGCCGAGTTGGATGACGGAGCCGGGCAAACCGGGTGAGGTAAGGTCTTGCCGCAGGGGCGCGTCCGGCCGGTAGAAAGGACCGAGAATGTCATTGGTGGTGGCGCAATCGGTCGTAAAATCGCCTCCCGCATTGGGGCGGACGTTGCCGAACGCGGAAATGGTAAAGGCGGAGAGACCGGCGGCGGCGAGGAAATTTTTGCGCGTCATGTTCGGAGCAGGTGGTTGAGCAATAGCTCTATAACTAGCAATTCACCGGCTTTATTTGCCGCCTCAGTGTACCCCCAGCACCCAACCCTCTTCCTGCAACACCATTTCAAGTTCCTGCGGAGCCAAATTGGCCGGCCGATCGAGCAACTCTCCCAGGCGGTTTTCCCGGTCTAGCCGCCGCAGGTGGCGGGCCAGGCAGAGGACTTGCTCCCGGTCGGGAATGGGATCGGTGCCGGGGCGGCTGACGAGACTGGGGTATATCTCAGCGTGGAGAACGAGCGGCCGGGCAGCTTCCCCCGCACGACCGACATCCCGTAACGGATCAGTTGCTGAAACCCGTCTCGAACGGCCATACCCGGCTGGTGGGTCCTAATGTTTCGTGCTGGAAGCGCAGGCCGTGGAGGTAAGGGATGGCCGTCAGTGTCTGGCTGCCCACGCTTCCGGTATAGGCCAATTTCCACGCCGGTTGCATCCGGCGGTGGCGGGTCTCTACGATTCGCCGCTCGGCCAGTACTTGCCGGTCGGCGGTAATTACGGGATAGCTAAAACCACGCTTCGGAACCAGAAATGCCCCGCTACTGCTCGCCGGGCAGCCCCAGAACGGACCCGCCGCTGCACCCATCCGCCGGTTAAGTTCGGCTGCTACCTTATAGCGGTTGTTGGCATTGTTTGCGTCATCCTCGATCAAGCCGGCAATTAATTGCCAGGTAGTATGCCAAGCGTTGTCACCACCACCTCCCAGGGCCGCGTTGGTGCCGTGCGGATAGGCGTAGGCGGCATCTATTCCCAGCAGCACCCGCCGGTTCCGGGCGATGAGTTCCAGTAACAAGTTAGTGATCGCCCCCATGGCAGAGCGGCGGGTACGATAGTAAGTCGTTTCTATCCGTACGGCATCTTCACTCCGTGCGTGGCCGACCCAGATCGCGTCTTTGGAAGGTTTTGCGGGCGAGGGTTTCCCCGCCGCGCTCCAGTCGATGATGAGGTAGTCGTCAAATAGCATACCGGCAAACTTCAACTTTCAGTCCCGGACCGCTCCCGGCTCCAGCAGGGCAAAGAACTGGTCCAGGTTGGGCGTCAGCACGATCTCCGTGCGGCGGTTCATGCCGCGGCCCGTGGGGTTTTCGTTGCTCTCCACGGGGGCATACTGGGCGCGGCCGGCGGCGGTCAGCCGTTCGGGGGCTACATAATAGGTGTCCGTCAGCACCCGCACGATGCCGGCCGCGCGGCTGGCAGACAGGTCCCAGTTGTCGATGAACTGGCGGCCGTCGGTGGGCACGTTATCGGTGTGGCCCTCTACCAGCACGTCCATCTGGTTATGGTCGTTAATCACCTGCGCCACCTTTGCCAGTACCTCCTGGGCGCGGGAATTGACTTTTGCGCTCCCGGACGAAAACAGCAGCTGATCGGAGATCGACACCAGTACCTTTCCCCCGCGCACGTTCACGCGCACGTCCTGGTCGTTCACGTCTGCCAGGCTGCGTTTCAGGTTGGTGATGAGGGCCATATTCAGGGAATCCTTGGCTTCGGCGCGGTTGCTCAGCGTTTCGATGAAGTTCCCCTGGCGCGAGATGCTTTCCAGCGATTTTTCGATACTGGCTGCCCCAGATTTACTAATGATCGACAGGTCGCTCATCCGTTCCAGCAGTCCGGAATTGGTCGATTGCAGGGCCACCACCTGGGTTTCCAGTTGCTGCACCTGCTCTGATTTGGCGGCCAACTGGGCTTCCAGGGTGCTGATTTTGGTCTTGTTACAACTGGTCAAAAGCAGCAGCAGGGCCGCTGCGAAGAGTAAGCGAATCATGTTTTTCAGTTTTGGTTGCTTCCCACAAACGCCCACGGGGGCAAAAATAGTGAGTGGGAACCCTGCGCGGGCGGTTCATCCTAAATTCTCCTAGCTTCGTCGAACCCATTTGCGACCGCTTCTACCTGCCCTTACTTTTGACGCATCATCAAAACAAGCACTCCCATGTACTCCACTAAATACGACCGCCACGAGGGCAGCCGGAAAGCCCGCTTCTACCGCAGTTTCCGCAAACTGGTCATTTTTACCATCTCCATCGCCCTGCTCGGCCTCTTCCTGGATAAAGAGATCTGGGACCTCCGCGTCGTCTCCGTCATCTGGGGTATAGTCCTTTTTGTCAAGTACACCAAGATTAACGGCCTCCCCTTCACCAACGGCTTTCTCGGCCGCGACTGGAAGGATTGGATGGAGCACACCGGCCGCATGGACGACACCGGCCCCGGCCGCGACGACGACTACCAAAACGTGTGGCAGGATAAGGACCTGGTATAGTGCCAAACACTTATCTTTGTGTTCCTCCTTCACTACCACACCCTGTCATGCAACCCGATCATCACTACGAAATGGCCCGCCGGCGGGTCGAGAAAAAACGCAAGTTCCACCGTCACCTCCGCGTGTACCTGGTGATGAGCGTGTTTTTTATCGTCATCAATATCATCGGCGGCAGTCACATCTGGTGGGCGCAGTGGCCCATTCTGGGCTGGGGTCTGGGTATTTTCTTCCAGGGCATGGCCGCCTACGGTGGCCCCGGCGATACCTCCGAGTGGGAGGAGAAGGAGATCGAAAAAGAACTGCGCCGCCTTAATCGCGGGAAGGAATCCGATAGCGATTGGATCAACCGCCACCCCGAGCGCTCCGCCCCGCCACGGGACGTGAATAGGCCCTACCGGGATGAGGACCTGGTTTGAATAAAGCTTTTTTTGGGCGTGTCGCCGGCCAGGGCCCGGCGTCGGTTCCTTCCAGGGTTCGCTATCGCTCCGTGCTGCGCACCTTCCCTAGCGGTCAGCCTTCCAGGCACCTCACGCAGCGTTCACTCCTACGCGCCGCAGATTTACCCCATCCCAGCCTACTACACGTCGCTCAGGTCAAGGATGTCTACGTCCGAGACGGGCGGCGCAGCCGGCTAGGTGTATTTGCCTATGTCCCGCTCGGGTCGGAGACCCTCGACCTACTCGTATTGCGTGCTCGTGTTGCGCAGATGGTCCGGCTTCGCCGTCCCGCTCGGGTCGGAGACCCTCGACCTACTCGTATTGCGTGCTCGTGTTGCGCAGATGGTCCGGCTTCGCCGTCCCGCTCGGGTCGGAGACCCTCGACCTACTCGTATTGCGTGCTCGTGTTGCGCAGATGGTCCGGCTTCGCCGTCCCGCTCGGGTCGGAGACCCTCGACCTACTCGTATTGCGTGCTCGTGTTGCGCAGATGGTCCGGCTTCGCCGTCCCGCTCGGGTCGGAGACCCTCGACCTACTCGTATTGCGTGCTCGTGTTGCGCAGATGGTCCGGCTTCGCCGTCCCGCTCGGGTCGGAGACCCTCGACCTACTCGTATTGCGTGCTCGTGTTGCGCAGATGGTCCGGCTTCGCCGTCCCGCTCGGGTCGGAGACCCTCGACCTACTCGTATTGCGTGCTCGTATTGCGCAGATGGTCCGGCTTCGCCGTCCCGCTCGGGAAAAAATCCCTCGACCTGCGCGCTGTACGCGTCTTCTTGGTGGGACATGTGCGCTTTTGTGGCGTGAAAAGTTTTATTAAGCCAACTTCACATTACCCGCCTCGTATTTTAATTTGTAAGCAAACCGATTGATCCGCCAGCCGCCTGACGTTTTGGTTAGACCTAAATTGTAGGTACCTACGTAAGTGCGGGTTTTACCTTTGGTGGCCGACTCCTTGTAATGAGTGGCGGTGGCGTAGCAGAAAACCGTGGCGGTATGCTCGTCTTCTTCGCTTACCAGGAAGTTTCCGGCCAAATGGTTCATTGCATCCAGCCCTTTGAAGCCTTCGGCCCAGGTATCGCAGATCACTTCAGAAGTGGTATCCATTTTTTTGCCACCCATGGCGGACATATCGAAGTCAACGTGTGGGGTGAAAACCTTGCTCTTTAATTCGTCCCACTCCTCGTTATCGGTGTGGATGAATAGACGGTTGACGGTTTCAATGATGGCTTCGCGGGTGGTCATGGGGTAGATCAGTTTGATAGAGGTAGTACGTATAGAGCGGCGGCGGGGTTTAGCGCGTGTCTAAATTTTTACTTCCTGATAACCAAGCATTTAAGAACCTGGCGTCGTAAAAACGGACTTACGTAACCCGCCATGCGCGCAAGTTTTTATCTAGCCGGAACCTTAAATCATTGATCCTCAGTTCTTAAAAATTTTAGTAAGCTCTTAGCGGGGCGTTAAACTTATCATAAAGACTTGTCAGGTAGCGCGGGGCATCGTAATTTGGGGAGGAGGCACATAGAGTGTGCTAATTACCTAAGAGCGTGTCTAAATTTTTACTTCCTGAGAACCAAGCATTTGATAACCTGACTTCACTAAAACTGACTTACGTAACCCGCTATGCGCGTAATTTTTTATTTAGTCAGCACCTCGAATTGTTGATCCTCAGTTCTTAAAAATTTTAGACACGCCCTAACCCCGATAAATACCTGAGTCATGAAAAAGACATTAATTTTGTTTGTCACTTTTACCGCGCTATTATCTTTGACTACTTGTGCTGCTTATATTCCGAGTAAACTTGGCTACTTTGAATTGGATCCTTACGCCCGACCATTCGACCAAAAAATTCGGCAGCCGCTATACTTGTTGCTGGGGCCGGAAGTAAAGGATAGCGTTTCCCTCAAAGAGTTTGGAATGATGACGGTTACGGCCACGGAATATCGAAGGACGGTTGGAAAAAGCTTGGTGGCAACCCTGACCGATAACTTTGAGGTGGTTTCGCAAGTAGACAGTAGGCCCGATAGTGGACTGGTATTAGAAATTTACCGCATCCGTCCTCACTGGAAGATCAATGCCAGCACTACCGAAGTGACGGGTGCGGACTCTTCCCTAAGTTCTTCAACCACCCGCTTCATTGCCGCCTGTTTTCAGGTAGAATCGAGTTTATTCCTGGCGGGCAAACCGATTCAGCGGGTGGATCGACTGTTCTGCGGAGAGAACCAGACCAGCCAGTTTTTCCAAGCGATACAGATGTTCAAGGACGGGCTGCTTACGACCTGTGAGGAATTGAATAAGGAGGTCTTTACCCAGGCGATGGTAGACGAAATAGCCAATCGGTAGAATTTAAGCGCGTGTCTAAACTTTTACTTCCTGATAACCAAGCATTCAAAAACCTGGCGTCGTAAAGACTGACTTACGTAACCCGCTATGCGCGTAAGTTTTTATCTAGCCGGAACCATAAATAATTGATCCTCAGTTCTTAAAAATTTTAGACACGCTCTAAAGCTTTTTTTGGGCGTGTCGCCGGCCAGGGCCCGGCGTCGGTCCCTTCCAGGGTTCGCTATCGCTCCGTGCTGCGCACCTTCCCTAGCGGTCAGCCTTCCAGGCACCTCACGCAGCGTTCACTCCTACGCGCCGCAGATTTCCCCCATCCGAGCCTAGTACACGTCGCTCAGGTCGAGGATGTCTACGTCCGAGACGGACGGCCCAGCCGGCTATTAACATGGTGGAGACATTGGCGAGATGGGTCGATACACGAATTCCGTTGCAACCATCACCCCAGCTACCATTCACCTTACTTCGCCTTCGGTGCCCGGCGCCACTGAACGGTATGGCGTATTTTACCCTTCTTTTTAAGCGGAGTAGCGGCTTGTTTCGTTGATTGTGTTGCTTCCAGCCGCTTGGGTTCCGGGGCAGCCTTGGTGAGTTTCAACTCGATTTGGGAGGGCGTGGCGATCCGGAAAACAATTCCCTGTCCCGGTAGCACATCGGCAGAATTTGGGTGGAATCCTTTTTCGCTCACGGCTATTTCCAGGGGAGCCAACTGGGATACATCTGGCTGTTTTTTTGCCGAAACTGTCGGTGGGTAGAGCACTGACAGGCAAAACTCCGTCTTGTTTTTGGTATTGTATCCTCCGTACTCACCCGGCCGCAACAAGGACATGGCGTAAGCGTCTCCTTTGCCCAGCGTTTTAGTGTCGAAGATGGAGCGCGACTTCTGCTCGCTACCGATTTCATGGAGACGGACCTGGTAATTACGGTCGTAGCGCGAATCGAACAGCAGCAGGAAACCACCGGGCCGAAGCTGGTAAGTTGGTTTGGTGGTACTTGCTTGTGGGCTGGCTAACAGGGCAAGATCGACGTCGGCCTGAAAATTATCCGTGCATTTTTCGTCGCACTCGATAGTGAAATTAGCTACCTGGCGGCCGTCATCCAGCACGGTGCCCCGGTAGCGGGCCGGTTTGGTGATGCAGTGGAGGGTGTAGGATAGTATGCCTACGCCGGAACTGCTGAAGGTGGTCTTGTTGAGGGCAGCCCGATTAATGAAATTTGCCATTATGAAATGGGGTGTTAAGGTGGTAATTAAGGGAAGGGAACAGCGGCCCGAGTCTAGATTAGCTGGAAGCTGTTAGTAATTTTTTTGCCAGTAATCTTGGCCGGTCAGGCCGATTAGGTTGGACCTTTGGCCAAGACGAATTATCAGCCGATATCCGCCGTCAGGATCATCTCCGTATTTTCAATATCCACGTCCAGTCGGCGGATGGGTAGCAGGATTGGGATGAGATCGGCCGTGCCTTTCTTGATCGGATAGGGGTCGGCGAATGCGTAGATGGGATAGCGTTCCGCGTATGCTTCGGCGAAGAAGATCAGGATGGTATCGAAAAGACCGAAAGTAGTGTTGAACAGGTCGGATAACCATTCGCCAATGTCGTCACCGATATCGAGGATAGCGCGAATGATATCGGAAATGCCATTGAGTAACCACGAAAGCGCGGCGCGGGCCCAGCGCGGCAACCAGCCCAGCAAGCCGTCGATTGCATAGTCAATCGCGGCATCAAGGGCATTGCCGACGGTGTCGGCGATGTCGATGATATCCAGGTCGAGCCAGATGGGATCAAGGAACAGGCGCCACTCGTTTTCCAGACCATCACGTTCAGCCTCGTGATCGGTGAGCCCCGCCCGGCCTGGGTTGAGAAAATAGCGGGCATCGACATCGAAGGCCCCGGAAATTTCAGCCGTGAAAATATCACTGAGATCTAGCGAGATGCGCAGGTCGGGGTCGGCACTGAAAACGCAGATGCGCGGTGCCCGTATCTGACAGCCGAAAAAGGGGACCCAGAATAGGCAGAAGCCACCGATGCAAGCCTCGGGAATATCGATATCCAGGTCAAGCGTGAGCGGGTCGATCACGACATCCAGCTCGTTGAGTACAACCCGGTCGGGGCTGGTCCGTAGGTCAATTTCTCCCCCCTCGACCCGGACGCCCGCCGTGTAGGAGGCCGTAAAGGGACCGAAGGAGCCGCTGCCGCCGGTAGATCTGACGAGGGTGTCGCGGACGTTATTGAATAGTTCGGTAAAGGCCGTTTCGTTGGCGGCCAGGGTAAGGTGTGGCATATGGCAAATGAGTTAGTGGGATGGAACTGGAAGAAGATAATCCGGGGAATGAACGGATTAGAGAAAGTTCATCAGACCAGGCTAAAGATCATGGACACCTGGTCTTCTGAGATAGCCGGGTTGAAAGGTAAGTCGCCGCCGGTGGCGGTGGGTTGGATGGAGAGATAATCCCCCAGTGAGAAAATGAGGTCTTCCAGCGCGATCCGCAGACCGGGCAGTATTCCTAGTTGCAGGCTACCGTAGAGGAAGCACTCAATGCTGTTTTCCAGGGGTTCAGGGCGGATGTCGCGGATTTCCAGGCCGGTCAGGTGGGGACGGATGTGGTTGGCGGTCCGTACGATGCGCAGGGTGGCCACCACGTCCAAACAGAAGCAGGTAAGTTCGCGGTAGGGTAGGGGGCGGCGTTGGCGGGGCTGTTCTTCGGGAGCGTTTCTTCCGCCGGTAGGTGCGCGAAATTCTTTGCCGGATTCGGAGCGGGCTTCTTCGCGCTCGATCTCTTCCGCTACGATCCGGCTCAGGATGCGGTCCTCCGGACAACCGACCCCGGCGCAGACCTGGATGCTGAGGGCCGCGTGCTGCTCATCCAGGGGCGGTGCCAGTTGGGGAGGGAGGGTGATGAAGCTGGAGGGATGGAAATCGATGCGCGGCCGGGTGATCTGGAAAGAAAAGGCCAGACCGTAGGGTCCGTCATGGCCCAGGAGCGGCAGGTAGTCGGTGGGAGTGACGACACGGTTGTTGAACCGATCGACGGCCGGGTGGTAATCCAGGGGCAGGCAGAGGTTAGCATAGCGGTCCAGGACGGCCAGGTCGGGCGAGGCATAATTAAAGAGCGACGGCCGCTGCCGGGTCAGGTGATTCAGGATGGCATTGAAGCCGTCTTCGTGAAAGGCTACGTAAGCATCGCCGTGTTCGGTAAAGGGCATGAAGGTGATTTTAGGGGAGGGTAATCTATAGGATTTGGTAGTTTAGTTCCGATAAACTAAATGTTGTTACACTCATGTGAATAATTGTTATGCGATAAATATTTTGCCGGCGGAAAATTCTGTTTGAGGGTTTTTTTAGGTGCCGGAGCCGATAAATCGGTGCGTGAGGCGGCTGGAGGGGGGCGGCCCTGGATAAATGGGTTGAATTGGATCGACTTTCCGGGGCCGCCAGTGCGTAGCACCAAGCCGGTAGGCGCGCCCGCAAGACGCCGGCCCGCTGCCGTCTTAGCGGCAGCGGGGCACGCCCAAAGTACGCTGATACCCGGCAAAAAAGAACGTTAGCGACACCCCCAAACGTTAAAGTACGAAACTTGTAGTAGGAAAACTTGCAAATACTACGCTTGTAGTATATCTTTGCAAGTATGGAAGAACAAGCCCAACCTACCGAAGCCGAACTGGAGGTTTTGCAGGCCCTCTGGGAAGGCCAGCCCGCCACCGTTCGTGAAGTGCACGAGCGGATCGAGCGCGCGCGGCCGATCAGTTATACGACCATTTTGACCCAGTTACAGCGCCTGCACGCCAAGGGACTGCTGGAGCGAGAACGGCGTGGCAAGCAGCACGTCTACCGGGGCGTGCACCCGCGCGAAGAGGTGGAGCGCGGCCTGCTGGGGCGCCTGGCGGATCATGCTTTCGGCGGCTCGGCCGTGCAACTCGCCCTGCGTGCCCTGGGCGACGGCGATCCCACGCCCGAGGAACTGGATCAATTGGAAAAATGGGTCGCGGAACAGAAAAACAAGCAGCCATGATCTGGACCCAAGACACCGCCATCCAGGCCCTGGGCTGGGCCATCGTGCACAGTTGCTGGCTGTTCGTGCCGCCGCTGCTGGCCGGTCTGTTGCTGCGCCGGTTGATTCGTTCCGCCCGCCTGCGGTACGGTTTACTACTGGGGCTAATCTTCAGCCTACCGCTCTTATTTGCCGGATTGCTCTACCAACTCTGGCCGGAATCGGCGGTCGGAACCCTGACGGTAGCGGAGCTATTTAGCCTGCCGATTTCAGAATTTTCGGCAATTGAAACTCCCCTGCATTGGTCCGCGCAACTAAGTAATTGGATCGGCCCGCTGACACCTTATATCGTAACCTTTTACTGGTTGGGGCTAGGCGGTGGCGGTTTGCGCTTGATCATCCGCTACCGCCGGCTGCAAGACCTGCGCCACGACGGAGCCAATCTACCGCCCGCCGAGTGGTCGCAATGCTTCGAGCGGCTGCGTGCTGCGGCGGGAGTGACCGAGCGGACGTACTGGCTGCTTTCCGGCCGCTGCGGCGAAGTGCTTACGTTCGGGTGGTGGCGCCCGGTCATCCTGTTTCCCATCGGTATACTGGCCACCCTGACCCCCGCCGAGGTGGAAGCCGTGCTGCTACACGAATTGGCGCACATCCGTCGCCACGACTATTTGGTCAACTGGGCGCAGAGCTTACTGGCCGCGCTTTTCTTTTACCACCCCGCCGTTCACCTACTCAACCGCTTCATTCGCCAGGAACGGGAATTTGCCTGCGACGACTGGGTGACGCGGCGAACCGATAAGCAAACCTACGCCACTTCGCTGCTGCGAACGGCCCGTTATTCCTTAACCTACCAAAATCAATTAGCCATGCACGCCACCAAATCCTCTTCCGGCCTCACCCGCCGATTGCACCGCCTGTACGGTGCGCACGAGACATCTTCTAATTTGCTTCCGCGCTTACTGCTGTTCTTATTGTTGCCATTACTATTCCTGGGATCGCGGGAGGTACTAGCCGCCGAGACCGATAATATGGAACCTGAAGTAGCTGCGTTCGGCTCTATTCCGGTCGATGTGCCGGAGCCATTAACGGTAGCCGATCCGCCGGCCGTTATTCCCGTGCCGGATCGGAGTGTCGGGCCTGTCTCTGTTGCGGCTACCAACCTAACTGTAACCGTAGCCCCCCTTGCCTGGGAAGCGGACTTTGCACCGCTTACGATCCGGCATGATTTCTCGCACTTACAATTGGATACGATTCCGCCGGCCATGCCGAAGGAAACAGATGAAGAACCCTGGTTGCGGGAACCGTCTAGCATAGATTATCCGATCTTTTTCGTGAATGGCGAGCGGATCGAGTACTCCATGAATGATCTTGATCCAGGAGATATTGAGTCAGTATCGGTTTACAAGGACGCGGCGATGATTAAGGAGAAATTTAATTTAGTCAGTAGCACGGGCGTTATTGAAATCAATATGAAGAAGGGTTGGAAGAAACCCCGCAAGAAAAATGAAAAGGAATCGGTGAACGATCTGCCCCGGATAGTGGTGGTAGGATATGATAGTAACGGAGCTACCCGGTTGACGCTACCTGCGACGCCCGTCACGCCCGTTACGCCCACCACTCCAACTACCCCCGTTACGCCGGCTACCCCCGTCACGCCGGCTACCCCCATTACGCCGGCTACCCCCGTCACGCCGGCTACACCAACTACTTCGCTTACGCCCTCCACTCCGGCAAGAGCGGAATTAGTCCAAACGTTATCTCCCAACCCCACGAGTGGCACGCTCACCCTGGATGGCCGGTTGGAGGAAGCTACTACGCTCCGTTTAGCGGTCTACGATCTGCAGGGCCGTTTGGTACGCAACCTGACGCGCCTGCGCCTGGCCGCCGGTATTTACCGCGAAACGGTAAATTTGGGTGAACTGGCCGGCGGTAATTATATCCTGCGCATTCAGTCACGGGGTGCCGAGCAAAATTTACCCTTCGTGAAGCAGTAGCGAGTTGGAAATGCCCTAATGGAAATCGGCATCCGCTTACGGGCGGGTGCCGATTTTTTTATGTCGGTAGGTGATGATTCTGCTCGACACGCTCTTATCCAGCACGGGGAAAAAGCGGAGGAGATGACGGCCACCGGCTGCGGATCCCTACCAATATAGTAAGTTTCCTTACCTCCATCCCCCGAAAAAGCCCGTCCTTCGCCCTACCAATGAACCAAGCTGTTACCCATGTCTGAATTTAAACGCCTGACCGAATCGCCTTCTAATCACCGTCATCTCGAGACGCTGCCGACGGCCGATCTGGTACGGAAAATGAACGAGGAGGACCGGCAGGTAGCCGCCGCCGTTGCCCAGGCCCTGCCCCAGATCGAGGCGTTGATCGACGAAACCGTTACCCGGATGCGCCGTGGCGGCCGCCTCATCTATGTGGGGGCGGGTACGAGCGGCCGCCTGGGCGTACTGGATGCCTCGGAATGCCCACCGACTTTCGGCGTTTCCCCCGATTTAGTGATCGGCCTCATCGCCGGCGGTCCCGCAGCCCTCACCAGTGCCGTCGAATCAGCGGAGGACAGTGCCGACCAGGCACACCGCGACCTGGAAAGTATCTCCTTCGGCCCCGATGATATCGTCGTCGGCCTGGCAGCCTCCGGCAGTACGCCCTACGTGATCGGGGCCATCGAATATGCCAAACAGATCGGCGCGGGCGCGGGCTGCGTGACCTGCAACCCCGGTTCGCCGCTGGCCGCCGCCGCCCTTTTTCCGGTGGAGGTGATTACCGGACCGGAATTCGTTACCGGCTCCACGCGCCTCAAGGCCGGTACGGCCGAGAAACTGGTGCTCAATATGCTCACTACCTGCACTTTTATCAAACTAGGCCACGTCAAAGACAACCGGATGGTGGACATGAAACTCAGCAACGAAAAACTGGTCGACCGCGGCAGCCGCATGATCATGGATGCAACGGATTTGGACTACGACGCGGCGCGGGCGTTGTTACTGGAGTACGGGAGTGTGCGGGGGGCGTTGGGGAGTTTGTGAGGGGTGATGTGAGCTTTTGAGCGGTTGTATTATTAAAGCGAAATTTAAAAACTTTTGATCGACATGAAAAACCATTTAAAGGTTAGAAATGCTCAGGGTAAAGTGGTTAGCGTAATTATTCCTTTTTCGGACTATTAGCAAATGCCTCATTTGCTGACTAAATATTCGTATAGCGAAGAGTTTGAAAGAAGTTTGACAGGAAGCATTGAACAGATGCAAGATATTAAAGCAGGGCTTTCTGAAAGCCGGACGGTAAAAAGTTTAATTGCCAATCCGTCGCATGAATAACCTATAACTTTTTGTAACGAATGATCATTCATTGATTTTACTCCCACACTAATCTATACCTTCCCTCTATGTCCTCCGCACAAAAGAACCTCTCCACCTACGACGAAACCACCCTGCCCGACGCCACCGAACTCCGCATCGGGATCGTGGTCTCGGAGTGGAACCGGGAAATTACCCACGCCCTCTACCGGGGCTGCTACGATACGCTGACCAAGCACGGCGTGGCGGAAGCCAACATCCATACCATGCAGGTGCCCGGAAGTTTCGAGCTTACCGCCGGTGCCCGCCTGCTGGCCGGCAGCCAAAAACTGGATGCCGTGGTCTGCCTGGGTTGCGTCATCAAAGGCGAAACCAAACACGACGAATACATCAACATGGCCGTCGCGCAGGGCCTCACCAACCTGAGTCTCACCACCGGCAAGCCCTTTATCTTCGGTCTCCTTACACCCAATACCGCCGAGCAGGCCCGCGCCCGCGCCGGTGGCGAACATGGGAATAAGGGCGTGGAAGCCGCCGTCACCGCCCTGCGCATGGGTGCCATCTACCGCGACGTGGCCGCCGGCGCGGGCAAACGCTCGATCGGGTTTGGTTTGTAGTACGCAGTATGTAGTCCCCAAGCAAACCAATCTCCCTCCTTCGGGGGGTCGGGGGGGAATTTATTCAAAACAACGCTACCCATGCAAATCACCTCCGTTCTCGCCGGCACCTTCAAACTAGACGGCGGTGCCATGTTCGGCATCGTCCCCCGCTCCATGTGGGAACGCATCAACCCACCCGACGACCGCAATCTCTGTACCTGGGCCATGCGCTGCCTGCTGGTGCGCAGCGGCGATCGGGTCATCCTGATGGATACCGGCATCGGGGAGAAACAGGACGCCCGCTTCCGCTCCCACTTTCACCCCTCCGTACCGCAGGTGCTGGGAGACAGCCTGCTGGCCGAATCCATCCGGCCGGAAGAGGTGACCGACGTGCTGCTGACGCATCTGCACTTCGACCACGTGGGCGGGGCCGTTTATCGGGACGAGCAGGGGAAATCCCGCCTCCGCTTCCCTAATGCCACCCACTGGATGAGCGAACGGCAGTGGCGCTGGGCCACCGAAGATCCGAACCCACGCGAGGCGGCTTCTTTCCTGTCCGAAAACCTGCTGCCGCTGATGGAACTGGCCCGCATCAAATACCTGGACCCCGACAATGCCCACACCGACCTGGAATGGCTGCCCGGTATCAAACTGCGTTCCCTGTTCGGCCATACCGAATCCATGCTGATGCCGATCATGGACCTGGAAAACGGCGGCCGCGCAGCCTACCTGGCCGATCTCATGCCTTCGGCCGGGCACGTGGGCCTGCCCTACGTAATGTCCTACGACATCCGGCCGCTGGACAGCATCGCCGAAAAGGAACGACTACTCGACGAAGCATTGCGGGAAAATTGGCTGCTTTACTTCGAGCACGACCCCGTGAACACCAGCGGGAGACTAGTAAAGGACGAGCGGGGCCGGATCGTTTTCGGCGAGTTGTACCAGAAGTGATTGTAGGGATTTGCCGCTTTAAAGCGTACTTTTGCGCCTCCATACGGACGGGCGCGTGTTGCCCCGGCCCAAACCCATGTCATGCAAGCAATTTCCTTTCGCCTCTTTCTTCTTGCCGCTCTCGCTTTCCTGTTTATTGCCTGTGGCAACGATGCTGAACTAGCAGAAAACGGTACGGAGGAGCAAGTCGCCAACGTCCCCGATGACGGAGCGTATACTATTGATACCTTCGCTACATTTCCAACTCAGGTAGACGACTGTTCGTGCTATTTTGCCGCCAACGAGATCGAGTTCGAGCGCCGCAATTACGTATATGTAGACGATAACGAGAACAAGGGTTACCTGACCTTGGGTGGCAAGGTAATTGAGTTCGACCTCGACCGCAGTTCGGACGGGGAAGAGGGCACCCGCAATTTCAAGGGTACCCATCCCGATTATACCTTCAATATCCAATCTGCCGAGGTCGGCAAGCAGGGCAATACCCGCCAGTTCCGCGGCCGGTTGACGGTTAATTCCACCGCCGGTAAGCAGATCGTCAAGGAGCTTTACGGCGAATGCAACTGCTAAGAGCGTGTCTAAATTTTTACTTCCTGAGAACCAAGTATTTAAGAACCTGGCGTCACAAAAACTGACTCACGTAACCCGCTATGCGCGCAATTTTTTGTTTAGCCAGAACCTTAAATCATTGATCCTCAGTTCTTAAAAATTTTAGACACGCTCTAACTATTTAGGCACCCGGATCGCGTAGCTATTTCCCTGGCTGATCGGCAAATTATCGTCGATCAGCCAGGGATTATACACCTTCAGCATCCGGTAAGAGATGCCGCGCTGCCGCGCATAGGCCGCCAGGTCGGGGATCGATTTCAGTTTCCGCCCGCTCCTCGAAATCATCCAGCGCGGGATAAAAATCCTTTTTATCCACGTAAAAACCGAAGGAAGTCGGGTTCTCGATGATCTCTTTAATGGCTACGATCCGAAACAGGTAGCGCATCGTTTCCTGATTGATGTTCAGGTCGAAATAACTCTCCGGCGTCTGCGCTTTCTGGAATTTACGCATATTCCCTTCGCCCATATTATAGGCCGCCGCCACGTACTGCCACGTGCTAAACTGGCGGTAGTATCCCCGCAAAAACTTAGCCGCCGCCCGCGTCGATTTCTCCGCGTGGTAACGCTCGTCCACTTCGTTATTCACTTCCAGACCGTACTGCCGCGCCACGGCGGGCATAAATTGCCACAGCCCTCGTGCTCCCGCCGGGCTGGTCACCATCTCCAGGTCACTTTCGGCCACGGCCAGATATTTAAGGTCTTCCGGCAGGCCCTCCTCCTTTAAAATTTGTTCGATGAGGGGAAAATAACGCTTGGTGCGCTTAATGATCAGTACCGTATTGCTATGAAAATAAGCGTTACGCAACAACTCGCGTTCCAGCCGCTCACGCACGTCGAAATTGTCCATCGGCAGGGCCTCCCCGGCAAAATTGTAGGCGTCCTTCAGGGTCACGCCCTTCACCACCTGCGGCAGCGTACGCTCCTCCCCGTAATTAGGGGTGGAAGCAGGTTGGTCCGTATCGGCGTTGGCCATGAATGCCAGCAGACCGGCGAGAAGAATGGCACCCAGAATGGTGCCGAAGAGAAGATTGCGCATGGGATGGAGGAAATTGAAACTCAAAAGTACTGCTTCGCTAACGAAATAATGAGCTTCGCTCTTACTTTAAGAGACTTGCCGGGTTCGTTAATTGGTGGGTGATCTTCGGTTGCACGAAGTTGGCTGCCCACCGCCGACCGGAGGTCGGTAGCCAAAATCCCTCGACCGGAGGTCGAGAACCAGCCGCAAACGAAAAAAGCACTTCCGGCCGGGGCCGGAAGTGCTTTTAAAAAACTCGTGCCCAGAACAGGACTTGAACCTGCACACTCATAAGAGCACTACCCCCTCAAGGTAGCGTGTCTACCAATTTCACCACCTGGGCAGATGGATTCCGCAGGGATGGTCATCCTTGCGGGCGGCAAAGATAGTAGCAATGTTGAAACGTGAAAAAGTTTCGGGAGGGAAAATATGCGGGACCGCTACATCCGGTCCGGCATCCCGATCCCCAGCAGCGTCATGCCCTGGCGTAGCGTATTCCCGATTGCCCGGCAGAGGGCCAGTCGGAAGGCCACCGCCGCCTCGGTATCGGCGTTCAGGATGCTGTGATCGTGCCAGAATTTGTGGAATGATTTAGCCAGCTCATAGCAGTACATTGCAATCAGCGAGGGATCGTAAGCTTCCGCCGCTTCCTGGATCAGGCCCGGAAAAGAATACAGGCGGTTGATCAGGTCGGTCTCGTCGGGATGCAATTCGGTGTAGGCGGCGGCGGCAGTGGCGAGGTCGGTAAGGCGATCGTTCTCGGCGCGGCGCTGCACGGCCTGGGTCCGCACGTAGGCATTCTGCACGTAGGGACCGGTCTGGCCCTGCATATCCACCGATTCGGCGGGGTTAAAGGTCATGCGCTTGCGGGGGCCCACCTTCATGATGAAGAACTTCAGCGCACCCATGCCCACCATATTCGTGATCTCCTCCCGCTCGGCGGCGGAGAGGTCATCGGTGGTTTCCCGGTCGGCCCCGGCCTCGCGGGCGGCGGCGGCCACCTCGTCCATCAGGTCATCGGCATCCACCACGGTCCCCTCGCGGCTCTTCATTTTGCCGGTCGTCAGGTCCACCATGCCGTAATTCAGGTGATACAGGCCGTTTGCGTAGGGTTCTTCCAGCCGCTTGAGTACCTCGAAAAGTACCTGGAAATGGTAGTTCTGCTCGTCGGCCACGACGTAGACCATCTTGTCCACCCCGAAATCATCATAGCGCAAGCGGGCAGTGCCCAAATCCTGCGTGATATACAGACTGGTGCCGTCGGAGCGTAGCACGGCCTTTTCGTCCATTTTGGCGTCGGTCAGGTCCACCCAGGTGGAGCCGTCTTCCTTGGTAAAAAAGACCTCTTTTTCCAGGCCGCGCTCGATCATGTCCTTACCCAACAAATAGGTATTCGACTCGTAATAAAGCTTATCGAAACTGACGCCCAGCCGCTCATAAGTCGCATCGAATCCTTCGTAAACCCAGCCGTTCATTTTTTTCCACAGGGCCACCGTTTCCCGGTCACCGGCTTCCCAGCGCAGTAGCATCGCCTTGGCGGCCCGGCCGAGATCGCTATACTCGTTGAAATAGGTATTTTTATACGCTTTGAAAAAGTCAGCGGCCTCCTGCTTATCCTTGGCCTGGTCCGCATAAACGGCCTGCCCCTCCGGACTTTCCTGCCACTCCTTGTACTCCGCCCGGAAGCGGGTCTCGAATTCCACGTAGTAATCCCCCACGAAGTGATCCGGCTTGGTACCGGTGCTCGCCGGGGTAGCTCCATCGCCAAACCGCTGCCAGGCCAGCATGGATTTGCAGATGGCAATGCCCCGGTCGTTAATGATCTGCACCCTGGTCACGTCATAGCCCGCCGCGTCCAAAATCCGGCTGGCCGACCACCCCAGCAGGATGTTCCGCACGTGGCCCAGATGCAGTGGCTTATTGGTATTAGGCGAGGCAAACTCTACCAGCACCTTTTCCCCCTTACGCTCTCCGCGCCCGAAATCGGTTCGGTCGAAGTTCTCCAGCAAGTAATTTTTCCAGAAACGGTCCGCTACCGTCAGGTTCAGGAACCCCTTGACTACGTTGAATTCACTCACGTCCTCCAGGTGTTCCAGCAGGTAGGCACCGAGTTCCTCCCCGATCTGCTCGGGTTTTTTACGGGCTGCTTTCGTGAAGGGGAAAGTCACTACGGTATAGTGGCCCGCGAACTCCTTGCGCGTCACGTTAACGGTCACCTGGTCGGCGGGTAGGTCCATGCCGTATAGGGTGGCTACGGCACCGGAGACGGCGGTTTCGATGGTTTGCTGAATAGTGGCTGGCATAAATGGCGGAGTTTCTAAAGAGAAGAACGCGGGCGCGGGTAAAATGGAGTCAGGACCGCTAAAGGGCGCAAAGATAGCAGTATGCGGAGAAATTCCATTTCGTGAACTGTTTTGGGTGATTTCGTATCCCCGGCGGCCTTGAGGAGAGAGTTTGCCAATCGCATTCCGAGCGTGAGGTGCCTGCAAGGTGGAGGCCTTGGCCGACAGCCCGCAGGGCCAAGCCGTCAGGCGCGCCTGGAAGGGACCGACCCGACCGAAAGGGAGGGGCACGCCCAAAAAAAATTACCTTTAAACCGAAGGATTTCGATCACCCGGAAGTCTAATGCCCGAAAACTGCCACGTTAACCGTAACTGCCCCGTTGGACGATGAACTAGACCTGCTGCACCGATTGGCTGCCGGAGACCGTGCGGCCTTCGGGCGGTTTTATACGGCCCACGCCGAGCGGGTGTACCATACGGCACTGGGTTACGTGCGGGATGCCGCGCTGGCCGAGGAGATCGTGCAGGACGTTTTTGTGCGCATCTACCGGGGCGGTAGTGCTTTTGACGGGCGATCGGCGGTGCGAACGTGGGTCTACCGCATCACCGTGAATGCCGCGCTGAGTGCCGTGGATAAGCGCAAGCGCGCCGCCCGTTTTCGTGCGCCGACGGAGGGGCCGGAGCCGATCGACTTCGACCATCCGGGCGTGGCACTGGAGCGGCGCGAGGAAGCCCGCTTGCTGTTTCGGGTGATCGACCGGCTGCCGGAGCGGCAGCGGACGGCCTTTATCCTGGGGTTTGTGGAAGAACTGCCCCGCGCGGAGATCGCCACCATACTCGATGTTTCGCTCAAATCAGTGGAAAGCCTGCTGCAACGGGCCAAGCAAAACCTGCGCAGCCAATTGCGTGAATTATACCCCGACCGGGGTAAGAAAACCGACCGATGAAAAATCAAAACGACTGGACGGACGAGGTACTGAACGGCCTGACGGGCCTGCGGCGCGTGCCCCTGCCGGCGGGGCTGAGGGAGCGGATCGAGAGACGGATCTACGGCGCGGAAGCGGCGCGGATCGCGCCCCGCCACCTGACCTGGCTAGCGGCGGCGGCCGGGTTACTGCTGCTGGTTAACCTGGCCGTCCTGCTGCCTGATTTTAGTGAGAACACCCCCGTATATTCCACCGGAGTAGCGGATGAAACGGCCCTGTTCACCGATTTCAACCTATACGACTAATGAGTACCGACCGCCTGTATCGAATCGCCACCTGGGCCCTGCTGGCCCTCAACGTACTGCTCATTGCTTACGTCGGCCTGTTCCGTCACGGACCACCACCACCGCCGGACGACGGATCCCGATTCCGTAGCCGGGCCGTAAAATTGCTGGACCTGGACGAGGAACAAAATGAATTATTCAAGGCCCGGGCCGATGCGCACCACGAAAAAATAATGGAACTGGACCGCTCGCAGACCGACCTGATACAGCGCTACTTCGGCGGACTCGCTACGCAAACCGCTATTGATTCGAGCCTTCAAGATGAATTAAATCGGGTACAACAGGCTAAATTGACCGAAACTTACGGGCATTTTTATCAGGTAAAAGAGTTGCTGCGGCCCGAGCAACAAGCTAATTTCGAGCCATTTTTAAAAGCGGCCCTGCGCCGCCTGCTGCCGGAGAGCAGGCCCGGCAAACGGCCGGGCCGCCGGGAGAAATCTAATTAAAGCGAGTATGATTAAGTTTATGATCGTTTGTTGCTGCCTGGCCTGTTTTTCGCTAGTTGAACCACTCGCCTCTCCCCAATTACCGGAATTAACCGCGCTTGACCTGGGCATCCAATTTACCTACCGGGGGGTAGCGATAGATTTGGGTGCCGGTCATTCGCTGGGGCGGGATTCGGTGCACATCGAGGTCTTCCGCTGCTATTTAGGTAACCTGGTTTTACTGGCCGGTGACCGGCCGGTGGGGCGGGCGGAAAAACCCCGTGCGCTGGTGGATGCGGCCGTATCCGAATCGCTCCGGCTGCGGTTCAGCGGGCCGGGGGACGAGTTGCCCGATCGCCTGGAATTCGACCTCGGCGTGGATAGCCTCACCAACGTGAGCGGCGTGTTCGGCGGCGACCTGGACCCCACTAACGGCATGTACTGGAGCTGGCAGAGCGGCTACATCAACCTCAAGATCGAAGGGACTTCGCCCGCCTGCCCGGCGCGCCACCACCGCTTCCAATTCCACGCCGGCGGCTACCGCGCACCCCACGCGACCACGCAACGCATCAGCCTGCCCATCCGGCCGGGGGCGGGGCGGGAGCTGGTGCTGGAGATCGCGCTGGACGAAATTCTGGACCCGATCGACCTGCGAACCACCTACCAACTGATGCGCCCCGGTGCCGGGGCGGTCGATTTATCAGCCTCGGCGGCCCGCGCATTCCACCTCCGCCCATGAGCCGGTTCTTACTCCTCTTACTGGTGGGTGCCGGGCTGGCCATGGCCGCCGGTCCGCCGCGGTTAAATTACCCGGACTACTTCCCCGCACCGGTCTATCATTCGGCCGCTAATCCACTTACCGAAGCCGGCATCGAACTGGGCCGCCGCCTGTTCTACGACCCCGTGCTCTCGCTGGACGGCACCATTTCCTGCGCCTCCTGCCACTCGCCCTACAACGCCTTCGCGCATACCGACCACGACCTGAGCCACGGCATCGGCGACTCCATCGGGCGGCGCAACGCCCCGGCGCTGTTCAACCTGGCCTGGCAACGTGATTTTCACTGGGACGGCGCGGTCAACCACCTCGACGTGCAGGCCCTGGCCCCCATCGAACACCCCGGCGAGATGGGCGAGGATTTTGTCCGGGTCATCCAAAAATTGGCCGCCGACGACGGCTACCGGCACCTGTTCGCGTCCGCCTTCGGCAGCAGCGAAATTAGCGGCGCACGGGCGTTGCGGGCTTTGGCGCAGTTCCAGCTCACCCTCATTTCGGCCGGCTCCAGGTACGACGCCCTGCGGCGGGGGGAAGCCGAATTTACGGCCCGGGAAACGGCGGGTTACGCCCTGTTCCGCCGACACTGCGACGCCTGCCACCGGGAGCCGCTGTTCTCCACCTACGGTTTTGCCGACAACGGCCTGCCGCTCGATTCCACCCTCCAGGACGTAGGCCGAGCGGGCGTTACCGGCCGGCCGGAAGACTCGCTACGCTTCAAAATCCCGTCGCTGCGCAACCTCGGTTTCACCAGCCCCTACATGCACGACGGCCGTTTCCGCCGCCTTTCGCAAGTCATCGGCCACTACACCGCCGGCCTCGTCCGTCGCCCCGGTCTGGACGAAAATTTACGCGCGCCCATCCTGCTCACCGACCGCGAGCGCGTCGACCTGGTCGCCTTCCTGCTCACCCTCGACGACCGTGATTTCGTCTTCGATCCGCGCCACCAGTTCCCCCGAAATTGACGGCGATAAAGCGTGTTGTGGGGGGGCGTGCCCCGGCCCGAGCGGCCGGGTCGGTCCCTTTCAGGCTCGCAGGTCTGCTCGGCCGCTACGCGTCTCCGCCTTAGCCGGCGGCCCTTCCAGGCACCTCACGCAAACGAGATTGGATCCCGACGACCACATCGGTCAAACTAAACCTACCCACCACCGAAGGATTCTGCCAAGGCACCGGTCTAAGCAGTATTCCTTACTCACCAGTACCCCTTACTCCGTGAAACTATTCCCCTTCTTCAGCCTACTTCTCCTCCTCCTCAGCTGCGGCGGCCTGCAGGCCCAACTCAGCCCGGCCGTCACCGCCTGGCTCCAGAATACGACCGAAACGGGTAGCTATTACGTGCAGGGCAACTCCATGGTGATTGAAAATAATATTCTGGTAAACTGCCAGCGCGTGGAGTATTCCGCCGATTTCGTGTACGTGACGGCCACCGGCATACCGGCTTACCCCACCGGGCCGTTCCTGGACGGCAACCCCTCGCAGGCCGCTAACCAGAACGGCATCTACCGATTTCCGCTGGACCCGCAGCTTAATTCCGGTACGCCCATCGCGACCAACGGCGGTAATGTCGGTCTTTTCATTAACGGGGTCGCGCTATTCGACTACCGCGACGGCGTGGGCTGGAACCCCAACACCAGTGCCCTCTGTGGCGGCCCCGGAAACCCGCCCTGCCCCGGCGGCCCCATGGGTCAGACCGCCTGGCGCCGCGATGCCATCCCCGCCGAACGCGCCGGTTTCGACTGCTCCAAGGGCCACCCCGCAATGGGCAATTACCACCACCACCAGAATCCCTCGGCCTTTAAACTGGACCTCGAAGTGGTTTCCACCATCTGCAACCTTTACGACGCGGACGGCCTCTACGCCATCGACCCCAACCAGCACTCGCCCCTGATCGGCTTTGCCTACGACGGCTTTCCCATCTACGGAGCTTACGGCTACCGGAATGGCGACGGTAGCGGCGGCATCGCCCGCATCAAATCCAGCTACCAACTCCGTAATATCATCCAGCGCACGGAGTGGGCTGACGGGACCGATGTTCCCGACGGGCCGCCGATCAGCGCTACCTATTTCCTCGGCTATTTCCGGGAGGACTATGCCTTCGTCCCCCCCGCCGCCGACCAGCAGGATTTTCTCGACGTGCACAACGGCCGCTTCTGCGTCACCCCCGATTACCCCAACGGCACCTATGCCTACTTCGCCACCGTAGACGAGAACCACGTATCGGCCTATCCCTACGTCATCGGCCCGACTTTCGCCGGCACTGCCACCAACCGCAAGGTGACTAGCGTAGACGAAAACACCACCAGCTACCTCGGCGATCCAACCGCCATTAGCGAGGCGGCTTTCCGAGATCTCTCGGTCAGCGTTTTCCCCAACCCCGGCAGCGAACTCATCGCGGTGCAGCTCAATACCCTCGTCCGCGCGGATTTTGCCGTCGAATTGCGGGACATTAGCGGTCGCCTGGTTGCTCAGACCGGCATCCGGCGGGGTAGTACCATCGCCTACTTCGATGTGCAAACGGTTTACCCCGGTACCTACTTCGTCACCCTGCGGAGCGGGGAATACGTGACGTCGCGCAAAGTGGTGGTCGGGAAGTAGGGCTATCTTTTTCCCCGACCTAGTTGTCGGGATCCAAACTATTTTGTAACAACTACCTTACTATGCACCATACCATTATCTTGCTTGCCCTGGCCTTATTTTGCGGCCTCTTTTTCCCTTCCTGCCGGGACGATGATGACATGATGACGGTCGTAGACCCGCCCGAGATGCCCGTGGTACGTCCTAATATCCTGCTCATCATCTCCGACGATATGGGTAAGGATGCTACGAACGGCTTTACGGAAGGCGACGTTAAACCACAGACACCCCACCTGGATGCACTGGCGAATCAGGGTTTGACTTTTTCTAACCTGTGGGTCAACCCTACTTGTAGTCCTACGCGGGCGGCTATCATGACGGGGCGCTATGGTTTCCGGACCGGCGTAACCGCCGCCGGAGACGTGCTGCCGTCTTCCGAAACGATCCTGCCGAAACTGATCGGCGAGCGGACGGAGAATGCCTATGCAACCGCCGTGGTGGGGAAATGGCACCTGGCGGGAAACAATGCTACCTTCAACCCCGAAACCCTGGGGGTGGATTACTACGGCGGATTTATCCGGGGTACGGCCGATGATTACTACGACTGGCCGTTAAATGTTAGCGGCGTTACCACTAATCAGACCGACTACATCACGGATAAGCTAACCGATCTGGCCATTGAATGGGTGAACGGGCAGACCAAACCCTGGCTACTCTGGCTGGCCTATACCGCACCCCATACCCCCTTCCACCTGCCGCCCGCAGCCGAACACAGTCAGGGGAATCTGGCTCCCTACACCGACCAGTCCGACCCGCTGCCCTACTACCTGGCGGCAATCGAAGCGATGGATTTTCAGATCGGTCGCTTACTCGAAAATCTGCCCGCCGATCAGCGGGAGAATACCGTTATCATTTACCTGGGCGATAACGGCACGCCCCCCAGGGTAGCCCAGGCTCCTTACCGCCGGATGCGGGTGAAGGAAACACTGTACCAGGGCGGGATCAATACGCCGCTCTTCATTTCCGGCAAGGGCGTCTCCCGCACCGGCGCGGATAATAACCTCGTTACGGCCACCGATATCTTCACCACCATCCTCGATCTGGCCGGCGGTGGCGGAGCGGATATCAATGACGGCAAGAGTTTGCTGCCGCTATTCAACTCAACCGGCACCCACCGCGACTTCCAGTACGCCGAGATCAGGGACGGCAGTGCCGATACCTACGCCATCCGCGATATGACCTATAAACTTATCGTCCGCCCCGGTGCGGGAGAGGAGGAGTTGTATAACCTGATCGCCGACCCCTACGAAACGAATGACTTATTGACGGGAACGCTGACGTCAGAGGAACTAAGTTCAAAGGCCCGGCTGGAAGCAGAGCTGGCGGTGATCAGAAATTAATGAGGTTTGCGATCCCCGGTCGCGTAAGTTATTCCTGTACCAAAATCCGCAAGCTCCCACTCCGTTCACCGGCCCAGGTCCGCAGCACGTAGTAGCCCGTCGCCTGACCGCGTGGCAGTGTGACGTCAACCAGCGGCCCCACCCGGTCCGCGCCGGCCACGAAACCGGTGGCGATGCGCCGCCCCAGGAAATCCGTGATCTCCCAGTTAACATCGGCCATGGTACTCCAATCTGCGGGGAGTTCCAACTGGCCGCCGCCGGTGGTGATGGGGTTGGGGAAGAAGCGGGGCGTACTCTCGCCGGCCGCATCGTCCGTTCCCAGCCGAATACTGATAATGGGGGTGAATTCCTCGCCGCCGTCACGGTCTACCTGGCGCAGGCGGTAGTAGTTAAGGCCCGTCCGGGGTGCGGGGTCCGTAAAGTGGTAGCGGGATTCCGTTTCGGCGTCGCCCGCTGAGGTAACGCGACCGATAGCCGTGAATGCACCTCCGGGAACGGACCGCTCGACATCGTAGTAATTCGCTCCCCGCTCCCGGGCGGTGGTCCAGCTGAGTTCGACGGAACCACGGTTCAGTTCCCCCTTCCAGTCCGTAAAGTCCACCGGCAGGGCGGGGCTGGCCTGGAGCTGGTAGATGGTGCCGCCGAGGGAAACGACGTAAAGTTCGCGTGCTTCATCCTCGCCGAAGGCAACGACATCCAAATTATTGCCCAAGTTTTGCCGGTCAGAGGAGAGGCTACCGTCTGCCTGTGGCCTGAGCTGCCAGAAGTTATTAGTCAGGTAATCCGCACAGAGATAGGTACCGGTCAGGGTAGTAAATTGCGTGCCCCGGTAAACCCGCCCGCCGGAGATACTGAACCCGCCGGTGGCATTATGGGGATACACGAAATCAGGAAAGGTGTAGCTACCGATCGGCCCACAGCCACTGGTAAGGTAGGGGTCCGGCCCCTCATAGCACTGCCAGCCGAAGTTGTCGCCACCACCGGTGGTCACATCGGGAATATAATTCACCTCTTCCCAGTTACCCTGCCCCACGTCGGCGATCCACATGGCGTTGCCGTCGAAGGCAAAACGAAAGGGGTTCCGCAATCCCGAGGCCCAGATCTCATCCCGCACCGCAGCATTTCCTACGAAAGGGTTATCGGCCGGGATGCCGTAATTAATTCCGCCGCCGGGGTTATCCACGTCGATGCGCAAGACCTTGCCCAGCAGGTTCTGCGGATCCTGCGCCCTGGTGCCGGGAGAGCCGCCGCCGTCGCCAAGGGGAATCCAGAGGAAGCCGTCGGGACCGAAGGCCAGGTCGCCGGCATTGTGATTAATAGCGGGCTGCGCTACGGTAAGCAGCACCAGTTCCGAACCCGCAACCGTGGTGTTGGGATTAGTAGCACTCTGGGTAAAGCGGGAGATGGTAGTCGTGCCCGCCCCGTTAGTATAGTTGACGTAGTAATAGCGGTTGTTCGTAAAATCAGGGTGAAAGGTCATGCCCAGCAAGCCGCGCTCGTTGATGCTGCTGGTCGATCCGGTAATATCCAGGTAATTGGTACTCAGTAACTGGCTCGCATTCTGGTCGTAGATCTTGATTCGCCCCGCCTTCTCCACGATGAACAGCCGGTTGCTGCCGTCCGCCGCATTGGTCACGTAAAGGGGGGAACTAAGACCCGTCGTGATGTAGGGATCCAGGGAGAGGGTGGGTTGCGCCGCCAGGGATAGGCAGCAGCAGAGTAGCGAAAAGAGCAAGGGGGGTAAAATTCGTCGCATGGATCGGTTGTTTACTAATTAAAAGCCGCGTATGCGGGACTAATGTTCGGTGGCTCATGGATTTAAGGAGGGGCAAAACCTGCGGTCCTACTCGTCCACCGAATTTTGGTCGGTAGATCGAGGTGGTTGTATTCGATGATAAGTTGGGCGTGCCCGTCCCTATCGGGCCGGTCGGTCCCTTCCAGGCTCGCAGGTCTGCTCGGCCCCTCCGCTTCGCTCCGGGTCTCCGGCCTGCGGCCGGCCCTTCCAGGCACCTCACGCATGCTGACCCGGTAAATTTAAATCATTCAGCAACACCTGTCATCGAGACTTCTGCCGTAGTTCCGGACAGGGGTAGAGTTAACGGCCTTGCGGTGGGAGGAGCGGTCGTTAGACCCAGCGTAGCCCGACGCTAGTGAGGGTTCTTAAATCGGCCTGACTACACCGACCGGAGGTCGGCGGGCCAAACGTTCGCGCGACCGGAGGTCACACCCCCTTTCGCATCACCGCCGAGTCGATCGATGATTACACCGCCCCCGCCGACCCCGATACCGAAATCCTCACCCACGCCGAGCAGGAACGCCGGTATATCCAGCGGGTACTGGACCACTGCAATGGAAAGGTCAGCGGCAAGGGCGGCGCGGCGGAGAAGTTGGACTTGTATGTTTCTACGTTGTCGGCCAAGATGAGGAAGTTGGGGATTGTGAGGAGGTGAGGGAGGTATTACTCGCGCCCATCCATGGGCCGGTCATCTTCATGCCGAACGGCATAGTAGAGCAAAGTCAATTTGGTTTCGGTTAGAGATTTTTAATAAGAGGACATTTGTCATTTGATAAACGCATTTGTGCTATCGGGCTTGGGACTAAACTGCCTGAACTTAAATTCATTTAACTGGTCATTGATCCAGGGAATTCTTATGGTCGAAGGATTAATAATTTTGCCCTCAGATAGTTGCGCGGGATAAGCACCACCTGTTCCAGGTAACCAATGATTAATTTTTATCGTATTTCCTTCTATTTTGTAGACACCCCAAAACCAATGAAGTTGCGTAGGATAACTATCAGAATTTTGATCTTCTAATAGGTCTTTATCTAAGGCAATCAAATCGTCTTTGTCTAAAATAGCATTCGTCTTATACACTACTCCATTTTGGTAGAAGAATAGCATTAAGTACCCTGTTTCATATTTGAGATAATAATAGCCATTTAATTTAAGTGTTGCTTGCAAATTAGATGTCCGTCCAATGCTTAGTTCTTCAGCATTCTTGCATTGGAACAAGAAAAAAGATAAAGTAATTAAAGATACAAAATATTTCATTCGCGAGTTTTTAAAATGGCCAAATATAATATGGATTCTGGTACGATGACACTTCAGAATAGAACTTTTCTGGATAGCCTGATGGCAGTCTTTTAAAGTAAGGTTGAGGTCTTACCTCACTGTAAACTAAGTAGTGGCACATATCTTTCTTAACATTAGCAAGAAGCACTATTTCGCCGTATTGTCAGCGATTTTACTTTCAAATATGTCAGATAAGTTATTTGCGATCATTTATAAGACTATTCCACATTGAGCTGTATGGAGAATGCCCCATAGCTCCCTCCGCTTTCGGATCAACCTGCCACCACCGCCCAGTCAACGGATCCAACGTCCGGTAAAGTGCCATGTTCACGTCCAGATCGAAATCCGCTACGTGCTCGATGCCGTTGTACTGGTAGGCCGTATGGTCGGTATTACTCGCACCCATCCACGGGCCGGTCATCTTCATGCCGAACGGCAGGTAGTGCAAAGTTAATTTAGTTTCGGTTAGAGATTTTTAATAAGAGGACATTTTTCATTTAATAAACGCATTTGTGCTATCGGGCTTGGGACTAAACTGCCTGAACTTAAATTCATTCAACTGGTCATTTATCCATGGGATTCTTATGGTCGAAGGATTAACAATTTTACCTTCAGATATTTCCGCAGGGTAAAAACTCCCGGTCCCGCTTAACCAACGATTCACCTTGATTGTATTACTGTCAGTTCGATATATGCCCCAAAACCAACGCAACTGAACTGCTTTGGCTTCTGAGTGCTTCCTCCTTATGTGATCATCTAAGTACTCTAAGTCACTTATTCCCTCAATGGTATTCGTGGTGTACACAACTCCATTTTCGTAAAAGAATAAAGCTATGTAACCATATTCATATTTCGTGTAGAAATATCCATCCATATTGATAGCTGATTGCGAGTTATCTTCCCTGAGCAGGGTTAATTTTTCTGCGCTTCTACAATGAAGAACAAGAGAACAAACTGCAAAAAGAGTTATTAGTCTTTTCGTGCTGCTTAGAATGACCATAAAGAGTAAGGGTTTTGGAACGATGAGACTTCAGAATAAAAAGTACCAAAATAACCTGATAGTAACCTCCTAAAATAAGCTTGTGGCCTTACCTCACTGTAAACTAAGTAGTGGCACGTATCTTTCTTAACTTTAGCAATAAGCACTATTTCGCCGTATTGTCAGCGATTTTACTTTCAAATATGTCAGATAAGTTATTTGCGATTATTTATAAGACTATTCCACATTGAGCTGTATGGAGAATGCCCCATAGCTCCCTCCGCTTTCGGATCAACCTGCCACCACCGCCCAGTCAACGGATCCAACGTCCGATAAAGTGCCATGTTCACGTCCAGGTCGAAATCCGCTACGTGCTCGATGCCGTTGTACTGGTAGGCCGTGTGGTCGGTATTGCTCGCACCCATCCACGGGCCGGTCATCTTCATGCCGAACGGCAGGTAGTGTTCCTCCTGGATGATCTCGCTCGGCACGTCGGGGATGCCGTTGTTGTTCAGATCGGAGTAGAGCAGGCGCGTGTTGCCCAGGTGGTCGGTCAGGGCATAATCGTAGCGTTCGGTGCTGCCGCCGCCGAAAGTAGACTCGCCCCTCGGAGTGGGCGACTGATTGCCGAGGGCACTGTTTTTGTACTCGAGTCTAGACTTCTGGCCGGGGTGGAGTACCGCCAAGAAGTTGTCGGGAAGAACCTGGAGCGTAGCCGACGGAGGTCACACCCCTTTCGTGCGACCGGAGGTCACACCCGGCGAACTGTTCGCCATCCTCGACCGCGCCTACTTCGACGGCGGCACCGGCCCGCTCCGCATCACCCCCGAGTCGATCGGTGAGTACACCGCCCCCGCCGACCCCGATACCGAAATCCTCACCCACGCCGAGCAGGAACGCCGGTATATCCAGCGGGTACTGGACCACTGCATGGAAAGGTCAGCGGCAAGGGCGGCGCGGCAGAGAAGTTGGACTTGAATGTTTCTACGATGTCGGCCAGATGAGGAAGTTGGGGATTGTGCGGAGGTGAGGGGATATTACTCGCACCCATCCACGGGCCGGTCATCTTCATGCCGAATGTCATAGTAGAGCAAAGTTAAGTTAGTTTCGGTTAGAGATTTTTAATAAGAGGACATTTTTCATTTGATAAACACATTTGTGCTATCAGGCTTGGGACTAAACTGCCTGAACTTAAATTCATTTAACTGGTCATTTATCCATGGGATTCTTATGGTCGAAGGATTAACAATTTTACCTTCAGATATTTCCGCAGGGTAAACACTCCCGGTCCCGCTCAACCAATAATTCAACGTTGATTATATCACCTTCAGTTCGATATATGCCCCAAAACCAACGCAGTTGAATCGCTTTGGCTTCTGAGTGCTTCCTCCTTATGTGATCATCTAAGTACTCTAAGTCACTTATTCCCTCAATGGTATTCGTGGTGTACACAACTCCATTTTCGTAAAAGAATAAAGCTATGTAACCATATTCATATTTCGTGTAGAAATATCCATCCATATTGATAGCTGATTGCGAGTTATCTTCCCTGAGTACGGATAATTCTTCTGCGCTTCTACAGTGAAGAACAAGAGAACAAACTGCAAAAAGAGTTATTAGTCTTTTCATGCTGCTTAGAATGACCATAAAGAGTAAGGGTTTTGGAACGATGAGATTTCAGAATAAAAAGTACCAGGATAACCTGATGGCAATCTCCTGAAGTAGGCTTGTGGCCTTATCTTCTGATGAGCAAACTCGTTCTGAAATTTGTTTCTTATCCCTTCGCTATTCCATCCGGCACGGTAACCATTATATCCTAAACTAAGCGCGCCTAAACGATACATATCAGCTTTTCCCGTATGGTATCCTTGGGGGTAACCTGAAGAAGGTTCAGTAGGTCTACCTGGTAGGATCACCGGTAAACATATTCAATCGTAAATCAATACCCGCGTAACCTATAGACACGGCGTTGGTTCTAAATCGTATCTCCTCCGTCTTTTAGTGCGTTTCCTGCTCCTCCTAGAAGATCGAAAGGTGCGTCATCGTTCTCATAAGCGACACTAACCCCTTTCAGGTTAGCACGAAATCCTGCCACTCGTTGTCCAATCCCGGCACCACTCGTAGCATTCGTATAGAAACCCGCGTTCCAATCAGAATTTCCTACACTAAATCCCCCGCCTAGACTAGACGTAAAGCCCTTTGCCGAATTAGGACCCAAACTCATATTTGTGTAACCTATTCCCGCGCTAATACCTGCACTAAAGTAATTTGAACTATAGCTAAGTCCTATATTAGCCCCGATTGAATATCCATTGCTTCCAAAAGCAATCGCTGGAGATATAGACAGACTAAATCCTCCCCCAATGGCGATATTAGCCGATGGCAAATGACCACTTACGGCACTACCAACTGCACCAAGATAGCCACACGATAATGCACCTCCTATCGCTGCGCCTGCCCATCCTTGAAAGAAGTTATCTCCTTTTGCAGAATTGATGATTCCATTGGTTGCTACTCCTATCGCAGCAAATGCTAAGAATGCAAAGTCTCCTTCGGGATCAGTATATGATATGGGATTATTCCACATCGAATTATACGGACTCCACCCCATCATCAAATCCGCCTTCGGATCCACCTGCCACCACCTCCCAGTCAACGGATCCAACGTCCGATAAAGCGCCATGTTCACGTCCAGATCGAAATCCGCTACGTGCTCGATGCCGTTGTACTGGTAGGCCGTGTGGTCGGTATTACTCGCGCCCATCCACGGGCCGGTCATTTTCATGCCGAACGGCAGGTAGTGTTCCTCCTGGATGATCTCGCTCGGCACGTCGGGGATGCCGTTGTCGTTCAGGTCGGAGTAGAGTAGGCGCGTGTTGCCCAGGTGGTCGGTCAGGGCATAATCGTAGCGTTCGGTGCTGCCGCCGCCGAAGTAGACCCGCCCCTCGGAGTGGCTTAGATGATCGCAGACGCTTTCGACGTGACACTTGACCATCTGGTGGATGCGACTACGACTGGTACTTTTGATAAGCGGAACATGCAGCGGATACAAGAACTGCAGAGCCTACCGGATGAAGAGCAGCGGCATGAGTTTACTATGGTAGATGCGTTTTTACGCGAGGCGAGGGCAAAGGTTGCTTACGCAAGTTAAAGGAGTAAAGAATAAAACTCAATTAATGATCAGAGTATCTCCCATCGTTTCATATTCGTCTTTCGTAAACGTAATTAGTTCAAAAAGGCCAGGATTTTGTCGGATGCTGTCGTAGGGTACTTGGTTAAAGACTTCTTCGTCGAAAATCCACACTCTCAACAAGCCATCTGGTAATTCGTCATCAAAGGGATTAGGCCCAGCTACGGGTATCGAAATAAAGCCAGTTCGATTAGGTGAAATTGGTTCATACGGGATAATCCTGTGGTCAGGTAGATTTCGTCTAAAGTCAGAAGTTTGACCTTCGCCCGTATAGATTAGTATGGTCTCGTCGCTTTCATTTTTTACGAAAAATGCTAATTCACGATCGACCAGAGGCGTATCACATTCACTTGCTATACATAGTATAACTAGTAAACATATTATACTGTATTTCGAAAGTAGCTTCATGACTGTTGAATTACGGATTACGAGTAAAATAGGCGCGAGCTAGGTTGTTGGCTCTATCTTCCGTCCACTGAGCACCTGCGGCACTTGGTATCCCTACCCCAAATAAATATAGTGGCCCCCAACGGTGACTATCGAAAGTGTGACCATACTCGTGTTGAAGTAAACCGGGACGCGCGCCACGAGGTGGTTCTCCACTCAGGGTTACATTTGGATCGGGAATGGGTCTGCTGATATTAATGAAGTTGCCAAGTGAAATACCACCGAATGCCTTGGGTGCATTATATCGCTGAGTAAATGTCGCACCCCGATATAAATCCACTCTATCAACTCGCCCTACCGAATTTCGTAACTGGCTGTAAGAATGACCTGCTTCCGTTTGCAGCAATTCCCAAGAATGCCTCGAAGTGAGTTGTAAAGATTGACTTAAGAAAGATCGCTCTGGATCAGAATAAAAATTCCCCAAGAATATCTTACCTGCATTGCCAAGACCGCTCCAATCTCCAGTGGATACTCCCCTAATTGCTCCACCCAAGGCACTGAATCCAGTCGTTGTTGCCTTTACTGCTAACGATGTCTTTATAACTGTTCCTAAAACTGGAACATTCCATCCAGCGGCAGCTCCAGCAGTAAGCGCAGCACCAGCCACAGCTCCCGTCCCAAATGCTAGTAAACCATCACCAAAACTGTGGATATTTCCAGCCACAGCATGAGCAGCAACATTACCAGCTCCAAAAACGGCAGCACCTATTGCAACAATAGCTAAGAAAGGAAGTACATCCCCATTCGGATCGGTATGTACCATCGGTGAATTGCCCATACTATTATACGGATTCCATCCCATCATCAGATCCGCTTTCGGATCAACCTGCCACCACCTCCCAGTCAACGGATCCAACGTCCGATACAGCGCCATGTTCACGTCCAGATCGAAATCCGCTACGTGCTCGATGCCGTTGTACTGGTAGGCCGTATGGTCGGTATTACTCGCACCCATCCACGGGCCGGTCATCTTCATGCCGAACGGCAGGTAGTGTTCCTCCTGGATGATCTCGCTCGGCACGTCGGGTATACCGTTGTTGTTCAGATCGAAGTAGAGCAGGCGCGTGTTACCGAGGTGATCGGTCAGGGCGTAATCGTGGCGTTCGCTAGTGGTGCCGCCGAAGTAGACCCGTCCTATACCGTTCAGTTTATTGGCGAATCGGCGAGACGTTTTTTGCACTCGCTACTTGGAGACCTCTCCCCCGGCCCGGCTAATCGAAAGGGTTCCCTTAACCCCTTCCGCCGCAGAGGAGAGGAGAGGGGAGATTGGATGTCGACGCCCCCACCAAATCCGACACGCCTTCAACCCAATAGATTGGACAGCCTAGACCCGCCCTTCTCTAATCTCCGTAGAAAATCAGGTAGGTGTGAGATTCCTCTTGACAAAATCGCCCTAGAGAAATTAACTCATTGAATAAATTATTGTCGGCAAAGTTACTTTTCAAGTATTCGATGTCTTTAATTAAGTCATCAATCTGTAGGTTGTTGAAAATAGTATTACCATACGAATCGAAATATTTAATTAAGTTAAGGTTATCACGGTACAAAATAATTACTTTTGTTAAACTCTTGTCAAGCTCAATTGAAGAAATTTCTTCATTATTTTCGTCTTCCAGTACAACGGTCCAGATTATTTTGATTTATTTAATTGCTACCGGGTTCTTTATCTCAGGCGGGGCTGAAAATCGTGTACATTTGCTGCTAGATAGTTGGTGTTATGATAGCAAATATGTATAAAAATACACAAAAAAGATATTAACTTTATTTTTATATTGATTGAATATTTGCTGTGCACATCAAGAATTATTTCCTTCTATAGATGATATAATCCTTTTGCAAAATATCATTTTTGTTGTAGGAAATTAAAATTTCAACGACTTTATCTATTTGCTTGGCTTCTAATTCTACGGTAATGTCATCAATGGAATCAGTAATATCTGAAAATGTGATGTCATATATCAATTTTGCGATGACAACTCTTTTATTTAGATTTATTGTAGCAGCAAATAAATCCCCATCAATATTTTTTTGCAAAGCTTCTACCATATGATCGGCTTGTAATTTAAGTTCCAAACTAGCATTTTTTAAGCTCTTAAAATTAATTTTCCTGCTATGTTGCGACGGTTTGTAGGGGGGGGTATTTATTCCTGAAAAGGATAGATTTTTTCTCGAAAAAAGCATCCACGAAAGTCGACTATGACCACAAGGCAGCCAATCGTCTTCTCCATTTTCGAAGGCACTGAGAGAAACGTACTCATAGATAGTTTCAATTTTTTTATGTATATAATTTTCTAACAATTTAGTACTTTTTTCATAGATTGAATTTTCTAGAATTACAATAAGGATTAGCATTTCGTCGGTAGACTCATTATAACTAATCTCAATAACATTGCTAGGCAGGTCAATCAAATATTGCTCTGCCATCGCCATTCGTAGCTCCAAATAAGACTTATTGTAGATCATTTGTTTAAGGTTTAAAGAAAGGATTTGTTGGCACAATACTTGGCCGAGAGGTTCCTTTAATATAAAATACATTATAGTAAAACAACCTAGGATTTGTGAAAAGGCAGGAAGCATTACTTTTGAGGTAACTACACTTCATCAATATGCTTCCCCTCAGCCTCAGTCAAACTGATATCGAGACCATAAAGGTCAACAAAAATCTTCATACTTGCCCTGGCGTTCGTACGCGACTACTGGTTCTATGGATGGTTCATCATGGGTTTACCCGTAGCGATACCGCGCTTGCGGCCGGCTGTCACGTCAATTCAATTACTAATATTGTCCGGACATACAATGATGGCGGACTAGAGCGAATCATGCTGGTGCCAACTGGCACGGTAAGGCACACGCTAACTGACCAACTTGATGAGGTACGCCAACGGCTTAAGGAGAGTTCCATCCATACCCTCAAGGAAGGTCGACAATGGCTGGCGGATCATTTTGGTTACGAGGCATCAACGGAGAGCGTACGCAAACTCTTTCATCGCTTAGGCTTTCGCTGTCTTAAAGTCAATCCGTTTCCCGGCAATCCGAAGAAGTTGGAAGAATGGTTGGCCAAGCAAAAAGACTGGATTGAGCACTTGGAGAAACTGCGCAAGAAAGCCCAGGCGGACAAGATAGATATGGCTTTCTGTGATGCGGCACACGGGTGCGACCTTTATTTGATGTAATCATAGGGCATTGAATCGATGTTTTTCCATAGCTGCTCGTATCTACCGGGAGTCAAAATGAGACCTCTCACGGCTAAAATGTCATCTACCGTGTCAATATCCCACCGGCATCCCGATATGCTTAGACGCTGTTTCACTAACGTCTTACAAGCCGCCTCCACTACTCCTGAACCGATGGGCAAATGTTCCTCCTTCCACTCGGCGTACCTCATCTTTTCGTGATGATTACTAAAGTAGGTCACGGCTTTAGTAACCGGACTCTTCTTATTTTCCAGAAGTCCTTGCTCCTCGCCATACTGTCGCATTTGAGCTAACAGCGACTGCGCTGCTCCAGGAGTGTGCTTTAATTCATGACAAGCATTTGCCCGCCATGCGTCACGGGTCTTCTTGCTCCGATAGGCTTTCTTGGCGTAAGCCGCCAAGTACTCCGTGGCATGATAGAAATCTATCGTTTGCACCTGCGTGTACCGCTCTAGAAAGCTCCAATTGTCCGCTGTTCCATCAGCAATGCCGACCCAGGTGCTCGATTCGCCGAATTTAGCTTGTATTTTTTTGATCTCCGCGCTGAAAACCACGTCAAAGGATTGTTTGCCCGACTCGGGGGCAACGCCCGTATAGATAGTGTGAAGCCGCTCTCCCTCGGCGTTGTGCAAACTGATCGTCCCGGTCATCGTTTCTCGATAGCCCTCATGCAATATGGGGGTCGTGGTCCCGTCGCGACTCACTGAAACAATCTTAATTTCTTCTTCAAACTCAGGAAGGGCGTACTCCCACTCCTGCTCGTGTTCACAGATTAAGTTGCCTAATCGATGATTGCATTCCTGAATGAAGACTTTGCTGAACTTCACCCCATGGTTCTCCTTCATGTCAGCTATCACGGACCGAACTCCGAGATTGGCGTACTTCCAATTGATTAGTTTAGTCAAGCCCGGGGTCGCCTTGCCAAAAATGCGCGCCTTGCGATCCAGGGGCACGTACGTGCCGCCACCCTTGCTGCTTTGGTAAACATGGCGTTCAATCGCGGTCGTGCCATATGGCGTCAAGAATTTTTTTTTTGCGGCTTCTTACTGGTATGTTTGTGATGGCCCACCAGAATGGGTTCGCCGTTCGTGTCAAAGCTCTTCAAGGCCACGCCCGTGGCACTCAAGCCTACGGCGTTGACCGCATCACGAATCTGCGATTCTTGTTCCAGCATGGTACCCTCTAGTCTCATGTTGACGCTGATGGTGATCGTGCCATCGTTTTCTTTTACTATCTCCGGAGTCTTCATGGTTGCTTCTTATGTGACCGGCAAAGATAATATATTTACATCATATGAAGGTCGCACCCCGGCACACTTTGTCCATGGTAAATTTTGCAGTTTCATGTGGACGGATGAACCAAAGTTCAAATCAACGGGTAGCGGTCGCCAGCGTCTTAATGTTTATGGTGCTTACGATCCCATTAGTGGCCAAGTACTGACCAATTATGGAGAGGGCAATATTGACGCGGAGTACATTGTCAATTACCTTAACTGGTTGCGCCGGAATCACTACCTGGACCGAACGCGAAAGTTGCATTTGATGATGGATAACGCCCGCTACCAGCACTGCCAATATGTTAAACGGGAAGCCGAAAAGCTGAACATTGAATTAGAGTTTCAGCCTAGCTACTCACCTAATTTAAATTTAATCGAACGCGTTTGGAAATATAGTACAACAACTGAAGATTTGTGAAAACGCCCGGATTCATGCCTTGTGCATAACTCATTGATAATCAAGTTTAAACTACACAAAATCGACTAAGATGAAAATCACAAGTCCTAGGTTGTTTTACTATACATCAAAGGCTTGGTGGGAAAGTGTCATTATCGTACGAAAGAAGAATTTTTCTCAGCCGTAACGGATATTTTGGAAGCTACGGGTGAAAAGGAACATCAGCAAAAATTTACCACATTACTCACTTTCAAATTTCAAACTTATGAAGAATCACAAATCCTCGGTTGTTAGACTATATGTACTGCAAGAGTACTTAAAACGAAATCGATTCGACAAAGCCGAAATTATACTTTTAAATTGTCCGCAGAAAGCCGACCACCTCGCATCCAATACCTCTCCCGATGCGTAAACCGCCGAATGTGCACAGGCCACCCCTGATAAACTACTAAAAACGATTGTAACTACTCCCCCGCCTCTCATCGCGTGAGGTGCCTGGAGGGTGTACCGCGTAGCGGGCAGTGCGCAGCACCGAGCGATCAGCGAAGCCGGGAAGGGACCGACCCGCCCGCCAGGGCGGGGCACGCCCCACTAAAAAGCAAATGCCCTAACCAAAACGCAAGCCGATAACCGATTCACTATTCCCTACTTCTCATTCCCTGATCCCTACTCCCCTTCCTCCTCGGCCAGTTGCCGCTGGAAGATTTCCGCGTAGTACCCGCCGTTTGCGAGTAGTTCTTCGTGGGTGCCGGACTCGGCGACGGCACCGTCTTCGAGGACGATGATGCGATCGAAGCGGAGCTGGGCGTAGATGCGGTGCGTGATAATGATGGCCGTTTTGTCGGCCAGGGCGGTGTTGAAGTAGCCGAGGATTTGCTGCTCGGTGTTGGTATCCACGGCGGAGAGGCAATCGTCGAGGATGATGATGTCGGGCTTTTTGATGAGGGCGCGGGCGATGCTGACGCGCTGCTTCTGGCCGCCGGAAAGGGTGACGCCGCGCTCACCGACCAGGGTGTCGTAGCCGTGGGAGAGGCCCTTGATGTCTTCGTGGACGGCGGCGTGCCTGGCAAACTGTTCCACCTCCCTTCGCTCGGGGTCGTCGAGGCGGCCGAAGGCAATGTTGTTGGCGATGGTGTCGGAGAACAGGAAGACATCCTGCGGGACGTAGCCGATGCGGCGGCGCAGGTTATTGAGGTCGATGGAACGGATGGGGCGGCCGTCGATGCGAATTTCGCCCTCGGTGACGTCGTACATGCGCAGGAGCAGGTCGGCGATGGTGGTTTTGCCCGAGCCGGTGCGGCCGATAATGGCCAGTTTTTGCCCCGCTTTGAGGTCGAAATCAAGGTGTTTGAGGGCCTGGATGCCCGTGTCGGGGTAGGTGAAACTGACGTCGCGGAAGGTGACGGCCCCGGCCAGCGGCGTATCGGCGGCCGGCACCTCATTGGTAACGGCGGGCCTGGTCTCCAGAAATTCGTTGATCCGTTTCTGCGAGGCCGCCGCCTGCTGTGCGATGCTGGCGATCCAGCCGATGGCCGTGACCGGCCACGTGAGCATATTGACGTAAATGACGAACTCGGCGATGTTACCGGCCGAGACGCGGCCGTCGACCACCAGCAGGCCGCCGACATAGACCACCAGAATGGTGGACGCACCGATCATGAAAACCATGAGCGGAAAGAACCAGGCTTCGATCTTGGCCAAATCCATGCTCTTCTCCTTATATACCTCGCTTTCCTGCGCAAAGTAGGCTTCCTGCGGTTTTTCCCGTACGTAGGACTTGACCACCCGAATGCCGCTGTATACCTCCTGCGCAATGGAGTTGAGTTTAGCCAGTTGAATCTGGATAAACTCGGCCCGCTGGTGAATCAGGTTGCTGACGTAATAAATGGAAACCGCCAGGAAGGGTAGGGGGGCCAGGCAGTAAAACGTGAGCAGGGGGCTGACGCTCAGCATGGCATAGATGACCAGGATGACCGTGGAAATGAGGTTGGCCCCGTAGAGCACGGCCGGGCCGAGGTACATACGGACTTTGGTGACGTCTTCGGTGATACGCGACATCAGGTCGCCGGTATTGTTGCGCTTGAAAAACCCGAGGTCGAGTTTTTTGTAGTGATTGAAAATCACCTTGCGCAGGTCGTACTCGATGAGGCGCGACATCACGTTGATCGTCTGGCGGGTGAAGTAGAGAAAAGTACCCATCAGGATGGCCAGCAACAGCACGATGCCGCCGAAGAGCAACAGCGTGCTGCCGAGCACATCGAAATACTTCTCGCTCAGCGCAAAGCCGTCGTAGAGGCGGTACATACCCAGGTGCTCGATGACCAGATCGAGGGCCTCGCGGATCACGCGGGGCTGGAGGACGCGAAAATAGTTGGACAGCGACACGAAAATGACGCCCAGCAAGAACCGCCAGCGGTAGCGCAGGAAAAACTGGTTGAGATAGGCAAGCTGCTTGACGTTCATAACTTACGGGCAAAATACGGGGGTGCGGCGGTGGTGCCGAAGGACCGATGGTAACGCCTTGAGCGGGGAATGGTTGGTGCGGCCCGGGCCGTTATCGGCCAGCGGCGGGGAGCGAACCGGCAAACAAAAACCGGCATCACCGACTTGTTAGCCTAAACCACCCGCCGCCATGCCCACCATCTGTTTCATCGACGAATTTCGCCCCACGCTCTACAACCCGCTCATCGAAGCCGGCTTCTCCTGCGCCGACTATACCCGCCTGGACCGCGAGCGCATCCTGGCCGACCTGAAGGACTACGACGGCCTGGTGGTGCGCAGTCGCCTCGACATCGACCGCGAACTGCTGGATGCCGGGGGAGACAAGCTGCGGGTGGTCGCCCGCTGGGGCGTGGGCACCGAGCACATCGACCTAGGGTACGCCCGTGAGCGGGGCATTACCGTCCTGACCAGCCCCGAGGGCAGCAAGGACGCCGTGGGCGAGCACACCGTGGGCCTGCTGCTGATGCTCCTCAACCACCTGGGCCGCGCCGACCGTCAGGTCCGCGCCGGTGAGTGGATCCGCGCCGGCAATCGCGGCACCGAGCTAGGCGGCAAAACGGTGGGTCTCATCGGTTACGGTAACATGGGCCGCGCCACCGCCCGCCGCCTCAGCGGCTTCGGTTGCACCGTCATCACCCATGACAACGGCCTACCGGGCAACTACGGTGATGAGTTCGCCACCGCCGTCTCCCTGGCCGAGCTACAGGAGCGCGCCCACATCGTCAGCCTCCACATCCCCCTCGAAAACAACCGCTACTACGCCGACGCCGCCTGGATGAACGCCTTTGCCCACCCCTTTTGGCTGATCAACACCGCCCGCGGTCCCCTCATCCCCACCGCCGATTTGGTCGCCAACCTCACCTCCGGCCAAATCCTCGGTGCCGCCCTCGATGTCATTGAATACGAGGAACAAAGCTTCCACCACCTCGACCCCGCCCAAATGCCCGCCCCCTTCCAAAAACTCCTGGAATTGGACAACGTCCTCCTCACCCCCCACATCGGCGGCTGGAGCCACGAGGCCGAAGCCGGCCATGCACGTACGCTGGCGAAAAAGCTGAAAGCTTTTTGGGCTTCGCCCGTACTTTAACAGGAGGCGTTGCCACCGATATCTTAATATTTTCGACCAGCCTACGCGTACACGTTTCCCCACCCCCCGGCCCCCTACCCCGAAGGGGAGGGGGAGCACACGAAACAGAACACGCCCCGTCACCCCTCTCCCGAGGAGAGGGGCCGGGGGTGAGGGACCACGGAGTCGCACCGAGAACACGCCCCGTCACCCCTCTCCCGAGGAGAGGGGCCGGGGGTGAGGGACCACGGAGTCGCACCGAGAACGCAACCCGTCACCCTCCCCCCATTCCCTCGCTCCTTCATTCCTTGTCTACCAAACCCCTGCATTCATCGAAAACCCGCAACCCTAATTCCCCCAATAGTGTACCTTTAAAATACCTCGTCCCGTAACCACCCGAACCATGCGCAAAAAAATCACCGACCTGGCCAAGAGCCAACTCAAAAAAAGCTTCATGCCCGACGGAAAAAACGATAAAGACCGCCACGCCGAAACCGTTATCCGCAACCACGTGCTGTGGTCCATGGGCGCCAGCTACATCATCCCGCTGCCCATTGCCGATGTGTTTGCCGTCTCGGCCCTGCAACTCGATATGATCCGCCAACTGTGCCGGGTATATGATGTCGACTTCGCCGAGACCCAGGGCAAAGCCATCGTCTCCGCCCTCACCACCAGCACCATGGCCCGCGCCGGTGCCCGCTCGCTCATCAAACTGGTGCCCATGATCGGCACCGTGGTCGGCGGCATCACCACCTCGGTCATCAACGGCGCATCCACCTATGCCCTGGGCGAGGTGTTCCGGAAACACTTCAGCAGCGGCGGCACCATCCTCGATTTTGACGTCGAGCGCCTCAAAAAGGTCTACCGCGACAAATTCGAGAAAGGCAAAACGGTAGCCAAAGAGTGGAAAGAAACCGAAGCCGCCCCCGCCGACGCACCCGCGCCGGCCCCCGCACCCGGACCCACGCTCGTCCACGAACCCATCCCGCCCACCGAACCGATGGCAAAAACCGCCTCCTCCGTTGCTACCGACGAAGTCATGGCACAACTTAAAGAGCTGGGGCAATTGCGGCAACAGGGCATCCTCAGCGAAGCGGAATTCAACGAGATGAAAGAGAAACTAATTAAGGGCTTCGGCAAGTAAACCATCCGTTAGAGCAAACAAGGGAAGTAATGCTCATCCCTTCCGGCAATTAGACCTACCTTTGCAGCTTTTTTCGCACCCCCGCCCCGCACAACCGGCCGGCGGCGGTGAAAAAAGCCACCCATGACGGACTTCATCATCAAGCGGATCGGGAATGCCCGTAACGACATTCTTTCCGGCCTCACCGTAGCCCTGGCCCTGGTGCCCGAGGCCGTGGCGTTCGCCTTCGTGGCCGATGTAGACCCGCTGGTGGGGCTTTACGCGGCCTTTATGATCGGCCTCATCACCGCCGTTTTCGGCGGCCGGCCCGGCATGATCTCCGGTGCCACCGGTGCCCTGGCCGTGGTCATGGTCTCCCTGGTGTCCGAGGGAAATGCGATGGGTGCCCCCGAGGAAAACCTCGGCCTTTACTACCTGTTCGCCACCGTTATTCTGATGGGGTTCATCCAGATCCTCGCCGGGGTTCTCCGGCTCGGCAAGTTCGTGCGCCTCATCCCCCAGCCCGTCATGATGGGCTTCGTCAACGGCCTGGCCATCGTTATTTTCCTCTCGCAACTCAATATGTTCCGCGAAAACGTCGGCGGCGAGCGCGTCTGGATGGGCGGCACGGACCTGATACTCATGGTCGGCCTCGTCGGTCTCACCATGCTCATCATGTGGGGCCTGCCCAAGCTCACCACCAAGGTCCCCGAAGCCCTGGCCGCCATCCTGGTGGTCAGCCTCATCGCCATTTTCGGCAACTTCGACGTGGCCACCGTCGGCTCCTTCATCCGCGACGGCGGCGGGCAGGGCCTCCGGGGCGGTTTGCCCACCTTCCAGTCGGACATTTTCACCAAAATCCCGCTCGATTTCGCCACCCTGAAGTTCATCTTCCCCTACGCGCTCATCCTCGCCGCCATCGGGCTGATCGAGTCGCTGATGACGCTCAACCTCATCGACGAGCTGACCGAAACCCGCGGCAGTTCCAACCGCGAGTGTGTCGCCCAGGGCGGGGCCAACATCATCACCGGCCTGTTCGGCGGTATGGGCGGTTGCGCTATGATCGGCCAATCCATCATCAACATCCAGTCGGGCGGCCGCGGCCGCCTATCGGGCATCGTGGCCGCACTCACGCTGCTGGCCTTCATCCTCTTCGCCTCCGGCCTTATCGAGCAGGTTCCCATCGCGGCCCTGGTGGGCGTCATGTTCATGGTCGTCATCGGCACCTTCGCGTGGTCCAGTTTCCGCATCCTTCACAAAATCCCGCGCACCGACGCCTTCGTCCTCATTCTCGTCTCGTCCCTCACCGTCGTCTTCGATCTGGCCGTCGCGGTCCTGGTCGGCGTGGTCGTCAGCGCACTGGTTTTCAGCTGGGAGAACGCCAAACGCATCCGCGCCCGCAAGCACGTCAAGGCCGACGGCACCAAGGTCTACGAGATTTGGGGTCCGCTCTTCTTCGGTTCCATTACGGCATTCAACGATAAATTCGACGTCGCCAACGACCCCCAAAACGTAGAGATCGACTTCATCGAAAGCCGCGTTTCCGACCATTCCGGCCTGGAAGCCCTCTTCCTCCTCGTCAACAAATACCAGGCGGCCGGCAAGGAAATTCGCCTTAAGCACCTCAGCGAGGAATGCAAGGAATTGCTCTACAAGGCCAGCCCCGTCTTCCGCGACGTCATCGAGGATAGCATCGACGATCCGCGCTACCACATCATGGCCGACCCCGAAAGCCTGGCAGTGGGTTAAGAATTAATGTTAGGGGCTGTTTTTTGGGCGTGCCCCCTCCCTGCCGGTCGGCGTCAGTCCCTTCCCGGCTCCCTGGCGGTCGGCCCTGCGGGCTGCTCGCTACCGCTCGCCCCGTCCAGGCACTTCACGCGGGAGATAATCAAGCGGCTTCGCCGTCGCATTTCTAATGCGGAAGGATCGCTCCATCAGGATCAATCCCTGGGTTTTGAGTTTATACCTTCCACCTCCTACATCCCACCCCATTTCCTTACCTTGTGCGACTTTTAGCCCCCTCACGTGTTGGGGTTAACAAATAGGGGAGCTGCCGGACCGGTTACACCACGGCCGGGGCGGTTTCCCGCACATTGACATTACACCAGATAATAAGCAAGCGACTATGGCCTTTGATATGGACATGATCAGGAGCGTCTACCAGGGCATGCCCGCCAAGATCAAGGCGGCACGCGAACGACTGGGACACCCCCTGACCCTCACCGAAAAAATTCTTTACTCTCACCTGCACGAGGATTCCCCGCTGCAAGAATACGAACGGGGAGGGGACTACGTGTTCTTCGCGCCCGACCGCGTGGCGATGCAGGATGCGACCGCCCAGATGGCCCTGCTGCAATTCATGATGGCCGGCCGCGATACGGTGGCCGTTCCTTCCACCGTCCACTGCGATCACTTGATCCTGGCCGAAGATGGTGCCGATAAGGACCTGATTCGCGCCAATGAAGAGAACTCGGAAGTCTACGACTTCCTTTCGTCCGTATCGGATAAGTACGGCGTTGGTTTCTGGAAGCCCGGCGCGGGCATTATCCACCAGATCGTGCTGGAGAACTACGCCTTTCCCGGCGGCATGATGATCGGAACCGACTCCCATACCCCCAACGCGGGCGGCCTGGGCATGGTGGCGATCGGAGTCGGCGGCGCGGATGCCGTGGATGTAATGGCCGGCATGGCCTGGGAACTCAAGATGCCCAAACTGATCGGCGTAAAGCTGACGGGTAAATTGAGCGGCTGGACTTCGTCGAAGGACGTGATCCTGAAGGTAGCCGGTATCCTGACCGTTAAAGGCGGTACGGGTGCCATCGTCGAATACTTCGGCCCTGGTGCTAACGCTTTGAGCTGTACGGGTAAGGGAACGATCTGTAACATGGGTGCCGAGATCGGTGCCACCACCTCTACCTTCGGCTACGACGAATCCATGGGCCGCTACCTGCGTGCCACCGAGCGGGCCGATATTGCCGACCTGGCCGACACCGTCGCCGAGCACCTGACCGGTGACCCCGAGGTGTATGCCAACCCCGAAAAGTACTTCGACCGCGTGATCGAACTCGATCTCAGCACCCTGGAGCCGCACATCAACGGCCCTTACACGCCGGACCGCGCTTTCCCCATCAGCGAGTTCGCCGCCGCCGTGGACAAGTACGAATTTCCGCCCGTGCTGGAAGTAGGCCTGATCGGTAGTTGCACTAATTCCAGCTACGAAGACCTGGACCGTGCCGCCAGTCTGGCCAAACAGGCCAAGGCTAAAAAGCTGAAAGTAAAATCGGAATTTACCATTACCCCCGGCTCCGAGCAAATTCGCTATACCGTACAGCGCGACGGTATTCTCGATGCTTTCGAGGAGATCGGCGGCGTGGTGCTGGCCAATGCCTGCGGACCCTGCATCGGGCAGTGGGCGCGGCATACGGACGACCCCAACCGGGCCAATTCCATCCTGACCAGCTTCAACCGCAACTTTGCCAAGCGCAACGACGGCAACCCGCAAACGCGTGGTTTCGTGGCCAGCCCCGAGTTGGTGACCGCCATGGCCATCAGCGGTAGCATGAAATTCAACCCCCTCACCGATACCCTCACGAACGAGGATGGCGAGCAGGTGCGCCTCGATCCGCCTACGGGCGTGGAACTACCCCCACGCGGCTTCGCCGTCGAGGATGCCGGTTTCCAGGCCCCGGCCGAGGACGGTAGCGGTATTAACGTTGTAGTTGCCCCTGACAGCGATCGCCTGCAGTTGCTCGATCCCTTTAAGGTGATTTCCAACGACCAGGTGCAGAATATGCGCGTGCTCATCAAGGCCAAGGGTAAGTGCACCACCGACCACATTTCGATGGCCGGTCCCTGGCTGAAGTACCGCGGTCACCTGGAGAATATCTCGCAGAACTGCCTGATCGGCGCGATCAACTACTACAACGAGGAAACCAATAAGGTGCTCAACCACCTGACGGGCAAGTACCATCCCGTTCCCGAATCGGCCATCGCCTACCGCGATAACGGCGTGGGAACGGTGGTATTCGGAGAAGAGAATTACGGTGAGGGATCGAGCCGCGAGCACGCGGCCATGGAACCCCGCTTCCTGGGCGTCAAGGCGGTGATCGTGAAAAGCTTTGCGCGTATCCACGAGACCAATCTGAAGAAGCAGGGTATGCTGGCCCTCACTTTCGTCAACCCCGCCGATTTCGATAAAATCCGCCAGGACGATACCATTCACCTGCAAGGATTCGACACCATGTCTCCCGGAGTTAACCTCACGGTCGTCCTTGCGCACAGCGACGGCACCGAAGAGCGTTTCCCCGTGGCGCATACCTACAATGAGGCCCAGATCGGCTGGGTACGCACGGGTTCCGCGCTCAACAAGATCCGCGAGGATGTAGCAGCCGGAAAGTAAAAGCGGAAAGCGAAAGTTGACGCATGAATTTCGAGGGGGTAGTCGGTGATGCTGCGGAAGTTATTCCGTTAACCATCGGCTACCCCCTCGTCTGTTTTAGGTATAGTCAGGATCCCGTACCATCCTTAATAAATGATCCGTTGAGCTACATACTAGGCTGTCCAATCTATTTAGGTTTACCCATTACAGTTTTAACGGTATGTCAACTTCCCATCACCCCTCTCCTCCGCAGCGGCTGGGGTTACCACGAAGTAGCCGCGAAGCGAACGGACCCAGACGAATAGCCGGGTCGGGGGATAGGTCTCCAAGAAGCGGGTGCAAAACTTATACTGGCTCTAGCCTGATAAACTGGACAGCCTAAGCTACATCCCCTCGCCGTCCGTGTATGCTTTAATGGTCTTGCGCCAGCTTTCCGTGCGGATGATGCGAATCATGGCGGCATCCAACGGCTCGCGCAGGCCGCTTCCTTTCGCCACGGCCGCAGCATAGGCTACCGGTTCGGCGTCAGTGGGTTGCACGGAGGCGGAAAGCGATTTATTTTCCTTGACCAAATACTGGATCGTGGCGGCATTACCGATGAATAGGTCGGCCTCTTCTTCCTTGATGGCGCGGATCCCCTCCTTCGCCGTTGGAAAAGTAGTGTAACTGATCCCCTTATTATCCAGGTACTCAGCGGCGGGCGAATCTTTCATTACGGCCACCTTACGATTGCTCAGGTCATCCGGGAAATCAATGGTTTGCTTCGAGTTGGCCGCGCCGATCACGGCGGCGGTAAGGGTAGAGGTCAGGGCCAGGGCCATGAGCATCCAGAGCATGGCCACGATCCGGCCACCCAAAGTTTTGGGCGATTTGTCGCCGTAGCCGATGGTGGTCAGCGTCACGCCCGCCCACCAGAAACCCGCCCCCACTCCCTCCAGGATACTCCGGTCGCCGCCGAATTGGTCCCCGTTTTCCCTCCGTTCCATGAGCCAGATCAGTACGCCGATGATGAGCAATAAACCGGACAGGTAAAGCGCGACCATCCAAAATTGCTTGGAAAAAAGCGTCTTCACTACTTTTAAAATTCCCTGGCTCTTGGGTAATGCCATACCCAGCGCAGTGGCATGGTAATTTTGCAAATAAGCAATTTTTCCCGCTCCGGCTTCCGTCAGGTCCGTTTTTAGGATCACGTCGATATTGCCATTTGCCAATTGCGCTACCAGGCTGTCTTCCGGTGAAAACTCGATTAGTTCATAGCGCAGTTGCCGGTTTTCCGCCACTTGCCGCCATAATTGCAGGCTTAGGCCGGTCCACTCCCCATCATCGCCTTTCATGCAGTAGGGAGCCTCCGCCACCACGCCCACGCGTAAGACGTCGTTAATTTTTCGTCCTGAAGTCAAGGTCGTCGTGTCGGTTTGAGCACTTAACAAAAGGGGCATTAAAAATGCCAGGAAGAAAAGTGTGTAATTTTTTAGCATCGTTGGGTCATGTTATTCACTATTGCATAGTAAGTCGATCGCTAAATGTTTCATCCTGAGCGTGTCCGACCGAAATATTTCGGCCGGCCGGTCCTTCCGGGCGCCTCACGCGGTTTACCGCCGTACTGATTAGAGCGGGTCTAAAATTTTTAAGAACTGAGGATCAATGATTCGCTTCGCGGCTACTTCGTGGTACGCGCATAGCGGGTTACGTAAGTCAGTTTATGTGACGCCAGGTTCTTAAATGATTGATTATCAGGAAGTAAAAATTTAGACACGCTCTTAGCTATTTAGCAGTAGGCGCATTCCGGCCTCCACCAGTTCGGCCCCGCTGCCGGTAATTGATCCAGTCTGTCCCACCTCGATCTCATTCCGGTAAAGCGGCAACTGGGCCACCACCCGCATATCCAGGGCTACCAGCGTTGCGCATAAGGACTGCATCGCCTGCTCGCCCCTGGGTGGGTGGGGCGTGTAGGTAATCGCTAACACCGGTTTTCCACTCAACTCACCTCCGGCAACCAGCCATTCCAGGGCATTTTTGAGGGCGGCGGGAATATTGTGCGCGTATTCCGGTGTCGCTACCAATAAATGAGTAGCAGCGGCGGCCTGTTCCTGCCAGGTTGTAATGAGGGGAGGTAACGGACGAGCAGCGGCGGCCTGTGGACTGAACAGCTAGAAGTTAGCCGAGTCATCCTGATGCACCGATGTCCATTCCGGCAAGATCAACTTGCTCATCGCCCGTAGTAGGGCCGAAGTTCCCGAATCAGGAGCGGGGGAACCGCATAGGATCAATAAATGTTTCATGATATTATTTTACTCAGACGAAATTTACCTGATTATTATAAATTGTAATCTTTTGCGTAAAAACTAGTTATCGGATGGTTACGGGTAGGGAATTGGCGGTCTAACGTGTGAGATTAAGAGCGTGTCTAAAATTTTTAAGAACTAAGGATCAATGATTCGCTTCGCGACTACTTCGTGGTTAAGGTTCCGGCTAGATAAAAATTGCTTGCGGTATTCGTGGTGCGCGCATAGCGGGTTACGTAAGTCAGTTTTTACGACGCCATGATCTTAAATGATTGATTATCAGGAAGTAAAAATTTAGAAACGCTCTAAGCGCGTGTCGAATTTTATGGTCGTCGACGACATCTAATCTCCCCCTCCCTTGCGGCGGAAGGGGTTAGGGGAACCCTTTTCGCCGCGAGGGAGGACGGTAACGTGGAAATCGCTACCAAAAAATCTAACGGGAACAACACCCTACGGCCAGGGGGCTTAACGGTAAGTAACCGCACCTTCTCATTCAACCCGCTTTAAGTAAATTCCTTTAATCGCCAGCCCATTACCGATCCTGGAGCGGGGGGATATGCGTAGCAACTGCGATCCGGTGGCCGAAAATTGAATGGTATCGACCGGTACCAGCAGCCAATCCCTTTCTGCCGGCTCGGTTCGGGGTACGCGGTCGTGGTTAATCGGTGGAGTGGGGGAGTAGGATCGATCCAGCGTTATGGTAAAAAGTTTGTTGCCGAGAGAAATTTCCATTTCTGAATTGCGGGCGGATGCAGGTACCCACGCGGCCACGCTCATGGCATAGCGGGAGGTATCGACTATGGCCAGGCGCCAGGTAAGGGTGTCTTTGGGACCGGACCAACCCTCGGCCCAGTCGCCTCCAGGGCCGCCGGGGCGGGAATAGCGGAGGTTGCCGGAAAGTCGACCTTCGGGGGCGAGTAAGCGGACGATGGGAAAACGGTCGCCTATCCTGGTCGCAGGTGCTATCCGGCCGACCGGCGGAGCTACCTCTGCTGCCTTATCCGAGTAGCGGCCGGCGAGGATGTCCAGCAAAACAGGGCGTTCCAGGGCGAGGTTATTCCGTTGAGTAGGGTCGGCCGGGAGGTCGTATAATTCCTCATTGCCGGGTGAGCGGACGATATAAAGGTACTGGTCCGTACGGAGGGCACCGGGGTTAGGAATAAAGGTATCGCGGGAGGGGCTAAAGGTGAAGAGGCTGCGGTTGGGCCATGCTTTGTCGCCGGCCTGCCTGATCAGCAGGGGCAGCAGGCTTTTCCCATCTATTGGGTTCGCATTCGAAATGTCCAGGTTGAGCAATGCGGCCAGCGTGGGAAAAAGGTCTACGTGAGACATTCGGCGGGAAATGGAGCGATCGTTGGGGTAATTTTTCGTCAAGGCCGGCGGAAAGCGGATGGCGAAAGGAACCAGGGTGCCTCCCTCGTCTACCCGTCCCTTGCGACCACGGAAACCGAGATTGAAGCGATCTCCGGCGGGTCCGTTGTCGGACGTAAAGATCACGATCGTATTAAGGAGCCGGTCATCGTTTTCCAGCGCGGTCAGGAGACGTTCCAGGTTATCATCCAGGTTTTCGACCATACCGTAAACGGCTGCCCGTTCCTCATCCAGTACCCTACGAAAGTGATTAAAATACTCATTAGGAACCTGTAGGGGAGCGTGGGGAGTGGGGTAAGCCACTACCGCAAAAAAAGGCTGCCGGCTAGTGACCGTTCGGGCCATGAATGCGGCTGCGGAATCCGTCAGTACGTCGGGTAAGTAACCCTTGGTCGGAACCGTTTCTCCGGCACTATTTTCCAGTTCCGCATTGAAGTAGCGGTCGATCGACCCACCGCTGAATCCCAGGAAAGTGGTAAAACCGTTTCCGGCGGGATTGTACGGATAATTACTTCCATTGTGCCATTTTCCGAATAGGCCGGTGAGGTATCCCGCAGCGGAAAACGCTTCGGCCAGTGTCAGTTCGTCTTCCTTCATTATCTCACCGCCACCGGTACCGTAGATGACCCCGGTTCGGGGCGCGTATCGTCCCGTAAGCAGGGACGCCCTGGTGGACATGCCGAGCGGACTGACGTAAAAGCGGTCGAATTCTACCCCTTCCCGGAAAAAAGAATCGAGATAAGGAGTGCGAACCGTGTCATTGCCGTGGATCCCCAAATCCCCATAGCCCAGGTCATCCGCCACGATCAGGAGTACATTCGGTGGACCCAGATCAGGGGGCACTACGAGTGGTTCTACGGAATCGCCACAGGCAGTCAGTAGAACGGCCAGCAGCACGAGCGGAACGTATCGGAAGCAATGCAATACGCGTTTGGGCGGATGGAGGAGTAAAAAAGTTCGGGTCATGGCCTTAGAACGCATGAAGTTGTAAATCTTCGTTGCAATCTGGCAGGAGACGCGAAGTTTTCATTCCCATAGGACAACTCAAGCCATCCGGCCGATCTTGTATTCGGTTACGACCAGCTTATCACCCCGGCGCTGTAGGTGCACGAGCATTCGGGTCAGGTCGAACAGCACCGTTTGGCAGGTGCCGGAGGGCGGGGTATCTTCGACGGATGGGTCGGCACTCGGGATGGTAGAAACGATATCGACGGCACCGATAATGCCGATGCTCTGCGAGCCGGGGTTGAAACCGATAGTCAACTGGGCCGTGGAAGCCAAATTGAAGATTTGCTGACGCTTTTGCTCGCCCAGTGTAGCGGACTGGCCGGCGGTGCTCCGGGGATCGGTATTTTCACCGGATACGGGAGCGTCGGTAGCCGTAACCTGACCGCCGACCAAGCCGATGAGCACGCCGCCTGCGGTGTCGATACGGTAGGCATTGCAGTTGCCATCATTGATGACATAAACGCGCTGATGCTCGGTATCGAGCGTAAGGGTATTGATCATGGTAGAACGGTGTTTATTTTGTTGTAAGGGTCAATCAGTCAGCTCAATCATTTGTAGGCCGGGAAAAGTTCCCGAACCGAACAACAATCATGTTTTAACGGGCGGTTAAGATAGTTAGAAGGGGTAAACCTACCAACTATAACTGCAAGTTTGTACCGTTATCTGTAAAATAAAGGCCGTTCCGTAAGCAAAAACTACCGGTAGCGCAATGCGTGAGGCACCTGGAGGGGTGGAGCCCCGGCATAATGGACCCGGCCCGGAATCACGGTTCCGGCGACAAGTGCGTAGCACCGACCGTCAGGGAGCCCGCAAGACGCCGACCCCGGCCCGCCAGGGACGGGGGCACGCCCAAAAAAAGTAGATTAGTTGTCTGGATCAGTAACCCAAAATATGCAGCATAGACTCCGCCGTCTGCGTATCGTGCAGCATAACGTCGGTCAGATTCCCCTGCTTATCGCGGTCGACCAGAATGTGTTTGGGACTAGGGATAAGGCAGTGCTTGATGCCGCCGTAGCCGGAAATGCTGTCCTGATAGGCACCGGTATGGAAGAAGCCGAGGTAAAGTGGCTCGTTCTCTTTTTCGTCGTATTCGGGCAAGTAAACCTGGCTTTCGTGGACCTCCGAATTGTAGTAATCCGAGTTGTCGCAGCTCAGGCCGCCGATATTGACGCGGCGGTAGTTTTTGTCCCAGTTATTGATGGGCAGTAAAATAAATCGCTCGCCGATTCCCCAGGCATCCGGCAGGGTGGTCATCAGGCTGTTGTCGATCATGTACCACATTTCCGAGTCGTTCTGCTGCTTTTTACCCAGCACGCTAAAGATAGTGGCCCCGCTTTCGCCGACGGTATACTTGCCGAACTCAGTGAATATGTCGGGTTCCGGCACATCGTCTTCCTCGCAGGCGTTCTGGATGTTGTTGACGATCTCGCGCACCATGTACTTGTAATCGAACTCGAAACCGAGGCTGTTACGGATCGGCATCCCGCCGCCGATATTGATGGCGTGCAGGGTCTCGCTGTGTTGGCGCAGTTGGGAGTAGATGCGCACCGCTTTTTTCAATTCGCCCCAGTAATATAAGGTGTCGCGGATGCCGGTATCCACGAAGAAGTGGAGCATCCGCAGTTTGAATTTCGGATTATTTTTAATGTTGGCGTCGAAAAACGGGATCACCTCCGTCCCCCGAATGCCGAGGCGGCTGGTATAAAACTCGAAATTCGGTTCTTCCTCGGTGGCCACTCGCAAGCCGATGTGGCAGGTATCTTTGACGTGCTGCGCGTAATAGTCCAGCTCGTCCTTATTATCCAGCACCGGCGTCACGTTGGTGAAACCGTCATTGATCAGGTCCACGATCTTTTTCAGGTAGCTGACCGGCTTAAATCCGTTGCAGACAATGATCAGGTCCTTGTCGATATCACCCCGCTCGTGTAGCCGGCGGATCAGGTCGATGTCGTAGCCGGAACTGCACTCCAGTTTAGCGTCGTGCTGCAATACTTCCTTGACCACATGGCTGAAGTGGCTGCTTTTGGTGCAGTAACAGTAGTTGTACTTGCCCGTGTAGCCGGCCGAGCGCATGGCGCGGGTAAACAGGTTGCGGGCCTTTTTGATCTGCGCGCCGATCTTGGGCAGGTAGGTCAGCTTGAGGGGCGTCCCGTACTTTTCAATCAAGTGAATAAGGGGAATGTCGTTAAAGGTCAGGTAGCCGTCTTCCAGGTCGAATCCCTCCTGGGGAAAGTAGAACGTCTGGTCGATCAGGTCAGCATATTTGTTAGCCACGGGCGAAGAGTCGGGTTGCTCGCCGCATGGTGAGACCGGGCGGCGGTTGATAGGAAAAGGCTGCAAAGCTAGGCAATTACCGGCTAGGTGCAACCTACAGTTTGGCTTCTAACGGAAGGAGGTGACATAGGTTGAGTCCATCCGTCCCAAGGATAGCTGCGCACACGGGCAGCAAAACGTTGTTGTAATGTTATGATCTTTGCCCAAACGTGCCGCCTGCGCAATATTTTGCCGCCGAAACGCGCTTAAGCCACTCAATCAAATCCGACTATCGAGCAGAGCACTACTAGAAAATTCCATCTTTCCATGCATACCATCCACACCTTTTCGGCCGCTCTGCTCGTGGCCTTCCTGCTCGCTTCTGTTCCGTTGACCGCCCAAACGCTGGTCAGCGGTATCTTCCAACAAACGGACGCTAAACTCGAATACGTCGAGGGAGCTGACTGGAACACGTTTCTGGCCAAGAATAAGGACTTCAATAATAAGGGTTTCCGCCTGACGGACATTGAAACGGCCGGCCTCGGCCAGGAACGTTCCTACTGGGGCATCTACACCAAAAGTAGCGAGCGCGACACCATCGCCAAGACCCTGGGTTGGGCTGATTTCGTGCAGCTCAAGCGTAAAATGGCCGACCGTAACTTCATCCTCACCGACGTGACCGGCTATGCCCTCAACGAAACCGATTTCATCTACATCGGCGTCTGGCAGCCCGGCGAAACCGCCCACAAAATCTGGAAACTCGATAGCCGCGACGGCCTCATGCAACGCACCGATGAGATGTTCCGCGAAAAGTTCGTCCTCCAGGGTGTCAAGGTCATCAGCACGCCTTCCGGTCAGGCCCAGTTTCTGGCCATCTACCACTTTCAGCCTATCCCCCAACGCAACGTCGTTTTTATCACCGATTCCGAACAAACTTTTAATGAGGACTGGACACAGCGCGTCAATAGTAAGGTCCGCCTGATCGACTACGATCGCTTCCAGGAGGCCGGCACGCCTTATTATCTCGGCGTTTATCAGGCCGGTAGCTACGAACACCTCGTCCTGCGCGAAACCCCCCGCCCCGCCTTCGAGGACCAGTGGGACCGGCTGGAGAGCAAGGAGAAACTGCGGTTGGTGAATTGGTGGGTGAGTAACTAGCGGGTAGTTGGGTAGTAAGTAGTAATGTACTCGTTCTGAGCGTACTACCTGCTACAATTTAGATAAGGGCGTGCCGCCTCGGCTAACGCCTCGCCGTCGGCCCCTTCCCGGCGCGGCTATCGCCTTGGCCCTGCGGGCTGCTCGCTGTCGTTCGCCCCGTCCAGGGGCCTCACGCGGTAGGCGTCCAATCTATTTAAGAGCGTGTCTAAAATTTTTAAGAACTGAGGATCAATGATTCGCTTCGCGGCTACTTCGTGGTGCGCGCATAGCGGGTTACGTAAGTCATTTTTTATGACGCCAGGTTTTCAAATGCTTGATTATCAGGAAGTAAAAATTTAGATACGCTCTTATTACGCACTTCAATAGCTCCGGTCCAACTACCCGGAGTTACCCCGCCGATTTCCCGACATCACTTAGAGTTATTACCTTTGCGCGCGATCAACCCACGCCCCGCATCCCCATGGCCCAAGACCACCCGCTTCCCGCAGCCGTCCTACTCCTTGCCGACGGCACCACCTACCACGGCCGCGCCGCCGGCAAGATCGGCACCACCTCCGGTGAGATTTGCTTCAATACCGGCATGACCGGCTACCAGGAAGTTTTTACCGACCCCTCCTATTATGGGCAGCTACTGGTAGCCACTAACGCCCACATCGGCAACTACGGCACCCTGGCCGCCGAAACCGAGTCGGCCAATATCCAGATCGCGGGGCTGATCTGTAAGAATTTTACCATTCCATTCAGCCGCTCGCGGGCGGAGGGCAGTATTCAGGATTACTTCGAGCAGGAAGGGTTGGTGGGTATCTGCGACGTGGACACCCGCGCCATCGTGCGCCACATCCGTGACAAGGGTGCCATGAACGGCGTAATTTCCAGCGAGATCACCGATCTAAAGGAACTACAAAAGGTGCTGGACGCCACCCCGAATATGGACGGCCTGGAACTCTCCTCCAGGGTCACCACGGCCGAAGCCTATACGATGGGCGAGGAAAATGCCACTTACCGGGTGGCGGTACTCGATCTGGGTACCAAGCGGAACATCCTGCGCAATTTCGTCAAGCGCGATTGCTTCGTCAAGGTATTCCCCGCCAAAACCACTTTCGCCGCAATGGATTCCTTCGGTGCCGACGGCTATTTCATTTCCAACGGCCCTGGTGATCCCGGTGCCATGGATTATGCCGTGGATACCGCCCGCGCCATGCTGGACTCCGGTAAACCGCTGTTCGGTATCTGCCTGGGCCACCAGATCCTGGCCCGCGCCGTGAATATCCCCACCTACAAAATGCACCACGGTCACCGGGGCATCAACCACCCGGTAAAAAACCTGCTGACCGGCAAGTGTGAGATCACCAGCCAGAATCATGGTTTCGGTGTCAGCCCCGAAGCCATTGAGGCCAATCTGGACCGGGTGACCATTACCCACCGCAACCTGAACGACGATACGATCGAAGGGATCGGCATTGTGGGCAAGCCCGCCTTTTCCGTGCAGTATCACCCCGAGGCATCCCCCGGACCCCACGATGCGGCCTACCTGTTCGACCAGTTCCTCGATCTGCTGCGCGCCGCCGTGCCCGCCTAATTCCGGTATCCCCTAAAAACATCCGCCGCCCCCGGCGGTTAAGCCAAGCAACCACCCCCGCAAAAACCACCCCACACATATGAGTTCAATCATTGACATCAAAGCCCGCCAGATCCTCGATTCGCGCGGCAACCCTACCGTCGAGGTAGAAGTTCTCACCGATAGCGGGGCCGTGGGCCGCGCCGCCGTGCCCTCGGGTGCCAGTACCGGCAAATACGAAGCCGTGGAACTGCGCGACGACGATAAGCAGGTGTTCATGGGCAAGGGCGTCCTGAAGGCGATCAGTAACGTGGAAGAAGCCATTGCCGACGAACTACTGGGCGTTGACGTACACGATCAGCGCTACATCGACGGCATCATGCTGGAGTTGGATGGTACCGAGAACAAGAGTAAACTGGGCGCGAACGCCATTCTGGGCGTGAGCCTGGCCGTGGCCAAGGCCGCCGCCCTGGATGCGGGCCAATCGCTGTTCCGCTACGTGGGCGGCGTTAACGCCCACGTGATGCCGGTGCCGATGATGAACATCATCAACGGCGGCTCCCATGCCGATAACAGCATCGACTTCCAGGAATTCATGATCATGCCCATCGGCGCGGATACATTCTCCGAGTCACTGCGCATGGGCGTAGAAACCTTTCACCACCTGAAAAACGTGCTGAAGAAGAAAGGCTACAGCACCAACGTGGGTGACGAGGGCGGTTTCGCCCCCAATATCAAGAGCAACGAGGAAGCCATCGAGACCGTCCTACAGGCCATCGAGGCCGCCGGTTATAAGCCCGGTGAGGACATCATGATCGCGATGGATGCCGCCGCCTCCGAATTCTACGACGCCAAGGAAAAAGTCTACCACTTCCACAAGTCCGACGGCCGCAAACTCACCTCCGAGCAGATGGTCGCTTACTGGACCGAGTGGGTCAATAAATACCCCATCCTCAGCATCGAGGACGGCCTGGACGAAGACGACTGGAATGCCTGGGGCAGCCTCGTCAAATCCATCGGCGACCGGACGCAACTGGTAGGCGACGACCTGTTCGTGACCAACACCAAGCGGTTGCAACGGGGAATTACCGAGGGATCGGCCAACAGTATCCTGATCAAGGTCAACCAGATCGGAACACTGTCAGAAACGATCGACGCCGTGAGCATGGCCACCCGCGCGGGTTACACCAGCGTGATGAGCCACCGTTCGGGCGAGACCGAAGACACCACGATTGCCGATCTGGCCGTGGCCCTGAATACCGGGCAGATCAAAACCGGCTCGGCTTCGCGCTCGGATCGGGTGGCCAAGTACAACCAGTTGCTCCGCATCGAGGAGGAACTGGGGGAAACGGCGGTATTTCCGGGGCGGAGGCTCAAGCGGTAGAGGAACCGTTGAGAAATTAGATCTGGTGAGTAGTCCAACGCGGTCGAGCCGCCGGAACTACTTCTCAACTATGCGACGAGGGTAGCCCGCCAATTGCGTGAGGCATCTGGAGGGGCGGCGCGTTAGCGCCGGGTGCGCAGCACCGAGCGAACAGCGAAGCCCGCAAGACGCCGACCCGGAGCCGTCAGGCAACGGGGCACGCCCCGCAACTTGATCCATTCAATCAGCGAATCACTGATTAATCCGTAATTTGCGGCCATGGCCACGAAGAAAAATATTTTCCAGCACTACTGGTCCAAATTACCGGCTCCGTTGCGGAACCGCTACTTCATTGCGATCGGCATATTTTTTGCGTTCATGGTGGTGATCGACCGCCACGACCTGATCACCCAGTGGAAGTTAAATTCGACGGTGAACCGGCTGGAACGCGATCAGGTTTTCTACGAAGAAATGATCGAGCGGGCACGTGAGGAACGACTGGATCGGGAGATCAACCGCGAGCGGTTTGCCCGGGAAAGTTACTTCATGCAAAAAGATAACGAAGACGTCTTTATCATTGTGGATGAGGACGTCAAACGAAAAGAGTAGCGAAGTGATTAGCTACACGAATAACCAATAAATAACGGTTCCGTCCAGCGGAACGAAAACACACCACCACGAGTATGGCCGTTTTAGTTAGTAAGGATTCAAAAGTAATCGTCCAGGGAATTACCGGAAAAGAAGGCTCGTTTCATGCCTCCCAAATGATCGAGTACGGCACCAATGTGGTGGGCGGCGTCACGCCCGGTAAGGGTGGCCAGTCGCATCTGGACCGGCCCGTGTTCAACACCGTGGCCAATGCGGTCAACGAAGCCGGTGCCGACGTGAGCGTGATCTTCGTGCCGCCCCCCTTCGCGGCCGACGCCATTATGGAGGCCGCCGACGCGGGAATCAAAGTCATCATCTGCATCACGGAGGGTATTCCGGTGCAGGATATGGTGAAAGTACGCTCGTACATTGAGGATTACGACACACGTTTGGTCGGCCCTAACTGCCCCGGCGTGATTACGCCCGGCGGTGCCAAGTGCGGCATTATGCCCGGCTTTATCCACAACCCCGGCCGTATCGGCATCGTGAGCCGCTCGGGTACCCTGACCTACGAGGCCGTGGACCAGGTGACCAAGGCCGGCATGGGCCAATCGACCTGCATCGGGATCGGCGGTGACCCCATTATCGGTACCACCACCAAGGACGCCGTGGAGCTGCTGATGAACGACCCGGACACGGACGGCATCATCATGATCGGCGAGATCGGCGGCACGATGGAAGCCGAGGCCGCCTACTACGTGCGCGATCACGGCACCAAGCCCGTCGTCGGGTTCATCGCCGGCCAGACGGCCCCGAAGGGCCGCACCATGGGCCACGCCGGCGCCATTGTGGGCGGCGCGGAAGATACCGCCGAGGCCAAGATGAAGATCATGGGCGAGTGCGGCATCCACGTTGTCGTCAGCCCCGCCGAAATCGGTGCGACGATGGTGAAGGCAATGGGGAAGTAATCCTTTTTCGTAAGATTAAAGAAGCCGGTTTCGCTAAGTGCGGAATCGGCTTTTTTCGTTCTCTTCCTCCCGCTCAACCTAAATTTTCCTAGCTTACTCCCCAAATTGTACCCACCGACCACTACCATCTACATGAAGCAAGCTTACACCTTTCCATTCTTACTCCTTTTACTGGCAATGGGCTGCCGCACGGCCCCCGAGCAAGCCACCGGTCCCGACTACCAGTCCGAGATCAGCGGCACCTTCAACTCGGTGGCCATTGTCAGCCCGCACCCGTTGTCATCGAGGGTAGGGGAGGAGGTACTCCGGCGGGGCGGCAACGCCGTCGATGCTTCGGTGGCCATCCAGTTCGCCATGGCGGTGGTCTACCCCCGCGCCGGCAACCTGGGCGGCGGCGGCTTTTTTGTCTACCGCGCCGCCGACGGCGCGGTGGCCGCCATCGACTACCGTGAGCAGGCCCCCGCCGCCGCCGACAAGGACATGTACCTGGACGAGAACGGCGAGGTGCAATCCGACAAATCCACGCGCGGCCACCTGGCCGTGGGCGTGCCCGGCACCGTGGCCGGCCTGGCCGCGCAGCACGCCGACTTCGGCTCGCTGCCGTGGGCCGATCTGGTGCAACCGGCCATTGATCTGGCACGCGAGGGCTTCTTACTCAGCCAGTCAGAAGCCGAGCGGCTGGCGGGTTTTCAGGATGATTTCAACGCTTTCAATACCACCTCTCCCTTTCTAAATCAAAACTGGACGGCCGGCGCACGCCTCACCCAGCCCGAACTGGCCGCTACGCTGGAACGGATCCGCGACCAGGGCAAAGACGGATTTTACACCGGCGAGACCGCCCGCCTCATCGCGGCCGAAATGCAGAGCGGCGGCGGCCTGATCACCGAGGCCGATCTGGCCGAATACACCGTCAAACGACGCACGCCCATCACGGTCGGCTACGGCAATTACCGCCTGATCTCCATGCCCCCCAGCAGTAGCGGCGGCGTGGCCCTGGGCCAGTTGCTGCAACTCACCAACGACTATCCGCTGGCCGAAATGGGGTTTCAGTCCACCGCCGCCACGCACCTGATGGTGGAAGCCGAACGCCGCGTGTATGCCGACCGCGCCGCCTATCTGGGCGATAGTGATTTTTACGAGGTGCCCACCGACAGCCTCCTCAGTCTGGCATATTTGCGGGAGCGTATGACTACTTTCCTGCCCGACAGTGCCACCACCAGCGACCGGATCGGCAGCGGGGAAAAGGTGCGGCTGCTGGAATCGTACGAAACGACGCACATCTCCATCGTCGATTCGCTCGGCAACGCGGTTTCGGTCACCACCACGCTCAACGGCAATTTCGGCAGCAAGGTGATCGTCGACGGGGCGGGATTTTTCCTCAACAACGAAATGGACGATTTCAGCGCCAAGCCCGGCGTTCCCAATATGTTCGGCCTGGTGGGCGCGGAGGCCAACGCCATCGCCCCCGGCAAACGGATGCTCTCCTCGATGACACCCACCATTCTGGAAAAAGACGGCAAACTGCACCTCGTCCTCGGCGCGCCGGGCGGCTCCACCATCATCACGGCCGTCTACCAGGTCATCCTCAACAGCACCGTCTTCGGCATGCCGCTCGACTCCGCCGTCCGCGCCCCGCGCTTCCATCACCAGTGGCTGCCCGACGTGATCCTGCATGAACCCGAGGCCCTCGACACGCTCGTTCGCAAAGACCTCTGGGCCAGGGGGCACACCCTGCGCGAGGTCGGCCGCATGGCGGTCGTCAAGGCCATCCAGGTGCAGCCCGACGGTTCGCTCTTCGCGGTGGGCGATGCGCGCAACCCGGATGATGACGTGGCGGGATTTTAGAACTACTGGACCGTTTTCTTCCGGTTATTCCCTTACTTTTGCCGGGCAGCGTTCCATTCGTTTCCTGGGCGTGTCCCCGGCTGGTGCCGGGGTCGGTCCCTTTCAGGCGCGCCTTGCGGCTTGGCCCTCCGGGCTTCGGCTATCGCCTTCACCTTCCAGGCACCTCACGCGGGTCGCCATCATCAATTATAACCTCCAATGCGTTATCTATCCCTTACCCTATTTTTATTCCTCAGCCTCTTCCTCACCTCCTGCCTGGAGATCACCGAGATCATCACCATCAACAAGGACGGTTCGGGCCGCTACGAGACCTACGTGGATATGAGCGAGCTGCTGAGTAATCCGATGATGGCCATGATGATGCAACAGGAGGGGGGAACGGATATGACGGACAAAAACGTCGATTCTACCATCTATATGGGCGAGGAGATCATTGCCCTCAACCCCGATCTAAAGCCGGAGGAACGGGAGATGCTGAAGAAGTTCGTCACCACCATGAAAATCGACTTCGCGGCGGGCATCGGAGAAGTACGCACGGGCTATGATTTCACCGACCCGGAAGGCATCGACCGGATGAATGACCTACTCAGCCGCGTAAAAACCCCATCCGATGAAGAAGACGGCGAAGGTGGCCCCGGCGGCGGAGCCGGAATGCTGGGCAGCATCGGCGGCATGACCGATCAGGCCAGTAATATTATCTGGAAGAAGGGCAAATTTACCCGCACCTTCACCGGCGACCGCCAAAGCATGACGGATAAGCTCGGCGATCAGGTGAACATGGAAATGATGAAGGGAATGTTCGAGGAAATGAAGATGAGCACCGAATACCGCCTGCCGGGCAAGGTTAAAAAGCACACCTTCCCCAATGGCACCGTCAGCGAGGACGGCAGAACAATCCGCATCCCCATCGACATGGATAAGGTACTCAACGATCCCGCTTCCATCGACCTTTCCGGCATGGTAAAATACAAGAAGAAGTAAGCATGATCGACCAAATTCTTCGCTCATTGCAGGAAGCGGCCCAAGGTCTCGGTTCGGCCGTTGGCACCAACACCAAGGAGCGCACCATGCAGCTCATCGAGGATTGGCTCAAGATTTTCCCTAAGCTGGAGATTTACGGCCTGCGCATCACCAGTTTTGGTCTCAGCCTGGCCCTCAGCCCCGGCCTGGACGTGGAACTGGTCGGTAATCACGACGACTGGTCGCGCGAGCGGATCGACCAGCTACTGGAAGAGAACAAGCGGCAACCCGCCATGATCACGGTGCTGACGGCCATCAAAACGGCCTATAACCTGCATCGCCGAATCTACGCTACGCAGTACGATCCGCTGATTATCAAGGTCCGCATCCGGCTTTCACCGGAGGTGAAGGTGGTGATCGGGAAGCCGGTGCTGGAAAACTAGCGAAAGTTGGCTAAAATCCTCCAAGTCAAGTATTCACTACTAATCTTCCCGCTTTAGCAAAATTGCCGTATAAATCCTTCCCACCCGCTTCGCCATCTTCCGGAATACGTCGATCAGCCAATTCTCGCGGTAGTAACCCGCTTGGAAGAGCAGTTTGGGGGTGCAAAGGAGAAAGTCCTTGGTCATGACGGCAATGCCGATCAGGAACTGGACCAGCAGACTACCCACGCCCGTGCCGACCTGCCCGCCGATAACGGCATCGCGGCCGGCAAGGAAGTAGGAGCGGAAAAAATAATCCACATTTAGTTTGAAGGGGGCCACGACGTGGTAGATCACCAATTCGGGATCGTAGGCGGGGCGGACGCCCAGATCGGCGGCCCTGGCCTGAAGGTAGGTTTCTTCACCGTAGGCCAATTTCGTACCGATCATGCCGATCCTGGGATCGAAGCCGCCCAACTCCTGTAGCAGTGCCCGCTCCCAGAGCATCACCCCGCCGCAGGCCGTGTAGTTGCCGCCGGGCACGGTAAGTTCCCGCAACGGCAGGGCATTGCTCGCGTAGCGATCCCGGTACCAGCGCGGCCGGCCGTAGTGATACCAGGGGTAGTAGACGCCCCCGACGATTCGATGGTCGGTCTGTTGGATCAAGTGAATGGCGCGGGCGGCGAAATCCTCGCGGGCCTTGGCGTCGTCATCCAGGTAGAGCACCCAGGGCGTGGCGGCCTCCGCGTAGGCGCGGTTGCGGGCGTGGCTGAGTCCCTGCTTGGTTTCCAGCACCCGCCGGCCCCGGATATCCGGGTTTTCGGCCAGGAAAAGGTCGATCACGGCCGGTGTCTCATCGGGGCTGTTGTTGTCGATCACCAGCAGTTCCCAGTCAGCCGCCGGGGCCGTCTGGCGGGTCAGCGCACCGAGGCATTCGCGCAGGAGTTCGGCGCGGTTATAGGTGCAGATGGCGATGGTGAGAAGTGGGGACATGAGGGGTTAAGGATTTGATTACCAGCGGCAACGCCGTCTATCCACTCCGAGGAGTTTGCGAGGAGCACCGCAGGCAAAGTACGGGCGAAGTCCTCAACGCACCAGCGTCACACTGCCGCTGCGGGAATCAGTCTCCCGGCAAACGGCATTCACGGATTCCAGCACCCAAACGTAGACACCGGCCTGGGCACTCTTGCCCCGGAAAGTACCGTTCCAACACGCCTGGGGTGAGGTGGACGAATAGACGGGTGCCCCCCAGCGATTAAATATGGTAAGGCTGTAGGTCAGGAACTCCAGCCCCGCCGGGAAGAGCGGTTGGAAACAGTCGTTGATGCCGTCGCCGTTGGGGGAAAAGGCGTTGGGCAGGTAGATGCCGCGCAGGGGAAATTCGACGAAAATATCGTCGGTGATCACGCAGCCGAGGGCATCCTGAAAAGTGGCGGTGTAAGTGCCGGTAGCGGTAATGCCGAGTTGCGAACTTTGGGTGCCGCCCGTCCAGAAGGTGGCGGTGTCGGGGCTGACCAGGAAATATTCGAGACCGCAAACGATGGTGTCGGGACCGAGGAATTCGCCGTAGTCGTTCTGCTCCACTACGCTGACAGTAACAATGGAATCGCAGCCGGCGGTGCTGAGGAAGGGGAAATCCAAGGTGTCGCCGATGGCGAGGGACGTGCCGTTGTAGGTGGCCAGTTCGCCGTCGCAGGCGGCGAGGCGCAGGGCGGTGGCGTAGGTGAGATCGGGCGTGACGGTGAGGGTAATGAGGGAGTCGCAGCCGTTGGCGGCGGTGAGCGAGACAGTGGCCGTAGTGCTGGCGGGGATGGGTTGGCCGCCGTAGCTGAGCACCGCGCCGGGGCAGGTGTCGATGGTGGCGGCTACCATCGGGACGTTCAATCCGGTGACGATGTATTCGTAAATGGTATCGCAGCCGGTAAGGGAGCTGATCGTATCCCGGTAATTTCCGGGGGTATAGTAGCTATTATTGATGAGTATGGAATCGCCGGCGCAGACGGAGTAGGTGTCGGAAGCGGTTTGGTAGGGAGCCACGGCGATGCTAAAATTCAGTAAGGTGTCGCAGGCGGACGTGACGGAGGCGAGGGTGTCCTGGTAGTTGCCGGCGTCACTGTAATAATTTCCATTAACGAGCACGGAATCTCCGGCGCAGCTGGTATAATCGGCCGTTTGCTCGAAATAAAAGGCACTCACGGCAACGATCACGGTGGAATCGCAGCCGTTAGCCGCCGTGAGCGTAAAGGTGGTGCTGGTGCCGGGGGAAAGCATCTGGCCCTCGTAGACGACCATGTTGTCGGAGCAGGTTTCCAGATCAATCTGAACGGATTGGGGGACGGGGATTTCGATGATGCGGGTTTCGAGCAGGGTGTCGCAGGTTCCTGCTACTCCAGGCAGGGTGGTAAACAATTGGGTTTCGGCGAAGTACTCCACCTCGTTGACGATCACGGTGGAGCCGGAGCAGAAGGTGAACTGTTCGAGGCGGGTGGGTTGAACTGCGAAATTTACGGTGATGGTATCTGACAGGGTGGAACAGGGGTTTGATACGGATACACTATATGTACCGGAACCGCTGACCATAAGATTGCTACCGGTGGAACCGTCACTCCACAGATAACTGGTAGCAGCGGGGTCGAAGGCGTTGATTAAATATTCTGTTTGGTCGCATAGTAGCGTATCATTAGGGAGTGCTAGTGCAATAACATCGAAAGAGGTGATGGTCACCTGATCGGTTGCTTGTCCACAACCAGTGGTTACGGATACGGAATAGGTTCCGGCCTGAGTGACCAGAAAGGTTGAATCCGTGGATCCGTTCTGCCAGAGGTAGGTTGCCGAATCCTGACTGCCTACATTCAGTACGAAAGAAGAATTAGCGCAGAGACCCATGTCGCTCCCTAAATTGGCCTGCGGTGCCGGCACGACCGTGATGAATTGAACAGTCGTATCGGCAGCAAATCCAATGTCGGCAATCAACATCACCTGGTGTGTGCCGACGGTATTGAAACAAATGTTCATCGGGTTTTGCAAGTCGGAATTTTCTTGTTGCGCTTGCTCGAAACTCCAGTCCCAGGTCGTGGAGCAGTTAGATTCCAGCGATAAAAAACTCGTGCAATCCCCTTCGCAAATGGTGTCATTAGTGATTTGAAAAACCGCCGTAACGGGACTACCTTGACCAAGAACTGGATTTGGCTCCCGATAAAGCAGACCTACTTCATTCTCCGTAAGCAGACGGGAATAAAATCGTACATCGTCCAGTTTGCCTCTGAAATCATGGTCACACGCCTGCCCTTCCGAATCCAGGGACATGCCCATGGAAAGGTGTGAAGTGGTATTCAGGATATTACCCAGGCTTCCTGTGCTGGGTAAAGCAAATGAGACCTGCTCCGGGTTGTCATCAATAAACATTTCAATGCGGCTCAACCCATTATTGGAGTCGATAGCACCGTTATAATTAATCACTACGTGGTGCCAGCAGGTATCATTTATGGTGGTTGTACTTTGAACGCTTCGATAGCTGGAAGAATTTGGATTGGAGTAGTAAACTATCTCAATCTTATTAGCCGGGTTTATGCGAAGGAAGAACTCCCGCTGATTTTCAGAAGGATTACAACTATTATTGCCATATTTGGTAATGAATAACTCATTTCCCGCTAAGGTACTCTGAATCCAGAGGGAAAAGCTGAAACTTCCATCCGCAATAGAGAAGTAATTGAAGTTGTCTCCAAATCCAATGCGTGACAGGCTCTGAGCAAAATCCAGTGCATGGTTCGCATTGCCGAAGCGATCGGATGTTGGAATTACGTTGACCATTATACCATCCACGTTACCGATCTCATCGGTTGCCGTGCCGTCATTGAATGGGTAGTGCGCCACTAACTGGTTGGTTAGCTGGCCATACGCAAGGTTGGTAACTGAAAGAAGCAGGAAAATTAGAACCAGTCTTACCAATAGGTAGGTGAAGTTCATGAGAGTGGCGATTTTTCAATTGATCGGATAGTGCAGGGGCATCCTACTTCAGGCCTATGCCAAGCCTGTTTAGCAACTGAATGAATATCCCTTTCAGTTCCGGCAAATAGGGCGTGAACCAAAGATAACCAAGAAATACCGAACCAACAACTACTGACCTTACACCGATATTAATCACGGGGTGAAACGTAAGATTGAACTGCTGCAATAAGAGGGCACAAGCCACACTAAGTAACAAGGGAAAAAGCAGCGATCTTTCCAGTGGGTGAATCCTGAATTTAAGCAGGATAAACAGCCCCTTTGCCAAATTGAAGATTAATACCGCCAGGAAAGTAGCGAGTGCCGCACCGATGATGCCCATTTGCCAACTGGCAATGAATAGCCAGTTGAGCCAGACATTCAGAAAGGCAAGCAGTGTAATTACGACTAGGTTAAAACGATAAAATTTTGAATAGGCAATAATCTGACTATTAACCGAACTGGTAAGATCCAGCAATTGGGCACCGGCCAGTAAAACAAAGGTCAGGGTACCGCCCACGAACAGGGGCTGCTTGCCGGTCAATGCAAAAATATCATCCAGAGATACCAGGATAAGCGTGAATAATACTAAACCCACCATGTTCAGTAGTACGGCCGAACGCCGGTAGATCTTTTCGACCTCGACCAAATTATTATCCGCCAGGGATTGGGTGATGATGGGGGAAGCAATCTTAGTCACCGCATTGAGCGGGGCGGCGATGACCAGGGCCGCGAATATGATCACCCGGTAGATACCAACCGTCTCCTCGTCGGTGAATGCTCCCAAGCTAACGGTATCTATTTCCAGCGCGATCTTTCCACTCAATGCTCCAATGATTCCGTAAGCGGCATAAGTTGCCATCTGCTTCCAGATACCGGACGGAAAATCAGAGAATTGAAGCGAGAAGCGGAGGTTCCCGAGGTGGTAGAGGTATCCAATTAGTAATACCAAAACGATACCCTGCATCACGACCAGACCGTAAGCGATTACCTCAAACGGCAAACGATAGTAATACCCCAGGTAAATTAGCAGGGGCAGTAACAGTTTTGGCACGAAGTTGAGCAGAATCGTCTGCACCGTGATGCGATGAAAATTCTGAATGTAGGTATCGAAAAGGGCCGAGAATACCAGAATAACGACCAAATAATAGATCGGTCGCGCGTATTCTACGTACAGCTCCACGTTATTTGTCGAACTGGTGCCGGCAATCAGTAGGGGCAGCAAACCAAAGTAGCCCAGTAATCCGATGAACACGCAACCGGCGGTCCCAACCAGCAATAGTAAGGTGAAAAAAGCCGCCCGTTGACGGGGATCGGCTCGGAAGACGGGAAAAAAACGGGTGACCAGGCCCGCCGCACCCAGGGTTGCGAACGGAGTAATAATTATAGCTGCGGCCAGCAAAGCCTGGGAAAAGCCGTAGGATTTGAAATCATCCAGCGAATAGATAAACAGCGTACTGACCACCCCAATCAGCACGCTGGCAAATTGGACGAGCGTACTCATCGTACTTTGTCGCGCAATGATCCCCATTAGCTGAATTTATTCCTGATGTCATCTCGTACCACCCGGAAGAGTTTGCCCAGCGTCAGGGGAAGGGCGCGGATCAATTCGCTGCGCATCTCTTCCCCGGAAATAGTATCGAAGGTTCCCAGTTCCGCCTGCGCATATGCCGTGGTTTCTTCCCGCAGTTCCGGTAGCCACGGCAGGGGCCGGTAAGTGAGCTGCCGCTCAAAATCCAGTTGGCGATCTTCCGGCCCGAAAATAGTAGTCGTTTGATCCCCTTGCCGGTACACGCCGTCACTCACTTTTGCGGCAATATTTACGGGCGGCGCACCCAAAATAAAGTATGGAATCCCCGCCTCGATCGCATAAAAGGTATGCGAACCCAGCCCGTTCCCCGCCGCGAAGCGGTGACCGAGCAGGTTATGGTAGAAATTATCCACAAAATCCTGATCGTAAAAATGTCCATTGCAAACAACGTCAAACCCATAGTCCTGATAAGTCTGCCAATTGCCGTTCAGTAGGTCGCGAAAATAAAGACTGATCGTAATGGGCTGGTAGGCTTCCGGTAGCGCAGCTAAACGGTCGCAAATGTCTTTGATGTCATTTGTAACGGTTACCTCACGGGTCGAGTGGTGAGGGTAGTAAATAGTTCCCTTTTGCTGCTCCTTCCGTTTCCAGTCCTTAAACCGGCGGTATAGCGGAAATACATCGGCAAATACCCGCACGCGCTTGGCTACTTTGTCCCGTAGAAAGTCAGCTATCCTGGCACTGTGCGCAAAGAATACCGGACTACTCATGCCCGCCACCTGGTCAGCGTAATTTTGGGTAAGGGTGTAAAAAATAATACCGTGGTTCATCCCTACATTGATGGGAAACAGCGGGGGCAGCCCGGTTAATTCCCGCAGTATTTTACTGCGTCCGTAGTATGAATGGTTGCGGTACAACTTGCCCTTCCACCAGGTTTCTAGCGATTTCAGGCGATCTATCTCCTTTTCAATAGCTTCCGCTGTGGTCCGAGAAGATGATTTAAGTAAAGCCATATTATTAATTACCCATTAGATATACACACCCCGCACCTCACATCCCAAACGCCTCCCCCCGCTTCCAGTCCCGCTCCGCCCGGCGGCCCAACACCTGGTCCCAGTATCGCGGTGCCAGCCCGTCTCCCGGGCGGATGATCCGCAGATTCTCCGCCGTTAGCTCCTCGCCCCTGGCAATGTCCTTAACCACGTAGATCGACCGCCGGAACTGCAAACTCTGCTCCTCCGCCTTCTGCGTATCCAGTTGCACGCCGCCCAGCGCCTGCCACGCCCGCTCGGTTTCAGTCACCAGGGCCGCCAATTCATCGGGTTCCAGCGAAAACTCACTGTCCACGCCCCCGTCGGCGCGGCGCAAAGTAAAGTGTTTTTCCACAACCGTCGCCCCCAGGGCCACGGCCGCCACTGCCACGCCGATGCCCATCGTGTGGTCCGAAAGGCCCACCTGACAGTCCGGGAAAACCGATTGAAACACCGGGATCGTCCTTAAATTGGTGTTTTCCGCCGTCGCCGGATAGGTACTCGTGCACTTCAGCACGCAGATCGGCCCCGCGCCCGCCTCGCGCAGCACCCGCACGCTCTCGTACAGCTCATCCAGCCGCGACATACCCGACGAAATAATCACCGGCTTACCCGTCGCCGCCACCTTGCGCAACAGCGGATGGTGCGCACTCTCGAACGAGGCGATCTTGTAGGCGGGCACGTCCAATTCCTCCAAAAAATCCACCGCCGTCTCATCAAAGGGCGACGAAAAAGCCGTCATCCCCAGCTCCGCCGCATAGGCAAATAACTCGCCGTGCCACTCCCAGGGCGTGTGCGCCTCCCGGTACAACTCGTATAAATTTCGCCCCGCCCACAACGAGTCCGGATTACTAATATCGAACAGCCCGCCCCGCTGGTCAATCGTCAGGGTATCAGCCGTATATGTCTGCAACTTCAGCGCGTGCGCCCCGGCCTCGGCGGCCGCTTTCACCAGGGCCCTGGCCCGCCCGATGTCCCCATTATGGTTCCCCGACATCTCGGCAATGATAAAGGGCGGATGAGCGGCCCCGATGGCATATTTTCCTATCTGCATGGCGTAAAGGTAGCGCGGTGAAGCCACATAACGAACCAGTCCGTTTGCGGTTGCGTGGGGCGGGTGGTTTGGGCGTGCCCCCGTCCCTGGCGGGAACGGGGTCGGGCTATCCGGCACTCTCTCCATTCCGGGGCGCATTGCCATGCGCCCCTGCATTCCGTTCAAACAACGCCTCCTATCCCTCACGCGGGTTCAGCCCCCTCATCCCCGCTCGATCTTAACCACGTACCGCTCTCCCCGCCACTCGAAAAACGCCGGGTAACGCTCGTTATCGCACACCCGTAGCAGATCGAACTGCTCGGCAATCGACCGCTCCGGGTCCAGTCGGCTATCGGCGGGGCGGCGGCGGGGATAGAAGGTGCTCTCGCCCTGCTGCGGCTTGCCGCTCACTTTAGGGTAATTGGCCACAAAACGCAGTACCATTTCCACGATCTGCTCACCCTGCATTCGCGTCATCTCGGGCAGCAGTTCCGTTCCCCTGAACGGCATCACCGCCCGGTCGTAGACCACGCCCGCATCCACCTCGGCGGCGGCCTCGAAGAGCGTCATCGGGATCTCGTTCTTCCCCTCCAGCACCTGCCAGGTCAGCGGCGACCAGCCCTTGCCCCGCGGCAGGTCGCTGCTGTGGACCACCAGGTTGTGCCGGTTCAGTTCCAGCTGCTTAAATAATTTCTCGCACGATAGCAAACACAGTACATCCCCCCGCTCCACCGCCGCGTGCTCATGCAGCAGGCTCGCCGCATGGCCCAAAGCGGTCAGTTCTTCCACCAGCCGCCGCGCGTGGGGCACCATCCACGAGTTAGGGTTGTCCACCAGTACCTGTACCTTCGTCATGCGAGCATGGAATTAAAAAGTTGGAGAAAATTAGTCCCGGATTCACCGGTCAACTGCCGTTGCTGTTCCGTGCGCAGGCTCGTTCGTCGGGCGGCTAGTCTCGGCAGGGCGGCGGCATAGTTCACCTCCTCCCGCAGATCGCCCAGCCCCTCGATCAGGCCGGCCGCCGAAAAACCCTCGTAAATGCGCTCCTGGTTGTCCACGTAATAGCCGCTCAGGGTCGGCAGGCGCAGGGCGCAGGCTTCGTACAAAATGCTACTGGCCGGGAGGATAGCCGCATCGGCCCGCGCCATCTCCTCCGCCATCTGCTCCGCCGATAGGTTATGAAGCAAGCGCAGGGTCGGCCGGTCCGTTGCCAATTTAGCCAATTCCTCCCCGCCCGCCGCCGCCGCGCCACTAATCACGGTTAGCTGGTAGTCAGCCCCGCCCGATAGCAATTGCCGCACGATCCTGGCGCTCAGCCCCAGTTTATCCGATCCACCCAGGCAGATCAGCACCCGCCCGATCTTACCGGTTTCAGTGGCTCCCGCAACCGCGCTACCCGCCGCCGCCCGCAAAAAAGGCGATCGTAGTAGCGCATAATCCAGTCCGCCGCACAGTCGCCCCCCGCTCAGTAAATCTTCGTAAAACGGAGCCACCCCCGGCGCGTGATTCACCACCACGTCCGCCACAAATTCATACGCATGAATATCATCGATACACACCAACTTTAACCCCGCCCCCTTAATCACCCGCTGGTAGGCCGTACCGAAATGGTAACCGTCCAGCACTACGATGGGCGGATGGGTAGCTACGGCCAGCTCCCCGGCCAGCTTCGCAACGTAGGCCGCTTCCTCCACGCCTTCCCTCACTATTTCCGGTAGCGCGATTACTTCCGCATACACCCGCTCCAGTTCGGGCAGCAACGCATCCGGCAGATGACGACGCAGTAATACACAACGGAATTCTTCACCCAGCATCTCCGCCAGGGCCGCCGAGCGGATCACATGGCCCAGACCGATCTCGCTACTGCCGTCGGCCCGGAAAATAACGAGCGGTTTACCCACGGCTTTGCTGCATTAGACGGTACTTGAATTCAGCCACCTCCCAGTCCTCGGGCGTGTCGATGTCGTGCGCCTCCAGTTCGGGCAGCAGCAGGCAGCCGGTATTGTCGGTCCAGAGCTTGCCGGCCGGCCGTATTCGAGCTACCGCAAAAAAGTAAAACATGCCCGCATCGTGGAAGGCCGGCTCCAGGTCCTGCGAGCGGGTGGTCAGGTGCTCCGGGCTGAACATTTCCACCGTATTGGTCGCGCTCAGCCGCAGGGCCCGCTGGATCGGGAAACCGAAGCGCAGCACCGGAAACACGCAGTCCAGGTCCTGCGCGCGGCGCAGGGCGGCGGCCTCGCGCAGGCGCGCGGCCGTCACGAAGGGCGCGGTGGCGTAGATGCAGCAGGCTTCCTCGACCTCTTCCCCCCGCTTCCGGTAGGCATCCACTACTTCCAGGATCACGTCCATCGTGGTAGCAAAATCATCGGCCGTTTCCGCGCTCCGCAAAAACGGCACCTCCGCCCCCAGATCCCGCGCCGTGGCGGCGATCTCCTCGTCATCCGTCGATACCATGACCTCGTCGAATAGCCCGCTGTCCAGCGCGGCCGCAATACTGTAGGCAATGATGGGCTTGCCCAGGAAGGGTTTTACGTTCTTGCGCGGAATCCGCTTGCTGCCGCCCCTGGCGGGTATGATGGCGAGTCGCATCATGCGACAAATTCTAGTACCTTGGCAATCACCCACCCCTGCTCCTCCTCCGTCAGCGTCGGGTACATCGGCAAACTCAGCCCCCGCTCGTAGTAGGCCTCAGACAGCGAAAGATCGGCCGCGCCGTAGCCGATATCGGCGTAGTAGGGCATGGTGTGGACCGGGATGTAGTGTACCTGCGCAAAGATCCCCTGCTCGCGCAGGAAATCGTACAGCCCGCGCCGGTCGGCTACCTCGATCACGTACAGGTGAAAGGCGTGTAGCGTACTCGCATCCGCCGGTATGCCGTGTACCCGCAGCTTATCGTCGTAGGCGCCGAATTCCCGGTCGTAGCGGGCCGCAATTTCCTGGCGGCGGATCATGCCTTCGTCGGCCCGGCGCAGTTGGCTGCTGCCCAGCGCGCATAGGATATCGGGGATACGGTAATTGTAGCCCAGTTCCTGCATCTCCATGTACCAGCCGCCCTCATCTTGCCGCCGCAATTTTTCCGGCTCGCGGGTGATACCGTGGGTGCGCAGGATCATCAGCTTTTCGTATAGTTTCTTATCGTTGGTCGTCACCATCCCGCCCTCCCCGCTGGCGATGTGCTTGACGGGGTGGAAGCTGAAGATGGCCAGATCGGCGTAGGCTCCGTTGCCGCAGCGTTGCACTTTTCCCGCACCGTCCGTAAACCAGCCGCCGGGGGCGTGGCACGCATCCTCGATGATCCACAGCCCGTACTCATCGGCCAGTGTACGGAATGCCTCCAAATTCACGGGGTAGCCCGCAAAATCTACGGGAATCAGTCCGTGGAAGAAACCTGGTGGGTGGGCCGCCAGCAGAGCGCGCGTTTTAGCCAGGTCCAGGGTCAGCGTCTCCGGGTCGATGTCGGCAAACCAGACCTCCCCGCCCGCGTAGCGCACGCAGTTCGCGCTGGCCGCAAACGTAATGGGCGTCGTGATCACCCGCTGCCCCGGCCGCACGTCCAGTGCCAGCGTACACAGGTGCAGGGCCGCCGTACCGTTGGCCACGGCCACGGCATAACGCGCGCCCACGTAGGCCGCGAATTCAGCCTCAAAGGCCGCCACGCGCGGACCCGTCGTCAGGTAATCAGCGCGCAGCGCTTCGGCCACGGCCGCCACGTCGTCGTCAGTAACGTGCTGTCGCCCGTAAGGAATGGAGTAATCTGCCATAATGGGTGCAAGGTAATAAGGAGTGAATGATTGAATGAGTGAAGGAGTGAATATTTGGGATGCGGCATGCGGTAATCCCCCCCGGCCCCCCGAAGGCAGGGAAATCAGGATTACAGCGTAGCGAATGAGGAATACGGAATAGCGAATGCGTGAGGTCGATCACTATTCTGTAATCGCTAATCCGTAGTCTGTGATCCCCCCCGTTCACTATTTCTTAAGATAAAATCAATTGCCCTACCTTTGGTAACATGATTGCCACTAATTCCGCCCCGCCCGCCCCGGAAAACCGCGCTTTCCTCCTGCTCATCAATGGTGCGGGCCTCCTCCTTGCCACCCTGCCATTGCTGACCTTGCTGATAACCGATCACCAGGGGCTGATCGACCTCCGCCACTGCCTCGCCGCCATCGGCCTGGCGGCCACGCTACTTTTCCTCCCCGACGTCCTGACCGAAAAGCTCCCAACTTACGGCCCGGACTGGCTGCGCTACCCCGCTTGCCTCACCCCGGTAGTCGGCGCGGCATTCGTGTTACTCGGTTGGCTGCCCCTACCCGCCGGCAGCGGCGCGTGGCTACTCATGGGCTTGGGATTGCTTTCCCTCGCTCTTACCAATTGGCGTATCATTTCTTCCCTCGGCCAGCGAAACACGGTACTCCTTGCCGTCCTCCTATTCGGTCTCCTGCTTTTCTGCTACCTGCGCACCTACCATTTCGGCTATCCCTTCTGGCTCTTCACCGATGCCCTCGCGGTGGGCGCGGCCCACATCGACACGCTCTTCCACGCCGCCATCGCCGAGAGCATCGCCCAACTCGGCATCCCCTCCACCAGCCTCGACGGCAGCCCGCTCTATCACTACCACTGGGGTAGTCACCTCGTATTCGGGCAATGGGCGCGGCTCATCGGCTGCTCCAGCCTCGGGTTCTACAACTTGTTTTACCCCGTGCTGGCGGTGCCGTTATTCGTCAAATTGCTCTGGCTACTCTATACGGCCGTATTTCCTGAGCAAGGAGCCGGCAAAACGGCCCGGCTCGCGTTTATCCCGGCGCTACTGTTGTTCTTACTCCTGCCGCTCCGGATTCTACAGAACGGCCATCCTTTTCTGGGTGAAAGTAATTTGCTGGCTTTACTACTCGTGTTTTGCCACGCCACCTTAATACTCCGTTTCGTCCGCTACCCCGAAATTGCTTCCAAATATTTTTACGGACTCATCGGCATTTCTTTCCTGTTCTGCACCATTATCGCTTTCTGCAAGATTTCCGTCGGTTTCTGCTGGACCGGTGCCATCGGCCTGCTTTTCCTCCTGCGGGCACCGCGCCGCTACTGGCTGGCGGCCCTGCCGGCCGCCATCGTACTCGGGTTACTGGTGCTTTATTTTATCTTCCCCGCGGCGCGGGGATTAAATACGGCAACCGCCATCAAGCTGACGGTCCGCTACATCAATTACGTCGGCACCGGCGGTGGAATTTTCTTCTTCCTCTGGATGCCCCTCACCCTCGCCCTCTGGTGGCGCGTTCATCCCGGTCCGGCCTTCCGTTTCACCACCGGCCGCCGGTCCGGTATCGTGCTGGTGGCGGCCTTCACCTGGCTCCTCGCCCAGCCCGCCGCCCTCCTGGCCAGCGCCAACATCTCCGACGTACTCTACTTTCAAATGGTTTCCTGCCTGCTCGGATTACCCATTTGGCTGCTGCTTTTCCAGGATGTAGTATCCACGCTTCCCTACCGCCGCCTGGCCCTGCTCGCCATCGGCATTTGCCTGGCGTGTTGGTTCACCACCTATCAAGTCTTCACCGGCGTCCCCGTCAATGCCCGGCTCCACGCTGCCGCCCGGGCCACCGACCCCACCACCACCGCCCGCCGAGGACTCATCCGCCAACTCTCCGATTACCGCTCCCAACGCCGGGCGGGCGACCTCATCTTCGTGCCGCCCACCGAATCCTGGTTTTACCTCGATCGCGAACTGCCCATCAAAACCTCCTTCGCCGTACCCGCCATCACCGGCACCCCGCTGCTCTGGGGCACCCCCGACAGCCTCCTCCGCTCCGATTACGATTATTATAGTCTCATTCATTACCCCGCCGCACCCGCACCCGCCGTGCGTACCATCGCCGCCGCCACGGAGGAAGCCCGCCGCCGGGGGGCAAACCGATTGATCGTATTCCGCCTACGCAACGGAGTGTTAGCCGAAGAGCGGATCGAATTGTAAACGGGTCTGATTCATAGTCGAAGCTCTTTATTACGGGCGTGCCCCCGCCCCTGGCGGGGTCGGTCCGGCTCGCGTGTGGGTCCCCTTAACTCCACCCGGTCGCGTGCTCGCTATTCGCTCGGTGCTGCGCACTGCCGCTACGCGGACACCCTCCGGGCACCTCACGCGGGGGCAGTCCAAAATTTTCCAATTGAACTACTTTTAGACACGCTCTTAGGCGCAACACCCTCAATCCCTCAGCCGTTAGCCACGCGTGAGGTGCCTGGAAGGTGACGAGCGTAGCGAGGCAGCCCGCAGGGCCAAGGCGTTAGCCGCGCCTGGAAGGGACCGACCGGCCGGCCGCCAGGCCGCCGGGCACGCCCGGAAAATCAATAATTATTTGCTTACTATCGCCCGAAAATCAGGATCGACGTGCTTAACGATGAAATTACGTAGCTCGGCCACCGACACCCACGCTTGGTTGGTGCCGGAGTTGTAGTTGAAGCCATTTTCGACCTGCTCCGCGCTAAATTTACGTTGAAAATCGGCCAAATTCCAGTTGGGGACGGAGGGGAGGATGGCGTAATACTTGCCCATGTCGTAGGTGTAAAACGAGTCGGAGGAGGTGATCATTTCCTCGTGGATCTTTTCGCCGGGGCGGATGCCGACCACGCGTTGTTCCAGGCCGGGGGCAATGGCTTCGGCCACGTCGGTGATGCGGTAACTGGGGATTTTGGGCACGAATATCTCGCCGCCCCAGGCATTGGCCAGGGCGTGGAAAACCATGTCCACGCCGCCGTCGAGGCTGATGTTGAAGCGGGTCATGCGCGGGTCGGTGATGGGCAGGAAACCCTCGCCGCGTTTTTTCATGAAGAAGGGGATGACCGAGCCGTTCGACCCCATTACGTTGCCGTAGCGGACGACCGAAAAGCGGATCGGGTTCTTGCCCCGGATGTTGTTGGCGGAGATGAATAGCTTGTCACTGGTCAGCTTGGTGGCACCGTAGAGGTTGATGGGCGCGCAGGCCTTGTCGGTGCTGAGGGCGACTACCCGTTCCACGCTGGTTTCCAGGCTGGCGTAGATGACGTTTTCCGCGCCGCCCACGTTGGTTTTGATGCACTCCGAGGGGTTGTATTCGGCCAGGTGCACGTGTTTCATGGCCGCCGCGTGGATGACGTAGTCCACGTCATTCATGGCCCGCACCAGCCGCTCGCGGTCGCGCACGTCGCCGATGAAGAAGCGGATGGCGGGGTAGTCCCGCACGGGGTAGTCCTGCGCCATGACGAATTGCTTCTGCTCGTCGCGCGAAAAGATGACGAGCCGCCGCACGTCGGGCCACTCGGCGAAGATGCGCCGCGTGAGGGCCTTGCCGAGCGAGCCGGTGCCGCCGGTGATGAGGATGGATTTGCCGTTGAGGTCCAGTGCTGCCATGGCGCGAAGGTAGCAAATCAATGCCTTAAACAGTAAGTTGGTGAAAGAGCCAATTGGTGGCCTGAACGAGTTGACGGGGAGAAAAAACCTTACCTTGTGTAAAAATATACCGTCATGGGAGAACCGCAAAAAGCAGATTATCATACCATTGAAGAATATTTGCGACGGGAAGAATTAAATTCTTTTAAAAGTGAATACGAAAACGGCAGCATACTGGCCATGAGCGGTGCCAGTGCCGTGCATAACAGAATAAATGGCAATATCTTTATAAAAATAAGTACTCTGATCGACGGAGAGGACAGAACCTGTGAAGCTTACATCAACGATCTCAAAGTATTCGTGGAAGAAGCCAATTCATTCGTTTACCCGGATGTAGTAGTAGTCTGCGGAGCGGAACAATTCTCAGAACACGATAAAGACGCCCTGATTAACCCTTTGTTGATTATCGAAGTATTATCTTCATCCACCAGCAACTACGATCGGGGGAGTAAATTTTTAACGTATGCATCATTAAAATCATTACGAGAATATGTCCTTATCGATCAGTATCAGCCATTCGTTGAAGTGCGTTACCGGAATGAGGCTGAATCGGATTGGGGCATGAAAGTTTTTACCGGGCTGGACAAGGTGGTAGAATTTCGTTCCCTGAACGTTGAAGTACTCATGGAAGACATTTACCGGCGAGTGGAAAACCTCTCCTCGCCGAATTTGCGCATAGATCGCTGATGTGATGTACACGTTGGTTCCAGCAAAAGCTATGTACTACATACAATCTACTACCTACTAACTACTACGCATTAACCCCCGCCCAACCACTCCTTACACCCCCGCACCCGCTGCCGGCTCACCACGTTATCCAGCCCCGCATCGGGTTGAAGCGTCAGGGCCAGACGGTGATTGAAGTAAGGTTCCACGCGGCGCACCGCGCTGATGTGGGCCAACTGCGCCCGGTTGATCCGAAACCAGTGGGCGGGGTCCAGCTCCTCGGCGATGCGGTCGAGGGGTTCGTCCAGGAGGTAGCGTTGGCCGGTGCCGGTAAGGGCGAAGGTGAGGCCGTCCTGGCTGTAGATCTGGCCCAGGTCTTCCACTCGTAGCGGCACGAGTTCCTGCCGGTGACGGGCCAGGAAGCGTTGGCGGTAGGCGGGCTGTTGGGTGCGCATCAGCTCGGCCAGGGCGGACCAGTCGGGGGCGGAAGTTTGGGTCTGGGCCAGGTTTTCGAGTTTGGCAAGCGAGCGTTCCAGGTCGGCCTCCTCGATCGGTTTGAGCAGGTAGTCGATGCTATTCACCCGGAAGGCCCGGATGCCGTACTGGTCGTAGGCGGTGGTGAAGATGATGGGGCAGCGGCAGTCGGCCTCCTCCCAGATGGTAAAGCTCAGCCCGTCGGCCAAATGGATGTCGCTCAGGATGAGATCGGGGTGGGGGAGTTCGGTCAGGGCGCGGCGGGTGGCGGCCACGGTATCGGTGGTAAAGGTGACGGACAACTCCGGCCGGCTCGTAGTCAGCAATTGTTGGAGCCGCCGCAGGGCGGGCGGCTCGTCTTCGATGATCCAGCAATTACGCAGTGGCATAGTGGGAAACGTTTTGCGTGGCCGCTAACAGGGGAATACTTACCCGATAGTCAGTTGCCGAAGCGACGATGTTAACGGTTTCCTCGCTCACCAAATGGTAGCGGCGGCGGATGTTTTGCTGCCCCAGGCCCATGGAACCCACCGGGTGCAGGCGGGGCCGGCGGGAGTTGGCCACCGATACCCGATCCTCGAAAACAGTGATGCGAACGGAAAGCGGGTACTCCTTGCTTACCTCGTTGTGCTTCACGGCGTTTTCCAGCAGCAGTTGCAGGCAGAGCGGCACTACACGCCGATGCAGGAGGTAATCGGGCAAATTCGTGTCTCCCGCCTCCGTAGCGATGTGGACCATCAGTTTGTCCTCAAAACGGGTTTCCAGTAGAAAAACGTAATCGCGTAGCGCGACAAGTTCGTCGCCCAGCGGAGATCGTATCCTCGTGACGGTACTCCAGTAGGCGGCGGTAAACGGCGGCCAGCCGTTGCACGAAGCGCGTGGCCAGTGCCTGGTCTTCGGGGATAATGTTGGCCAGGGTGTTGAGGCTGTTGAACAGGAAGTGCGGATTTACCTGCTGCTTCAGGGCCGAGAGTTGCGCCTGCATATTGGCGCGTGCCAGCCGCTCCTGCTCGATAAGGCTCTGCCGGTACTTGAACAGGAAGTAAATAAATTCGTAAATGGAAGAAACCAGTGCGCATAACAGTACGCTAACTACCAAACTAACCGTAAAACTTGGCAGGTCGTCGGCACTTGCTTCCAGGGAGGGAAAGATCCAGACCAGTAAGCGGTCGATTAGTACATTAAAGAATAGGACGACTGCTAAAGACGAGAAAAACAAAAGGGATAGCCGCCGCATCAACCGATCCTGCCGAGGAATGCGATACCGCAGGTAAATGATGATCGACCGGATGACCACCCAATACACCGAAGTGTACAGCAGGCTAATGAGGTAGCAACTCAACACCATATTACTTCCATCCGGTGCATCCGGCAGGCTGGGGTGAATGATCACCGCCGCGATCACCGCCACCAGTGGGATCAAAATGACCACCATTAAGCGGTCGTCGAAACCCAGGTAACGAAGGCGTTCGGCCCGGTTGAGGAATAACTTCATAGAGGTGAAGATAGAGGAGAAGAGGTTAGGGGGAAGGGTTGCAGCCCGCGTGAGGTGCCTGGACGGGCCTTCCGCGTAGCGGGGGGAGTGCGTAGCACCGACCGGCAGGGAGCCGGTAAGGGACCGGCCCCGGCCGTAGCCGGGGACACGCCCAAACACGCTCTAAAACTGCACCCGGTACTGAATATCCGGAAAGAAGCCCGCCTGGTAGACCGTGTTCACCTGCCCGGTCACGGAGTTGTACCGCTGCTGAAACACGTTCTCCCGATTGGTCACGTTCTGCAGATCCACGAAAAAACTCTGGCTGAATTTCTTGCCCTTGCTGTTGAATTGGAAACCAAATTTAAAGTCCACCCGAAAATATGGATCGTAACGCTCAGTAAAAGCCAGTTCTTCACTGCGGATATCGGTATCGAACTCGCGGGAAGCCTCCAGATCGACGGGCGAGTAATACTGACCGCCCGAGGTAGTTACCCGTCCGTTAAGCATAAAACGGTTGCGCTTCGCCTTGCCGATGGCCCACTCCCGGCCGGCCAGCAGATTAGCCACGTACCGGTTATTAAAGGCCGTCGACCGGTCAGTACCGTCGCTGCCGGTGTAGCTGCTCTCAAATAGCGAGCCGGTAAACAGGGCATACCAGTTGTCGGTAAAGGTACGCTCCAGCGTGATCTCCAGACCGTAGTTCTCACCACTGCCGTCATTGACCAGGTTGCCCCGCTCGGGAAATACAAAATCGGCCCCGGCATTCAGGATGGAAAAACTGGAAGGGTAGTTGTCTACCGGGATGTCGAACAGGTTTTGGTAATACACTTCGCCCTTAATGCGCCAGGCGGGAGCAAAGGCCAGATCGGCCCCCAGCACGTAATGGTCGGCCCGCAGGAAACCCAATTCCTGGTTGGCATCGGGGTTGCCGGTACTCGGGTCACGGAAGAAAAACACCGGCAGGGCGGGTGTCTGCGAGTGTCGGCCGTAGCCGGCCGTCAGGGTCAGGCGCGGCGTGGCGGCGTAGGCGGCCGCCAGGCGCGGCTCCACGGCCACGTCCTCGGTTAGGGTGAAATACTGTAGGTGCAGGCCGCCGTTAAGGGTGGTCTTGGTGCCCAGGCGGTAACGGGCCTGCCCAAAGGCTTGTAGCAGACTGAAGTTGCCGTCAAAATCACGCAGGGTCACCAGATCCCGGATGCCGTCGCCATCGCTATCCACTTGTCCGTCACGATCGGTAACGGTGGTGTTCAGGTTGCTCCATTCCCCCTGCAAGCCGGTGCGGATGGTGAGCCGATTGGTCAGTTTACTGTTCAGGTAGCTTTTCAGGCTGTAGCGCGTGGTGCGGTCGGTCACATCGGTCAGCAAAACGGATTGCCGGTTTTCCTCGTCCAGGTCGTACTCTTCGTAGCCGGAACCCTGGGTAGAGGCACTCAGCACGGTACGCAGGTAGGTTTGCTTGCCGGTAATCAGGTTGTGCCGCAGACCCAGCACCCCGAAATCGCCGGTCGCGTAAGCATTGCGGCCCGGATCGGCAAATAGGTCGGTCGAGTCGATCTCCGCCCCCAGAAAGTCGATGTTACTGGTGCCCCCGATACCGAACAGGGAAAACTTGCCCCACTTGGTCTGCCCGAAATCCACGTTAAAGGTCAGGTCGCGGTAATCGGGCGTGGCCCCGGTGCCGATGGGTACGCCGATGGCGTCGGCAAAGCCGATGAAACTGTTGCGAAAGCCGACCGCGAACGAGCCGCCGCGCCGGTCGATCGGCCCCTCGGCCATAAATTCCAACCCGGAAAAGGAACCCAGTTGCCCCATGAATTCATAGCGGTCGCGGTTGCCGGTGCGCAGGCTCAAATCGAACACGCCCGAGAGGGCATTACCGTATTCGGCGGCAAAGGCGGAGGTGGCAAAATCGCTGTTACCCAGCATATTCGGGTTCAGTGCGGATACCGGTCCGCCGGTAGTGCCGAGGGTGGAAAAATGGTTGGGATTAAAGATCGGGATCCCCTCCAGTTGCCACAGCAGGCCGGTGGGGCTGTTGCCGCGAATAACGATGTCGTTGCGGCTATCGTCGGAGGTGGCCACGCCCGCCAGGTTTCCGGCCAGGCGGCTCACATCGGCCCGGCCCCCGGCAAAACGGTTGACCTGCTCGGCGGTAAAGGTGCGGGCCGAAACGGTCGACATCTCGTTGGTGGGCGCGGTGCCGCCGGTCTGAGCCGACACGGTAACGGCCGACAATTCGGCCACGCTCTCCTCCAGGGTGGGGGAGAGGATGACCTCTTTGCCGGTGGTTACCAGTATATTCGACAGTTCCCGGGGCAGGTAACCCAGGTAGCTGATGCGCAGTTGGTGCCGCCCGGCCGGCACGTCGGTAATGCTAAAGTAGCCGTCCACGTCCGTTGTGGTGCCCCGCAGGGGGGTCACGGAAATCAGTTCTACGGTGGCGCCCACCAGGGGCATTTCCGACTGGGCATCGGTCAGGGTGCCCTTGATTGCCTGGCCCGAAAGGCCGATTGGCAGGAAGAAAAACAGGAAGGGTAAGTGACGCAGTAACATGGGTGTCGTGGTTGGTTATGCGGCAAATGTGGGGCGAGATCCGGCGCGGCGCAAGGTCTTTAGCGATGAAGCGTCGGATAAGTGGGTTGAGTTGTTTTTCCCATCGGCTAAAGACCGTATTTCGCCATTTTCTGGCAGAATCTGGTGGGCTAACCGATAGTTCTGCGCAGGATGTCGTTTATTTGTTGCTTACCGTCGGGCGTGCCCCCTCCCGGAGGTCGGGGTCGGTCCCTTCCAGGCTCGCTGTTCGCTCGGCCCCTCCGGCTACGCCTCCGGGTCTCCTTCCTCCGGGTAGGGACAAGCCCCACCCCTATGTCGGCCCTTCCAGGCACCTCACGCAGCTGGCTGTCCGCCATTGTTACTGAAAATCGGCCCGTCACTCTAAGCCCCTAAATCTAACCCGGCCCAACTATGATCAACCAAGAACTACTCCAATTACTGGCCAAGGGTAAAACCAAGATCGTCCTCGCCAGATTACTGGAAGTCGAACCCGTGGCCGGAGAGATTATATTATTGTCGGGAAGACTCAAAACCAGTTGGGACCTTTACGCAAAAGGGGGTATTTCCTACGATAAATACCAGGAGGAGCAGAACCAGATCAACTTTATCCTGCTCAATTTCCTCGAAGACAATGAGATTGTCCCCCAGGATAATGCCGTCATCAAACCGTCCGTCGAGATCGACGCCGGACGGGAGCCGGTCATCGATTACGTTATCTCAACGCCGTTATCCAAGGTAGACGCCATTGTTGAAAATACCCACAAGTACAAGTTCAACTGCAAAGATGTCTCTGCCTGGACCGTCCACAACAACCTCCGCTTACACGAGCACCTTGCCCAGGTAGGCTTGGGGGTGGGCGGTAGCGATGGGTTCAATTACCAGGAATGGGAAAATACCCTGTCGCTCACGCAATTCGGGCGCATGCAGTGCCACGCGGATATTTTACTGCTCCAGCAAGGCGATGACCACGAACTGGACATCGACTACCTCTTTAGCACCGAGGCCGTGGAAGATGCCATCCGCCGGATTCAGAAGTTGGCCAATCAGCTGGAAGCCATGGATGAACTGGAAGAGGGCTGGGCCGAGGGAATCCGGGCCAAATTCAAACGAGAATTTCACGACAACCTGAAAGACGGCAAGGTCCGCTTCAAGAACTACTTCATGGTGGCGACCTACAACAAGTTGTACGAGGAAGGAGCGGTGATCCAGCCGGACATTCACAAGTTTTTCCAACGCCTCCTTAAAGACTATCAGCCCCAGATCGAAAAGATCGAATCCACGCAGGACAGCATCGTCTTCGTCTCACGGGAAAACCTTTACCTTCAGGATACCGGCGACGTGCGGCCGTTCACCATTTACCGGATTGCCAAACTGCTGGAAAAAGACGAGAATCTTTACCTGGTGGAAATTCAGTGGTCGCCCAATTTCGGATCTTCGGTAGACACCTGGAAGGAACTGAAGTATATGTTCGATTCGTTTACGCTGTTTTAATTCATGCGTTTATGGTCCCGCGTGAGGCGGCTGGAGGGGCCGCCGTTCAGGCGGAGTGCGCAGCACCAAGCCGCCAGGCGCGCCCGTAAGACGCCGACCGCCGGCTCTGGCCGGCGGACACGCCCAAAAAATAGCACCTTTGCCCCTCACTAACCACCCAACCAATGATCCGCCCCCTTCGCCCCGCCGACCTGGCCGCCGCTAAAAATGTTATCGACACCTCCGAACTGTTTCCGTCCGACTTGCTGGATGACATGACTGCCCCCTACTTTGACGGTAACCCCGCCGGGCAGCGCTGGATCGTGGATGAGGAGGAGGGAGATGTGCTCGGCCTGGCCTTTCACGCCCCCGAGGAAATGACCGACGGGACGCATAATTTGTACCTGATTGCGGTGCAACAAGCCGCGCAGGGGAAAGGTATCGGCACTACGTTGATGACGGATGTAGAGGACCACCTGCGCCGGGCCGGGCAGCGGATTTTGATCGTGGAAACTTCCGGTCTGGATGGTTTTGAACTGACGCGCAAGTTTTACGATAAACTGGGATACAGCGAGGAGGCCCGTATCCGGGAATTTTACGCCGCCGGCGAGGATAAGGTGGTGTTCTGGAAGAAGTTGTGAGGGTGGGGGAGCGGTAAACCCCTATCTTTGTCAGTAACCCTATAAATTTCCTGCACCATGGGCGAAGTAAAACCGGAACGCACTACACCATCGAAGAATACCTGCGCCTGGAAGAACAGGCAACGGAGCGGCACGAGTACGAGAACGGCTTGATCCTGAGATGAGTGGTGGTACGCCTAACCACAGTGATAGCTCGTCAAATATCGGATAAGTTTAGAGGTGGTGGTCCGTAGGGATAATAAGGACTGTTGCGTGTTTCCACCTCCGAACGTAAAGATTTATATTGAAAAAATGGACTCATTCGTTTACCCGGATGTGGCGGTGAGTTGCGGAGAAACGAAACAGGCTGCGGTACATTCGGAATCATTGGTTAATCCGGTACTCGTGGTCGAAGTGCTTTCTAAAAGCACCGAAGGCTACGACTATGGAAATAAATTCCAGAAATACATGACCTTGGCTTCCTTGCAGGAGTATGTACTCGTAAACCAGTACCGCCCCCTCGTGCGAGTTTATAATCGCCAGAAAGATAACTCCTGGAGCATGGTCCAAACCATAGGATTGGAAGGGTCGATCAAGTTGCATTCGCTAGACGCCATAGTTTCGATGGCGGACATTTATTACAATATTAAAGGGCTGGAAACCATGATGTGGGTGGAGGAAGATGGGGAAAAGTGAAGCGCGATATTTTGTAAGAAATAATTTTTAAGCCGTGTACGCGTAGGCTTATCTAACGTACCAAACTCCGAGGAGCTTGCGACGATCACCGCAGGTAATTACCAGACGCAAAGCGTCCTGCCAAAGTACGCGGCGGCCGCACCGCCGCCGCCGCCGCTACAACCATCCGCCCCGCCGCCTGTTTTACTCCCATGATCGGATGGCGCTACCGCAACTACATACCCGGCGAGGACGATGCCCCGCCCTTTGAGCGATTGCTCAAACTTTTCCAGGAACTTCTCGTCCACACCAGCGGCGATGTGAGTGAGGCCCTCAGTTGGTTGACCGAACTGGACAAACAGTACGGCCTGACCAACGACGAGTACTCGATGGCGGACTTTATCCGCGATCTGATGGACCAGAATTACATCGAAAACAAGGACCCGCAGGCCCCCGGCTTTACGCCCAGTGCCAAGATGGAGGCCGAAATGCGCAAAAAGGCGCTGGACGACATTTTCGGCGACATCAAGCGCACCAAGCGGGGCAATCACTCCACCCGCTACAGTGGTCGGGGCGACGAGCACACCAGCGAACTGCGCCCCTTCGAGTTCGGTGATTCCCTCGATAAGATCGCTATCTCCGAATCTTTGCGCAATGCGCAGATCAACCACGGGATCGACGACTTCCAGCTCCAACAGAGCGATTTGGAGGTCTACGAAACCCACTACCAGGCCCAGATGAGCACCGTGCTGATGATCGACATCAGCCACTCCATGATCCTCTACGGCGAGGACCGGATCACGCCCGCCAAAAAGGTGGCCATGGCCCTGTCGGAGTACATCACGACCCGCTTCCCCAAGGACACGCTCGACATCATCGTGTTCGGGAACGACGCCTGGCCCGTACAGATCAAGGACCTGCCCTACCTCCAGGTCGGCCCCTACCACACCAACACGGTGGCCGGACTGGACCTGGCCATGGACCTGTTGCGCCGCCGCCGCAACCCGAACAAGCAGGTATTCATGATCACGGACGGTAAGCCGACCTGCATCAAGAAGGGCAAAAAATACATCAAGAACAGCTTCGGCCTGGACCGCGCCATCGTCAACCGCACCCTCAACCAGGCGGCGCGGCTGCGCAAGCTTAACATCCCCGTCACCACCTTCATGATCGCCCGCGATCCCTACCTGGTACAATTCGTCGAGGAGTTCACCAAGACCAACGGTGGCAAAGCCTTCTACAGCTCCCTCCAGGGCCTCGGCGATTTCATTTTCCGCGATTACAAGGACAACAAAAAGCGCCGGTAATGCGAATCTGGACCGCGCTCTTCCTCTTGCTACTCCTTCCCGCCGCCGCCTCCGCGCAGCTCCGGGCGGTACCGCCGGAAGCGCCTTTGTCCGTCACCTACGCACGGACCAGTCCTGATTTAACCGCGGTTGCGGTGGAAGACCATTATATGGTTCCCGTCGATGAAACTGCCCTGCGCAGCAATTTCCTCGCCCCCCGGTTCGATGCATCCAGCCTGGCCTTTTTCTGCCGCATCGAACTCAAGATCGACCGGGCCGTCGGCATGCCATTCCGCTTCCGCCTCGGCAGCGTCGATTACGTAGACCGCCTGGAGGGCAAGCGCAGGTAAAGCAGGCTATTTAAAATTATCATTTGGGCGTGTCCCCGCCCCTAACGGGAGCGGGGTCGGCGTCTTCCGGGCTCGCTGTTCGCTCGGCCCCTCCGCTACCGCTCCGGGTCTCCTCCCAAAGGTCGGCCCCTCCACCCGCCTCACGCGGGGCTGATCCCGATTTTTTGCCGGGATTTATCTGCCTTGGTGGTCTTTGCGGGTTGCTGCGTGGGGGTGGGGATGGCTCTTTTTATGAGGGTAGGGTAGGGGAAGTGATTTTGTTGATTGATTGGGGTGTTGGTTTTACGCTTGCCACTCGATCCCTCACCCCCGGCTGGACCATTTGATGGAAGATTGAGTTGCGGGTTACTGGTCGGTAATCAGGGGCTAAAGCGCAACCGGATTGCGTGATCGGGGCTGGATATGGAGGGCTATGCGCAATTGGAGGCTTGCGAATTGCGTGTTCGGCTGGAAGAATAATGGGCTATGCGCAACTGGGTTGCGTGATTGCTTGGAGATTTGGGGTGGTTGCCGTATGTTTGGGGCTATGGGGAGATTGGTGGGGTATGCGCAATGCGGGTATTGAGTAGTTGCCCGCAACTTGTGTAACTAAAAAGACGGTGAATATTATTATATTTGAAAAAAAATGCCACTATACACTCAATTAGGATTTAAATCAAATCCCTTTTCAAAGTTTTCTGCTGAAGAGGAGTCTGATTATTTAGATGAGATTTATCTAAAACCAAGATATTTTGATACACTATTATCTGACATTGAATCAGGAAGTAGCCGTCTCATATTTGGAGTTAGAGGTGTAGGGAAGTCCTCGCTTATTATACAACTAAATAAAGAATTAGAAAAAGTAGGACACTTCACTGTTATAATTGATGATTATAAAGAAATACCACTTCAGAATAATTCTGGCTATTTTATTCTAAGAGTTGTAAAAGAAATAATCAAAAAGATAATTGTATACATTTCTAAAAACCCTTTCTTTTTAAAAAAGTTAACATTAATTGAACGTAAAAAGTTAGCTTTTTTTGTTAAGGAATTCTTGTATTCAATAAGCACAGAAGAGTATAAAAATTATGTGGAATCAATTGCAAGGGTCAAACATAAAAATAAGTTCATCCGATTATATAATTCCTTATTCCACAAACCTATCAATTTAGCCGCAAACGCTGGAATCGAAATATTATCGGACGCAATATCAAAATCTTTTGGTTTTGAAAAGATGAATATTGACAACGAGTACAAAAATTATTTTCCTGAAATTAAGGAACAATCTATTACCAAAGAATATGTTGATGAACAAATCGCTCAAAACCCAAAGAAATCAAAGCAATTCTTAGACGAAGTATTATTAATTGTTAAAAAGTTAGGATTCAATAGAACTGCAATTTTTTTCGATAGAGTAGATGAATTTGAAGAGTTAGATAGCAAGATTGATAAGGTTTCGAAATTCATTAGTCCGGTATTACGAGATACTACTCTTTTATATGATCCAAATATAAGTTTAGTATTTAGTTTATGGAACCAAGTTAGAGACGAGCTTAATTCTGCTGGTGTTAGGTATGATAAGTTTAAGCCCATCGATATATCCTGGTCAGTGAACGAGATAGAGCAAATAGTACAAAAACGGTTAAATTACTTTTCGATTGAAGAACAAATTCAGTTTAGAGATTTGGTAAGGAAAGGCAAGGAAGTTTTTTATTTAATTGATTTAGCTAACAGATCACCAAGGGACGTAATTAGACTACTGTCCCATATTTATGATGAGCAATCAATGAGGGACGAATCAGTCGCAAACTTCAGTTCACAAAATATTTCTAGAGGGAAACTTAAATTTGCTAAGAACTATGATTATAATTCTCTTTTTCCATCCAGAAAAGGAAGCAAAGAGGATATACATTTAAATATTAATAGAATTCTAAATTTGCGGAAAAAGAATTTTTTAATCAAAGATTTAATTAGAGAATTAAAGGTGAGCCAACAGACTGCAATATCCTATCTTAAAATCATGAAAAATTATGGCTTAGTGATTGAACTCGATGAAAGGGATGGCTTAGCAAAAAAATATGAAGTGTCTGATCCTAAAATTAAATACATTATTAGGAGAGGATTCAAATCATTGGATGAAATATATTACTAAACAAAGCACATGGTCAGATTTAAAATATATGCGGGCAACAATGCGCCAACACCATTAAGTTAAGGCGGTTCTTCCGATAGCCTCCACCCCCGTAAACACCGTTTTTAGGTACTGATGGGTTGCCACATTTTTTCAGTTGCCAAGTGAACATACCTCCCCCGTGCCCTTATTTTCAAAGTGCTATTGTGGCGGTAGCCTTGCGGGTGTTTACATCGCTTTTCTATAGTTTTTTTCGTGGATATGCCGATTATTCATCCGCATGATTTTTCGCTCCCGCGCTCGGCTTCGGTCGGGGCGATACGGTTCGGTATAGCGGGACATCAATTTGAGAAGCACCAGGGTTTTGGCTCGCCAGTCATTGGGTCCACCCAGATATATGGTATATAAAAAGTGTTGGATCATCCCGCCCGTCACGTTACGGTTGATCCGGTATTCATATTTTCGGTGTTCGGTCGCTTTTTTAACGTCTTCCTCACTGGCGGTGACCAGCGCGCTTTGTTGGTTATAAAAGGCGAAGCTGGACCAGAGATCTTGTTCTACGCCGGGCTGCGTATAGGCCGATACCAAAGCTAGTTGTAGAAAAGATTTCAGGACGAAGATGGCGGTCTCTACACCCCAACGTTTCCCGTACAGCCATTTAAATTTAGTGACCGGGTATCGTCTTGTATCGGTCAGCGAACTCATCAGTATTTCTACGTCACCGTCATCAAGCTCGACGCGCACCAGGCGGACCTTGAACTCGGCGTCGCGCTCCGGTTGTAGCCCCAGTTCCCGGAGTTTGTAAAAGGCGCGACCGGTACGCAGCTTTATCCGCCTAATTGTCTGTGGTTCATTGCTTTGCAGGAAGTCTTTGACGATGGTGGACCCTCCCTGGGTTTTCATTCTGATCACGTAGTCCGACCCATGTCGGTCGTGTAGGTAGGCTAGCGCAAAGCTGGCGTAATGCCGGTCGTAGATGTAAATGGCATCTTTAGCGGCGTGGGGTACGTTCTGGTAGGCTTTAACTATTTCTGCGGTATTCTGGTTATGCAAATTGACATCGTTAATGATGTTGTTGAGAACGTCATGAGTGATGAGTAAACGAGCCGAGGGCCGCCCGGTGTGTTGGTTAAGGTGGAAGCCAAATTCCTCACCGATCCAGTCGTATTTAGGTAAGGCTTGTCCGGTTCCATCAACGGCTAATAGTCGTTTGCCCTTCCAGCGTTTGTAGTTGGGGAAGCAGCGGTAGAATAAAGTAGCGGTATGATAAAAAAGATCGCGGAAAAATTCAGGCTTGATCGCTTGTCGGCGCTGGCAGAAGGCCGATTTGGTGACGATACGTTTAGGGTTCCACTGGAAGAACCGCCCCAGGACGACGGCCAACGACTGGCGGGCTAAATCGACGACGAGGGTGACGGTGCGGGCGAAGGTTAGTGGACTTTTGCGGATAAAAGTCGTTGCAGGATGATATAGGTAGGCTTCGCGCCTCGGACCGTTGAGTTGGAGAAAGCGTCGTATATTTGAGAAATAACGGATAATGGGCTTCATACCGTATTAACGCATGCGGGGCGGATTATTCCGGTTTTGCTTAGCTTAATGGTCGTGAACAATGCGCCACCGGCAACCGCTATCGCGGCTGACGTTGGCGCTCACGTTCTGCGCAATTCGACAGATCAGTCCGATTGAAAAGGTGAAGAAAATGAACTAATTTATTCCCCTATTGATTAGCTTTATAAGCTAACATCAACAAAATTCACCAAGATTGTTGGCGAAAAAATGACGTTAATACTTTCTGATTGATAAACAGAAATTTAATTGACATTAGTTAGAATTTTTAGGGTAGAAAAATGAATTAAATATAATGATGATAATACAATCAAGTCCAAATTTTTTAGGAAGAGCTATACCGATATCTTGTTTAATTATATTAATTGGATTTTTTAATAGCAGTGGCACTGCAAGAAGTCTATTTGAAACAAATTCAGGTCATTTCTCATTGATTGACGCAAAATTAGAAATGTTGGATTCTAATTATCAAAAAATGATATTTTTAGAATGCGATTTTGATGAGGCAATGTCCTCTGATGCAAGTAGTATCAACCAAGTTATTGAGGAAGCTATATCTAAAAATCAAATTGACTATGCAATTTTTAAGTATCAAGAATATTATTATAAAAGCAGGCGATTAAAGGGGAGGGGTTTAATTAGAGTAATTAATGTTTTATGCATCAATTCCATAAAAGAGACAGGTTATAGGTACAAAATAAAATTTACAAAAAAAAATAATGAAATTGAGCGAATTAAAATTTCATCAAACAGATATGACTATAAGCAGTTGTATGTGCTATTAAGAATGGCTGAGGAAAATCATATTCCTTGTTTTGATAGAGAACAATTAAGTGCAAATTGTGGGCCTGTAAATAAAGAGACGGGTGAGAGGAATTGTGTTACTATGAGTCATACATTTCCATCATGTATAGGTTTGTTTGCTAGAGGAAAATTTACTCGTGTTTGTACCAGTTATAATGATTATATGTTGAAAGAATATCCTGGAGTTTATCCAGATAAGGAAATATGGGGAAAATTTCACAATGAATTGATGGATATTCTATACTGATAAATTAAAAAATGCGCAGAACAATGGCTATGACGTCCATGCTCCTTCGTCGCACGGCGCATAGCCGAGCCGTTAGCAGCAACAATAAAATTAATCTAGTTAATTTTACTGGACAAGTTGTAGAAACTCAAATTTATAATTTATCTTGTAGACTTAAAAATTAATTATGCCTTCAAATCAAAAGCTCATTCTCGATACTTTGTTAGGTCAACGTAAAGCGGAGTATAATGATAGATTGTCTGATGCGGATTACTTTGAAGTGTTCGCAAGCGAGCAGATACTTAAAGACTATGAGTTATCTTTAGAAGAAGTAGAAGAAGGTATAACCGGAAATGGTAACGATGGTGGTATTGATGCTATCTACGTTTTTGCGAATAGCGATCTGATTAGATTAGATGCTGATTTATTGGCCCAAAAAAGAAATATTCAACTTGAAGTCGTACTGATTCAATCAAAAGTATCTTCTAGTTTTTCAGAATCTGCTCTCCAAAAGTTCGTTCAATCTGCTGGGGATCTCTTTAACCTAGAAAAACATAGAAATGAGTTGTCTTTAGCTTACAATGCTGAACTTCTTGATATTAGAGATAATTTTAAAAAACAATATCTGAATCTCGCGTCCAAGTTTCCAAGATTAACTTTTAGTTACTACTATGTTACAAAAGGAGATGATGTATACCCTAACGTAGGCTGTGTAATCTGACAGCCTTAGCCATCCACTGTTCTCAGTTCCTTATCCATTCTTCTGCGCAAGCCATACCTGTTATGGCATACGTTTTTTTGCTGCCATTCATCCACCGCCTTACAGCTTACCGCCGCCATTGCATCATGAATGAACTTCGTGCTTATGACTTGCGAGTATAAGTTGATGGAGAGCACGTCGGCACTAATCGCCTTCATTCCACCTTTATTCTTATACCTGCTAAAGATGCTCTCAATGATTTCGGAGCAGCACAGTACCTGATCCAGTCCCTTGTAGCGGTTCGCGTGTTGGACAAAATAAGTCTCCATTTCAGCGATGAAAAATTTGGCCTGCCATGTCATAACCCGGTGTCTACCCCGGTATTCCTTCACGGCCACGCGCCATCGCTGATGACTTTTCTCGCTCAGACCGGCATTTTTCAAAATGCGACTACTGATTATGATAAGTTCGTGAACCTGTCGCAGCCTCAAGATCAACCAACGGTTGCGGCAAAACTTCACTTGTGAGCGCATCCGCGCGGGCAGTTTGTTCCAATATCCATCGATGCGATCCACCCAATCCACAATGGTGAAAATTTTCAAGAAGCGATCCTTATTGCGCAACGTTGGCGGCAGCAATCCCGCCCAGATGGTGAACGCATGGTTTTTTCTCAACTCACCGATTTTGCCGGACATTTCCTTGAGGCTCACGTCATGGTCAAAGAGTTGTTTAACTATATTCATCATCACGTGAGTGCAATCGCTCACCCAGGGAAGGTCCAGTCGCCGAAACGCGGCCAACAGATTGGTTCCCCGGTCACTGATTACGTGAGTCAGTTTGACTAGGGGACGCAGTTCCAGATTGCGTTTGATGAAGTCAGCCACCTCTTTGCCCAACCAACCATTTTGTACCTCCATTCCCAAAACAACCACGTCTTGCATGGTAAGAGGCGCACTACGGCAGCGGCCCGGTTGATTTTTAACTCCTAACATCAAGAGTAACTGTTCCTTGCCGATTTGAATGCTCGCATCAATGACGGCCGTGTATTCTCCTTCCAAATTTTGAGTCAATTGCAGGGAATACAGCCCGCATCGTTTGACCCAATGACTAATTGTTTTCCAGGACGGAGCGGGATGGTCCCAACCCATGAGTTCGGCAAAGAACCCGCTACTTGCCGCCGCGCAACGCAATGAAGCCCCGTTAACCACCATGTAAACGGCGAGTGCCATCATCTGAGCGGGATAGACGCAGTTAAATACGCGTTGCGGCTCGGTGATCGACTCCAGTTCTTGTATCCGCGCTCGTAGAGCCAGGATCGTGCGATCTTTCGAGCGAACCACGTCGCGCAACTGACGGAGTTCAATCGTGCGTCTTTTTGAACGGAATCGTAAATGTTTTATCGTAGCTTTGAGTCGTGCCCACATATATGTAGTTTCTTTGTTTCGTACCTTAAAGCTACGAAGTGTGGGCACACTTTCAAAACTAAAAAACGTGGGCAGCTTTTGCCGTCAGATTACACAGCCTACACCCTAACGTAGAACGATTAGTCCCAAGCCTTGAGGAGAAAATAAAATATCTCTTTAGCGACGCTAACTTTAACTTTTCATTTGTTGGCGTTGACAAATTAGTTAATTTAACGAGAAAGGAACGAATACAATCAAAAGACTTGGTCTTGACAGAAAGCCCAATATCCACGGATGACGGTGGCTATATTGCAATAGTACCGATCAAAAATTATTACAATTTTTTAGCTGACACAAATGGTAATTTGATTAAGTACTTCTTTGATGCCAATATCAGGGATTATCAGGGAAAAGTAGAAGTGAATAAAGCTATAAATCAAACTTTAGTAGATAAGACCTCTGATGAAGACTTTTGGTGGCTAAATAATGGTATAACTATTACTTCTTCTCAGGCGACAGTTGCTAGTAAAAGGCTACACATAGAAGATCCACAAATAGTTAATGGTTTACAAACCTCACATGAGATATATAAATATTTTAGTCAGAACCTAGAAGATAATGACGAAAGAAATGTACTCATTCGTATAGTAACACCCCGAAGCGAAAGTAGCCGGCTCAAGATTATTAAAGCTACGAATAGTCAGACTAACATTCCACCAGCGTCTCTCCGGGCCACCGATCCTATCCATAGGAATATCGAAGATTATCTTTATTCAAATGGATATTACTATGACAGAAGAAAAAATTATCACAAGAATCAAGGAAAACCCACAAGAAAGATTATCAGTATATCGTATATGGCCCAAGTGGTTATGTCTATATTATTGAAGAAGCCAGATTTTGCAAGAGCAAGACCTTCAACATTAATAAAAAATGAAGTAGAATACAAAAGGATCTTCGCAGATGATATGCCTCTTAAGGTTTATCTAAATGCTGCAGAGATACAAGACTTAGTAAAGCTTACTTTAAAGGATTATGAGCCTAAGCAAGATCGTTCAACTATGACAGATATTAGGTTCTATGTAATGCTATCCTTTGTTGGAAAGAAGGTTGGAACTGCGAATATTCGCCGAGGGCATCTTGAAAATATAGTAATTGGGTCCTTTACAGATGAAAAACCTACAATCGATTTGATTACAACTGATGTACTTAGAATTTATAATAATCTAGGGGGTGATGATAGCGTTGCTAAAGGATCTGACATGGTTACTAAAATTATTGACTATATAGATAATAAGGTTGAAGATGAGTGAAATTATACATAATTAGAAATGTCGCTAACACAGCGCCAACACCATTAAGTTAAGGCGGTTCTTCCGATAGCCTCCACCCCAGTAAACACCGTTTTTAGGTACTGATGGGTTGCCACATTTTTTCAGTTGCCAAGTGAACCTACCTCCCCCGTGCCCTTGTTTTCAAAATGCTATTGTGGCGGTAGCCACACGCAACCGAGTAAATCCAACGCTGCTGGCAACAAATTTAACCGGTAAGAATCTCAATCGGAACAATCCACACCTAGTCCATGTTAATGAAATCAAAATACAGTCATGGATAGAAAAGACTTTATATCAACATTATCAGGTGTATTTATGATGCCTCAAATTATAAATAGCATGAGTAGCCAGCAGTTTGAAAATTATGAATTTATGAATGGTGAAGTTGACTGGAAAAGAGTGCGTAAAGACTTTTTTCTGGAAGAAAACTATGTTGATCTAAGATCATTCGCAGCTAGTGCACTACCAGAGCAAACTATTGAGCACTACATAAAAAACTATAGAGATATTCAGGCCCTTCCATCAGTTCGTAATCCTGGAATTGCTAAAGGAGAAAAGAATATTCTGAGAATGAAAATTTCAGAAATTTTAAATTGCTCTTATGAAGAAGTTGCTATAATGAGAAATACAACTGAAGCCCTTAATACTGCCTTAATGGGTATAAAACTTATTGAAGGAGATGAGGTGTTAGCATCGGTTCATGAGTATGATAGCATGGTTGCTACCTTAGTTCAACGGCAAAAAAGAGAGGGAATAGTTGTAACCAATGTAGACATTCCATACAAACCTGACTCAAAAGAGCAAATTTTGGAATGTTTTAAGAAAAGTGTTACGCCTAGAACTAAACTTATTTTGATTTCTCACATAGTATGGATTAGCGGTCAAATCTATCCCATTAATGAAATTTGCAAATGGGCACGGGATAATAATATCATAACCGTTATTGATGCTGCCCAGAGTTTTTCACACATCGACATAGATGTATCAGCAATCAATTGTGATTACCTCGGTGCGTCACTTCATAAATGGTGTGCAGCACCTCTTGGAACTGGATTTTTGTATGTAAAAAAGGATAATATCGCTGATACCTATCCATTGATTGCGAGTTACGAATATAGTGCTGATTCTGATAGAATCGAAAAGTTTGAAAATCATGGATCTATTACACCGGTTTTTAATAGCTGTTTGAATAGTATCGACTATTGGACAAATCTTGGTCACGATAAAAAGACTCGGAGAATTCAATTTTTGAAAAACTATTTAAGTGCAAGATTGAATGAATTGAAGGAGGTCGAAATAGCTACCAATTTAGAACCTGATCAGTCTTGCGGAATTATTTATTTCACTGTCAAAGATAAAAGTGCTGTAGAATTGAGAAACAGATTATATAAGGAGTATAATATTTCTGTACAAGCAATAGAAAACTATAAAAATATGTATGTCGATTATAAGGGAGTAAATTGCATTGGTATTTCCACACCAGTCTATATATTAGAAAAGCAATTAGATTATTTTATTGACAGCTTGAAGAAAATAATATAATACACAAGAGGATAAGTCCGGTAAACCCAAATCAATGCCACGATATCATCATTTTATAACCAAAAAACTAAACCAAATCATGAGTAAATTAAGCATTTTCATCCTGCTTTTATTTACTGTTTTTGTGAGTTGTAACACAGAAAGGCAAGAAGATGAAATTAGTGATCCGGAATTTACAAAGTCTCAACAGGAGACTAATGAGAATAAAGGATTCATAAAACCATTTGATAAGAATTTGCCTACGATTGGTCTATTGATGTACAATGGAGTACTACAAAGCGAAGTAATTGCTTCATCTGATGTTTTCGCAAAAGCGAATGAGGACGGAAAACAACTTTTCAATGTCGTCACCATAGCAGAAACTGAAAGCCCGATTACGACAGAAGAGGGAATGCAATTTGTTCCAGATTACACCTTTAGAAATAGTCCGAAATTAACAGTTCTGTTTGTGCCAAGCGCCTATGATATGTATGCTCAAGTGCGCAACGAAAATATTATTAATTTTATAAAAGAGAAAAACGAGGAAACTGAATATACAGTAAGTAATTGTGCAGGAGCGCAGCTAATCGGGAAGTCCGGAATCGCGGACGGACATAAAATTGTTACTTGGATTGGTGGTGGCGAACAATTACAAGAAGATTTTCCAAATTTAAAAGTGCAGAACGACAGTTTAGTTACTTTTGTGAAAGACGGTAAGTTTTTGTCTTCCAATGGAAATTTGGCAAGCTACATATCGGCATTGGAATTGGTTGAACTAATGACAAGTAAGGAACATAGGAAATTTGTAGAAAGCTATTTGTATCTGGGTAGACTTAAAGATTGGAATGATTAGAGCGTGTCTAAAATTTTTAAGAACTGAGAATCAATGATTTGAGGTTCTGGCTAGACAAAAAATCACGCGCATAGCGGGTTACGTAAGTTAGTTTTTGTGACGCTAGGTTCTTAAATGCTTGATTCTCAGGAAGTAAAAATTTAGACAAGCTTTAAGGTTCCGGCTCGATAAAAACTTACGCGCATAGCGGGTTACGTAAGTCAGTCTTTACGACGCCAGGTTCTTAAATGCCTGGTTTTCAGGAAGTAAAAATTTAGACACACGCTTAGTCCAAAGTACAAAACTCCGAGGAGCTTGCGACGATCACCGCAGGTAAATACCAGCGGCAACGCCGCCTACAAAAGTACGAGGGCGCAGCCCCCCTATCCCATATACTCCCAGGCCGTTTGATAGCTCCCGAACTCCTCCACGTACTGCAGGAAGCCGGCGTAGAAACTGTCCCCGCCGATCGTGCTGCTGTCGCCCACCACCACCAGTTTCTTCCGGGCGCGGGTCAGGGCCACGTTCATGCGGCGGTAATCGCGCAGGAAACCGATCTCCCCCGTGGCGTTGCTGCGCACCAGGCTGAGGTAGACCAGGTCACGCTCGCGGCCCTGGAAGCCGTCGATGGTTTTGATGGTCAGGGGCAGGTCGGTTAGGGCCTCGTCATCGCCGAAAAGCTGCTCGGCGCGGAGGACCTGTTCCCGGTAGGGACTGATCAGGGCGGTACGGGGCAGGTCGGCCTCGGGCGGAATGCCGCCGAGTAACTGGTAGAGGTGCTCGCGCACGATCAGCAATTCCTCTTCATTATAGCGGCTCTTGAAGGTGGGGTGCAGGTGTTCCTCGAAACCCGTTCCGGCCGTATCGATGAATACCAGCGCGCGCTCGTCCAGGTCGTAGGGCAGGCGGTGCTCGGCCACGCTGGGCGCGGCTTCCAGCAGGCCGTCGTAGAACTGGCGGTTACTGAACCCCATGATGTCGCGGTGCATCCGGTACTGGGTACGCAGTAGGAAAACCGCGTCGCCGCCCCGCGCAATGATGCGCTCCATCAAGGTTATTTCCAGCCCGCCGCGACGGGCCTCGTCCGATTTTACGGTGGGCGGCAGCTGGTAGGGGTCACCGGCCAGCACCACGCGGCTCGCCTTCAGGATCGGGATCCAGGTAGCGGGTTCCAGGGCCTGCGCGGCCTCGTCGATGACCACGGTTCTAAAGTGGTACTTGTCCAGCATACCGGTGGCCGCGCCCACCAGCGTACAGGTGATCACCTGCGCCCCACCCAGGATCTGGTCCAGCAGGCGGTCTTCCAATTGCTTGGCCCAGCCGTTAAGCTGACCGGCTTCCCGAAACATCATGCCCCGGTTGCGGCCGTGTTCGTGGCCCGCCGCGCCGCGCTTCCAGCGCTTGGCCTGCGTACGCAGTTCAGCGGCTTGTTGACGCACTTTTTTGATCTCTTTCGTGTCCGGGTGCTGGGCCAGTTGCACGTCCAGGCTGTGGCGCAGCACGTCTTCCTCCACCCGGCTGATGTTACCGATCCGCACCACGCGCAGCCCGCGCTCGGCCAGGCGGATGGTCAGCAGGTCCACCGCGCTATTGCTGGGTGCGGTCACTAATATGGTGCTTTCCGTCTCGGCCAGCCGCGCCACCGTAGCGGTAATGGTGGTGGTCTTGCCCGTTCCCGGCGGGCCGTGTACCACCGCCAGTTGGTGGGCACGCTGAATACCGTCGGCGGCCGCTTGCTGCGATTCATTCAGCCCCGTCAGGCCCGGAAAAACGGCGTACTCCGGCACCGGCTCGAAGGTGGCCGGCGCGGCCCCCATCAGCACGTCACGCAATTCGGCCGTGCGGTCGCCCTTGGCTTCCTGCAGTTTGGCCAGGGCCTTGTCCATTTCCTGGTAGGTCCGCTCGTCGAAGAGTTGGTCCAGCCCGATCTTGCCGTCGTCGGCCCAGTTGGGCACGTCGTGGCCGTTCAAAATCACCTTAATGCGGTTCCGCTGCACCTGCTGCACGATGCCGGCGCGGGCCGCTTGTTTAATACCGGGCAGGTTACTGAAAAAATTGACCGATTGCCCCGCCCGGAACTGGTGCGACCTGCGGTCGTCGTCCGGCCGCTCCAGGGTCACGTACGGCCGCCCGCCGATCCCGAAGCCCGAGCGCGTCAATTGCAGCGGATACCAGGTGTAGCCCTTCTCCACCCGCACGTTCAGCGGCAGTTGCTGGATCGTTTCGATGTGTAGCTGTCGCTCTGCCGCCCGCTCCACCGCCACCAGGGCGCGCAGGTGTTCCAGGTGGATTCGTTGTGCTTCGGTCATGGGCGGGGCGCGATTTAGGAGCCTGCAAAAATAGTAAATCACGGGCTAGGGATTTTTTACGACCCATTAGGATGGCACGTAAAAAAGTTTTCTTATTCTTGTAACCTATTCCCTTAGGAATGGAATAAGCCTGAAACAACCCATTCACGGCGGCCGCAACGCCCACCAAACCAATTTCGGGCCGTTCACCGCCATCACCTCATCCATTTTACCCCTTATGAGACATTTCTTCTCCCTTGCCCTGTTATGCTGCTTCTTTGCCTTTACCGGCACGCAGACCCTAAGTGCCCAGCAGTACAGAATGGCCGCCGGTGCCCGCCTCGGCTCACCACTGGCCCTCAGCTTCAAGGCGTTCATTTCCGAGTCAAGTGCCGTTGAGGCCTACGTCGGTTACCGGTCTTTCGGCAGCTTTGTCAGCTTTACTACCGTCAACGCGGCCTACCAGATCCATAACGACCTGAGCAGCGTCACCGAAGGCCTTCAGTGGTACTACGGTTTTGGCGGCGGCGTCCAGTTTTATAACTACAAAGGACTTTTCGCCAACGACAACAGCCTCAATAGCACCAGTTTCAGTGCTTCCGGCTACCTGGGCCTCGATTACAAGTTCGAGAATGCGCCGGTCAACGTTTCCGTCGACTGGTCCCCAACTTACTTCTTCGGTGACTTTACCGATGGTTTAGGTTTCGGTGGCGGCTTTGGCGGCGTCTATGGTGCCTTCTCTGTCCGCTACGTACTCTCCGAATAGCGTACGCTATTCAGCAAATTACTGACGCGACCGTTTCTCTCCGGAGGGGCGGTCGCGTTTTTTATGGTAGGGTGGGGCCCCCGCTCCCGCAGGTCGCGGCCGGGTCGTCCGCCGCTCCGCTTCGCTTCGGCCCTGCGGGCTCCCTTCCTGCGGTCGGGCCGGCTCCCACCCCTGGTCCGGGGCGGGGTTTTCCTCCTACCGCATTTTCGTCCGTTTCACCAGGTACTGCTCCAGAATGGGGCGGAAGCCGGCGTGGATGTCCGCGTCCACGTAGTCGATTTTGTACTGGAGGCATTTCTGGCGCAGGGCTTCGCGGTAGGCACCGATCTGCTCCACGTAGTGCTGCTTTACCTGGTTGGGCTGTAGCTTCACCCGCTCTCCCGATTCGATGTCGATGAATTCGTAGGGGCGGTTCTCGAAATTAAAATCGATCTCCTTCGATTTGTCCACCGTGTTGAAGAGCACTACCTCGTGTTTGGCGTGCTTCAGGTGCTGTAGGGCACTGAACAGTTCTTCCTCGCGGTCGCTGCCCTCGAACATATCACTGAAAATAATGACCAGTGAGCGGCGGTGTACGCTGTCCGCAACCTGGTGCAGGGCGGCGGCGGCGGAGGTATTCCGGTCGCGGGTGGGGTTGTCGATCAGCTGCTGGAGGTAGGTCATCAGCAACCGGTAATTCGTCGTGCTGGACTTAGGGCGGGTGTGCAGGTGTACCGTCTCGTCGAAGAAGCTTAGCCCGAAGGCATCCCGCTGCTTGCGCAGCAGGTTCATGAGCGCGGCGGCGGCGAGCGCGGAAAAGCGGGCTTTGTTGATGTAGTCGTCCGTGCGTTCTCCCACTTCGGGGAAAAACATGGAGGAAGAGGTGTCGATCACCAGTTGGCAGCGCAGGTTGGTTTCTTCCTCGTACCGCTTGGAAAAGAGCTTACCCGTGCGGGCATAAACTTTCCAGTCGATGTTACGGGTAGATTCGCCCTGGTTGTAGAGCCGGTGTTCGGCAAATTCCACGCTAAAGCCGTGGAAGGGGCTTTTGTGAAGGCCGATAATAAATCCTTCCACCACTTGGCGGGCCAGTAATTCCAGATTGCCGAGGTTTCGGACTTGCGCGTTGTCGAGCGTTTGCATGGGGTAAAGATACGGTGTATTTGGCAGGAAGTCGGGTTGCTGCGTAGCGCGTAGTTTTTAGTACGCGGCTGAGTGGTGCAGCCTCGAGCGGTACTGCGGATCTGACAGGTCGAGGTTTGCGTCCGAGAGAAGTAGTTGCTGTTTTCAGCGGAACAGTTGACGGGAGGATGCCCTTTTTCTTTAGACACGCTCTTAGAGCGTGTCTAAATTTTTAAGAACGGAGGATCAATGATTTTAGGTTCTGACTAAACAAAAAATTACGCGCATAGCGGGTTACGTAAGTCAGTTTTTGTGACGTCAGGTTCTCAAATGCTTGGTTCTCAGGAAGTAAAAATTTAGACACGCTCTTAATCGCCGCGTGAGGTGCCTGGAAGGTGGCGACGCAAGGAGGCAGCCCGCAGGGCCAAGGCGATAGCCGCGCCTGGAAGGGACCGCCCCTGCCGCAAGCTTGCGGCAGGGGCACGCCCGAAAAGCACGCCGGGAACGGAATTAATCCCCGCCCCGGATGCCCCGCGTCAATAGTTCGTAGACCTCGCGTAGCTCCTCGCTTTCCAGTTCTTCCAGTTGCCGCCCGATGGTGGCGCGATCGCCCCGAACGGCGGGCCCGGTCTGGAAAACAGCTGGGTCCTCACCCGCCCCGAGGCGACCGGCGGTTTCCCGGATTAGCGGGAGGAGAAGGCCGAAATCCACGTCGCGCTCGCGGCAGAGGCGGTAGGCGAGGTGGTAAAGGTAATTGGTGAAGTTGTTGGCAAAAACGGCGGCCACGTGCAGGCGCGCGCGCTGATCGTCGTCGAGGAAATGGGGCGGCGGGCCGCCGAGGGTAGCGGCCAAACCGGCGAGGAGATCGGCATCGGCGGGCCGGGTGGCATGAATGATGAAGGGAACGACCGACCAGTCCACCGCGCCGCTGCCGAAGGATTGGAGGGGGTACCAGATGCCCCGGCGGTCGAAGGGCAGCAGGGCGGCGGTGGGCGTGGCCCCGGAGGTGTGCGCCGGCAGGGCCGTGGCGGGCAGGACGTGGGAGAGCCGCTCGGCCAACGGCGCGATGGCGGTATCGGCTACGGCCAGCAGATAGAGATCGGCGTCCGCGGGAAGCTGATCCAGGCGGTCGGTGGCCGGAACTTGGGTGCCCGCCACCAATTCCCGTGCGGCGGGGAGGCTACGGTTGTAGACCATGACGATGCGGTGCGGAAAAGCCGCGAAAACGGCCCGTGCCACCCGCCCCGCGCCGATCAGCGCAATGCGCTTCATCGTTGGTTGTGCTTCATCCGGTAGACGAAACTGAACCCGAGGCCGACCATCATGGCGATGGAGCCGAACCAGAACAGGTTGATGCCCGGAAATTCGATGGCCTGCAGGGCGATGAAATCGGTGCGGTAAGCGCGGGTGGCCACACCCAGCGGTACGCGCAGGGGACCACGCGGTGCGGCCTCGGCCAGAAAAATAGTGGCCTCGCCGTTGGCGGGGTTCAGGCTGGCAAAGGTAGCGTGTAGTCCCAGGCTACGGATCTCGTCGCGTACGCGTAGCGGCTGCTTGTCGCGGATAACGAAAATGGGTTCCATCCGCAGCGGCTCGCCGTCCGGGGCGGTGGTTTCCAGTACGGCACTAACGGCCAGGTCTTCCTCTACGGGGGCATAGAAGGGGTGGATAGGCGCACGATTGTAGCCCCGGAAAACGACCTCCCGACCGTCGGCCAGAGTAATCTTTTCGCCTTCCCGAACCACGTATTTTTTATAGTCCAGCTTGCTCTCATCCACCATCAGCTCATCAAAGATCGACTCGTCGATCTTGACCCGGGTATTGATCTCATTGAACTGCACCGGGAAACTGAAGAGCGATTCGTTGCGCAGCACGATGGCCACCTCGCCGGGGTACCACTTGTCGTCCATGCTGGAACGGATGCGCATTTTAGCACCGATGGCAATGTCGCCGGGTTCGGGCAGGTAATCGTGGTTTTCGGGGGCGCGGGTCAGACCGTCGAAGGCCACATCGAATTTGCGCACCAAAAAAGTATCCGGCTCCTTGATCTTTACCGTATCCAGGAAGGATAGTTCGCTACCCTGATCCAATAGGTAAGAGGTGTACTGGAGGCTGTCCTCCTTGCGTTTTTTGACGTTGATGTCCTGCTCTTCCTCCGCCAGACTCATGATGACGGTGAAGATGTCCTTGTTCCAGTACCGCTTGGTAGAAGGGTTAGTGATGGCGATCTTATCGAACTCGCGGGTGTAAAGCACGGTGGGTTCCAGGGTAAATTCTTCCAGCACGTTACCCTCCGCATCGCGCTCCTTATAGTCGACGAAGAAGGTGCGGGTGAAGTCGTCGATGGTATCCTTGCGTAGCTCCAATTCGTAATTTTCCATCATCAGCGGCAGTCCCTGGTAGAGTAGTACGGAGGTGCGGGCGGCTTCCTCGTCGGCGGTCAGACCCTCCATTAAAAACTGGTTCTGCGAGATGATCCGTTTATTCAGGCCGCTGGCCAGAATACCGATCAGCATGATCCCGAACCCGAAGTGCGACAGGGTGGACCCCACCAATTTTACGTCGCGGCGGATAAAGGCGATCAGGTAATCGACGTTGGTGATGAGCGTGAACCAACCGGCGAACAACAGCACCTGGTACTGCCAGGCCCCGGCCTTCAGCCAGGTCAGGGTCAGCAGACTCATTAGCCCGGCAGCAATGACGGCACCGCCCACGTGCAGGGAAAACAGCCGGCTCTGGACTTTGAACCGCCGCTCGCGCCAGCGGAACCACTGCGTGACCCCGGATAGCAGGGCCACGAAGACGCCGATCCAGAGCTGAAACTGGTTGTGGTGCGCCTCGGGGTCGGCAAGTACCCACTCCTTGTTGGTCAGTTCCACCAGTGGATCGAAGTAAATGCGGATGGAGTTGAACACCGGCAAACTGGTGGACCCGGTAATCAGAATGGCCGAAAAGAGCAGCGTAAGGCTACCCAGAAAAAGCCAAAATTCCTTGCTTACCGCCGATTCTTCCTTCTCCGGGCTGGGCACCGAGCGGTAACGCCAAAAGAACAGGCCGAAACCGAGCAGGGTGTAGAAGCCGAGAAAGCCGGCCAGTTGCCATTCCAGCCCCATCTCCGTAAAAGCATGCACGGAGGTATCGCCCAGCAGCCCGCTGCGGGTCAGGAAGGTGGAATAGACGATCATGACGAACGTCAGGATCAGGTAGAGGTAGCTGGCCCGGATGGCGTGGCCCGTAGCGCGTGCCACCACGATGGTATGAATGCCCGCCAGCAGCAGCAGCCAGGGCACCAGCGAGGTGTTTTCCACGGGGTCCCAAGCCCAGTAGCCGCCGAAATTGAGCGCCTCGTAGGCCCACGCGCCGCCCATGAGGATGCCCGTACCCAAAATGGTGGCACTGAACAACGACCACCGCAGGGCCGGCCGCAGCCAGCCCTTGTGGTCTTTCAGCCACAGACCCGCCACGGCGAAGGAGAAAGGCACCACCGTACTGGCAAAACCGAGAAAAAGGGTAGGGGGGTGAATGGTCATCCACCAATTCTGCAAGGAGGGGTTGAGGCCGCTGCCGGAGATAACGTCCACGTAGTCGGCCCGCTGAAAAATGGGCGCGTCCAGCACGTCGCGCAGCAGTAGGAGCGGGTTGGAACCGATCTTCACCAGGCTCTCGCCGAAGCCGACGTAAATACCCAGCAACATGCTCACGATCACCACCTGCACCGAGGCCAGCGTGGTCATCACCGGGCTTTCCCACTTGCGGGCCGTAAAGATCAGGCCCGCGCCCAGGAAGACGTGCCAGAACATCCAGAGCAAAAAACTGCCCTCCTGTCCTTCCCAAAACGCACTAAAAATGTAGCGAAACGGCAGGTCGTCCGACACGTGCGCCTGCGCGTACTGGTACTCGTACAGGCGGTTGATCATCACGTAAAAAATCGTGCCCATCACCGTAAAGACCCCCAGCCCGTGCACCGCGAACGACGCCCGCGCCACCTGCCGCCAGGCCCGCGCCCGCAGCACCTGCTCGCGTAGTTGCGTGGACTTGAAGTAGGCGAACGTGCACAGCAGGCCGGTCACGAAGGCCGTCAGCAGCGCAAAGTGCCCGATCGAACGCGGCCACAGGTGTTCGCCGATGTATTGAATCTCTTCCATTAAGTGTTGTTACTCTTGCACCAAGTCTTTCAGGTAGCTCTCCTCGTCGGTATATTTCGAGGGGCATTTCAATTGGATGTCCTTGGCAATGAACCGTTCGCCTTCCATGCGCCCGGTCAGCACGATCTGCTCGCTGCGCTCGAAATCCTGAGGCTTTCCCATCAGCAGCACCACTTCGCGCACGATCCCTTTCTCGTCGGCCAGGTAAAAACTGAAGTGATTGGGGTCCACCTCCGGCGCCCAGGTCATGGGCCGGTCCTTGGCCAGCGTCCCCACGATCTTGGTGGAGCCGCCGCTCTCGGCCGCCGTAGCGAAACTGCCATAGGTGCTCACCGAATCACCGGCCTGCAGCAGCACGAAACCGGCAACGGCGATCATTAAAAAGGCGACGATATATACTTTCTTCATGGCGGGAAAACTTTGCGGGCGGGGCGGCTCCGACCTCCGTATTTGTACGACAGATTAACACCGGCTACCCGTTTGGGTTGGCAAAGATAGCCCCTACCGCCGCGCTTGCGGGGCCGCAGGGCTGATTATGACGCTAATGTAACGAGGGGGGGTTAATGAATGAATAACTGAGGGAGTTAACCGGAAGCGTTACTGCCAAACGTACTAACTTTGGGCCTCCTCAGCCCAACCCAACGCACGCATGACCGAACTAAAACTCACCGGCGGAGCACGCATCGGATTCGCCAACGCGAGTTTCCCCTTTGCCACCCTGCGCGTCAGTAAACATAAACTGGAACTGAAAGCCTCACTGATTGGTAACCTGGTGTTCCAGCCGGCGGACATCGTTTCGATCGAGCCCTACCGGCTAATACCGGTAATCGGGCAGGGGATTCTGATTAAGCATAACGTCCCGACCTATAAAGAGCGAGTTATCTTTTGGACAACCGCGAACCCGGAATCCGTGGTGCAGCAAATCAGGTCCACGGGATTCCTAGCGGACACTACCAACCCGTCTTCGACCGGTAATCTCGAAATAGTCGCGCAGCAACGCAAGAGCGGCTTTCCGCTCAAATTATGGTATACCATAGCTATGATTGCTGTCTGGAATTCATTATTCATGGTGGATGTTTTGCCTCATTTGATGGGGGAGAAGACCGGTTTGTTATTTGGGAAAGGGATCACTACAGCCTTAATAATAGTGTTTTTGACCTCTCTCCTTAGCTTGCTCTCGTCCGGTTTCAGGCGGTTGATCCTGAAGGATGGATTCGGGCGGGATGACATTAAGCAAACCGCCCTGTTAATGATGCTGATCAGTGGGCTGATGCTGCTGGCTATAGCGGTCGGAACCCATTGACCACGGAGCGGATTTCCACCGCCTACCGGGCACTAAGTCCTAGCCCAACGCCCCGAGCCATACTACCGAAATTCTATTTTTTTCCGACCTTCGCGCACCCTCACCAACCACCCCCACCATGAACGTTTCCGTTATCGGCGCCGGCACCATGGGCAACGGCATTGCCCAGCTATTTGCCCAGCACGGCCATGCCGTTACCCTCATCGACCTGAACCGGGACGCCCTGGACCGCGCCCGCCAGACTATTTCCGGTAGCCTCGACCGTCTCATCCGCAAGGAGCGGATGACGGAGGACGATAAAACCGCCACCCTGGGCCGCCTGCTGGACGCCACCGACATGGCCGAGGGCGTCAGTCAAGCCGAGCTGGTAGTGGAAGCCGCCACCGAAAACGTGGACCTGAAACTAAAGATCTTCACCACCCTCGACCAGGCCGCCCCCGCCGGTTGCCTGCTGGCCACCAACACCTCCTCCATCTCCATCACCCAGATCGCGGCGGCTACCCAGCGGCCGGGCCAGGTGATCGGGATGCACTTCATGAACCCCGTACCGATCATGCAACTGGTGGAAGTCATTCGCGGCTACGCTACCACCGATGCTACCACCGAGCGGGTAATGCAACTCAGCCGTGACCTGGGCAAGCAGCCCGTGGAGGTCCGTGATTATCCCGGGTTTGTGAGTAACCGCATCCTGATGCCGATGATCAACGAGGCCGTCATTACCCTGTTCGAGGGAGTGGCCGGGGTGACGGAAATAGATACGGTGATGAAACTGGGCATGGCCCACCCGATGGGTCCCCTGCAACTGGCCGATTTTATCGGTCTGGACACCTGCCTGGCCATCCTCCGCGTCCTCCAGGACGGTTTTGGACACGACAAGTACGCCCCCTGCCCGCTGCTGGTCAATATGGTGCGCGCCGGTCAACTGGGCCGCAAGACCGGGATCGGTTTCTACGATTATTCGGGCGGCGGAAAAGAGCTGGTGCCGGTGAAATTTTAGGGCGTTCAAGCCCCGCGTGAGGTGCCTGGAAGGTGAGGGCGATAGCCCACAGCCCGCAGGGCCGAGCAGACCTGCGAGCCTGGAAGGGACCGGCCCCGGCCTTCGGCCGGGGGCACGCCCACTTTAGTAGGGTAGGGGGTAGGGGTAGTAAGGGTAGAGGATATGGCTCCGTGTTCCCTCACCCCCGGCCCCTCTCCTTTGGAGGTGTAGTTTACCCACAAGTCAAAATTCATCTAAAACGTCAAGGATCATGACTAAGTCCTGATCGCCGAGCCACAACGTCTGCCAGCCCGGTCTACCCTTTTGTGCGTAGCCTTGGTGCCCGCCCATGCGCGCCATAATTTGCAACAGTCGTTTGACGGTTCGCGGTTTTGAAAAATCTCGATCTCGTGGCGTAAGGTACTTAGCGTCCAGCTCTATCCATCACTCTTTCAATACGTTTCTCCCGCCCCCAAGCCGTCTGAGTAATAGGTGTATCAGGTTGCTGTTCGGCCAGATAGCGCAAGCCCAAAATGCGCACCGCCGTCACGCTAAGCAAGGCACAAGTATTGGCCAGTCCTTCCCGGCTCTCGAACTGTCGATGTTCAATGCGCGCACCCGTTTTGAGAACCTTGTGAAAATCTTCGGTGACGGGCCATCTTTGGGTATATAGATCAAGCTGTTGGACGGCTTGGTCCAGTTGCTCACCCGGCAGTGAGGTAAGTAAAAACCACTCGGCGGGCGGGCCTTGAACTTTGTCGTCATCCCGGCTTTCCAGCAGCTCGCGCAGGTACACTACGTTAACCCGTTGTCCTGCCGTTGTCAGTTGAACCGAGCCATGTCGCACGATGCAGTCTGCCTGGTAGTACCGTTTAGCGGACCGGCAATGTAGCCGACGCTTTACCACCCCTTGTTTAAGAGACGAGGAATGACGCATGGCTTCGTGCAGTTTAGCGTAGTCCCGCGTCTGACTTACGTTGCGGTCCGCCTTGGAACGGATGATGAAGTCAAGACCACGTTGCTGATGGGCGGTGATGACATCGATCGAATCGGCCTCGCGGTCGGCAATAATGACGGGGCGAACGGGCCGGTCCAGTTGGCCGGCCCATCGTTGTACGTCGTCCAGCCCACGCACCCATTTATAGCTCTCCCGTTCGGCGAAAGGGCGGCGGTAGTGAGGTGCGGCCCGGGGATCAATTTGGGTTGAACGCACAAAGAAGTTCTGGTGTAAAATGCCTACGGGGGTGCCCTTTTCGTTGCAGCAGATGAGTGTGTGCAGCAGGGCTGAGTTTTCTCGCTTACTTTTATCCTGGGTTCGTCCTAACTGAACGTGAAAGCGGTCCGTATAGTCGATAAAGGAAGTGTCTTGATAACAGGGCAGTAAGACGGGGTGCTCTCCAACGGATGGCACATCCCGTAATCGCTGATTGAAGTAACGAGTAAGAGCACAACGGCTACCGGCGATAATGGAATCAACTTGAATACGCAAGTTATTGACGAAACGATAGAAAGCCTTGAGTTGAGCGGGCTGCGCAAAGATGCGTGGAAATCCTTTCTGCAAATCAGTGGTGCTGAGTTGATCCAGTATCTTGCAAGCTCGGGTATTCAATCGTTGGTCGCCCAAGTCGAAGCAATCAGTGCTGTAAAAATGGCAAAGTCGGCCAATCATGGTGAAGTGGTTTACCTACTACAACACAAAAAAGCACTTGTGGGTAAACTACACCTCCTTTGGAGAGGGGCCGGGGGTGAGGTATTGTATACGTATAGATTTGTATCAAAGTACGAAAATACCAGCGGCAAAGCCGCCTTACTAACTCCGAGAAGCCCGCGACGATCGCCGCAGGTAAAATACGGGCGCAGCCCTTTAAACCCCAACCCACCAGAGTCCCGCCGGCGAGCCGATATTGTCGTAGCGGTGGCTGTACTGCAAACGGCCGCTAGCAATATCGCGGCGAAAGAAACTGAGATCGTGGCTGTTTTGGTTGGCTACGATCAGCCACTCGCCGTCGGGTGACAAGATGATATCGCGGGGAATGTCGCCACGGGTATCGACGCGTTCGATCAGGCTGAGGCGGCCGGTGGCGGGGGTGAATTCGAAGACGGCCACGATATTTTCGCTCCGCTCGCCGGCGTAGACGAAAAATCCGTCGTGAGAAGCCGTAATGGCACTTCCCTTGGCGGAAGCGGAGGCCAGATAGGTGAGATGCTGGTGTTCCTGTGGGCCGGTTGCGGTGAGGCGGTAGACGCTGACGAGGGGCTTGAGTTCGCTGATGAGGAAGAGGAATTCTTGCTGCGGGCAGGGGCAAAAGTGGCGTGGACCCGACCCCGCCGGTGCGCTGACGCTCCACTCGGGCCGCTGGGTGAGGAGGCCGTCCGGGCCGATCTGGTAGACGTAGATCCGGTCGGTGCCGAGATCGGACTGATAAAGGAGGTTGCGCTTGCTATCCACGATAGTACAGTGCGCGTGGGGGGATTCCTGCCGTTGTGGATTGGGCCCGCTGCCCTGGTGATGCAGGTTTTGTCGTAGTTCGCCAATCTTTCCGCTGTCTTCCAGGGCATAGTGCAGCAAGTTACCGGAGCCGTAGCAGGCTACGAAAAGGCTCTTGGAATCAGGTGAAACGGTCAGGTGACAAGGTTCGTCGCAGGGTACTTCCACGTAGCCGAGTTCCTGTAGATCGTAGCCGCCGGCGGGTAAGTTGACCACCTGGAATGCCCCCACGCCCGCGCCCGCGGTCCGGGTACATTCGCGGGTCACGTAGCAGGCATTACTGTTCGCCGGCCCCGTGGTTACAAAGGTCGGCTGGGTAAGGCCCGCCGTAAAGAGTAGCTTCACTTCACCGGTATCCCGTTGGAAAACAAGGAACCGCAGTCCCTCGGCTTCGGCGCTCACGTCATCGGTATTTTCGGTCCAACCCCCTACGGCAAGTAGCATGATCTGCGGTTATGGTGAAGAAATGGTTTGTAGGGATAAGTCGGTCGCCCACGGTGAAGTTCGCTTTCGATCCCTGATGCCCCGCAATCTATCGCCGACTCAGTTCAAAAGCGTGGCACCGCCAGTTGATGGAGTTACCGTGGGCATCGAGCGGTTCGGTGAGCGTTAGTTCGTCCCGGCGGATGATCGTCCACTCTTCGGCAAGTACTGCCGACAATCGGTCGGGCGGGTGGAAAATACGCCAGTGTGCCGCCCGCTGAAAGTTGAGCGGACTGATCAGGAGTAAGCGACCCCTGTCCGGCCGGAGCACGCGCCGCCATTCCGCCAGATTAAGGAGCGGATCGGCGAGCCGGTCCAGTAGAAAGGTGCTAATCAGCAGGTCGACCGATCCGGTGGTCAGGGGTAAATCAGCGGCCCGCGCCAGCCCGAACTGGATGTTCGCTAATAGCCGGCCAGCCGGCTTGGGGTGGGGGATTTCCCGCTCGGGATGCCCTAATCGGGCACAGGACCCCGAACACCAGTAGGCATGAGCACTCTTTAATAACTGGTAGCTGAAATCGAAACCGGCGCAGGATAGATCGGGGCGCTTTTCGGCTAATTCGCCCAGTGGGCGGGCCAGGCCGCAACCGACTTCCACGACATTCGCGGCAGGAGGGAGGTTAGCGGTAGCCTGGCCGATCCAATTCAGAAGTAATTGGAAGGGATAGCCGCCCCAGAACTCATCATTATAGTGAAGGGCCTGCTGTCGGACTACGTAATTGGCGAAATCTTCATAGGAGTCGGCCCGGAACTCGGCGGTGGTTTTGGCATAGTAGAACTCGATCTGGCGGCGGCGGCTAACCGGCGGGCGGGTGAAGTGAAGCACTGGGGGAGGATTAGTCACAGCGTCTTCAGAAAGTGGAAGGCCGGAATATAGTAGCCGTTCCGGAAGTAGAATTTGTGCCCCCGTTGATTGGAAGTGTACGCATTCAATTCCACCGAATCGACGCCGTTCTCCCGCGCCCAGTCCTCGATGGCGACCAGGAATTGCCCGCCCACGCCGCCCGATTGCGCGCTGCTATCTACGATCACGTGGTCGATCTCCAGTTGTTCCCCACAGTAGATGCGGGTACTGCGCCAACCGCCGCTCAGGGCGATCAGGCGACCATCCTGCTCCGGATCGCGCCAACCGAAGCAGCGGTAATTGGGTAGTCCGAACATCTTCGTGACCCGCTCGGCGATGAGGCTTTCGGGGCGTTCGGTATTCAATTGTTGGAGCAAGGGCAGCATGGCCGGCAGGTCGGCGACGGTAAGTTGAACCAGCATAAGGAAAGATGAATTAGGAGTTGGGCTTGATCCTGGCCAGGGCCGCGCGGCTGGCGGGAGTGAGGATGAGGCGACCGGAAATGGTGGCGCGTTCGTCCAGCAGGGTATCCCAGTGTTGGGTGCCGGCCCAGGCAATGGCTTTTAGTTCCCGCATGGCATCCGCACTGTAGCCGGCCAGCTCGGTGGCCAATTTATCCAGGGCGTCATCGAGTTCTTCGGTGCCGGGGAAAACGTCCTGGTAGATTCCTTTTTGCAATCCCCAATCAGGCAGGAACCAGCGTTTGGGCTGCAACGACATCTGCACGAAGGCACTGGTGCCCACCCGCCGCTCCACCGCCGGACCGACCACGAACGGCCCGATGCCGATGGCGATCTCGCTGAGTTTGAGCTGGGCATATTTGGTAGCCAGGGTGAAGTCGGCCGCCGCCGCCAGGCCCACGCCGCCGCCCACGGCCTTGCCCTGCACGCGGGCGATCACGAATTTCGGGCACCGCCGGATGGCATTGATGACGCGGGCGAACCCGCTGAAGAATTCTTTTCCCTCGGTCAGGTCCTCGATGGCGAGCAACTCGTCAAAACTGGCCCCGGCGCAGAAGGTCCGCTCGCCACCGCTGCGCAGCACGATCACGCGCACGTCCGCGCGGCCGCCCAGGCTGTCGATGGAATCGGTCAATTCCTGTAACAGTCGGCCGGGCAGGCTATTATGAGCCGGGTGCTCGAAGGTCAGGGTGGCAATGCCGCGCCCGTCGGTGTGATGGGTCACGGAGCCTTGCTGGGTAATGGGAGTCATCTGGTGGAAAGTTCTGGTTGGTAAGCTACCGCTAAGAAAGCTAAATCCGGGAGAAGGGTTGACTGACTTGCGACGAACTTTCATTCTTCCTAAACCTAGGCACCGCTCGCACCTTTATACGGTAGTCTTCTAAGCCCCAACCACCCCCGGATATGACCACCACCATTTCCTCCGCCGCCGGCCCCCTTAAAAGGACCGACCTTTTGCGTGCCTTTCGCTTACTGGCCACCGCCAAGGCGATGACCGAACTCTACGAGGCCAACGCCAAGGAAACCGCCAAGTACGTCCACGCCACCAGCCGCGGCCACGAGGCGATTCAACTAGCTTTGGGTTTACAATTGCGGCCCGATGATTTCGTCTCGCCCTATTACCGCGACGATGCCCTGCTACTGGCCCTGGGCCTGGAACCCTACGAACTGATGCTGCAACTGCTGGCCCGGGCCGACGATCCGTTTTCCGGCGGCCGCACCTATTACAGCCATCCCAGCCTGCGCCGCGAGGGTGTTACCAAGATCATCCACCAATCCAGTGCTACCGGCATGCAGGCCATTCCCACTACCGGCGTGGCCCTGGGTATTCAATACCGCAACCGCACGGGCCACCGGCCCACTGAGGCCCTGGCCGTCTGCTCGCTCGGCGATGCCAGCGTGACGGAGGGCGAAGTAGCAGAGGCCTTTCAAATGGCCGCGCTAAGGCAATTGCCCATACTGTACCTGGTGCAGGACAACGGCTGGGACATTTCCGCCAGTGCCGACGAGGTCCGCGCCCAGGATGCCGCCGATTATGCCGCCGGCTTTACCGGCCTGGAAGCCCGCCGGGTGGACGGCACCGATTTTACCGCCTGCTACCTGGCTGTACAGGACGCGCTGGAAACCATCCGCACCGAACGCCGCCCCATTCTGCTCCATGCCGACGTGCCGCTGCTCAATCACCATACTTCGGGGGTACGGATGGAGTGGTACCGCGACGACCTGGCCGAGCATCAGCAACGCGACCCCTACGATAAACTCTACGCCGCCTGCCGCGCCGCCGGTGCCGAAGAGGAAGAACTGGAGCAGCTGGAAACCGAAGTTCGCCGGGAAGTAGCCGCCGCCCTGGACCGCGCCCGCGCCGCCGCCGAACCGGACCCCGCCTCCATTTACGAGCACATCTTCGCACCCACGCCCATCACGGAAGAGCGCGGCGAGCGCACTCCCGACGGGGCCGCCCCCACGGTCATGGTCGACAGTGCCCTCCACGCCATCGAGGAACTGATGCGCGAGCACCCCGAGTGCCTGCTCTACGGTCAGGACGTCGGCCACCGCCTGGGCGGCGTTTTCCGCGAGGCGGCCACGCTGGCCCAGAAATTCGGCAACGAACGGGTGTTCAACACTCCTATCCAGGAGGCCTTCATCATCGGCAGCACGGTGGGCATGTCGGCCGTCGGCCTGAAACCCATCGTCGAGGTGCAATTCGCCGATTACCTCTGGCCGGGGCTCAACCAACTCTTCACCGAGGTCAGCCGCTCGTGCTACCTCAGCCGGGGCCAGTGGCCGGTCGGAATGACGCTGCGCGTCCCCATCGGCGCCTACGGCAGCGGCGGCCCCTACCACAGCGGCAGCATCGAATCAGTGGTCACTTGCATTCGCGGCATCAAGATCGCCTACCCCAGCACCGGGGCCGATCTGAAGGGCCTCCTCAAAGCGGCCCACTACGATCCCAACCCCTGCGTCATCTTCGAGCACAAGGGGCTGTACTGGTCCAAAGTGCCCGGCACCGAGGCCGCCCGTACGCCCGAACCGGGAGCGGATTATGTGCTCCCCTTCGGCCGGGGCCGCCTGGCTTTAGAGGCCGAAACAACGGAAGAAAGCAGCGTGGCCGTCATCACCTACGGTATGGGCGTTCACTGGGCACTCAACGCCGCCAAACGCTTCCCCGGCCGCATCACGGTGGTGGACCTGCGCACCCTCGCCCCCCTGGATACGGAGCTGGTTTTCGCGCAGGTCCGCCGCCATCACCGCGCCCTCGTCCTCACCGAGGAACCGGCCGAAACGGGCTTTGCACGCGCCTTGGCCGGCCGCATCAGCGAGACCTGTTTCACCGAACTGGATGCGCCGGTGCGTACGCTGGGTTCGGCCGAGGTGCCGGCCATCGGCCTCAACGCGGGCCTGGAGCGTGCCGTTTTGCCTGGTGTGGAAAAGGTAGTTGCCGCCCTGGAGGAGTTGTTGAATTGGTGAGCGGGTTCTGGTTTCCCCCCCGGCCCCCCGAAGGGGGGAGATTAAAACCATTAAGACTTCGTACTATCAGACTACGTACTACCTACTAACTCAGGGCGTGTCCGGCTGCTAAGGCAGCCGGTCGGTCCCTTCCAGGCTCGCTGTTCGCTCGGCCCTGCGGGCTGCGTCCCTGGCGGGCCGCCCCTTCCAGGCACCTCACGCGGTCGGTGCGAGGCTTCCGGCCTCAGGCCGGCGGTGAGAGTCCTCCGGTCTCGCGAAAGAATCGGCTCCCGGCCTCCGGTCGAAGGCTAAAACGTTTTTCACTTCTAACCAGAGGTCGGTTGCCTAGCTCGTGCGAGATTGTCAGGTCAAATACCCTACGAGAGTACAGCCGGCTCTACCGGCAAAGCCCTGACGGGGCGGCACTTACTTGCCCAGGGCTTACGCCCTGGGACTGATAAATGCCGCCCTTTCAGGGTAGCGCGTTGACTTTGTTGGGTTCTTAAGGCAATGATTTCGTACCAAGTCAACCCGATTCTGAGGGCGAATCCCAAGCGGCTTTGCCGCCAAAGCCCTGAAAGGGCGAAATAAACTAACCCAGGGTGAAACCCTGGGACGGGAGGCTGCTCTAACTCCCCGCCGCATTCCCCGGCAGCGTTGCGAAGCAACGCTGCCGGGGAATGCGGCGGTTTGCGAGGGGTACGCGTTAAGCCCAGGGTTCCACCCTGGGCTGATCTATGCCGCCCTTTCAGGGCTGAAACCTTGGCGGGTTTCGATACAAAAAACTGTCCGACGTTGAGAAAATGAAACTTATTTTAAGAAGGCTAATAATGAGGGGCAAAAACCGTCACCGAAAACCTGACGGAATCAACGCGCTAACCTCAATCCTAGACAATTTTGATTTTGAAATTTGGTAACCTATCTATCAGTTATTACTGAATATACCTATCGGTCGGTGAGTAAGCGTGATATGCCGTCGGCGCGAGGTCTGTGACCTTGCGAAATCAGACTATCGACCTCCGGTCGGGTCGGGATATACACCTAGGTTGCCGCTGTTATGCCCGCTGTTACGCCCGCTGTTACGTGTGCCGACCGGAGGTGCCGGCAACCTTGTTTCGCTCGACCGGAGGTCGAGCACCGGTGTTACTTGCCGCGTGAGGTGCCTGTAAGGGGCACGCGCTAGCGGGCAGCCCGGAGGGCCGACCGAACAGGGAGCCTGGAAGGGACCGACCCCGGCCCCTGGCCGGGGGCACGCCCGAATCCGATCGCTGAATAAGAAGCAAACACCCTATTTTTGTAGCTACTGAAGCACATCATTTGTTCCATGAAGTTATTTGCCCGACCTCTGCTCATTGCGATCTTAACGCTGCTACTCGCTACGTGCGAGACGGCCGAAACCCCGCCCGCGCCCGCCCCGCCGGGTATGATCTATGTGGCCGGCGGCGAGTGGAAAGGGCAGTTCGTTTCTTCCTTTTATATGGACCGGACGGAACTGACCGTCGATTCCTTCGCCACCTTTATCGCAGCCACCGGCTACACGACCACGGCCGATAGTTTTGGCTGGTCGGGCGTATTTTCTACGGACAGCCTGGCGTGGTTACCGATCGATTCGGCCAACTGGCAGCACCCTCTAGGCCCGGCCCAACCGGCGGCGGCGGGCAATGAACCGGTAGTGCAACTCAGCTTTAAGGATGTACAGGCTTATGCGGAGTGGGCCGGCAAAACCATCCCTACGGCCGCCGAGTGGCGGTGGGCCGCTACACAGCGGGGCACTACCCGCCGCTTTCCCTGGGGGGAAGTCATGCCGCCGTTGACCGCCGCCTATCCCGGAAATTGGTGGCAGGGTCCTTTTCCTTATGAAAACCAAAACACCGATGGCTACCTCGGCATCGCGCCCGTGGCTGCATTTCCGCCCGCGCCCAACGGCCTGTTCGACCTTTCGGGAAACGTGTGGGAGTGGACGGCCACCGTCCGGCCGGGTACGGAAGAATACGTCATCCTGGGCGGTTCGTTTCTATGCTCCACTAGTTACTGCTCCGGTTTCGATCTGACGCAGCAGCAATTAACCCTCGGCGATAGCGGGCTGAATCACCTGGGCGTACGTTTCGTGGAGCGGGTGGGGGAGCGATAATTTGCTGAAAGGGATCGCTAACGACCTTATTACCGGGTCCAATTTAGACCAACTCCGGGTGTGGATCGACCACTCCCACCCCCGCCCGCTGCTTTTTTCCGTACTTTTGTCCTGTTTCCCGGTCTGAGCCCTTAATGACTGCGCCTAACCAACCATCGGCGTTCGAAGACGGCCCTGACAAGGGAATGACTACCAAAGAACTACCTTAAAGCAAGGCCACCCAACCCCTGATTTGGCACGGCCGCCCATTGTATGGCGAAGAAGAAAAAACCCGGTCAACTAGCCCTCCGTCTCGGCATCGACGATGAACGAGTCCCGAAACTGATCGGGATCTTTGCGCTATTCTTATCCGTTTACCTGCTCATTGCTTTTTTCTCCTACCTGTTCACCTGGAAATTGGATCAGGATAAGGTGCTGCGATTTAGTTGGAGCTTGCTACTGAGTAACCAGCACACCATGGCTAATTGGCTGGGTCGCCTGGGTGCCATAGTTTCTAATTTTTTCTTTTACTGGTGTTTTGGACTCGCCTCGTTCTTCTTCATCTACTTCGGGGTATTGTTCGGGCTAAACCGGCTGAAGCGTCAGCCGCTGGCCCCGATGGGGCGGTTGTTCGCCCGTACGGTGGCGGCCATGATCCTGCTTTCTATCTCACTGGAACTATTTTTTCATTCCTCGGAATTTCCCTGGGGTGGGGCGATCGGGCAAACGATCTACGAATGGTTGGAGCGGTTCATCAAGAACATCGGGATCGTACTGCTGCTGCTTGTTTCCGGCATAATTTTCCTGGTTTGGCGGTTCAATCCCCGTTTCGACGACCTGACGCTTACCGAGGCGATCACGGCCATGTTCGAGTTCGGGCGCGGGCAGATGAGCGTTACCGAGCGGATGCGCCGTAAGCGGCGCGAGGCCGCCATGGCCGGTCGGGGAGATACCGGTGTTATTCCGGTTGACGACGACGACGACGATGCTTCCGGCCTGCGTCCCTCGGGGAGCACCCGCTCGACGGTGCCGGAATTTGGTAAAGATAAGCTGCTGGACATGGAAGTCTCCGGCCCGGAACTGCCCAGTAAGCGACTGCCCCGCGGTGACCAGCTCTACATTCCGCTCGAAGACGTGGAAGCCCGCGAGAAGATCGATTTCGACGCCCTGGAGGTAGGTACCGACGGCCTGGAAGTAGCCCTGCCCGGAACCCCCGCCGCCGAGGGGCTGACCCCCATGCTCGCTTCCACCCAAGAAAACGAGAACCATACCGAACCTTACGATCCGACGCTCGACCTGTCGAGCTATGAGTATCCGGTATCGGTGCTACTGGAAGATTATTCCGATCAAAAATTCGAGGTAGACCGCGCTGAGCTGGAAGCCAACAAGGATCAGATCATTGAGACCCTGCTGAATTACAAGATCGAGATCACCAAGATCCGTGCCACCATCGGCCCTACGGTTACGCTATACGAGATCGTACCGGCCCCCGGCGTCCGGATCTCCAAGATCAAGAACCTGGAGGACGATATCGCCCTCTCGCTGGCCGCCCTCGGTATCCGGATCATCGCGCCCATTCCCGGCCGGGGGACGATCGGTATCGAGGTGCCGAATAAGAAGAAGCAGATGGTCAGCATGAAGGAAGTGCTGATGTCGGACAAATTCAAGCAGGCCAAGATGGACCTGCCGCTGGCGATGGGTAAGACCATTAACAACGAGGTGTTCGTAGCGGACCTGGCCAAGATGCCCCACCTACTCATTGCCGGTGCTACCGGACAGGGTAAATCGGTCGGTATCAATGCCGTCATCATGTCCATCCTTTACAAGAAGCACCCCTCGCAGGTCAAGCTGGTCCTCATAGACCCCAAGAAGGTGGAACTTTTCCCGTACGCCAAACTGGAGCAACACTTTCTGGCCTTTTTGCCGGACCAGGACGAACCCATTACGACCGAGACCACCAAGGTCATTCATACCCTGAATTCGCTCTGTATCCTGATGGATCAGCGGTACGACCTGCTGAAAAAAGCGGCCGTACGTAACATTAAGGAGTATAACGAGAAATTCATTTCCCGCCGCCTCAACCCGGGCAAGGGCCACGAGTTCATGCCCTTCATCGTACTGGTCATCGACGAGTTTGCCGACCTTATCATGACGGCCGGTAAGGAAGTGGAGCTACCCATTGCGCGGCTGGCGCAGCTCTCGCGGGCCGTAGGAATCCACTTGGTGATCGCTACACAGCGGCCCTCGGTCAATATCATTACCGGGGTAATTAAAGCCAACTTCCCCGCGCGGATCGCCTTCAAGGTAACGGCCAAGGTGGACAGCCGGACCATCCTCGACGCCGGTGGTGCCGACCAGCTCATCGGCCGGGGAGATATGCTCTTAAGCGTAGGTGGCGAGATGGTCCGCGTGCAGGGTGCCTTCGTGGATACACCCGAAGTGGAGCGCGTTATCGACTTCATCGGCGCCCAGCGCGGTTATCCGCAACCCTACCTGTTGCCCGAGTTTAGCGGTGACGAGGAGATCAGCGGCAATGCCGGTCTCACCTATGCCGACCTGGACGAGAACTTCGAGGACGCCGCCCGGCTTATCGTCCAGCAGCAGATCGGTTCCACTTCCATGATCCAGCGCCGCCTGAAACTCGGTTACAACCGTGCCGGACGTATCATGGACCAACTGGAGGCAATGGGCATTACCGGTCCCAGTGAGGGGTCGAAGCCCCGCGAGGTGCTTGTTTACGATGAGAACGAGCTGACCCGCATCATCCAAATGATCAAAGAGAAAACACTTTAGCCATGGCCCGCCTTCGCATGACCCCTTTCGCCCGCATTCTCATCCTGATGCTGTTCCTGTTGCCCGCCGCCTGGTTCGGTGCCGCCTACTACAACGGGGAAGACCCCCTGGCTAAGATCAGGGCACTCATGGGTGATGACGTCGAGACGCCCGTACAGGATCCTGATACCTACGCCGATCCGAACGCTTCCGTTCCGCCGACGAATTCGGGTTCCGCAACTACCGGTTTTCGCAGTGCCGAAGACTTGGCGGCCCAGGTCAAGCAACTGGAGCGCGACAAGGCCGTGCTTACCGAACAACTGAGCCGCTGCAAGCAGGGGTTTTAGGGCGCGGCTGAACTTTACCATCCAATGTCCACCCCCCTCGAAATACTTAGCCATTACTGGAATTACCCCGCCTTTCGGCCCATGCAGGCCGAGATCGTGCAGGCGGTACTGGAGGGAAAGGATACCCTGGCCCTCCTTCCTACCGGCGGGGGAAAAAGTATTTGTTTTCAGGTGCCTGCCCTGGCCCAGGAAGGGGTCTGCCTGGTGATATCGCCGCTGATCGCGCTGATGAAAGATCAGGTCAATCAACTACGCAAGCGCGGTATCGTGGCCGAAGCGATCTACAGCGGCATGGCAAAACGTGACATTGACCGCGTACTCGATAATTGCGTTTACGGCAATACCAAGCTACTCTACCTCTCGCCCGAGCGGCTACTGAGCGACCTGGCGAAAGCCCGTATCGCCAAAATGCCGGTAAGCATGATCGCCGTGGACGAAGCGCACTGCATTAGTCAGTGGGGTTACGATTTTCGGCCGCCCTACCTACGCATTGCCGAGATCAGGGAATTGCATCCCGATAAACCGATTATCGCCCTGACGGCTACCGCTACGCCGGAAGTAGTTCGCGACATCCAGGAACACCTGGGTTTCCAGCGCGGACACAAATTTTTCCAACAATCGTTCGAGCGGAAAAACCTGGCCTATGTCGTGCGCCACGTAGAAGCCAAAGAGCCTCAATTATTACACATTTTAAGCAAGGTGCCCGGCTCGTCGGTGGTCTATGTACGCAGCCGACGGGGAACCAAAGAAGTGGCCTTATTATTACAACGCAGCGGGATAAAAGCCGATTTTTACCACGCCGGACTGGAACCGGATCAGCGTGACGCCCGCCAGGAAGCCTGGATTAGCGGCAAACTGCGGGTGATCGTAGCGACCAATGCGTTCGGGATGGGGATTGACAAACCGGACGTGCGCACCGTCATCCACCTGGAACCGCCCGACAGCCCCGAAGCCTACTTCCAGGAGGCCGGCCGAGCCGGCCGCGACGGGCAGGATGCTTATGCCATTTTGCTAACCCATCCGCGGGATGCCGTAAAACTACAACGCAACTTCGAGCGGGCCTTTCCGGCCGTGGAAACCATTCGACGGGTCTACCGCGCCCTGGGTAGCTATCTGCAACTGGCCGTGGGTAGCGGGAGGGACGAGAGCTACGAATTCGAGATCGCGCCCTTCAGTAAAACCTACCGTCTGGAACCGGTGGAAACCTATTACTGCCTGCGTGCCCTCGAACAAGACGGCTACCTGGCCCTCAGCGAAGCCGTCTACACGCCCGCTACCCTCCAGGTGATCGGTACCAAGGACGAACTTTACGACTACCAACTCCGCCACCGTGAGATGGACCTTATTTTGAAGGCTGTTCTGCGGCAATACCAGGGGGCTTTTACCGGCCACATCCGTATTAAGGAGGGTAATCTAGCCAACTTTCTTAAAGTTACCCGCGATAAACTGCGTGCCGCCCTGCAACAGATGCACGCCGACAAGATCATCGACTACCGGCCGGCCACCGACCTGCCCCAAGTCACCTTCCTCCGCGAGCGGATCGACGCCGATAATTTGGACCTTGATCGTAAACTTTACCGATTCCGCCGCGAGCGAGCCGAGCACCGCCTCAGCGTGATGATCCGCTACACGAGTAGCGAAGAATGCCGTAGCCAACAACTGTTGGCCTACTTCGGTGAGCCGGATGCTGATCCCTGCGGCCGCTGTGATGCGTGCCTGGACCGTAAAAAAGGTACCATCAGCCGTGTTGAGTATGATGACCTGAGTGAATTAATGCTGAGAAAACTAGCGGAAAAGGATGGCCAGACCACTCAGCAACTTACCGCCGACATTAGGGACGAGGGCGTGATTGGCCAGGCTCTTTCCACGCTTCAGCACCTGGTGGCCGAGGGTCGACTTCGCTTCGAGGGTGAACAACTTTACCGCCGGTGAAACACGTGATCTGCACCGTCACCAATGACCTGGGGCACGACCAGCGAATGCAACGCATCTGCGGCAGCCTCGCGGAGGCCGGGTACCGCGTTACGCTGGTCGGCCGCCTGCGCCCTGGGTCACCGGAATTGTCTGTTTTCCCTTTTGCTACGCACCGCATCCGTTGCCGCTATGACAGTGGAAAGCTCTTCTACCTGGAATACAATGCCCGGCTGCTCGACTATTTGTTGCGTACGCCCCACGATGCCGTCAACGCCGTTGATTTGGATACCCTCCTGCCGGCCTACCTGGCCTGCCGTAAGCGGGGCGTTCCTTGCGTCTACGACGCGCACGAACTGTTCACCGAAACCCCAGAGGTGGCTCGCCGCCCACAAATCAAACGGGTCTGGGCCGCGCTGGCCCGCCGGATTATTTCTCACCTGCACCTGGCCTATACCGTCGGTCCGGCCCTGGCCGATTGGTTTAGCCGCGAATACGGTATTCCGTTCGGGGTGGTACGAAATATGCCCATTGCTACTGCCCTGCCGCCGCCCGTTACATCAGCGGGCGGCCCGCGCACCATCCATTATCAGGGGATGCTCAATGAGGGGCGCGGTCTGGAGCCGTTACTCCGTGCGCTACTCCTTTTACCCGGTAGTTACCGTCTGCGGTTGGTGGGTGATGGCGACCTAAGGGAGGATCTTGAACTGCTGGCGGAAGAATTGGGTATTTCTTCCCGCGTTGATTTCCTCGGCTACCGGCCACCGACCGAGCTTCCCGCACTGGCGTCCACGGCCTGGTTGGGGGTTAATTTACTGGAGAGCCGCAGCAAAAGTTACTATTTCAGCCTAGCTAATAAAGCCTTCGATTATGTGCAGGCCGGTCTACCATCGTTACAAATGAATTTTCCCGAATACCGCGCCCTGGCCGCCGAGTTCCCGGTATATGTTTTCGTCGATCGGTTGGAACCCGCTACCATTGCCGCCGCTATCCTTGACTTGGGCGGAGAGGAGAAACGCTACCATCAGCTGCGCAAGGCCTGCCGGGAAGCCGCAGCAGTCTGGACGTGGGATCGGGAGGAAAAGGAATTGCTGCGTCTGTGGAAAAAAGTAGTACCGGTGGGAAGATAGTACCTGGGCCGCCGGACGGGTCACGCCGAGATCTAGGATTTTGCAAGACGACTGTCATGTAAATGAAATAGACAAGACTTGTGGGGCTAAACTTTGATAGCTAACAAAAAACAGGTAGTTTTACCTGCCTGGATAAGTAATAGTACCCGTTTTGCATCCATCAATAGCTCGCCGTAATGGTCTGATTCCTTTCTTGCGACTGCAATCAATATAGATTGTAAGATCAATTGGGGGGACAAGCTAATGTTAGCTTTCCCATTACGGTGCCGCAGCATTGCTGCGGCACATTTTACCCCTACAATTTCTACCGGTTATGAAAATTGACAGCAACGATGTACACGCATATCAGCGTAACTGGCAAGTTTATCCCTTTGCGGAGTTACCTAGCCTTTTCTACGTTTTCGACTCCGATGGGGATCAGAGTGAGCGAATCGCTGCTTTCAACCTGAACGACGCGAGCCGTGGAGCACTGATCAAGATTGCCGAACAAATGGGAGTAAAACCACCTAGTGGTAATCGTGATGACGATATTGCCAACGTTCAACTCACCATTCACTTCGGAGTTACTTCGTTGGATCCCATTCGCTCCGCACCGGAGGAAGCGCGTATCCAATTATTAGTAAACCTCTATGACGGCAAGGATAAGGTCTATTCCGACACTTTCGGCATGACGTGGTGGAAAAACCCACCCCTGCCCGGAAACGGTCGTCAGGAAAAGGATGATGAGAACCCCGTAGACGCCCTGCCCGCCGCCGGTGCCTATCTTTTCGTTTATAGTTGGCTCCAGCAGCCACAGTCCGAATTAGGTCTACCTTTCGAAGCCAATGGCGGTTTCCTGGGCAAGCGGGTTAAGAATTATTCTTTCCTGCCCCACGAGACGGCCGAGATTATTAGTAAACTTAAACAACAGGAAACCTCGCAGTTATCAGTATTCATGGGCATCGGACCGGCCGTTGTATCCCACCCATTTTCCTTCCGGCCCATTATCGAGTGCCGCAATCCATCCGCGAATACCACCAGATTGCTGGCGGGTGGCGGCGGCGGAAGTAATCCGTTTTATGATTATTCGCGGCCCGAGCCGCCACCCCGCGACTAAAATTTAGTCACGGTCTATGAGCGAGTCTAAATTTTACTTCCTGATAACCAAGTATTTAACAACCTGGCGTTCACGAAAACTGACTTGTGTAACCCGCTATGCACGCACCACGAAGCAGCCGCGAAGCGAATCATTGATCCACAGTTCTAAAAAGTTTTAGACCTAGGCTGTCCAATCTATTTAGGTTTACCCACTACAATTTTAACGGTATGTCAACTTCCCGTCACCCCTCTCCTCCGCGGCGGCTGGGGTTACCACGAAGTAGCCGCGAAGCGAACGGGACCCAGACGAATAGCCGTGCCGGGGGAGAGTTCTCCAAGAAGCGAGTGCAAAACCTATACTGGCTCTAGCCTGATAAACTGGACAGCCTAGTTCTAGACACGCTCTAAGTCCCAAAATAAACACCTCCTCTATAACAAATATTTCTGGTGAGATAAGATAAAAAGCACCAACTGACTACAAAGCTCTCATGGATGATCTACTAGAAATATTAGTAAGAGTGTCTCAGTTTTCAATTGTTTTGCCCTTGCTGTTAGGGCTATTTCTCTACCCGCGTTTGGGGGTGGAACAACGGAGGCTATTACTATTGGTTGCGGTCTATACATTTTTTGAATTGGCCGCTGATAAAGATATCGGCTGGATAGAATGGTTGATTGGCAAGAAGGATAACAACTTGCCTGGATTGCACCTATTTACAATCGTTCAGTATGTACTGATTTTGAATATCTATGGTAATTTTTTGCAAAAGATCATTCCCCGTTGGGTCTATTGGGCCGGATTTGTTTTATTTCCAATTTGGGGAATAATCAATGGCATCTGGTTTGATGGTTGGTATAATTACAACCCCAATGCGCGGTCCGTGCAGATTATCGTCATTTTGGTGCTGGTGCTGCTCTACTTCTATCAATTATTGAAAACGATCGAGCTTAAGCGCCTGGAATCAGATCCCTTATTTTGGGTCAGTTGCGGCTTGCTGATCTATTTTTCGGGTAGCTTGTTCATTTTTTTAATGAGTAATTATTTTCTTGATAATAAGAACTACGAATTACTTGAGTCTATTTGGGGAATGCACAGCATCCTCAACGTTATTGCTAACCTCTCATTTGCTATTGCCTTATGGATAAATTCCAGGAAACCGATCTCGCCCTGAGTCTCTTGCTAGGCGGCGTGATTGGGATGCTCGTCCTGGCCATCGGCTTAGTCATATTTTTCGTGATCTACCAGAAAATGATCTTCCGTAAGCGGCTGGAACGCCTCGATCAGGATGTGGCGCATCAGCGAACCCTACTGAGGGCATCCGTAGCCGCGCAGGAAATGGAACGCGAACGGATCGCCGGTGATCTTCACGACGGGATCGGGAGCCTGCTCTCCGCCGTGCGGCTGCAACTTAGTCATGCCGATGAGGACGGTGACGACGAGTCACGGCAGGATTCCATCGGAATCATTTCGGAAGTCATTCAGAATACCCGTCGTATTACCCACGACCTGCTTCCGCCGGTACTGAGTAAATTCGGTCTGTTTGCCGCCGCCGAAGACCTATGTGAGCGCATGGAACGAGCTTCGGGACTGAAGATAGATTTTAGCGCACCCGCCCAACGATCACTTTCCTTGACTAGCGAAAAAGGACTTTATCGCGTATTGCAAGAATTACTCAACAATACCCTCAAACACGCCGGGGCTACTCAGATATCGGTGGTGTTCCAGCGCGATGCAGGGGCCGTTATTATGATCTATTCCGATAATGGCAGTGGTTTTGCGGCAGACCAAACCTCAGTGACGTCCACGGCCGGTATCGGTCTGGGGATGCACAGTATCCAGACCCGTATCGAATTGCTCGAAGGCAAGCTTACCTGGTCGTCTCCACCCGGCCGGGGCGTTCAGCTAGATGTTGTCGTTCCGTTTACGGGTGAAATCAATCCTTTATGAAAGATTCCTCCATAAGAATCGCCCTCGTCGATGATCAAGTTCTTTTTCTCAAGGGATTGCGCCTGATCTTAACCAATTTTCCTCGCTTCAAAGTAGTGCTTGAAGCCGAGAACGGTAGGGAACTACTAGAACGGCTAGCTAACGAACCGGTGGATATTATTTTAATGGACGTAGAGATGCCGGAAATGGATGGCACTCAAGCGCTGGAACAAGTGATGTTACACTATCCGTCGGTAAGCGTAATTATGCTAACCATGCACGATAGTGACCGCTTGATCAGCCAACTGATGGAAGCCGGTGCGGCGGGATTTTTGCTCAAAGACGAAGACCCGTCCGTGGTGCGCGAGGCAATCGAACACGTTTATGATAAGGGACTTTATTTCCGCGACTACGTATCTAAAGCACTGCTGCGCAACAACCGCAAGAAAACAAAGGCGTTACAACGCCCCACGGCATCGCATTCGATCAATTTTAGTGAGCGGGAACTAGAGGTATTGCTACTTATTTGCCAGGAACTCACTTCGAAGGAAATTGCCAATCGCCTGTTTCTAAGCGTTCGTACGGTAGATGGTCACCGGCGTAAATTACAAGAGAAAACGGGTTCGCGTAATTCAGTGGGGCTGGTCCGATACGCCATGCAGCACGATATGATCTAACATAGCCGGTGAACCTGCGTGAGGTGCCTGGAAGGTGACGAGCGGAGCGAGAAAGCCCGCAGGGCCAAGCCGCTAGGCGCGCCTGGAAGGGACCGGCCGCCCGGTGACAGCCGGGCGGGCACGCCCTAATCAGTCGATTAAACCATAGCAACGTAAAAAGCCTTATCCTTGAAGCAAATCCTCCGCTTCTACCATGACCACTGCCGACGAACGACCGATCATCGACGACCTGCGCGCTTATCTGCAAGCGGGCCGCATGGATAAGGCACTGGAGGTGCTGACCTACCTGCACACCGCACGGGGCGATGACGCCGCCGGGGTAGAATGTGGGGAAATGCAGGGCCAGTGGCGCCTGGCCGAGGAGCGTTTGGCGCGGTTGGGCGAAGGTGCCGATGCCGGCCACGAGCTATTTACCAAGTCGCTGACCGGTCGCATCATCGTACACCTTTATCATTATTTTTCCGCCGACCAGACCTACGATCCCGTGCGGATCAGTGAGCAGGTGCCGATTGAATTTACGCTGGGAGAACTGCGCGGCGAGCTGATCGAACTGACCCGTGCTAACGGGGCCGCTTTTTCGTTGGAGGTGCTGCGGAGACTGCTAAATAATACCCGCCTCCTGCTGCCGGCCGAGGCAATGGACGAGCAACTAGATTTGCTGGCGCAGTCCGTCCGGGCCGAGCGAATTACGGAGCCGAGGGAGTGGCAGGAGCGGCGCGCACAACTGGATAAAACGCTGATCCGCCTGATTGGTAGCCTGGAGGAAGAGGAGTTGATCCTACCCTGGCGATCCACTTATTTTCGGCTACTGAACGGTACGGAGAAAAATATGGATGCCCCGCGTTACGCCATCTTTCCTGCGGTACGGGCCGTGGAAAAGGAAGCTTGGTCGAGCGAAGATTACCAGGAAAACCTACTGCTGTACCAGGACTATTTTCGCGCCCGCGATTATTCGTTGGCCTACGAGCGCGCCCAGGCCCTACAGGCTATGACGGCCCCCGACAACCTGGAGGTATATGGGTGGCTGACGGCTGCTTATTTCAAGTGCGTGGAGACGACGCTGGTGCGGGATATCCTGGAAAAGGCTGACATCCAACCGCTCAATTACCTGCTCACCTATGCTGCCCGGTTACGTGATGACGAGGCCGACGAGGCGCGCTATGTACACCGCGCCGCCCGCGCCAACCGCGCCGAAATACGGCGCGGCCTCTACCGCGAGTTATACCGCGCCTACGCCGCCATCGATGTAAATGCCCTCAACCGTGCCGATGAGGATTTGACGCACCAGATCACCGCCGTACGCTGCCTGCGTGCTGCGGCACGCGTTGCGCGCTTCCTGGGCTGGGATCGTTTAATGAGCCGATTGATCCTGAACGAGTTAGCCGGAGGAGGTAAATTTTCCTGGATTGAGTTGGCAGGGAGTGGTCGACTGACTAATGTGTTGCCGCCGGAGCAGTTAGAAGGTTTCGACGCCCTGCGTTTCCGCGACCGCCTGCTGGATGACCTATCCGCCGCCGGACAAGCGGATGCCGCCCGTCACGCCGCACCCCAGACAGCTGCCGCGCTTCTCACGATCTATTCGCGTATCCACCCCCGCGAGTCTGATTCCTGCTACGCCGCCGTAGAAGTGGTGCTGGCCCGCTTCTATTTGGCGGGGATTTTGTACCCCGCTCATGCCGGTTTTTTCGCCGTCATCCTCCGAGAACTCAGCGGGCGGGGCAAACTCGATTGGTTCGACCTGGGACCGGACCGCTCGCTATTGCCTGTTTCCCCACCACACAGCATCGACCCCCGTGACCTCTACCGTAAGGTTGCCATACAAACCCTCGGCCCCGCCGATAGCCGCGAGCAGGAGCGTGATTTGCTCAGTCACGCTTATGCCCGCCTCAAGGATCATAGTCTCGCTACTTATGCGGGTTTCCGAATTTCCGATTATGGCGGACAGCGTATCGGTGGGCACAGTATGGACGATTTAGCGGACAACTTACGCGATCTTTATACCTGTTATACCTATGGCGGGGCCGATCGGGATTTGTTTAGCGACATGATCGTGCGCGAACTGACCGGCCACGGTCACGTAGCTTGGTACGGTTTGCGCGATGGTAACTTTGCCCCCCGCCGGGAGAAATTGACCGATTTTAACCCCGACGACCTGCTGGCTGAGTTACTGGCCCGATTACCCGATCTGACCGAGGAAAAACTAAATTCCCAGCGTGCTGATGCCGCCTTCGGGCGTATGGTTCAGCCGACCTATCAGGCTTTGTTGCAGAAAAAAACGACCACCTTCCTCAGTGGAATGACGCGTCGTCAGGCCGTCTGGCGCCTGCTCGGTTACGCAGCCGATTTCATCGCCCTGGCTCCTCATGAAGCCTATTTTGAGTTCCTTTGGCAGGAGATCATCAACGAGCGCATTTGTTCCTGGGTCGATGTGGTAGAAAGGCGGCTCGTTCCCGGTACGGAAGCTGCCGAAGAGGGGTATGCCCCACTTGACTTGTTGCGGACCGCCGCCGAAGACATGGGCCTGGAAATGATCGAGGTTGATCTGCGCATCACCCAACGCATCGTGCAGAACCGCTACGAGGCCGTTCGCTACTCTTACGAATCCGATTTTAGCAAAATAAAACGTCACAATAAATCCATCGAGCAGCGCATCGAAATGATCGAACTGCTCGACACCTGCCGCGCTTATTTTGAACTCACCGGCGATTACCGCTATCTGGAGCTACCCTATAAGGAGTACGTTTCCGGTTTGGGCCGCATCCGTTGGACGCGTGAAAGCATTCTCAAGAAGGCCAATTTTTCCGGTCGTTTCCTCTATCTTTTTCTTGAAAACTGGCGCAACTACGAGATTGCCGGCTTCGATTTCGGTGCCGAGCGCGCCTTCATCTCGGCCCAATTCCGGCACCGGGACGGCACGGCCCTCACGGCGGTCGAGATCTACGAATTCTTCGAGGACCGCATTAGCGCGCCCCAGCTTCCTAGTGGTTTATTACGTCTAAAGTAATCGTTGTTTTGGGCGTGCCCCCAGCCCTGACGGGCGTGGGGTCGGTCCCCTGCGGGCTTCGGCATTCGCCTCGGTGCTGCGCACTGCCGCCAAGCGGCCACCCTCCGGTCACCTCACGCAGTATGGATGTTTCATCAGTTAAATAACTGGTGGTTACAATTGACAATTTTTTGTGTTGAACCGAATATGCATTAACAAATTAATTTTCTCTGGATAGTCGTCCGGTGCCGATATTTCCATATATTTGCTGTCACAATTGCTAATAGCCGTTGGCAGTAATAAAAATTTTATACTGTAATGCGGCCGGTGCCCTACTTTATATGGGTAGCATCTTACTTTCATTGTGTGTTTTACCAATCTCATTTCGAAAAATAACGACAACCTAAACTTTTATGATAAACACGTACCGTTCGTTTTATAACCGGATCCCGGCGGGGTTCGGCTTTGCCCTGTTAGTGGTCTTCCTCAGTTTTCCGCTTCTCCTCTGCGCGCAGCAAGCTGATTTTTTTGAAACCTATGTCGTCGTTGATAACGGCAGCGGAAATACCTTCTACGATGCCGGTGCCACTACCGGAAATCCTGATTTTCAGGGTACGGACCTCGGCACTTTCGCCTGCGGCGACGCCTTACTGGTCGGTGCCCAGTGCAAGACCTTTAAGTGTCCCCCTTGCGATATTACCGGCACACGACTTTTCTACCGCGTTTACTCCGGTGCTCCCGCCGGGCATTCGTTTCGCTAAATCTACCTTTCGCTTCCAATGACGGGGGTGCACTCTGTGCCGGTGGACAAAACCAGACCTGGCAGGAAGTAGCCGGCAATCGCATTGACGTGCTGGATAATTTGGACGGCGGCACCTACACGCTCGAAGTCTACTTCGAGGGTTCCGCAACTGGTACCGGTTGCCCCGCTAACTTTTTTGCCGGCAACGGCGGTGCTAACTATCAGGCGACATTTACTATCGCCGGCGACGTTGTCAATACGACTACCGGAGAGAGTTTCTGTACGATCCAGGATGCGATCGACGCACCGAATACGCTCGACGGTCATGTGATCGAGGTGAATGCGGGTACATATGTGGAAGACATAGTGATCGACAAGGAACTGGACATTCGTGGTCCGAATTACAACATTTCTCCCAACGGAGGAACTCGGGTGGCCGAAGCGATCTTAGTGACCGATGCAACGGGTCAATTTTTGACGGCAGTTGATATTCTCGTTAGTAACACCAGTTTTCGGGGATTTACCATGGAAGGCGATAATCCCAACCTGACCAGCGGCAACATTGCTCCGAACGGAGCTGATATCGACGCGGGTTACGCTTTCTTGCATTTTGCTGATAACATAAACAACCTGGTCGTTCAGGAAAATATCATGCAGAATTACGAGCAAGCTGCTCTTTTCATTTTCGGTGCCAGCACGAGTGCCCCGACAACTACGGGTAGCATCGTGGCGGACAACCTGATTCAGCATATTGGGCGCTACGACCCGGCTAACGGTGCAAGTATTGGTGGACGGGCCATGTACATCGGTAACGATCAGTATACCAACGTGGCCGATAATGTTATTCTGGATGTAGCCGTTGGTATTCAGACCGGCAACTTTAGCGATGTTAACCCCGGTGCCGCTCAGTTTCAACTGATCGATAACAACCAAATTCAGGCAAGAGCCGCCGGCATATTTTATAACCTCCATGTTGGATCGGCTTCCTCGCTTACCTTCTCGAATAACACCATTACCGCACTGGCTAATTCCAACGTAACCCGTTGGTCCGGCTTTGCGCTCTACTCCCTCACCTCCAACCCAGGTATTGCTATAGATAATAGCATCGATGGTAGCGGTTTGACCATTCCCTCACGCGGCTACACGGTCTGGAACGTCGCCACCGCCGGGCTTGCTACCATCAGCGGTGGTAGCGTGAGTGCGGTGGATACGGCACTGCTGGTTAGCAATTTCATTAATCCATTCGGTGATGCCAATGCTAATGGGGCCCATGCTGCCATTTCCGATCTTACATTCTCTCCGAACGCGGGCGGTGCTGGAATCGTGGTACTTGACAGCCCATTCAGTACGAACGGCCCGGTTGACCTGACTGTTAATGCGGGAATAGTAGTAACCGGAGGAGCGACCGGCTTGGCGGTAGAGAACGCCGCTACTACCATAAGCGGCCTATCGGACATCGCCTTTAGCGGCCAAACGGGTAACTACATTCAGTTTCTCGGCACCGCTCTTGACGGTGATGAGATCGACGGTACCACCGCTACTTTTGACGGCCTGACCGGCGGCGCGGCCACTGACGCGGAAAACTTTGATATCGAAGACAAGATCAGCCACGCTACCGATGATGCAAGTGTCGGTTTCGTGCGCGTCAAAGCCGACGAGATATTTGTCACCTCACAGAGCGCAAGCGTACAGCGCGGCCTCGATCTGGTGATGGCCGCCGGGGAGATCGTCAATATCGAAACGGGCACTTATACCGGCGACGTGGACGCCACATCCGTGGCAATCGTACTTTCTCCCGGCTCCAGCCCCGGACAGGTGACCATTGTTGGTAATCTGACCCTGGATGGCGATGATGTCCTTGAGATTGAACTCGAAGGAACCACCCCCGGCACGGAATACGATCAACTTATTGTGCAGGGTACTGTCGAGTTGGGCGGTGCGAGTTTAAGTCTCTTCCTCGGTGCCGGCTTTACGCCCACCAATGCGGATGAATTTACCATTATCGACAACGACGCCGCCGATGCGGTTACCGGAATGTTTGCCGAAGGTGCCTCCATCACGGTGGGTGGTATCATTTATGATATCGAATACGACGCTGGTGACGGTAATGACGTAGTACTTCGCCGCGCTAATACCGCCCCCGTGGCCGTATGCCAGCCAGTCGTTGTAAATGCGGACGCTAACTGCATGGACGTTACCACCGTGGCCGCAGATTTTGACGGCGGATCTACGGATGATGACGGTGATGTTTTAATGTTCACTACGAATGTGTCGCAACCATTTGCTCTCGGGGAAACGAATATTACGCTTACGGTTTCCGATGGTGTGCTTAGTGATATGTGCACGACGACGATCACGGTAAACGATACGCAAGCCCCCGTCATTGTTTGCCGCGATACCACCGTTGCGCTCGACGCGACCGGCATGGCCTCGCTCGAAAACGGCGACGTGGTAACCAGCATCGACGACAACTGCGATGATACCCCCTCCGGCCCCTTCACCATGGGCGGTCCCGGCGCGCGTACTTTCGACTGCACGCAGGCCGGAACGGACGTTTCTGTTACGGTTGTCTCTTCCGATGATGCGGGCAATCAGGGTAGCTGCACCTACACGGTGTCGGTAATCGATACGCTCGCTCCCATCATCATCTGCCGCGACACCACCGTTGCGCTCAACGCGGCCGGCATGGCCTCGCTCGAAAACGGTGACGTGGTGACCAGCATCGACGACAACTGCGATGATACCCCCTCCGGCCCCTTCACCATGGGCGGTCCCGGCGCGCGTACTTTCGACTGCACGCAGGCCGGAACGGACGTTTCTGTTACGGTTGTCTCTTCCGATGATGCCGGCAACCAGGGCAGCTGCACCTACACGGTGTCGGTGATCGATACGCTCGCTCCCATCATCATCTGCCGTGATACCACCGTTGCGCTCGACGCGACCGGCATGGCCTCGCTCGAAAACGGCGACGTGGTGACCAGCATCGACGACAACTGCGATGATACCCCCTCCGGCCCCTTCACCATGGGCGGTCCCGGCGCGCGTACTTTCGACTGCACGCAGGCCGGAACGGACGTATCCGTCACGGTTGTCTCTTCCGATGATGCCGGCAACCAGGGTAGCTGCAACTATACGGTGTCGGTAATCGACACCCTCGCTCCCGTATTGGTATGCCGCGATACCACCGTTGCGCTCGACGCGACCGGCATGGCCATGCTGGACAACGCCCAAACGGTGACCAGCGTCACCGACAACTGCGACATGGACCCCACGGGTCCCTTCACGATGGGCGGCCCCGGTGCGCGCACCTTTAGCTGCATGCAGGCCGGAACCGACGTGGAAGTTACCTTCGTTTCCAGCGACGTGAACGGCAACGAGGGTAGCTGCACGATCGCGGTATCCGTGATCGACACCCTCGCCCCCATACTGGTCTGCCGCGATACGACCGTTGCGCTCAACGCGGCCGGCACGGCCATGCTGGACAACGCCCAAACGGTGACCAGCGTCACCGACAACTGCGATCCTAACCCCACGGGTCCCTTCACCATGGGCGGCCCCGGTGCGCGCACCTTTAGCTGCACGCAGGCCGGAACCGACGTAGCCGTTATTTTTGTTTCCAGCGACGTGAACGGCAACGAGGGCAGCTGTACGATCGCCGTTTCGGTGATCGACACGCTGGCTCCCGTCATTACGTGTACCACCGATTCCACGGTTCAGCTCAACGCGGCCGGCATGGTTGTTTTCGACCCCGCCGGTATCGTGCAAACCTCTTCGGACAACTGCACCACCGCGCTGACCGTCACGGCTAGCGCCCCCACGACCTTCGACTGCGGCGACGTGGTGGAGACTTTCCCCTTCACCGTCACGGTGGCCGACGCGGCGGGTAACGACACCATGTGCCTGGTAACGGTCACGGTGGAAGACAACATCGCTCCCACCTTCACGGTCAACAGCCCCACCGTCACGCTCAACGCGGCCGGTACGGCCACGCTGACCATCGAGGACCTGCTGGGTAACAACGTGACCGACAACTGCGGCATCGCCGACACGACGGTCTCGCGCCCGCTGGTTTTCACTTGCGAGGACATCGGCGACTCCGGCGTGGACGTCACCATCACGGACGTGAACGGCAACGAAACGACGCTGACCGCGACGGTCTTCATCAACTTCATCAACCCCAGCCTGGGCTGTAACGGCAACATCAACATCACGCTCAACGAGAACTGTCAGGCGCTCATCGTCCCCTCGATGGTACTGGCCGGTAACCTGGTCTGCCTGGACCAGGGGCTATTCAACGTCGTGGTGCAGGACGGCACCCCCGGCGACGGCGGCATCATCACCGGTTGCGGCGAGTACACCTACATGATCTCGACTCCGCAGGACGCGGTGGTTACCCCGCCGGTCACCGGCTTCACGGGTGCTTTCGCCCCGGCTAACTTCACGCTCTCGACGGTGGTGCCCGATCCCGCTACGCAGACGGCCACGGCCGCCTTCACGGCTACGACGCTGACGCTTTCGACGACCTCGGGCGGCACGTTTACCGATACGCTGTCCAGCAGCGCGAGCTATATGTTCACGCAGGCCGGCGTATTCACCGCCACGCTGACGCACACGACCGAAGACGGCACCTTTGACGGCTTCATCGTGAAGTTCGACGGCTCGGTGACGCCCATCGACATGGATACCGAAGGCTCCGCCGGCGGTACGACGGTCAACCTGAACCTGACCGTTGAGATCGGCGACATGCTGGTCTTGCGCGTTTACGAGCAGGACGGCTTCAGTTCCACCTTCAATGATCTGGTGGTATCCAACCTGGTATTCGACCCCCAAGACATCCCCGCCGGCATCCCGGGCTTCACCACCTGCTGGGGCACGGTGCGCGCCGAGGACAAGACGCCGCCCGCGGTGGTTCCCCCCGCCGTACCGACCGGTCCTTTCTTCTGCGACCAGCTGGAGGACATCTCGCTGACCGAGCTGCCCTTCAACGTCTCGCGCTGCTACCGCACCAACTCGTCCGGTCAGTTCATCAACGCCGTCGGCACGGTGGTCTCGGTGAATACCCTGCCGCTGGCTTTCCGCACCCGCATCATCGCGGGCGGCGGCTTCCCCGCCGTGACGGACAACTGCTCGAACGTGCAAGTGTGCGTCAACGACGTGCTGACCTACGCTCCCGTCGACCCCGAGTGCTCGGACATCATCCTGACCCGTACCTTCACGGTCAAGGACGACGGTCCCTGCACGCTGGGCAACGGCGAGACGGCCGCTTCGGTGACCGCTTCGTACCAGATCATCTTCACCCGGCCAAGCCTGGCCGACGTGAACGGCACGACGACCTTCATCGAGATCGGCTGCAACGACGCCTCGCGCCCCTTGCTGGCCCCCAACCAGTTCGGCAACGCCAACCCCGCGCCGCTGACCACGGAGTTCCCCTCGCTGGCGACCGGATCGGGCAACGTCTTCATCACGACGGCCTTCTGCAACCTGGCCGTTACGGTGGAGGACGGTCCGCGCACGACGACCTGCGCGAACACCTACAAGTTCTTCCGCACGTTCACGGTACTGGACTGGTGCGAGCCGAACGCGACGCCGCTGACTTTCCGCCGTTTGGTGAAGGTGGGTGACTTCACCGCCCCGGTGATCACGGCCCCGACCCAGGACCTGAACTTCGACGGCGTCGCCGATGCCGGACTGTTCTTCTCGACCAACGCGCTGAACTGCTCGGCCTTCTTCATCGTCCCCGCCCCGTCGGTGAGTGACGACTGCTCGGCGACGATCACGGTGCTGGCCAACATCTACCCGAACGGCAACCTGTCGGCCACGCCGATCGGCAGCTTCCAGCCCGGTCAGCTGACCTCGGCCATTCCGAGCGGCAATCACGTGATCCGCTACCAGGCCGTCGATGCCTGCGACAACGTATCGACCCTGGACGTCCCCCTGACGGTGGGTGACGCGACGGTTCCCGTGGCCAAGTGCGAGGACGGGCTGAACGTCTCGATCGGCGGCGCGCCGGACGCGATGGGCATGGCGCTGATCACGACCCAGGACATCGACAACGGCTCGTACGACGAGTGCGGTCCGATCACGCTGGCGATCGCCTGCGTGGACACGATAAACGGTGAACTGATCGACCCCGTGCTGGGCTACCAGCCGACGGTTAAGGTGGACTGCGACGATCTGGGCACGAAGCGCATCTCGCTGCGCGTCACGGACGCCTCGGGCAACGTGAACTTCTGCTGGCTGGACATCCTGGTGGAAGACAAGGCCGCCCCGGTCTGCTTCGCGCCGACGCCCCGCACGGTACTCTGCTCGGACCTGCCGTTCGACTTCCCCGCCAACGTGGGCACGGCCTTCGGCCTGGACCAGGTGAACGTGGGCGCCTTGCTCAACGACCTGTTCGGCACGCCGACGGGCCAGGACAACTGCCCCGGCACGACGCTGGAGGTATTCACGCCGACGGACCTGCGCGACAACTGCGGCGTGGGCACGATCACGCGTCGCTTCCGCTTCACGGACGCGCAAAACCTCCAGTCGCTACAGCCCTGCATGCAGCTCATCACGGTGCTGGAGCAGCACGACTACACGATCAAGTTCCCCGGCGATTCGGACTCGGAGGACTGCGAGCTGGACCCCATCAGCCTGATCACGTTCACGGAGCGTGCCTGCGACCTGATCGCGGTCTCGGTCCACCCGGACACCTTCCAGGCGACGGCGAACGAGTGCTTCAAGATTCGCAACACGATCGAGGTGATCAACTGGTGCGAGTACGACGGCATCGAAGAGCCGATCACGCTGCCCCGCGACGCGGACGGCGACGGCAACCTGGTGGAGGACTTCTGGCTGCACGTGGTTCCATCCACGAGCCTGACGAGCATCAACGACGACCGGGCCTTTTTGGACCGCGACGGCAACCGCCTCAACGGCAATCCTTCCTACATCAACGACCTGGCGGGCTTCCCCGTGACGGGCATCGTCGATCCGACGCCTCCGATCAACGCCGACGCGAGCGGCAACGGCTACGGCACGAGCGCGCGGCGGGGTTACTTCCGCTACATCCAGTTCGTGAAGGTGTACGACGGCATCGCGCCGACGATCGACACGACGGGCAACCAGTCGGAGTTCTGCTCCTTTGACGGCACGCTCTGCGCCGGCAACGTCGACCTGAGCTTCACGGTGGACGACGCCTGCTCGCCCGACGCGATCTCGATCGTGAGCGTGACGGTGGACCCCTTCGTGGTGGACGCCAATAACGACGGCATCATCACGGCCGTCGAGTTCCAGGCCGGGGCGCTACCCGCCACGGCGAGCGTGACGACGACCTTCGTGGGTAACGTACTGACCATCGATGCGAACAACATTCCGATCGGCCGCCACGCGGTGCGGGTGGAGATCCTGGACGGCTGCGGTAACCGCGCCGCGGTGATCTACGTCTTCGAGGTGCTGGACTGCAAGGCCCCGACGCCGATCTGCATCAACGGCCTGACGGCCACGCTGATGCCCGACGGCAACGGCGGCGGCATGGCCGCGATCTGGGTGAGCGACTTCATCGCCTCGCCGTCAACGGACTGCACGCCCGAAGTGGGCTTCACGATCTACCGTTCTTCGACGGTGGTGAACGGCGGCGCGAACTTCGTGTTCAACCCCCTCGACACGGGCCTGACGCTGACCTGCCCCGACCTGGGCCTGCTGCCCGTGCGCATTTACACGGTGGACGGAGCGGGCAACCGCGACTTCTGCGAGACGACGCTGCTGGTTCAGGAGAACCAGGCGAGCATCACCTGCGGCGGTGGAATCGGTTCGATTGCCGGTCTGCTGGCCACGGAAGGCGGAGCGACGGTAACGGGAGCGGAAGTTGCCGTATCGGGTTCGGCTAACGAGACGATGGTAACGACGACCAACGGTGCCTACTCCTTCGGCCTGCCGATGGGTGGTGACTACACGGTCACGCCGCAACTGGACGCCGATCACCTCAACGGGGTATCGACCTTCGACATCGTGCTGATCTCGAAGCACATCCTGGGGCTACAGGAGTTCACGAGTCCTTACGTGCTGATGGCGGCCGATGCTAACGGCAACGGCGGCATCTCGACGCTGGACCTGATCGCGATCCGTCGCCTGATCCTGGGCCTGGACGACGCTTTCCAGAGCAACACGAGCTGGCGCTTCTTCGAGGCGGGCGGTTCGATGAGCGAGGTCCACAACTTCAACAACCTGAACTCGAACGTGACGGGCGCGAACTTCGTGGCCGTCAAGATCGGCGACGTGAACGGTTCGGCCACGGCCAACCTGACCGGAGCGACGGCCGAGGAGCGGAGTGGCGGAAGCGTTGAGCTACGCATCGACGACCTGGAAATGATTGCCGGAAACACCTATACCGTCGACGTGCGGGCCGGTGACCTGGCCGGTTTCCAAGGCACACTGGCACTCAGCGGTGCCGAGCTGATCGACCTGACGCACGCCGCCGCGACGGCCGAGAACTTCGGCACGCAACTGATCGGCGAAGGTCTGCTGACGATGAGCTTCAACGCCGACGTGTACGCCGACGATCGCCTGTTCAGCCTGACGCTGCTGGCTACGGCCGACGCCGCTTTAAGCGAGGTACTGAGCCTGACCGACCGCGCCACGCGCACGGAAGGTTACTCGACCACGGGCGACATCCGCGACTTGGCGCTGAACTTCGGTTCGACGACGGTGACAACGGAAGCTACCTTTGAACTGCTACAGAACACGCCTAACCCCTTCGCCACAAGCACGGAGATCCGCTTCAACCTGCCGGTTGCCGCCGCTGCTACGCTGACGGTGCAAGACGTGACGGGCAAAGTAGTGTTGGTTCGCTCGATCGAGGCTAACGCCGGGTTCAACAAGACCGTGCTGTCGCGCCGCGAGGTGGGCGGTTCGGCCGGAATCCTGACGTACACGCTGACGGCGGGTGACTACACCGCCACGCGCAAGATGGTGGTGCAGTAAGCAACGACCGTCTGATTGAAAAGAAAAGCCCCCGCCGACGAGAGTCGGTGGGGGCTTTTCGCGTGGGGGAGGAAGTAGGGTCCCGGTCCCCAGACCTGGAACAAGGGGTCCCGGTCCCCAGACCTGGTAGGTTGTACCCGGTCCCCAGACCTGGTAGCGTGGTAGCTCTCTGGTGTTTGGGGAGGTGATGAGCCTGCGCGATCTGGGGATCGCGACCCTTAATACTGCGCGATCTGGGGATCGCGACCCCTAAAACTACGCGATCCGGGGATCGCGACCCTTAATGCTACGCGATCCAGTTATGATTAATTACTGCCGTAGGCACTAGCGAAGCTAAACTTGCTGAACGCTTCACCAGGTCCGATCAGGGTCGGCCATATTTCAACGATTAAATAGACATCTACCCTAGAAAACAACCGCTCGCACCCCTAAGCGATAAGCATAGCGGCGGCCTTGCGAAAGCGTACCCGCAAATACGTCTTCGTATAGATTCTTGTCTACTCCGGCTCCCAGGTAAAGCATTAGATTTTTTCGCTCCAGCACACGCCCGAATAGTTCTAGAGAGAAGGCGGCATTCTGGGCGGCCAGACGGGAGCGAACGATACTCCCTTGCTGAAGATCGATTTGACCTCCAGCGGTTTCGTACAGGATTGAACTCAAATCCTGGTTGCGCATGACGGACTGGTAGCTGAATGACGGGGTAACCAATATAAGGTCATAGAAAAAGCAAAATTCCAGACCGGCTTTGAAGCCGACGGAGTGAGCCGTTTCGGTGATACGGAGGGGGGAAGTAGTGCCGTTGATATCCGTGCCAAAGCGAATACCGTCTACCAGCTGCTCAAGACGCACATTCGTATAGTCAAAGCCGGCGCGGATGCGTAGCAATTGGGAGATATTGATTACTGACCCGACGTAAACCTGGGCACCCGGCACATACTGAAAAGAATAGGGATGATTGCGAAAAAGTGCACTTTCGCCCATCTCCCCATCGGGGGCCAGCGTAGTGCTTGCTCCAACCTGCAGATCGAGTTGGAACTTGGAACACTCGCGAAGTTGTCCGTGTAATGCACCGGCAAAAACGAAGACCGATAAAACAAAGTAGAGGGTTCGCATGGGTAAGAAGCTGAGTGAGTTATAAGGTCTAACGTTCAGCGACTACCGGGTGCGTCTTCTAAAACAAACTTTTCTAGGTGTTTCTCAATCGAACACCACCGTCCGGTTGGCGAAGGGCAGGATTCGGTGCTGGAGCCGCAGGTAGATCGCCCGGCTGAGGGCACGCTTCTCTACGTCTTTGCCCACGCGGACCAAATCCTCGATTCCGTCGCGGTGGGTGACGCGTTCGACGTCCTGCGCGATAATGGGTCCTTCGTCGAGATCAGCGGTGACGTAGTGACTGGTGGCTCCGATCACTTTTACGCCCCGGTGAAAGGCCGAATGATAGGGTCGGGCGCCCTTGAAAGCGGGTAAGAAGGAATGGTGGATATTGATGATTCGGTTGGAGTAATGAGAGCAGAACTCGTCGGAAAGGATCTGCATATAACGGGCCAGGATAATGCAGTCCACACCCAATTCTTCCAGCAGCTTGCGGGTGTGTTCTTCCTGATCCGCCTTAGTAGCCTTCGTGATGGGGATGTGATAGAAGGGGATCTCGAACCGTTGCGCGATGTATTCCAAATGCCGGTGATTGCTAATAATTGCGGGGATCTCGCAATCGAACTCGCCGGTGCCGTGGCGCTGCAGGATGTCGTAAAGGCAGTGGCTGGCTTTACTGACGAAAAGTGCCAGCCGCTCGCGCCGCTCGGTGAAATGAAGGCTGGTGGTCATCTCGTGTGGAATACCGATAAGGGTGTCGAAGTACTCCGGCAGTTTTTCGGCAGGGATAAGAAAGCCTTCCATATCCCATTCAATGCGCATGAAGAACTGCTCCAGGTCGCGATCGACGTGTTGGTCGAGGTTGACAATGTTACCCTTGTTTTTATGGACAAAATCAGTAACCAAAGCAACCAAACCGGGTTGGTCGGGGCAATGGATAAGTAAAATGGCTTTATTCATGAGCTGGCGAAGTAGAAGAAAGGAGAGGGTGTCCCGCGTGAGGTGCCTGGACAGCGTGGACCCTTAAGGGCCACGGCCCGAAGGGCCGACCGATCAGGGAGCTGGGAAGGTAACGACCCCGACCCCGCAAGGGGAGGGGGCACGCCAAAAAACTAAGTTGAATAAAATTAGCCCTCGTCCTCAGGGTTATCCAGTGCCACGCTACTTCCCATACTACCGGGGCCGTTGTTCATTCCGGCGCGTGACTTGAGCAGGTTCTTCCCTTCGATACTCTTAGTGGTAGTGGGCACCGCCATGAGGCGCTTCTTGTCGATCAACTCACCGGTGACGGCACAAACTCCGTAGGTTTTATTGCGGATGCGGGTCATGGCGTTTTCCAGATCGTGGATGTAATTACGCTTGCGAATAGCGAGGTTATTCAACATTTCCAATTCATTGACCGTGCTACTGTCATCGACGTAATCGGTGCCGAAGTTGTCTTCGTTGTTTTCGCTAAAGTCAAGGATCTGGCCACGCAGGTCTTCCAGTTCCGCCTTGGCAGCTTGGTAAGTTTTGACGAGGAGTTCCTTGAATTCGCCTAATTCACTATCGTTGTAACGGGTTATCGTATTGGACATGGGAAAAAATTTGGAGGGTATTTATTTGCCCTACGGAAAGGTCGTTTAAGACCGGAAAGTTTATGGTTTAGACGGAAAGAGCCGCTGAAAGTCAGGGGCGTGGTGAAATTTACTCTTTTTCTGGATAAGTTATTGCCTTCGAGCAGGAAATTATCGCTTCCGGTCAGCTAAAATCAAGCCTTTTGTAGACGTAGAACCGTCACTTCAGGCAAGATACCCACGCGGCCGGGGTAACCGAGGAATCCTAGCCCGCGATTGACATAGAGGTACTGCCGCCCGGCCTGATAGAGTCCTGCCCAATGTTTGTAGACGTACTGCGCGGGACTCCAGCGGAAGCCCGGTATTTCGACACCGAACTGCATGCCATGCGTGTGGCCGGAGAGGGTAAGCGCGATGTCGGGATAGCCGTCGCGGACCTTGGCGTCCCAGTGCGTGGGGTCGTGGGAGAGGAGGATTTTGAGTGGCGCATTTTCGGCACCGGCATAGGCGGCCGCGATGTCGCCTTTTTTAGGGAAGCGGCTGCTGGCCGACCAGTTCTCTACCCCGAGAATGCCCACCTGTTCACCGTTAATGGTAAGTACCCGATTTTCGTTAAGCAGCAGGTCCCAGCCCAAGCGGCGGTGCAGGTCGTAGAACAGTTCTCGGTCGGCTTCCTTGGCTTCGCGACTAGGCCAATCGTGGTAATCGCCGTAGTCGTGGTTGCCCATGATGGAGTAGACGCCGTGCTTGCCGCGCACCTGCTTGAAAATTTCCACGTAGGGTTCCATCTCCGTGGATTCGCTGTTGACCAGGTCGCCGGTGAAAAACACGATGTCGGCGTCTTCGGCATTGATCATGTCCACGGCCTCGTGCAGGGGTTCGGAGCGGGTCCAGCTACCGGAGTGCATATCGCTGATCTGGACGATCTTCAGTCCGTCCAGGGCGTCGGGCAGGTCGGGGATGCGGATGGTGTCCACGAATTTGCGGTAGCGGTAGGGGTTGCGCACCATGCCGTAGGTGAGCAGGCCCAGCGGTAGTGCCCCGGCCAGCAGGCCGAGTTGGGCGAGGAAGCGCGACCGACCCAGGTCTACCGGCTTCACGGGGCCGGACACCTTATTATAGATAAAGGAGCCGAGCCGCCGCAAATCGTCGATGAAGACGAAAGCGATCATGCCGAATTTGGCAACATAGAGAATGAAAATAGAGGCAAACGTGTAAACGCGCAAACCTTTGGGCCAGGTCTCGGTCAGCTCGAATGCATTGAGAGAAAGTGCGATCAGGGCCAGCGCGGTGACGCCCCAGTAGAGGCCGTAGCCGATGCGCCGGGCGATGCTGCCGCTTCCTTCCAGCACCGTGCGTACGGCCTGAAAGGCATAGAGGTCGATTGCCAGCAGAATAATGATCAGAACGAGAAAGCGAGTCATGGGGTGGGGTGGGTTGCAAACCCGGAAAACGCGCCCTACGAAAGAAAGTTATGCCCGCCGGGGCGGGGAGGCCGTGCTGGATGAAAAAATCTTTTTTGCGCAGGAAACTTTGCGGATTGAAAAGTGGTTGTATATTTGCAGCCCGCTCGAAAGAGGGCGGGAAACATTACATCGCGGAGTGGAGCAGTTGGTAGCTCGTTGGGCTCAGATAACTGTGAAATTAGCGCTTGTGGATAGTGTGATCGAAATGAATCAATCTGCTGATTTATATCTCATTTTACTTCCTGGAAGTATTCATAAGTTACGGTTCCGAAATACACTTGGTCGAAACCGACAAACGTCAACGTAAACCGCGTTCCGCAGATTACAGAGATGCTTGGCAGTTAGTTTTACAGAGGGCTGCTACGGAAGTAATTCCGTAGTGAATTTCATCAAATTCGGGGAAGCCTTTAGTATGGTAATCCCGAGCCAAGCCCCGGTTTTCCGGGGAAGGTGTAGAGACTTTATGGTGAACACCGTAGTTTCAGGTTAAACTGGAGCCGGTGAAGAGAAAGTCCAGACCATCAAATCCGTTCAACTTGAACGGGCGTAGCGAAAGCTATAGTGGTAAGCATAACCCAAAGGTCGCAGGTTCGAGTCCTGCCTCCGCTACTTTAGCACAAAAGCCTCATCCTTAACTGGATGGGGCTTTTTGCGTTGGGATTGGATAGAAGTAGAAAATCGGACATGCGCCGGTAGAACCACATTGTTTCCGGTAGTGAGACTATGCTCTCCTTGCAGACTTTCACGTACCTCAACTCAGTGGTTCAAAAACTCCCGCAGCCCTGCTGAATAATGGGGAATCTCTCCAATCACCGTTTTGATCTTAGCCTTATCCAGCACACTGAAATGCGGCCGCGCCGCCGGGGTGGGGTAGTCGGATGACGGGATGGGTAGCACATGGCAATCCAGTCCGGCGGCCTGCATGATCTGGCGGGCGAAATCGTACCAACTGCACACGCCCTCGTTACTGTAATTGTAAGTGCCGCCGGCGGCACCGGACCCGATCAATTGCCAGGCGGCCGCCGCCAGGTGCGGCGCGTAGGTGGGGCTGCCGATCTGATCCGCCACGACGGTTAGCCGATCGCGATCCCGACCGAGACGGAGCATGGTGTTGACAAAATTTCTGCCCCCCGGCCCGTAAACCCAGGAGGTGCGGATGACGTAAGCGTCCGGCAGGGCCGCAAAAACTTCCCGCTCCCCGGCGAGCTTGGTGGCGGCGTAGACGCTTTTCGGGTCGGTGTCGTCCGTTTCGCGTAGGGGGCGATTGTAACGGTCGGCGTAGACGTAATCGGTGGAAAAATGGAGTAGCCGGGCCGAATGTTCCGCGCACCAGCGGGCCAGTTCGCCGGGGGCGACGGTGTTGACGGCGGCGGCGCGGTCGGCATCCGATTCGGCCTGGTCCACGGCGGTGTAGGCGGCGCAGTTGATGATCAGGTCGGGAGAAAATTCGTCCAATTCGGTCCGCATGGCCGTAACGTCTGCGAGGTCGAAGGTACTACGGTCCAGGAAGCGGCAGTCGAGTTTCGCGCGGGAGGCGAGTAGGTCCTGGAAGGCCCGGCCGACTTGCCCGCCGGAACCGGTGATGAGGAGTTTGCGCATGGCGTGAATATCCGTAGCATTCACGTAAAAACAGCTATCTTAGCAACGTTTTCATCAGCGCGCCTCCCGAAAGATTTTCCGAATCACCTTTTTACCACACGGCCCGCCCGGCGAAAAGCCCGGTGTTCGCGCAACCCGCGTGCCACCCGCCGCCCCAGGGTCATAAAGCAATTTTGATGAAGTTATTCCCCTTATCCCTCTTGTTCTCCCTCGCCTTCCTGCTCGTTGCATGCGGCGGCGAAACGATGGAAGAAAAAATTGAACGCAAGGCCCAGGAAACCATGAATGAGATGACCGGCGGCATGGCCGGTGCCATGGAAGAACTCCAAAAATCCGTCTCTGAAGACGGCGAAGCCGTCGAGCCGATCGACTTTCGCGAACTGAAAAAAGCCCTGCCCGAGGAAATGTCCGGCATTCCCCGCATCTCGCATAAGGGATCGAAAAATGGCACCATGGGCATGAAAATATCCCAGGCCGAGGCAAACTACCAATCCGAAGACGGCAAGCGGAGAATAGACGTGACTATCGTAGACGCCGGTGGCGTAGGGATGGCCATCGCGGGCCTGGCCGCCTGGAGCATGGTCGAAATCGACGAGGAATCGGACACCGGTTACCAGCGTACTTTCAAGATCGGCGACGATAAGGCGATGGAAGAATACAACAACAAAACGGAGCGCGGCACCATCTCCGTCATGCATGCCAAGCGGTTCATTTGCACCGTCAGTACGCGCGGCCTCAGCCCCGAAGAAATGCGCGAGGTACTGGATGATATCGATCTGGACGAGATCAATTAGAAACGCTCTAAGAGATGCTTTGGGCGTGCCGCCGTCCGCTAACGCGGTCCGCCGTCGGTGCCTTTCGGGCTTCGGCAGTCGCCTCGGCACTGCGTGCGCTAACGCCCCTACAGGCACCTCACGCGGAAAGTATAATCCACCACGGAAAAGCGGGGTAGGTGAGCAGTCATGCTTTCACTACCCCGCTTCCATCACCGTACTACCTGATCCGATAGCTATTGAAGGTAGCCGCCATTTTTTGCTGCGCCGTATACACAATTACTGGTAAAATAAATGAAGCAACAGCGATAAACCCGATGTTCCACAGGGCCACACTGGCCACCGCCCCCGCCGCAACGCTGATCCCCGTAATAACCTTATTTGGTTCGGCCTTAACTTCATTGATGTGGATACTCTGCTTGCGATGGCAGTGCTTGCAGCTCACCACGATAAGTTCGCCGCGCTCCCGCTCCAGTTCCACGCGGTCACTGGCCATCGTAGCGAAGCGCGTGTTCTCGTGGCAAACCTTGCAGGTAAAATACTTACTGGTCATGAATAATTATAGGTAGGAGGTGATTAACGAAACCTAATTCCCTAAAATAGTGGTGGGTAGCAAGGATTTCCGTGCCCTACTACCCACCAAGTATTTGTCCTACGTACTACTAACTACGTACTAAACTACTTATCATCACCGAAGTGCGCCAAGATCCGGTCGGCCAATTCCAGGCCGATGTTGCGCTGGGCCTCCACGGTGGCCGCGCCGATGTGGGGCGTCACGCTCACGCGCTCGTGCTGGAGCAGGGCGGTATTGGGGGTCGGTTCGTTGTCGAACACGTCGATGCCGGCACCGCCGAGTTGTCCGTTGTTGAGGGCTTCCAGCAGGTCGGCCTCGTCGATGATGCCGCCGCGAGCGGTGTTGATGACGATGGCGGTGTCCTTCATCTTCGCGATCTCCCTTTTGGTGATCAGCGCACCCTTGAGGGCCGGCACGTGGATGGTAAGGAAATCGCAGTGGGCGAGGGCGGTCTCCATATCTACCGTCTCGATCTTGACGCTCAGCGAGATGTTTTCGTTGTCGTAGAGTTCGATACCGATATCGGCCGAATCAACGGCCAGGTCCACGGGAAGCACCTTCATGCCGAGGGCCAGGCCGATGCGGGCCGTCTCGCGGCCGATGCGACCGAAACCGATGATGGCGAGCGTCTTACCCCGCAGTTGAAAACCTTCGGAATAGGCGTTCTTCAGTTTCTTGAAATCGCTGCCGGTGGCGGTCAGTTCGCGGTTGGAGCGGTTGACGAAGCGGGCCAGCGAGAACATATGCGCGAAGGCCAGCTCGGCTACCGACTGGCTGCTGGCGGCGGGCGTGTTGATGACGCTGATTCCCTTGGATTCAGCGTACTCGTGGTCGATATTATCCAGGCCGACACCGGCGCGGGCGATGATCTTCAGGTTGGGACACTTGTCGATCAGGCTTTCGCGTACCTTGGTCGCGCTGCGCACGATGATGACATCGAAATTAGGTAGTTGCGTGGGCAAATCGTCTTGTGATACCTTTTCGGTGATCACTTCGTAACCGGCCTCTTCCAAGAGGGTTTGGGCGTCTTCATCGATGCCGTCATTGGCTAAGATACGTATCATTCGGGGTGTGATTTGGGTGATTTTCGGCAAAGGTATTCAATCTACCTTGCACCGTTCAACATTGGGAATGATTACTTTTGGCGGTGGTTCATTCCGAGTCATCTAATTATCACGCCATCGTACCCTCTCCCTTCGGCCCGCCCTTTCGGATGCCCCGCCACCATGTAGTTGAGTTCCTTTTTCGCCTGCTGGACGGCTTGGGCGTTTTCCGTTTATACGAATTGGTGAGTAACGGCCTGGCCACCCACACCCGCCGCCTGACACCCCGGGAGGTTGCCCTGCTACGCACGGTTTTCGCTGATTCCCTGCCCTACGGCCGCATCCGCATCGACGAGTATGCCCGCCTGGGGCCGCGCCGCTACCGCTTCTGCTACGTCAGTTTTCACACCATCAACTCCTGGGGTCCGATGCCGGACGACATCCTGGTGCATGAGGCGGTACACGTCTGGCAGTACCGCAGGGTGGGGGCCGTCTACATTCCCCGCGCCCTGCGGGCGCAGCGGAGCCTGATGGGCTATAACTACAACGGCGTGGCGGGCCTCCGTTACGCCTTCGACCCCAAGGGATCGCCCCTCAACTACGAGCAGCAGGCCGATGCCGTAGCGGACTGGTATCGCCTGCAACACGGCTTGCCCGCCCGCTGGCTGAGTTGGGTGGATGACCGCGAGGAGGCGGTGGAGCTGCTGGATCGGCTGGTAAAGCTGTTATAATTTGGATCCCGACGACTACATCGGGCAGCATAACGACGGACAAGCGATGGGAGTGGTGACCGACCGCAGGAAGGGCAGTGCGCAGCACCGACCGCCAGGGAGCCACGCACGCAGCGACCGCCAGCCCGGCAGGGCGGGGGGATGGCCCCTAAAAACGCATCATCACTTCAGTAAACTTTTTCTCCCGTAAACCGAGCAAATCGGACACTGGTGCGGATCATGACCCCGCGCGGGGCAATACTCGCGGCCGAAGAAAATGATCTGTAAATGCAGCTTATTCCAGTGTTCTTCCGGGAAGACGGCTTTCAGATCGGCCTCGGTCTTGGTAACGTTTTTGCCGGTACTGAGTGCCCAGCGGTAGGCGAGCCGGTGGATGTGCGTGTCGACCGGGAAGGCGGGGACGCCGAAGGCTTGTGCCATCACCACGCTCGCCGTTTTGTGTCCCACGCCGGGCAGGGCTTCCAGAGCGGCCCAGTCCTGCGGCACTTTTCCATCGTGCTGATCCAGCAGGATATGGCTGAGGCCGTGGATGGCTTTACTCTTGGCCGGGGATAGTCCGCAGGGGCGGATGATCTCGCGGATTTCCGCCACTTCCAGGCCGGTCATCGTCAGGGGATCGGCGGCGCGGGCGAAGAGGTGGGGCGTGACCAGATTGACCCGTTTATCGGTACACTGCGCGGAAAGCAGGACGGCGATGAGCAGCGTGTAGGGGTCCGTGTGATCCAGCGGAATGGGCACGGTGGGATACAACTCATCGAGGAGATTGGCGATGCGGGGGGCTTTCTCTTTTCTGGTCAAGGGGTGAGTGAGTGGATGAGTGAAAGAGTGACCTCGAAAACGGCTCTGCCGGATTGAGACGCGGCGAAGCCAATAGGCGGGGCGTAAACGAGCAATGTAGACTGGCTGGAAACCGGAGACCGCTCCTCCGATGCCTCATTCGCCAGGATAAACTTCTTGCTCTGGAAAAAACTCAGGGCGAATGTTCATCGAAGGTGTCGGTCGAACCTAACGTGAATGTTCACCGGAGGCGTCGGTCGGGACATCCGTTCCTCCATCCTCCACATCAACAACGTCGCTCAATTCTGTCTCGGCAGTCTCATCTTCTTCCATGGCGGCAACTACTTCCTCATTCAACGGCACCTGCTGTTCGATACCCTCGGGGCCGATGTAAAATAGCTCGTCGCCCACCGATCCGGTAAGTTTCTCCTGGCCGGCGAGGATGAAGTCGATGTCGCCGGTCTTGTCGCAACGCAGGAAAATAGGAATACTTTTGACTTCGCGTAATTCTTCCAGGGTTTCAGTGAGTTTAGCGGGGTCCTGTACCTTGATGGATGACATTTTAGGGTACTGACGGGCCAGTCGATTAAATAGTAGATAGGTGGACATGGAGCTGAACAGCGACACGTCCGAATAGCGGTGGTTGGTTACCTCTTTGCGACTGATGAGGCGATAAAATCCGCGAATCCCCTCCCGCTTCTGGTAGCGGTTTTGGAGGTAAAAATTATTCTCGTCGTTACTGGACAGGGCGAGGATGTAGCCGATATCGGAGAAATCGATGCTGGTTTCCAGGTCGTCGTTATAGTCGCCTACCTGGTCTACGTCGAGTTGCAGGTGGCGCGCCTCGGCCGCGTTGAGCGTAGAGTTGGTGACCACCCGCACATGGCGGCCGCTTTCCTGCAGTTGCCCTGCAATCGTCAGTGCGCCCTCGCTGCCGCCGAAAATCAGTACGCCGCTGCCCTCGGGCAGGGCAACGCCCAGCCAACGAGCCATTGCGCCCGCCAGGGTGGCATTGAGCAGTACTGTTCCCAGTACGACCAGGAATACCAGTGGCGTAACGTACTCCGCGCCGGGGACACCCATCTCCTCCAGCTCGAAACCGAAAAGTGAAGCTACGCCCGCCGCCACGATTCCGCGCGGACCGACCCAACTGATGAACGCCTTGTCGTTCCACTTCAGCCCCGATCCCCAGAGGCTCCAGAACACCGCCAGTGGCCGCGCTATGAACACTACTACCGCAAATAATAGCAGACTTTCCGGGTGAACGACCAATTGAATCTGCTCGACCGACATATTGGCCGGTAGCAGGATAAATAATATGGAGATGAGTAAGATCGTGAGCGACTCCTTGAAGTCGAGAATGTCGTGCAGGTAGGGTACGTCAAGGTTAGCCAGCGTGGCACCCATTACCACGGCCGTGAGCAGGCCGCTCTCGTGTACGATCGAATCGGAGAGTAAAAAAGCCCCCATCACACTGGCCACCAGAAAAACATTTAAAAGGTAGCGTGGGATGAAGCGATGTTTGATGAGTTGGTACAAGATGTAGCCTAAAATAACCCCTAGCGCGATCCCTACCAGACCCGAGCGGGCAAAATTGAGAAATGCGTCCAGCATCGTCTCGTCGGATATATAGAGCGCACTAATAAAATTGAACATAAGGACCGCCAAAAAAGCTCCGACCGGGTCGATCACGATGCTTTCCCACTTTAAAATGGTAGCGATCTGCCGCTTCACATTGAGCTGTCGCATGATGGGCGCGATGACCGTCGGCCCGGTCACTACGATAAGCGTAGCGAAGAGGAAGCTGATCTGCCAGGTTAGGCCGATGATGTAATGCGCCGCCACGCCCGCCACCACCGAAGTAGTAAACGAACCCAGAGTGGTCATCCGCGTAATGGACGAACCGAGGCCCTTGATCTCGCTTCGTTTGAGCGTCAGGCCACCCTCGAACAGGATCAGGCCGATGGCCAGGGAAACGAAGCCGTACAGCAGGTCATTGGGAAATAAACCGATGCCCACACCTTCCAAATCGGTACTAAATCGCGGACTAATAAGGCGGTGACCGAGGTAATACTCCGCCACCGGCCCCACGGCCATGCCGGTTAGGATGAGGGGCAGGATGGCGGGTACCTTAAGCCGCCAGGAAAGCCACTGGGCGAGGATGCCGAGAATGATGAGACCACCGATTTGATACATACGAGAAAGGTGGCTGCGCCACGTATTTTAGTAGGCGGCGTTGCCGCTGGTAATTTTGTACGCCCCCGAAGTAGTCGCCCACCGAAAACACGGCACTACCGGTAGTGTTCGCCGCCAGGCAAATACTCCGGTCCGCGAACAATGCGCCCCCCCGGCGGATTTGGCTAACACTACTTCACCTCCCGCATAAGCTACCTTCCGTTGCAGCCACTCAATACGCGCATTCAGCAGTTTTACGACACCTCCACCCCCATTTGGCTCGACACCTGGGGCGAACATATGCACCACGGCTTTTACGGCCCGGACGGTAAGGAGAAAAAGGATGACCGCCAGGCGCAGCTCGATCTGATCGAGGAATTACTGAGTTGGGGCAGCGTGTCCAGTGCCCGGCGTATCCTCGATGCCGGTTGCGGCGTGGGGGGCAGTTCGCGTTACTTGGCCGAGAAGTTCGACGCTGACGCGCTGGGCCTCACCCTCAGCCCAGTGCAGGCCGCACGCGCCACCGAGTATAACAAAGCCGCGGGGCTGGACAAGCGCGTCACCACCGTCGCCCGCGATATGATGACCCTCAGCCCGGAGACCGACGGTAAATTCGACCTCATCTGGAGCCTGGAAAGTGCCGAGCATATCGCCGACAAGCAGGGCCTCTTCCAGCTTTTCCACGACCTGTTGCGCCCCGGCGGCAAACTGCTCCTCATCACCTGGTGCCACCGCACCGCACCGCCCGATCTTACCGCCAGGGAACAAAAATTGCTCAGTAAGGTCCAGAAGCTCTACCACCTGCCCCCCATGATCGGCTTGGCCGAACTGCGCGAACTAGCCGCCGTTGCCGGACTGTCCGGCCTGCGCACCACCGACTGGAGCGACGCCGTGGCGCCCTTCTGGCCCGCCGTCATCAACACCGCCCTGACCTGGAACGGCATCACCGGCCTTGTCCGCTCCGGCGCGGGCACCGTCAAGGGAGCCTGGGCCATGCGCTATATGCGGCGCGGCTACCGCCAGGGGCTGATCCGTTTCGGTGTCCTGCAAGCCACCCGCCCATGATGTCCGCCCCCGCTTTCGGCCGCGAGCTGTGGAAATTCTCGCGCCCCCACACCATCATCGGCACCACCCTCAGCCTCGGTGCGCTCTACGTGCTGGCCCTCGGCTACGGCGGCGGCAGCGTGCGCGGCCTCGGCCTCTACCTCCTCAGCCTCCTGGCCTGCCTGGGGGCCAACATTTTCATCGTCGGCCTCAACCAGCTCACCGACATCCCCATCGACCGCATCAACAAACCCGATCTGCCCCTGGCCAGCGGGGCGTTCAGCGTAAGCACGGGGCGGATCGTTATCTTCGTCTCGCTCGCCGTCTCGCTCCTCCTGGCCGCCACATTAGGGCGGTGGTTACTGCTCACGGTCGTGCTCTCACTCCTGCTCGGCACCCTCTATTCCCTGCCCCCGGTACGGCTCAAACGCTTCCATTTCTGGGCCGCATTTTGCATCATCGCGGTGCGCGGCCTCATCGTCAACCCGCTGCTCTTCCTCCACTTTCACGAGCAGCTCAACGGCCAAACCAGCCTACCGCCGCTCGTCCTCCTGCTCACGGCTACCATCTTTGTCTATGGCATCATCATCGCCTGGTTCAAAGACCTTCCCGACATGGAGGGCGATCAGGCCTACGCCATCCACACGCTCAGCCTCGAGGTGGGCGCACGCCGCGTCTTCCGCATCGGCAACGCCCTGCTGCTCGGCACGTTCGCCCTCCTCATCGCCGCGCCGTTTATTTGGCAAATGCGGGTTTCCGCACCGCTTTTCAGCGGTCTGCACGTACTACTTTTTATCGGCCTCTGCCTCGTCATTCCGCGCATCAATCTCGCGCAGCAGGCGTCCATTACCCGTTTTTACCTCACCATCTGGGGCTTCTTCTTCCTGGAATACATCGGCTTCGCGGCGGCGGGTTACTTGGGCTAACGGCTTATTAGTTGGGCGTGTCCCCGTTCCTGCGCTTCGCTTCGGGCCGGGCCGGTCCCCTGCGGGCTTCGCTGATCGCTCGGTGCTGCGCACTCCACCACTACGCGGATGGCCCCTCCGGGCACCTCACGCGGTGGTCAATAATTGAATAAAGGCGCATAAACGAGTGATGTGGTGCGAGACCGGAGGTAACGCACCCGCCAATAAAAAAAACCCGGTACCGTGTTGCCACGGTACCGGGTTGAGTTCATTTAAATTGTTACGGTCGGCCTACTGGTCCCAGAAGATGGGATCGGTTTGCGTGGTATTTGGAACGTTACCCAGGTTGCGGTCCAGTTCCGAATTGGGGTAAGGAACTCGTGCGGGAAAAGTCATCAGCGTAGCATTTACGGATAGCATGAATTCACGGTAGGCGTAATCATAGCGGCGGGCGTCCACCCAAGTCTCCGGATGGAGGAAAAGGGCTACATACTTCTCGCGGAAGATGTCGGCTCGGCTCACGCCGCTGGTTCCGTATTCGGCAGTAATGTAGTTGACGATACCGGCTGAATCGACACCCACTCGCTGCATATCGGCGGTGATACCGGCTTCGAAAGCAGTGCGTGCCCGGGTTGTGTTACCATCGGCCAGGGCAGCTTCGGCTTCGATGAACTTCAATTCCGTGAAGGTGATGATATCTAGTGGGCTATCGGCACTAGATTTAGCTCCATCTTGCTCCAGATACGATTGGAGGGCAATCGTACCATCTCCACCGGCTCGTCCAGCTCCATTCACAGTTCCTACGAATACTCCATTGGTATCGGGGGCGGTGAGCAGGGGTAAGCGAGGGTCGGATGTGCCAAAGGTCATGCCATTCAGGGCATCGACAAATTGCTCGGATAGCCATCCATCTAGGTTTAGGCCATCGTTATTCAATGCTACCTGTGCCCAGGGACTGCGAACTTCAAAAGTGGTTAAAGCCGCATTGTCTGTAGTGCCGGAATAAGCTGCATCGACTGCCGACAGTACGGCCGAGGGATCATACTGACCCGTCTCGCTGTAATGATTAAGGTAGCGGGCACGTAGCGCATTTATGGTCAGACGCCAAGCATCCAAATCGCCGCCGTGAATGAAATCACTATCCCCGTCAAGAGTAGGAATTTGGTCGTCATTGTCGAAATCTCGCTCGGCCTGAGTGAGGAGGCTGAAAATGGTTGCGTATAATTCCTCGGCGGTATCGTAAGTCGGTCGTAGTATTTCACCAGTCAGGGCGTCACTGTAGGGAGCATCACCCCAATTGTCGGCAAGTAGACCCAGATTCATGGCCATGAGAACTCGCGCGATGCCCAAATGGGCTTCGGCATTATCCTCCGTACCAAATTGATCAAGTCGTAAAGATCAGTCATCGTATTATAGATGCCATCCCAACTTCCGTAACTGGCCGGCTCATAAGTATCCGATGCGCCGGAAACATTGGGGCTGGCCAGATACTGTACATAGTAAGAGGTAAACTGCGTGCTGACGGCAAACTGATTGATTGCCGTAGAGTAGGAACCAGAAGCCAACAGACCATTTAGCGGCGGTCGGGTAGCGGCGTTTGGGTTCTCGTTAATATCCAGGTAATCACTGCCGCAGGCAGAAATACCGAGCATCAAGAGGACCAGGAAAATATATAAAGTGGTTGTATTCTTCATTGGTTCGGGAAGTTTAAAAGGTGAGATTAACGGTGGCAAAGAAACTGCGCACGTTGGGATAGGTGAATCCGCCAAAGCCGTCCTGACCATTCTGATTACCCAGATTGCCCTCAGGGTCATAGCCGGAAAAAGGTGTGCTGAGCCAAAGATTATTGCCAGTAAGTGAAACAGTAGCCCGCTGGATGAAAACGTTGCTCAATAATGAACTTGGCAGGCTGTAACTCAGGCTCACGTTACGCAGGCGAATCCAATCGGCATCCTCTACGAAATTTTCGGTAACGCCGCGGTCAGTATTGCGATAGAAGCCCGCACCATAATTTCTGCCATCGGGACCCACTCCCTGGCCCAGGAAAACGGGCTGTGTGTTCACTGCGCCGTCAGCCGTTACGCCCTCAAATATGATGGTTTCATTACGGTTTTCCGTGTAGGGCGCGATACCGAATGCGGCAAAGAAATTGCCTTGCTGATTATACTTCTGTACGCCCTGTCGGGTGTCGAACATGAAAGAGAAGGACAGGTTTTTATAGGTAAACGTGTTTGTGATCGCTCCAAACCAGTCAGGTTGGGTGCTACCCGAAAATTTTTTGTTCCGTTTCAATGACCGGGAACCCGTCTTCCCCAATTAGTATCGGGGCACCCTCATCAATGAAGATACTAGACTCATCGCTTGGATTATAGCGAGCGTAGCTTCGACCATAGATATTACCGTACGGTTGTCCTTCTATCAGACGAATGATAGCGGAAGAACCCGCGTAGCCAAAGGAACTACTAACGGGGATTATCGTCGATACCGGCGAAGATGCTAAGCACTTCATTACGATTGCGCGTGTAGTTGACGTTCAAACTCCAGTTGAAATTGGCTGTTTGGACAAGGGTAGCACGCACGATGGCTTCAATACCACGGTTGCGGATGAACCGGCATTTAAGATAAATTCAGTAAATCCGGTCGCATTGGAAACGGGTACAGGGATAATTTGATCCTCACTATCGGCAGTGTAATAGGTAAGGTCGAGGCCCAAACGATTATTAAAAAATCGGGCGTCAGTACCAACTTCAAACGTCTTGGTTCGCTCTGGTTGCAAATCCGGGGCACCTTTAGAATTTCCGCGCGTCCAGCCTGTTACTCCGTTTACAGGAAAGTTGTTCGCATCCGTATATACTGTGCTCGTACGGTAAGGATCTGTATCCTTACCAATTTCGGCGTAAGAAGTTCGTAGTTTCAGGTAACTGATTGCCGTTGGTAGCTGTACTAGTTCGGTGAGGTCTAATCCCAGACTAACGGAAGGATAGAAAAAAGAACGATTTGCCTTGGGTAGCGTACTAGTCCAGTCATTCCGGCCGGTAATGGTAAGGTAGACGGCATTGAGGTAGGAAACGGACAGGTCACTATACAGTCCCATCAAGCGGCGCTCCGTCAAATTGCTGCTCGTAGATATTTGACCGACGAACCCTAACTGGTAAAAGTTAAATATATCCAATTCATCACCACGGGTAGTCAAGCGATTGTATTCTGAATCAAAAACGTCAAAGCCCGCAAGAAAGCGTACGTTGAAGTCACTGTTCAAATCTAAATTCAGTACTCCGTTAATATTTGAGGTAACGTCCCTGCGACGAATATTGGTTTCTTGAATAAAGCCCAAGCCATTGTCTTCAAAATTAGCTGCACCTTCAAAAACCGGCCCCTGTCCGAAATTCTTGCGAAAATCAGTGTACTGGTCCATACCCAGCAGATAATTAAAGGTCAGATAGCTGGTGGGGCTATAGCTGAAATTCAGGTTACCCACCCAGCGATCCACGTCGTCGATGAATTTGTTAGTGGCCTCACCATAGATGGGATTGTTGCCTCCGTTACCGCCAAAGCGATATCCATTCATCGAACCGTCGGGTTGAATGAAATCATTTACGTCCGATTGGGGTGCCCAGTATACGAGACGTTCGTTAAAGCGGTCCGCGTTTACGCGATTGCCACCGCTTTTAATGTAGTTTACACCTCCACCAAAGGCGAATTTTTCATTAGCACGGTAATTGGCATTGATGCGAAAAGAGGTATTATTATAATCACTGAATGGTAATACACCTTCGTGATCGAGACGGGACAAGGAAGTACGGAACTGCGCTTTTTCGCTACCTCCAGATACGGCGATTGTATTCCGAAACTGATTACCCGTCCCGAAAGCATTCTCGAAATTATTAAAGATTGAGGCTGGATGACTCGGATCCTGAGCGCGAGCGTCTTCGATTGTCGGTCCCCAGCTGGGCCAGAAACTGTCCGCATCGTAAACTCCTCCAAAGCCTTGGGTGTAAGTTTTTTGTGTCTCCGGGAATTTATTGACTTCTTCGACACCATAACTGGAAGTCAGGTCGACGGTCAATTTGCCGGCCTTACCTTTCTTTGTAGTGATGATGATTGCACCATTGGCGGCACGAAGTCCGTAAAGAGCGGTGGCTGCGCCACCTTTGAGCACTGACATTGACTCAATGTCTTGTGGGTTGAGGTCGGCAATACGATTAGAAACATTACGGCTACCCCCACCGCCTACGGTTAGGGTTTCATTCGTTACCGGAATTCCATCGACTACAAAGAGTGGTTCATTGTTGGCATCGGGATCCAGAGAGGTGATACCGCGAATGATAACGCGTGATGCCTGACCCGGTCCGCCGCCTGCGCTACTAACTTGTACGCCCGCCATCTGTCCCTGAAGGGCATTAACTAAATTTGGCGTTTTGAGGCGGTTAATTTCCTCACTATTTATTTCCTGAACGGCATAACCCAGCGCCTTGCGCTCCCGCGTAATACCAAGGGCCGTTACTACCACCTCGTCCAGCAGCGCGCCGGCGGATAGCTTCACGTCAACGCTGGTGCGGTTACCTACCGGCAACGTTTGGCTGGTGTAGCCGGTATAGGAAAAGATCAGGGTATCGTTACTGCCGGTATTTACGGAGTACCGGCCGTCGAGATCGGTGACGGTGCCGGAGCCGGTGCCTTTGACCAGGACGGAGACGCCGATCAGCGGCGAATCATCTTCGCCGGTGACCGTACCGGTGACGGAACGCTGGGCGAGCAGGGAATTACCCGCCAGCGCAAATAGCACTAAGCAGAGCAGGAGTCTACATTGTTTCATACGTGAGTGTTTTTAAGGTTGGACCGGAAAGGCATGACGCGCCCCCGTTCCACTTGGTTCTGTGCGTCAATGATAGGCAATATTCCGTTCTTGCTTTACTGTGACGTGATTCTTTAACGAGCGGAGGTGCGATTGCGCGGCTTTGCTCACGCGCCGAAATTTTCTTATTCGTCACCCAAAGCGTCACCTAAGATATGGTCGGAGGGGACAACTCGTCCCATTAAGCGTCCTAAAACGAGAAAAGGCCGACCCGCGTGAGCGAGTCGACCTTAAAACGTTGTCGGGATGACAGGATTTGAACCTGCGGCCCCACGCCCCCCAGGCGTGTGCGCTACCGGGCTGCGCCACATCCCGAAAAATGGTTGATTACTACCGGAAGTAGTAATCGGGGGACAATTCTTGAAAGTGATCGATACTGGATTCGAACCAGTGACCTCTACCATGTCAAGGTAGCGCTCTAGACCAGCTGAGCTAATCGACCGAATGGGTGGTTTTGGGCGGGCCGAATAGCCCGTTTGCAGCCCCGGCTTTCCGAAGCGGTTGCAAATATACGCCCATCCCGGATTGATCTCCAAACGTGGGGGAAGAAATATTTGTTCCCACCGGCCGGCGCAGGGGAGGCAGGGTGGGGTAGGGGGTTCAGTATCATTTGCTTGGCGGCTGCGGTTAGCATACCTTTACGGGGTGCCCGTCGTTAGAGAACGGTCACTCAAAATCTGCTTTTATGCCCCTATTTGCGCTTCGTCTTGGTTTTATCGTCTTACTCGCCGCCGCCTCGTTGCAGGTCGGGGCGCAGGAGGATTGGACGGAACGCAAATCCGAAGATAACTTCAAAGTTTACACTAAGCCCGCCCCCGGAGATAATATCACGGTCAAGACCATTGCCACGGCCAAAGCCGCCCCTGCCGATCTGGTGAAAATTCTCGATGATGTGCCCAGCTACCCCGAGTGGGTCTACCACTGTGCCGAGGCCGAGCGGCTTTCCGGCGGCAAGAAGGACCATTTTTACTACCGCTCGGAGGTCAGCCTGCCTTTTCCCTTTAAAAACCGGGAGGTGGTGGCCGAGGTCAAGCAGAGCTTCGTGAACGGTGTTTTCCAGCGCACCATTTCCGCCCGCCCGGATTACCGCCCCGATCCAGAGGGCCTGGAACGCGCGCGGGTGTTCGAGGCGACCTGGAAGATCACCCCTCGCCCCGGCGGCGGCAGCGATATCCTGACCATCGTAACCACCGATGCCGGTAGCGGTCTGCCCAGTTGGCTGCGGAACCAGATCGTGACCAGCGGTCCGATAAAGTCGATCGGGGACCTGATTGCGCTGGCGGAGAAGTAAGGGGGGGGTCAGTGTGACTTCGCGACCGGGTCGGAGAATATTCGGCGCGACCGGTAGGATGAACACTTTCCAGACTGCGTCGACCGGAGGTCAGCAGCCAAGGTTCGCGCGACCGGAGGTCACACCCACTTCGCGACCGGAGGTCACGCAGCCAAGGGTTCGCGCGACCGGAGGTCACACCCCTTGCGACCGGAGGTCACACCCCTTGCGATGGGAGGTTACACCCCTTGCGACGGGAGATCGTACGCACCTTCATTCCTTCAATCCTTCATTCCCTCAATCCTTCAACCCATCATTCCCTCAATCCTTCATTCCCTCATTCCTTCAACCCATCATTCCTTGTTCCCCCGCGTGAGGGGCCTGGAGGGTGACGACGCAGGAGGAAGTGCGTAGCACCAAGCCGGCAGGCGCGCCCGGAAGGTGCCGACCCCGGCCGTAGTCGGGGGCACGCCCAAAATCATCCTATCGTAAAGCTTTGCCGAATACTTCGCCGGGAAGGTGGGGTGCCGTACTTTTGCCGCCCATGAGCCAACCCACCAACGATCTTTTCCTCCGCGCCGCGCGGGGTGAGGCTACTGAGCGCCCGCCCGTGTGGCTGATGCGCCAGGCCGGACGAATTTTGCCGCAGTACCGTGCCCTGCGGGCCAGTCTGAGCGGTTTTAAGGAACTGGTCTCCACGCCCGACCTGGCCGCCGAGGTGACCATTCAGCCGGTGGATGAGCTGGGCGTGGATGCCGCCATTATTTTTTCGGACATCCTGGTCATTCCCGAGGCACTGGGGCTGGACTATAATATGGTGGAGAAAGTGGGTCCGCGTTTTCCGCGCACCATTAATAGTGCGGCCGATATTGACGGGCTGCGGCCCGCCGCCGATGCGCCCGGCCACCTGACCTATGTGTATGAGGCACTGGCCGAGACCAAACGCCGCCTGGACGGGCGCGTGCCGCTGATCGGTTTTGCCGGTGCGCCCTGGACGATCCTGGCCTATATGGTGGAGGGAGGCGGCTCCAAAACTTTTAGTAAGGCCCGTGCCCTGCTGTACCGCGATCCGGCTTCCGCGCACCGTTTGCTGGAGCGGATTGCCGAGGCCACGGCCGGTTACCTGAAGGAGCAAATCCGCCACGGGGCCGATCTGATTCAGCTGTTCGATAGCTGGGCCGGTATTCTGACGCCCGCGCAGTACCGGACGTTTGCCATCCCGTACCTGCGCTATATCCGCGAGCAGTTGCCGGCGGAGGTGCCGGTGACTTTCTTCAGCAAAGACGTGGACTACGCTTACGAGGACCTGGCCGGTCTGGGCGGTCAGGTGATCGGCCTGGGCTGGCAGTCGGACCCCGCCGACGTGCGCCGCCGGCTGGGGGCGACCCAGGTGCTGCAGGGGAATCTGGACCCCGCCCAATTGTATGCCACGCCCGAGCAGGTGGCCGCCGCCACGAAGAAAGATGCTGGCTGATTTCGGCGGTTACCATATTGCCAATCTGGGCCACGGTGTGTATCCCGATACGCCATTGGATGGGGTGCGGGCGTTCGTGGATACAGTGAAAGGGGCGGGGATAAATTCGGATTTGACCTGATCAGAACAGTCGTTCATTGACAAGTTCGACGGATTTTTTACCTGTGCTATCCGGAGATCGCAATCCTCAATTCGCTACCGCCTCAAATTTCCCCGACAACTCAAACTCCCGGAAATCCACGGCCGTTACCGCGCTCACGCCCTGCTGGGCCATATGTACGCCGTAGATCGTGTCCACGGCCGCCATGGTGAGCTTGTTGTGGGTGACGATGATGAACTGCGAATCCTGGCTGAATTTTTTGATGATGCGGTTGAACTTCGTGATGTTGGCATCGTCCAGCGGGGCATCCACCTCGTCGAAGATGCAGAAGGGGGCGGGCTTTAAGAGGTAGAGCGCGAAGAGCAGGGCCGTGGCCGTCAGTGTCTTTTCGCCACCCGATAGCTGGCTGATCGTCTGCGGGCGCTTGCCCTTGGGTTTGGCAACGATCTCGATCTTGGATTCCAGTGGGTTCTCCGGGTCCAGCAGGATGAGGTCGCAGTTATCGTCGGCGGTAAACAGCGAGCGGAATACCTCGATGAAGTGGATCCGCGCCTGCCCGAAGGCATCCAGGAAACGGACGGTCGCCTGCTCCTCGATCTCGCCCAGGGTGGCCATCAGCGATTCCTTGGCGGCCAGGATATCGTCGCGCTGCGCAGTGATGGTTTCGTGGCGGACCTGCATCTCATCGTAAGCCTCCACGGCCAGCGGGTTGATCTCTCCGTAATTACCGATGCGGCCGCGCAGGCGTTCTACTTTCAGTTCCAGCTCGGTCAGGTCGCCCGCGTAAGGTTCGGCGCGTTCGGCCTGCTCCTTCAGCAGTTCGCCCAGTTCCACGTTGAACTCGATGCGGATACGCTCCGAAATCCCGCTCAGTTTGAACTTAACGTCCGTGAACTTCTCCTTTAACTGGTTGATGCCGGTTTGCAGGTCCTGCCGCTCGCGGCTCTTCTTGCGCAGTCCGTCCTCCAGTTCATTGATGCCGCCCCGCGCCTGGTAGTAGGCCTGTTCGGCCTCACTCAGGGTCTGGGCAAAGGCCCGCTTTTCCTCGTAGCCCTTCTCCAGGGCGGCGGCCGTTTCCAGGGTTTTTCCCTGGATCGTCGCCAACTCGGTACCGCCCGCCTCCAGTTGCTCCCCGGCGCGGGTGCGCTCGGCTTCGGTGTCGGTTTCGCGCTGCACCTTGAAATCCAGCTCCCGTTGCAGGGCCTCAATGGCGTTCTGCTGGCGGATCACGGCAATGTTCTGCTCGTTATAGGCGGCGGCGGCCTCGCTGAGTTCCTCGCTCATGCGGCGGTAATCCTCATCGGTGCCGCTCAGTCGCTCGCGCAGTTCGGTGATGGCGGCGCGCTGGGTCGTCAGGTCGGTTTCGCTGCGTTCGTTAGCGGTCACCAGTTCGGCCGACTGCTTACTCAGCTCCTCGTTCTTTTCCTGGATACGGCGGGCGTAGTCGTTAAAATTTTCCAGTTTCGAGAGCAACCCGGCCCGCTGCTGCTGCACCTTATTGAGGGCGCGCTGGGCTTCCTGGATCTCGTGGGTTACGCGGCGGCGGCGCAGCTCCTCGATCCGCGCACCCTCCTCGTAAAACTTGGCGTTCAATTTCTCGGCGGCGGCCTCGGCCTTGGCGATGTCTTTTTCCAGCAGCTCGAGGTTCTTCTTCCGACCGATCTTCTTGCCCTCGAACAGGCCCACCGATCCGCCGCTCAGACTGATCGGCCGCCGGATGTAGCGGCCGCTGCGGGCCAGCACCGTGTAGCCGTCAATCTCCCCGGCGGGCAGCTCGTCGCTGTCGCTGATCAGGACGTTACTTAATAGCAGGTCGATCAGGGCGCGGTACTTCGGCTCCACCTTGATGCAGGCGGCCGCCGCGCGGGTGCCGGCGGGCAGCAGGGCCGGGTCGGCGGGCGCGGGCCGGCCGGCCACGGCGTCCAGCAGAAAAAAGTTGGCCTTACCCTTCTGGCTGCGGCTCAGTAACTGCACCGCCTCGCGGGCCTCGGCCAGGTCGGTGGTCACGTAATAATTCAGGTAGCCCTCCAGGTAGTTCTCAATCGCCACGCGGTCGTCGGCGTCTACCAGCAGCAAGTCGGATAGCAGGGGGGCGCGGCCCGCCCATTCCTTGGACTGACTCAGGAAGCGGATCGACTCCGGGAAACCTTCCAGGTTTTCGATCATGCTCTTGGTCAACTGGTACTCGTTGCGCTTGGCGTCCAGGCCCCGGTTCACGCGGGTCAGTTCGTTCTTCAGCTCATCGCGCGCGGCTTCGGCTTTTTCCAGTTCGCCCCGCCGTTGTTCTTCGGCGTTTTCCAGCGTGGTCACCCGCGCCTGCAACGTTTTTTCCTCGGCGGCCAGGTGGGTCATCTGCGTTTCCAGCAGTTCGTTCTCGGCGCGGCGGTCGTCCACGTCGGCCTCGTTGCGCTCCCGTTGGTGGGCGTAGTTGTCGATCTGATTGCTGTTGATCGCCCGCCGTTTTTCCAACTCGAACACGCTGCGTTCCAGCCGCTGCTGCTCCTGGATTCCCTCGTCCAGTTTCGACTTCACGCCCGCGTGCCCGCCCCGGATCGCGGCGGCGGCTTCCTGCTTGGCGGTCAGTTCCCCGCGCATCCCGTCGGCCTTGGCGTTCTCGTCCGCCAGCCGCTCGCGGTAGCCGGTGATGCTCGTCGCCAGTTCGGTCAGGGTGGTCCCGGCCCGCTCGATGTCGTGCCGCAGCTTCTCCCGGTTGCGGCCGATAAACTCCTCGCGCTGGGCCAGCATCTGCTTGTCGCTTTCCAGCTCCCGCAACCGACCGGTAATTTCGTTCAGTTCGCGCTGCTTTTCGCTCAGGGTGCGCTCCTTATCCACGTTATCCTTGCGCTCGCGTTCCAGCGTGGCCTCCAGTTGGGTCACCGATATTTCGGCGGCGCGGTAATTGTCCTCGCTCGCGGTGATCTGCTTGGTCAGGGTCGCGTGTTGCTCGCGCAGGTCGCCCACGCGCACCGTAGCCAGTTGTACCGACAGTTCGCGGTACTTATCCTTGATCTCCCGGTAGCGGCGCGCCCGCTTGGCCTGCTTTTCCAGGCTCACCAGGTTGGCCTTGATCTCGTGCAACAGGTCCTCTATCCGGTCCAGGTCGCCCTCCGTATTACTCAGCTTATTCAGCGTCTCGCGCTTGCGTTGCTTGTACTTACTCACCCCGGCCGCCTGCTCGAACATCCGCCGCCGGCTGTTGTCCTTGTCCTCCAGGATATCGTCCACCATGCCCAGCGCGATGATGGCGTACGAGTTACTCCCGATTCCGGTATCCAGCAACAGGCTGGTAATGTCCTTCAACCGGCACTGCACGCCGTTCAGCCGGTATTCACTCTCGCCGCTGCGGTACAGCATGCGCGTGATCGTCACCAGATTATACTCCGTGGGCAGCAGGTTCTTGGTGTTCTCAAACGTCAGCGACACCGAGGCCACGCCCGACGCCTTTCGCTTCTTGGTGCCGTTAAACAGTACGCTCGACATTTTGTCCAGCCGCAATTCCTTGCCCTTCTGCTCGCCCAGTACCCAGCGGATGGCGTCCACGATATTGGATTTACCCGAGCCGTTCGGTCCCACGATCCCGATCACGTCCTCCTCGAAGTTGACGATCGTTTGGTTGGCAAAGCTTTTGAAGCCCTTTATTTCCAGTTGTTTCAGGCGCATAAGTCAGCGTAAGGTTGGTTCCGGCCCGCCGGTGGGCGGGGTTTCGGGGGTGCGTCTCGCAGTGGGTTCCGGTCGGCAAAGGTACGAAAGCGGGGCGCGGGGGCGGCGGGTTTTTATCCACGCTAGTTAACGTCTTTCCACATCGGGGATGTGGAAAAAGGGTAAAAGGCTACCATAGCCGGAACTCCCTTCGGGGACAGGGGTGAATTGAAAGTATGGGCCGTAAAATTTTCCCTGTGGATGTCAACATCCTCGTCGGCCATACCGATGGACCCCGACGACCACGTCGGGCGACTACAATCTCCTCCGGCTGTCGACGTCCTCGTCGGCCATGTAATATTGTTGACCGTTTCCAGCCCCCACGAACTACGAGCAACAACATCTTCCATCATACATTTCACTTCTGACATCCCACATCACTCGGGCGTGCCCCCGGCCGAGGGCCGGGGTCGGTCCCTTCCGGGCGCGCCTGTCGGCTTGGTGCTGCGCACTCGTCGCTAACGCGCCGCCCCTCCAGGCACCTCACGCTGGGGGGAGGGCGGCGGGAGGTATTTTTCAAAGGCTCACATCTCCGAGGAACCCCTTTCGGCGCAGCCGAAACGAGATGCCTCGAAAAAGGAGTCTTGGTATAGAAAAATAGTTACCGCTCCTCCGATGCATCATTCGCTTGAAGCCTTGATCCGATTAGCATATCTTTATCCGCAAATGTTCGTCGCAGGCGTCAGCGACCTACTTAAAACACCAACCTAATGAACCCCACCCCACCCGCAGCCGGCTTTCACTTCAGCCTAAGCATTGAAAGCGATCATACTGACGCCGCATTCCAGGAGATTTCCGGCATATCCATGACTTCGGAAATGGAAGCTACCACGGAAGGCGGCGTTAACCGCTTTCAACACCAGGTACCCGGAAGGACGACTTACTCAGACCTCGTTTTGAAAAGGGGAATGATCGCCGAATCCTCCAACCTGGCAAAATGGTGTCAGAAGACCCTGGGTGGAGATCCATCCAATCGTATTACCCCCAAATTGCTGAAAGTGACACTATTCGATGAAGGACAAAATCCGATCCTGAGGTGGAAATTTGCCAACGCTTATCCCATCAAATGGTCGATTAGGCCGTCGGGCGCAGCGGATGACACGATTTTGGTAGAAAGCATGACGTTTGCTTACAGCTACTATGAGCAGGTGGATGATTAAGAGTGTGTTTAAAATTTTTAAGAACTGAGGATCACTGATTCGCTTCGCGACTACTTCGTGGTTAAGATTCCGGCTAGATAAAAACTTCGCTTCGCGGCTACTTCGTGGTGCGCGCATAGCGGGTTACGTAAGTCAGTTTTTATGACGATAGGTTCTCAAATGCTTGGTTATCAGGAAGTAAAAATTTAGACACGCGCTAAAAACGTCCGGAACTACTCCCTCGCCTCTCATCGCGTGAGGTGCCTGGAGGGTGTACCGCGTAGCGGGCAGTGCGCAGCACCGAGCGAACAGCGAAGCCCGGAAGGGACCGGCCGGCCCGTCAGGGGCGGACACGCCCGAATTTTAGTAGATATTGGGTAGATCGTAGTAATGTTGTCCCGGTGAGTTATCCCTCTGACCCTATCCGAAAGGAGTAAATAAAAACTACCCACTACCCACTACCTCACTACCCACTACCCAACCACCCACTCCCGCGCCCGCACGAACCCCTCCAGCCACGGGCTAACCCCGCTGCCTGCGAACTCGCCGCCTCGGTAGGCCCAGTTCCAGCCGAAGGTGGACCGCTCGATGTGGGGCATGGTGACCAAGTGACGACCATCGGGGCTACAGAGCATGGCCGTATTGTAATCGCTGTTGTTGGGGTTGGCGGGGTATTCGGGATAGCCGTAGGTGGCCACGATGCCGTAGCGGTCGGCCGGCAGGGGGAGGCGGAATTTACCCTCGCCGTGACTGATCCAGACCCCCAGGGTGGTGCCCGCCAAACCGCCGAGCATGATGCTGTTATTGGGTTGGATTCGGACGCTGGTGAAACCGCTTTCGTGCTTGCCCGAATCGTTGTACGTCATGCGGGAAGGCTGTTCGTGCTCGGGGTTGATGAGGTCGAGTTCGAGGAAGAGCTGGCAGCCGTTGCAGATGCCGATGGAAAGGGTGTCTTCGCGGGCGAAGAAATTAGCCAGGGCCACGCGGGCGCGTTCGTTGTACTTGAAGGCACCGGCCCAACCCTTGGCCGAGCCGAGAACGTCGCTGTTGGAAAAACCGCCCACGGCACCGATGAAGCGGATGTCCTCCAGCGTCTCGCGACCGGAGATGAGGTCGGTCATGTGGACATCCTTCACGTCGAAGCCGGCCAGATACATGGCGTTGGCCATTTCGCGTTCGGAGTTGCTGCCTTTTTCGCGGATAACGGCCGCTTTGGGGCGCGGCCCGGCGGGGATGACCGGCAGGCGGCCCGTGAACCCGGCGGGGAAAACGTAGCGCAGCGGCTGGCGGTGGTAATTTTGGAAGCGCGCCTCGGCCAGTTCGGGTTCGGTTTGGCGGCGGTCCAGCAGGTAAGAGGTCCGGTACCAGTCGTCACGTAGTTCGGCGACGTGGAAGGAGTAAACTTCCTGCTGATTGCGTAGCAATACTTTATCACCCGTGGTGGGACGGCCGATGCGGTGAATGGCTATGTCGAACTGATCGAATACGGCCGTAAAGGCATCGTCGTCGGCCGCTTGCAGCAGCAGGCCGGGGTTCTCGGCAAACAGCAGGCGCACCGTGTCGGCCTCGTCCAGCAAGCTGAGGTCCAGTTCGGCGGCCAGGTCGTTGTCGGCGAAACAGAGTTCGAGCAGGCTGGTGATGAGTCCGCCGCTCGCCACGTCGTGCCCCGCCGACACCTGATTGGCGCGGATAGCCGACTGGACCGCCCCGAAGGCGCGCACGAAATCGGCCGCCGGCACAACCTGCGGCACGTCGGTTCCGACGCGGTTGCGGACCTGCCCCAGCGAGGAGCCGCCCAACTGGAAACCGCCCGTGGTAAGGGGCAGGTAATAGAGCGAACCGCCGTCGCGCTGTAGCACCGGCTCCACCACCAGGTCGATGGCGTCGCAGGCGGCCGCGGCACTCACGATGACGGTGCCGGGGGCCAGCACCTCCTCACCCGTGGGGTATTTTTGTTTCATGGACAAGGAGTCCTTGCCCGTCGGGACGTTGATGCCCAGCTCGATCGCGAATTCGGCCAGGGCACTCACGGCCTCGTACAGCCGTGCGTCCTCGCCGGGGTTACGGCAGGGCCACATCCAGTTGGCCGATAGCGATACGCCCGCCAGACCATCGGTGAGCGGGGCGAAGACCAGGTTGGTCAGGCACTCGGCCACGGCCAGCCGGCTGCCGGCGGCGGCGTCCACCAGCGCGGCCACGGGGGCGTGGCCCAGCGCGGTGGCAATGCCGTTGGTGCTACGAAAATCCAGGGCAGTCACCGCCACGTTATTAAGCGGCAACTGTAACGGACCGGCGCACTGCTGCTTGGCCACCCGGCCGCCCACGCAGCGGTCTACTTTGTTGGTCAGCCAGTCCTTGCAGGCCACGGCCTCCAGTTGCAGCACTTGCCGCAGGTACTCGTGTACACGGCCCTCGTCGTAACGCACGGGTTGGTAGCGGCGGTCGATCCGCCGGTCGTCCATAATGGTCTCGGGCGAGTTGCCGAACATATCGGCCAGGGCCAGGTCCATCGGTTGGGAACCCGTGGCGGCGGAGGCGAAGGTGAATCGGCCGTCGTCGGTCACTCGTCCCACGGCGTGCAGCGGCGAGCGCTCGCGCTCGGCCACGCGTTGCAGCAGGTCCAGGTCGTCTTTACCGATCACCAGTCCCATCCGTTCCTGCGATTCATTGCCGATGATCTCCTTGGCCGAGAGGGTAGGGTCGCCCACCGGCAGGCGGTCGAGGTCGATGCGGCCGCCGGTTTCTTCCACTAGTTCGGACAGGCAGTTCAGGTGCCCGCCCGCCCCGTGGTCGTGGATGGAGATGATCGGATTGCGGTCGCTCTCCACCAGCCCGCGAATGGTATTGGCCGCCCGTTTTTGCATTTCGGGATTGGAGCGCTGCACGGCATTCAGTTCGATACCGGTGCTGAATTCCCCCGTATCGGCCGAGGAAACGGCCGCACCGCCCATCCCGATCCGGTAGTTGTCGCCGCCCAGCAGGGCCACGATATCACCGCTGCGGGGCGTGTCTTTTTTGCTCTGGTCGGCCTTGCCGTAACCCACGCCCCCGGCCTGCATGATCACTTTGTCGTAGCCCAGCGTGCGCCCGTCTTCCCGGTGCTCGAAGGTCAGTACCGACCCGCAGATGAGCGGCTGGCCGAATTTATTCCCGAAATCCGACGCGCCATTGCTGGCCTTGATGAGCAGATCCACCGGCCGCTGGTACAGCCACGGCCGGGCGTCCAGTTTGTTCTCCCACGGCCGCTCGCCGCCCAGGCGCGGGTAGGCGGTCATGTAGACGGCCGTTCCCGCCAGCGGTAGCGAGCCGCGCCCACCGGCCAGCCGGTCCCTGATCTCCCCGCCCGAGCCGGTCGCCGCGCCATTGAACGGCTCCACCGTGGTGGGGAAGTTGTGGGTCTCGGCCTTCAGCGAAAGCACGCTCTCGAAGTCCTGTTTGCGGTAATAATCCGGCACGTCCGGCCGCGCGGGCGCAAACTGCTCCACTACGGGCCCGCGCACGAAGGCCACGTTGTCCTTATAAGCCGACACGATCCCGCCGGGGTTGGCCGCCGCCGTCTGCTTGATCAACTGGAACAGCGAGTGCGGCTGCTCCACGCCGTCGATAATAAAGGTGCCATTAAAGATCTTGTGCCGGCAGTGTTCCGAGTTCACCTGCGAAAAACCGAACACCTCCGAATCGGTCAGCGGCCGCCCCAGCCGCCCGGCCAGTTCCGTCAGGTAGGTCACTTCCTGCTCGCTCAGTGCCAGCCCCTCGCTCTGGTTATAGGCCGCAATGTCCGTGATATCCTGAATCGGCTCCGGTCGCACGCGCACCGTAAACACCTCCGGCCCCAGCCCCGCGTAGCGTTGCGCCAGCATCGGGTCATAGCCCGTAAAATCTTCCGCCACCGCCCGAAACTCCTCGATCCGCTCGATCCCCGCCACGGCCATCGTGCGCGTGATCTCCACCGCGTTTGTGCTCCAGGGCGTCACCATCGCCGCGCGCGGACCTACGAAGGTGCCCGCTATTGCCACGTCTTCCAGGCGCGGCCGGTCGCCGAACAGCCAGCTCAGTTTCGGCCCCGCATCCTCCGCCAGCGGCGCGGGATGCTGTACGGCGTAAATCGTTCCGGTAGAGTGGCCGAAAAAAGAAATCATGGCGGTGGCTTTTTGGAAGCGGCAAAGGTAGTAGGAATTGGTCAGTTGCGGGTTGTGTGGCATTAGGTCGAATCGCCCTGACCGCTCACTAAAACTTACCTTCGCGCCATGAAAGCTTCTAACCCCGACGCGAGGCGGTTCCTCCTCGAAGTGATCTGGCTCGTTTTCACGGCCCTGCTCATCGTACTCCTCCTCCTGCCCGTGTACCTGTACCTGCCGGGCTTCCCGTATTTACTGCCCAACGCCATTGCGATCTTTTCCGCGATCACGCTCACGCGCTACCTTTTCCAGCTCGACATCAGTTGGCTCGGCAACCGTCAGGGGGCAAAAATCGTTCTTGTCTTTCTGTTGCTGCCCCTGGTGTTTTACCTGGTACAGTACATCAATTATTTTCAGCTGTTTTTCGATGAGCGCGGCCCCGACGTACTCATCAGTCACCTGGAACCCGCCTGGGGCAAATCATTAGACAATTACTTGAAAACCGAGTTTCTGTTCTTCAGTGTTTGGGCCGTTATCGCCGGTTCGATCATGCCCGTGCGGCTCATTATGCACATCTGGAAACAGCGCAACCGTCGCCAGGGGCGGCACACGGAATAAGCAAAGCAAATTATGCAAGAGGATACCTTGTCGAAATTGATCGGCAGCTACCACACGATTATTGAAGGACTGGGAGAGGACGTCTCCCGCGAAGGCTTGGTTAAAACCCCGGAACGCGCCGGTAAGGCCATGCAGTTCCTGACCCAGGGGTACGAGCAGGACGCGCAGAAAATCCTGCGATCCGCCATCTTCCACGAGGATTACAGCGAAATGGTGATCGTCAAGGACATCGAACTCTACAGCCTCTGCGAGCACCATATGCTACCATTTTTCGGTAAGGCGCACCTGGGATACATCCCGAACGGCAAGATCGTCGGCATCAGTAAAATTCCCCGCGTGGTGGACGTATTCGCGCGCCGCTTGCAGGTGCAGGAACGGCTCACGCACCAGATCCTGCACGCCTTCGAGGAAGCCCTGGAACCATTAGGCGCAGCCGTTGTGATCGAAGCCAGCCATATGTGTATGATGATGCGCGGGGTGCAGAAACAGAATAGCGTAACGACGACTTCGGCCTTCACCGGAGGTTTCCAACGCGTGGAGACGCGGAACGAGTTTTTAAATTTGATCGGGCGGCGGTTGAGTTGATTTCTCATAAAGATTAGCGACTTTTGCGCCGCATTAGCATCCCCTAAAACCATGAAGATCATCATTGCCGGTGCCGGCGACGTCGGTTTCCACCTGGCCCAATTGCTGGCCTCCGAAAATCAGGATATCGTGCTGATCGACCTCGATCAGGAAGTACTCGACTACGCCAGTACCCACTTGGACGTGCTGCCGCTGCGCGGCGATAGTTCTTCGATGGATACCCTGACCGAAGCCGGAGTAGCTAGTGCCGACTTGGTACTGGCCGTTACTACCAGCGAGAAGACCAACCTACTCACCTCCATCCTGGCCCGTAAAATGGGGGCTAAAAAAGTGATCGCCCGCGTAGCCAGCGAGGAATACCTGGATGAGAATAACCGCGAGATGTTCTGCTCGCTGGGCGTGGAAAACCTGATCAGCCCGCGCCAATTGGCGGCTGCGGAGATCAAACGGCTGCTGCGTCAGTGCTCGTTTACCGACGTATTCGACTTCGAGGAAGGCAAACTGACCCTGATGGGAATCACCCTCGACGACCACTCACCGCTCGCCAACCTCCGTATTTCGGAGATCAACGAGTTCCAGGACGAGATCGACCTGCGGCCCATCGCCGTCCTGCGCGGTCACCTGACCATCATCCCGCGCGGCGATACGGTGCTGCGCCGCAACGACCATATCTACTTCATTACCCGCCGGGGCCGTTCGGAAGAACTGGAGCGCATCGTCGGTAAGCGCAACGTGACCGTCAAAAACGTGATGATACTGGGCGGCAGCGACCTGGCCACCGCCACCGCCAAGCGCCTCGAACACGAATACCACGTTACGTTGGTGGAACGCGACCGCAAGCGCGGTCAGGCCGTCAGTAGCGAACTGTCCAATACGCTGGTCGTACACGGTAATTTTACCAACTTCGATTTTTTGCAAGAGGAAGGACTCTCCGAAATGGATGCCTTCATCGCCCTCACCGAAAACAGCGAAACCAACATCATCGCCTGCCTGACGGCCAAGAACCACGGAGTTTACAAGACCATCGCGCAGGTGGAAAATACCGAGTACGTCCACATCAGCCAGGACATCGGCGTGGACACCCTGATCAACAAAAAGCTCATCGCGGCCAACAACATCTTTCGCTTCGTGCGCAAAGGCCAGGTGGAGGCCATCACCAGCCTGCACGGCGTCAACGCCGAAGTGATCGAGTACAACATCGTCAAGAACAACAAACTGACGCGCAAGCCCATCCGTGACCTGCACTTCCCCAAAACCGCCCTCATCGGCGGCGTGCTGCGCGGAGAGGAATACGTGGTGCCCAACGGCGACCTCCAGCTCCAGCTCTACGATAAGGTGATCGTTTTCGCCCTACCCGACGCGATCAGTAAATTAGAATCCCTCTTCCGATGATCGACTACCGCCCCGTAGCCCGGGTCATCGGCTTTCTGCTGGCCATCATCGGTCTCATGATCTGGACGGCCCTGCCGGTTAGTTTCATCTACGACGAGGCCGTCACCCTCCCCATTTTCCTGGCGGGCTTCACCTCCCTCACCGTCGGCGTGCCGCTGCTGGCCTTCATTCGCGTACCCAAGGGCCGGAGCGTCCGCAAGCGCGAGGGCTACCTCATTGTGGCGTTCGGCTGGCTGGCAATGGTCATCTTCGGCGCCTTGCCCTACCTCTACACCGGCATGATCCCCGATCTGCCCGGTGCTATCTTCGAAACGGTCAGCGGCATGACGACTACGGGAGCCAGCGTCCTGACCGACATCGAGAGCCACCCCCACGCCATGCTCTACTGGCGCAGCCTCACCCAGTGGATCGGCGGCATGGGCATCATTGTCCTCACGGTCGCCATTTTCCCCCTGCTCGGTATCGGCGGCATCGAGCTGTTCGTGGCCGAGGCCCCCGGCCCCACCAGTGACAAATTGCACCCCCGTATTTCCGAGACCGCCAAGCGGCTGTGGCTCATTTACGTCGGCCTCACCGGCATCCTCATGGTCTTGTTCGTCGTTTTCGGCATGAGCGTCTACGAGGCCGTCTGCCATGCCTTCACCACCATGGCCACCGGTGGTTTCAGTACCCGCAACGCCAGCATGGCCGCCTTTTCGCCCGCTATCCAGTACCTCACGGTTTTCTTCATGTTCCTGGCCGGCACCAATTATACCGTCATCTACCTCGGTCTCAAGGGTAAATTCAGCCGCGTCTGGGCCAGCGACGAGTTCCGCGCCTACGTCTACTTCATCCTGTTTTTGACCATCTACATCACCACCCGCGTCTACATCGTTACCGATCTCGACTTTGAGCAGTCGTTCCGCGACAGCCTCTTCCAGATTCTCAGCCTCGTCACTACTACCGGCTTCGTCACTGCTGATTACACCTCCTGGTCCAATGCGCTCACCATCGTCTGCTTCACCCTCCTTTTCGTCGGGGCCTGCGCCGGCAGCACCAGCGGCGGCATCAAGATCATCCGCAACCTCGTTTTTTTCAAAAACAGCTACCTGGAGTTCAAACGCCTCGTGCACCCCCGCGCCATCGTCCCCCTCAAACTCAATCAGGCCGTCGTGCCGGGCCGCATCATCACGCATATCTTTACCTTCCTGCTCCTCTACCTCATCATCTTCGTCATCGGCAGCGTCATCCTCGCCATTATGGGCCTCGATTTCATGACCGCCATCGGTGCCATGGCCACTAGCCTCGGCAACGTCGGCCCCGGCATCGGCAAGGTCGGCCCCGTCGATAATTTCGCGTGGCTCAGTCCCCAGATCAAATTATTCCTCAGCTTCGTCATGCTGCTCGGCCGCCTGGAACTCTTTACCATTTTAGTGCTATTCACACCCTATTTCTGGCGCTTAAATTAGCGGTGCGCTTCCGGTGCGTGACCTCCGGTCGCGCGTTCGCAAGGATACCGTACCTCAGGGCGGGAACTTAAAACGTTACTCATCAGTGCCGGGTAACTCGCTCCGTTTACTTATTACACCTGCTTTCTCCTTTTTTTCGGGCGTGCCGCCGGCCAGGGGCCGGCGTCGGGCTGTCCGGCACTCTCTGCGGGCGCGCTTGCGCGGCCCTGCGTTCAAACACCGCCTCCCATCCCTCACGCGGGTAGCCGGTGCCAGTCTACCGCCCCTTGAATCCCGACAACCACGTCGGGCAAACTATAGTAACCAGTAACGACAGCTTCAGCAATCCAGGGATTGCGACCCTTCAATTAAATCCCGAACCTGGGATCACAGCCCATCCCACCAATTACCCCGCTTTCCCCTATCTTTCCCCGGAATGGAAAGATCAGCCCGCAACCCACTACTTACCCCCGACCGAATTGCCTTGCTGGTAATATTGCTATGCTGGCTGATCGGCATTTCGATCGTCGGAGTGGGCGGGGATTTTCCGTTAAACGACGATTGGTCTTATGCGCGGGGGGTCTACAGTTGGGTGGAAGAAGGTCGCTTGCAGCTGCATACGTGGCCGGCCATGACGCTGATCGCGCAACTCGGGGTGGGGGCATTGTATTGCGAGATATTCGGTTTCTCCTTCGAGGTACTGCGTTGGTCCACCCTGGTCAGTAGCTTGCTGTGCGTACTGATATTTTATCTGTTACTACGTAAGGTGACGGAGGTGCGCGTGGCCCTGTTTGCCGCGCTGGTATTACACGTTAATGCGCTATTCTTCTCCCTGTCGTTCACCTTCATGACGGAGGTGCATTTTCTATTCCCCTTACTGGCTGCCTGTCTATTTTTTAGCCGTTACCTGGAGGCCCGAGACACGATCAGCTTATTGTTGGCGACGCTATTTTCGGTCTACGCGGTACTGGTGCGGCAGCCGGGGATACTGGTCCCGCTCGCCTTCGGGTTCGTACTGTTGTTGCAGGCTAAAACGGTGGGGCGAAAGTTCATCGCCCTGCTGCCTTTTCTGGTCAGTTTCGGAGTACTGAAATACTACTACGCCTGGCTACGGGTCTACCAGCCCCAGGTACACAAAGTAGGGGGCGCGGGAGAACTGCTGACTTCGCTGGCGAACAAGACCTTTTCCAGCATCCAGGATATCGGCGTATCACTGACGCTGCTGGTAACGCTGTTCGTGCTACCCATGACCTTACTGTTATTGCCCTCGATCAAACTGGATCGGGTAAAGAAAAGCCTTCCCGGCTTTGCCCTCGGAATCGGATTGCTGCTATTTTTGCTCATCTACGGGCGGTTTTTTCCCACTGGAAATGTCATTTACAATCTCGGACTCGGACCGAAGTTACTCCAGGGCGTCACGATGTACCCTAACAACGTGTACCCCATCATCGGCACCGTATTGTGGGACGCCCGCTACTACCTGGCTCTTGCGAGTGCCTGCGGCGTGCTACTATTACTGCTCATCAGTCTACCTTTTTCCCGCAGCCTTTTTCGGAAAACCGGTACCGCCCATCCCGTACTTTCGATCAAGTGGGCCATGGCACTGCTGGGTATGGGTTACTTCGTGCTGGTGATGATCATGAGTATGTTCTTCGACCGCTATGCCCTCACCCTGTTACCTTGTTTGCTGGTAATAATGATCCCCGCTCGGGTCCGGTTCAAGACGGTCTTTAGTGTACTGGCTGTCGCCGCCTTGGTCATCAACGCAGGCTTTAGCGTGGGAGCTACGCACGATTACCTCTCGTGGAACCGAGCTAGAAAAGAGGCCTACGATCATTTACGTGGGGCAGGGGGAGTTCCCGCCGCATACATCGATGCGGGATTTGAATGGAACGCCTGGCAGATCGCTCCCCTGGACCGCTTTAGCAGCCCGGTGGAAGATAGCTGGTGGTTTACTCACGAAGACGATTTCGTGATCGCCTTCGATCACCTGGACGGGTACGAAAAATTAGGTGTCATCCCTTTTTCTACCTTGCTACCACCCGGAACCGACAGCCTTTTGATGCTGCAAGCAGACCGGGTGGTAGAGCTGGACTACGCTGCTTTTCCCCTCGGAACGAACCTGGAATTACTGGACCGGGATCCACTTAATTATCAATCCACCGATTCATTAGTAGTTTTCGGTGGCGGGAACCTCCGCTCGACCGAACACGCCCGCTCGGGTAACTACGCCATTAATCTGAACCCCGATCATCCGTACGGACTGACAGCCCATTTCTGGGGGTTTCTGCCCGGAGATACCATTAGCGTATCCGCTTGGCGATATCCGGCGGGGGCGGATGCCGGTATCGTGATCGGTTCCGATTACCAAAACGTCACCTTTGAACTAGCCACGACCGGAATGGAAACCGACTCGGCCGGCTGGGAACGGGTGGTTGCGCAAACGATCGTTAAACCTTATAATGGGATCGAACGTATCAGCACCTACGTCTGGAACCTGGGGGGAGAAACCGTCTGGTGGGACGATATTGCGGTAATGCGAAAAAAGAAGAAATAGCTTGTATAGACCCAGTATTTTTATCGTCTGTTTTCCGATTTTACCTGTCGAAATTACCTCCCCAACTATGTCCTTTTACCAAGACCTCGCAAAAAAACCACCCGGCTAACCAACCGGGAGGGCAGTACCGTCTACTGCGAAGTCAGCGCGTGTCTAAATTTTTACTTCCTGAGAACCAAGTACTTGAGAACCTGACGTCATAAAAATTGACTTACGCAACCCGCTATGCGCGCAAGTTTTTATCTATCCAGAACCTCAAACACGAAGTAGCCGCGAAGCGAATCATTGATCCTCAGTTCTTAAAAATTTCAGACACGCTCTAACTATAAGTTAACGCTGTGGGCCGAACCACTGCCCAGCCCCCGCAAATACTCTCGCACTAACTACCACGCCGGCCAAACCACGCCCCGCCAAATCCGTTACACCCTCACTTGCTCACTCAACCATTCTAGAATTACATGGCCCAAGCAGATTATGACGTCCTGATCGTCGGCTCCGGCCCGGCGGGAACGACCGTGGCCCGGATGCTGGCCGAAAAGGGGAGAACCGTGCTGCTGGTGGACAAAAAGCAGGAATTGGGCGCACCCATCCAGTGCTCGGGAGCCATTAGCCGGCATGCGCTGGAAGAGGTGGGCATTACGCCCCACCCGGAATTTATCCACGAGGCCATCTACGGTTTCGGGGTGTACGACACGGCGGGAAACCGCAAAACAGTCGATTACCGTAAACTAAAGGGCGACGAGTACGGCCCCGCGAGCGAGGGTAAAAAGCCGCTGGGCTATGTGGTGGACCGCCGCCGTTTCGACCGCTACCTGATGACCCAGGCCGAACGAGCCGGGGCCGAAGTGCGCCTGAAAACCGAGGGTCTGGGCTACCGCGTGGACCCTGACGGGCGGGCGCGCGTGCGCCTGAGCCAGTACAACCAGGAGTACGAGGTGACCTGCCGCGTGCTGGTGGGGGCCGACGGCCTGCAATCGCAGGTGGGCAAGTGGGCGGGCCTGCGGACGCACATTAAGGTGACCGAACTGGCCAGTTGCCTGCAGTATATCGTGGACGGCGTGGAAACCGAGGGCATCCTGGAACTGATTACCGGCCACGAGTGGGCACCCGGCGGCTACGCCTGGGTGTTCCCGAAGGGCAACGGCTATGCGGAGATCGGCCTGGGCGTGATCCCGACCGAAACCGATCGGGATGCGCGGGCGCACCTGCAGCACTTTATCGACAACTCGTTCTTCGGCGACCGCTTCGCCAACTCCCGCATCCTGGAGGTGCAGGGCGGCGGGGTGCCCCTCGCCGCACCCCTGCGCACGCAGTACGCCGACCGCTGCATCCTGGTGGGCGACGCGGCACGGCACGTGAACCCCATCACCGGTGGCGGTCTGCACACGGCCCTGAGCGGAGGACGGATCGCTGCCGAATTTCTGGACCGCCACCTCGCTTCCGGCCGAGAATCAACGGCCGCTAATCTGGCCGGCTACCAGGAGGACTGGCTGGATCAACTGGGTAACAAGATGTGGAAACTCTACGGCGAGAAATCCGCCATCTTCGAGATCGAGGATATATCCGAACGCGACCGCCGCCTATATGCCACGATGAGCGACTATTTCAGCCCCGACTCCGAATACAAAAAGATCTAATCCTAATGGGAAGCAAAGCCCCCGCGGTAATTTTCGACATCGGCTGGAACGCCTGCATCAACTGCGGTGCCTGCGTGGCCGTATGCCCCCAGCCCGAACCGTTCATCAGCCCCTTCGATACCATCGCCGTGCACACGGTGTGTGATATCGGCTGCCTGGTGTGCGAGGATATTTGTCCCGTTTCCACCATTTCACACGTGGTGGCACCGGCCGAAATGGTCGTCTCGGCTGCCTACCTTCACTCCAAAACGGCCGAATAAGATCGTCCGCTAACCCCGTAAAATAGTTTCCCCATGCGCCTGATGCAACACAAAAAAGAAGCCTGGTGGTTTTACCGCTTCTTATCCATTTTCTACGATAAGTACGTCAACCCGCTGTTCTGGACCGAGCGGATGCGCGACGAGTCGCTCGACCTCGGTAAGCTGGAAGAACCCGGCATTACGGTCATCGACGTCGGTTCCGGCACCGGTTTTACCACCACCGGCATCGTCGGCCGCGTGCCCGCCGGCCAGGTGACCTGCGTGGACCAGAGTCCGCACCAGATGGCCAAGGCCAAGGATAAGGAAGTGCTGCAAAATTGCACGTTCGAACTCGGTGACGCCGAGGACATCCCCGTCGAGAGCAACCAGTTCGACCGTTACGTTTCGGCCGGTTCCATCGAGTACTGGCCCGATCCGCAGCGGGGCATCCACGAAGCCTTCCGCGTGATCAAGCCGGGCGGTCGCGCCCTCATGATCGGCCCGCTGGAACCTAAAAACGCCTTCGGCCGCTTCATCGCCAACACCTGGATGCTCTTCCCCAAGGAAGAGGAGTACCGCCGCTGGTTCAAAGTTGCCGGTTTCGAGAACATCGAACTGAAGTACATCGAACCCGAGTGGTTCACCCGCCCCGAGGAGTACGGCCTCGCCATCGCCGGCGACAAGCCCGCGCACGTCGTTTCGCCGCCCAAATCCGAGGTCGTTTACGCCGTCCTCCCCGCCGAGGAGGAGGAAGCCGGTAACCCCGTTTTAAACACCCTCACCACCGTCGGCCGCGTGGTCATCGGCAGCCTGGCCGGGGGGCTGTTCATTCCCATCGCGCTGGTGGGTTACGTCCAGCGTTCCCTCGCCGCGCCGGAAGGCGAAACGGAAGCAGACCGTACCGAGCGGCTCAATCGTTACCAGACCGGTGCCCTGATCGGCATCGGCGCGGCGGTCGGTATCGCGGCCCTGGCCCTGGTGCTGCGCGGGCGGAGCGAGGAGTAGGGAGGGACGGTTCACGGCTCGGACGCGGACGTCCTCGATCTGAGGGAGTACACGCCGCTCAGGTCGAGGACGTCTACGTCCGAGAAGAGCGGCGCAGCCGGCAGTGGGCATAACGAGTTATCACGGCTCGGACGTCCTCGGCCTTTAACTTAAAATCCCAAAAATGAAACTGTTCCTTTCCACCATTTTCCTCCTCGCCATCCTCACTTCCTGCGGTTCTACCCGCGCCTACGTAGGTCCCGAACTGCGTGAACAAAGTTATGGCTACGCCGCCCAGGAGCCTCCGATCACCGAATCGCTCTTCGCGGACGAGAGTGCCACGATATCGGAAGAAAACATCCGTAAGATCCTGGATGGAAGCTACCGATTGGAAGACACGCTACGGGTGGCTATTGTGAAACTGCCGGATTACGGTCGCCGATACTACCGCACGGATGAGACCTACCTTAAAGCTCAGCAAACTTACCTCGACCTCTTTACCGAATCGCTGCAAAACTCCCGCCGTGTTAGCCGGGTCAGTTCGATTCCCGATCTGCTCCTTTCCGGCAAACCGACCTTCACCAAAATCCGGGAGTCTGCCGTACGGACGCAATCCGATATCGTGGTAGTGTATTCCATTGCCAGTGACGTGTACTCCAAGTACAAACTATTTACCAAAACCGACATCAAGGCATTTGCCACCACGCAACTCATCATCCTCGATGTGCGCACGGGCTTGATTCCCTTCTCCACAGTCGTCACCCGCGATTTTCAGTCTACCCGTCAAGAAAGTGAAATCAATGAGGGGGAAGCCGTGGATGCGATCAAAAACCAGGCGGCCCTGTTAACAATTCAGCAAATTGGCAAGGAACTAGAAGCGTTTTTACGGGAAAACTGATACGGCTTAGAGCGTGTCTAAAATTTTTAAGAACTGAGGATCAATGATTCGCTTCGCGGCTACTCCGTGGTTAAGGTTCTGGCTAGATAAAAACTTGCGCACATAGCGGGTTACGTAAGTCAGTTTTTATGACGCCAGGTTCTTAAATGCTTGGTTCTCAGGAAGTAAAAATTTAGACACGCTCTTATTCCAGGTTTTCAACTGGAATGTCTGTGGCGGTTAATGCATTCGTTTCTGCCGTGCCCCCGGCCAAGGCCCGGCGTCGGTCCCTTCCGGGCTTCGCCTACCGGCTCGGCACTGCGTGCGCTAACGCCCCTCCAGGCACCTCACGGACGTATACCGACTAATCGCCATCTGCTCAAGAAATTAAGTCACCATTCACTCCCACCGCGCGGGTACGCTCACCGGCCGCGGCCGCGTGGAAATGCTTTCAAGGAAGGCCAGCAGGTCATCCATCTCCCCGTCCGTCAGGTGGAGGGGGCGGAGCAGCGGATCGTGGACGGGTATTTTCACCCCCGTCTTGCGCACGGAACCCGGCACGCGCTGGGGCATGCCGTTATTGTACATCGTGATGACCTCGTGTAGTTCGAGGATATTGCCGTGGTGCAGGTAGGGACCGGTAAAAATGATGTCGCGTAGCATGGGGGTACGAACCTTCCCCAGGTCGGCCGAATCTCCGGTGATCTCAAAGCGTCCCAGATCCTCCTGCGGACGGCCGAGGAGGTGCTGGCCGTTGTTGTGAAACTGCTGGTCGCTGAAGAGCGGGCCGTTATGGCAGTTGAGGCAGCGGGCCTTGGTGCGGAACAGGTGCAGGCCGCGAATTTGCTCGTCCGTCAGGGCGGCATAATTTCCTTCCACGAACTGATCGAAGCGGCTGACCCGCGAGCGAATACTCTGCTCGTAGCCAACGATCGCGGCGGCAATGTCGTCCAATTCGATCACTTCCTTTTTATAAATTCGCTTAAATGCGGCGGCGTAGGCGGGGATACGCTGTAGTTCCTGCGGGAGCGTTTCCAGGTTTTCGTTCATCTCCCGGGCGTGGGTCAGCGGCCCCATTATTTGCTCCTCCAAGGTAGCGGCGCGGCCATCCCAAAAAAAGGAAGTCCACTGGTCGGTATTGAGGAGAGTAGGAGCGTTGCGCGCTCCCAACTGATGGTCGTGACCGACACTTTGCCGTTTGCCGTCTCCCCAGCCTCGTTCCGGATCGTGGCAGGAGGAGCAACTGATCTGGTTACTAGAAGACAGGCGGGGGTCGAAAAAGAGTTGCTTGCCCAATTTGATTACCGCTCGCTCCTGGGCCGTAACCGGCGGCCGATCAGGAAGGGGACCGAGGGGGGCGGCTACTACGCCGCTGTCCAGGGTGGCGGCGGGCCATTCGCTTACCGGACGGGCGTACTGCTCGCGTAGGCTGAGTGTCGCCGTTACGGTCTCGGTATCCTGATCCGGTACGGCCACGGTGGGCCGGCCGCAGGCTAGCAGGTAAAAGGCCAGTAAGAAAGATAGGTAGATCGCGTAGCGTAGCATGGAGGTAAAGATACAAAAAGGCCGAACCCCGTAAGTTTACGGGATTCGGCCTTAGAGCGTGTCTAAAATTTTTAAGAACTGAGGATCAATGATTTAAGGTTCTGGCTAGATAAAAACTTGCGCGCATAGCGGGTTACGTAAGTCAGTTTTTACGACGCCAGGTTCTTAAATGCTTGGTTCTCAGGAAGTAAAAATTTAGACACGCTCTTAATTCGCTAAAGGTCTAGGACGTCCATGTCCGAGCCGTGAATTACTGCTCTGGGCACGTCTTTGATCGGATCTGTCTCGGACAATCCGGGACCGACCTTAAGGTCTAGCGCTTCACTACTTCCAGTAGCAAACGACCTTCAGCGGCAGATACCTCGATCTGGTAGGTACCGGTAGGTAATCCGGACAGGTCGATCTGTTCGGTAGTAGCGGCCTGGGGCCAGTCACCGCTTCCGAGGAGGCGACCGTCGTTACTGAAGATGCGGTACTGACCATCGCGCAGGGCGGCACTCAGTTCCACCGTCAGGAAATTGGCGGTCGGGTTGGGATAGACGCGGGAAGCTTTGATGCCAAATTCGTTAACGCTGGAAAGCGTAGCAGATCCGGTAAGGGTAAGGACTACATCGTTTCCGGCATTGCTCACGATCGTAACTTGCGCCGTGGCATCGCCTTCCGTTACGGGCGTGTAAATAACGAAGAAGGAACTTGATTCGCCGGGATCAAGTTCGTTGCTAAAGCCGGTAGGTTCTACCAGGAATTGATTGTCTCCATCGAAGTTAAGGGCGGTAATCTGTAACTCCACATTACCCGTATTGGTCACGGTGATAGTGCGGGTAGAATCCTGATTGATGAACAGGTCGCCGAAATCGACGATGTCGCCGCTCATGATGGGGGTAACGTCATCCACATCCAGTTCAAAGAGAGGTACGGCTGCAACACCGGTGCCCGTTACGTAGACGGTAACGGGTGCGGAACCGAGCACTTGAACGAGGAAGGAGTCGATGAAAATGCCGGCCGTTTCGGGTGCGAAGGTGATGGTTGCCGTGAGGGTTTCCAAAGGCTCAAGGAAATTAAACTCGATCTCGTCTTCCTCCGTGCTGCTGAACGGATCGCTCAGGTCCACCAGATTAGCGGATACAATGTCCACTGGTCCGGTGCCGATGTTAGTCAGTACGATCGTGCGGGTAGAATCCAGGCCATTACCCGCGATCAGGGTGCCGAAATCCAGGGTGTCGCCGCTCATGATGGCTTGGCTGTTTTCGGAAATTTCCAGCACTGAAGTCAATACGGTATAGCGTACAGTTCCTCGCCAAGATCATCGGTTTCGGCTTCAAAGAATAATATATCGCCTACCAGGAAAAGATTGTCGATTTCGGAACTGCCGGTACCGGGGTTGATGTCACTTACCCGAATGGGATCGTCCGCACTGGTGAACTCATAAAGCTCCCGGCCGAAATTCGTCGTTTTCGGCCGAAAAGTAGAGGGCGGAACCGGTGATGAGTAAATCCTCGGGATCACTATCCGCTGGGCCGGGATTAATGTCCGTAACAGCATCAATTGCCGTTTGCACTCCATCTTCGTCTTCAAAAGTAAGATAGAAAAACACTTCCCGACCAACTTCCGCATTCGTTGCTACAAAAATTATTTGCTCGAATTCTTCAAGAACAATAAACTGCTCCGGGTCGCTATCCTCCGGGCCGGGGTTGATGTCGGCCGCCAGTACGGTACCTTCTTCCGTGCCGTCGGTCATCCAGAGTTCGTCGCCGGTAGCACCGTCGTCGGCTACGAAAAAGAGCATACCCTGAAACACGAAGAAATCGCTGGGGGCGGAATTACCGTCGGGGTTGATGTCCTTCACTAGTACGGTGCCTTCCTCGGTGCCGTCGGTTTTCCAGAGTTCGTTACCCGTTGTGCCGTCATTGGCGCGGAAATAGACCTCGTCATTCCAGACGAAGTACTGGCTGGGGCTGGCGTTGCCGCCGTCGCGGATGTCCTTGATAAGCATGGTGCCTTCGGCAGTGCCGTCACTGATCCAGGGTTCGCTGCCGGTGGTGCCGTCGTTGCCGGTGAAGACGAACCGGTCGCCGTAAACGGTTTTGAAGATCGGGTTACCGGGGCCGCCGGGGTTGATATCGACTACCAGATTGGTACCGGCGGCGGTGCCGTCGCTACTCCAGAGTTCGGAAGAATTATTGTCGTTGCCATTGTTGGCCGTGAAGTAGATCAGGTTGTTGAACACGATCATGTCGAACGGATTGGCGTTGCCGTCGCCCTCCTGGATATCCAGTACCTGGCGGGTATTGGCCGTGGTGCCGTCGGTCACCCACAGTTCATCGCCGAACTCAGGGCTACGGGCCTTGAAGTAGACCGAATCCTGGTAGATGACGTAGTTATCGGGATTGGAGTTGCCGGCACTGGTACCGGGGTCGGTGTTGATGTCCAGTAGCTGGTTGGTTCCTGCGGGCGTGCCGTCGCTTACCCAGAGTTCTACGCCCAGGCTGTCGCTGCCTTCGGCGCGGAAGAGGAGTTGGCCGTTGTAGGCAAAGAAATTATTCGGCCGGCTACCGTCGGCACCGGGGAAAATATCCTTGACCAGTGTCGGCCCCTGCTGGGCGAAACCGACCAGCGCGAGGCAAAAGGTAAGGGAAAAAGAAAGTAAATACTTCATCATGGTTGATTGGTTGATGTATGAAAGGGTGAATTTTGTTGTGTATTCCCCGGTCCCCCGAAGGAGGGAGAGGAAATGGATGTGTAATCCCCCCCGGACCCCCCGAAGGGGGGAGAGGGAATGGATGTGTAATCCCCCCCCGGTCCCCCGAAGGGGGGAGAGGGAATTGTTTTGTAATCCCCCCCGGCCCCCCGAAGGGGGGAGAGGGAATGGATAGTTGCTAACTACCGGTCCTCCGACTCCAGCGAGTAACGCCGTAGTACCGCGTTTTCTCCACCGATAGCGGTTTCGTCAAAATAGACATCCAGGAGGATGATGCCGGTATTCTCGTCGTAGGTGCCGCCGCCGGAGATACCGACTTCGAAGGGTGGCAGGCCGGAACTGGCTTTGCGGGTGATGGTCACTTGCTGCTCGATCACTTCCACGGTGCCGAAGGTGCTGCCCGTGCTGCTGGGAATAAACCGCAGCATTTCGGGGATACGAATGTTGGCTGAAGCGGAACTGACCTCTTCATCGGCATAAATACGGTGCATATTCAGAGCATTGGTACTCTTTCCCGGCTGGGTATTGTACATTCCGATCACATTGGGCTGCGTACGACTGGCGTGGGCGAAAGAAAAGTGCGGCCCGGCTGCCAGGCTGGACCCCGGCGGGACGGGTTCGGGACCGAAGGAAGTGAAGCCGAAGAGTTTTGGGAAGGCGATCTCAGGTGCCCAGGTGGTGAGTGCTACCGTGCTATTGAGCGCAAAAATGACCCGAAGTCGATCCCGATCGGTTAGTCGCACGCCGTCGCTGGTTTGCAGGGTGATGTCGATAAAGCGGTCGATGCGATCGGGGGAGCCGGTGGGTGTAGCCCGCAGGCCGATGAATCCTTCGCTCGCTCCGGCGGGGAGGAGCAGGCTGCCCTCATCGGCTAGTTCGTAATCCAGCCCCGCCTCGGCAGTACCGCTGATGGCGTAGTTGATAGTAGTGGGCCGGTCCAGGGCGCGGGTGAGGTAGACGGGTGCGAGTAATTCGGCTCCGTTAAAATCCAGGGTAGCCGTGGTGTCTCCGAAACCGATAAGCGGCGGAGCGGGAGAGTAGGTGTCTTCCTTGGTACAGGAGAACGTTAGAAGGAGGAATAGTAGGGTAGTGGGCAGTAAGTAGTAGGTAGGACGTAGGACGAAAAGTAGAGGACCTCGAGGTCCGAGCCGGGCGGCGCAGCCGGCCGGAGGTAGGGAGAGTAGACCAAGGTTTATTCCGGCTCGGATCGGGAAGTCCTCGACCTTAGAAATCTCGCGTGAGGTGCCTGGAAGGGGGCGACCGGAGGGAGGCAGCCCGCAGGGCCGAGCAGACTTGCGAGCCTGGAAGGGACCGACGCCGGCCCCTGGCCGGGGGCACGCCCGAAAAGAAAGCCACTCGATTAACAACACGGATATTTTCATAGGTCAGGTACTTGAACGGCAGCAAGAAAACGGAGGACAAAAGTACGGCAAATTATTTAGACGTAATCTTAATAGCCGTCATTTTGCACCAAACTCGGGTTGCGCAGGAGGGCGGCTTCGGGGATGGGCAGCGTGAAGCGGGGATGGGGAAACGGCAGGCTGCAAAAACGGGCCAGATCGAGGCAGTCCGTGCGCTCGATGGCGCGGCCCCAGCGGCGGAGGTCGAAGAGGAGATGACCTTCGAGGGCCAGTTCGCGGCGGCGTTCGCGGCGGATTTCCACGACGAGTTCCGGGCCGCTCAGTTGGTTGGCCGGGGCGGCGGGCAGGGCGCGGCGGTGGATGCGGTCGTAGTCGGCGCGGGCCTCCTCGTCGCGGCCCAGTTCGGCCAGTGCCTCGGCGCGGAGGAGGTAGATCTCGCTGAGACGGAGGAGGATGGGGTTGGTGATGGTGCCGATCTCGAAGGGGTATTTGAGGCTGAGGAACTCCCCGAACTCATTGGCCTTGAATAAGCCCAGGCGGAGGTCGCCCATCTCGTAGAGATCGAGCAGGTCGGAGGTGACCTCGAAATAGGCTCCCACGTTTTCGGGTGGGGTGATGGCCGCGCCGATAAAATTGGCGATGCCCGTCGTGGTGCCGGTTGCCTGATCCTGGATGTCTATTTCCATGATGACCTCCCGGAGGTTACCATCGGTCCATTCGTCGAGGTAGGATTCGGCGGGCGTAAGGGCCAGGGCGGTAGCGCCGATCAGTTCATCGCTGAGATCGACCACCGCCTGCCATTCCGAGCGGTAGGCGCGAACGCGGATGAGCAGGGCCGTGGCCACCTCGGGAGTGAGCCAGATCGGGTCGCCGCTGCGGCGGCTGAAGGCGGGGTCGATCAGGCCGCGGGCTTCCTCCAGGTCACGGACGACGGAGGCGTAGCTGGTTTCCAGGTCGCTGCGGGTGGGAAAGATCAGGCCCTCGTCGGGCACGCTTTCCTGGAGCACGATGCCGGGTCATTTGCGTAGTACCCGCACCAACGGCGGGGTAGGGGGGCGCGTAGAGGCGCAGCAGGTCGAAGTGCGCCAGGGCGCGCAGGGCCAGGGCTTCGCCCCGGATACTCGCCCGCTCGGCGGCCTGGCCGTCCGTGAGGGCGGGAAGTTGATCCAGGAGGTCATTAAGCTGGTAGAGTTGCTCGTAAATTTCGCTGTAAAACTCGTCCAGGTTATTATCCGTATAGTCCGACTCGATGACCAGGGCATAGGCTTCGACGAAGGTTTTAGGGATGCTATTATTGAGGCCGACGTCCCTGCCGATCGGCTGCAAATTACCCAGCATATCGGGATAAAGGGTCAATCGTTCGCGGTAGTAATTTACGTCTGCCAGCCGGAAATAATTTCCAATCAGGGCCGAGCGTGCGCCCCGGATGGTGGTGAACAACTCGGTACGGGAAATTTCATCGCGCGGTTCCACGGTCAGAAAATCCTTGCAACCGGTGGCGGTGAGCAGGGTGAGGAGGCCGAATAGGAGGGCTAATTTGTAAGTCATGTCAGGATAGTTTACGGTTTACCAGCCCAGTTTACAGCCAAAAACGTAGGCCCGCTGCTCCGGAAAACGGAAGCGGTATTCGGCCACGCCGTTGCGGTCCTTGCGCCGCTTTTCGTCGTAGAGGTAGCCGACGTTATTGACCATAGCGAAGAAGCTGAGTGAACGGGTGCCGAGCGGCATCCGGCCGGCGGGGTCGAATTTGTAGGCCAGCGAAATGTTGCTGAGTTGCAGGTAATTCACGTCGAAAAAGTAGCGGCTGCTGCGGCTCACGAATGGATTGTCGATGCGCGGCCGGGGCGTATCGGTAATGTCGCCCGGCTGCTGCCAGCGGTCGAGTTGATTCACGCTCTGGTTGTTGAACAGGATCTGGCGGCCATCCTGGAAGGTCAGGGGGTCGATGGATTCGGTGGAACCGTAGGAGTAGTTGATCTGCGCCGTCAGGCTCAGATTGCCGTAGGAGAAACGGTTGTGCCAGCCCCCGAAGAAGTCGGGATTACTGGCGCCCAGGGGAACGTAGTTCTCCAGATTTCTCGCCTGGGCTGCGTCGCTGGTAATGGTGCCGTCGATCAGCCGGAAAAGTTGCTGTCCGTTCTCCGGGTTCACGCCCGCCGAAGGAATGCCATAAAGCGTATTGACGTCTTGCCCGATTACGAGGGCGCGTAAGTTATCTCCGCTAGTGGGCGCGTCTTCCAGCGCGATCTTGGTCAATCTGTTCTTATTGATCGCAAAGTTAAAACTGGTCATCCAGTCGAATCGCCTCTCGCCCGGCCGGTCGTAACGGATGGTAGCTTCATAACCCTTATTGTACAGGTCGGCGGCGTTGGTCAGCAGCGTGGCGAAGCCGTTTTCGTAAGGAATGTCCACGCTGCGCAGGGCATCGGTGGTCAGGTTGTAGTAGTATTCCAGGGTGACGGTGAAGGGACTTTCCGGGCTAAAACCCAGGTCCAGGCCTACGTTGGTCTGCTGCTGAATTTCCCAACTCAGTTCCTGGTTGACCGGTGAGCTGGCGGTTAGGGGTAGCTGCCCGCCGTAGTTGCCGCTGGTGCCGAATTGATACAGGCCGGCTGCCGTGTAGACGCCCAACCGGCTGTTACCGGTAACGCCGTAGGATACCCGCAGTTTGGCATATCCGATTCCCAGGGGAGTGGCGTCCTGCCAGAATTGCTCTTCGCTCAAATTCCAACTCGCACCTACCGCATAAAACAGGTTAGCCTGCTGATCGCCGCCGAAGATGGAACTGGCGTCGCGGCGGGCGTTGAATTTCAGGTAGTAGCGGTAGTCGTAGTCGTAGGCCAGTTCGCCGTAGAGCGAGGCCTTGTTACGCTCGAAGGTAGACTCCCCGACCTGCGTTCTATCCGAACTGAGAAAAGCCAATCGGCGCAGGTCATCGAAGGGGAAATTAGTTCCCCGTGCAGAAGTCTGCTTGGTTACCTGGCCATTTAACTCGCCCCCTAAGAGCAGGGATGGATGGTGATCGGTACTGTTTATCACCGGACTCCAGATTGCCTGCGCATTGGCCACCCACTGCAAATTATCGCGGGTGCTATTGCGCAGCCGGCCGCCCGCTGTCGCACCGGTTCCGTTGAGGGCCGACAGGTACTGAAACTGTTCTGCATCCACGCGGTCGACACCACCCAGCACCCGCAGGCGCAGTGACGGTAGTGCCTGGTAATTAATTCCCAATTTAGAATTGATGCTATAGCTGGTGTGGAAATTCTCGTTCTGCTCCAGCACGGCCACGGGGTTTCCGCGCTGCGCAAAAAAACCATCGTTATTAAAACTGCCGTCCGCACGGTAAACCGGTAAGTTGGGCGGAAACGAAAAGGCGTCGAATGTACCTAAGCCCTCGCGCCGCTGGTAGGCCAGACTGACGCGGGTGTCCAGCGTCATCCGCTCGATCAGCGGGACCGTCAGGTTGATCCCGAAGTTGCCCTGCCGAATGCCATTGCCTACGTGGATGCTCTGGTTCTCGTTGTACGATCCTGAGATCCGGTAGCCCATTCCGGCCTTGGTGCCGCCGGCCATGCTGATGTCCAGGTCGCTATTGCGGGCGGTGCGCTGCACCAGGTCGCGCCAGTCGGTACTAACGTCGCTCGGGCCGGCCTCGGCGGGGTTACGGCCGGTATTGAAAAGCGTTTCCCGCGCCAGTTCTACGTACTGGGCGGAATTCAAGAACTTGATCTCGTTGATGGTCTCGGCATAACCCTGATTGAACGAAACGCTGATGCGCTCGGAGGAGGCATTGCCCTTTTTGGTAGTGATCAGTACCACGCCGTTAGCCGCGTCCGCGCCGTAGAGAGCCGTGGCCGAGGCGTCCTTTAATACGGTGATGCTCTCGATGTCATCGGGGTTTAAAAAGGCCAGGGGATTGAGGCGCTGGCTCAAAGCGTCACTGAAAATCCCCTGATTCGTATTCGATTCCGTTATATCGTAAAGCGGCACCCCGTCCAGCACGAAGAGCGGCTGGGTGGAAGCGGTGATCTGGCTTCCCGTCGAGGGCAACGATCCCTGGCCGCGCACCTGTACTTTTACCGGCAGCCCCGGTTCGCCAGTCGTGATCTGTACTTGCACGCCCGCAATCCGGCCCTCCAACAGTTTATCCACGCTTTCCACCGGCCGGTCCGCCAGTAGTTCGGTCTCATCTATTGAAGCATAACTGCCCACCAGGTCTTTGACGTCCTGCGCGCCCCGGTAGGCGGTGACCATCACCTGGTCTAGCAGCGCGGCCGATTCTTGTAAGGTAATCTTTAAATCGGTCCGGTTGCTCACGGCCACTTCGCGCTTTTCCATGCCCACGTAGCTCACCGTCAGGACGGACTTCGAGCCGCTCACGCGTAAGTTGAAACGGCCGTCCGTGTCCGTTACCGTGCCGTTCCCCGTGCCGTTTTCCAGCACGCTTACGCCGATCAGGGTCTCGCCCGTACCGTCGGTCACGCGCCCGCTAATGTCCATCTGCGCGGACAGCGGGAGGCTAGCCACCAGTAGTAAGATTGCAAAAAGCGAGCGGTAGGACAGCGAAAAATTCGGTGAAACTGTGTAGACCTTCCGATCCAGTGTTGTAAGGTATTTTGCCATTTGCCGAGTAGACTTATCCGGTAAAGGTACGCATCCCGGCCTCTAACCTACTGCTCGAAGGCAAACTGCACGATATTCGCCCCCATCTGCAGGGCGGCCGCCCGTACCTCCACCGGATCGTTGTGAACGGATTCATCCTCCCAGCCGTCCCCCAGATCGCACTGGTAGGTGTAAAAACAGACCAGCCGACCCTGGTAGATCAGGCCGAAACCCTGGGCCGGACCGCCGTCGTGCTCATGGATCTTGGGCAGGCCGCCGGGAAAATTGTACTTCTGGTGGAAAATAGGGTGGCTGAAAGGCAGTTCCACGAACGTCAGTTCGGGAAATACTTTTTTCATGGCTGTACGCACGAAGGGGTCCATGCCATAGTTATCGTCGATGTGCAGGAAGCCGCCTCCCATCAGGTAGTTGCGCAGGTTGTTAGCGTCGGCGTCGTTAAAGACCACGTTTCCGTGGCCGGTCATGTGCACCCAGGCGTAGCTGAACAGTTCCGCGCTACTCACCTCCACTACGCCGTAGTCGCGGCTGAAGTTGGTCTTCAGGGTCTGGTTACAGAAATAGGCCAGGTTCGGCAGGGCCGTCGGATTGGAATACCAGTCGCCGCCGCCGTTGTATTTCAATAGTCCCATTTTGAGCGGTGCCGACTCATTGCTTGGGGAAAACGAGGCAAATAGGGTAACTCCACTCAGGAGTAACATTAGAAGGAATAAACGCGAGTAAATAGCCATGAGAGAACGTATTAACGATTAAGTAAAACCAGGGTATGCAGGGCGGCCAGGGCAGCGGTTTCAGTGCGCAGCCGCTTGTCGCCCAAATGTACGGCGCGGATGCCCCGCGCCCGGGCGGCGGCCACCTCGGCGGGTGAAAATCCTCCCTCCGGGCCGATCAGGATCAAAACGTCTTCCCCCCGCTCCACGGTATCGGCCAAGTGCGGTTCCGTATCTTGCCCGCCGACCCACGCGATCCGCGCCCGCTCGGGCTGTTCCAGCGAGGCAATCAGGTCGTCGAACGCGGTCAATTCATCCAGTTCCGGCATCCAGGCCGCCAGACTCTGTTTCATGCCCGCTTCCAGGATGCGCTCGTAACGGTCGTGCCGGATCTGCTTGCGCTCCGAGTACGTACACAGCAGCGGCGTGATGCGGTCGATGCCGATCTCGGTGGCTTTTTCCAGCCACCATTCGTAGCGGTCGTTGGTCTTGGTGGGGGCCACGGCCAGCCAGGATTGGTAAGGTTTGCGGATAGTTTCCCGCGTTTCCAAAGTAGCGTTTATCCGGCAATGTTTTTTGGTGATCTCCGTGATCTCGGCCCGGTAGCGCCCGCCCCGGCCGTCCACGATGTCCAGCACGTCCCCCGCTTGCCGGCGCAGCACCCGGGCGGCGTGGTGCGCTTCCTCCTCGCGTAGTTCGTGCGGGCCGGGTTGAATGGTAGGGTCATAGAATAGTTGCATGCCTTAGTTTATCGCCTCCACCCCCGCCAATTCCGGGATCTTCCCGCGCAGCGTCTGTTCGATGCCCGCCCGCATGGTCATCTGCGACATGGAACAACCCACGCAGGCACCCATCCACTTTACCCGGACAATATTGTCGTCCGTAATTTCCACCAACTCTACGTTACCGCCGTCAATGGCCAGGTGCGGCCGCACGTCGTCGAGGGCGCGGTCTACGCGTTCAAAAAAAGCGGCTTGTTCGGCGGGAGTAGACATGATTGGATGATATTTAAACGCAAAGAAAGAAAAATAGCGGGGTTCGAGATGATGTTAAACCTGCATCTGCACGGCAGCCGTGGGCGGCAGCAATTCGTTCCGCACGGCAGTTTGGCGCACTACGTTGCGGGCAATTTTCATAAAGTATTCGTGAGCGGGGTGCGCGGGATCGGCTGCCGCCGGTGCGCCGCTGTCGCCGCCCTCGCGGATGCCCTGCACCAGCGGTACCTGACCCAGCAGCATGCTGTTGCTCTTGCGGGCCAACTGCTTGCCGCCGCCCTCGCCGAAGATGTAGTACTTCTTGTCGGGCAACTCGGCGGGCGTAAACCAGGCCATGTTTTCTACTACGCCCAAAATCGGTACCTGAACCGTGTCCAGCCGGAACATATTCATCGCCTTCACCGCGTCCACCAGGGCCACTTCCTGGGGCGTAGTCACCATCACGGCACCCGTCACGGCGGCCACCTGCACCAGGGTCAGTTGCACGTCGCCCGTGCCGGGGGGCAAGTCCACGATCAGGTAATCCAGCGGCGGCCAGAGGGTATCCTCGATAAATTGCTTCACGATCCCCGACAGCCGCGGACCGCGTAAAACCACGGCCTTATCCGGTTCGATCAGAAAACCGGTGCTCATCACGGGAATTCCGTAGGCGTAGAGCGGCTTGATCTGCGGTTTGCCGTTTACGTTCTCTACCTGCGGCTTTTGTCCGGCCAGGCCCATCATTGTCGGGGCGGAAGGGCCGTATACGTCAGCGTCCAGCAGGCCCACGCGGCCGCCCAGTTCCTGCAGGGCCAGGGCCAGGTTCACGGCCACGGTGCTTTTGCCCACGCCGCCCTTACCGGATGCCACGGCAATAATGTTACGTACTTGCGGCAGCGGGTTCTTGGGCTTGGTCGGTCCGCCCACGGTGGGGGCGCTCGTCAGCATGTGCGCGTGTACCTGCGCCTCGGGATAAACGGCGAGGATGGCTTGCTGACAGGCGAAGTTCAGATCCTGTTTGGTCTGCGCATCCATCGCGGGCAACTCCAGTTTAAAGGTTACGTTGTTGCCTTCCACGGTCACGTCGCGCAGCAGGTGCCCGGATACCAGGTCTTCACTTGAGTTGGGCGCGTTTACGGTGGCCAGGGCCCGGATGATCTTAGATTTTTCCACGAACGAGAGGGGATTGACGGGTTGTTTCCGGGGAAACAGCCGGGGGCGGTCATAGTTGATTACTCCCTTTTTATCGCCTACACTAACTGCCGCAACTCCGTCAGCCCGGCCCGGACCGCTTCCAGGCTTTCGATCAGTTCGGCGCATTCTTTTTTGCGTTGCCGTTGCAATTCATGCTCGCGCCGCGCCCCCTCCAGCGTGAATCCCCGCTCGCGCACCAGGTGGTGCACCTCCTCCAGTTGCGCAATATTAGCGGCGGTAAAACGGCGGTCGCCCTTGCCGTTCTTGCTCGGGCGCAGGAAACTGAATTCCCCTTCCCAAAAACGGATCAGGGAGCGGGTGATCCCGAAGTGATCGGCTACTTCCCCGATGGAATAGTAGCGCTTCTCGGGCAGGGCGGGGCGGGCGGGCGGCGGCGTATCGGACATGGCGGGTGGGTTGGTCGGCTGTAAATTAAGCACTTAGGGCGGTTTATGCAAACTCAGGTGGGGCAGGGCGGTGCCGGTTGACCGATCGGCTGCTCCAGTCATGCATTCTTTAGGCAAAATTTCCGCCATCAGTTACGTAACACTTTTACGGCGCTCTAGCCCGCAAAGCGACGGCACCGTGTCGGGCGCAAAAATTCCCCTCTCCGTGAAGTTCCATATACTCGTTAGCTATTTCACCCTGTTTCTTTCCCTGATTGTCTGCGGCTGCGTTGGCGGCGACGATGATTCCAACACGCCCCTTACGCCGGGCGGCCGCGCCTGCACCTCGCAGGCATTCAACGAAAATATCGATATCCGCAGCGACAACCGCTGGTACGGCGTCACCTACCAGGAACCTTCCGTAATTAAGGCCTTCGCCATTTAGCTTGCATCCGTGCCTAACCTAATTGTCGATTTCAAGAAGTATTTTCGAGGGGATTTTCGACACCTGGTAAAGAACTGCGGCCGTCTACTCCTCCCCAATGATAGCGAGGTCTCGCTGGACGTGGCCGGCCTGCCGCCCGTATTACGTGGCGGTAAATTGTTAAGAGCGTGTCTAAATTTTTACTTCCTGATAACCAAGCATTTAAGAACCTGGCGTCATAAAAACTGGCTTACATAACCCGCTATGCGCGCAAGTTTTTATCTAGCCGGAACCTCAACCACGAAGTAGTCGCGAAGCGAATCATTGATTATCAGTTCTTAAAAATTTTAGACACGCTCTAACTTTCCTGCTGTTAAACACGCTGTTTAAATGTCTTTCTTTTCAATAATATACGACTGATCATGCTCAAATTTAAAGACTACTCTCACCTGACTTTAAAAGAATTAGTATCCGAAGAAAAAATAATGAAGTCACGCAAGGTAATAATGGCTGTACTAATCGGCGTGTTGGTTGGCATAGCTATCTACTCCGCTACGAACCGAGGATTCATCCTTCCGGTTGTCTTACTGATTGCTGCTTTTACGATAGGTTCCCATCATGCGAACAATTTAAAAAACATTCGAGCGGAGATAAGGCGGAAAAGTGGATGATTATTTTGATTTCATAGCAGCGGTTCTCAGTTTAGCGTCAAGTCTCTCGCAACCCACACAATTCGAGTAGTTTACGCTCGAAGTCTGCGATGTCGCTACATATCACTAATCTGAATATAGACCGGTACATCTCCCATATTTTAACCCGCGTATCAAGAACTTTATACACTCGCTGAAAAGTACGACTGCACAGCTGGCGGATTTGATCGACGGTAAACGCCAACATCATCAGGTAGGCAAAATTAGTGGCCAGATTCTTTTTCCCATGACCGAAATTATGACCGTAGTTGTAGTCCTGATTTTTCAAGGTGTTGAATACTTCGTTCTCGATCTTCCAACGGCTTCTACCGATTCGCATTACTGACATCACGCTGAGGGAATTCAACTCGATATTGGTTATCCAACTAAAGACAATTTCCTTACCATTTTTGGGCTTGTAACGGCAGTACAAAAAATTACATTTCACCCCTTCGTTCGCCTTATTGATCGATAAGCCATTAGCGTATCCGAAGTGATACACCCCGTCTTTGACCCGCTTCTTTATCCACTTGATTTGGCCTGCTTCATTCGTCGCATCGAATTGAGCAAACAGATATTTGTTACCCTTCTCTTTAGCGTTGATGACGTATTTCGCATGAGGCCCCTGATCTACGATTTGCTTGATTACGGGGGCGCAGGCATAAAGCGCGTCAAGAACGTAAACCACTGGTTGATCGGAAAATGTATCAGATAGCCGATCAAACAAACGCTTAGCGGCATTGCGCTCACAGTCGTTTTTTTCCTCACCATCCTGCTTAACAATTGGCTCATTATTGACCACGAAAACTTCTCGTAAGCCAGGGCAGACTACCGCTGCGGTAAGCATGGAATGAGCGTAGCTCTCAGTCCCATTTCGATGTTTGCGAACCAGACAGAACTCACATTTCACTTTCTTAGAGCACTCATGTTGAACGCCGTCAATGCTGCAAATGAGGTGACCTTCCCAATACCGATAGGGGCCTAGTTTGTCGTGACTCTCCAGGAAAGGAAGGACTTGGCTAAATCCTTCATTGAGTTCATCAGCGGGTAGGCCATCGAGAATATCGCGCAGACCATTATCGGAAGGAATCTGGTCAATTTGAAAAATGGATTTTAGATTTTCATCTTCATTTTCCAGACGCGGCCTGAAAGCAAAAAGTGAAGGAGCTTTTAGATGAAAAATGGCAAACCCTGCTTTGAGCGCATCAAGAGCCGAGTACTTTGCGTTCGACCTACGGCTGTCCTTCGAGGCCACGGCCTCAAGTACAGGGATGACCAAATTATCATAAAGCGATTTTAGGCTGATGTCATTGCTCTTTGTCACTATCTTCATCCGCGAAAGGTAGTAAATACGCGGCTTTCAGAAGGTCAGGTTGCCAAACTGAGAACTGCTGGATTTCATAGGCGATCTACTCCAGTACGGTAGCCGAGAGCGTGAGTAGTTTAATTGTTAATGTTTCGACAATAAATATAGTGAATTTTAGGTTTTTGCACCACTCAAGGACCGTCGGTTGAGTATCACTGCGATTGGTTATTAGCTACGAGACTGAGCGCACCTCAATTTGACTTTGCTATCTCGGCAAACTCAAGGGAGTTACCCGCGTGAGGGATGGAAGGCGTTGTCTGAACGCAGGGTGCGGCTACGCACCCGGAGAGAGTGCCGGACAGCCCGACGCCGGCCTCTGGCCGGCGACACGCCCTCAAAACCCCTGCCTAACGCAGCACCTTTTTCCGGCCGATAAACTGCACCCACTGGATAAAGTTGAATTCGAGGTGATCGAACATCATTTTGCTGCCCTCGACTTCCAGGTGTAGATCGGGGAAATAGCGGAGGTTGGTGCGCAGCAGGCTGGTGCCGGTCTTTGTGACGCGGATATCCCACCCGAAGGTGACGCCGAGTGCGATCTTGTTATCCCTGAAATCACTGCCATTCACGGAGGTACGCAGGTTCTCGTAAGTGACGACGGGACCGGCGAAGGGCACGAAGCCCAGGTAATTGAACAGAAATTTGACCGATTCGACACCCAGTGAATGCCGCCGGATCTTGATCCCGGAATCGAACCCCTCGTAGGTGTCTCCGTACGTGCGGTAGGTCAGGTTGACGTTCAGGTCCGGCCGGTTAAAGTAGCGGCCGAATGTGAGGTCGGGCAGGATGGCGGCGGCGTAATCGTTGTAAAAGTAGGGGAAATTTTCCCGGAGGTAGGGAGATTTGGAAAGCTGGAGTGCCGCTGAAGGGCCGACGCCGAAGAACCAGGCACTCAGGCGGTCCTTTTGTTCCAGCACTTCGTAATCGCGATTCATCTGCGCTACGGCCCTGGGAGTGCGCACGTAGCGGTCGGAATCGACGTAGCGGAGGAGGCTTAGGTTAAGGGAAAGGGGGGTTAACTTTACCGCGCCCGTTGCCGTGGGGGAGAGGTAGTAATCAAAATTATTCTGGTAATTGTAGTAGCCGGAGGCGGAGATATGCCATTTATCGGAAGTGTAGGTCAGGCCGAATTGGATGGGTTGGATGAAGCGGCCGAAGCTGGGGGTGCCGTTCTCAAACTCACTTCCCTCGGCTTCCTGGGCGTAACGGATGCGGCGAAAGCTGATGCCCGCAAAGGGGCTGATTCGCCTGGGTTGCAGTTTGAAGGGATACACCCGTGCACCGGTCTCGACGCCCTGCAGCAGCGTTAATTCCCGTAGTCCGTCCGGTACGCTTTGCAGGGTAAGAAACGACAGGGGGAAGGAAACGTAAAAATCGGCGTGGCCCCAGAAGTGGATTCCACCGACGGTGAGGCGGGGGACTAGACTGCCGCCGAAATCCAGTTCCCGGCGGCTGCCGTTGAATAGCCGCTCCGTCTGGCCGCCCGTCAGGTAATTTAGGTCGCCGCCGTAAGTCAGCCACGCGAAGCGGGTGCTCCGCTCCAGGTACCGCTGGGTGTAAGTGCTATCCGTCTGTCCGTAAACACCGACGGCCAAAGTGATGGCGATCAGGAGCAAGATTGTTCGCATGAGCTGGGTGGTGTAAGTTGCCGTGAGCTATGATTAAATAGGTATTCGGAGCGAGTTTGCGGTCGCCTGCCGCTCTGACGTGACTTGCGGCAGGGCATTCCATTCGCTTGCTGTGCAAGGTAAGGGATCGAGCCGTTTCTTGTGCGGTCTAATTTACTGACGGTTTGGCGGAACGATAGATAGCTGCTTCTCAACTCCCCCCGCCACCCCGGTCATTTCCCCAAATTTTGCTATCATTGTCCGACTGCGAGAGATCATCCGTTTACGGCTACAACCAACTTTGTTATGCGAATTTTTACCCTGCTCTTCATCCTCTGCTCCGTCCTCTCCGTCCTGGGTGCGGAAAGTGCCGCGGACAGCCTGCCCATCTCCCTTACCTACCGCAACATCGGCCCGTTCCGCGGCGGCCGCTCGGCGGCCGTGACCGGAGTAGCCGGTAAGCCCAACCTGTACTACATGGGCGCGGCGGGCGGCGGGGTCTGGAAAACAACCGACGGCGGCCAGACCTGGACCAATATCTCCGATGGTTTCTTCGGCGGCTCCATCGGGGCGGTGGCCGTAAGCGAATCGGACCCGAACGTACTATACGTGGGCGGCGGCGAGGTGACCGTGCGGGGCAACGTCTCGTCGGGCTACGGCATGTACCGCAGCGAAGACGGCGGCCGCAGCTGGCAGGAGATCGGCCTGAAGAACAGCCGCCACATCCCCCGTCTGCGCATTCACCCCCGCAACCCCGACCTGATGTACGCGGCCGTACTGGGAGACCTGTACAAGAGCAGCGACGAGCGCGGCGTCTACCGCTCCAAAGACGGCGGCCAAACCTGGCAGCGCGTACTGTTCGCCAACGCCGATGCCGGTGCCGTGGACCTGGTGCTGGACCCCACCAACCCCAAGATCATCTGGGCCTCCACCTGGCGCATCCGCCGTACGCCTTACTCGCTGGAAAGCGGCGGCGAGGGTTCCGCGCTCTGGAAATCGACCGACGGCGGCGATACCTGGAAGGATATGTCGAAAACCAAGGGCCTGCCCGGCGGCCTGTGGGGCATCAGCGGCATCGCCGTCAGCCCCGTTAACCCGCAGCGGATGTTCCTGCAACTGGAAAACGAGAAGGGCGGCCTGTTCCGCAGCGACGACGCCGGCGACACCTGGACCCTCATCAACGACGACCGCAGCCTGCGCCAACGCGCCTGGTACTACAGCCGGGTCTACGCCGATACCCAGGACGAAGATGTAGTATATGGTCTGAACGTCCGCTTCCACAAATCCACCGACGGCGGCCGCACCTTCAAAACCATCGATACGCCCCACGGCGATCACCACGATCTCTGGATCGCGCCCGAGGACAACCAACGCATGGTGGTGGGCGACGACGGCGGCGCGCAGGTGACTTTTGACGGCGGGGAGAACTGGTCGACTTACCAAAACCAGCCCACCGCGCAGTTTTACCGCGTGGTCACCGACAACTCCTTCCCCTACCGCATCTACGGCGCGCAGCAGGATAACTCGACCGTACGCATCCGCCACCGGGCCGACGGCGGGCTGATTGACGAGCGGGAGTGGGAGGAAACCGCCGGCGGGGAAAGTGCCCACATCGCGGTGGATCCTTCTGATAACGATATCGTCTACGGCGGCAGCTACGGCGGCTTCCTGACGCGCATGGACCACAAGACCGGCAGCGTGCGGGCGATCAACGTCTGGCCGGATAATCCGATGGGCTACGGAGCGGAAGGCATGAAATACCGCTTCCAGTGGAATTTCCCGATCTTCTTTTCACCCACGGACGCCGGGAAACTCTACGCAGCCAGTAACCACCTGCACCTCTCCACCGACGAGGGCCAGAGCTGGCAGATCATCAGCCCCGACCTGACGCGCAACGACGCGAGCAAGCTCGTCTCCAGCGGCGGACCGATCACGAAGGACAACACGGGCGTGGAATATTACGCCACCATCTTCGCCGCCGGCGAGAGCGCGACCGAACCCGGCTTTATCGTCGCCGCCTCGGATGACGGCCTGGTTCACGTTACCCGCAACGGCGGGACGGACTGGACCGACGTAACCCCCAAAGACGCGCCGGAATGGATGATGTGGAACAGCGTGGAATTCAGCACGCAAACTCCCGGCAAGGTCTACCTGGCCGGCACCCGCTACAAACTGGGCGACTACCAACCCTACCTTTACGTCACGGACAACTACGGCAAAACCTGGCAGCAAGATCGTCAACGGCATTCCCGCCGAGCACTTTACGCGCGTGCTGCGCGCCGATCCCGCACGGCCCGGATTGCTCTTCGCCGGCACCGAAAAAGGCATGTACGTAAGCCGCGACGACGGCAAGAATTGGCAGCCCTTCCAGTACAACCTGCCCATCGTGCCCGTCACCGATCTCGCGATCAAGGACGACGACCTGATCGTGGCCACCCAGGGCCGCTCTTTCTGGATCATCGACGACCTGGGTCCGCTGCGTCAACTGGACCGACTGGATGCCAAGGCCGACGCCTACTTGTTCAAACCCCGCCCCGCCTACCGCCTCGACGGCTCGACGCGCAGCAGCCGCACGGCCGGCACCAATCACCCCGGCGGGATGGTGGTGGATTACTACGTCAATCCGAAATTGCCGGACTCGACCCTGGTCCAACTGGCCTTCCTGGACAGGGCGGGCGACACCATCCGCCACTTCTCTTCCAGGGCCGAGAAAAAGGAAGATAAATTGGAATGGAAGGCCGGGCACAACCAGTTCAACTGGAACCTCCGCTATCCCGAAGGAACGGACTTCGACGGCATGATCCTCTGGTGGGCCGGCGTGGGCGGTCCCTCGGCCGCTCCCGGCGATTACCGGGTAGTGCTCACCGTGGCCGGCAAGGAGCAGTCCGCCCCGGCCCAATTGCTGGCCGACCCCCGCGCCACCGCAAAAACGGAAGATTTGCAGGCGCAATTTACCTTCATGCGCCAGGTGCAGGAAAAAGTGAGCGAGGCCCACCAGGCCATCATCGACCTACGGGCCTACCGCACCCAGATCAAGGACCTGACCGCCCGCCTCGGCAAAGATGCTCCGGCCGATCTGAAAGCCGCCGCCGATAGCATCTCCGCTCACCTCACGGTCGTGGAAGAAGCCCTCTACCAGACCAAAAACCAGTCGGGCCAGGACCCCCTGAACTACCCCATTCGCCTGACCAATAAACTGGCTCACCTCAACAGCCTGGTGGGCATCGGTGACTATCCGCCCACCGCCCAGGCCTACGCCGTAAAGGACGAAATGACCGGCCTGATCGATGCGGAATTGGTAAAATTCCGCCGCGTAGTGGAGCAGGAGATTCCCGCCTTCAACCGCATGGTCCGGGAGCGGGAGGTGGACGTGATCCGGCTAAAGGAACCGGGCAAGTAGTGATAATCTATTTAGACACGCTCTTAATCCTTCCGGGGCGTGCCACCGGCCTGCCGGCCGGTGTCGGCGTCTTGCGGGCTTCGCTGTTCGCTCGGTGCTGCGCACGCCCCGCTACGCGGATGCCCCTCCAGATGCCTCACGCGGGGTGGGGGAGGAAAATTTGAGTAAAAAGACTATATTTGTTCAATCAGTTTAGAACAGCAATCGCAACAGTTTTTTATAGAAAGCTACAGAAATTATAAAAAATCAAAACTATTCCCGGAGAGAAGTAACCCCCCAAGCCCTCCTTCATAAAGCAATGATAGTAAATATGTATCGACCCAAAAATCTGATCATGAGGTGTATAATATTTTTATGCACCTTATTATCAGCCGGCTTGCTTTCAGCACAGAATGATGTTTATCAGGATCTTGTCTGGCCTTTCGGTTACGAATCAAATTATCCGGCTAAATTCGGTTTGAGTACGCTTGATTTTAGAGTTAACAATATTGACACTGCATATATAGGTCCATTAGTCAATATTTCATTAGGTAGAGAAGCTGGTAGTTTTTACGTTGATGAAAATGGAGAGGTTGTCTTGTATTCAACAGGATGCCATATGTATAATGGTGATCTGGAAATAATTTCTGGAGATGATTATTTTATGCCGGGTGATGCAGCAGAATTAAATTGTGAAGCGGCTTCTGCGTATACGGTTACAAGTGCTTCAATAATGATGCCAGGAAGTCAGCATGATTCCGTAATTTATTATGTTGGTAATAATGCCTATTTCGATTTTAGTACTCCTCCCCAGGGCGTTTTTAGTGATACCCTTGGGGCTTGGAAAGTTGTGATGTTGTCAGATGGTAATTATGAAATTAGCGAAATACAGAAGCTTCTAACCGTCCAACGCAATCCGGGCCGGATCGCAGCATGCCGAACTGCAAATAACGAATACGAATGGTGGATAGCAAGTCTGGGTTTGGGAACGAATGACATGAAAATATTTCACGTCGGTGGTGACGAGCTACTAAAGGAATCCACCACCTTCGAGATACCCCAGGATTGGCCGCTCAATACCGGTTTCCAGGCAACGTTCTCCCCTAATCGGCAACACTACGCTTTCGGGACGGACGACTCGAACATTTGGCTTTTTGACTTTGATAACGCTAGCGGCGAGTTGAGTAACCTGCGCAGGATAGATTTGCCGGATGACGTGACACTCGTAAGGGGCATATGCTTCTCCCCCGACTCCGAACTGGTCTACCTGACCGCCGATACCTGCCTCTACCAGCTGGAAATAGCCACGGAAACGGTGCGCCGGGTCGCCTGCCACTATTCGTTCTCCGAAACCGGGTGGCCCATCAGTGTGGGCGAAATGTATTTGGGGCCGGACTGCCGCATTTACGTCAGCCCCTCGTCTACGACCTGGTACATCCATACCATCCACCGGCCGAACGAGATCGGGGAGGCCTGCCTGTTTCAGCCCCGGGCGATCCGGACGCCCACGCGCCTCAGTTTCGCGCTGATGAACATGCCCAACTACCGCGACGGAACCGACTGCCTGGATATCCCCTGGCCCTTCGCCGATCCGACCACCGCCACGGAGGAAGTCACCCTACAACCGGACGACATCCGGGTCTACCCCAACCCCGCCACCGATTGGATCACCATCGAATCGGAACAACTGGACCGACTCCAATCGGCCGAGCTGCTCGATCTTACCGGTCGGGTCATCCGCGCCTGGCCCCTGCGCGGCACCCTCAGCCGCCGGCTGGACGTGCACCGCCTCCCGGCCGGCACCTACCTGCTGCGGATACGTACCGATGAGGGGGCGGTAACGAAGCGGGTGGTGGTGGGACGTTAGTGGGTGGGCTACGCTGTAATCGTAAAAATACGCTCACCTGAAAAATATGCTATAGTCTAGCAACCGAGGATTTGTGATTTAGGCTGTCCAGTTTATCAGGCTTGAACCAGTACAAGTTTTGCACTCGCTTCTTGGAGACCTCTCCCCCGGCCCGGCTATTCGTCTGGGTCCCCTTAACCCCAGTCGCCGCGGAGGAGAGGGGTGACGTGAAGTCGACAGACACTTATAACTGTAGTGGGTAAACCTAAATAGATTGGACAGCCTAATTTGTGATTCTTTATAAGTTTGAAATTTGAAAGTGAGTAATGTGGTAAATTTTTGCTGATGTTCCTTTCATCCGTAGCTTCCAAAATATCCGTTGCGGCTTAGAAAAATTCTTCTTTGGTACGATAATGACTCTTTCCCACCAAGCCTTTGATGTACTTCCAAACGCGCTCGATTAAGAGCGTGTCTAAATTTTTACTTCCTGATAACCAAGCATTTAAGAACCTGGCGTCATAAAAACTGACTTACGTAACCCGCTATGCGCGCAAGTTTTTATCTAGCCAGAACCTTAACCACGAAGTAGCCGCGAAGCGAATCATTGATCCTCAGTTCTTAAAAATTTTAGACACGCTCTAAATTCAAATTAGGTGAGTAGCTGGGCTGAAATTCTAATTCAGTGTTTAACTTTTCGGCTTCCCGTTTAACATATTGGCAATACTGGTAGCCCGCGTTATCCACCATCAAATATAACTTTCGCGGTTGGTCCGGGTAGTGGTTTCGGCGCAATCAGCTGAGGTAATCGATTGTGTACTTAGCGTCAATATTGCCCTCTCCATAGTTGGTCAGTACTTGGCCGCTAATGGGATCGGAAGCACCAGAAACATTGAGACGCCGGCGACCCTAGGGCAGGTACGAAGTTTTTTGTTGACCTTTGTAATCTCGATATCAGTTTGACTGAGGCCGAGGGGAAGCAGATTGATGAAGTGTAGTTACCTCAAAAATACTGCTTCCCGCCTTTTCATAAATCCTCGGTTGTTTTATTATAGCTCGCGTAATTTTGTCCGATTAATAAGGGGTTGGAACAGAGGGTAAGCGCGATGGTGCAGGAGGGGGAGCACACGAAACAGAACAATAATATGAAAGCTAACGAAAACAGACTGACGGATTTTTTATCTTCCAGTAAAACCTGTTACATCATACCGATCTACCAGAGGAACTATGATTGGCAGGACTATCAGTGTAGCCAGTTGTATGCTGACATCAGAAACGTGGCTGAAAGTGTAGAGCAGCCCAGCCATTTCGTGGGTAGCATCGTATATATGTATGATGGGCTTTATACGGATGCCTCAGTCAAGGAACTGATCGTGATTGACGGTCAGCAACGTTTGACGACTATTACCTTGTTGTATCTGGCCTTATTGCACTTTGCCGAAGATCAGGGTCTGAATGAGGAGGCGGATGAGATCCGCGAGACTTATCTTATCAACCGTCATGCAAAGGGGCGCAAGGAAAAACTGTGGCAGAACCCCGAAAATAACGAGATCTACCAGCGGTTGTTGCATCGGAAATCGGAGGAAGGTGAGCGGTTTTCGCGAATGCGTGAGAATTATTCCTATTTCCGAGAACTAATCCGCGATGAAGAATCCTTTCGTAAAATACTGCTCGGATTACAGAAACTGACTTTCGTAGAAATCAGTCTGGAACGAGGAAAGGACGATCCGCAACGGATTTTCGAGTCGTTGAATTCGACGGGGCTGGCGCTCTCGCAGGCGGATTTAATTCGAAATTACATCCTGATGGGTCATGACCGGCAGCAGCAGGAAGAGCTATACGATATTTTTTGGAGTGAAATCGAGAGCAACGCGCGCCTGGATGAAGATCGTACTAATCTGGTATCGGATTTTGTGCGGGATTACCTGACGATCAAGAATAAGCGTATCACGCGGAAGAGCAAAGTATACGAAGTTTTTAAACAACGCTTTCCGCAGCGTAGTTTTGAGCTAGTGAATGAGTTGCTGGTAGAGCTTAAACTTTATTCCGGTTATTACGGTAAATTACATAACCCGGAGCGTGAACAGGATAGTGACATTCGAATACAACTGGATTACATTAAACAGTTAGAGACCACTACCAGTTATCCGTTTCTTTTGCAGGTGTACCACGACTATGCTCAAGGAGTAATCAGTAAATCAGAACTAGTCGAGGTATTTGAATTGACCCAGCACTATGTCTGGCGTCGGTTTTTGACGAACCTCAATACCAACGTGTACAACAAAATATTCATGCGTATCTACGACGACATCCGGCTGGATGATTATGTTGGTTCGCTGAAGATGACTTTTGCCCGTCAGAAAGGGACGCAACGGATGCCAAAAGATGCAGAACTGATTGCGGGGGTGCGTGAGCGAGATTTTTACAACATACGCCCTAAGAACCGGACGTATTACCTGGAGCGACTAGAGAATCATAACAATCGCGAACGGGTTTCTTTTGAGAACCTTACAGTGGAGCATATTTTTCCGCAAACGCCGCATATGGAGTGGAAGCGAGACATTTCCAAAGAAGATTACGAAGAATTTCAGCACAAGCACTTGCACCAGTTGGGTAACTTAACGCTATCAGGTAACAATGGCAGTTTGTCCAACAAATCGTTTTCGCAGAAAAAGAAGATGAATGTTAAGGGCGGCGAGCAGGGCTACGCTTATAGTCGCTTATGGCTCAATCGCGATTTGAATGATCTGGAGACCTGGACCGTTGGTGATTTCAAAAAACGCCACGACCGTTTGATGAAGCGGACTATGGAAATATGGCCTTATCCTGATGTAGAGCTAAACCAGAATTCTGATAAAGCGGAAGAACTAACTATTTTTGAGGTAGACGATCCTACCGGTTACCAGATTGAATATGCGTACTTGGGAGATCAAAAAATCGAGCCGCGGTCGGTAAAGGACTTTTACATTCAGATCCTGAGCAGTCTATTTGCTAAAGACCCAAGTCCGATGCTGCTTCCTGATGTGGCTGGAACAATTTTACTGTTGCGCAATGATTCCAATGCCCGGTCTGATGAAGAGATTGGACGCGGTTATAGTGTAAATACATCTACTAACTCATGGGCAAAATTTAAACGGTTGGAAACTGTACTAACGGCCTACGAAATGGAGGATATGGTGCGCGTTAAGTTCAAGAATTAGGCTGGGTAACTTACCTTATAATAATTTGCCCTCCCTCACACACTCCACCATCCACGTCTACCCAGGCCGCTCTTAAAAAGAGTCCCCTCCATTTGGAGAACCCCCGTAAGTTCATCGAGTCGTACCGGGTCGATGAGCCCGCCGCTCGCCGCGAAACCTGTAGCGAGGAAGCCCCCGAGGGGTGACAGCGCAAATACATCTACGAATAACTGGTGGAACGCGACAAGACCAACCCCGACATTTTCCGGCTACGCGACAAAAGCCTGATCGACCTGGAAAAGCCGCTCGAATCCGACGTGCCGGCCGGCTAGATCATTGGGAGGTCAAAGCCCCCCCCCGCGTGAGGTGCCTGGAAGGTGACGACGGCAGGGAGACAGCCCGCAGGGCCAAGCCGGCAGGCGCGCCTGGAAGGGACCGACCGCGACGCCGGGAGCGGACACGCCCGAATAGAACAATAAAGGAAGATTTACCGAAACATCCCAAAACAGTCCTCGAAACGGGACTTGGATTTGCGGCGCTTGAGGGAGGCGCTCTCGCCGAAATCGATGGCGACGCTGATCTCGTGGGCACCGCCGAGGCCGGCGGGGGAAGCGAAGCGGGTGGAGAGGACGGCGTCGTAGCTGTAGCCGATGCGGAAGATGTCTTTGCGGAAACCGACGGTGGCCACGGCGGCATCGGCGTTCTCGAAGGCATGGCGGAAGTAGCCGCCGGCGAATACCGGCCCCCAGCCGAAGTGCGCGCCGACCATGAGCTGCTGGAAGCCGCCCTGGCGGGTGTAAAGGATATTGGGCGTGACGTAGCCGGGGCGGCGGCGGTTGGTGTAGCGCTTGAGGTTGATCTGGCCGCCGGCGTGGATGGTGGTGCGCATGGGGCGACCGGCGTAGAGGCTGGTGCCGAGTTCGAGCAGGTTTTCGCTGGGGCGGTTGAGGTGGTCGAGCGTGATACCGGCGTAGAGCGGGCCGCCGTAGATGACCAGTCCGGCACCGACGTCGAAGCTGGTCTGGGACAGATTGGAAAGCATCTCCATGGACTCTCCGTCGGCGGGGTCGAAGCCGTTGATTTCGTCGAGCTGGTCGCCGAAAATGAGGCGTTGCTGATCGACGGCCGAATTGACGGCCCCGGCCTGGATGGCGATGCGGGCATTAACGGTCTCGCCCATGCGGACCTCATAGGCATAGATGGCCTTAAAATAATTGACGCGGTAGAGTCCCTCGGCCTGGTTGTCGGTGGTGAGAACCAAGCCAATAGACGAATTCGTATTCTCCAGCGGCTGCTCGTAGCTGAGGCCGTAGGTGACGAAGGCGTTGGGCCAACTGGGGTACTGGTTGCGGTAAATGCCCGAGATGCGGGGTGCGCCGGATACGCCCGCCAGGGCAGGGTTAAGTTGGAGTGGCGCGGCGTAAAATTGGCTGAATACGGGATCCTGGGCCCGCAGGCCGGTGCAGCACAGTCCGGTAAGGAGGAGGAAAAGCAGTAGGGTAGGGGTATGCGGCATCGTAAGTTGTTATTGGGGCGACGGGGATTGCTAAAGAAACGGAGAAAGACGGACAAATGGTTTACCATAAGCCGGTTTTGGCGCGGAATGGACAATGACGGCCGGTGGGTGGAGGCGGCGAGTGTTAAATCAACGAGAATTATATCCTGCGGCCGACAAGCGCGGTTATTAAACCGGCAATAGGACAGCAGGGGCCGCGTTTTAGATGGGCGGCCGCGAAACAAAGTCTTGCGGGAAAACTTTACGGAAACGTCTCCCGCGCTGCGGCCGCACAAATAACTACCCTCACTTATGACAGCACTTCGATTCACGCTACTACTTCTCACCGTAACACTTTTTGGAACCACGGCCGCCGCGCAGGTGTCCGTGACGCACCAGTTTGACTGGGACGACCAGCCGCAGCGCATCACCTGGGAAGGAGAGACGCAGGTACGCTACCAATTTAAGGGTGCCCTGCTGAATGACGAACTCAAGGGCGTGCCGGAGTGGCTGGAGATCTTTAAACTCAACCGCGCCGGTACCCCCGCGGTGGAAGTGCTGGCGGCCGAATACGAGAGCTTTCAACCGCTGCCGGGTTTCGACCCGGACGGCCTGATCGGTTCCTCGCTCCAATTCGCCACCACCTATAGCCGCCAACCCGACGGGTGGACGGGCAAGGTGAGCTGCATTCCCATCATCCGCACCGCCGCCGGTTATCAGCGGCTGACCTCCCTGCGCCTGCGGATCGAGCAGGAGGCCGCGCCCGCCGCCCCGCGCGACCCGCAGTTTGCCACCGAATCGGTACTCCGCGACGGATCGGTCTACCGCATGGCGGTGCCCACGAGCGGCGTGTACCGCCTGAGCTACGGTTTTATCAAGAACGATCTGGGGGTGAGTAACCTGGATGATATCGACCCCCGCACCCTGCGCCTTTACGGCAACCCCGGCGGGCTGGTGGCCCCGGTGGTGGACGACGAGCGCACGGACGACCTGCGCGAGAACGCCGTCTGGATCGAAGGCGAGGCCGATGGTAAGTTCAATAGCGGAGATTACCTTTTATTCTATGCCGAGGGGCCGGACGTGTGGACCTACAACGGTACGACCGACGTATTCAGCCGCGAGGTAAATATCTACGATACCAAAAATTACTACTACCTGAAGGTGGGCGGCTCCGGTAACGGCCTGCGCATCAGTAGCCAACCCGGCGGAGCCGGTAGCGGCGGTACGGAGGTAACTTCCTTCGATGACCTCTATTATTTCGGCGAGGAAAAACGCAATATCCTGCACGAAGTAGGTCAGGCCAGTGGCTCGGGCCAGTCGTGGTACGGGGAGTTTTTCCGCGTACAACGGGAAAAAAACTACGCCAATCTATTTCGGGTACCCAACCTGGTGGCCGGCGAAGCCGCCACCGTGCGTGCCCGTATGGCGCTGCGGAGCAGCAACGTGAACAGCCGCTATCAGGTGGTGGTCAACGGCCAGTCCTTTAATAGCAGTACGGCGGGGCCGGTCTTGTACGGGCGGGAGATCACCAGTGCCGCTGCCAAGATCGCCAACCTGACGGGGTCCGTGCAGCTGGATCGGCCGGACGTGACGATCAAAGTCGATTATCCCGTACCCGCCGGCTCCGACCAGAGCGAGGCCTGGCTGGATTACCTGCAATTGCGTGCCCGTACGAATCTTCGCCTGGAAGGTAGCAGCCTCGTTTTCCGGGATACCCGCACCCGCAGCCTGGACGGTAGCCTGAATTTCGTGGTTAAAAATGCCGATGCCGTTACCCAAGTCTGGCGCATCAGTTCCGACCGACCCGCCGCACGTCTCGCGGCCGGTTTATCCGGTTCCGATCTACGGGCCACGGCAAGCGCTCCCGGAGGACGATTGGAAACCTACGTGGCCCTGCGCACCAATGGTAGTTTCCCAGCCCGGAAGCCGTGGGCCTGGTGACCCCGCAGAACCTCCATTCCCTTAACCGTGCCGACCTGTTGATCGTCACCCACCCCGATTACCTGCAGGCTGCCGAGCGGCTGGCGCAGCACCGTCGTGACCGAACCGGCCTGACCGTCTTAGTGGCGACCACTTCGCAGATATATAATGAATTTAGCAGCGGCCGACAGGACGTGAGTGCCATCCGTGATTTCGGAATGATGCTCTGGCAGCGCGATCCGCAGTTCCGCTACGTCATCCTACTGGGCGATGCCAGTTTCGATGCGCGGGACATCCTCGGGCTGGGTACTAATTTCTTGCCGACCTACGAGCACGAGGAACTCTATACGGAGGTCCGGGATTACCCCTCGGACGACTTTTTTGCCATTTACAGCACCGCGCCCAGTCGCCAGCCGCTGGCCCCTGATCTGAACGTAGCCACGGGCCGTTTGCCCGCCAAGACCCTGCGCGAGGCTAACGACGTAGTGGACAAGATCATCGACTTTGATGAAAACCCCGCTACCTACGATGACTGGCGTACCCGCATGGTATTTGTGGGTGACGATGAGGACAGCGGACTGCACATCGACGACGTGGATGATATAGCAACGACGACTCAGTTACTACTGCCTCACATGAACTTTGAGAAGCTTTACTTTGACCTCTTTCCCCAGATCAGTCTGTCGGCCGGTAATCGTTACCCTGATGTACAAGAAGGAATCAACCGCGCGGTTTTTCGCGGCGCGTTGGCCATCACTTACCTCGGTCACGGCGGCCCGCGGGGGTGGGCGCAGGAGCGGGTACTGACCATCCCACAGATTCGCAACTTCCGCAATACGGAGTATTTGCCCATTTTCATTACGGCTACTTGCACCTTTGCCGGCTATGACGACGCAAGCTTCGTCAGTGCGGGCGAGGAACTACTACTCAAGCCGCGCGGCGGCGCGGCGGCACTGCTAACCACGACGCGACCGGTATTTGCTAATGCTAATAAGCAGCTTACCCTGGCCACCGTCCGGGCCATGCTGGAGCGGGTCAACGGGGAGTGGCGTACCCTGGGTGACGTGATCCGAATCGCGAAGAACTCGCAGACCAGCGGCAACAATGAGGACAATACCCGTAAGTTTACCCTCCTGGGCGATCCCTCCCAGGTGATCGCACTTCCTACTTTCGGTGTCCAGACCACCGGCGTCGATACCTCACAAATTACCTCGGCAACCCAGGTCGATACCATCCGTGCCCTCCAGGAAGTTACCCTCAGCGGCCGCGTGGTGGATCAGAACGGCCAACTTATGACCGATTTTAATGGCATTATTTATCCTACCGTCTACGACAAGCCTCAGCAATTGACCACGTTGCAGCAGGACCCCGGCAGTCCGGCGCGTACCTTTAGCGTACAGCGCAACGTGCTGTTTAAGGGCCGCGCCACCGTCACCGGCGGTGAGTGGTCGTTTACCTTCGTCGTGCCCAGCGACATCAACTATGAATTCGGCCGGGGCAAAGTGAGCTACTACGCCGCCGACCCCGCCCGCCGAATCGACGCTGCCGGTGATTACCGGGGCCTGGTCATCGGCGGCACCAGCACCGAAAACGCGGGTGACGACCAGGGTCCGCTGGTGGAGGTATTCATGAATAACGAAGATTTCGTTTTCGGCGGCGAGGTGGATCCCTCCGCCACGCTGCTCATCAAACTGTCCGACGATCTCGGTATCAACGTGGCCGGCAACAGCATCGGCCACGATTTGGAGGCCTTCATCGACGACGATACCCGTAACAGCCTGATCCTGAATGATTACTACGAGGCGGCCACCGATAATTACAAAGCCGGTACCGTGCGTTACCCGCTCTCCGACCTGGAACCCGGCCTGCACACCGTGCGCGTACGCGCCTGGGACGCGGCCAACAACGCCGGCGAGGGGCGCACCGAATTCATCGTGGCCACTGACGGCCGCTCGGCCCTCACCCGCGTACTCAATTACCCCAATCCCTTTACCGACCGCACCTGTTTCCAATTCGACCACAAACTGGTTGGGCAGGACGTTGACGTACTCATCCAGATCTACACCGTCAGCGGCCGCTTGGTCAAGACCCTCAATGGGATGCTTCCGTTCTCCGACGGGGCCGTCCGGCAGGACGACTGCATCGAGTGGAACGGCCTGGACGACTACGGCGACCAGCTGGCGCGGGGCGTCTACCTCTACCGCGTCCGCCTGCGGGGACAGGAAGAAACAATCGAGGGCGAATTTGAAAAACTCGTCCTGCTAAAATAAGCCCCGTGGGGCTGCCGTTAAAGAAACCTTAGAGCGTGTCTAAAATTTTTAAGAACTGAGGATCAATGATTTAAGGTTCTGGCTAGATAAAAACTTCGCTTCGCGGCTACTTCGTGGTGCGCGCATAGCGGGTTACGTAAGTCAGTTTTTATGACGCCAGGTTCTTAAATGCTTGATTCTCAGGAAGTAAAAATTTAGACACGCTCTTAATAACCCATCCGCCGCATTCGCGGGATCGGCACGCTTTTTGATCGCCTACGCGCAGATCACGCTCCCTCCCTCTTTGAATAATCTACACGACTACTCCTCATGACATTTCTTCTACGTTTGGCCCCGGCCATCGCCCTCATCGGGCTGCTTTCCACTACGGCTTTCGGCCAAGGTCTTAATAGTCCCTGCAGCAAAGGTGAAGATGGTAACTTCTACAACCCCGACGGTTCGCCCTGCACCAATACGGTTACCTCGGCCGTCCCCTTCCTGCGCATTACCCCCGATGCCCGCGGCGGCGCAATGGGTGACGCCGGACTGGCCCTTTCCCCCGATGCCAATGCCATGCATTACAATGCTTCGCGGCTGGCTTTTGCCGAAGACGATTTTTCGATCGGTGCTACTTATACACCCTGGTTACAGGCACTGGGCCTCAATGACGTTTATTTGGCCTACCTGGGCGGATATCGTAAGCTCAACGACCAACAGACCCTGAGTGCGAGTCTGCGTTATTTTTCACTTGGTGACATTCAGTACACCGACGAAAACGGCTCGCCCCTCGGTATTGGTAAGCCCAACGAATTTGAAGTCGCGATCGGCTATAGCCGTAAACTATCCGACCGTTTCAGTGCCTCGCTTACCGGTAAGTTCATCAACTCTAACCTGGCCGCCGGCCAACAGGTGAACAGTGAAATTTTGGAAGCCGGCCGTGCATTTGCCGCCGACGTAGGCTTCAGCTACCGCAATGAAGATATCCGCACCGCTTCCGGCGGCCGTAATACGCTCGCTTTCGGGGTCGCCCTGACTAACCTGGGTAATAAGATCAGCTACACCCGCGATACGATCCGCGACTTCCTCCCCGCAAACCTCGGTATCGGTGCCGCTTACACCTTCGAAATCAACGAGTTCAATACGATCACCCTTACCGGTGACTTGAATAAGTTGCTGGTGCCTACTCCCTGTCAGGGAACGGACTGTGACGATATCGAGCGCCGCAATCAATCGCCTATTGCCGGTATCCTGAGTAGTTTCGGCGATGCGCCCGAAGGATTCAGCGAGGAATTGAAGGAGATCACCTACTCCGTCGGTGCCGAGTACTGGTACGACGAGCAATTTGCCGTCCGTGCCGGTTACTTTCACGAGAACATCCAGAAGGGTGGGCGCCGCTACCTCACGGCGGGCCTGGGACTGAAGTACAATATTTTCGGCCTAAACTTCAGCTACCTCGTTCCCACCTCCAATCAGCGAAATCCATTGGATAATACGCTGCGTTTCAGCCTCATCTTCGACTTCGGCGCGTTGATGGCGGATGAATAAGTAGTGTTTTGGGGCGTGCCCCCGTCCATAGGCCGGGGCCGGTCCCTTCCAGGGTTCGCTGTTCGCTCCGCCGCTTCGCGGCCCTCCGCAAACGCTACGGCCTTCCAGGCACCTCACGCAATTCCGTAGGCTCCCCCTTGTCTCAGTGGCAGGGGGGAGCCTTATTTTTGTACCGTACCGGATTCGATACGGGATGATACCCACCAGTTAAGAGCGTGTCTAAAATTTTTAAGAACTGAGGATCAATGATTCGCTTCGCGGCTACTTCGTGGTTAAGGTTCCGGCTAGATAAAAAATTCGCTTCGCGGCTACTTCGTGGTGCGCGCATAGCGGGTTACGTAAGTCAGTTTTTACGACGCCAGGTTCTTAAATGCTTGGTTCTCAGGAAGTAAAAATTTAGACACGCTCTAACGTTTCCCCGAGTTACCTGAGACACTTCACTTGGCCGCAATCCTCCTTATCTTTGTAATCACTTATTATTATTCCTATGCCGTTCTCATCCGCCCGTCTCTTTTTTGTCCTGCTTACCCTCCTCCTGCTCGCTGCCTGCGCACCGCCCGATCGTACGCCGGAATTGATCGGCGAATGGCGCGGTTATTCCCTCACCGAAGGCGGCGATAGCCTTCAACTGGACCCTACTGAAATTCAGTTTACCTTTGATTCTCAGGGGAATTACACCTATGCAGCCACCGTCGGCTATACCGAAGCGGGCAGCTACCATTTAAAAGACGGTTTTCTCTACGCCCGTGATACCACTCACGAAAATTCCGCCGAAAAAATAGTCGCCGTCGATACCTTGTTATCCGACACCCTTTACCTGCGCATGGCCGTCATAACGGGCCGCGAGCGACTGCTGCGGATGGTACGCGAGTAGCCGCCGGCTTCGCAGGTTCTCCTTACATTCGCGGTCATGACTAATATTGATACCCTCCGCGCCCGCGCCGGTAATACCTGTGAACTCTGCGCCGCCACCGATAACCTGGATACCTATCCCGTTCCGCCCGATTCCGACGGTACTGCCGCCCGGACTGTCCTCGCTTGCTTTACCTGCCGCACCCAACTCGCAGACCCCGAGCAAGTAGCCCCCAATCACTGGCGCGGCCTCAACGACGCCATGTGGAGCGAAGTACCCGCCGTGAAAGTAGTTGCCTACCGTATGCTGCACCGCCTCCGCAGCGAAGGCTGGCCCCAGGATCTGTTGGATATGATGTACCTCGACGAGGAAACCCTCGCCTGGGCTAAATCCGGCCTGACCCAAGACGATGCCATCGTCCACCTGGATGCCAACGGTAACGTTTTGGAAGCAGGCGATACGGTAGTCCTCATCAAAGACCTGAAGGTAAAGGGGGCCAATTTCACCGCCAAGCGCGGTACGTCCGTCCGCCGCATCAGCCTTGTTCACGATAATCCCGGCCAAATCGAGGGTCGCGTCGAAGACCAGCACATCGTGATCCTGACGGAGTTCGTAAAGAAAAGTAAGTAAGGATTCAGACTGCATAGCTCGCCAAAAGTGGTAAAAGGATGGACATTTAGCGGGCTAATCTCAGTATCTGCTATAAAAAAGCACTCAACAGGCTATTATTCTAAGAGCGTGTCTAAAATTTTTAAGAACTGAGGATCAATGATTTAAGGTTCTAGCTAGACAATAAATCACGCACATAGCGGGTTACGCAAGTTAGTTTTTGTGACGCCAGGTTCTTAAATGCTTCGTTCTCAGGAAGTAAAAATTTAGACACGCTCTAAACTAGTCCTCCCTTTTTCGGCGTAATTATACCATGCGCTACCTCCTCTGTTCGGTTATCCTCCTGTTACTCTGCACCTCCCGGCTCACCGGGCAGCGAGAGTTTAACCACTATATTCAGCTCACCTACGCCAATGATTACTTCACGGCCACCGACTATTACTTTACCCAGGGCATCCGGTTAGAGTACGCGACTCGGCGGCATACCTTTTTCGTCGCGCAGGAGGGCTACACGCCGACCAGTATTCGTGCCGCTAATATTTTGATCGGCGACCGACCCTACGCCGGCTCGCTGTACGTAGGCGCGAGCAAGGTCGGGGTCTGGCGGGGGAAATTCATCCACCGCTCGGAAGTAAAGGTTGGTGTCATCGGCCCCTGGTCGCTGGCGGCGGCGGAGCAAAAATGGATCCACCGGCAAACAGGTAATGTGGAGCCGATGGGCTGGGACTTCCAAATTGCCAACGACCTGCTGCTTAACTACCGGCTTAAAATAGACAAGACCATATACGATGGCCGCTTTGCGCACCTCACGGTCGGCGGTGAGGCCCGGATCGGTACCTACCGCACTCGCCTGGGCGGGCAGATGGAGGTGGAACTAGGAATACTCAGGAACCGTGATCGCGAACCGACCCGTTTCGGTCTCGGTGCCTACTTCGCCCCGGATGCTTACCTACCTATCTACGATGCCACGCTCCAGGGCGGCTTGATCAACCGCAGCAGTCCTTACGTCATTCCGGCCAGGGACATCCAGCGGCTAGTCGGCCGCGTGACGGGTGGTATCCGCATCCGATTGGGGTACACCATCATTGATTTTTCCCACACCTACTTGACGCGCGAGTTCAGCACGGGCCGCCCGCATGCCTACGGCACGGCAACCGTTCGGGTGGGCTGGTAGATCATCAGTAGTACAATCAGTGCCGATTCCTCAGCCAGGTTACGATTGTGGTCAGCTTACCGGGTTTGGGTAGGCTGCCGCTATCCCAGTAGAATAAGGGGGCGTTTCCGATCAGTACTTCCACACGTTGGCCCAGGGGGTTGTGCAGTTTTCGGAACCGCCGCGCCGCGCGGTTACTGGTAGAACGGTACGCCAGGCGTACCAGTGCCCACAGGCTGGACCCATCCGAACAATGCACGATCAGGACACCGTCCCGGTCGTGCATTCGAATGGTACCGCCGCCGGGGGCGTCGATGGTTAAATCTCCGGCAATGGTCATTATTTGTTGTCCTTGCCGTTCACGCCGTCACGGGTGGTGATGCGCAGGGTGCCGTTCATGCGCCACTTGGCGGAATCAGCATTGTCGGAAGTACCACTAGGTACGTGTAACTCGAAGTTCTCGAATTCGTAGATGATCTCCGCGCCGCGACCGGTCAGTTTATCGAATAGGCCGATTGCGAGTTCGGGCCAGGTAGTGGTTTCGTTAGCCATTGGATGGGTATGGTTTGGTTACTAATGTATTCGCAGGTGTAACCGAAGACCATAAAGTAGGTTGCGGAATAACGCCGATAAATTATTCGGTTGCTATTCCACCCATTCGCTCATGAACACGTTCGTGGCCCGGGTGCCGCCGTTAAAACGGTTACTTGAAAACACTAGCTGCTTACCGTCGTAGCTGAACATCGGAAAAGCATCGAAGGTCTCATCGAAGGTGATCTGCTCCAGATTCTGACCGTCCAGACCGATCATGAAAAGGTTGAACTGACGACCGCTGGGGACGTGGTGATTGCTGGCGAAAACAACCTTTTTTCCGTCGGGATGGAAATAGGGTGCCCAATTGGCCTTACCCAAGTTGGTGATCTGGCGCAGCTCCGAACCATCGACCAGGCAGGTAAACAACTCCATGTTGGTGGGTTGCACGACGTGCTGGGCCAGCAGGCTCTTGTAAGTAGCCACCTCCTCCTCGCCCGTGGGGCGCGAGGCACGAAAAATGAGCCGCTTGCTATCGGGCGAGAAGAAAGCGCCGCCATCGTAGCCCAGCCCACTGGTTACTTGCTTAACGTCGCTGCCGTCGATCTTCATGGTGTACAGTTCCAGGTCGCCCGAGCGATCGGAGGTGAAGACGATCAGTCGGCCGTCGGGAGATACGGTGGCCTCGGCATCGTAGCCGGGTTCGTTGGTCAATTGGCGGAGGATCTTTCCACTGCGGTCGGCGACGAAGATGTCGAATTCGGCGTAGACCGGCCAGACGTACTTACCGTCCACGCTGCGGGGGACTTCGGGGCAGGCTTCGTCGGCCAGGTGCGTACTGGCGTAGATAATTTCCCGGTTGCCGGGCAGGAAAAAGGAGCAAGTGGTGCGCCCCAGTCCGGTGCTGATCAGGGCGGGCCGCTCACCAGTGTAGCCGGAGGCGGGCATCAGAAAGATCTGGTCGCAATCGGTCTGCCACTCGGGGTTACTGGCCTGGAATATCAGCTCGCTGTCGTCAAAACTGAAGTAAGCCTCGGCATTATCGCCGCCGAAAGTGAGCTGCCGCAAGTTACGCAGGTGAACCTCGGCGGGGTAGCGCAGGGTATCACTGCCGGCTAGGGCATCCGCCACTACCTCGGCATCGGAGGGTGGGGGAGTAGTACCGCAGGAAACAAGCAACAAGCACGGGAAAAGGAGGGCACAGGAACGAACCGATAAGGATAGCATATAAGGAGTCTTCTATTTGGTCGCAAAGATGCGCGACTTATCGGCAAATGCCTTAAACTCGAGGGCATTTCCGTTGGGGTCGAATAAAAACATGGTGGCCTGCTCGCCGGGTTCGCCTCTGAACCGTACGTAGGGTTCGATCACGAAGTCGGTTCCTTCCGCCTTCAGTCGGTCGGCCAGTTGGTGCCACTCGTCCATTTCCAGGATAGCCCCGAAGTGCTGTACGGGAACGCGCTTGCCATCTACCTCGTTAGTGGGCATATCCGGCAGTTGTCCGTCCACCAGATGAGCCGTGATCTGGTTGCCGAAAAAATCGAAGTCGATCCACCGCTCGTCCGTCCGTCCGACGGAACACCCCAGCAGGCGGGTGAAAAAGTCGCGCGTGGCGGGTAGGTCGGTGACGGGGAAGGCAAGGTGAAAGGGGAACATGGTAGATAAGGATTGAGGGATGGAAGGAAATTTAGGTAAATGAAACGTAGAGACGCGACACCTCGCGTCTAGGAGATTACCAATCGACGCCTAAAAACACACATTACATAAAGAGACGCGACACCTCGCGTCTAGGAGATTACCAATCGACGCCTAAAAACACACATTACATAAAGAGACGCGACACCTCGCGTCTAGGAGATTCCCAATCGACGCCCAAAAACACATATTACATAAAGAAACGCGACACCTCGCGTCTAGGAGATTCCCAATCAACGCCTAAAAACACACATTACGTAAAGAGACGCGACACCTCGCGTCTAGGAGATTCCCAATCGACGCCTAAAAACACACATTACGTAAAGAGACGCGACACCTCGCGTCTAGGAGATTCCCAATCAACGCCTAAAAACACACATTACATAAAGAGACGCGACACCTCGCGTCTAGGAGATTCCCAATCAACGCCTAAAACAGCGATGGCGTAAAAAAACGCAATACCCCGCGCCTCGGAAATCCCCAATCGACCGAACGACCCACGGGCAATTGCGTGAGGTGCCCGGAGGGGCGTTAGCGCACGAAGTGCCGAGCGAACAGCGAAGCCCGTAGGGGACCGACGCCGACCGCCAGGGAGGGGGCACGGCCCACTTTAGTTGGAAGTAAGTAATTCTAGTACTTGCTTTTTAAAGCATACTACGAATTAGACGACTAATCCAACAGTCGCCACGAAATTCCCAGCCGCAGGGCCGCATCGGGATAGGGATAATCGGCCGTAAGGTAAAAGAGTTGGTCGTTCCAGACGGTATTAAGCTGCTCCATTTTTACGAAGAAGCGGAATTTAGTGACCCGCATGGCAAAAAAGGCATCCACCTGCGGCGTGAAACCGGTGGTGGAGCGGTCCTGGAGGGTGTACTGCTGAATGACGGGGTTGTAGTAAGCCGCGCGAAAATCATTGGTGTAACGCAGGTCAAAACCGAGGCGGACGTTGAGCACCTTGAACCAGAAACCGCTATAATAGAGGCTATGTTCCCCCACGAGCTTAGGTAGTGGAATCACCTCGCTATCAACGGTTTGCAGCAGTACGCGGTTGTCGAGGTGGAAGGCCCCGAAACGCAGGTCGCGCTCGGCCGTAAACTGGACGATGCTGACCGGGCCGCCGCTTTGCTGAACGCGGCCCGTACTGTCGAAGTAGACATAATTGTTGAGCAGCGTGTAGCCCGCGCCGAGGCGGATGCGGACACCGGGGACCAGGTAATTAGCGGTCAGGTTGGTCTCCAGCGTGGGGGTGAAATCGGTCTGCCAGACGTCCTGGCCGGATAAGCGATAAGTGGTTTGAAAAAGACTGGGGCGGTAGCGCTGATTGATGAATTTGCCCTCCAGCCGGCCCGCCGCGCCGAGATCGAAAAAGATGTCGGCGGCCACGCGGTAATCGGTGAGCTGGTCGAGTAGGTTAAGCTGGGCGTTCACCAATAGGCGCAGCCGGTCGCTGGGCCTCAGGCCGATACGGCCGGTGAGTAATAAGTTGTTGACCACCGAATCGCGGGGTTCCTGGTAGATGTCGTTGTAGCGGTGCGTGAGGCCCACTTCCAGCACATCGCGCTGCACGGAAGCCGCGTTAACCAGCCGCCCGGCTGCGCCGGCGGCCCGGAAGGTAGCCAGCCGGAAAGAGTTCTCGATGTAGCGAACCTCGGTCAGGTTGCGTTGGCCGCGCTGGTCGACCAGCAATTCGGGAAAGAGGTTGTAAAAGGCGGTATCGCCCAGCGTGAGCGGTGAGCTGAGGCGCTGCTTGCGGCTTCCCACGATGGCCTGGTGCGTGAGCGTAAAGGCGCGGCGGGTGCGGCCGGTGGTGTCGGTTTTGCCGCCGAATTTGAGGGTGTGCGTCAGCATCCACTCGCGCTCGGCCTGCCGCAGCCGCGCCTGCGTGAGACGGGATTCGGCCGAAAAGGGCGTCTCGAATTCCCCCTCCAGGGTAGGCAGCCGGATAAGGCCGCCGTTCTGCTGCTGCTCGAAGGTATTGGCCGAAAAGCTGAGGAAGGCATCGTAACGCCCGCCGGGGCCGTCGATCCAGAAACCGGTGGCAATATTAGTGTTGCGCAGGTTCTGGCTCGGGTACTGATCGCTGGTGCCCAACTGCGTGGTACGGCCGTAATCGAGAACGAAATTGACGCCGTCGGAAAAATTACGGCTGAACTTCACGTCGATCATTCCGTCCGCCTGCTCGGACCCCTGCACGTAGGTCAGTTGCGTGAACGGCCGCACCAGGCGCATATATTCGAGGCTGCGTCCGTCGCGGCGGTAAAGATCGAACTGGTGGGTGCCGAGGTCCAGTCCGCGCCGGTGCAGCGGTTCGTAGCGCAAGGGGTAGGCCCCCGAGCCGAGGATGCCGAGGTGCCCGTAGTCGAATTCAGCCTTGCGCGTGGGGTCGTAGCGCTGAAAATTCTGGAGCGTGGAATCGAGGTAGGGTCGCTCGTTATTGGGGTCGTCTACCGTAAACAGAAAGGTCTTAAAGGTATCCAGCCGCGCTACGCGCTGCTCCTGCGGTTCTGCCGAGCGGCGGTCGAACTCGCCGGCCTGCGGCCGGCCGTTACCGGTGTCGAGACGGCGGTCGTTGGGGTCAAATACCTGCGTACCGGCCAGGGCGGGTAAAAACAACGAGCCGAGTAGAAGTAAGCGTAGGGCGTTACTGGTAAGTCGGCGGGCCGGGATTAGATCGCAGTACGGGGGTAGCTTCCATTTCACGGGGCGAAGGTACGGGAAGCGGCGGGTAAATTAATTTTTCGGCCCGCGGCTTAACGGTGCACTAACCTTTGGGCCGCCCGGCCGACCAACCCCGGCCCCGATTCGGGTCTCCCTATACTAGCACTTGCCCCTTCTTCAAAATTTTACTAATTTTGCGCCCTTATGACTAAATCCCGCCTCTTTTTCCTGGCCGTTTCCGTCCTGTTGCTCGCTCTGATCAGCACCAGTTGCCGGAGTGAATTTGAACGCGTCCGTACCAGCGGCGACCCGGATGCCCTGCTGAAGGCGGCCAATAATTACTTCGATCTGGAGGAGTACCAGAAAGCGCAGACACTTTACGAAATCATCATCGCACCCTACCGCGGCCGGCAGGAAGCCGAGCAGATCGCGTTCCGCTACGCCTACACCTATTACTACCTGGAGCAGTACATCCTAGCGTCCTACTACTTCAAAAACTTCGTCAACACCTACGGCGGCAGCAACCTGAAGGAAGAAGCGGATTTCATGTCTTCCTACTCCAACTATGAATTGTCGCCTGTTTTCCGCCTCGATCAGACCTACACGCAAAAAGCCATCGAAGGCTTCGAGGAATTTGCCAATCAGTACCCGAACAGTGAGCGCGTGCCCCGGGCCAACAGCCTGATCGACGAGATGCGCGCCAAACTGGAACTCAAGGACTTCGAGTCCGCCAAACTATACGTGGACCTGCGGCGTTACCAATCGGCCATCCAGGCATTCGATAACTTGCTTAAAGATTACCCGGAAACCGCCCGGGCGCAGGACATTCGCTACCTGACCGCCTTATCGGCTTACCAATTGGCCGGCAGTTCGTTCGTGGAATACCAAACGGACCGCTACCGGGAAGCCGTCAAATACATTGATATTTACCTGAAAAGGTACGTCAATGGAGCGGAAAGCGACGAACTTCGCCGCTACCATTTAATTTCAAATAAACGATTAACCGAACTGCAAGATGAGCGATATCAAAACTCAGGCACAGGGCCTCGATCCTAACGTAAGTGCCAAGGACATGGATGCCTTGGTCGAGCATACGGACAACATTTACGAGACGCTCTCCATCATCAGCCGCCGTGCGCGGCAGTTGGGCGTGGACATTAAGCACGAGCTAAACAGCAAGCTCGACGAGTTTGCCGTGGCCACCGATACCATCGAGGAAGTAGTGGAAAACAAGGAGCAGATCGAGATCTCCAAGTTCTACGAACGCCTCCCCAATCCGGTTATCATTGCTACCAATGAGTACCTGAATGACCAACTGTACCACCGCTACAACACGCGCAACGCGGACGACGAGGACGAGGAATAGTCGGGTAGTAACTAGTACGTAGTATTTCGGTGTGTTACTTGCACTTATCGAAAAAATGGAGGGTGGTAAACGATCGTTCGGTCGTTTACCACCTTTAGTTTTTGGGCGTGCCCCGGCCGATGGCCGGGTCGGTCCCTTCCGGGCTTCGCTGATCGCTCGGTGCTGCGCACTCCGCCTGGCGGCGGCCCCTCCAGTCACCTCACGCTCTTGATTCCGGGCAACTTCGTGGGCTAATCCGATAATCACCCCATCTACCATGCACCTCACCGGCAAAAAAATCATCCTCGGCGTCTGCGGCAGCATCGCCGCCTATAAGGCCGCGCTGATCGTACGCCTGCTAGTACGCGGCGGGGCGGAGGTTCGCGTGCTAATGACGGCTGCGGCGGCCGATTTTATCTCGCCTCTTACTCTTTCCACCCTGTCGCGCAACCCCGTCTACCAATCGGTACACGGGGCGGAGGGCTGGAACAACCATGTAGAGTTGGGCCTGTGGGCCGATGCAATGTTGATTGCCCCGGCCACCGCCACCACCCTGGGCAAGCTGGCCAACGGCATCTGCGATAACATGATCGTAGCGGTCTACTTATCCGCCCGCTGCCCGGTTTTTTTCGCGCCGGCCATGGATGTGGATATGTGGCATCACCCCGCCACGCAGGCGAACGTGAGCCGCCTGCGGGGGTACGGTAACCAATTGATCCCCGTAGAAGCGGGCGAACTGGCTTCCGGCCTGGTGGGTGACGGTCGACTGGCCGAGCCGGAAACAATCATCAGGCGGCTGGAAGAATTTCTGGGTCAGGTAAAAGACCTGGCGGGTAGAAATATCCTCCTCACGGCAGGCCCCACGCGTGAGGCACTGGACCCGGTCCGCTACCTGAGCAACCATAGCACCGGCAGCATGGGGTTGGAACTAGCGCGGGCCGCCGCCGCGCGCGGCGCGGCAGTTACGCTGGTGATGGGCCCCGCCGAACGGCGGCCGGAGGCCGCCGCCCTACCGGGCGTAACCCTGTTGCGGATAACCGACGCACGCGAGATGCAAGCCGCCGCCGAAGCACACTGGCCTGCCGCCCACGCCGCCATCCTGACCGCCGCCGTAGCCGACTACCGACCGGCCGAAGTAGCTACGGAGAAGATCAAAAAATCCGGGGAAGGGTTGCAACTGGACCTGGTACGTAACCCCGATATTGCCACCGGTCTGGGCCGGACAAAACGGCCCGATCAGGTGCTGGTCGGCTTCGCGCTGGAGACCAATGACGAGGTGGTAAACGCCCGCGCCAAACTGACGCGCAAGAACCTGGACGTGATCGTCCTGAACTCCCTGCGCGACAGCGGGGCCGGTTTCGGGGCGGGCACCAACAAAATCACCCTCATTGACCACAATACCGAGCGGGCTTTTGAGTTAAAAACCAAGGCGGAAGTTGCCCACGACATCCTGGATGACCTGGCGCGGCGGTTGGGGTAAGGCCGCAACCGAAAAAATTCCGCTTGGAGGGTATCCTACCCTCCAACTAATGAACTACCTCTTTATTCCTATGCTACGTACCCTTCTCGTCTTACTAATCGTCCTGCCCTGCCTGTTGTCGGCACAGCCCTTCAATGTCAGCATAAAAACTAATACGCAGAAGCTCCAGACTCTTGATCCCGAGATCTTTGAAACGTTATCTAACTCCCTGCGCGATTTCGTGGCCGGTAACGTATGGACCGAGGACGAGTTTGAACCCCATGAGCGTATCGAACTCGATCTTTTTCTGACGGTACAGGAAGAATCCGGTGATAATGGTTATAAGGTAGACCTTACCATTCAGACCACTCGCCCCATTTACGGGAGTGACCAGAAAACGACTGTTTTTAGTTTTCAAGATCCTCGCTTTAACTTTCGCTACGAACAATTCGAACCGATTCAGCTTAGCGAGACGCAGCAGAGCAGTAATATCGCCAGCGTAATCGGATTTTACTGTTACATCGCGCTGGGTCTGGATTATGATACCTTCAGCCCCCTGGGCGGCCAGCTTTTTTACGAAAAAGCGCAAGACATCTTGAATCGCTTACCCACCAACTTGCAGAATGGGGACGAAGGTTGGAAACAGTCCAACCGGCGCAGCCGCTTTTGGCTGATGGAAAACCTGCTGTCGCCCCGTATGGTAGCACTGCGCCGTGCCTTTTATACCTACCACCGTGAGGGGTTGGACCTGATGTCGCGTGATGTCAATCAGGGATTGCGGGGTATGGAACTGGCCATTGAAGATGTGCGGCAGGCGAATTTTGCTTATCCCAATAGCATCGGCATTCAGTTATTTCTCACGTCCAAGCACGATGAGATCATTAATATTTTCAAAAATGCGCCCCCGATCATGCAGCAGAATGTTCGCGCGCTGATGGGGGAGATCGACCCCGCGCGGGCCAGCGATTACCGCTCGATCCGGTAGAAAATAAATGGTACGGCTAACTAGCGAATGGCATTATCAGCAGGTAAAAGGGAATAAGTAGTGAACCTACTATTCCCTTTTCCTTATGGCAACGCTTACCTTTGCCCCTTATAACCACTACCTCAGCAAACAGCAGCGGCACATGCCCCAAAATATCCTGGTCATCGGCGCGGGCCGATCCTCTTCCGCCCTCATAGATTATGTCCTCAAACTGGCCGCCGAGCGGCAGGGCTACGTTACCGTCGCCGATGCCGATCCCGAGGCGGCGGCCCACCGCATTAAGGGCCACCCCAACGGCCGCCCCGCCTGGCTGGACGTAAACAAAACCAACGACCGCCGCGAACTCATCGGCCGGGCCGACATCGTGGTGTCCCTGCTGCCCGCCCACCTCCACATTGAAGTGGCCCAGGATTGCATTCGGCTTAAGAAAAATCTGATCACCGCCTCTTACGTCAGTCAGGAACTTTACCGGCTGGGTGATGAGGCCCGCGACCGCGAGCTGATCTTCATGGGAGAAATGGGCCTGGACCCCGGCATCGACCATATGTCGGCGATGCAGAAGCTAGACGAGATTCGGGATAAGGGAGGCAAGATCACTTCCTTCCGTTCGTTTACCGGCGGACTGATCGCGCCCGAGAGCGACGATAACCCCTGGCACTACAAGTTTACCTGGAATCCCCGCAACGTGGTGCTGGCCGGTCAGGGCACGGCCCAGTACCTGCGCGAGGGCAAGCTCAAATTTATCCCCTACCAGCGGCTGTTCAGCAATCCCTGGAAGATCGACTTTCCCCAGCTCGGTCCGATGGAAGCCTACGCTAACCGCGATAGCCTGCTCTACCGCGATCAGTATAGCCTGCACGACATCCCCACCATTCTGCGGGGAACCATCCGTTATCCCGGCTTCGCCCAGGCCTGGAACGCCCTCATCAAACTGGGTCTTACCGACGCCGGCTTCCCGATCCTGGACAGCGAGCACATCACCTATCACGAGCTGATGGAAGCCTTCGTGCCCCGCGGCGCGGGTAGCGTCAAGGACCGCGTGGCCGAATTGCTGGGCGAGGAACCGCATTCGAAGACCATGGAAAAGTTGTCGTGGTTGGGGCTATTTCGCAAGAAGAAGATCGGCTTGCCCAACGCCACTCCCGCCTTCATCCTCGAGAACCTCTTGCTGGATAAATGGAAACTAGGTCCTAATGATAAGGACATGATCGTGATGCAGCACCTGATCGACTACGAACTGGACGGTAAGAAAATCCGCTGTACCTCTAACATGATCATGAAGGGCACGGACGCTGATGATACGGCTATGGCCCGTCTAGTGGGACTCCCGATGGGTATCTTCGTAAAATTGGTGCTGGAGAATAAGATCAAAGCGACCGGTGTCCATATCCCGACCATGCCTGAAGTGTATAATCCCGTTTTGAAAGAAATGCGCGACTACGGCGTCCGCTTCGAGGAGACCGAGGAAGAAATTTGATCGGGGGGCGGTCGCTTTTCCGCCTAAATGGCGTCGGGGCCGGTCAGTTTGCGCAACTCAGCCGGCAATTGGGATTCCTTTTACTAGCCTTACTGCTGCCCCGCCTAACCTCCGATCTAGGGCTGATCGGCTGGTGGGAGCAGTGGCAGTTCTTGGCCTACGTTTTAGGTTTTGGGTGGCTGGGCGCGGCGGGGCAGGCGCTGCTGACGCGTTACCAGGGGTTGTCGACGGCGCGGACCGGGCAGTTGACGCGTTTGGCGTTGCTCACCGTAGTAGGGTTTTCGGCCGTGATTTCGGTCGTAGCCTATTTAGGGGCTTACTGGGTGCTGCCGGCGGTAATCGGTACGGAAACGCTGATTGGTTACGGGGCAATCTTGTTTTACTTGGTCGGGTTTTGGCCCGCCGCTCTGTTCGAGCAACTATTATTGGCCCGTGCTGAGTTGAATCGACTACTGGTATTCACGGCTCTTTCAAATCTGGCCGTTCCACTCTTTTTCGGCTTGCTGCTGTATGGTTATCCCGGCCGGGAGGTCGCTACCTGGTTTATGGTAGGGTCATCCGGTTTGCGTTTGGTTTACCTGGGTTGGTACGGTTGGCGGCGGGGGAGTTCGCTGGGTAGCCGACCGTTGCGCTTACTTGCTTTCTGGTTACGGCCATTCCCTACCTTACTGGCATACGGATTACTGGCGGCCGCGAGTGTTGCCGCTGACCCCTGGCTGGTGGGGCAGTGGAGCGACGGGGACGAGAATAGCTTTGCACTATTCCGCTACGGTGCCCGCGAGTTGCCGTTGGTGGGCGGATTACTACTCGGGATCGGTCAGGCCGTTCTTCCCGCTCTGAGCGATAACCGAAGCGAGGGGCTGGCGGAGCTTCGCCGTGCTTCCCGTCGGGCGATGCACTTGCTGTTCCCCGGCAGTATATTACTGTTAATGACTTCAGTATGGTGGTGGCCGCTGCTATTCACTCCGGTTTTTTTGCCCTCCCTGCCGCTGTTCCAAGTGTTTCTGCTGGTCCTCATCAGCCGGCCCGTATTTTCCCTGACCGTTTTGGTGGCCGAGCGGAAGAACCGCGTTTTGCCCTTGTTCGGGCTGTTTGATCTGGTCGTTAATCTGGTACTCAGTTATATATTGCTGTACCGGTTCGGACTCATCGGCGTGGCGTGGGGGACGCTGGTTGCCTTCTCGCTGGAGAAATTGGCCCTCGCCCTTTACTTATGGTGGGCGCGCGGGGTTGCCCCGGCCGACTACCTCGATCTTCGGTGGTGGTGGGGATACAGTTTAGTACTGGTGGGGGCCTTTTGGTGGGTGTTTTAAGGTGGCTGGAGAACATGAACCACCTACGGATGTCACTAGGAGCGTGTTTAAATTTTTACGCGATCTGGCGATCGTTTCTCTTTACAGGTTAAGAATTGCGGCCGATAGTTTGCGTGAGGTGCCTGGAAGGTGACGAGCATAGCGAGGCAGCCCGCAGGGCCAAGGCGATAGCCGCGCCTGAAAGGGACCGACCGCGGCAGTAGCCGGGGGCACGCCCGTAATTTTACCGTCTCAAATAGAAATTCCGGCGCCGAACAAACAGGCCCTGCCTACCGTAACGCTATAAAACATACCAATGAAACGTACTGCAACCGCCGTTTGGAACGGCTCTGGAAAAGAGGGATCGGGTAACCTGACCACGAAAAGCGAGGTGTTGGATCACACGTCCTATTCTTACAAAAGTCGTTTTGAGGACGGCAAGGGTACCAACCCCGAAGAACTGATCGCGGCCGCCCATGCGGGCTGTTTCACGATGGCACTGACCTTTAAACTGGGTGAGGCCGGCTACACGGCGGGTGAACTAAAGACTGGTTGCGCCGTGGATTTTCAGGACCAAACCGTGGTGGAAAGCCACCTGACCGTAACGGCGGAAGTAGACGGTATCGGGGAAGATGAGTTTGACAAGATCATCACCGACGCGAAGTTGAATTGTCCGATTTCCAAGGTGCTGGATACGGAAATTACGTTGGAATATACCCTCAACGGGAAAACAGCGAAGTGAATTAGTCGCTCACAATAGCTCTTCCAAGCGGAACTCTTTCGTGAATTGAGCGGCTCCCCGCGCGATGCGTAATTTAATCCTCTTCCCATTCCTGCCTTCTAAGCGGCGCGTGAGGCTACCGAGCGTGATGAAGTTAGCCGGCATGCCGTTGATTTTCAGGATGAGATCGCCGCGCCTGATGTCTGCCCGCTCGGCCGGACTGCCGGGTAGTACGTTGAGGACTACAAAATTGCGAAGGTCTTTCCCCCCGGCCGATACGGACAGGCCGGAGCGGTCGAATCGCCAGGGGGAGCGCCATTTGCGGGTGGGCCGGATGTAGACCTTTTTGCGGGCGTAGTCTACAATGAGCCGGAAACGCGCCAGGACCTGAGTGCCGAGGATGCCGTCACGTTGATTAAGAAAAGACGAATCCACGCGAACGGGTAGGTCCTGAAAGTGGGTGACGACGCCCCCCAAATCGAAGCTGCCCAATTGCATGCCGCGTGCCCGGCCTACGCTGCCCGTCAGGCTGCCGCCCAGGCCGCGGGCGATGGGGAAAGGGATGACGGTCTCGGGCATTTTTAACTCATGATTGCTACCGGTATGCAGCAGTAGCCCCAGCCCCGCGCCGGTATCGAGGAGGAGTTTTTGCGGTCGGGGTCCGCTACCGTCCAGGTTGACGGGGACGGTGAGAAAAGGGCGGTTGCGAAAAAATTCTACGGGCAATTCCTCGAAACGGCGGCCGGGTGATTTCCAGGAAGCCGGATCATGTAAGATGAGATTCTTGCGACGAAAGTCGAACTCCAGGACGAAGCGCATAAAAAAATCAGCGCCCAGGATACCCTGTACATCGACGCCGCTGGTCTCCCGAATCTTAAAGTAGTCACGTTCCAGCACCAGCAGGTTGCGGTTGCGTACCAGGAGCTGGTTGCTGAACTTGAGGGAAATACCCGTAGCCAAGTGGGCTTTGAGAACGGTGGAGAGATCCGCTCCCATGATATCGAAGGTGCGCTGGTAGTTGACCTTGAGCGCATCCGCCAGGGATTTCTCGATGAGAATACTATGTTCGGCTCCCGTATCTACGATGAAGCGCATGGGGATCACCTTGTTGAAAATGACGGAGACGATGATGAAGTCATTCTCTAACTCAAAGGGAATTTCGATCTTTTTGGTGGCTCCCAGTATTTTAGAATCCGGTCCCATCTGCGCCGAAAGCGCGGTTACCCCTCCGGTCAGGGAGGCAAGTAACAACAACAAGACCTTGATTCCATTCATAGGTAGGGGGGATAGCGGATTGCCCGGTAAGATGGGGGATTTGCCGGAATAAAAGTGGGAAGAACAGGTGATTTTAATTTTTTGTTAGCTTTTCGGGCAGCGAAAGGTGCTCGTTCACGTTTTAAACGTACTTTGTGGCCGTAATAGCTATGAATCCTTACTTTGTTTGGACTGACGGCATTTTGCGACAAATTATTCCCAAATTCTTGGTTTTTAGCTACGATTATTCGACTTTTGTACTTAACCTTCCGGTAACCTTTGAGCGGATGTACTTTCGCGCCGGACTTTTGCCCAACCATTAATCAGATTGTAAAAAACGAACGGAGACCACTGATCGACCCCGGTTGATCGGTGTCGTATTGCGTTCGCGTGTGTAACCAATGTCTATTCATTTTTTTAAACCCAAGTAGTGTATGAAGTTTAAAGTCAACTACATTTTGCGTGGGTTGATGCTCCTGTTCTTCGCTGTCGGCCTGACTAGTCTGGCCTCAGCGCAGCGTACCGTCACCGGTACGATCACGGATGCGGAAACCAACGAACCCCTGATCGGGGCAAGCGTTTTAGTAACGAACACCTCTTCCGGTACCGTTACCGATCTTGATGGTAACTATAGCGTGAATTTTCCCGCTAGTGCTACCTCACTCACCGTTTCCTATACCGGCTATTCCTCCCAGACAATCGAAGTCGGCACGTCCAGTGTCGTCAATGCGACCCTGTCTTCCGGGGAAACACTCGGCGAGGTAGTGGTAATCGGCTACGGAACGACCACCCAGGAGCAAGTGACCAGTGCGGTTACCTCCGTAAAGGCGGAAGATTTCAACGTCGGTAACGTCAACAATCCTACCTCCCTGATCCAGGGTAAGGTGGCCGGTTTGTCGATCTCGCAGGTTGGTGGAGACCCCAATAGTACCCCGACGATCCGTCTACGCGGTCTTTCCACCTTTGGTGGCAATGCTCAGCCCTTAGTCATTATTGACGGTGTGGTTGGAGCCAATTTGCAGACAGTAGATCCCGCTGATATCGAGTCGATCGATGTACTAAAGGACGGTTCCGCTGCCGCCATTTATGGTATTCAGGCTTCTTCCGGAGTAATTATTGTTACTACTAGAAGTGGCAAGGCGGGTCAATCCCGACTTAGTTACCGCACATATGTAACGGCTGAGTCGGTGGCCAAATCTCCCGAAGTTGCCTCGGCATCGGAGTACCTACGCCTGGTAGGCGAGCAACGGCCGGTCCTACCATTGCCATGGACAATGACTATGGCGCTGAAACCGACTGGGTCGACGAAATCACCCGTACCGGCATCAGCCACGCGCACAACTTATCTTATTCCGGAGGTGCCGGTGGAACGACCTACCGTGCCTCGGCCAATTACCGTGACATTCAGGGTATCGGCGTTGTAAATGATGGTTTCCGTCAGTTGAACGGTCGTTTGAGCGTTTCTCAAAAGGCGGTTAATGATCGCCTTACGCTTCAAGCCGATGTAACGGCCACCGATCGGCAAGCAGATATCTTCAATGCTGATGCCTTTCGCTATGCGGTTACCTACAACCCCACTGCTCCGGTATCAGTCGATGGTGGCAATGGTGGTGGCGTACCCGATGGTATCCGCCGCAATTCACTGGCCAACTTTGGCGGCTTTTTCGAGGTAGACAACTTCGATTATTTTAATCCTGTGTCCATCGCGCGTCAAACCAAACGTAATGGCCAGATATCCAACTTACTTTACAGCTTCCGCGGAACATTTGATTTAACGGACGACTTGAAGGTTTCTGCTTTTTATGCGCGAAACCGGGAGACTGAAAATTTCAGCACGTTCTCTAGTCGCCAGTCTTTTTTCTCCGGTAATGCCGCTGGTGCCCTCAACCTTCGGGGTGCTGCCGGTCGAGAAGACAACAGCTCGCGTAATGACCTGATCGAGGTGACGGGTATTTTCGATCGTGATTTAGGTAATGTAGGCATGGAGCTACTCGCCGGTTATTCCTGGCAGGAGTACAATTTTCAGGGATTTAGTGTAAATGGCCGTGGTTTACCCTCTGATGCATTCGAGGCAAATAACATCGGTTCACTAACGGACCTAATTACCGGCCAGCTAAACATCAATAGCTACCGTGATGCCTATCGCATCATTGGATTCTTTGGCCGTGCCCGCTTCGACCTGGATAACACTTATTTTGTTTCAGCCTCTTTGCGTCGTGATGGTACTACCCGTAACGCACCGGGTGAAAAGTGGGGATTATTTCCCGCTATTTCCGCAAGTGTGGACCTCGTGAAAGCAGTAGGTATCGCTGGAGCTGATCGACTCAAACTGCGTGCCGGTTACGGTGTGACCGGTTCGATCCCGAATAGCAACCTAGGCTTCCTACAGCGCTCCAACGTTGGACAGCAGTTTCCGATCAACGGTGTATCCCTGACCACTATCGGTCCGATTTCCAATGGTAACCTTAACCTCGGTTTTGAGAAGAAGGGAGAATTTAACGCCGGCCTCGATTTCGCCTTTGCGGACTATAAGCTTGTAGGTAGTTTAGATTTCTACACGCGCCGTACCCGTGATTTGCTCCTAAATGTACAGGTTCCGACACCATCAGAGCTGTTCGGCAGTACGGAGGCTAACTTGAACAACGTTGAACTAATCAACACCGGTGTTGAATTAGCTCTTGGCTATACCGTAGGAGATGCCGCTTCCGGCTTTAGCTGGAATCCTAATTTCGTGTTCTCTACTTTCAGCACCAAACTGGAAGACAATGGTGAGACGCCTGACTTCAACTTTGGGTCCGGCGGGCGTGAAATTTTTGCCTTATCTTCACCCGGCTCGCCCGGTCAGAACGATGACCCCCTCGTACAGGTGGCGATTGGTGAGGACATTGGCGGTATTTACACCCGTCAGGCTGACCTTGCCGCTAGCCGTGAGGCCGGCCAATGGGTATACATCGACCAAGATGGTGACGGAGACGTGGACAATGATGACCGCGTACTGGTAGGCAACGGCCTGCCTGATTTTTCCATCGGTTTTCAGAACCAGTTCACGCTGGGTGCTAATGTTGACTTCAGTTTCTTCCTGCGGGGTGATTTCGGTCACGATCTGGCTAACCTGCCGCAGAATTTCTACGGTCAGCAAGGTAACTTGACTACGCGCTCCATTGACAATATTATTGTTAACGATCGGTTTCAGGAAGGTATCCTGGGTGCTCCTCAGTTCTCGGATTATTTTGTTGAAGACGCTTCGTTCTTGGTGTTGGATAACGCTCAGATTGGCTACACCCTTCGCCTGAGCGAGGGTTCTTCGATCCGTGACATCCGCTTCTATGTAGCCGGACAAAACTTGTTCTACATTACCGGTTACTCTGGTGTCGACCCCAATGTACGCTACGGTGACCGTGGACCCGACCCCGCCTTGAATGATCCAACAAATGTACTTATCAACGGTCTCGACCGTCGGAATACGTACTTTCGGACCCGTTCCTTCACGCTGGGCGCGAACGTAAACTTTTAATTCTCCGGCTTGTTACGCGGATAATTAGAGGAAAGGATATTCTCCTAATTTTCAATTATTTGCGTAACAAGCCATTTAAACAATATATATGAATAAGCTCATAAAATTCCGCGGTACGGCTGTCCTACTGCTGGCCTTGCTGGCTTTACCGTTCAATTCTTGTACGGACCTGGAGCCGGAGGTATTCTCTGACTTGACATCGGAAAACTTCCCGAAAGGAAGCGGTGATATTCTCGCATCGGTAGCCTCCACCTACACGCGTCTGTACCCACTGCAAAACCACGGCGGCTACTGGTCGAGTATCGAAGTTGCTTCCGACGAGATCATGATTCCTCAGCGTGGTTCCGACTGGTTCGACGGAGGTATCTGGTTGCGTCAGCACCGCCATCAGTACCTTCCCACCGAAGGTCACCTGAATGGTGCCTGGTTATTTCTCTACCAGGGGGTACTTCAGGCCAATAATACGATCAAGTTGATCAATAGTGAAGAATCGGCTCAATTCCTTACCACTGAGGAAATCGCTCTTTTCGACGCAGAGATGCGTTCCCTGCGTGCTTTGTTCTACTACTGGTTGACGGATGCTTTTGGTAGTGTTCCTCTGATAACTGGAGACGAAGCTGAAGTGGCCCGCGAGCCGATGCAGAATACACGCTTGGAAATTTACAATTTCGTAATAAGCGAGTTGGAGGCAGTCGCCGGTGCTCTACCTAACGAAAAGTCTACGAATACTTACGCTCGTTTCAACTATGCTGCTAATCAGGCCTTGTTGTCCCGTGTATACCTGAATTCAGAGATACTGACTGGTACGCCTCGCTACGAGGAAGCCGCCCGTGCCGCTGACAACGTGATCAACACGATGCAGTTCTCCCTGACGGAAAACTACTTCGATAACTTCTCGCCGACTAACAACAACGGTTTCGCTAGCACGACGGAGAATGTATTGGTAATTCCTTACGACCAGGTTACGGCCACCGGCTTCAACACGGTTCAGATGACCAACCACTACAGTGCCCGTGAGGTATTCAACCTCCAGGAGCAGCCCTGGAATGGTTACTGTACGCTACAGGAATTCTACGACAGCTACGATGACGACGATCTCCGTAAGGGAGAGCGCGGTAACACACAGGGGCAGGGTAACTTTCTGGCCGGCCCGTTACGCCTCGAGGACGGATCCATCGCGACTGATGATAGTGCGGAAAGTACTGATCCTGACGGTGGTGAGATTAACCACACACCTGAAGTAAATCAATTGGAACCGAATGCCCTGCGCCAGTCCGGTGCACGGGTGAAGAAATTCACCTTCGAGCAGGGTGCCGCTTCGAGCATGAACAATGACTTCCCCATTCTCCGCTACTCGGAAGTACTGATGAATAAGGCCGAAGCGCTGTACCGTCAGAACACGGGTGATGGGATTGCACTGATGCTGGTCAACCAGATCCGCGAGCGTGCCGGTTTAGATGGTTTTGGTAGCCTGAGTGATGAGAACCTACTAGCCGAGCGCGGCCGTGAGCACTTCTACGAAGGCCAGCGTCGTTCGGACCTGATCCGTTTTGGTCAGTACAACCGTGCTTGGTTTGCAAAGGAACCATCTAACGTTACGAAGAATATCTTCCCGATTCCGCAGCCGCAGATCAATGCTAACCGGAACCTGATGCAGAACCCCGGCTACTAGTTATCTAATGAACTAATAACGGGTCGTTTTTCGACTGAATCAAACCGCCTCCCGGCTGCGCAGCAGTTGGGGGGCGGTTTTTTTGTGTGATATCTATGCCGGCTTTAGCCACTCCTTTTTCCTACCTTTCGTGCATGACCACTTCTCTTCTCATCGTCGCCGGAGCAATAATCGGCCTGCTCGTGCTCATCCTTTTTTTGCGGTTACACGCCTTCTTGGCCCTCATTCTGGTGGCCATGGTCAGCGGTCCGGCCCTCGGCATGGGCGTGGAAGCTACGCTGACTACCATCACTGAGGGTGTGGGGAGTACCCTCGGCGGCCTGGCTTTAATCCTCGGCCTCGGGGCCATTTTGGGTGGGCTGATCGCGGAAACCGGCGCGGCCCACGTCATCAGTGACCGGCTACTGAGCGGCACCCGGCCCGGCCGGGTGCCGTGGGCGCTCACGGCGGTGGCCTTCCTGATCGGCATTCCGTTATTCTATACGGTCGGCTTCGTGATGTTGGTACCCATCGTTTTTGCGGCGGCGCGGCGTACGGGCCTGTCGCTGCCCATGCTCGGGGTAGCTACGGTGGCCGCGCTATCGGTAACACACGGTTTTTTGCCACCGCACCCGGCACCGGTCCTGATCACCAATACTTACGGAGCGGACCTGGGGCGGGTTCTTCTTTATGGATTGCTCCTTGCCGTACCTGCCGTTATCCTGGCCGGACCGCTCTTCGCCCGCACCCTACGGAATATGCAGGGCCATCCGCCACCCGAGCTGTTTGCGCAGCCTGTCTTACCGGAGCGTCTGCCATCGCTCGGCCTCAGCCTGAGTGTGTCGTTATTTCCGGTGGTGCTTATTGCGGTTGCTACGTTGCTACGGGGCGGCTTTGCCGGCGGGGGCTATTTGGACGGGACCCTGGCTTTTTTCGGTGATGCTACGGTGGCCCTTCTACTTGGTATCCTATTGGCTCTGCCCTTACTGGCGCGGGCCAACGGCACATCTATCCGTTCGCTTACCGCCGGAGTGGGGGAGTACGTCAAGCCCATTGCCATCATCCTGCTCATCATTGCCGGGGGCGGGGCCTTCAAACAGGTGCTGGTAGACAGCGGAACCAGCGAGCAGATCGTGGCGGCACTCAGTGGACGGTCGGCCTCGCCCGTGCTCATTGCCTGGGGCGTGGCGGCGGCCCTGCGCATCACGCTCGGCTCGGCCACGGTGGCAGCCGTTACGGCGGCCGGCATGGTGCAACCCCTCGTACTGACGGGCGGCGTGGCCCCGGAAATTCTGGTGCTGGCCACGGGCGCGGGCAGCCTCACCTGCTCCCACGTTAACGATACCGGCTTCTGGCTTTTCAAGGAATATTTCGGCCTCACCATCGGCCAAACCCTCCGCTCCTGGACAGTCATGGAAACGATTGTAAGTCTGGTGGGGCTGGTGGGTTGCCTATTGTTGGCGGGTTGGTGATGAGGTAATCCGTAGTGGAATCCCTGCGTGAGGTGCCTGGAGGGGCCGAGCGTAGCGAGGAGTGCGCAGCACCAAGCCGATAGGCGCGCCCGCAAGGTGCCGACCCCGGCCTCTGGCCGGGGACACGCCAAATAAATTAGAGCGTGTCTAAAATTTTTAAGAACTGATAATCAATGATTCGCTTCGCGGCTAAGGTTCTGGCTAGATAAAAAGTTGCGCGCATAGCGGGTTACGTCAGTCAGTTTTCATGACGCCAGGTTCTCAAATGCTTGGCTATCGGGAAGTAAAAATTTAGACACGCTCTTAGGCCTGCATCGCCTGTAGCTTCTCTCGCAAGCGCGCGGTGTGCTCCGGCGAATCTTCCAGCACCACCTGCCGGCTCAGATCGGCCATGGTCTCCAGGGTCACCCGATCGGCGTCCAGTTGGTAGCGGAAGGCTTCCATCGTGGCCAGATCGTCGTAGTTCTTTTCCCGCAGGCGACGAACTTCGCGCTGTTTCTCGTCCAGTTTTTTCTGTAGCAAATGCTGCCGGCGCAGCGCGTCCAGGCGGGGTAAGCAGGCGGTGAAAAAATCCAGTTTGGCTTGGCGGAGATCACGTTCGGCTCCCAGGTCACGTAGGGTGGCAGCCACGGCGGCGCGGGTGCCTTCCGGCGCTTCAGGGCTATGTTCGGCTTGTTCCCGCAGTTCGCTGATGCCCGCTTCAATTCGTTTTACCTCGATTTCGTAAGCGGCTACGTGCTCCTCGCATTCGCGGCGGCGGGCGTCGATGCTCTCCAAAATGGCGTCCGATTCCTCGCGGGCGTCACGCCGCTCCCGCCAGTGCATCAGCAAGGCATACATTAGCAGGCCGAATACAGCGAGGACCAAGCCGCCCACGATGGCCATGCGCAGGGGTGGAAAAAAACGCATCATCAAAATCAGTACCACCGCCGCCGCGAGGGTCTTCAGGACCAGGGAAATGATAAATTCGGATCGTTGCATCGCGGGGCTGGGGTGTGGTATAACTGTGCTAACTATAACGCCGCCCGAGGGGGAATTGGTTTAGCCGACCGCCGCGCAAACCCTAAATCGGTAACCCACTCCGTGCACGGTCTGGATCTCCACCTCGTCGGCAGCGGCCAGTTTTTTGCGCAGCCGCGACACGAATACATCCAGGCTACGCCCGGTAATGATACCTTCCTCGCCCCAGACGGCGTCGTGGATGTCCGTTCGTGACAGTACCTCATTCGGACGATTGGCCAGGTAAGTGAGCAGTTTGGCCTCGCGGTAGGTCAGGTCCTGCTCGTCGCCATCAATCGATAATAGCAGGGCCGTTTCGTTCAGGTAAGAAGTAGGAGTAATAAATAATGCTTGCGGTTCGCCGACCACGACAGCCACCGACGCGTTAGCCGGCACATCGGCTGGTCGTATAGCAGTCATCCGCCCGACCAGCGGCGCGGCCACCAGCAGGAAAAAACCGAATCCACCCAGCCAGTAAAACCCTGTAGGGGTCGCGGCTTTATCCTCCCGCTCGAACGTAATACTGATGTTGGCCAAGCGGTCCTCCTGATCGCGCCCCCCGCAGGCAACAGCGTCAAACTCGGTGGGAAAAGGATAGATAAGACTACCCAAAAAGATCTCGCCGGAGATATAATCCTCCAGGGCCAGGGTATATGCTTGCCGGATGCCGTATTGCTCCATGGCCAGGGTACAAGCAGCCAGCAAATCGTCATAGTCGATGCAGCGACCAAGCGGCAGCACCAGGCTGCCATCTTCCCGCTCCCGCACGGCGGGAATCAGCGAAGTGCTGTCGCCCATCGCCCGCAAATAGTCGTGGCCCACTTGCCGCACGGCCAGCGCGTTCTTGTTCGTATCCGGCAGGGGCTGCGGCCACAGCACCGAAGTGAGCGTGACCAGTACCAGCACCAAACCTACGGCCGGACAAAGGCGAAGCATCCATTGTTTCATACGGTAAAGGTAAGGCATTCAAATCAGGCGTAACTCAACATTTACCAGCCCTTTACATCCTTTTACAATCGTTTGCGCCCCCGGCCGGGCCAAGCCCCTACCTTGCGGTCAAATCAACAACAACTTACCATGTACCTATTGCTTCTTCTGTTCGGCCTGCTCACTGCTGCTCCCGTAGCTACCATACCGCCACCCTCCGCTCCGCCACCCGCGCTCTACCTCAGCACCGACCTCGGTGTCAGCTGGGACGCTTTCACCGACGGCCTACCGTCCGACGTTCAGGCCCGCAACGTGCTGGAACACCACGGCAACCTCTACCTCAGCACCGTGCAGTACGGTATTTTCGTCCTCCCCGCCGGCGCGTGCGCCTGGCAGTCCCGCAGCACCGGTTTCCCCCTTAACTTACCCATCAATACGATCTCCACGATCGGTGATCGGATCCTGCTCGGATCTTACGACGGCGGCGTCTACGTCTCCGATGACGAGGGTGCCCACTGGCGTCGCCCCTTATTCAATGTCACCGACCGCTGGGTCGGCCACTTCCTCTTCCACAACGGCGTCCTATACGCCGGCACCGACGGCGGCATCTGGACCTCTGCCGACCGGGGCGATTCCTGGCAACGCCTCACGGAAGATTACACGGTCATCTACGGTCTCGCCATCCACGACCGACAAATCTTCGTCGCCCGCCAAAACGGCATGGGCATCCTGCAGGGCAAAAAAATTGTCTGGTTTGACGTCGAAACAGAAACCGCCATCGGCCCACTCCTTTCCCTCGACGGCACCCTCTATGCCCAAAGTGCCGCCGGTGAGGTTATTTGCACAAAAGACGGCAGCCAGTGGGAACACATTTCTCTCAGCTCAAAGGCACCGTCCTGTTCCAGAACTACCGCCATGCAGCTAACCTTTTTCCGGCCCACTTTACCCGGCGATCTTCCGGGTGGCAGCATCACCGAAACCTCGCGCGGCTGGGTCGTCGGTCTGTTCAACGGCTGCTAATTAGCGGGCTGAAGGGTTTTTGGGCGTGGCCCCAGTCCGCTACTGCGGGCTGGGGCCGGTCCCTTTCAGGCGCGGCTAACGCCTTGGTGCTACGCACTCCGCCTAAACGGCGGCCCTTCCAGGCACCTCACGCGGCCGGTGCATGACCTCCGGTCGCGCGCGAGATAGGCAACCGGCCTCTGGTCGGAAAGAACCACGTGATTGCTTTCAGCCCGTATCAGCTTGTTACAAATGGCAATTAGGTCTTAGACCGGAGGTCGGGAGCCGATTCCTTCGCGAGACCGGAGGCCTCGTACCTGCCGTTTGGGGCCACGCACCGCTTGTTAATGTCTCACACCACTTACGCCTTCATCACCCGCTCCTGGTGATTGATACTCTCCTGGTGAATGGCCCGCAGCATCTGCTGCATGAACTCGCTACTCAGGCCCTGCTTGCCACCCTTGTCGGTTGCCTGCTCGATCAATTCGTTCCAGCGGGCGGCCTGGAGGATGGCGATGTTGTTGGCCTTTTTGTACACGCCGATCTGCTCCGCGAGGCGCATGCGGCGACCGATCTGGCCGATGATCTCGTCGTCGATCTCGTCGATCTGGCGGCGGAGTTCGCTGAGCTGGTTGAGGTATTCCTCGTTATCGGTGGTAGGCCGGCGCAGGCGCAGGTTGGTGACCATTTCCAGGAAGACAGCGGGGGTGATCTGCTGCGCGGCGTCGCTCCAGGCCTCGTCGGGGCGGGGATGAACTTCGGTCATGATGCCGTCGTAATTCAGGTCGAGGGCCTCCTGCGCAATACCGGCGAGGAGATCGCGACGGCCGCAGATGTGGCTGTTGTCAACGATCATCTGGAGGTCGGGGAACTGCCGCTTCAGCTCGATCGCGATCTGCCAGCGCGGTACGTTGCGGTAAATGGTTTCCCCGTGGTAACTAAAACCCCGGTGGATCACGCCGATGCGCGTAATGCCGGCCTTGTAGATCCGTTCGATGGCCCCGATCCAGAGACCGATATCGGGGTTGATCGGGTTTTTGATCAATACCGGCACATCGGCACCGCTTAGGGCGTCGGCTACTTCTTGCACCGAAAAGGGGTTGACCGTAGTTCGCGCACCCAGCCACAGCACGTCGATACCCGCCTTCAGGCAGTCGTATACGTGGGAAGCCTTGGCTACTTCAGTCGTGGTTTTCAGGCCGGTTTCCTCCTTTACGCGCTTTAACCAGGCCAAGCCCTCGGTTCCCACGCCCTCGAAACTGCCGGGGCGGGTGCGGGGCTTCCAGATACCGGACCGAAATAGGTCCACGCCACCCTGGGCGGCCAGTTCCTTGGCGGTCTGCATGACCTGGCCCTCGGTCTCGGCACTACAGGGGCCGGCGATAACGAAAGGTTCTCCCGGTTTTTTCGGGACAACTTGCTTGATGTTCATTTCCATGATAAGTTATTGTATAGTAGGTGGTTAGTGAAGTAGTTAATGTTGAATTCTTGTCTAAGAGCGTGTCTAAATTTTTACTTCCTGAGAACCAAGCATTTAAGAACTTGGCGTCATAAAAACTGACTTACGTAACCCATTATGCGCGCAAGTTTTTATCTAGCCGGAACCTTAACCACGGAGTAGCCGCGAAGCGAATCATTGATCCTCAGTTCTTAAAAATTTTAGACACGCTCTAAGGATTTGCGCCGACCAAGTGCAGACGGCTTGCGCGTAGTGCGTAATCATCCAGATTCCATGTTGGGCTAGTCCACGCTGCCCTCACAGATAGTCATAGAATTTTCTTGATCGCATTAGCCTCTTCGATCAGGAGTAAAACGTTTCAAAATCTTGCTTGATGAGCAGGGTGCGGAAGCGGGACAATTGGCTGATGTGCTCGTCGAGTACGTCCAGCACGTAGTCGCGGTTTTGCCGGAAGATGGGGATCCACATATCCGGCGAGCTTTTGGCGAGGCGGACGGTGGATCCGAAACCGGAACTGGCCAGCTCGAAGATGCGATCCTCATTTCGTTCTTTCTCCAGGACGGTGAGGGCGAGGGCGAAACTGGCGATGTGCGAGATGTGCGAGACGTAGGCGCAGTGCAGGTCGTGGGCGTCGCGATCGAGTTCGGTGAGGTGCATGTCGATGCTCTCGAAGAGGCGGCGGGCGGTGGCGAGCATCCGGGGGGCACTGTCGGTGGAGTCGACGAGGACGCAGGTTTTGTGGCGGAACAGGTCGGGAACGGCGGCTTCGGGACCGCTGTGTTCGGTGCCGGCCATGGGGTGGGCGGCCACCAGGTGGCGGCGGTTGGGGTGATCGGCAACGCTGTCGAGCAGTTGTTTTTTGGTGGAACCGACGTCGATGACCGTTTGCTCGCCGCCGACCAGATCGAGGACGCGGGGCAGGAGGGTGAGCATGGAATCGACGGGCGTGGCGAGGATGATCACGTCGGCCGTGCGGACACCGGTTTCCAGGTCGGCGTCGGTAGAGATGAGGCGGCGGCGTACGGCTTTGTCCAGATTAGCCTGGCTCTTGTCCACGCCGATGACCTCGCTCGCGAAGCCGTTCTCCAGGAGGGAGATGGCCAGCGAGCCGCCGATCAGACCGATACCGATGATACAGATGCGCATGAGTTATTTCGGGATCAGGGTGAGGGCGGCGGTTTTTTCCAGGGCCAGGGTCAGTACCTCCGGCGGGCTGCAGAGGGAGACGCGCACGAAATCAGTTCCGGCGGGGCCGAAGATGCCGCCGGGGGTAATGAAGACGCCCGTTTCGTCCAGGATAAGGTCGCTCATCGCGTAGCCGTCGGCGAACTCAGCCGGCACGCGGCCCCAGACGAAGAGGCCCACCTGGTCGGAAGTGTAGCGGATGCCGAGGTGGTCGAACAGTCGGTAGACTAGTTCACGTCGGGTCCGGTAGGCATCGTTCTGGGCGGCGTACCAAGCAGGACCCAGGCCCAGGGCGCGGGCGGCGGCTAGTTGGACGGGCTTGAACATACCGCTGTCCATATTGGACTTGAACCGTAGCACCACCTTTAGCAAATCGGCGTCTCCCAGCAGCGCACCCACGCGCCAGCCGGCCATGTTGTGCGCCTTGCTGAGTGAGTTCAGTTCCAGCGCCACTCCGGCGGCACCGGGCACGGCGAGGATACTGACCGGCCGCTCGGTAAGCAGGAAGGCGTAAGGATTATCGTTGACCAGCAGGATGCGGTGCCGCCGCGCGAAAGCGACGAGTTCCGCCAGGCGGGCCGGGTCGGCGGGGGTGCCGGTGGGCATGTGCGGGTAGTTGATCCACATGATCTTGACGCGGTCCAGCGGCCGGGTTTCCAGGGCGGCCAGGTCGGGGTACCAGCCGGTAGCGGCGGATAGTTGGTAGGGCCGGGCCACGCCACCCGCCAAATCAGTGACGGCCCGGTAGGTGGGATATCCGGGGTCGGGCAGCAGCACCTCGTCGCCGGGATCGAGGAATGCCATGCTGAGGTGCATGATGCCTTCCTTGGAACCGAGCAGGGGAAGCACCTCGCCGGCGGGATCGAGGGTGACGTTGAAATAGGTCCGGTACCAATCGGCGAAGGCCCGGCGCAGTTCCGGGATACCATTGTAGGACTGGTAGGCGTGATTGGTCGGATCTGCCGCCGCTTCCGTGAGGGCCTGGATGACGGCGGGGTGGGGCGGCAGATCCGGGCTGCCGATGCCGAGGTTGATGATCCGTTGGCCGGCGGCGGCCCGTTGGGCGAGTTCACGTAGTTTGGTGCTGAAGTAATATTCCTTGACCTCGCCGAGGCGGCTGGAAGGGGGGAATAGCGCGGGTGAGTTCATGGGTAAACGATATTGGAGCGAATCAACTGGAAGGAAAAACAAGATAACCGGGGAATTCAAAATCGGACAAGGGATGGGAGCCGGGCCGGAGCGAAGCGGAGGCAGCCCGCAGGGCCGAGCGATCAGCGAGCGGCGGAACAGCCCGGCCCGTGACCGCTTGCGGGCAGGGGTGGCCCCCACAACCCTGTCACTCCTTGACGCCCTCCCGGTACACGCCGAGGATGCGCAATTCGACCGTAAGGGGGCGGATGGCGTCGACGGCCTGGTGCCAACCAATGGCACCGGTGGCGAGGAAATCGAGAAATAATCGGTACTCCCAGGGGCGGCCGATGATGGGTGTCGACTGGATTTTAGTGAGGTTAATGCGGTAGGCGGCCAGCACGGCCAAGACGTGATGCAGGCTGCCGGCCTGGTGGTCGACGGTGATGCTGAGGCTGACCTTATTGCCTTCGCTTTCAGTGGGTTGGTCGGCGTAGCGACCGCGTTCGAGCACCAGGAAACGGGTGTGGTTCTGCTTGTTGGTTTCGATGCCGGCGGCCAGTATTTCCAGTCCGTAAATGTCGGCCGCCAGGATGCCCGCGATGGCCCCCCGGCTGCGGTCGCCGTCCTCGCCCACCTGCCGGGCACTAAGTGCGGTATCGACGGTTTCGACGAGGCGGATGTGCGGATAATTGCGGAAAAACGGCCGGCACTGCATGATGGCGACCGGGTGCGAGTGGACCTCGCGTAAGTCAGCCAGCGTGGTGCCGGGCAAAACCAGCAAATTCTGCACGATGCGCAGGTGGATCTCGCCGGTGATGCGCAAATCGTTCTCCTGCAAACGGGTGTAATTGGCCATGAGGCTGCCCGCGAGGGTGTTCTCGATTGCCATTAAACCGAGGTCACAATCCGTGCCGCCGATGATCTGGTCCACCAAGTCGTCGAAGGTGTGGGCGGGCACGACCTCCAGCGGCCGGTCGCCGAAATAAGCGCGGGCGGCGACTTCGTGAAAGGCACCGGTGTAGCCCTGGATGCTGACCCGCAGGGGGGCGGCATCCGGCGGGGCCGGGGTGGGGGAGCGGGTGGCAAAAGTGGACATGAAAAGTGGTCGTTTGGTCGATCCTGAAACGAAAAATGGCCCCACTGGAAGGCGGGACCACTTGTCGTTTATCGTTTGCTGCGATGATACAATAGCGAGTCCCTACGGCCGGTGGCCGAAAAAATAAAAGCTATAAAAGTAGCAGCCGCTGCGGTTCATTCAATATTCTTGTGGCACAAAAATAAGCGAAACATTCGGGCCGGGGGCTACGAATAGCACCTTGATTTACGACGGCTGACCCTCGCCTCCCGTGCTTTTTGCCGCCTGCCACCACGCCTCCATTTGCTCCAGGGGCGTGTCCGCCAGTCCCTTTTCCCCGGCCATCCGCTCCACGTACTCGAAGCGGCGAATAAACTTCTGATTGGTCCGCTCCAGGGCGGTTTCGGGGTCGATCCCCTGCCAGCGGGCGTAATTAATGAGGCTAAACAGCAGGTCGCCGAATTCTTCCTCGGCGTGCAAGGCGTCTTTCTCCACCTCGGCGGCCTGGTAAAACTCTTCCATCTCCTCGCGCACCTTGTCCCACACCTGCCGGCGATTATCCCAGTCGAAACCGAACTGGCCGGTCTTTTCCTGCATCCGCATCGCCTTCACCATCGCGGGCAGCGCGCGCGGCACGCCCGAAAGGACGGTTTTTTTACCCTTACCTTCCTTCAATTTGATCTGTTCCCAGTTGCGTTTCACGGCATCCTCATCCTCGGCCACCACGTCGCCGTAAATGTGCGGGTGCCGGTTGATGAGCTTATCGCAAACCGTATTCAGCGCATCGGCGATGTCCCACGCCCCCTGCTCGGAGGCGATCTTGGCGTAAAAGACCATATGCAACAGCAGGTCGCCCACCTCTTCCTTGATGCCCTCGAGGTTTTCCTTCAGTAGCTCGTCGGCCAGTTCGTAGGTCTCCTCAATGGTCAATTTACGCAAAGAAAGGAAGGTCTGCTTGCGGTCCCAGGGGCACTGTTCGCGCAGCTCGTCCATGATGGTGAGCAGGCGGGTGAAGGCGGTGGTGGCGGGAGTGATGGGTGTCAATGAGTGAATGAGTGACCTCGAAAGCGGCCTTGCCGGATTGAGAAGCAACGTAGCTAATGAGTGAATGGTGAAAAAGGCGTGGCAGGTGTTGCTTGGTTCCCCACCCGAGCCTGCCGGCTCGACCTCCCCGAAGGAGAGGTAGTTTGCCTTGTAAATAACACAAAACCTCCCCTTCGGGGAGGTCGGACCGTAGGTCCGGGTGGGGAGAACACGTATAAGCTGAATACAAAAGTACTAAACTCCGAGGAGCCTGCGACGATCACCGAAGGTAAATACCAGCGGCAACGCCGCCTGCCAAAGTACACCGCGCAGCGGCCTAAATTAGCTTTTGCTCATCCGCCTTAAACCGCAGCACATCGTCACTCCGCAATTTGCGGTGCTTCGTCTTACGCCCCTGTACACGGGCACGCCAGTTTTGCCAACTCTTGGTCTTGAGCTGGTACTTCATCAGTTGAATAACTTCTTTTTCGGACAGGCCGAACTGGGTTTCAATGGCCTCGAAGGGCGTGCGGTCCTCCCAGGCCATGCCGATGATGCGGTCGATGGCGCGTTCGTCGAGTTGGTGCGTTTCGATGACTTTCATAAAAGTGGTAACGCTGGGGCGGGCCCGGGGTTCTGGTCAATTCGTGCTTGAATCCAGACGTTTAATCTCCGATTCGGTTAACCGCCGCCAGCGCCCGGGCCGTAAATCTCCCAGCGTGATGTGCATGATGCGGACGCGGTGCAGTTGCGTGGGATGATAACCGAGGTGCTCACACATCCGGCGGATCTGCCGGTTCAGCCCCTGCGTGAGGATGATGGTAAACTCTCGCTCGGCCGTCTGCCGGACCTCGCAGCGCTTCGTGACCGTATCGAGAATGGGTACGCCGGCTGCCATCTGGCGCAGGAAGTCCTTCGTGATCGGCTTATCCACGCGCACCCGGTACTCCTTTTCGTGGCTGTTTTCCACCCGCAGGATAGGGTTGACGATATCGCCGTCGTTGGTTAGCAGGATCAGGCCGGTCGAGAATTTATCCAGCCGGCCGATGGGAAAAATGCGTTCGGGGAAACCGATGTAATCAATGATATTGGTGGGATCCTGCTGATCGGTGGTGCTGGTCACACCGGGTGGCTTATTGAACGCCAGGTACACGGCCGGCGGACGGTCCGTGAGGGGTTTGCCGTCCAGCAGCACCGTATCGCCCTCCTCCACGCGGTTACCCTTCACGGCCAGAGTGCCGTTGATCTTCAGGCGGCCGGCGTCGATCCACTTATCCGCTTCGCGGCGGGAGCAGAGGCCGGTTTCGCTAATGAATTTGTTGAGGGAGGTGGACATGGGGGGCGCTGCGCGCGTATTTTTGTATAAGGCTTCGCCTTTGGCAGGTTGGATTTTTTGATCAGCCTAGGTGTACACGGTTTCCCCAACCGAATCTACGGGCTGACCTGCCCGAAGGGGTGGTTTTGGGAGGGTGGCGTTAGGGTGTTTATTTTTTTGGGGTAGTGTCTTTTTTGGCTTTGGCAGGCTTTTTAGCTGCCGCTGTTTTTTTGGCGGGAGCTTTCTTAGCCGGAGCTTTTGCAGCCGCCTTTTTCACGGGCTTTTCCGCTGCTTCTTTCGTAGCTGCTTTGGCCGGCTTCTTAGCTGCCGCAGTTTTCTTGGCGGGGGCTTTTTTAGCGGGGGCTTTAGCGGCCGCCTTTTTCACGGGCTTTTCCGCTGCTGCTTTTTTAGTAGCTGCTTTAGCCGGAGTTTTGGCTAACGCAGTTTTCTTAGCGGGTTTTTCTCCCGCCGCCTCTTTAGTAGCTGCTTTAGCCGGCTTTTTAGCAGCCGCCGTTTTCTTGGCGGGGGCTTTCTTAGCCGGAGTTTTGGCTGCCGCCTTTTTCACGGGCTTTTCCGCCGCTGCCTCTTTAGTTGGCTTCTTGGCTGTCGCCGTTTTCTTAGCCGGGGCTTTAGCGGCGGCCTTTTTCACGGGCTTTTCCGCTACCGCTTCTTCCGTAGCGGCTTCAATTTCCTGCTCGACTGGAGTTGTTTTCTTGACCGGGGATTTCTTTGCTACCGGCTCCTTTTTATCAACTTTAGCGGCGGCTACGGAATTAGGTTTCGGTGTAGCCACGGTTTTGGTTGCCGGGGCGTCTTCCGGCTGGGTATCCTCCACGAATTCCGGGGTAAGCGGTTTCAGCTCTACCAGGTTAGCTACCACCTCGCGTTCGTAGTCATTTGCTTCCTTGCGTCGTTCGAGGGTAGCGATGAAAAAGCCGTCGTAGCCGTCATGCTGGGGCAGCAGCGTAGTTTGTTCCAGCAGGTGGAAGTACTTGCCGGGATCGGAAGAAAGGAAGGAAGCTACCTGGTCCTGGTTTTCGCTGGGCAGGATGCTGCAAGTGGCGTAGACCATCCGGCCGCCGGTCTTGAGCATCCGGGCGTAGCGGCGCAGGATTTGTTGCTGCGTGACCCGAACCTCATCCAAAAATTCCGCGCCCAGTTTCCACTTGGCATCGGGGTTTCGGCGCAGTACGCCCAGTCCGGAGCAGGGTACGTCCAGCAGCAGTCGATCGGCCTTGTTGTCGAGGCGCTTCACGATTTTGGAGGAAGTGATGGCCCGCGTATCGGCGATGAACACGCCCGCGCGCCGCGCGCGCTTGCTGAGTTCTTCCAGTTTCCACTCCTCGGTATCCAGGGCGATCAGGCGGCCCTTGTTGTTCATCAGCGCGGCAATGTGCAGGCTCTTGCCACCGGCCCCGGCGCAGGCATCCACCACGGTCATGCCGGGTTCGGGGGCCAGGGCCTGCGCTACGCGCTGCGAGGAGGCATCCTGCATCTCGAACCAGCCCAGTTGGAAGGTCGCGTGGCCGAATACGTTGGCCCGCTTCAGTAGTTTCAGGCCCACTTCGCCCACCGGTTCGGTCCTGATATCGTCGGCCGCCAGGCGGCGTTGCAGGTCCTCACGGTCGGTTTTCAGGGTATTGACGCGCATGACCACCTCGGCCGTCTTATTCAGGGCCTTGATGGCGGGCAGCCAGTCGTCGCCTAGTTCGCGCTTGCCGAGTTCAAACAGCCAGTCGGGAAAACTCTCGTCCAGGGCCGGGTCGGCGCGTACTTTATCGTAGCGCTCGCGCACCTCGCCCGCCGGGGGCATCCCGGACAGCTCGCGCCAGCGGGGCGGCGGTTGGTTGGTCTTGTCCGTCCAGTAGACGCCCCACAGTTCCCACCACTCGTTTTCCGTCCGGGGCCGCCCGCCGCGCAGGAAGGACAGCCGCCGGTAGTGCCGCACGATGTCATAGGTGCTCTCGGCAATAAAGGCCCGGTCGCGGGAACCGCGCCGCTTGTCGGCTTTCAGTACTTCCTGCAGTACACGGTCGGCCTTGCGCTGGTCCTCGAAGATGGCCCGCAGGGCCTGCACTACGGCCGCTACCTGGGCGGGGTATAATTGATATTCCATAACTGAGGGCGAAAGTACGGAGAAAGTGGGGGCTTCGCCCGTACTTTAGTAGAAGGCTGCGCCTTTTGTACTTTGGTACAAGGCTTCGCCTTAGTATTTTAGACACGCTCTTAGTAGTTTGATTCAGCCTACGCGTACGCCAAAACACACGTATAGGCTGAATCAAAAGTGCTAAACTCCGAGGAGCCTGCGACGATCAACGAAGGTAAATACCAGAAGCGCAGCGTCCTGCCAAAGTACGCACACAGCGCACTCAGTGCGTCTGATCGAACACCTGAATCAACTTCAGTACCAACTCGATATCCTGGTAAAAATCCCGCACCAAATCAAAACTCAGGTTGGAATCGAACAGGGCCGGCTCCAGCAAGTCGCGGGGTTCGGAAATCGCGGCGTAGACGTGGGGACCACGGAAACTGACGTAAATATCCCGCCCGGTGCGCTCCACGTAATCGACCAGCGCATCCTGCATCGGTTCGGTGAGCAGGCCGTGGACCTTGATGTTGCGCTGCGCGTAAACGATGAAGCGTTCGGCAAATTCCTCGTTTTGGAGTTCTACCGTGGCCAACTGCGCACCCTGCACATTAATGTAGTTCTTGATCGACTTGGTCAGCTGGTTCTTAATGTGCCGGGGATAAATAGCCAGTTCGCCCGTCGTATCGGCCTCGCCCAGCACGCCGTAAATGAAGATGCCGGTAAATATATCATCCAGCCGGTTAGTGGCCGGACTGAGTTCCTTCACGTCCATCTCGCATAGCTCGAATCGTAATTCCCCCACGATTCCCTGGATAAAATCCTCGGCTTCGTAGTAGGGGGCTTTGGTTTTAAAGAGCAAGGATTGCATGAACCGCTCGCGTGGGATCGTCAGGTCCAGCCGGTATTCCAGTTGCTCGTAGTTGGGCGTCTCGTTCAGAAATTCCAGGATGAGCTGCATCACCCGCGGCTTGAACAAGCGCGGAAAACGGCGTACTCGCTCGAAGAGATAGACGACGTATACTCCCGCCGGCAAACTAAGCAGGAGCGGGATAAAGGCTACTTCCAGCGCAAAGGCAATAATGGCCGCAATACCTAGCAATAATACTGATCCGCCCAGCAAATAAAGGAGCCGACGCCGCTGGTATTCCATCCGCTTCAATTCGGGATAGAGCGTGGAGTTATAAAACCGCCGGAATTCCTGCAGCCGTTTGTGGTCGAACGGGTCGATGGGGAGTTCGTTATTCACGGCCGGCAAATTAGGCTATTTTATGCTAAAACGCCCCGGCTTTCAATTCCAGCCCCGCCCGCTCGGGCAATCCCAGGGCCAGGTTCATGATTTGTACCGCCTGCCCGGAAGCCCCCTTTAGCAGGTTGTCGATAATACTGATGGCCAGTGCCTGCTCGCCGTGCCGCGCCACGTGTACCAGGGCCTTATTGGTATTGACCACCTGTTTCAGTTCCGGGTTTTCCGGGCTAAAGTGGGTATAAGCCGCTTCCCGGTAATACTCCTTATATAGACTTACCAGTTCCCCTTCCGGCAGCGCGGTAGCGGTGTAGGCACTGGCGAAGATGCCCCGCGTAAAATTTCCCCGCACCGGCAGAAAATGAAGGATAGGTTCCTTGCCGCCACCCGCCTGCCGCAGGCTGCGGCCGATCTCCGCCAGGTGCTGGTGCTCAAATGCCTTGTAAATGGAGACGTTCCCCGCCCGCCGGCTAAAGTGCGTCGTCTCGCCCGGTGCGCGTCCCGCTCCCGTACTCCCCGTAATGGCGTGTACGTGTACGGGTCTGGTCAGCAGCCCCGCTGATGCCAACGGCAGCAGGGCGAGTTGGATGGCCGTGGCAAAACAACCCGGATTGGCAATTCGCCGCGCACCCCTCAGGGCGGCGCGGTTCAGTTCCGGCAGGCCGTAAACCCAGTCGTCGTCCAGCCGAAAATCGCTGCTCAGGTCCACCACCAGGGTAGTCGGATCCGGCCGGTTTTCCGCCATCCAGCCACTCGATTTACCGTGGCCCATGCAGAGGAACAGCACGTCGGCCGCACTCGCCTCGGCCTGGAAAACCAGCTCCGTATCACCCACCAGATCGGTATGCGTACCACTTACCGGCCGCCCGGCCTGGCTGCCGCTCTGCACGAATTTAATCCGCGCCCCGGGGTGTCGCAGTAGCAGCCGAATCAGTTCGCCCGCCGTATAGCCACCCCCGCCGATGATGCCTGCTTCGATCATTGTTGCTCTTTTACGCGCTCCTGAATCCGCCCCGCAATGCTCAGCACCCGCGTGAATCCCTTCACGTCTTCGCCCGACCAGCCGTCGTTCATCTCGCCGTAATCACCAAAGCCCGCGCCCATCAGGTCGTTGGCCGAGCTGATACCCCGCAGCACGTAGCGGTAGGGGTGCAGTTCCAGGTGTACGGTGCCGGTCACGCCGGACTGTGAATCAACCAATAACGCTTCGATATTGCGCAGTAGCGGCTCCAAAAACTGCCCCTCGTGCAGTTGCAGTCCGTACCAGTTGGCCAGTTGCTCCTTCCAGAACAACTGCCATTTACTCAGCGTATGCTTCTCCAATAGGTGGTGGGCTTTGATGATTAGCAGGGGCGCGGCCGCCGCAAAACCTACCCGCCCTTTGATGCCGATTATGGTGTCGCCCACGTGCGTATCGCGCCCGATGCCGTAGGGCGCGGCCATCCGTTCCAGGTACTGAATGGCGGGCACCGGGTGGTCGAACTTTTCGTCGTCCACGCCCAGCAAATGGCCCGCCTCGAAGTGCAGGTCCGTGCGCCGCATTTCCGTCTCCGTCACGGGCACCGGCCACGCGTCTTCCGGCAGCGGTTGGTCGCTGGTCAGCGTCTCGGTGCCGCCCACGCTGGTGCCCCACAGGCCGGCGTTGATGCTGTATTTGCCCTTTTTCTCCGGCCACGCCAGCCCGTGTTTCGCCAGGTAGGCTATCTCCGTCTGCCGGCTTAGTTTCAGGTCGCGGATGGGCGTAATGATCTCCAGTTCGCCGCCCAGTATCTGGAAGGTCAGATCGAATCTCACTTGGTCGTTACCCGCACCCGTGCTGCCGTGCGCCACCGCCGTCGCCCCGATCCGGCGGGCATAACGGGCCGTTTCCATGGCCTGAAACATCCGTTCGGCCGATACCGAAAGCGGGTAGGTCTGGTAGCGCAGCACGTTGCCGGCTACCAGGTAGCGCAGGCACTGATCGTAAAATTCCCGCGTTACGTCCAACCGCTCGTAAGTTTTCGCGCCCAACTGCATGGCCCGGCCGCGCATTTGTTCGATCTCCGCCGCATCGAATCCGCCCGTATCTACGGTGAACGCGTGTACTTCGTAGCCCAGTTCGGCCGTCAGATATTTAATGCAATAAGAGGTGTCGAGACCTCCGGAATAAGCAAGTACTACTTTTTTCAAAATAATTTATTTTTAAGGTCGAGGTTTTTGGGCGTGTCCCCGCCCCGCTAACGCGGGGGACGGGGCCGGGCTGTCCGGCACTCTCTTCATTCCGGGCCGTCCCGCAAGCCTGCGGGGCGCCCCTGCATTTCGTTCAAACAACACCTCCCATCCCTCACGCGAATCATTCCGGTTCCCCTGGTTCTACTGCCGGAGCAAGCATCGCCGTGCAGAGGCACATTCGTCGCTCGTTCCGCGTTAAAATATCGTAATTAGGACACGACTTACAGCCCTGCCAGAACGCATCGTCCTGCGTCAATTCAGAAAAGGTAACGGGTTCGTAGCCCAGCCGGGTGTTGATCCGCATCACGGCCAGGCTGGTCGTGATGCCGAAGATTTTCGCCTCCGGGTACTTCTCGCGGCTGAGTTGAAAAATTCGCGCCTTGATCTTACCCGCCAGTCCGAGTTTCCGGAAATCCGGGTGGACGATCAGGCCGGAGTTCGCCACGTAACGGTTGTGATCCCAGATCTCGATGTAGCAGAAACCGGCCAGGCGGTCGCCCACGAAAGCGAGGACGGCATTGCCGTTCAGGATTTTCCGCTCCACGTACTCCGGTTGGCGGGTAGCAATTCCGGTACCGCGGGCTTTGGCCGATTCGGCGATCATTTCACAAATGGCGGGGGCGTACACGGCTTGCTCCGGTGTAGCCACGTCGATGGTGATAGTAAGGGTCATGCGATGAAAATACGGCTGTCCACCGGATTGAAATCACCGGCGGAAGGGGATAGATAAAGGAAACAGTAGTAGATCACGGGGTGGTTCGTGGCGGGCGGGTAGTGGATAGATCAGCTCGGCTACCGGAATTGCCACGGAAAAAATTACCGCAGCCTTCGCCTCAATCGGCGGCATACCCTTACTGAGTGGCAGCTACAGGAAAACGGGGTGGTAGAATGGATCGATGGATAGTTCACCGAGCAAAGATAAGGGTTAGAGATAGCCGCCGCCATAAAAGCGGAGCCAGGAAACGCCGGTTTTCCGGCCGCTATTGTTTAGAGCGTTTCTAAAATTTTTAAGAACTGCGGATCAATGATTCGCTTCGCGGCTACTTCGTGGTTAAGGTGCTGGTTAGATAAAAACTTCGCTTCGCGGCTACTTCGTGGTGCGCGCATAGCGGGTTACGTAAGTCAGTTTTACGACGCCAGGTTCTTAAATGCTTGGTTATCAGGAAGTAAAAATTTAGACACGCTCTTAGATCGAAATTCCCCGATAGCTATTGCATTGGCGGTAAGTAAGACACCAATAATATATTTTACTCAGACAAAATTTTCTTTAAATTGAAATAAATATGTGAGTGTTGTTGCCTGACCACCAATATGCCTCGATTTACACGCACAATCTAACTAAGCAATCTCAGAAGCTCATTCGCCTTCTTATCTTTGCGCACCAGCCCCATTCTAACAGCTCTCGCTTTACGAATAGAGAGAAGCTAATCGACCCTGCCACAACTATACCCTCATGTCCCGCCTCGATCAAATCAATAAGCTCCTCATCGAATCCCCCGGGGATGCCTTTTTAAAGTTCGCCCTTGCCAAGGAATACGAGAAATCGGGCGATGACGCCACGGCCCGCCTGCACTACGAAGAACTACGCGATTGGCAGCCTGATTATGTGGGCCTTTATTATCACCTGGCAAAAACACTCGAACGGCTACAGCACGATGCGCCGGCCTTCGCCACCTACACCCAGGGAATGGCGGTAGCCCGTAGGGTAGGGGATCAGCACGCACTGTCCGAACTGGCCGGTGCGCGGCTGGAACTGGGCGACGAGGAAGACTTCAAGTAGCCCCGGTATTACCCCGGCCGGGATTCGCTATTCGTCAGGATGAATATCTTTGTCCCCCAAACCGTACGATTACCGACCAGAATACCCCGATCATGAGCGCATTTATCTTCCCCGGCCAGGGTGCCCAATTTGCCGGCATGGGCAAAAACCTTTATGATACTAACGAACGCGCCCGCGAGCTATTCGAGGAGGCCGACGCCACCCTCGGTTACTCCCTTACGCAGGTGATGTTTACCGGAACGGAGGAAGAACTGCGCGAAACCCGTATCACGCAACCCGCTATTTTTGCCCACTCGGTCATCACCTATCTCTGCCGCCCCGACAGGGAGCAATTGCCCGCAGCCGTAGCCGGACACAGTCTGGGCGAGTTCAGTGCGCTGGTGGCGGCTGGTTCGCTTTCCTTCACCGACGCCCTGAAACTGGTGGCCGAACGTGCCCTGGCCATGCAGGACGCCTGTGATGCAGAACCCGGTACCATGGCCGCCGTACTGGGTATGGAGGACGCGGAAATCGAACGCATCTGCGCCGCTACCGAAGGCGTGGTCGTGGCCGCCAACTACAATAGCCCCGGACAACTGGTGATCTCCGGCAGCGAGGCCGCCGTGGCCGCCGCTTCCGAGGCACTGATCGCCGCCGGTGCCAAACGCGTGGTGCCCCTGCCCGTGGGCGGTGCTTTCCACAGCCCCCTCATGCAACCCGCGCAGGACCGGCTGGAGCGTGCCATCGCCGCCACCGATTTTTCCGCCCCCCGCTGCCCCGTTTATCAGAACGTGGATGCCGCCCCCGCCGTGGAGGCCGCCGTGATCCGCACCAAACTGATCCGGCAACTCACTTCCCCCGTCCGCTGGACGCAGACCATCCAGGCCATGGCCGCCGATGGGCATACGGACTTTATCGAGGTCGGGGGAAGGGCGGTATCCTGAAGGGATTGATTCGGAAGATCGACCGGGAACTGGGGGTTAGAACAATTATAGAAAATTAATTACGGGTTTTGCCAACGCTTTTTAATGGGTGAGTCGTCTAGCAGGAAAAATATACCCTCATGCGATTACTTTTACTTTTTCTACTCATTTCGTGCGTCCATACCATGACTTATGCCTGTAGATTGCGCACTCCCACCCAACGAATTTTGTGAGGCGGTGGAAGACATCCAGCGGTGGGAATCCTCCCTGCTAGAAGTCGTTGTCGTTTCGGTTACTCCGCAGAGCGGGATCAGGGTACGGACGGTTCAGCAGTACCTCGGCCCCGAAGTCGCCCCGTTTGAATTCTTCATTGAGGATGGTAACGGCGCTGACTGTGGTGCCTACGTCAGTCAGTTTAGCCAGGGAGCGCATCTTTTGTACATCGGGCCGGGCCGGTACGATCAGGATACCTACCAAGCCATTGTTTGCAACTATGGAGGTGGCATTTTTCCCGTTCCGGCCAATTTTAATTCCGTATTCGGTTACTCGACCGGCATACCGGCATGTCTGGCATCCGTGCGTAGCGAACGTCAGGCCGTACTGAGCCAGGAACTGGCGAAGTACCGGGTTTACCCTAATCTGGGCCGGGGGCCTTACCAGTTGGTTCATACGGGCGATGAACGGGTCGAGCCGCTTGACCTGGTCGAATTGTATACTTCCGATGGACGGCTACTAAGCCGGCAAACCAACGTGGCCATGGACCAGGGGGCGACCCTGGACCTCGACCGGCAACCGCCGGGGGTCTACCTGTTACGCATTGCCCGCGACGGAGTGGGGCGGACCCAGCGCATCGTGCGCCAGTAAGGGTCGTCAATTCAGGACTACACTATCACCGGCCGGCCCGAAACTGACCTCGATATTGTCGAGAAAAGTGGTCGCTAACTCCAGGCCGACGTAATCGACGCGGACAGGAAAATTTTTGTGCTTGCGATCCACCAAAACGGCGATTTCTACTTTGCCGGGAACGGCTTTCATCAGCGGCTGAAGGGCGAAGAAAAGCGATCTTCCGGTGTTGGCCACGTCGTCTACCAAAAGTACCGCTTTACCCGCTAGCAGTTTAGGGTCGATCTCCAACTCGATGGGGCTATCCAGCGGAGCGGCGGGGTTCAGGCGGATCACGCTCAGGTGGATGGGGGAAGTAGCCAGTTTCAGCAGTTCGGTGCGGATGCGCTGCGCCAGCTCCCGGCCCTTATTGTTGAGGCCGATGACGAACAGTTCGTTTTCGTCCGTATTGCGCTCCAGTACTTCCATGGCCAGACGCTTGATCTTGTGGTCGATTTGCTGGGTGTTCAACAGATGCATGGTAGCGGGAAATGAAATGGATGGATAATTTAAAAAGGAAGGGCCGCCGGAAGGTAGCTAATTATCTTCCCGGCGGCCCCAAAGTTAGGCTATTCCCGTGACCCGCTCTACCGGCCGATCACTACCTTGCGGTGCAACCACTTGCCGGCCACGCTCACGCGTAGTACGTAGACGCCCGCCGGCAGATCGGCCGTAACCAGCCGGTATCCACCCGCCGGAGCCAGGGGGGCAACTTTCGTCTGCACCAGCCGCCGCCCCGTGAGATCGACGATCTCCGCATCGATCGGCACGCTGGAAGAGTCAAGCAGGGAAAAAAACAGCTCGCCGCCCCGCGCCGGGTTAGGGCGAACGATCAAGCCCGTACTCCCACTAGCACCCGGTTCATCGACACTCGTGAGGGTCTGGTCATCGAGGCGGTAAATTTGTCCCTGCGCATTACCCAGGTACAGCTCGCCGCCGATCTCGCCAAAGCTGGTAACGCCGGAAACCATGCCACTCGCATCCTGGGTGATGGTTTCGAAAGCTGCCGTCGTCCTGCCGCTTCACGAGGAAAAACCGGTTGGTCACATAGTCGATACTCACGTACCAACCCGGCAGGAAATCCAGTCGGCTGCCCCGGTACACGAAGCCGCCGGTGATGGAAAGGGCCGGTGCACTGCCCGAGTGGTTCATGACCAGTACCGGAAAGGTGTAGCCGTCCTGATCCGTATCGCAACCCGTCGGCTCGAACTGCGCATTACCCTCGTAGCAGTCCCAGCCGTAATTACGACCGCCGGGGTCACCGGCCGGCTCAAAGTCAATTTCCTCGTAAAGATTCTGGCCCACGTCGGCGATCCAAAGGTCGCCGGTCTGGGAATCGAAACTGAAACGCCAGGGATTGCGTAGGCCGTAAGCCCAGATACGATCGTCCATGTTCGGGCATCCCCACGAAGGGATTGTCGGCCGGGATACCGTAGGGCGGTCCGCCGATCATACCGCCGCCGTCGACGTCGATCCGCAACAATGCACCGAGCGGGTTGGAACGGTCCTGGCCGTTCTCTTCCGGGTCGCCGCCGCTACCACCATCGCCCACGGCGATGTAGAGGTAGCCGTCGGGGCCGAAATTAATGTCACCGCCATTGTGGTTGTCGTACGGTTGCGGGATCGTCATCAGGATCAACTCGGAAGCCGGATCGGCCTCGATTGCACCGGAGCCGCCCTGCACTACCGTAAAGCGGGCAATGGTGGTAGTTCCGTTCGGGTTGGTATAGTTGACGTAGCAGTAGGGCTTATTCGCAAAATCGGGTGAAAGGCCAAGCCCAGCAAACCGCGCTCGCTGTTGGTAGACACCTTATTGCTTATATCCAAAAACGGCGGACCGACAATGATGCCGCCGGTCGGCAAGTAGCGGATGAGACCGTTTTTCAGGGCCACCAGTTGCAGCGGCGCACCGGTGGGGTTTTCCTCGATGGCCGTAACGGTACCATCAAAATCGAATACCAGTTCGACACTAAGTTCGGGCTGCGCCGACGCCAGTAAGGGGAGTAAAAGAAGGGCGAATAGAAAGGATCGGATCATGCGATTGGGACTTTAGCAGTAAAAGCTCCGGTGGGCGGGAATGGTTCAGTGGGGGGCTTTGCCCGTACTTTTGTAGCGGGCTTCGCCCATGGTATTTTAGTAATTTAGATTCAGCCCATAGGTGTACGCGTAGGCTTAGTCTAACATACAAAAATACCAGCGGCAACGCCGCCTACAAAAGTACGGGGCGCAGCCCCCCCGTGTACGCGTAGGCTTAGTCTAACATACAAAAATACCAGCGGCAACGCCGCCTACAAAAGTACGGGGCGCAGCCCCCCCGTGTACGCGTAGGCTTAGTCTAACATACAAAAATACCAGACGCGAAGCGTCATACCAGAGTACGTGGCGCAGCCACAGCGGCTTCGCCGCTATAGGCTTAGTCTAACATACAAAAATACCAGACGCGAAGCGTCATACCAAAGTACGTGGCGCAGCCACAACGGCTTCGCCGCTACTCGTTTACCGACATCTTGATCTGCCGCTCCAACTCATCCACGGCCTTCTTGATCGATTGGTCGGTCTCGATCATGTTGCGGACTGTCTTTACCGAGTAAATAACCGTAGAGTGGTCGCGGCCGCCGAAGTTCTGGCCGATAGCCTTGAGGCTCTTATCGGTGAGGGTCTTGGCGAGGTACATACTCAGTTGGCGGGCAATCACTACCTGGCGACGGCGGGTTTGGCCGGCCAGCTTTTCCACGTCCAGGTTATAGTAGTCGGCCACCAGTTTCTGGATGCTGTCGACGGTCACCTCCTGATTCAGTTCGCTGACGAAATTGCGAATCACTTCCTTGGCCAGATCGAGGTCGATCTCGCCCTTGGTAAAAGACGAACGGAGTACTAAGGTGTTGAGGGCACCCTCCAATTCGCGGATGTTGTTCTTGACGTTGAAGCAGATGAATTCCGAGACATCATTCGGAATTTCGATCCCCTCAAAATCCGACTTATGGGCCAGGATCGCCATGCGGGTTTCCAGGTCGGGCATCTGGAGGTCGGCCACCAGGCCCCACTTGAAGCGGCTCTTGAGGCGCTCCTCGATATCGAGTTCTTTGACCGGCTTATCGGTGGTCAGGATGATCTGCTTGTTTTGCTGGCGCAGTGAGTTAAAGAGATTGAAGAAAATCTCCTGGGTCCGCTTCTTATCGCGCAAGGCATGGATGTCGTCCACGATCAGTACGTCCACGTGCTTATAGTCGTTGATCAGGCCGCTGATCGCGTTCTCCTTAATGGAATTAATGATGTCGTTAGTAAACTGGTCGGTTGTGGTATAAACCACTGATTTTTCCGGGTAGCGGGCTTTCACCTCGTTGCCGATGGCTTGGGCCAGGTGGGTTTTTCCCAGACCGGTCTGCCCGTAGATCACCAAAGGGTTAAAGGAGGTAGTGCCCGGCCGGTCGGCAATGGCCAGCCCGGCGTTGCGGGCCAGTTGGTTACAGTTGCCTTCGATGAAGTTATTAAAGGTGTACTGCGCGTTCAGGTTACTCTCGATCTTCGGCTTGGTGATGCCGGGGATCACGAATGGGTTCAGGCTATCGTCGCTCCGGGTGGGCTTGCCATTGGCGGCTGCCGGACGCCCCTGCGGGGCGGCGGCCGGATAGGCCGGGGCTAGGCGGGGCCGCTTTAACGTGGCAGGAAGAATCTGGTACAGCAACTGACCTCCCTCGCCCAAGTGCTGGCGAACGCTGCGTTTCAGCAAGTCGAGATAGTGTTCTTCCAACCACTCGTAAAACAAACGGTGAGGAACCTGAATGGTCAGCGAACGATCGTTAAGGGCTACGGGCTGGATGGGCTCGAACCAGGTTTTATAACTCTGTGAATCGATACTCGACTTGATCGTTCCCAGACAATTATCCCATATCGTTGCGTGGTCTACCATTTGCATACGTGTTTGCCCTTTAAAGTGGTTGTTCGGTGACGCGTATCCCTCGCGCACCATTAATAGAGTTGAAGTCGGCTCCCTCCCGGCTCAGCCGTCGGGTAACAGTCCGATCGGGAACGCGGTGGCGGACTCGTCGGCAAAAAACGCATCAGTAAGTTGGCGGTCGTAAGCAATAGTTTCCGTGCCGGAGAGCGGCGGTTCCGGCCGACTTAAGTCGTTGACGGCGGCGGTAGATTCAGTTTGCTTGCGTTGTGTTTGGTATCCCCTGGCGGGAAGGCAAAGATGGGGAATTGATCGTTACCGGGAAAGAAAATCGACAGTCAATACTGGTAAATTTCTCCACACCTTATTAACGTTGACCGGCGAAAAAAGTGGATAACTTTTTTCGCCGGATAACTTGACCGGCTCTAATTCACTGACCGTCAGATAATTTAACCCGCTCTGTCTAAACTACTTCCAGATACGAACAGTCGGTACACATCCGCCGCCGCCGGTTACGGTCGAAGGAAATATCGAGGCGACCAAGCCGTAGCCCCGCCCAACCGACTTGGTTGATCAGCACGGGTTCTCCCTGCCGGTTGGCCGCTAGTTCGGGTTCGCTCATAAAGGTGTGGGTGTGCCCGCCCAGGATTACGTCCACGTGGCGGGTCTGCGCGGCCAGCACCCGATCGTTGACCTTGCCGCGCTCGGAAAATAACCCAAGGTGCGACAGGCAGATTACGATGTCGCAGTGCTCCCGCTCGTGCAGGTGCAGGGCAGTAGCGTTAGCTTTTTCCACGGGGTCCTGGTACACGGTATTACCGTATAGTTTCTCCGGCACCAGCCCTTTGAGTTCGATGCCGAGTCCGAAAATACCCACTTTGAACGGGCCGCGTTGCAGTACCAGGTAGGGCTGCGTTTTGCCGTCCAGGATGGTCTTACTAAAGTCGTAGTTGGCCGAAAGCAGCGGGAAATTAGCGAAGGGGAGCTGCTTGGCCAGTCCCTCCAGTCCCGCGTCGAAGTCGTGGTTACCGATCGTCCCGGCATCGTATTTCATGCCCGACATGAGCTTGAATTCCAGTTCACCGCCGAAAAAATTGAAATAGGGCGTTCCCTGAAAAACATCGCCGCTGTCCAGCAGCAGCACATTCGGCTCCTCCGCCCGGATTTTGTCGATCAGTGCCGCCCGCCGCAGCGCACCGCCCTTGCCGCCGTTGCGCCCGTCGCCCTCCGGAAATGGTTCGATACGGCTGTGCCAGTCATTGGTGTGCAAGATCGTCAGCCGCTCGGCCGATTTCAGGCCGCCGGCCCAGCTCAGTCCGGGCGCGGCCAGGGCCATGCCGGTGGTCCAGGCGGCTTGCTTCAAAAATACTCTGCGCTGCATAATTATACGGTTGTGGGGTGCTGCCTAAATACCCGGCTTGCCCCGGCATGGTTCAGTGCAGGTGGCCGAATTAGTGGATAAATGGGAGTAAAATATTTTGGGCGTGCCGCCGGCCTGAGGGCCGCCGTCGGTCCCCTCCAGGCTTCGCTAACGCTCGGCACTGCGTGCGCTAACGCCCTTCCGGGCACCTCACGCAATTCACCTCACCCGCCCATCTTCCATTCCGGCCACCGGCACTGCCGCGTTCTTCCGCAAGTGCTCGACGATCACGTCCCGCAGCAGCAACCCGTCATCCAACTGCTCGGTACCTACCAGCATCTCGCTGTCGCTGCCGCCGTTAGCCACGTAGTCGGGCAGGGCAATGGTGTAGCTGGCCGCCGGGTCCAGTGCTTTACCGTCGATGGTAACTTTCGTAGCCTTATCCCCGCTAATGGTGTAACGTAGTTGCTTGCTCACCGGCCACCCGCCTCCCGCCGCCATATGATCGATAAACTGCTGTAACGTAGCCCCGTTCATGGTAGACAGCACCAGCGTATTGTCGAATGGCATCAGCTCGTATACTTTGCCCACCGTCAGCGGACCGGCCGCCAACTCCGGCACCCGGATTCCCCCCGCGTTCTGCACCGCAAAGGCAATCGGCCGGTCGAAGTGCGCCGCCGCCTCGGCGTATAACAGGTCGGCCAGCCAGTTACCCAATGTACTTTCCGGGCTGCCCTTGCGCATCGTTTCGGGTAACTCACCCACCACTTCATTCATCTGGCCGCTCAGCTCCTCCTTATAAGGTGCGATGATGGCTGCCAGTTCCGCCTCGCCGGAGGAGGGCAGGTCCGCGTCGATGCCGTAACCCCGCGCCGTCACCGCCGCCGGCTCTCGTTGGCTCACGCAAGCGGGCAGCGTAAAGAGCAGGAGGAAAAGAAGCAGGTAGCCGGACCGGGAGAAAGGGCGGGGCTGCGGGTGGGAATTGTCGGTCATTACGTTAAAATACTACTGGATACTAATTCTCCCCCCTTCGGCATCCGGGGGGATTACAAAATAGTGATTACGGATTACAGAATACGGAATTGCGTTTTAGGTTCGATCATTCCAGGTAATAGGGACGGGGACTTACACGCCTAACATGTTCACTCACTCACTCACTAAAATTCCCCCTGCCCCCGAAGGGGGTTCTGCACGTACTACATTCACTCATTCACTCACCCACTCACTCACTCATTGATTCCCTATCTTCGCGCCCTATGAAAAAGACCCAAGACTACATCCAGCGGCACCGCGACCGCTTCCTCGAAGAATTACTCGAACTCCTGCGCATCCCCAGCGTGAGCGCGGACTCAAAGCACGATGCCGACACCGCCCGTTGCGCCGACAAGGTAGCCGACTATTTAAAGGCAGCCGGACTGGACGCCGTGGAGGTGATCCCCACCGCCGGCCACCCGGTAGTCTACGGCGAAAAAATGATCGACCCCGCCCTGCCTACCGTCCTTACTTACGGCCATTACGACGTGCAGCCACCCGACCCACTCAACTTGTGGGATACGCCCCCCTTCGAGCCGACGATCAAGAAAACCGACATCCACCCCCAGGGGGCCATCTTCGGTCGCGGCACGGCCGACGATAAGGGACAGTTTTTCATGCACGTCAAGGCCATCGAGGCCATGGTCGCCGCCGGTGAATTGACCTGTAACGTGAAAGTGATGATCGAGGGCGAGGAAGAAGTGGGTTCATCTAACCTGGAGACCTTCCTGCGCGAGAACACCGAAAAATTGGCCGCCGACGTCATCCTGGTCAGCGACACCAGCATCATTGGTCACGATACGCCCAGTATCACCACCGGCCTGCGCGGTTTGAGCTATGTGGAGGTCGATGTATTCGGCCCCAACCGTGACCTGCACTCCGGCGTCTACGGCGGCGCGGTAGCTAACCCGATCAACGTACTCTGTCAACTGATCGCGGGCATGATGGACGAGAACAAGCACGTCACCATCCCCGGTTTCTATGACAAGGTGGAAGAACTTTCCGCCGCCGACCGTAAGGCCCTCAACGAGGCTCCCTTCAACGAGCAGGCGTACAAAAAATACCTCGGCATCGGAGACACCCAGGGCGAGGCCGGTTACACCACCCTGGAGCGCACCAGCATCCGGCCCACGCTCGACGTGAACGGCATCTGGGGCGGCTACACCGGCGAGGGGGCCAAAACGGTACTCCCCAGCTCCGGCCACGCCAAGATCAGCATGCGCTTGGTGCCCCACCAGAACGACGAGGAGATCACCCAACTATTCCGCGATTATTTCGAGGCCCAGGCACCGGATAGCGTCCGGGTAGTAGTGCGCCCCCACCACGGCGGACTGCCTTCCGTCACGCCCACCAATACGCCCGAGTACCGTGCCGCCGAGCACGCGATGAAGGCAACTTTCGGCAAGGATCCCATCCCCAAGCGGGAGGGCGGTTCCATCCCCATCGTGGCCCTGTTCGAAGAAGTACTGGGACTGAAGAGTATCCTCATGGGTTTCGGCCTCGATAGCGACGGCCTCCACTCCCCGAACGAGCACTACGGTCTGTTCAATTTCTATCGTGGTATCGAGACGATTCCTTATTACTACCAGTTTTACCGGGCGGAGAAGGGGTAGCTTTAGTACGTAGTACGTAGTATGGATACTTCTATACTACGTACTGAATACCAACCTACTTACGGCGCAGCACCGGTGCGGTACGCACCACCATTTGCAGTGTCTTCAGCATCTTTTCCTCCACCAGCACCACTTTTCCCCGGCGCAGGCTATCGGTGGTTTCGTCCGTGTAGTGCCGCACGGTGATGAGTTCCAGGCCGCGCTCGATGACGGTCTTGAAGCTGTCCTGGATCCGTTCGGAGAAGGTATCTACTTTTTTGTCGGTATCGTTGAAGACGATATTGAAACTGATGGCGGTGTTCTGCATCATATTGACCTGCAGACGGAGATCGGTGATGTGGCTGAACAATTCCTTGATGTGCTGCTCGGCCACGAAGCTGAAATCACGCGTACTGATGCTCACCAGGGCCTGCTGGTTTTCAATGGCCACCATGGCGGGGTAGGTATCCTCGGCCTCGTTATTGATGATGGTGCCCTCGGCCTCCGGTTCCTTGAACGAGCGGACGTGCAGCGGAATACTCTTGTTTTGCAGCGGCTTGATCGTCTTCGGGTGAATCACCCGCGCCCCGTAGTAAGTCATCTCGATGGCCTCCTTATAGCTGAGGCGAGGTAGCAGTACGACGTTTTCAAACAGCCTCGGATCGGCGGTCAGCACGCCGGGTACGTCCTTCCAGATCGTCATGTTCTCGGCATTCAGGCAGTAGCTGAAAATAGCTGCCGTATAGTCCGAACCCTCGCGGCCCAGGGTGGTGGTAAAGTTCTCGGAAGTATTACCGATGAAGCCCTGCGTCAGCACGAAGCCGCCCTTATCCAGTTGCGGCGGCACCAACCGCTGGATCCGGGCCTCGGTTTCCTCCCACTGTACCCAACCCTCGCGAAAAATATTGTCGGTCTGCACCATGTCGCGGGCGTCCAGCCAGGCGGTGGGCAGGCCGGCCGTATTCAGAAAGGCGGCCACCACGCGGCTGCTCAGTAGTTCGCCCACCGACACGATCTGGTCGTAGGTATAATCGTAATTATCCTCGGGTTCTTCCTCCAGCACCCACTCCACGCTCACGATCAGATCGTTCAGATCGGTGATCAGGGCCGGTGCCCGGTCGCCGCACAGGTCGCGGGCGGCGGCGTAGTGATCCTGGCGGATTTCCTCCAGCAGATTCATCGCATCCTCCCGCCGGGATTCCGAGTGGGCGATCGAGATCAACTCCAGTTTATCGGTCGTCTTACCCATGGCCGAAACGATGATCACCAGCCGTTCGGAGCCGTAGCGTTGCAGGATGGAGCCTACATTACGAACGGCAGCGGGGTCACGCAGCGAAGCACCGCCGAACTTAAAAACACGGGTGGGGTTGGTCATGAGGTCGATATTTTTGAGCGCGCAAAGGTAGGGGCTACCGCATCGAATAAGGGAACGGCCGTCCACCTTTTTATGGCCAATCGCCGGAATTTCAAATCAGGGAAGTACCTTCGCCCCCCGTTTCCAACCTAAGGCCGGTTGATGCGTTGTACTTCCCTTAGTCTTACAATCGGTATGAAGAAAATAGAACTGGACATTGTCAACCTAAGACATAGCGTTACCCAATCCAATAATTATGCGGTCGTGCTGGGCGAAATAGACGGTGCCCGCCGCCTGCCGGTAGTCATCGGTGCCTTCGAGGCCCAGGCCATCGCCGTTGCCATCGAGGGCATGGTGCCCAATCGTCCCCTCACGCACGATCTGTTCAAAAATACGCTGGATACCTTCGATATCGGCCTTCAGGAAATCGTGATCAATAATTTGGTGGAAGGCATTTTCTACGCCCGCCTGAACTGCCTCCGTAACGGCGAACTGATCGAGATCGACTCCCGTACCAGCGATGCCATCGCCCTGGCTGTCCGCTTTAAATGCCCCATTTACACCTACGAGTTCATCCTCGATACGGCCGGAATCGTCCTCGAGGACGAAGAGAGTACCAGTGCCTACGAGGTCAGCGACGAAGAGATCGAGGAGGAAGCCCCGACGCTCAATTCCGTTTCCATCGAAGATCTCCAGCAGCAACTCGATCAGGTGCTCCGCGAGGAAAACTACGAACGGGCGGCCCAGATCCGCGATGAGATCACCCGGCGTAAGGCGACCAACGACTAGTAATTTTATGATGACTCGGGCGTGTCCCGGCTGATGGCCGGGTCGGTCCCTTCCGGGCTTCGCTGTCGCTCGGCACTGCGTGCGCTAACGCCCCTCCAGGCACCTCACGCACGGGTTGGGCTACGCAAATGCGTAATTACAACCCGCTCGGTCAATTCTGTTTTCTAGCAACCTGCGCCCATTTCCGCGATCTGGGGATCAAGATCCTTACCTACACTCTAAGAGCGTGTCTAAATTTTTACTTCCTGAGAACCAAGCATTTAAGAACCTGGCGTCATAAAAACTGACTTACGTAACCCGCTATGCGCGCAAGTTTTTATCTAGCCAGAACCTTAACCACGAAGTAGCCGCGAAGCGAATCATTGATTCCCAATTCTTAAAAATTTTAGACACGCTCTAAGGGATCGTGACCCTACTAATACTCGATTTTAGTCCGCAACTTACTCGTAAACGTCGCTTCCAGGCACCAGGCAGCGGCCGTCCGATTAAAGCCCAGAGCTTGTTCGTACGGCACCAGTTCCAGGCGGGTGGCACCGGTTGTGGTGATTGTTAACTTTCCTACGCGGCAAACGTCCCCTTCCAATTCCGGCGCGAGACCGGCGGTAAAATGCAGGCGGGCCACGCCGGTGCCTCTGCCGGTCAACTTATCCAGCACATTTAAATAGTCTTTGCCAAAGTACCACCTGCGCCGGTGAGTGGTGCCCAGCCGGCGGTAGCCGTTGTGGGAACCCTGGACTTCGGTGTCCGTCAGTTCTTCGAGCGTGGTCTTAGCACGGCGGCCGATGCGGAAACCACCCCAGACATCCGACGAGTTTCGGCCATTAACGGTAACGGTATTGTGCGCGGCGGTGGATCGCTCGTAGGCGCGGCGTTCGTTCTTTTCGTAAGTACTGATGCCGGTATCCACGATGATCGGTCGGCCGTCCAGGTGTAGGCAGAAGGTCAGGTTATCGGCGTGGCTGTGTCCCGGCTGGTGGGCGGGGGCAGGGCTGCCGGTGTCCATCCAGCACTGGAAACGCCCCACTTCCCGGTAGATGAAGGGAATCGACTCCTCCGGTAAGGTTTCAATTATTTTCAGTGTGTGGGCTAACCGTTGAACGGTTTTCAGGGAGGGGGCGATGCCTTCCGTACTGTCGTTAAAGTGAGGCCCCGGCCATTCGTTCCGGCTATCCAGACGGATGGCGTAGCCTAGTAGTACCCCGAGAAAATCCAGTTGGGTCCGGCCGGCGTTTAGGCCGAAGGTGATGAGTTCCAGTTGTCGCCAGAGCAGTAAACGGTGGTAAAGTGGGCTACATTCGTAGTGAAGCCCGTAAGGCTGAAACTGCTTGGTCAGTTGCCCGAGAAATATATCATTGATAAAGGAGGTAATCGAGTCACCCGCAAAATAGGTGGAAGCGACCCGCAGCGCCATCAGGTTCTCCAGCAGGTGATTTCCGCTGAGGTGGAATTCGATCTTTCCCTGCAGGTTTTCGTACTGCCGGTGGAAAGATTCGTGTACGTGTACGGGGAGCGCGGTCTTCCCATGAATACGGTAAAACTGTAACCAGTTGACTATCCGCAGGCTCAGGGGATAGGGTTCCCAGCCCGTATTAAACGTTTCCTCCTTTTCGATCCAGGCGTCGATCAGCCGTTGACCGTCGGCCAGGGGCAGTTCAGGCTGGCGCAGGTACTCGAAATAGTGGAGGTTGTAGGTCCATAATTTCCCATAAACGGCCAGTTCCCAGTCGATTCCCTCTACGCTCCCGAAATCGTGCGGCTGGTTGAGGAAGTTAAACCGCGCTTTACCGGTCAACAGCGGTTCCTCGCCCGGCTGGTAGGTCAGTAGTTGCGGCTTAATTTTAAGGGGGCGCAAATTCCCCTCCGGTGCCGGTCGGTCTACCGGTATCCGCTTCAGGAGTTTCCCCGAACCCCGGTAACGCAACTGGAAACCAATCTGAGCCGGGGTGAGGTGACGAACGGTCTGGAAATAGCGGGAGATGGTCGACATATGGCGAATGTACGATTTTCCTGAATTTGCGTACTCGGCCGTTTATGGATTGTTATGGATAAGATCGCGGGGCCGGCCCGGCGGTGCGTTGCCGCAAATAGAGGGGGAGCACAGCATGGCTGATCTTCATGTCCGTTCAGTAATTCAAGATAATAGGCTTTTCGATTGTGGTGAGTGCCGAGTTTTGCATTTTTAGGGAGTTTAATCCATTCTAATTGGTTGCAGATAGCTTGTTAAATAAATAATTGCTTATGTAACTCTCGCGTTAAGCTAATGACCCTCCAATAACCAACCTTTACCTCCCCACATCCATGCGTGAGGTGCCTGGACGGTGGAGGCAACCGCCGACAGCCCGCAGGGCCGACCGACAGGGAGCCGGGAAGGGACCGACCCCGGTACCGCGCTAGCGGACCGGGGGCACGCCCAAATAAAGAAGGCAATTTAGAGCATGTCTAAATTTTTATTTCCTGATAACCAAGTATTTAAGAACCTGGTGGCGTAAAAACTGACTTACGTAACCCGCTGTAATATCCCGCGCGAAATCCTGAAAATTGTACCGGAGGCCGAACTGAGCCTGAACCGGCTCGGGAGATGCCGATCGGCGAGATGCCGGTGCCGAAACGGGGGCGGGACATGAATCTCTACGGGAAAGTACTAACTTTGTGTAAGCCGTGGCTGGTGTAGGAAATAAGTCCGAAAGCGCCTGATAACCCGGCAGCGGGTGCCAATCAATAAAAATTGTCAAAATAGCTATGCGTAACGTACTCTTCTTCTTATTCATGCTGACTTTTATCTCGCCGGCGCTCCAGGCCCAGGTGAGTATTTCCGGCAGGGTCGTCGATAAAAATGGTAAAGCCATTGCTTATGCCCATATTTTCATTCCCGCCACCACCTGTGGTGCCCTAAGCGGTGACGACGGTACGTTCACCCTGAATTGCGAGCATACGCCATCAGCGAAGGATTCAGTAAAGGTCAGTTACCTGGGCTACCGGATCAAAGCGATGTCACTAGGAGGCATGAAGCGGGGAAATAATGAAATTGTGCTTACGGAAGAATCCCAGCAGCTGACACTGGTGGACGTACTGGAATCCAGAAAGACGAAATCAGGGGAATACCGATTCGACCCGCCGAGTAAAAAGGCACGGGGCTGGTACCAGAAAAACGTCGCTACTACTTACCAGCTGGCCAGCCGGGTTGCGAATGAGGAAAATATTGAGGGTTACTTAAAGGAGATCAAATTCCACATCGGCAAGGCATCGAGCGATCAGTCTACGATCCGGTTGTTTTTCTATGCGCTGGATGACAGTTGCAACTGTCCGGGTAAACCCCTGAATGGCAAGGATATTATTCTGGAAAAGCTTAGAAAAGGCTGGAACACCGTCGATCTGCTGCCCTTTATCGTAGATTTACCCCCGACGGATTTTTTCGTCGGTTTCGAGTGGCTGGGTATTCAGAACAAGGATCGAAAAGAGTTGGATTTCAGTATCGGCCTGGTGCCCCACAAAGGTTCGGGTGACCTATTCGAGAAGGAAGGCGGGAAGGACTGGTCGGTAAAAAATGGGTTGGGATCCGGGCGGCCGTTGGTGAAGATTGAAGCGATTTACTGAAGTGATGGCATGAATTCAGGGTTAAGAGCGTGCCTGAATTTTTTATTTCCCGAGAACCAAGCATTTGAGAACCTGGCGTCATAAAAACTGACTTACGTAACCCGATATGCGCGCACCACGAAGTAGCCGCGAAGCGAATTTTTTATCTAGCCAGAACCTTAACCACGAAGTAGCCGCGAAGCGAATCATCGATCCTCAGTTCTTAAAAATTTTAGACACGCTCTAAAACCAGCTGCCTCGGAGAAGGAGACCTGATGGTAAAAAAGAACTACCGCTCCTCCGATGCAACTGTTTCACCTCGCAAAAAGGTTCATCGGAGGCGTCGGCGATAAAAGAAGTTATACCGTAAAATACACCACACTGCCCGTACCCCGTCCTTCCAACTGATCTTTTTGCCCTCGGCGTAGGTGCGGCCGTAATAGGAGATGCCGACCTCGTAGATGCGCACGCCCGACACGCGGCTGATCTTGGCGGTGACCTCCGGCTCGAAACCGAAACGGTTTTCGCGTAGGTCGAGCGACTGGATGAGGGGCGTGCGGAACAGTTTGTAGCAGGTTTCCATGTCCGTCAGGTTGAGGTTGGTGCAGGCGTTGGACAGGCCGGTGAGGAATTTGTTGCCGATGGAATGCCAGTAAAAGAGGATGCGGTGAGGCCGCCCGCCCATGAATCGGCTGCCGTAGACGACGTCGGCTACGCCGCGGTGGACGGGCGCGAGGAGGAGGTCGTACTCGGCGGGGTCGTACTCGAGGTCGGCGTCCTGGATGATGAGGTAATCGCCCGTGGCCGCCCGGATGCCGGTGTGGAGGGCGGCGCCCTTGCCCCGGTTGACGGCGTGGGTGAGGAGGACGAACGGGAAAGCGGGCTGCGCGGCGGCGTAGGCGTGAAGGGCGGCCAGGGTGCCGTCGGTGGAGCAGTCGTCGATGATGATGACCTCTTTTTGCCAGCCGTGGTCCAGGGTGACGGCGCGGATGCGGTCCAGGATGCGGTGGATGGTGGGGGCCTCGTTGTAGGCGGGAATGACGATGGAGAGCGTGCCGGACATGGCGCAAAGGTAGGTTTTGTAAATAAAACCCTATCTTTATCGACTAACCGGAATTAAACCGCCGGAAATTACCACTTAGACATCCAAGCCGTTTGCTCCGCCGAGTAGTTCGTGTAGTTTTATAATCAGTTGATCCAGTAGTTTTTACCACTACCATTGATCCCTCACTCCCGGTCCCTCTCCTCAAGAGAGGGGTGACGTGATGCGAAAACTTGATTGAAAACCACACTTTAGCCCCCGGAGCCGCAAACGGTAGCCTCGCCCATGATCAGATTTCCGTTTTACGAACAGCTGGAGGAAATGGACTGCGGCGTCACCTGCCTGCGCATGGTGGCCGCTTACCACGGCCGTGCGTACTCGTCGGAGTCGTTGCGGCGGTCCAGCTATACGGGCCGCGAGGGAGTATCGTTACTGGGCATTAGCGAAGCAGCCGAAGCGATCGGGATGCAGACGCTGGCCTTGGACGACCTGACCTTTGACCAGTTGCGCGAGGATATTCCACTGCCCTGCATCGTGCCGTGGCGCGACGATCACTTCGTGGTCCTGTATAAGATCCGCAAGAACGCGGCCTGGATCGCCGACCCGGCCGCCGGGAAGTTTAAACTGAGCCGCGGCGAATTTATCACGCAGTGGGCCGACGACGAGGACCGCTACGGTAGCCCGCTCGGGACCAGCCTGGTGCTGGAAACCACGCCGGCCTTCGATGAAAAGGGGCGCGAAAAGGAGGACCGGCCGGCCGGCGGTTATATGTACCGCTACTTCAAAAAATACCAGCCGCTGCTGCTGCAGCTGGCCCTGGGCGTACTGGTGGGACTGATCTTCCAGCTGGCACTGCCCTTCCTGATCAAGAATTTGGTGGACATCGGCATCGTCCGGGTCGACATCAATTTTATCTGGATCATGGTCATCGCGCAGGGCGTGTTGTTCGCGGCCCACACGCTGATCCAACTGATGCAACGCTGGATATTACTGCACATCGGTACGCGGGTCAATATCCGGGTGATCTCCAATTACCTCATCCGGCTGACCAAACTGCCCGTCCGTTTCTTCGACGCCCGCCTGGCCGGCGACATTATCCAGCGGATCAACGACCACCAGCGGGTGCAACGCTTCTTTACCGGCACCAGCCTGTTCAGCTTTTTCAGTTTCTTTAGCTTTTTCAGCTTCTGCGGCGTGTTCTTTTACTGGAACGCCACCGTGGGCTGGATTTTCCTGCTCGGCACCCTGGCCAATATCGGCTGGGTCTTCTTTTTCCAGCGGTATAAGGTCAGCCTCGATTACCGCCGCTTCGACCAGTCGGCCGAAAACCAGCACCAGCTCCTGGAACTCATCAATGGGATGCGGGAGATCAAGCTCTACAACGCCGAACGCCAGAAACGCTGGGCCTGGGAACGCACGCAGGCCAGCATTTACCGCACCAATGAGCGGTCGATGCGCATCGACTCCTTCCAGCGCACCGGAGGCGCGGTGCTCAACGAGGGCAAGAACCTGCTCATCACCTTCGTCGCCGCTTCGGCGGTGGTCAACGGCAGCATGACGCTGGGGATGCTGCTGGCCATTCACTACGTGCTGGGTCAGCTCAGTTCGCCCATCGCCTATTTCATCGAGTTCGTCCGCTCGTACCAGGAAAGCCGCATCAGCCTGGAACGCATGGGTGAATTGAAGGACGACGCCCCCGAGCGGGCCGACCGCGAACTGATTTCCATCCTGCCCGAAAAGGGCGACCTGGTGCTGGATAAAGTCTCCTTCCGCTACCGCGGCCCGGAGTCGCCGCAGGTGCTCTCGCGGGTTTCGGCCACGCTGCGCAAGGGGCGCATCACGGCCATCGTCGGCTCGTCGGGCAGCGGTAAATCGACGCTGCTCAAACTGTTGCTCGGTTTCTACGCGCCCACCGAAGGCAGCGTGCTGCTGGGCGAAACTAACCTGAGTTCCATCCAATCCAAACTCTGGCGCGACCAGATCGGCGTCGTCCTCCAGGACGGCTACATCTTCAGCGACACTATTGCCCGCAACATCGCCCTGGGCGATGAGTACGTTGACGAAAAACGCCTACTCGACGCCGTCAAAACGGCCCGCATCCAGTCGTGGATCGAGTCGCTCAGCGAGGGCTATTCTACCCTGATCGGCGAGATGGGTATGGGCCTCAGCGCGGGCCAGCGGCAGCGGCTGCTCATCGCGCGGGCCGTCTACAAAAAACCGCCCTACATTTTCCTCGACGAGGCCACGGCCGGCCTGGAAGCCTTCACCGAAGTCCTCATCATGGACGACCTGCTCGACTTCTTCCGCGGCTCCACCATCATCCTGGTCGCGCACCGCCACACCACCATCCAGCGGGCCGATCACATCATCGTACTGGAGGGCGGCGAACTCATCGAGGAGGGCACGCACGAGCAACTGATGGGCAACAATTACGTCTATCAGCGGATGATCCAGAACCAAATCTCCCTCGGCAACTAATGGCGCGTCAGCTCGAATCCCTCAGCACCGGCCCTCGCTCCAACCGCAGCGAGGAAGTCCAGGCCATCCTGGGCCGCCCCCCTGGGTGGCTGCTCCGCATCAGCGGCCTACTCCTGTTACTGGTACTCGTGCTGCTGCTCGGCCTCTGCTTCCTCATTACCTACCCCGAGGTCGTGCATTCCGAGCTGATGCTCACCTCCGTCGATCCGCCGCGCCGCCTCAAGGCCCGCGAGGGCGTCTACGTCACCGATCTGCTGGTGGGCAGCGAAGATACCGTCCGCGCCGGCACCACCCTGATGGCCTTCCGTTCTTCGGCCCGCTTCGAGCACGTCCAGGTACTCGGCGACCGCCTCCTCTCGGTCCGCGACGCCCCCGATTCGCTGCTCATTCACCTCATCATTCCCGGCGAGCTGATGCTGGGCCGCCTCCAGGAAAAAGTCTACGAATTTCAGGACAAGCAGGAAACCGTTCGCTCGATCCAGCGGGGCGGCCTCTACGAGTTCAGCGTCGAAGAGATCCGCGACCAGATCGACCTCGCCCTCAGCCGCATCCAGAGCGACCGCATCAACCTCAGCAACCTCACCGCCGAGTCCATCGGCCACGCCCGCGAGCGCGATCGCTCCCTGAGCATGTTCGAGAGCGGCCTGGCCGACGAGGCCGACGTGCGCCGCGCCGAGGAAACCCTGCTGGCCAACGAGCGCCGCCGCAATGCCGTCGAAAGCGAGATCCGCAATAAGGAGATCGAGATCAAACTCCTCCGCCGCCGCATCACCAACCTGCGCAACGGCACGGAAGACAATTCCCAGGCCGCCGCCATCGAACTCCGCGAAACTTACCGCGACCTGGTCACCGAAGTCGAGGAATGGAAGCGCGATTTCCTCCTCATTTCCCCCATCAACGGCGTCGTCGTCCTGGACCCCAACGTCCGCGAGCGCGAGTTCATCAAGGACGAAAGCACCCTGGCCACCGTCCTGCCCCTCAACCCCGGCGGCAACATCGGCCGCATCGACCTCGACCTCGTCGGTGCCGGCAAGGTCAGCGTGGGCCAGCGGGTGCTGGTGCGCTTCAAAAATTACCCCTCCCTCCAGTTCGGCACCGTCGAGGGCCGCATCCGCAGCGTGGGCCGCATCCCCTCGGAAAACGAGACCATCCCCCTCGTCGTAGAGTTCCCCGACGGCCTGATCACCAGCACGGAGCGCAAGCTGGAAGCCACGCCCTTCATGATCGGGGACGTGGACATCGTGGTAGAGCGAAGGAGGTTGATAGAGTGGTTATTTCAGCGGTTTTGATTTACCGGCTCACGTCTACGAGGAATTTTTTTCTTCGGCTGGTGCCCAAAGAAGATGCCTCTGATGTGTACCCCAACTTTACTGATCAGATGGAGCGAGTGGAAAAGGTGATGGGGAACAAAGCATATCGCGGACAGGTTGCAGATCTTCTTAGAGCGTGTCTAAATTTTCACTTCCTGAGAACCAAGCATTTAAGAACCTGACGTCGTAAAAAATGACTTACATAACCCGCTATGCGCGCACCACGAAGTAGCCGCGAAGCGAATTATTTATCTAGCCGGAACCTTAACAACGAAGTAGCCGCGAAGCGAAACATTGATCCTTAGTTCTTAAAAATTTTAGACACGCTCTAAATAAACCGTAAAATACCACACCATAATGTTAGAAAACCCAAAGGTAAATATCAAGATCAAACTTGCTTCGTTGTGGGCTTCCGCAACGTTCTGCTATTTATATGGCGACTATTTTGAACTCTACACACCAGATAAAGTAACTAGCTTAATTACAGGCGATCACATTATGGACAGTCCTGTAAAAATATTAGTAGCATCAATAATTTTGGCAATTCCTTCAGTTATGGTTGCAGCTTCAATTTTTATCAAACCAAAAATAAACCGAATTCTTAACATCTTTTTTGGAACATTATTTACACTTATGATGATTTTCATAGGAATTATGTCAACTAACGAATGGTATCTATTTTATGTCTTTTTAGCTTTCTTGGAAAGTATTATTACCGCACTAATTGTTTGGTACGCCTGGACATGGCCTAAAGAAAAACTGCTTAACAATGGAAACAATGTCACGAAATAAAAAAGCAAGAATTGCGGGAATATTATATTTATTATTGGTCATTTCTGGATTTACCTACCTGGTATATATTCCTTCAGAATTGATTGACCTGAAAAATACCGCAAAAACTATAGAGAATATAAGAAGTTCTGAACTCTTATTTAGACTTGGAATTGTAACCGCAATTTGCTCCTCTCTTATTTTTATGCTATTGCCATTGGCTCTCTATAGCCTGCTTAAGAGTGTAAATAAAGTGTCCGCAAAAGTTATGGTACTATTTGTCTTGATAAGTATACCAATTTCGTTGGTAAACATCTTAAATATTTTTTCAGTATTAACCTTAATCGATAAATCACGATACGCAGAAACTGTTGAACAAGCAGAATTGCAAGCTCAAGTGATGCGCTATCTTGAGAATTATAACAGTGGAATTGAATTGTCACAAATATTTTGGGGGCTCTGGCTTTTGCCTTTTGGTTAATTGGTTTATAAATCCGGCTTTCTCCCAAAAATTTTAGGCATATTTTTGATGTTAGGTTGCTTTGGGTACCTGATTACATTTTTTGGTGGTTTTTTAAATCCAGATTTCAGCAAAACAATTATCTCTGACATTGTAGGTTTTCCAGCACCAATCGGGGAAATCGGAATTTGTTTGTGGCTATTGATAATGGGAACAAATAAACTGAATTTTAGAAAAATAAGTAACAAGTAATTTAAGGAAAGAAAACCGAGATTAGCCGGTTGCCTTCAATGGGTACACATCATCCTATTCGACACGCTCTCAGCGGCGGGGACGCACCCAAACCACCGCAAATCGCATCTGTTCAAAAACACTTACCCCCTGCATCCGTTAACAGACGATGTGACTTATCGTATCCTTCATCAAAATCAGTACCATGTTAGCCAGCTACCTGAAATCCTTACTTTTTTGTCTTGTACTTGCCGTCGGCTTCACCTCGCTAAACGCGCAGGATATTATCCCCGCCGAACTAGCTCCCGCCGAACTACCCACTACTAAATTTCTTTTCGACGAGACGACCTACGAGTTCGGCACCGTACTTGAAGGCGAGTTGGTGACGCACGTATTCACCTTCACCAACATGGGGAGCGAACCGCTGGTGATCATTGACGCGAAGGGCAGTTGCGGCTGTACCGTGCCGAGTGTGCCGACCGAATCCATTGCCCCCGGCGAGACGGCTTCACTGACCGTGCAGTTCAACTCGAAGAACAAGCGGGGCCAGCGTAACCAGAAGGTAACGATTACCGCTAACACGAATCCGCCGCAAACTTACCTATACCTGACCGGCAAGGTAGAACCCCGCTCCGAGGACGATCCCGAGTGGACGCCCGAATTGCCCGCCGAGGCCGAAACCGTCTTGAACGCGGAATGCTTTGCCATCTACCCCAACCCGACGGCCGAGGTCCTGAAACTGGACGTTGAGGAAACCAGTCTGGGCGAGGCCGCAGAAATCGTGATCTATTCCAAGGAAGGACAACTAATGGCCAAGCGTGAAATTGCCGCGCTGGACGGCGTGGTCGAATTTAGTGTCGGGCATTACCCCGCCGGTACTTACGTGGCCAATGTGCGCATCGGCGACCGCAAGCCGGTGGCCCGTTGCTTCGTGGTAGTGGACTGAAAATGTGAAACAAATGCACCCCGTTGGCGGTTAACCCCGGTGACAATCAACCCAAGAGTTGCTCCTTTTGAGGGGTTGTGCGAAAACATTTTTCCGCGCGCCCAAAACACAAGCATTTGAGTGAAATTATCCTAACGATCGACACGGTGGACCCCGTCGACCTCTTCGGTGACAAAAACCGAAACCTTTCCCTGGTCCAGGAAGCCTATCCCGATACGCGCATTACGCAACGGGGTAACAGCGTGCGTATTTCCGGCGAAAAACGCGACACCCAGGCGGTCAAGAACCGCATTGAGATGATGGTGCGCCTGCTAAAGGAACATCAGGAACTGCCGACCCAAACCGTAGAAGATCTGCTGGCGGGGGAAAACCCGTTCGCGACTAAACTAGGGCGTGGTAATGGCAATAAGACCATTGTGCACAGCCGCACGGGACGGCCGATCAAGGCCAAAACCAAGAACCAGCAACTACTGGTAGATACCGCCGGGCAGAACGACATCGTGTTTGCCGTCGGCCCCGCCGGTACGGGTAAGACCTATACCGCCGTGGCCCTGGCCGTGCGCGCACTGAAGAATAAGGAGGTCAAAAAGATCATCCTGACGCGCCCCGCCGTGGAAGCGGGCGAAAATCTGGGCTTCCTGCCCGGTGATCTGAAGGACAAGATCGACCCTTACCTGCGCCCACTTTACGATGCGCTGGACGATATGATCGCGGCCGATAAACTGAAGCAATTCACCGAAACGCGGGTACTGGAAATCGCCCCTTTGGCCTATATGCGCGGCCGGACGCTGGACAATGCGTTCGTGATCCTGGACGAGGCGCAGAACGCTACGACCAGCCAACTGAAAATGTTCCTGACCCGTCTGGGGCCTTCCGCCAAGTGCATCATCACCGGTGACCTGAGCCAGGTGGACCTGCCACGCAGCCAAACCTCCGGCCTGCGCTATGCGGTGGACATCCTGGGCCGCATCAAGGGCATCGGCGTGGTGCGCCTGAGTGCCGACGACGTGGTGCGTCACCGTCTGGTGAAGGAGATCATCAAGGCCTATGAATACGAGGACGAACGCTGGCAGGGGAACCGTCGCTTCGATGACCGGCCGCCCGATCACGGTATTCCCGGCCGCAGTCGTGCGGAGGAAAATGGCTCCCCCGGTTCCGAAGAAGAGTAAGAATCACCACCTCTCCCCTTCGGGGGGGCGGGTGGGAACTCACCAAAAAAGCCCCCGCTACAACTCGTAGCGGGGGCTTTACTTTTGGGATGATGAAACAGCTTAGCGCACCACCTTCCTCGACACCATATCGTGATCGGTTACTACCGTCAGATAATAGGTGCCGGGGGGCAGCGAACGCAGGTCGTAGCGTTGCTCGACGACTATCTGACCGTCCTGCCGGTCTTCGAGCAAGGTGGTGCCACCGCCATCGGAGAGCGTAACGCGGCACTTACCGCCGTTGCCGAAGTAAGTCAGGTTCACCGTGTTTTCCTCGTAACGCACGTAAGGCTTGTAAGTGGTAAAACGGTCGTTGCTGGTTACGTCGATAAAAGTACCGACGATACGGAAGGGTTGGATGGTAGTAAAGAGATCCGTGTCGATGGACAAACGGTAGCTTCCGGCGGGCAGTGCTTTGAGGTTGAGCAGCTTGCCGTAGGATTCTCCGGCGGCTACCGTAACCTGGAGCAGCGCAATGTTATCCTTATCCAGGATACTAACGCGACCGGGTTGGGTAAGTCCATTAAAACGGACCGCCAAAACGCGATCTTCGCCGGCGGCGGCAACGGTAAGATCGAGAACGGGGGGTGTGGTGCCGGCGGCGAAGGAGGTGGCGGCCAGACAAAGTAGGGTAAGTGAAAGGATCAATCGAGTCATGGTCAATAAAATTAGGACGGTAAACCGGGGAAAATTGGTTTTTCCGTCGATGAAAAGGTGAGGCACGATGACGTTAAGCTCGAGATCAGTACTGTTTTTTTGTTTGCAATGCAAAGATGGTGCCGTTGGACGGTACATACTTCGACAGGATTGGTTGATAGTAATGCTAAATTAACATTGAGTAGTCTTGTTAGCTATATCGGTGTTAATTTAACACCTACGTATCCTCACTTAATTTTGTTGCCGCGTCTTCTTCCCGCGCTAAGTTGGGTGGATGCGGCGTTCTGTCAACGATCTTCGGAAAACCCGCCCCGATCTTTCGGGGGGCGATTAATCGGGCTAATTTTGCACCATGACGCGTTACCTGCTTTTATTCGGCCTGTTTCTGGGCATTTGTGCCGGCAATGCCGATGCGCAGCCCTCATCGGCGGCCTACCGCCATTACCTGGACGGCGAGCAGCTGATGTTGGCCCGCGATTACAGCAAGGCCGCCCGCGCCCTGCGCCGCGCCCTGGATGACGAACCCAAAATGGCGATCGCCAGTCGCTTGCTGGGTGAGGCCGAATATTTGCAGGGGCACTACACGCAAGCCGTGGCCGCCTTCGGCTATACGCTCGAACTGGACCCCAACTTTTCGCGTGTCCTTTATTACAAACTCGGTGAGGTCTACTACAAAATGGGCCGTGCGGAACTGGGCCTCTACTACTTCAAAAAATTCCGCGACCTTAACGAAGTTCCCCTCTCTCAATTTACCATCCGCGGCGAGGCCGAGCGGGCCGAAGAGCTACTGCTGCGCGAGCGCCTGCCGGCCAGCATCCGCGCTTGCCATATCTCGCTGGATTCGAGCGAGTTTATCAACGTCACCACCATTGAGAACATGGGGCCGGGAATCAATTCTAAGGACGACGATTACTTTCCTTTTTTGACCAACAACGGCAACAGCCTCTTCTTCACCCGTCAGAGCGAAAATGGCGACGAGGACCTCTGGTTCGGTTACCGGCGTGCGCCCGGCCGCTGGGATTCAGAACGCATCAAGGCGGGGTTCAACTCCAGCCAACCCGAGGGCATGACCACCCTGGTGCGCGACGGCCGCCAGATATTTTTTACCGTTTGCGGCGGTGGTAAGGATACCGTGGACTGTAACCTCTATTCCGGTATCGTCGAGGATAACAATAAGGTGCGCGATAAGCAACTCATTAGCAGCTACGTTAATTCCAGCTCCTGGGACAGCCAAGCGGCCGTAAGTTGTGATGGACGGCGCCTTTTTTTCGCCAGCAACCGCCCCGGCGGCCTGGGCGGATCGGACATCTGGTACTGCGAACGAACCCCTACGGGAGAGTGGTCGGAACCCCGCAATATCGGCGCACCCGTGAACACCAGTGGTGATGAGGAGTCACCATTCCTGTCCAACGACGGCCAAACGCTTTACTTCGCCAGCACCGGTCACCTGGGCCTGGGCGAGCAGGACCTGTTCATGTCCTGGTACGACCCCGCCCTCCAACGCTGGACGGTAGCCATCAATCTCGGTCCGCCCGTTAATAGCCCGCACCGTGAACTGGGACTACACCTGAGTGCCGACGGCCGCACCGGCTTTTTTGCCAGTAACCGGCCCGGTGGTCAGGGCGGTATGGATATTTACGAATTTACCCTGTCCGAAAAACTGTACGGAGAGCCGACGACTTACGTGCAGGGTTACGTCCGCGACAGTGTGACGCGTGGTCCCCTTGCCAATGCCGTCGTCCAGATCAACGGCGGTCAGGCCCTGCGGACCGATGCGATGGGTCGCTTTTTTATCTGCGCCGGTGCCGATGTGATCGTGGATCTAAGTACCAGGGTCGAAACGTACTTACCCTATCGCCAGAATTTTGCCATTCCGTCCTGGGACAATCGCAAGCACTACGAGATCGATCTACTTCTTCACCCCGAGCTGAGTTTTATCGCTGAATTACGGACCGAGCCGCCCGCTGATCTGGCTCCCACCGTACGTAAGATCAAGGTAGTACGTACTCACCCGGTTTATTTTGGGTTCGATGGGATCGAGGTCAACAGTGATGAACTTATTAAGCTGGATGAATTTTTGCAGAGCCTGACCGACGAGGAGATCGAGCGGGTTTCCGTGACCGGTTACGCCGACGATATCGGCGGGTCGGAATACAACCTTCGGCTATCGGAACAGCGGGCGCGGGCGGTGGCCGTCAGTCTGCTACAACGTCGGCAGAACGTAGACCAGATTCAGGTCAATGGCGTAGGTTCCGTATCGACCGATCAACCCCGCGAGCAGAATCGGCGGGTAGATATTAAAATTACCCTGATTCGAGAGAATTAGCCTAGATTGTGGTCTAATATGGTCCTGTTACAAAACACCCAAACATTTGTTGGGTTATAACTAGCGACCCGTTAAGTGACTTTGTTCACGGCACTCGGTCTCATGGATGGTATGCACGCGACCGACTGCGGCCACGATTATCCTCTTCCGGCCGAGCTATAACCCAAGCTCGGAAACCAACTTTACCATGCGAATCTTTCTCTTTTCCACGCTCTTTATTCTTGCTTCCACGGCACTTTTCGCCCAGGGCGATAAACCCGCCTATTGCGAGGAATTGCCCGTTACTTACGGTGCCGTAAATGTGAAAGGAGCCACGCCGCCGCCCCTGCCGCGTTTCGCCACCACACCGACGACGGAATACAAGGTCCAGGTCGCTATTCTCCGTTTTACCGATCCTGCCGATTTCCCCTTCCACCCGCTGCTGGTAGCCCGCTACCGCCCCTGCGAGCAGGTCTGGGTAGTGGAAAGCCGCGACAGCTATCCTACCCGTGCCGAAGCCGATAAGGTGAAGACACAACTCGCTAATCTCGGTTACCGGGGTGCCTACCTGACGGAACTAATGGCTTACAAATAGGGTAGACACGCTCTAAATTTTTTTGGTCATTCGGGCGTGCCCCCGTCCGCTAACGCGGGCCGGGGTCGGTCCCTTTCAGGCTCCCTGTTCGGTCGGTCCCGCAAGTGTGCGGCACTGCTCGCTACCGCTCACACCTTCCAGGCACCTCACGCATCTGCGTCACCGGTTTCCCATACCGGCAGCCGTTTCCGTACATCCGGTAACCTGGGGCGGGCGGCTAGCAGGGCGCGGGCATAATTCGTTCGGGGGTTGGCGAAGACTTCACTCGTCAAACCCTCTTCCATCGCCTCACCCTGGTAAAGTAACAGACAGCGTTCCGCTAGTCGATGTACCGTATCCAGGTCGTGACTAATGTAAAGTAAGCCGGTACCGACCTCCCGCCTTAATTCATCCAGGAGATCCAGGATGCCGGCACGGATATTTACGTCCAGCGCGGTAGTCGGCTCATCCGCAATAAGTAGCCGGGGGCCGGGGCAGAGAGCCTGGGCGATCATGACCCGCTGACACTGCCCGCCACTGAGTTGGTGGGGGTAGGATGTAAAGATACGGTCGGGGTCGGCCAGGCGGGTTCTTTCTAACCATTGGATGGCCAGGTTTTGTCGGTCTTTCTTGTCCCGGCCTTTTCCGTGCAGGTGCAACATTTCTACCAGTTGGCTGCCGCAGGTCCGTACGGGATTGAGTGCCCGCCGCGAATCCTGGAAGATCATACCGATGCGGCCGCCCCGATAGTCACGACGCTCTTTTTCCCTGAGGAGCGCTAAGTTTACGGCAGGGCCGCCGTCCTCATCCTGCCAGAGTATTCCCCGCACCGTCATTCGCGCCGCGGCGGGCAGTAAGCCCAGCAACGCCAGCCCGGTCAGGGTTTTACCCGAACCGCTTTCCCCCACCAGCGCCAACGATTCTCCCCGTCCGATCTGGAAAGAGAGGTCGTCCACGGCCGATTTTGCCGTGCCGGGAAAAGTGATGCGGAGTTGCTGAAGGGTTAGCACGGCAGGTTATTAAAAGCTTGCGGTTACAACATGATCTCGTCCAGGAGGGTCGGATCGTTATTGAGTGACTTGAACAGTTTCATGCGAAACCGGCCTTTGGAGTTGAACAGGTTCTTGCACATCTGGTCGATAGCAATAGTAGAAAGTACGGTCTGAATGTAGGCTTCGATCAGGTCGTCGAGGCCGAGACCTAATTTATTGAAGTCACGGCGATCCATGAGGAGGAGGCGGTTGGTATCGCTGGTCCAGTGGTTGGTGCCGAGTTTTTCGGAAAGATTAGTTCCCAGCATCCGCCACGAATCGGTGCCCTCGGTCAGGTAATCGGCCAGGGGGTCGGGGGTACGGCGGGCGTAGGTACAGAGGGGCTTGATTCCCTCGGCGGTGCTGCTGACCATGAGGCGCAGGTCGGCCACGTAAGTGTGTCCCTTGCTGTCGGGGATGGTGCCGACGTGGTAAAACTTGCCTTTGCTGCCGGTGGAGGACCAGTTGTAGTTACCGATCAGGCTCTGCACGATGTAGCGTTCGTAGGCGATGTCCTGTTCCATGAAGGCTTCCAGTTCCCGCTCGTTGATGATCGTAAAAACCCCCTGGCCGGCATTGCTGTACGGAATCTTGATCACGGCCTGGCCGCCCATCTTGCGACCCAGAGCGGGATCTCGTCTTTGCTCACGTCCCAGATCGTTTCCGGGCATATTGATCCGCAGGCCGTAGTTGGCGCAGTTCGGCATTGTAGATATCGTAGGCCTTGGCGGCTACCATCTTGTTGCGTCCCCCGGCCAGGCAAGCCACGATGGGATTGAGTATCCTGGTTTTGCTGTGCAGCGGCAGGCGGTTCCAGGGACGCTGGGTAACGTAGCGAAAAGCCGCCCGCAGGGGAATCCACTCACCCTCGTGATGCAGTTCCGAACAGTTCGCCCGGCTAACGACGTAGGCTGTTCGTTGGCGTCACCGTCGTAGAATGGAATAAGGAAAACATCCTCGTCCATTACATCGGCGATTACGGCGGCGTAACCGCTGGTTTCCAGAAAATTTTATCGTAAATGACGGCCAGGCGGCCGGCGGGTTGCCCACTGCCCGAGCGGGGACGCAGCATGGGTTTGAACGTCCGCTCGATGAGCAAGCGGTAGGAACCGTCCTCCTTGTTATCATCCAGGAGGGGCATCTTTTTTGGCCGGAAGGACAGGAGTTGTTCTCGATTACCACCATTTGCCGCCGGCCGTTGCGCGGAAGTGGCATTGATCAGATCGGCCCCGCCCCAGAGAAAATACTTGCAACGGTAAGCCAGCAGTTCTTCCAGTTTATCCGCCTTTACCATGGGGTGCAGGTGGCAGTAACGGGATACGATACGTGAACCGCTGAGGTTCAGAAAGTAGTTGACCATCGGGTGGATGGTGGCGTTCAGGGCTTTGGGGTACCAGTGATTTTCGCTGCGGAAATTACCGGGGGAGATCAGTTCTACTTTTTCGTTCATGGTGGTGGCTGGGGGCTGGTTTGGTTGCGGCCGCAAGGTAGGTGGAACTACCGGCTGCCAGGGCACCTGGAACGAGGATTTTGGGGGGAATGTTTGCGTGAGGTGCCTGGACGGTGAAGGTGCTAACCGAAAGCCCGGAGGGCCAAGGCGATAGCCGCGCCGGGAGGGGACCGGCACCGGCCCGGAGCGAAGCGCAGGGCCGGTGACACGCCCAAGTATAAATAATCATTATGGATATTATGTAAAACATAAATAAAAGATATGACTCCATCCAATTACCTTTGCCGGGCCTAAGCATCGAAGGGACAATAACCGAGGTGCCAACCAAATAACCAACCAGAAAAGTATCATGCAAAAGATAACCGTAGCAAAGGGAGACGGCATTGGGCCGGAGATCATGGATGCCACACTTGAAATTCTGAAGGCTGCCGGCGCGCAGATCGAATGGGATGAGATTGCCATTGGCGAAAAAGTGTATTTATCGGGTAATACGAGTGGCATCGCGCCGGAATCGTGGGATAGTATCCGGACCAATAAAGTGCTGCTGAAGTCGCCCATCACTACCCCGCGCGGTGGCGGTTACAAGAGCCTGAACGTGACGATGCGCAAGGCCCTGGGCCTGTATGCCAATGTGCGCCCCTGCAAAAGTTTCGCGCCGTTCGTGAGCACGAAGCACCCGGAAATGGACGTGATCATCATCCGCGAGAACGAGGAAGACCTCTACGCGGGCATCGAGCACCGGCAGACCGACGAGGTGGTGCAGTGCCTGAAACTGATTACGCGTCCCGGTTGCGAGAAGATCATCCGCTACGCGTTCGAGTACGCGAAATTATACCGGCGTAAAAAGGTCAGTTGCTTCGTGAAGGATAACATCATGAAGTTGACCGACGGCCTTTTCCTGGACGTCTTCAAGGAAATTTCCGCCGAATACCCCGAGATCAAATCCGATAACTGGATCATCGACATCGGCGCGGCGCGTCTGGCCGATACGCCCGAGATCTTCGACGTGATCGTGACGTCCAATCTTTACGGTGATATTATCTCCGACATTACGGCGCAGATCTCCGGCTCCGTCGGACTAGCCGGATCGGCCAATATGGGCGAGAGCTGCGTGATGTTCGAGGCCATTCACGGATCGGCCCCCGACATTGCGGGTCAGGACAAGGCCAACCCCTCCGGTCTGCTGCGGGCGGCGGTGATGATGTTGCACCACATCGGCCAGCAGGAAGTAGCCGAAAAGGTTAAAAACGCCTGGTTGTGCGCCATCGAGGAAGGCATTCATACCGCCGATATCTATACCGAGGGCGTGAGTACGAAGCTCGTGGGCACGAAGGAATTTACGCAAGCCGTAATCGACCACCTGGGCCGGAAGCCGAAAGAATTGCAACTCGTGGAATACACCGAAGGCACCATGAACCTGAAACCTTATGTGCGCAAATCGCCCACCAAAAAAGTGCTGAAGGGCGTGGACGTTTTCGTGGACTGGAAAGGTAAGGATGCCAATGAGCTGGGTGCCGAACTGCAACGACTGAACAACGGCATGGAGCTAAAAATGATCACTAACCGCGGCGTGAAGGTCTGGCCCGCCGGCTTTTCCGAAACCTTCCACACCGACCACTGGCGCTGCCGCTACGAAGTGGCCAACGGCTCGCCCGCCGATAAGTGGGGCATTCCGGCCCTGCTGAACCGCGCCATCGAGGCCGGTATCGACGTGGTGAAAACCGAGAATCTTTATGATTTCGACGGGGAGCGCGGCTACTCGCTGGGGCAGGGGCAGTAGGGAAGGAGTGAAGGAGTGAATGTTTCTGCTCTTGCGTTTCCCCCTGCCCCCGAAGGGGGTTCTCCCTGCCGGAACCTTCAATCCCTCCATCCTTCACCTCGAAAGATCATTTATGATCGAGAGAAGCAGCGCCAGCTAATCCTTTCAATACTTCTCCACCCAACCGAACGCCTCGGTGATCACCGTTTCCCGGTGGTTGCCGAGGTACTCCCGGAAGGCCAGGGCGGTAGGGGAGTGGCGCTTGCCACCGGGCCAAACCAGGCTCCACTGCGTAATGATGGGCAGGCCATGAACGGGAATGATCTGAAGTTGCTTCGATTGTAGTTCGTTACGGATACCGATCAGTGGCATGATGGAATAGCCGAGTCCCGCGATGACGGCCTGCTTGACCGCTTCATTGGAGGTAAGCTGAATTCGTTTTTTGACGGAAATACTGTTCATTTCGATAAATCGCTCCATGGTCTGGCGGGTAGCCGAACCGCGTTCGCGGTAGATCAGCGGCAGATCGTCGAAAATGGTCTTGTCGTAAGGTAGTCGGTCGAACTGGCGTTCCGTATTGCCCACCAGGTAAAGTTTGTTGTTGAGCAGGTCTAACTGCTCGATACTGAGTTGCTTGGGAAGTACGGAAACGAGTGAGAAATCGACTTCGTTATTTTCCAGGGTTTTGATAACCCGGGCCTTATTGGTCACGTCCATGCGTAATTGTACGTTGGGATTGGCCCGCAGGAAACCCGTCAGAAAAAACGGGATCACGTATTTGGCCGTGGAAACGACCGATAGCTTCAGGGTGCCGTTGAGCGTACCCGATTCTTCCCGTAGGCGGCTGTTTAAGATTTCCGCCTGGCTCAGGATATCCTGTGCCATATCGACGACCTCGCGGCCGAATTCGGTCACGTATAATTGCCTTCCGATCACTTCGGTGATCGGTCGATCGAAGTTGCGCTGAAAGTTGCGCAATTGTACCGACACGGCCGGCTGGCTGAGGTGAAGTTCCTCGGCCGCCTGCGTAACACTACTGGTTTCCGCGATCTTTATAAAGGTTCGCAACTGACTAAACGTGTAATTCATAACGTAAAGCTATGCATTCCATAACAAATATAAAACTAAAGTTATGGATCAATTCCCTAACTTTGGAGGGCAATAGGGTTTGTCCTATCTCCTCTCTGTAAAACCAACTATTTATGAACGCCGTAACCAGTGCCCATCCCCTCGTTCGCGGGGATTTCGATCCTAAAGATGCCCAGGACATCATCACGACCCTGATGCAGGGTAAAATCAATTTCCACCACCGCAAGGATTTCAGTTCCCAGGTCAAAAAGGGCTGCGACGACGATTACTGCCGTCAGCGGATCAAAGAACTCCAGGACAGTCAGGAAAGCATGATTAAGATGATCCGCAGTGCCGCCGAGCAGGGCAAGCAGGTCCGCATCTCCACCGTGATTCACATGGAGATCGTATAAAACATATTAGTGAGTGAGTGAGTATTTTTTTGGCGTGTCCCCGGTTCCGCTAAGGCGGTTCCGGGGTCGGCTTCTTACGGGCTCCCTGTTCGGTCGGTGCTGCGCACACATCGCTAACGCGTCGTCCCTCCAGGTGCCTCACGCGGTGGCCTACAAGATTATCCCAGGATAAACCTAACCTTGAACCCATTAAAGAGATCATGAGCTTTTCCCCCCCGGCTCAGATCTTTTTCTTTTTCACCATGCCCCCGTGCACGTCATTGATGCTGGTCATGGTAATGAATGCTTTCGGGTCGATGTCCTGCACCAGCAGGGTTAGCTTACGAATTTCCAGGCGGGTGATAACGGTGTAGATAATATCTTGTTCCGGTCCTTTCCCCTTGTTCCCGTAGCCGCCCCGCCCGGTGTAGAGCGTGATGCCGCAGCCCAGTTCTTCGATCAGTACTTGTTGGAGGTTTTTAGTATGCGTACTGATAATGGTAACGCCCGTATACTCCTCCACGCCGTCCACAATGTAATCCAGTGCCTTGGAGGCCACGATATAGGTGAGCAGCGAATAAAGGGCCTGCTCGATCGATAGCACCGACGCGGCCACCCCGAAAATCACCACATTGATCAGGATCACCCAGTCGCTCACCTTTACGCCCGTATTGCGGCTCAGGAAGATCGCCAGTACCTCCGTCCCGTCCAGCACGCTCCCCCCGCGCATGGAAAGCCCGATGCCGGTACCGAGGAAAAACCCCCCGAAAATGGCTACCAATAGTTTATCCTCCGTCACCATCGGGAAATCCACTAAAAAAATCACTAAAGCCAGCAACGCGATTGCGAGGGCCGTCTTGATAAAAAATTGGCGACCGATCACAATGTAGGCCAGCAGTAGAAAGGGCAAGTTCACCACCACCAGTAGTAAGGATAGGGAAATCCCCAGCGCTTCAGCTAAAAGCAGGCAAATGCCCGTCACCCCGCCGTCGATGAAGGAGTTGGGCAACAGCAAGCCCTTTAAACCAAAGGCAGCGCAAATCACTCCAATGGTGATGAAAAACGCATCGTGCAGGTAAGATCGGAGGGTTTGGCGATAGGGCATGGCGCGAAGATACGAAGCCGTTCCGCGCGAGCAACTTCAGCAGCAGTTACACCACCTTCCCGCCGATTAACCCCACCAGATGCGCCCCCAGATTAAACCACCGCCCCGCCCGTTCCAGGATCCAGCCGTCGGATGATACGACCACGGCCGGACTGACGGCCAATACCTTATCCGGGTCGTCTACCAGCGTCACTTGCCAGTTGAAACCGCGCTCGGTCGCTATTTCGTAAAGTAAAGTCAGCAGGCGGCCGCTATTCGATACGGGCCGGTCCAGGTACCAGTGTACGGCGGCGGCCCCCAGCTGATGCAGTTCTTCTCCCACCCGCACGATAGCCCCACGCGTAGCGGCCACGTGCTTATACGAGCCGTGCACGCTGGAAATATCCCGGTAAGTGCCGTCGCGGCAGTGAAATACGTAGGCCCCCGACAGCAGGTTTTCCAAGAGGATTAACAAGTTGAAGCCGTCGATAGCCACTTCTTGCCCCCGTACCGCCGCCACCGAAATCTCCCTTTCTTTCCGTTCCGCCACTTCCGCATCCGCCGCCGCCATCCGGCCCAGGGCCATCTGTTGCCGAGCATTCAGCCGGTACCGGTTGCCCACCAGTTGCAGGGCCGCATTGGCCCCGTAACCCCGGCTGAGGAGCCAACTCAGGTCGGCCGTTCCTTCCCGGAATGCTTCCGTGTAAGTGGGGCCGAAGAGCCGGTGGTCGTTGTGGGCGGGGCCGCGTGATCGCATGGGGTAGGGGGAACTAATTTAGATTTTAAACTGGACTGAAAGCAATTCAAGTTTTTTTATAAAAATGTCATAATCAATTATAATTGTTCCATTTATCTCCGATTTATAAATTTTTGCCGGTATAGTCAAGAAAAAACTCTATATTGAGGTTAGACAACTCACACAAACTGAATGTTTCTACCCTTCTATCGGGCTATTATATAGTAACCGTTGCAACGGAAAAATATTCTTCTTCTACCAAACTCTTAATCGTACAGTAATGAAATGGATATTAATAACGGTCCTGACCCTGATGATTATTTTTAGTTGCCAAAAGGATAAAATCGATATTGCTGACAGTGGTGGCGTCTTTGAAGTCACTCTTCTCGAAGAGGGTGAATGGGATATAAGTAAAGTAATGTTCAGGGAAGAGTACATAATGGCAAAGCAGATATAACTGTAGTTACGATTTTCGGTAGGGTGAAATCCTTACCGAAACCATCACATTGCAAATTTGGAGTTGATTGCGGGTCAGGCAAGTGAATTGCAACCGAACTGGTTTGAGGCTGGAGATTCAATTCCATACTTTAACTAACAAATTCCCTGATTGGTGGAGATGTAATTGGACAAAGATATGTAGCGGCCGATAGAACCAGACTGTTATGTCGACAGCTTTACCAATGAAAGTTATACCTGTCATTTGATCGTGTGCTTAAAATGATTAAGAGTCCGAACTCAGACCATTAATTAGAATTTCCCGATAGTGCCACACTTGTCAACGGCTACATCGAGGCTCCCATAACTTTATAAGCCTCTGAGGACAACGCAATTCAAAAACGAGGGACTAACGATCTACAATATCGTTAGTCCCTCATTTTGTGGTAGTCACAGCAACGTAGCACCGCAGGTGCTACAACCCAAACACTTCCTTCACCCGATCCACGTAATCCAGCTTTTCCCAGGTAAAGGTCTCCACCTCCCGCGACACGGTCTCGCCGGAGCCATTGGTCAGTTCGACCGTTTTGGTTTCCGGCGTACGGCCCATGTGGCCGTAAGCGGCCGTATCGGAATAGATGGGATTGCGCAACTTCAGCCGCTGCTCGATGGCGTAGGGCCGCATATCGAATAGCTCGATGATCTTATCCGCAATCTGAGCATCGGTGAGATCCACCTTAGAAGAGCCATTAGTATTGACGTAGATATTGGTCGGCTTTGCCACGCCGATGGCGTAGCTCACCTGCACCAGCATCTCACCGGCCACGCCGGCGGCCACCAGGTTTTTGGCGATGTGGCGGGTGGCGTAGGCCGCCGAGCGGTCCACTTTGGAGGGGTCCTTGCCCGAGAAGGCGCCGCCGCCGTGCGCACCCTTGCCACCGTAGGTATCGACGATGATCTTGCGCCCCGTCAGGCCGGTATCGCCGTGGGGTCCGCCGATGACGAATTTACCGGTAGGGTTGACGTGGTAGGTAATGTTATCGGTAAACAGGGCCTGTAGATCGGCGTGCAGTTCTTTCGTCACGCGTGGAATGACCAGATTCACGACGTCGGCCTTGATCTTTGCCAGCATTTCCTCGTCGTCGGCAAAATCGTCGTGCTGGGTGGATACCACGATCGAGTCGATGCGGATCGGCTGGTGGTTATCGTCGTACTCGATCGTTACCTGCGATTTGCTATCGGGGCGCAGGTAGGTGATGGCGTCGTTCTCGCGGCGGAAAGCGGCCAGTTCTTTCAGGATCCGGTGGCTCAAATCGAGGGCCAGGGGCATATAGTTTTCCGTTTCGGCCGTCGCGTAACCGAACATCATGCCCTGGTCACCGGCCCCCTGCTGCTCGCGGTCGGCCCGGTCAACGCCCTGGTTAATGTCGGGAGACTGCTCGTGAATGGCCGACAGTACGCCGCATGAATTAGCCTCGAACATATATTCCGACTTGGTATAGCCGATCCGCTTGATCACCTCGCGGGCAATGCTCTGCACGTCCAGGTAAGTAGACGATTTTACCTCCCCCGCCAAGATCACCTGGCCGGTGGTAACCAGCGTCTCGCAGGCCACTTTAGACTCGGGGTCGAAGGCCAGGAAATGATCCACCAGCGCATCGCTGATCTGATCGGCTACTTTATCGGGGTGTCCTTCGGAAACGGACTCGGAGGTGAACAGGTATGGCATGGTGGGCTACGTTTTAATTAGGAGGCGCAAAAGTACCAAAACTAAAAAGAAGGGCGGCTTCGCCGATCCTCTTTTTGGGTTTGGTGCTTTTTATTAGTACGCGGTAAGTAGTACGTAGTACATGGTACGTGGTACCGATCTAGTACGTACACTACGTGCTACGTACTAAAGTACTACTTCACCCTCCCCGGGTTCGCCTTCAGAAATGAATCCCAGCCACCCTTCTTCCCCGTTTGCACGCCCAGCGGGCTGCGCGACTGGTAAAAATAGCAGAGTGCCGTGGCCAGCGCGTCGGTGGCATCCAGCAGGTAGCGGCCGGCGTCCAATTGGAACTCCTTGGTCAGCAGGGCGGCCATCTGCTCCTTGCTGGCGTTGCCGTTACCCACTACCGACTGCTTGATCTTGCGCGGGGCGAACTCGTAGACCTCCAGGTCGCGGCCCATTGCGGCGGCCATCGCCACGCCCTGGGCGCGGCCCAGCTTGAGCATCGACTGCGGGTTCTTCCCAAAAAACGGTGCCTCGATCGCCATCACCCCTGGCTTATGCGTGTCGATCAGCGTGGTCAGCCGCTCGTGGATCACCTGCAGCCGGCGGGCGTGCTCCGCGTACTTGTGCAGTTTTATCGTGCCGATCTCCAGGATACGCGGCTTCTTCGATGCCGGAATCTCGATGATCGCGTAACCCATCACGGTGGTACCCGGATCTACGCCTAAAATTCGTTGCACGGGGCCGGGGGTACTACTCACTTGATGCTTACTTTTGCGGATGAACGGGCCGTTATGACCAGTGCCGACGAATCATTTCACCGACCGGCAAACCAAATGTAGGTCTTTTCCATCCGTTCCAACAAAAATAACCCGTTTATTCCCGCCACTATCTTTTCCCACCCGCTCTTCCTTCGCCTCCGCCGTGCCTTACCGTGGCGGTGGATTGTCGGTGGCATTGTACTGGTAGCACTGGTTGTTCACCTGCGCGGCATCGCGGACCGGATGGACTGGCCCTACGCCTGGCGGCACCTGCGCCGGCCGGATAGTCTGGGCCTGCTCCTGATCGTTATGGCCGGCATCCCCGTCAATTGGCTGCTCGAGACCCGCAAGTGGCAACTGCTCCTGCGCCCCTTCCACCGCTGGCCGTTCCGGCGCTGCCTCGCCGCCGTACTCGCCGGCCTCAGCGTCGGCATCGCCACGCCTAATCGCCTCGGCGAGGTGGGCGGCCGCCTGCTGGCGGGTGCGCCGCACGAGCGGGCGGGCATCCTCATCAGCACCCTGCTGGGCGGCCTCACGCAGTGGTGCGCTTTCCTGGGCCTGGGCTGGCCCGCGCTCCTGTACGTCGCCCGGCCGTGGCTGCCGCCCTCACTTGCCGACTGGTGGGTACCGGCCGCCCTCATCGGGCCACTCCTTATTATAGGGACGTTAATTTCCGGTACCCGGCCCTTGTTAACGTGGTCGGAACATCAGCTCGCCAAGCGTCAATTACTGCACCAAAACACCCTTACGGCCCTGCGCGACGTTAAATTGCGGTTAATCCGGGGGGCAGCGGCTTACTCATTGGCTCGCTTCGGCGTTTATTGTACGCAGTTCTGGCTGTTGCTCCGGGTATTCGGCCTGGAACTCGACTGGCTCGGCGGCCTCACCGGCGTAGCGGCTATTTACACCGCCCAGGCCGGCTTGCCCCTCCCCCCGGGCCTCAACCTGGCCGCCCGCGCCGAACTCGGCCTGCTGCTCTGGGCCGACCAGCCCGCCGCCGGACCGGCCGTTCTACTGGCGGCCGTTGGGCTGTTTTTTCTCAACGTCCTGTTACCCTCACTTTTAGGCTTTTTTACGCTCACCTCACCTCCCGCAAACCACGAATTATGAAAACCCCCATCCTGTCCGTTTACCGTTTTCTCTGCCTGGGCCTCGTACTGCTCCTCGCTTCCATACCCCTATCCGCCCACCGTGCTACCTACCCGCCGGCTACGCAGCAGACGGCCTCGCCCTGTTTTATCGAAAACGAGGCCTGGCAAGACGGCGAGCAGATCGTCTACAAACTCTACTACAATTGGAATTTCGTCTGGCTTTCCGCCGGCGAGGTAACATTCGACGTCCACGATACCGGTAAGGATTTTCACATCGCCGTGCGCGGCCGCACCTACTCTTCCTACGAGTGGTTCTTCAAGGTCCGCGACAATTACGAAAGCTGGATCGATAAGGAAACCCTGCTGCCCAAAATGCACGTCAAGGACGTCCAGGAGGGTGGCTACCTGCGCTACGATCGCACCACTTTTAATCAGAATGCCCGCAAGGCCGTCTCCATGCGCGGCAAGACCCGCGACGACCTCAAGCGCAAAGACATCCCCCTCGACGGTTGCATGCACGACCTGATCTCCATCATCTACTACGCCCGCAACCTCGATTTTAACGGCATGCAAAAGGGCAATAAGATCCCCGTCAAGATCCTCATGGACCAGGAAATTTACCCCCTCAGCATCAAGTATGACGGAGCGGACCCGGACAAACGGATCAAGGGCGTCGGCCGCTACGCCACGCATATGTTCAGCCCCCAACTCGTGGCCGGCGACGTATTCAAAGAGGGCGACGAGATGACCGTCTGGGTCACCGACGACCGCAACCGCATCCCCGTGCTCATCGAATCACCCGTCAGCGTGGGCAGCGTCAAGGCCGTCCTCAAGTCGCACAAAAACCTGCGTCACCCCCTCACTTCCAAAAAGGATTAGGCACTTTAACGGGAGGTGATTTTTTGGGCGTGTCCCCTCCCTGCCGGTCGGCGTCGGTCCCCTCCGGGCGCGGCTATCGCCTTGGCGCTAACGCGCCTCCTCCTGCGTCGTCGCCCTCCGCGCACCTCACGCGGTGTATGCGGTGTCCGAACCAATCGGGCACCGTCCCACCGGTACAGTAGGTCAGTCCGTATTCGCTTTTCAGCGTTAACGCCCTGCTTTCCAGTGACGGTTTAGTCTACCTTTGCGCCTCACACATTCCGCTCTACTCATGCAGCACACCCACCAGATCACCTACCACCGCTACGCCGATCCCGCCGAGTTAGCTCCACCCGACCAAGATCTGCTGCAACAAGCCGTAGCCGCTCTCCCTAATTCCTACGCCCCCTATAGCCGATTCCGTGTCGCCGCCGCCGCCCGCCTCGCTAATGGCGAGATCATCGTGGCTTGCAATACCGAGAACGCCGCCTATCCCATGTGCCTCTGCGCCGAACGGGCCGTGCTGGCCGCCGCCGCCGCCCACCACCCCCAAATACCGGTAGAAACCCTCGCCATCACCGTCAAAAACGAGCGGCAGGTAATCCACGCCCCCGCCTCTCCCTGCGGCTCCTGCCGCCAAATCCTCACCGAGCACGAGCAGCGCTACAACACCAAAATTCGCCTCCTCCTCCGCGGCGAAACCGGCGATGTACTGGAGTTCGAGTCCGTAGCCTCCATCCTGCCCTTCGGCTTCGGGCCGGATATGTTGTAAGGAGTGCGGGAGGGGGTTTAATGAGTGAATGAGGAGGTGAATGAGTGAATGAGTGAGGGAGTGAATGAGTGACCTCGAAAACGGCTTTGCCGGACTGATAAGCGGCGTAGCCAATGAGTGAATGAGTGAGGGAGTTAATGAGGGAGCCAATGAGTGAATAGCGCGGCGCACGCGGTGCGTGCGCCTGCGGTTGCGCACCAGTGCGCCGTCTTAATCATTCTGTCAACTTAACTGTCGACAAGTAAAAGGATCGCGATCCTCGGATTGCGGAAACAGTGGTACCGGAAATAACCCATCCATATAATTGTGCCGGTCGATGCACCGGTCGCGAGTTCGCGGGCGGCATGAGGCAGCCCGGCCGGCACCTGCGGCAGCACGGAGTTGGCGAAAGCTGGACAACTTCGTACTAATTCTCAACCAGCCGGCTTCGCCGGCAAAGCCCTGACGGGGCGAGATAGACTAACCCAGGGTGAAACCCTGGGACGGGGAGGCTGTTCTAGATCCCCGCCGCGCCCCCCCGCCGGCGTTGCGAAGCAACGCCGGCGGGGGGGCGCGGCGGTTTACGTGGGGTACGCGTTAAGCCCAGGGTTCCACCCTGGGCTGATCTATGCCGCCCTTTCAGGGCTGAAACCCTGGCGGGTTCCGGGATGGCAATCGGCAGCTCCGTTTAAAGCCGGTGTGGGCCGCCTTATATGACCTTGATGACTTCCGACCGGAGGTCGGTTGCCTAGCTCGCGCGAGACCGGAGGTCACGTACCGGCCGCGATGCCGAAGGTAGTGCGCCTTGCACGAGACCAGCGGTCGAATACCGGCCGGAAGACCGGAGGTCATGCAGCGGCTGCGAGCAAGGGACGGCGAAAAAAATAAGGTCCGCCGTCAGGAAACTTTCTACTTCCCCCTACTGTTAATAATCCTTAGAAACGGACCTCGGTCCGTTTCCGCCGATGCGAGTTCGGCAACCGAATTTTCTAAGAAGCCCAGTGCTTCACTCCAATGGGGGTGCCTGGAATTGACAGGGAAGTTTGCGGTTTAGTAAGCATGCCGGAGCATTATGAGTTACTCCGTTAAAAATAATCATAACACTTTTCTACATGGCGAAGGTAACTACGCCATGGCGGCCTAATTCTAGGAATTAGGAAGCCATTGTGCCGTTAGACTGATTCTCTCTACGTCTTTCCGCACATCAACCAACCAGGGAGATAGTCCGTCGGAACTGATCCGAACGATGGGCGAAATTCAGGAAATAAGGTGCCGGTATGAGTTTGTATAATCACTTTTCCAGCACTCGAAAATCCAAGATTATACTAAGCATGTAGAAGGCTCTATTGCGCTTTCGCTGGACGCGAGTTCGAATCTCGCCACCTCCACTCCAACAGCCGGCCGTCATTTGACGGCCGGCTTTTTTTGTGCCCTGATTTGATATGGTGTAATAACTGATGTAGGGCGTTGATTCTGTCGGGGATCTCGGGTACGGTTTTATGCACCACATTACCCCCTCAAAAAGAGGTTTACTCCGGTGTTTTGTCCCTGTCATTTCACGTTCAGGCGGCTTTGCCGCCAAAGCCCTGACGGGGCGAGATAGACCAACCCAGGGTGAAACCCTGGGACGGGAGGCTGCTCTATACCCCCGCCGCGTCCCCGGCAGCGTTGCTAAGCAACGCTGCCGGGGACGCGGCGGTTTGCGTGGGGTGCGCGTTAAGCCTAGGGTTCCACCCTGGGCTGATCTATTCCGCCCTTTCAGGGCTGAAACCCTGGCGGGTTTCGGTAGGGCAAACGATTTTAGGTAACGTAAAAGCAACTAATAAAGAGGCTTCGTGGAGGCTAAAAACCGTCCTCTGAAATCTTAACAAAGTCAACGCCCTACCCTGAAAGGAAGGGCGTTAATCAGGATGTAGAGCAGCCTTCCCGTCTCCGGGTTTCATTCTGGGTTGAGCTATCTCGCCCCGTCAGGGCGTTGGCGGCAAAGCCGCCCATTCATGGATTGAGCAGTAGAAAAGATAAAATCTATCCACTATCATTAGGAGAGGGCCTGGCAGGAGAGTTTTTCGAATGGCGAATTTAAGATAACGTCATGCCGGTCCGCCAATGAAATGGACCGCCAATTAGCGAGTAGGGTGTGCCAGATGAGATAATCATGAGCCGTGACGGGATATAGCAGTGTTAAAATTTACCGCAGCGGTGGAGACGGCGCAACTTAAAAAATAGCCGCTATGTTAACTGTATGTAAAGTTATGCTTAACTTAGCGTGAACCTGGGAAGTTAGCGCTCAATCGCAACGGCTTCCCGCTTCTTGTAACCCGGTCTAATCGTACCGGTCTGACTAGCCGTCAACCCCCTGCTTATGTTATTATCCCGACCTACCTTACTGCTTGTACCATTACTGCTGGTTCTCTTTTTCCCCCTTGCGAGCCAATCTACCGTGGCCCTGTTGAATGTGCCCGAACTGCGGCTGCTTCCGCAGGAGGAAAATGCGTTCAGCCGCGTCGATTTATCCGATGAGGAAGTGCTTCCCTTCGAGCTGGTGCGGGGCATGATCTACGTGGCCGCCACCGTTGACGGGCGGGCGGGCCGTTACCTGTTGGATACCGGTGCGCCGCGGTTGGTGCTGAACGTGGATCACCTGACGGCGGCCGCGCAACGCGACGTGGAATCGCACCAGGCGATGGGGTCCGGCGGGCACGTGGATATTGGGCGGACGACGGTGGAGCGGCTGGAGTGGGCGGGCCGCACCTGGAAATCGCCGGCCGCGCTGGTGCTGAGTATGGCCCACTTTGAGGAAGCGGGCGATCAGCACATCGACGGCATTATCGGCTACGAGCAATTTCAGGACCGCGAGCTACTGTTCGACTACGACAACAGCGTGTTGCGCCTCCACGCCGCCGACCAAACGGTGAACCGGCGGCTGGAACGTCCCCGCCTCACGTTTATCCTCGAGTTTTACGACCACCTGCCCATCATCACGCTGGTCCGCAACGGCCGCCGCTTGCGTTTCGCCGTGGATAGCGGCGCGGCCGCCAATCTGATCGACCCCGTGGCCCTGAGCCAATCGGAGCGCAACGAGTTGTCGGAAAACATGACCGGTGCGGTGCAACTGCGCGGCCTGGACGGTAATGTCAACGCGGTGCGGGCCGCCACCATTGAGGATTGGGAAGAAGGTAGCCTGCACCTGCATGAGCAGCGTTTTTTGCTTAAATCACTGGATTACCTGAGCGAAGACGGCCGGCCCTTCGACGGCATTTTGGGTTACGAATTTTTGCGGGCCAACCGGGTTTCGATTGACTACCCGAATAAGCGGTTGTACGTCTGGTAACCGGAATTGCGTGAGGTGCCTGGAAGGGGTGGGCGTTAGCCCACAGCCCGCAGGGCCAAGGCGGTAGCCGCGCCTGGAAGGGACCGCCCCGCCCCCGCGTTAGCGGGGCGGGGCACGCCCAATAAGAGCGTGTCTAAATTTTTACTTCCTGAGAACCAAGCATTTAAGAACCTGACGTCACAAAAACTGACTTACGTAACCCGCTATGCGCGCAATTTTTTGTTTAGCCAGAACCTTAAATCATTGATCCTCAGTTCTTAAAAATTTCAGACACGCTCTAGAAAAGAAGTTGGAAACCCCTACCTTTGGCGGCCTTTACTGACCGTCAAAATAGTCTCCCCTTGTCCGATCATACGTATGTTGCCATTATGGCCGGCGGCGTCGGTTCGCGTTTCTGGCCCGCCAGCCGCGAAGACCGCCCCAAACAATTTCTCGATATCGCCGGTACCGGTAAATCGCTGCTGCGCATCACGTTCGAGCGATTTTTGCGCCTGACGACGGCCGACCGCATCCTGATCGTGACCAACGAGCGGTATGCGGCGCAGGTCAAGGAACACTTGCCCGAAATTAGTGACAACCAAATCTTGCGCGAGCCGAGCCGGAATAATACCGCGCCCTGCGTGGCCTATACGGCATTTAAATTATATAACCTCGACCCCGAGGCCAACTTCGTGATCGCCCCCTCGGACGCGCTGATCCACAACGAGGGGATTTTTACCGACAACCTGCGCAAGGCACTGGAATATACCGCCGCCAACGACGCGCTGGTCACGCTGGGAATTTCGCCCAACGGGCCGAATACCGGCTACGGCTACATTCAATTCGACGGCGAGGGCGGTAACGACGGTATTTACCCCGTAAAACGGTTTACCGAAAAACCCGATCTAAACACCGCTAAAAGCTTCATTAACTCCGGAGATTACCTCTGGAATGCAGGTATCTTCATCTGGCGCGCACAAACTATCCTGAATGCCTACCGCGAACACGCGCCGGAAATTTATCGGTTACTGGAAAATAACGAGGGCTGCTACAATACCGACCGCGAACAGGATTTTATTAATAAAATGTATCCGCAAACGCCTTCCATCTCGGTGGATTACGCGATCATGGAACCGGCGACGAATATTTATACCATTCCCGCCCAGTTCGGCTGGTCGGACCTGGGCACCTGGAAGAGTTTGCACGAGGAAACCGATCAGGATACCGACGGAAACGTGGTGATCGGCGAGAATATCCTGCTGACCGATACCCATAACTCGCTCATCAGTGCCCCGGCGGGCAAAATAGTGGTGGCCGGCGGGCTGGATGATTTTATCGTGGTGGACGAAAAAGACGTCCTGCTCATCTTCCCGAAAAACCGTGAGCAGGAGATCAAACAACTGCGCTCGCTGGTGGCCGAGCGGTTTGGAGAAGACTACGTCTAGTGCCGGGTTTGCTGGGCATTCACCACTTTTTTCCGCCCAGCGGCCGCGTGTCCGCCCGGCGGCTGCGGTGGCTGTACACGGGTGCGGAAGCCGCCGGGGTGGGGGAGGTGCACGTCATTTCAGCGGCTGATTCTACGGACGTGCCGGTGGTGACCCTGCACCGGATCACGGGCCGCAGCCTGCGCCGAATTATAACCGGATCCAGTGGTGCGACGGTAAGCGCGGAACGCAAAAAACGCTGGTGGTTCGGGCCGCTGAACCGGCTGCGGCAATCGTTTCCCTTTATTTGGTTGTTTGACGAAGGCGGGCCGGGCTACCGCCGCTGCGCGGCGGCGCGCGGCGCGGCCCTGGTGGAAGAACACCGCCTGGACCGCCTGTTTTCCTCCTACCGCCCCTGGTCGGATCACCTGATTGCGCGGCGCATTAAAAAACGGTTCCCCCACCTGCACTGGACCGCCGATTTCCGTGACCTGCCCGTGGACCCGATTCGCCGTGATGTGGTCTGGCCGCGCCTGCAAACCCGGGTGATCCGCCGCCTGCTGCGTATGGCCGATGAATTATGGGCCGTATCCGAGGGGCAGGCCGTATGGCTCCGCAAACTCCACCCCCACGTGCGCGTGGTGCGCAATCCACTGCTGAAATTACCGCCCGCCCAAACGGCTCCGAAAAGCGAATTGTTTACGATCAATTATACCGGTAGTTGCTATCCGCGCCTCCAATCGCCCGCCCTGCTGTATACCGCACTAAATAAGTTAATCGCATCAGGCCGAGTTAATTCAGATCACCTGCGGATCGACTACACGGGCAAGGACACGGCCGTCTGGCGCGGCTGGCAGGAGCAGTACGGTGGATCGGAAATACTTCATCATTACCGCGAAACCGTGACAGCGGGCGAAGCCGTCGAACTCCAGCAACGTGCGCAGATAAATGTATTGCTATCCTGGTCGGCGGCCGGTTACGGCGGGGTACTCACCGCCAAACTCTATGACTACCTGGCGGCGGGGCGGCCGATCGTAGCCCTGCTCGACGGCCCGGCGGATGCGGAACTGAACCAGTTGGTGGAAGGCACCGGTTCGGGGCGGGTTTTCGCTTCCGCCGAACCGGCCGCGCTGGAAGAACTGACGAATTACCTGTTTGCCGCCTACACGATCTGGCTGGATAAAAAAACCCTGCCGCACCGGCCCGATCCGATCGCACTAAAGTCGCTGCAAGTGGATAGTCCCTTACTTTCGCGCCCATGACCATCCTGCTCATCGCCAATACCGCCTGGAATATCTGGCACTCGCGCACCGCCCTGATCGGCGAACTGGCGACGCGCGGTCACCGGGTGATATCAGCCGGAGCGGTGGATTCATCCGTGCCCCAAATCCGGGCGGCGGGGATCGACTTTCGGCCCCTGCGCTACCTGGACCCCGGCAACCTACGGCCCGACCGGGAGCTGCGAGCACTAGGCGAAATCTACCAATTGCTACGGATCGTCCGCCCGGATCGGGTGCTGCTCTATACCCCCAAGATCGTCCTGCTCGCCGGTCTGGCCGCCCGTCTAGCACTGGTGCCCCGCGTGGCGGTGATCACGGGGCAGGGCTATGCCGCCCTCCACGGCGGCTGGGTCAACCGCCGGCTGGTTCCGCTGCTCTACCATCTCAGTCTGGGCGGCAGCCGGGCGGTGGTCTGCTACAACCGGGCCGACCTCGACTACTTCCACGAGCGCGGCGTGCCACGGGATCGTCTGCACCTCATCCCCGGGTCGGGGGTGGATACGGATTATTTTAGCCCGCTGCCTTATCCCGCCGCCGGGGCGAATGAACTCCGGTTACTCTACATCGGGCGGCTACTCTACGACAAGGGCTTACGCGAACTATCGGCGGCACTCCGCCTACTAAAAAAGGAAGGCCACGCCATCGAGTGCACCCTGTTGGGCCAACTCGCCCCGCCCAACCCCGCCGCCGTCCCCGCCACGGAACTGGAACAATGGATTGCCGAGGGGCTGGTTATTCACCGGCCGCCGGCGGATGATATTCGCCCCTTCCTGGCCCGTACCCACGCCCTGGTGCTGCCTTCCTACCGCGAGGGAATCCCCCGCGCCGCCCTGGAGGCGATGGCCTGTGCAAGGCCGCTCCTCATGAGTGATGCGCCGGGCTGCGGGGAGCTGGTGGAGGAGGGGGAGAATGGGTTTACGGCTGGGGTGCGGGACGTGGATTCTGTGGTGGAAATTATCCGGAAGTTCGCTGCTTTGGATCAGGCGGAGCGGGAGGCGATGGGGTTGGTTGGCCGGAGGAGGGTGGAGGGGGTGTATGAGTTGGGGCGGGTTAATTGGGCGTTGGTTAGGGTGATAGAGGGCTAAGTCCCCATCGACACCTCCCAGGAACCATTTTGCGGAGCAAAATGGATACCTTGGAGGAGCGATGGAACAATCACCCCATCGACACCTGCCGTCACCCCATCGACACCTCCCAGGAACCATTTTGCGGAGCAAAATGGATACCTTGGAGGAGCGATGGAACACAGAATCACCCCATCGACATCTCCCAGGAACCATTTTGCGGAGCAAAATGGATACCTTGGAGGAGCGATGGAACACCACCCCTTTCCCAAACTTACACCTCCCACCTCCCGCACGATACCATCACCCTACCGCGGGCTATAATTGGGTGCCTCCTTCGTGATAATAATATTGTGCGGGTGGCTCTCCAGCATTCCCGCGCCGGTGATGCGGGTGAAGCGGGCCTGCTGGAGATCGGCCACTGTGGCCGCGCCGCAGTAGCCCATGCCCGCGCGCAGGCCGCCGAGGTACTGCGTGACCACTTCGGCCAGGGTGCCTTTGTACGGCACGCGGCCCTCGATGCCCTCGGGGACCAGTTTTTTGATGTCGTCCTCCACGTCCTGGAAATAGCGGTCCTTCGACCCCTTGCTCATTGCCCCGATGGAACCCATGCCCCGGTAGACCTTGAATTTCCGGCCGTCGAAAATGATCGTCTCGCCGGGAGATTCTTCCACGCCGGCAAACAGGCTGCCCGCCATGATGGCGTCCGCGCCGGCCGCGATGGCCTTCACGATATCGCCCGAGTAGCGGATACCGCCGTCGCCCACCACGGGTACGCCGGTGCCCCGCAGGGCCTGGGCCGCCAGGTAAATGGCCGATAGTTGCGGCACGCCCACGCCCGCCACCACCCGTGTGGTGCAAATACTGCCGGGCCCCACGCCCACCTTCACGCCGTCGGCACCGGCGTCGGCCAGCGCCTTGGCCCCCTCGCCGGTGGCCACGTTGCCGCCGATGACCTGGAGATCGGGGTAGGCGTCCTTGATCTTGCGCACCGCATCCAGCACGCCGCGCGAGTGGCCGTGGGCCGTATCCACGGTGATCACGTCCACGCTCACCTGCACCAGGGCCTGCACGCGGTCCATCATGTCGGCCGTCACGCCCACGGCACCGCCCACCACCAGGCGGCCGTAACCGTCCTTGCAGGCATTGGGGAAATCCTGGACCTTGAGAATGTCCTTATACGTAATCAGCCCCACCAGCACGCCGGACTCATCCACCACGGGCAGCTTTTCAATCTTGCGCCGCTGCAGGATGGAACGCGCCTGGTCCAGGGTCGTCCCCACGGGGGCGGTCACCAGGTTCTCGCTCGTCATCAGCTCGCGCACCGAAATACTGGTGCGGTCCTCGAAGCGTAGGTCGCGGTTGGTCAGAATACCGATCAGGTGCTTCCGGGCGTCGATAATCGGAATACCGCCGATCTTGTGGCGGCGCATCAGTTCCTTGGCATCGCCCACGGTAGCCGAATCTTCCAGCGTCACCGGGTCCACGATCATCCCGGATTCCGAGCGTTTTACGAAACGCACCTGTGCGGCCTGCGCGGCAATGGGCATGTTTTTGTGGATGATCCCGATCCCCCCCATGCGCGCCAGCGCAATGGCCAGTTTGCTATCGGTCACCGTATCCATCGCGGCGGACACGATGGGCGCGTTGAGCCGCAGGTTTTTTGTCAGTTGGGTCGAGACATCTACTTCACGGGGAAGTACTTCGCTATAAGCGGGCAGGAGCAGCACGTCGTCGAAGGTCAGGCCCTCGGAAAGAAATTTGTGCGCGAATGCTTGGTGGTTTTCCATGCGCAAAGCTAAGGAAGGATGGGGAGAAAATGAAGGAATGAAGGATAAGCTGCGCTGCTTCTCTCGATCTTGAATGAGCTTTCGGGGCGAAGGCAAACGGTCGAAGAGTTGCACTCCAACACCATTTTTACTCACTACCCTTCTACTCCGGGCGTGCCGCCTCGGCTAACGCCTCGCCGTCGGTCCCTTGCGGGCTTCGCTGTTCGCTCGGCACTTCGTGCGCTAACGCCCCTCCAGGCACCTCACGCGAATTTCCCTTTTAGCCTCCCGCCGATAGCCCAGGTAATTAGTATTTCGATGACTGAGTTGCGGGTATCATTCTTGCTTCAGTGCCTGTGCGCAATGTGGTTGCGCAGGGTACGCCTTTCAGAGGGATTGATGCAATTCCAGGTTGTCCGGTTTCGCTTAAGGAGGTTGCAGGTGCGTAATACGCGCAAGTTTACGGTACGGGTCGCGTGTTTGCTTGGATATTTGGTGGGGTTGACGTATTTTTGGGTTCCCCAGTTGCGCTTTCGGAGCCTGAAGTAGGGGGATAGGCGCAAGTTTTGCGGGGCAGGTTGCGTGTTTGCTTGGATATTTGGTGGGGTTGACGTATGTTTGGGCTGCTCAGTTGCGCTTTTGGAGCTTGAAGCAGGGTGATAGGTGCAAGTTTTGCGGGTCGGGTTGCGTGTTTGCTTGGATATTTGGTGGGGTTGACGTATGTTTGGGCGGTGGGGTGCTATTGGTGGGGTTTGCGCAATGTGGGTATTGAGTAGTTGGGCGAAATAGATAGGCTCATAACACTAAAAATTGTAAATAATATCTTAAGTGGCGTCCTTGTACTATCTTGCAGGTCAAATAAATTAAATGCGATATGAATTTCCCAGAAGGAGCAATTGACTTGCTCAAACTTGTAACTACTAGAAGATATCTTGAAATAAGATTAAGGAATCATATTGGTTACGGTGAAGAACTTAAAAATAAACTACTATCTATCGGAGAACTTAATTATCAACTACTTAATGATCGAAGGAAGGAGTATAAAGATTGGCATCTCAACAACGAAATTCTGTTACAGGATGCATTTGATATGAAAGATAACGCTATTTCAAAGTTTTATGTCAATCGACCTATGAAATCAATTTGTGATCAAAAAAATAGTACAATCTTTAAAAAAAATGCAATAGTCGTCCATAAACAATAGAAAAAAAGCAAGAACAAAAATTATCAAAGACATTCAATATTTCAAAATTCCAACGAAAAGATGCTTTCGAGGTCAGGATATTTCAAAATTTTAAAAGACATAGATGATAAAAGGGTTCATAAACTCGAAGAGATTCTAATAAATGTGCACAATTTTCAAGGTTGCAAGGTTTAACGAACTAAGCATAAAAATAAGATCAAACATTGGAACTATTTAGAGAGAAAATTTAGAATTTCCTATTGATTCTATACTTCGACTGTCTGTACTATCCAATAGTTTAGATTTAATTGAGGAATTGAAGGCATGGAAGAGAAAAATATTTGAATGGAATTTAAGTCAAAATCTTCCCCCCAAACTCAAAAGATTTGGACTTTAGAGAAACGTGGAAAAAATATGTATTCGAGTTATGGAAGATATATGATGAGTCATTAGAATTGGGAATTTTTGATGAATCTAAGATTGCTAGGTATCCTGTATTCATTTCCTATTCAACATTTGATAGTAAATTTGTTGACAAGTTGGAGAAGCATTTAAAGTTACATAATGTCACTACATGGAGAGATATGACAAATATTAGTGGTGGTGAAAATATCAGACGAGCAATTACGACAGCTTTTCAAAGCTATGATAAAGCAATTTTTGTATGTTCTTCAAATTACTGGGAAAGCGAGTATGTTTATGAAGAGACTTGAATACGTTTTAGGAAAGCAATATGAAATAAACCGCCTAAATAAAGCTAAGGACAATTATTATATCCCCATAATTATTGATAGCGAGGCTAAATCGAGTATGCTGCCAGAGTTTAGTGCTATCAAAAATGTTAAAATGTTAGACTTCATTGGAACTATGGATGACGATAAAAAGTTTTCTGAAAAAATAAAATTACTCCTAAATGCATTAGAATATCCAGATAATACGTTACTTTAACTATAGCAATACAAAGCGATGAAAGTTATGACTATACAAGAATGGTTTAGTAAGTGGAATATAGAATCTGTAAAGATTAATGCATATTTTATAGAAACAGAATTAAAATTTACAGATGCAGACAGAAATGCTGCGTGGCAACTTTATATTGAACTCTTAACAAGAATTACTACTCAGCCACTTTCAGATTCAGATGGTTCTGAAAAGTCTGCACTAAATATGTATATGCTATATTTCCTATAGTTAGAAGTATATTAAAGGATTCTGGACCAGATTGTGTAGAATTTACAAAAATTGATGTTCTTAATAGAGTGCAATCCGTCCATTTACAGCCAAATGGCACCGGCAACTAATTCAGGATGAGTTAGACAATTCGACTGGTCTTAATTTTGATTTTCGTAAGGAACTTAAAATTCTTCAATTTGAATTAGCAAAGTTTACTAAGCTCTTAGCTGATATTGCAGGAGTTGAAGACTTAACGAAATTGTCTTAATTGTAATTTTCATAAGATATATAAATCGATGAAAGATGTTTATATCTCCCATGCTTCTGAAGATAAGGAAGAGATAGTCAGAGACTTAGCCAAAGCACTAACAGAACTAGGGCTTAAAGTATGGTATGACGAATTTGTACTGGAAATTGGAGATAGCCTTATAGATAAAATTGACAATGGGTTGCAAAATGCCCGGTACGGTATAATAGTTATATCCGAAAACTTTTTAAAAAAGAAATGGCCATCGTATGAGTATAAATCATTAGTGATGAGGATCAAAGGTGATCACAAACTCCTACTACCTATTTGGCATGGTGTAACTATTGATATTGTAAAAGGCTACTCACTATTTTTATCTAATATCGTTGCTTTAAATACCTCAAATCATACGATCAAAGAAATTGGATTGAAAGTATTAAAGGTGGTAAGACCTGATATTTTAGAAAACATCAAAAGGTATCTTCTATTCAGAAAGATGATTGAAGAATCTGAGTTGGAACTCACTACACTTGACAGTGTTAAGCCACAACTAAAAAGGCAATCAAAGCTATCTAAAAATCAGATCGTTAGAGCAAAAATAATATATTTCGGAATTGGTCAATGTTTTGAAACTACTTTGATAGATAGTATACACAACTATGAGTTGGATGTTCAACCTGAAAGAGAGATTCAATCGTGGGAAATTATGAATGCTACATATTTGGAATTTCTTTCAAAAAATGATCTAGATGATTTAAATGAAAAGAAAAGAATAGTAAGATATATATTGAATTTATCCGTAGGAGCTGTGAATTTTAAGACTGAACTTTCCGAAAATGTAGTAAGAGACTTAACTGAAGTCTACCGAGAAAATTTCTATAAATACTGAAATTTATTCGCCCAAACAATGCGCCACCGTCAATGCTCCTATCGTCGCACTGCGTTGGCGCTCCCGTTGAACTAAACCGCCTACGGCAGGTAGCCTATCCATTTAAAATTAGCCCGGCGACGCTATTTGGATGGTAACATATTTTTGGTTATTTTATAGTTCACTAATAACCAACACATTATCAAATTCTCCACGCCAAAGACTTGCCCTTTGATGGGTAAGCCGGAACTAGCCGACGTTTTTATTTGCACGGCCCCGCTTATCTGAAACGGCATCAAATCAGCGCGCGGCAAGCCAAGGTAATGGGGTCCATCATAAAATGTCGCACGGCAGCATTGGGAGGTCATGTTTGTGCTTGTGACAGCTGTGGTTGCACCAGCGTATGCTACAACAGTGTAAGCGTCCGTCCAACCACGTATTGCGTAGTCCACCTCGGCCCCCGAGCTTTGCGGTAAACAAAGCCAATCCTCATGCGCCACACGCCTGACGCCATTCGGCGATTCCTGCGCGAGCAGCCGCTCAGCGGACAAACCATCGTCGCATTCTGCGCCGACCACGACCTTAAACTAGCGACCTTCCATTCCTGGAAACGCAAATACGGCTCGCACGCCGCGAGCGACGAGGGGTTTTACGAAATTAAGCCAATCACTCCGGCCGAACCCGTGCCGCCGCGATACTTGAGTTTGCCAAGCGGTCTGCGCCTGGAACTCTCCGGACTCCGCATGTACGAACTCGCCACGCTCATCCTTGAAATCGACCGCGCCCATGCTTAGTTTTTCCAGCCGACAGCGCTATTTCGTCTACCGGGGCGTGACCGACATGCGTAAAGGGTTCAACGGCCTGAGCGGGCTGGTGCGCGACCACGTCGCGCATGACCTGCTCAGCGGCGACGTGTTCGTATTCCTAAACAAGCGGCGCGACCGGATCAAACTATTGGTCTGGGACCGCGACGGCTTCGTGGTCTGGTACAAGGTGCTGGAGCGGGGGACTTTCGAGTTGCCCGGCAGCGAAAACGACGCGTTGGAACTGTCCTGGACGGATATTCAATTATTATTGGAGGGTATCGAAATTAAATCGGTGGTTAGACGAAAAAGATACCGAAAAGCCGCCTGAAATCGGAATTTTGGTTTATTTTTGTGGCATATGGAACTGACCGTTTCCAAGACTGAATACGACGCGATTTTAGCGAAAAAAGACGCCCAAATCGCCTCCCTCACCCACCAGCTCGAACAGCTCAAGCGGTTGATCTTCGGCGCGACCAAGGAACGCTTCCGCCCCGCCCCGGTGCCCGAACAGCTCGATCTGGGCTTCGGCGAAGGGGCCGCTCCCGAACCGGCCGTGGAGGAAACCGAAACGGTTACCTACCGGCGCAAGAAAAAAAAGCCCCACCCCGGACGGACCAAACTGCCGGACCACCTGCCCGTCGAGGAAATCATCCTCGAACCCACCCTGGAGGAAGGGGAGCGGATCGAAGACCTGGTCAAGATCGGCGAGGAGGTTACCGATGAGTTGGAGTTCGTGCCCGGTCGGTTGTTCATCCGCCGTTACATCCGCCCCAAATATGCTCGCCCCGCCGCGGAAGAAGTAGAAGAAGCCACCGGTGAAGCCGAGCAAGCGGCCGTTTTGATCGCGGAGCTTCCCGAACGGCCCATTCCCAAAGGCATCCCCGGAGTAGGCTTGTTGGCTTACCTGATCGTATCCAAGTACATCGACCACCTACCTTTTTACCGCCAAATCGAGCGGTTCAAGCGAACCGACGGGCTGGTGATCCATAAATCAACCGTCAACGACTGGTTCATCGCTTCTTGCAAGCTATTGGAGCCGCTCTACGAAGCCCTGTGGCGAAACGTCCTGGAAACGGACTACCTGCAGGGGGATGAGTCGAAAATCAAGGTGCTCGACCGAGTCAAAAAGAAGAATACCCATCTGGGCTGGATGTGGGTGTTCCGCAATCCCGCAACCAGGAACGTGCTGTTCGTGTACCGTAAAGGACGCGGAGCCAACGTATTGCACGAAACGCTTCGTGACTTCACCGGTCTGCTACAGAGCGACGGTTACGGCTGCTATAAAAGCCATGCCGAAAAGCACGACGTCGAACTCATCAGCTGCCTGGCCCACATCCGGCGCAAGTTCTTCGAGGCGCAAGACAACCACCGGCGGGTTGCTCAAATGGCGCTGAGTGCCATCGCTTACCTCTACCGCGTCGAGGCGCACTTGCGCCGGCGCGACCGAAACGCCGAGCAGCGCGCGGCCCTGCGCCAACGCCTCTCCCGCCCCGCCTATGAGGCACTGCTGGACTGGGTCAATTATGAACAGGCCAATAACCTGACCAAGGGAGCAATCGGCAAGGCCCTGCTGTATGCCAAAAACCATCTGCCCCGCCTGCGGGTCTACCTGACCGACGGCCGCGTGGAGATCGACAACAACCTGATCGAAAACACCATCCGCCCGCTCGCGCTGGGGCGCAAGAATTACTTGTTCGCCGGCTCCCACCCCGCCGCCCGGCGGGCCGCGATGATGTATGCCTTCTTCGGATCCTGCAAAGCCAACGACGTCAACCCCTGGGAGTGGCTGCGCGACGTGCTGGGCCGCATCGGCTCTCACTCCGTTAACCGACTCGATGAGCTGCTGCCCGCCCAGTGGAAGGAAAAGCAAGACCTGTAGTTGCTCGGACGCTTACCAGTGTACTAAGGTGGCTTAAAACGGGCGGCTGACGCATCAGCCGGCAGGTCTCTGCGTGGGATCATCCACCGCATTTACCCGCCAACGGAAACCAGGGGCCATAATACCGCCCCCAAAGCCGGCCGAAACGATCCGAAACCCTTACCTTGAGCCACGGATCGGCTCGCTAAGCGGACAACCACTTTTTGCCTTTCCCATTAGTTGGTGGCGGGGCTCGGAAACCGGGCTTCGTTCAACTGAAACGTCAGCGCACTTGGGTGAGCTGACGTTCCTTTGAGTTCTGTGCAACCAAAAGACGCGAATTGTAGTTGACTATATTTAAAGTCTTGTGCGCGCGTTCCAAAATATCCTGTAAACTAATTATCATGAAAAAATTTGATCTAAATATTGAGAAGATCCTAGAAAACTGGGAGAATTTTCACGCTGTAAGAGAAATCATTGCTAATGCTATTGACGAGCAAGTTTTATCGAAATCTAAAGAAATAGAACTCTTCAAAAAAGATAATGTCTGGATTGTCAGGGATTATGGAAGAGGTATCAAGTACAATCATCTTACTCAAAATGAAAACGATGAAAAGCTTAGAAGCACTAAGGTCATTGGGAAATTTGGTATTGGACTAAAAGATGCTTTAGCAACTTTATATAGAAATGGAGTTGAAGTTACGATCAAATCTAAATTTGGTAAAATTACGACTGAATTAACTACAAAGAGAGGTTTTGAAGATATATCTACGCTTCATGCTTTGATAGACGATGAAAATGCAGAAAATGACTTTGAGGGAACAGAATTTATACTTCGTAATATTAGTGACGAAGACATTGAGTCTGCTAAAAAATTGTTTTTGGTTTTTTCTAATGAAGTAATTTTAGATTCAACTACACGAGGCCAAATCATAGAAAGGAAGAAAGGCCCAGGGGGTATTTTTATAAACGGTGTAAAAGTAGCTGAGGAGGATAACTTTATGTTTAGCTACAATATAACAAGGACAAATGCTTCAATAAAGAAAGCTTTAAATAGAGAAAGGACTAATGTGGGAAGATCTGCATATACGACCACAGTTAAGAATATTATTTTATCGTCCAAATCTAAAAATGTGGCAAATTATTTAGGGCAAAATTTGAATCGATTGAATTATGGTGATGCTAAAGATGAATTACAATGGATAGACATTCAACAACATGCAGTTAGTGTTTTAAATCAGAACGGAAAATATCTATTTGTAACGAGTATGGATGCTTATCTTTATAGAGATATGATCGATGATGCTACTAGCAATGGATATGAGATTATCTATGTTCCGGAAAACTTAGCTAGCAAATTGAAAGATAAAACCGACAAAGATGGCAATCCTATTATTAATATAGATGAATATATAAGCAGCTATAATGATAGCTTTGATTTTAATTTTATCGATGAAAAAGATTTAAAAGACGATGAAAAAGAGGTTTTTAAATTAACAGATAGAATTATAGATCTTTACGGATCAAGACCGAAAAAAGTAAAGCATATTAGAATTTCAAAATCTATGAGGAAAGACTTTTCTTCTAGTTCTGTTACGCAAGGCTGTTGGGATGAGTCGACGAAATCTATAGTCATTCATAGAAGACAACTAAAGGATATTTCTAAATATGCCGGAACTCTGATTCATGAATTGATTCATGCTAAAACAGGAACAGACGACTGTACAAGAGAATTTGAAAACCACTTAACTAAGGCAATTGGAGTTATCTCTAAAATCTGTCTTACTTAGATAATGATTATCTTTGATCAGTACTATTTATAAATATAATTCAGGCAAAAAAAATACGCAGAACAATACGCCAACACCATTAAGTTAAGGCGGTTCTTCCGATAGCCTCCACCCCCGTAAACACCGTTTTTAGGTACTGATGAGTTGCCACATTTTTTCAGTTGCCAAGTGAACCTACCTCCCCCGTGCCCTTGTTTTCAAAGTGTTATTGTGGCGGTAGCCTTGCGGGTGTTTACATCGCTTTTCTATAGTTTTTTTCGTGGATATGCCGATTATTCATCTGCATGATTTTTCACTCCCGCGCTCGGCTTCGGTCGGGGCGATACGGTTCGGTATAGCGGGACATCAATTTGAGGAGCACCAGGGTTTTGGCTCGCCAGTCATTGGGTCCACCCAGATATATGGTATATAAAAAGTGTTGGATCATCCCGCCCGTCACGTTACGGTTGATCCGGTATTCATATTTTCGGTGTCCGGTCGCTTTTTTAACGTCTTTATCTGAAACGACATTGAAGAACTTCTCCCGGTTCCTCACTACCAGTTGGTAAGCGTCCGAGCAACTACGTATTGTGCAATTCAATAATTATACAGGTAAGGGTAAATATTCAAATATTAGACAACAAAAAGTTGAGAATGCTTCGATACGCTACATTTGATCAGTTTTGTTTTGGAATATAAGTAACCTGTAATTCTTTTCTATATTGCAATATGTACTTGCTCGTACGCTTACACCAGTTGTTATTCACTATTCCACCGGCACTCCATGACCTGATGCGTCGTAGTGAGAAGCGTTTGTATGGAGAGCTGTTTCGCCGAGCCTGGTCGAGTCTGCGTCGGTGATCGAATGGTTGAAGCCCCGTCGCTCCCTACCGTTATCCGCTCGGTCTCTTTCGCACACTTCCCTACATTTACCCCTTACATCCGCCGCTTCGTAATGCCACGAAGGGTGGAGAGAACTGCCTTTACCGCTGAAACGAATAAAAATGAGTCGCTAAACTTGTACCGTTACACTTGAATGGCTTATCTTGGGGCGAGAAATGACCCGGATAGACCTCAAGTGGTGCGGGGTGAGAAAATGTAATCCCCATAGCAGTGCGGGCGCGACACGGCTTCGTTCAACCGGCAGGCAGATGCGTGGTCCCTCCTGCGTCGGGTGGGCGGGTGGATGGCTTAACGTTATCTGTGATTAAAAATAGAAATATGTCCAATAAAGATGAAAAATTCAAGAAAAAATTTTGAAAAACTTTTCAATCCTGAAATAATAAAGAGGAATTTAATTCGAAGCTCTTTATATTTGACTGCATTCGAACTTTTAAAATATGCTATAGAACAACGAATCAAAGATTTTTTATGCATTGGTCAAGAAATGGACGAAAATTTTGAATATTTAAATTGTCAAGATTATAGAGACCAAATATTAAATCGAAAAATTCCCCAATTGAACAATAATAAAAACGTTTATTATTCCTCGTGCTTATGGCTTAAAGAGGCAAATGCAATAACAGAAGATGAAGTAGAAGAATTGCAAAAGATAAGATTGCACCGAAATAAAATCGGTCATGAAATTCCTAGATTAATCATTGATAGCGACCATGAAATAAACCTTTTTTTATTTGAGTCAATAAAAAGACTTCTTACAAAAATTGAACAATGGTGGATTGTTGAATCAGAAATGAAATTAAATCCAGAATATGATAATTTCGATTATGACAGTTTAGATATGAATGAAGGAGAAAGTGGACAAATGGTTGTACTGAACTATTTAATTGATGTCGTAAAACATGAAATGAAAAATGAAAACCACAGCTAACAATGCAGCAACACCATTAAGTTAAGGCGGTTCTTCCGATAGCCTCCACCCCCGTAAACACCGTTTTCAGGTACTGATGGGTTGCCACATTTTTTCAGTTGCCCAGTGAACATACCTCCTCCGTGCCCTTATTTTCAAAGTGCTATTAGGACGGTAGCCTTGCGGGTGTTTACATCGCTTTTCTATAGTTTTTTTCGTGGATATGCCGATTATTCATCCGCATGATTTTTCGCTCCCGCGCTCGGCTTCGGTCGGGTCGATACGGTTCGATATAGCGGGACATCAGTTTGAGAAGCACCAGGGTTTTGGCTCGCCAGTCATTGGGTCCACCCAGATATATGGTATATAAAAAGTGTTGGATCATTCCGCCCGTCACGTTACGGTTGATCCGGTATTCATATTTTCGGTGTTCGGTCGCTTTTTTAACGTCTTCCTCACTGGCGGTTACCAGCGCGCTTTGTTGGTTATAAAAGGCGAAGCTGGACCAGAGATCTTGTTCTACGCCGGGCTGCGTATAGGCCGATACCAAGGCTAGCTGTAGAAAAGATTTCAGGACGAAGATGGCGGTCTCTACACCCCAACGTTTCCCGTACAGCCATTTAAATTTATTTACCGGGTATCGTCTTGTATCGGTCAGCGAACTCATCAGTATTTCCACGTCACCGTCATCAAGCTCGACGCGCACCAGGCGGACCTTGAACTCGGCGTCGCGCTCCGGTTGTAGCCCCAGTTCCCGGAGTTTGTAAAAGGCGCGACCGGTACGCAGCTTTATCCGCCTAATTGTCTGTGGTTCATTGCTTTGCAGGAAGTCTTTGACGATGGTGGACCCTCCCTGGGTTTTCATTCTGATCACGTAGTCCGACCCATGCCGGTCGTGTAGGTAGGCTAGCGCAAAGCTGGCGTAATGCCGGTCGTATATGTAAATGGCATCTTTAGCGGCGTGGGGTACGTTCTGGTAGGCTTTAACTATTTCAGCGGTATTCTGGTTATGCAAATTGACATCGTTAATGATGTTGTTGAGAACGTCATGAGTGATGAGTAAACGAGCCGAGGGCCGCCCGGTGTGTTGGTTAAGGTGGAAGCCAAATTCCTCACCGATCCAGTCGTATTTAGGTAAGGCTTGTCCGGTTCCATCAACGGCTAATAGTCGTTTGCCCTTCCAGCGTTTGTAGTTGGGGAAGCAGCGGTAGAATAAAGTAGCGGTATGATAAAAAAGATCGCGGAAAAATTCAGGCTTGATCGCTTGTCGGCGCTGGCAGAAGGCCGATTTGGTGACGATACGTTTAGGGTTCCACTGGAAGAACCGCCCCAGGACGACGGCCAACGACTGGCGGGCTAAATCGACGACGAGGGTGACGGTGCGGGCGAAGGTTAGTGGACTTTTGCGGATAAAAGTCGTTGCAGGATGATAGAGGTAGGTTTCGCGCCTCGGACCGTTGAGTTGGAGGAAGCGTCGTATATTTGAGAAGTAACGGATGATGGGCTTCATACCGTATTAACGCATGCGGGGGGGATTATTCCGGTTTTGCTTAGCTTAATGGTCGTGAACAATGCAGCAACACCATTAAGTTAAGGCGGTTCTTCCGATAGCCTCCACCCCCGTAAACACCGTTTTCAGGTACTGATGGGTTGCCACATTTTTTCAGTTGCCCAGTGAACATACCTCCCCCGTGCCCTTTTTTTCAAAGTGCTATTGTGGCGGTAGCCTTGCGGGTGTTTACATCGCTTTTCTATGGTTTTTTTCGTGGATATGCCGATTATTCATCCGCATGATTTTTCGCTCCCGCGCTCGGCTTCGGTCGGGGCGATACGGTTCGGTATAGCGGGACATCAATTTGAGGAGCACCAGGGTTTTGGCTCGCCAGTCATTGGGTCCACCCAGCTATATGGTATATAAAAAGTGTTGGATCATCCCGCCCGTCACGTTACGGTTGATCCGGTATTCATATTTTCGGTGTCCGGTCGCTTTTTTAACGTCTTCCTCACTGGCGGTGACCAGCGCGCTTTGTTGGTTATAAAAGGCGAAGCTGGACCAGAGATCTTGTTCTACGCCGGGCCTGAGTATAGGCCCTTCCAGCGTTTGTAGTTGGGGAAGCAGCGGTAGAATAAAGTAGCGGTATGATAAAAAAGATCGCGGAAAAATTCAGGCTTGATCGCTTGTCGGCGCTGGCAGAAGGCCGATTTAGTGACGATACGTTTAGGGTTCCACTGGAAGAACCGCCCCAGGACGACGGCCATCGACTGGCGGGCTAAATCAACGATGAGGGTGACGGTGCGGGCGAAGGTGAGTGGACTTTTGCGGATAAAAGTCGTTGCAGGATGATAGAGGTAGGTTTCGCGCCTCGGACCGTTGAGTTGGAGGAAGCGTCGTATATTTGAGAAGTAACGGATGATGGGCTTCATACCGTATTAACGCATGCGGGGGGGATTATTCCGGTTTTGCTTAGCTTAATGGTCGTGAACAATGCGCCAACACCATTAAGTTAAGGCGGTTCTTCCGATAGCCTCCACCCCCGTAAACACCGTTTTCAGGTACTGATGGGTTGCCACATTTTTTCAGTTGCCAAGTGAACCTACCTCCCCCGTGCCCTTGTTTTCAAAGTGCTATTAGGACGGTAGCCTTGCGGGTGTTTACATCGCTTTTCTATAGTGTTTTTCGTGGATATGCCGATTATTCATCCGCATGATTTTTCGCTCCCGCGCTCGGCTTCGGTCGGGGCGATACGGTTCGGTATAGCGGGACATCAATTTAAGGAGCACCAGGGTTTTTGCCTCGCCAGTCATTGGGTCCACCCAGATATATGGTATATAAAAAGTGTTGGATCATCCCGCCCGTCACGTTACGGTTGATCCGGTATTCATATTTTCGGTGTTCGGTCGCTTCTTTAACGGCTTCTTCACTGGCGGTGACCAGCGCGCTTTGTTGGTTATAAAAGGCGAAGCTGGACCAGAGATCTTGTTCTACGCCGGTCTGGGTTTAGGCCCTTCCAGCGTTTGTAGTTGGGGAAGCAGCGGTAGAATAAAGTAGCGGGATGATAAAAAAGATCGCGGAAAAATTCAGGCTTGATCGCTTGTCGGCACTGGCAGAAGGCCGATTTAGTGACGATACGTTTAGGGTTCCACTGGAAGAACCGCCTCAGGACGACGGCCAACGACTGGCGGGCTAAATCAACGACGAGGGTGACGGTGCGGGCTGCGTTGGCGCTGCCGCTAAGTCCAATCCAAAAGACATCACCTGGTACAGAATACAGCCTATCCAGAGAGATTCGTATCTTTGATGCTATCAAATGATGGCATCATGCTCCAGAAATACTACGAAGGCACTAGCAAAATCATAGAACTAAGTACGGAGATCGGCCGGTTGATTGGGATCATTGACTCAAACTACTTGCAAAAGCCAACTACAAAACTTAGAAGAGACAACAAGATAAGAACGATCTATTCTTCACTAGCCATCGAAGGGAACACTTTGTCTCTTGATCAGGTGTCAGATATGATCGATAAGAAACGAATAGCAGGATCTCCAAAGGATATAATAGAGGTCAAGAATGCTATTGCAATCTATGACCGACTACGAGAGTTCGATCCATTTGAGGAGGATTCCTACTTACAAGCACATCAAATGCTGATGAAAGGTTTGATCGAAGGTGCCGGCAAATTTAGGACTAAGTCAGTAGGAATATTTAAAGGAAGTGCGGTTGCACATATGGCGCCACCAGCGTGGAACGTAGACAACTTAATGAAAAACCTGTTTAGCTATTTAAAAAATCAGAATGACACGCTGATAATAAAAAGCTGTGTATTCCACTATGAGATGGAATTCATTCACCCCTTCATGGATGGTAACGGAAGAATGGGAAGACTTTGGCAAACGCTGTTGCTGATGAAATACAACCCGGTTTTTGAATTTCTACCAATTGAAGGACAAATAAAAGACAGCCAACAGGAATACTATGATGCCTTAGCCAAATCCGACAAAGAGGGGATATCCACAGCTTTTGTCGAATATATGTTAGCGAGAATCTATCTAAGTTTAGAAGACCTGATAGATTCCCAACGACGAAGCCTGACCAACACCGAAAGAATAGAACACTTTATCGAGTTCAGTGGGAAAGATTCCTTTACTAGAAAGGACTATATGGCGGTCTTCAAGGATATATCGACCGCAACTGCAACAAGAGATTTAAAGCATGGAACGAAAAATGGGTACTTTGAAAGAAGAGGAAAAGACCGTACGTCGGAGTATCGAATTATTTAAAAATAAAAGGACTGGATCCTAGGCTGTCCAGTTTATCAGGCTTGAGCCAGTATAGGTTTTGCACTCGCTTCTTGGAGACCTCTCCCCCGGCCCGGCTCCAAAGGAGAGGGGTGACGGGGGCGCAAACCAGATTGTCGCACCAAATTCCTGAAAAATCGGTCCCACATGTTTTAAGTTGGGCGAATAGGGCGGTAACGCTCACTTCTGTATCATATGCAGATTTCTCTCTGCGACAAATTGTTTTGCGCCCCTTCGCTGTACCAATCAGTAATCGCATCTTCATCAAAATAGAGGGTAACATTTCCTTGATTCTCAAGGCCAAGGTTATAGGCTGACCAATTGGTGATGCGATACTGTTCCTTGGTTTGATCGTTCGTCCGCTGATCTTGTTGTATCTTTAACATGGGCTGATCGGTATGATTTTGTTCTTCCAAAATCAAAGATGTGACATGATCGGCCCACTTTCATAGACGCTCAGGTGGGTTCAAGGCAGTGCTCAGGTGCCAGAATAAAGCGTCGTAATATGCAACAACGCCCTTCCGGGGCCTTGCATTCCACCACCCGCCAGGGTTTTCCCTGCCGGTCATGTACTAGTAGATCGAATCGGCGGGGTAAGCCGCCGGGTAGTTTCAGGCTCCGTTCGACCGTCAGTGTGGCAGCGGGATAGCTGGCTGTTGCGATCAGGTGATGGATCAGCAGCTGCCGCACCCATTCTTTGGGTTGCAGCACTAACCACCGCTTGCGCACCCGCCCAAAAAATATATCTTTTGCCCCCGTATCGGTTTTGATCCGCAACCGGTCGGTATAGTCTAGGAGGGAAAGATTGAGTTGCACGGTAGATCGGTTGGGTTGGATCGTTGTCTGATGAGTGAGGTGCCTGGAAGGGCCGGCGGTTAGCCGGAGACCCGTAGCGTAGCGGAGGGACCGAGCGAACAGCGAGCCTGGAAGGGACCGACCCCGCCATTCGGCGGGGGCACGCCCGAACCCGGTAAAATAGCGGTCATGTTAAGGGAAGGGGAGGCGACACCGTGTATTTCCGGGGCCGCTGAAATCTTCAGCTGTCCGCGCCGCCCGAGCCGCCGCGATCGTCATTGCCGGAATCACCACCGCCGCCGGAATTGCCGTTACCGCCGCCACCGGAACGGTTGGAATTACCGCGCCCGTGCCCCCGGCCGCGCCCACCGCCGCCGCCGCGATTTTGGTCACTGGAGCGATTTTCGCCGCCGCCGCCGCGATTTTCACCGCCACCATTGTTGCGGTTCTCTCCACCGCCGCGATTTTCGCCGCCGCTAGTCGTAGTATTCTCCCCACCGCGATTCTCCGCGTTACCGCCGGAACCACCGCGCCCGCGACCTCCGCCGCCGCCGGAGCCTCCGCGACCACGTCCACCGCCCGAACCGCCACGTCCGCGTCCACCCCCGCCACCCGAGCCGCCGCGACCACGCCCGCCGCCACCTGATCCGCCGCGGCCGCGACTAACGCCGCCGCCCGAGCCGCCGCGACCACCGCCGCCGGAGCCGCCGCCCTTCAGATCATCGGCCTGTTCCAGGCGGGGGACGGTGGCTTCGATCAGTTCCTCAATGCGCTTGAAGCGTGCCCGGTCCTTGCGGCTGATGAAGGTGATGGCCTGACCCGAGGCCGCCGCGCGCGCCGTACGGCCGATGCGGTGCACGTAATCCTCGGCGTCGCCGGGTACGTCGTAGTTGATGACCAGGTCGATACCGTCGATGTGGATGCCGCGCGCCAGTACATCGGTAGCTACTACCACGGGTAGCTCGCCACTGCGGAACTCGGCCAGGCGATCCTCGCGGTCGCGCTGTTCCAGGTCCGAGCTAACGGCCGCTACCTTGACGCCGCGCCGCTGGAGGGCACGGGCGGTTTCACGCACCGCTTTCTTGGTGCCGGCGAAAATCAGCGTTCGCTCCAGGTCCTTTTTCTCCTCCAGGATGTCCAGAACCAGACCCACTTTGGCCCACTCTTCCACCTCGTAAACGTGCTGCGAGACATTCTCGGCCGGCTTGGAAACCGCGATGGTTACCTCGACGGGGTTGTTGAGGATTTCCTTACTGAACTTGCGAATCTTGTCGGGCATGGTGGCCGAGAAGAGCAACGATTGCCGCTTGGCGGGCAGCATATTGATGATCTTCATAATGTCGTGGATGAAACCCATGTCCAGCATCCGGTCGGCCTCGTCCAGGATAAGGTGGCGCACCTTGGAGAGGTCGGTATAATCCAGATCGAGGTGGGCGATGAAGCGGCCGGGCGTGGCCACCACGATGGGTGCCCCCCGCTTGAGGGCACGGCGCTCGATCTCCATGCTGTGCCCGTCGCGGCCGCCGTAAATGGCGATCGAGCTGGCCTCGGGGATGAAGTAGCTGAAACCCTCCAACTGGCGGTCTACCTGGATGGCCAGTTCGCGCGTCGGTAGCAAGATGATGGTGTCCACGTTATTTACCGGCTCACGGGAGAGGCGGTCGAGGATGGGCAGCAAAAAGGCCGCCGTTTTACCGGTGCCGGTCTGGGCCACGCCCAGTAGGTCGCGTCCTTCGAGCAGGGGCGGAATCGCCTGCTCCTGGATGGGGGTAGCGGTCTCAAAGCCCATCGCCTCCAGGCTATCCAGTACTTCGTAGGTTAAATCGAATTCAGTAAATTTCAAGGGAGCGAGTTTCAGTGCTTGTGGCTGGTGAGAACGAAGGCGGGGGGCAGGTTCCAGGGAACGAATCGCACCGCGACGTTGCCGAAGGCATCGGCATAAAAAGATTTGGTTTTCAGGCTGTAGTGTACCTGACTGTACACCCCGCCGGGGCGCAACAGGCGCGCGCTTTCGGCCACGATCCGTTTGCCCAATTCGGGCGGCAGAGCCGCGTAGGGTACCGCGGAAACAATGTAATCGGCCTGTTGTTGTCCGATTTCTGCCAGGTAACGCTCCTGATGTTCGGCCGAGTCTTCGGCCACGATCAGGCGCGGATCGCCGATGCGGCGCATGTCCTCGCACAGGTCGTGATCGACCTCGAAAGCGATGACTTTACCGTCGGGGTGCAGCCGTTCCAGGATGTACTTGGTGATAACGCCGTCGCCGGCACCGAGTTCCACGATGGTCCGCGCCCGCCCGAAATCAATGGCTTCAATGGCCGCCCGACAGAGGGCCGGGGAGGAGCGCGTAATGGTGCCGGTAGTGCGGATGCTCTTAATTCCGGCGCGAAGAAAAGACAGGGTACTCATGTGGTTGCGGTAAGCGACCCGCGAAGGTACGGATTTAATGAGTGAAGGCGGCGGCGGCTTCGTCCATCGTTTAGCAAGACCCCGCGCATCCCCTGCTTTAGAGCGCGTCATTGTCGGCAAGCCCCTCGGAACTAAACTGTTGCGTATTTAAAGAATAATAAGAAGTCAGCGGCAGGATAAACTAATGCCTACTAGAGTTATGCAAATCGGGTTTTGGGCGTGCCGCCGGTTAACACCGGCGTCGGGCCCTTCCAGGCGCGCCTGTCGGCTTGGCCCTGCGGGCTGTCGGCTATCGCCTTCCACCTTCCAGGCCCCTCACGCGGGCGCAACGCGAACCCGATCACGCGGAGGCGTAAATTGTTCCGCTCGGCCATCCCTGCTTGCGCGATCCGGGGATCGAATAATTTGGGCGGTTTCCGCGATCCGGGGACCGCGATCCTTGTGCTTAAGAGCGTGTCTGAATTTTTACTTCCCGAGAACCAAGCATTTAAGAACCTGGCGTCGTAAAAACTGACTTACGTAACCCGCTATGCGCGCACCACGAAGTAGCCGCGAAGCGAAGTTTTTATCTAGCCGGAACCTTAACCACGAAGGAGCCGCGAAGCGAATCATTGATCCTCCGTTCTTAAAATTTTAGACACGCTCTTAACAGGCCGGGACGAAAACAAGCAATATTATAGTTGTAGAACAATGATGTTTACCGATAAAGTTTTAAGTTTGCGGCTGTCATTAAATCTCCGCATTATGGAAACTGCCAACTGGCTCATTAGTGAGATTCTCGGTATTGTCGGATCACTTGCCTGGAATTTTTTTACTAAAGGTTTTTTATTTAGCCTGCTCGGCTTCTTTCTCGGGGCCGGGTTGGTCTACCTCGGGCACCGGCGCGGGGGCTTTCGCCGCCCGAACAAGGTGTGGAACATTGCGGCGAAGCTTCACTATATCTATATCCCTTTGCTCGCCGCTATTCTTTTCGGTACGTTCGCTTCCATCTACAGCATCCAGAATACAACGAACGGGTGGATTGATGATTCTTCCACCGCTCTTCAAAGCTACGCGCTCGATTACTTGCCCGAAGTACAAACTATTGCGGCTGAATTAGGGACTCGGGCCTCCGTCTCAGAAGACGCGCTCGGTGATATCATTCTTGAAAAAGCCGGTCTCGAAGATAACCGGATGGCAGGTGACTTGTACCAGTATATCAACCGAAGAATAATCGGCCTCGTACTTAGCACCCTCGGCTACGAAGACGATGTAGCTAACGTAGCTAAGTTGGCCGAACCGGGCGGTCTGGACCGAATAACGGGTAGTAGTTTCAGTGGCCTGTCAACCTATTTGAAACAAGGGTTTGTGTCCAGTTATATGTCTGGAATATACTGGTGGATGATTCTATTATTCCTTCCATTTATCGGATTTGCGGCGGGGGAATACGTGTTTTACCGTATCAACAGGGTGGTAGCCGCTCGGATACGTAAACGAATTAATAAGGGACGCGGGGAATAGATGCCGCCGACAATAGCTACTCCTGTTGGCAAACACGATGTAGGCTGTCCAGTTTATCAGGCTTGAAGCAGTATAGGGTTTTGCACTCGCTTTTTGGAGACCTCTCCCCCGGCCCGGCTATTCGTCTGGGTCCCGTTCGCTTCGCGGCTACTTCGTGGTAACCCCAGCCGCCGCTTAGGATAGGGGTGACGGGAAGTTGACATACCGTTAAAACTGTAGTGGGTAAACCTTAGAGCGTGTCTGAATTTTTACTTCCCGAGAACCAAGCATTTAAGAACCTGGCGTCGTAAAAACTGACTTACGTAACCCGCTATGCGTGCACCACGAAGTAGCCGCGAAGCGAATTTTTTATCTAGCCGGAACCTTAACCACGAAGGAGCCGCTAAGCGAATCATTGATCCTCCGTTCTTAAAATTTTAGACACGCTCTAAGAATGCTTTTTCCACAGGCTCCCGCCATCCCTTTAATTGATGCGTGAGGTGCCTGGAGGGGCGTTAGCGCACGCAGTGCCGAGGCGAATGCCGAAGCCCGGAAGGGACCGACGCCGACCGGCAGGGAGGGGGCACGCCCAAAAAATACCTGCAACAACCGAATGACAAAACAATTACCGGGCGATTACCTTTAGCCTCCTGTTCCAGCATTTTCTCTTCTGAATTGGCCCCTACATGAAAGCATATATTCTGACCGTCGGCGACGAAATTCTGATCGGCCAGGTGACCGATACCAATGCGACCTACCTGGCGCAGGGGCTGACCCAGACCGGGCTGGACGTGGTGGAGCACCTGAGCGTGGCCGACACCGCCGCCGGCATCCGGGCGGGCCTGGACCGGGCGCTGACCGACGCACAGGTGGTGCTGATGACCGGTGGTCTGGGGCCGACCAAGGATGATATTACCAAGGTGGTGCTGGCCGAATACTTCGGCACCGAACTGGTTTTCCACGAAGAGACCTGGGAACGGCTACAACGGTTGATCCGCAAATTCGGGCGGGAGCCGAACGAGCAGCACAAGGCCCAGTGTTTTCTGCCCGCCGCCGCCACGATTCTGACCAATAAGGTGGGCACCGCACCCGGCATGTGGCTGGAAACCGCCGACGGCCGGATCGTGGTTTCCATGCCCGGCGTGCCCTACGAAATGCGCTACCTGACGGACAACGAGGTGCTGCCCCGCCTGGCCGAGCGGCTGGACGACCAGCGGCTGATCCACCGCACCCTGATGACGGCCGGCGAGGGGGAAAGCTGGCTGAACGAGCGGATTGCCGACCTGGAGGCCGCCCTGCCGGCCCACGTCTCGCTATCGTTTTTGCCCAACCTGGGCACCGTGCGTCTGCGCCTGACGGCGCGCGGCCGCAACACGCCCGAATTGCGTGAGGAATTGGCCGCGCTGGCCGGCGGATTTGAAGAACGGTTGACCAATAAATTCGTGTACGGCTACGACGAGGAATCGCTGGAGGAGCACGTGGGCAAGCTGCTGCTGGAACGCGGCCTGCAACTGGGCACGGCCGAGAGCTGCACGGGTGGAAACATCGGCCGCTTGATCACCTCGGTGCCGGGCAGTTCGGCTTACTACCGGGGTGGGGTAGTGGCCTACAGCAATGAGCTGAAGCATATACTACTGGACGTGCCGGAGGCCACGATCGAGGCAGAGGGCGCGGTGAGCGAAGCCACCGCCCGCGCCATGGTGGCCGGGGCCTGCCGCCGACTGGGCGTGGACGTGGCCCTGGCCGTGACCGGCATTGCCGGACCCGGCGGCGGCACGGAAGAAAAGCCCGTGGGCACGATCTGGATCGCCGTCGGCACCGCCGACGAGCAACTGGTGCGCCTGCTCCGCGCCGGCAAGCGGCGGGAGCAGAACGTGCAGTATGCGTCCTTGCAAGCGTTGAACCTATTGCGCTTGTGGTTGTAGCCGGGCGGGAGGGCTTCGCCCGTACTTTTGACTAAGGCTTTGCCTTTGGTACTTACCTTCGGTGATTGTCGCAGGCTCCTCGGAGTTTAGTACTTTTGACCAGCCTATGCGTGGGTGGTGGGTTGGAAACCCACCACGTATTTTAGACACGCTCTTACCTGCGGTGATCGTCGGAAAGCTCCTCGAAGTTGGTGCTTCTAACTAATCCTTGCGTATACGTTGCCCCGGCCCCGACTAATCGAAAGGGTCCCCTTCCGCCGTGGAGGAGAGGGGTGAAGCGAAGCGTCCCAAAAAACGTCACCCCTCTCCCGTTGGAGAGGGGCCGGGGGTGAGGGCGCGCGGCGTGGTACGTGCCATAAAACGTCATCTTTATTTTTGCGGCGACTGTCGGTCGCCTGGACGCAAGATGTTGCGTCTCTACGTTTTTGCGGCGACTGTCGGTCGCCTGGACGCAAGATGTTGCGTCTCTACTTTATTTCTTCTCAAAATCTTTAGCCATTCACTCCTTATATTCCATCTCGCCCATCGACGGCCGCTACGCGGCAAAGACCGAGCCGCTCCAAGCCTATTTTTCCGAGTACGCCCTGATCCGCTACCGCGTGCGGGTGGAGGTGAAATACCTGCAGGCCCTGCACCGCGCCGGGCTACCGCAACTGGCCGGCGTGACCGCCACGCAACTGGATGCACTGGACGCCGTCTGGCAAGATTTTTCGTTAGCGGACGCCGAGGCGGTGAAAAAGATCGAACGGACGACCAATCATGACGTGAAGGCGGTGGAGTACTTTCTGAAGGACAAGATGACCGCCGCCGGGCTGGAGGGAATCCTGGAATTCGTACACTTCGGCCTCACCAGTCAGGACATCAACAATACGGCCGTGCCGCTGAGTTTGAAGGAGGCACTGGAAGAAGTCCTGTTGCCACGCTACGAGGAAACGCTGGAAAAACTGGACGGTCTGGCTGCTGATTTTGCCGAAGTTCCCCTGCTGGCCCGCACCCACGGGCAGCCGGCCTCGCCGACGCTGCTGGGGAAGGAGATTGCCGTATTCACGGCCCGCCTGCGTGAGCAACTCCGGCAGTTGCGGGCGGTGCCGATGAGTGCCAAATTCGGCGGGGCCACGGGAAACCTGAACGCCCACTACGTCGCCTACCCGGATACGGACTGGCACGAATTTGCCCGCGCTTTCGTAGAGGAAGACCTGGGCCTGAGCCGCTCGTACCCGACCACGCAGATCGAGCACTACGATAACCTGGCGGCCATTTGCCACGCACTGGTACGCCTGGACACCATCCTAATCGATTTGTGCCGCGACCTGTGGACCTACATCAGCATGGAGTATTTTCGCCAGCGCACCGTGGCCGGCGAGATCGGCAGCAGTGCCATGCCCCACAAGGTGAACCCCATCGACTTTGAGAATGCGGAAGGAAATCTTGGTATTGCCACCGCGCTGCTGGAACACCTGGCGGCCAAACTGCCCGTGAGCCGGTTGCAGCGCGACCTGACCGACTCTACGGTACTGCGGAACCTGGGCGTACCGCTGGCCCACATCTACCTGTCGCTGGCCGCCATTGACAAGGGACTGAGTAAACTGCTGCTCAATGAAGATCGCCTGCGGGCCGACCTGGACGCCAACTGGATGGTGACGGCCGAGGCGATCCAGAATATCCTGCGGCGGGAGGGATACCCCAAGCCCTACGAAGCACTCAAGGACCTGACCCGGGGCAAAGCCACCGTGGGGGAAAAAGACATCCGGGAGTTCATTGCCGGACTGGAGGTGAGCGAAGAAGTGAGGCATGAGTTACATGCTATCCGGCCGGATAATTACGTGGGAAAATTTTAGGCAAGCAAGGGGGCAAAGCGAACACGGGCGAAAGAAGATGGGTTAGTGTCACGAAATCCCCTTAATCCGGGAGGCCGGACCAACCACGTTTTCGTGCCGGACTCTCACTAACTGATTGTCTCTTATGCGTACAATTCGACTCGTTTTATTCGCGGTACTTTTTGCCGCCATCGGTCTTCCGCAGGCCAAGGCCGTACTGGTCACTCCCGTAAATCCCGCCCAGCAGGAAGCGGACGCCCTGGTAGCTGCCCAGGAATACCAGGCCAGCCTGAAAGCCATGTCGGCCAAGGAACGCCGCGAACTGCGTCGTGAGCAGCGCCACAGCATGCGTAATGCACTGAAAGATTTTAAGAAGGGCGACCAAAGCCGGGACGAAGCCAATACGGTTCTGCTCGTTATTCTTGCCCTCTTCATCCCACCCCTGGCCGTATTCCTGCACCAGGGCGAGATCAATAGCAAGTTCTGGATTTCCCTCTTACTTACTTTGCTGTTCGTCCTTCCGGGGGTAATTTATGCCCTGGTCGTAGTTCTAGGTGCCGCCTAGTTACTTCGGACAAGTCCTGAAAACGCCCCCATCGAATTCATTCGGTGGGGGCGTTTCGTTTTATCGGCCGGACGCTACTAGTCACAGGTTACCGACAGGAGGTCGTCATATAGCCTAAGTACGGGTTCGGTAACTGCGGTGGTACCAAATCGTTCGGCGTAATTCTTACCCCGTACGACCATCCGTTCGGCCAGGCCGGGTTCATGTAAACATGCGGGAGATAGCCCCGGCTATCGCAGCCGGCTCAGCGGGTGGCACGAGCAGGCTGTCCGGTCCGGCGGCCTCGGGCAGGGAGGAGGTGTCGGACGTGATCACGGGGCAGCCGCTGAGGAGTGCCTCTACTACCGGGATACCGAACCCCTCATAAAAAGATGGATAAAGGAATAGCCGGGCCGATTGATAAACCCCCGGCAGATCGGTGAAGGTGGGCCGGCGAAATGACAGTAGGTCGTGAATCCCCGCTGCTTGGGCAACTTTTTCACAATGGCTGCGGTAGGCGTCCCCGCCGCCGCCCACGATGACCAGCGGCCGCCGGTCTTCCGGCGGCAACAGGGCGAGGGCGGCAATGATACCGTGCAGGTTTTTGCGTTCGATGAGGGAGCCGACGTAGAGGAAGAAATCTTCCGGTAGATCAAGGCGCGTGCGCAGGTCGGCAAGTTCTGCGGTTGTCCACTGCCGCTCGAAGCGCGGGTCGCAGCCCTGGTAGATGACGTGGATGCGCTCGGGGGGTGTCCCGTAGATCCTCATGATGTCCTGCTTCGTGCTTTCACTAATGGCGATCACGGCATCGGCCCGCCGGCAGGCGGAGCGGAATTTGCGGTCATAGATCGTGCGGTCGATCAACCGGTACTGCGCGGGGTAGAAGTGGAAGATCAGGTCGTGCATGGTGACCACGCTGCGGATACCGGTTCGCTCGATACCGAGTGGGAGTTCGTGGCTCAGGCCGTGGTAAAGGTCGGTGCCGTTACGTTGCAGATCGCTCACTACACCCCGGCTGCGCCAGCCGGGGCGGCGGTACCAATGGTCGGGTTGCATTACCGTGAAGGCCGGGTCGTTTAGAAACGGAGCGGTTTCGTTGTTTACTTTCACCCCCGGCGTGGCCAGCAGGTAATCGTGTTCGGGCGCGGCGGCGGCCAAGTTACGCAGTAGCGTTCGGCTGTAGTTGCCCAGACCGGTGAAGTTTGTAAATAGCCGCTTGGCGTCGTAGGCGAGGGTAATGACGAGCTTTTTTGGTGGGAGAAAGTTGTGGGGGCGAAGGTAAGAAGGAATGAAGTAAGGATTTTGTCACTTCCGATGCGAAAGATTACCTTGTGTCTAACTTTTACTTTTCCTATGCGATTTATCCTGATTGTTTTCGGTATACTCCTGATTACCAACCTTTCCGCCCAGTCTATAATCGAGCGGGTGGAACCTGAATTCTGGTGGGCCGGCATGGCCGATCCCGGACTGCAACTGCTGGTATACGGACCTGACATTGCCGAGTTACAACCCACCATAACCGCCCCCGGCATTTACCTGGAATCGACCGTGCGGGTGGAAAACCCCAACTACCTGTTCCTTTACCTGCGGCTGGATGTGGGTGCGCCCGCCGGTACCTTCCCGATTCGGTTCGAGCGGGAGGGTGAACTGGTGGAGAGCCGGAACTACGAACTGAAAGCCCGCCAGCCGGGTGCCGGACAAGGCTACGGACCGGAAGACGTGATCTACCTCATTACGCCCGACCGCTTCGCCAACGGCGACCTGACCAACGACCGCGTGGCACGACTGAGCGAAGGGCCGAACCGAGAGTTGCCCGGCGGCCGCCACGGTGGTGATCTGCGGGGTATTCTCGATCACCTCGATTACCTGGAAGAGTTGGGTGTTACGGCACTGTGGCTCAACCCGGTACTGGAAAACGCCATGCCCGCTTATTCCTACCACGGGTACTCGACACGGATTTTTACCGCGTCGACGACCGTTTCGGCACGAATGAGGGTTATCGGGAGTTGAGCGTGGCGGCCGAGGAGCGGGGCATGAAACTGATCATGGACCAAATCCTCAACCACTGCGGCTCGGAGCACTGGTTTGTGAAAGACCCGCCCGTGCGCGACTGGGTCAACTTTAGCGGTGCGCCCTTCACCGGCACCAACCACCGCCGCCAATCATTGCAGGACCCTTACGCCTCCGAATGGGACCGGCGGCACTTTACCGACGGCTGGTTCGTGCCCACCATGCCCGACCTCAACCAGCGCAATCCGCACCTGGCCGCCTACCTGATCCAGAACAGCATCTGGTGGATCGAGTACGCCCGCCTGGGCGGCATTCGCATGGATACTTATTCTTATCCCGACAAGGAGTTTTCCGCTCGCTGGACCTGTGCCATCATGAATGAATACCCGGATTTCAATATCGTGGGAGAGGAATGGTCGGAGCAACCGGCCACCATCGCCTACTGGCAGCAGGACAAGGATAACCCCGACGGCTACCGGACGTGCCTGCCGGGGCTGATGGACTTTCCGCTCCAGATTGCCCTGAAAAATGCCCTTACCGGCGAGGAAGGCCGCTGGTTCAGTGCCATGCAGCAGCTCTACGAGACCCTGGCACTGGACTTCATTTACTCCGACCCCGCCAACCTGGTCATCTTTCCCGATAACCACGATATGGACCGCATCCACACCCAGCTGGGCGGCGACGCGGCCCTGACCCGGATGGCCCTGGCTTACGTGCTGACCATGCGGGGTATTCCGCAACTCTACTATGGCACGGAAATACTGATGGAAAACGACAGTGCCCCCGGCGACCACGGCGTGATCCGCACCGATTTTCCCGGCGGCTGGGCGGGGGACGAGGTGAATGCCTTTAGTGGAAAAGGTTTGAGCGAAGAACAACGCGCCACCCAGGAGCACCTGCGCCGCCTGCTGAACTGGCGAAAGACCGCCGACGTGATTCACCGGGGGCGGCTGATGCAATTTTCGGCCGAGCAGGGCTGCTACGTTTACTTCCGTTACGACGACTGGAACAGGGTGATGGTGGTCCTCAATAAAAACGACCGCCCCACCGAACTGGCTACCGACCGCTTTCGGGAGCTACTGCGCGGCACGACAAATGGGACCGACGTGGCGAGTGGGACGCGCTACGATTTGCGGGAAATCATGACCGTTCCGGCCAAAACCGCGCTGATTTTGGAACTGAATTGAGCGGCTGAATGTATTGACGGCTGCACAATCACGGGGGCGGGAGAGTTACCCTTAGACCCACCAATATTCGTCCGAAAATCTTACCCCTTATGTTCAGTCTGGTCAATGCCGGCTTCCGTGCCTACCTCAAACGCTACAGCGAAGACCTGGAGGAACACCGTACCGACCCAGCGCGATTGCAGGCTGAGACCCTGCGCAAACTGGTGCGCGGGGGTAGTGATACGGTATACGGACAACAATTCGGACTGAAGCAGTGACCGATTACGAGCAGTTTCGTGAACAGCTACCGGTATGGGGCTACGCGGAACACCAGCCGCTACTAGAGCGGGCCTATGCCGGGGAGAAAAGAGTGCTGACGGAAGAAGACGTGACCTGGATCGCCACCACCTCCGGCACCAGCGGCGCGAGTAAGCACCTGCCACTGACTAAATCAGCCATCTCGGACAACCACGTGCGGGGCGGCTGGTACTCGCTGGCGGCCCTGTATGACAAGCAGGAGGACATGCAGATCTTTGCGGGCCGCAACCTGCTGATCGGCGGATCGTATAAAGGACTACACCCGGAATACGGCCTGCCGATGGGAGACATCAGCGCCGTGCTGATCCGCTCCATCCCGCGGATCGTGCGACCGTTCTACATCCCCGATATCGAATTGGCCACCATGACCGATTACGAGGAAAAGATAGAACGGATCGCACAACTGGCCGCCAAGGAAACCGGGGTCAGCATGGCCGGCGGGGTACCCACCTGGAACCTGCCGCTCTACCGCCGCATCATGGAACTGACCGGCAAAGACAACATGATCGAAGTGTGGCCCTCGCTACGGGCCTTCGTGCACGGCGGCGTTAACTTCGATCCCTACCGCGAGCAGTTTAGCGAAATTTTCCCGCAGGAGAACTTCATCTTCCAGGAGGTCTACAACGCCACCGAGGGATTCTTTGCGGTGCAGGACCAACTGGAAGACCGGGGCCTGCTGCTGCTGCTGAATAGCGGGATGTTTTACGAATTCGTGCCGCACGCCGATTTTTCTGCGGGCAACTACGACCGCGCCGTGGACCTGGGCGGCGTGGAACGGGACCGCCTGTACGTAATGCTCATCACCACTAATGCCGGCCTGTACCGCTACCCGATGGGTGACCTGATCGAGTTTTCGGACGTGCACCCGTTCCGCATCAAGATCAGGGGGCGGACGCAGGAATTCATCAACGCCTTCGGGGAAGACTTTTTGCGGATGGAAGCCGATACGGCCCTGCTGGCGGCCTGTGAGCTACACGGCGTGAGGGTGAGGGATTATACGGTGGCACCGGTTTATATTAAGCTAAAGGAAAAAGGCCGCCACCAGTGGTTCGTGGAATTTGAGGAGCCGCCCGCCGACCCGGCCGCCTTTGCCCGGACGCTGGACGAGCAAGTGCGTAAGCAGAACTATAACTACGACGCCAAGCGCGGCAACGACTTTGCCATCCGGGAACTGGACCTGCGGATCGTGCCGCGCCGTTTCTTTACCAGTTGGCTGCGCGAAAAAGGTAAGGTGGGCGGCCAGAGCAAGGTGCCGCGCCTGGCGAATAACCGCGATCTGGCAGACAGCATTCTGGCCAAACTGGCGGCGGATGCGGGGGAGTAACGGCAGTACCGGAAAATAGCTACCCGCTAACCCGCGTGAGGTGACTGGAGGGCCGACCGGTAGGGAGGGTGCGATAGCACGGAGCGAACAGCGAACCCCGTAAGGCACCGGCCCGGAGGCGTTAGCCGATGGGGCACGCCCGAAAATGCTTGCTCGCAAAAACGTACCGAAGAAGATTCGTTAAATTCTTCTTAAAGAGGGAAGCAAGAAGTATCTTGCGGAGAATGTTAATTATTTTGCACCGCCAACCAACGAATCGGCCGAATACGTTCGTCTAGTATCCAAGAACGTTGCGTTCACCTTCCATTAACCCCCTAATGTCACCTTGCCATGCGTAAAATTTATTCCTTCCTGGGCTTTGCCGCCCTGCTCTTCGTACTGTCTTCCTGCCTGGAAGAAACCTGTGATGCCGTCTACACCTACGTCCGCTACGAACCTGTAGTTATCGAAGGGGCCGCCTTTCGTAATGACATCGTGGCCGAAGCACCACGCTCCGTCTGCCACCCCAGCGGCTTCGCCGCCGCCGGTGATTACCTCTTCATGATCGAGCGGGGTCAGGGTATCCATTTGCTCAATAACGACCGCGCCGGAAACCCGGAAGCCGTGTCTTTTCTGCCCGTTACCGGTGCCCACTCGCTGATCGTGCGCGACGGCCGCCTGTACGTGAATAATTACGTGGACCTGCTGGTTTTCGACATATCCAATCCCGCCCAGCCAACGATGTTGAGCCGTACGGAGGATGTTTTCGATGCTTATTCCACCTTTGTGGGCGAGGACGGCAAAAAGTATTTCACCGTCAATTACACCGAAACGACTACCCGCGAGGACATTCCCTGTAGCTCCGGCCGCCGGCAGAATTATTTGGAAGTCGGCGATGCCATCATGATCAGCGAAGACATCATTGCCGCCCGCCCGCAGGGAGTGGCCAGTTTTAACGGCAACGACCGCACCGAGGAAATGCTGGCCGAACTGGGTATCGGCAGCAGCCTGTCGCGTTTCGCGCTGGGCAACGATTACCTGTATGCCGTGGATGAGTACTCCATTAAGCCCGTTGCCCTGAACGGCGGCGGCGCGCCCGAAGCCAAGCCCCAGGTATTTCTGGGCGGCGGCGCGGAGACCGTGATCGTGGAAAACGGCCGCCTGTACATCGGTTCCGAGAGTGCCATGCTGGTTTATCGACCTGAGCAACCCCGCCGCGCCCCGCGCCGACGGCAGCTACCGCCACGTGACCCAGTGCGACCCCGTGGCCGTGCGTAACCAGACGGCTTACGTGACCCTGCGCACCGGCACTACCTGCGCGGGTGGAACCGTGCAGGGACTGAACGTGCTGGACGTGGTGAGCCTGAGCAGCCTGCAGGCCGAGCAGAGTTTCGGGATGCACAATCCCATCGGCCTGGCCGCCACGGATAACCTGCTTTTTCTCTGTGACAATGAGGAGGGCCTGAAGGTATTTGACCGCGATCCCGCTACGGGCCATTTGTCGAATGTGATCACCAACGTGTCCAACCTGACCGCCCACGACGTGGTGGTGCAGGAAGATCGCAACCTGGTGATGGTTATCGGTCCGAATACGATCCAGCAGTTCAGCTACACCGCCGCCGGTCAGTTGACTGCCCTGGGCAGCACGGGGCACTGTGGGGTTGAGTAAGAGCGTGTCTAAATTTTTACTTCCTGAGAACCAAGCATTTAAGAACCTGGCGTCATAAAAACTGACTTACTTAACCCGCCCGAATATCCGCGCAATTTTTTATCTAGCCAGAACCTTAAATCATTGATCCTCAGTTCTCAAAAATTTTAGACACGCTCTAAGATACGCTTGTAGCCTATTTTGCATACTTGTCCATTAGTGGGGGCGGGCCGTTGAGCGGTTCGCCCCCACTTGTTTTTTTGCTGCCGACAATCGGCGAACATTCGGTCAATCTTTTCCGCTAGTAGTAGAATGTTACGTTAACTTTACCTCCGTATTTTACCCCTAAACCGGAGTGGGTGGGTTCTAACCGGCCGTTACCGATTCCACAAACCAATGAGCTAGATGAATTTACGTTACTCTTTTTTTACCTGCCTGTTCGTACTGGCGGCCTGCCTGGGCGGGAATGCGCTACGGGCGCAGTGTACGGAGTTTGCCGACGGACCGTTCGGTAACTTCATTTCATTATTTGGAGATGCACCCTGTGATGACGGTAGCGGTTGTCCAATTAATGAAATTCAGGATTTTGAAGTGTTTGCCGCTGAGTCATATATTCTGCAAGGCTTCCAACCCGGCGGTACTTATACCTTCAGTATTTGTAACGGCCCCGGCGCGGGCACCTGGTCACCGGAATTTACGGTTATCGATACCTTTGGTAATGTGATCGCCAATTCGCTCGATACGTGTGCCATTACTTTTACTACCGAAGATGGTGGAGACTATATCATCATCATTAACGAAGTAGGCCAGTGCGGCGGCGGACCGAACACGGGTACCGGTAACGGCTTCCCTTCCATCACCTGCGACGGCGGCCCCGAGGTGGCTTGCCCCGCCTGCGATGCCGGCAACATTACCGCTAGCTCAATGGACACCATGACCGTTTGCGGTACTATGGATAGCTTCACCATAAATTTCGACGGTACTCAAATCATACCAGATGGAGGTGAACTCATTCTCTCGTTTTCCGATGCTCAGGGCGGCACGGGCGGCCTGGAAGGAGGATTCGATCTGACCGGTGTTGATTCCGTTAACACACTCAATAGTGATTTAAATGGTGTTCTTTCTTTCAACAATTTCCCTGTTCTTCAGGGCACCTGGGTCATTCGCGGCGGCGTTGCCAGGGCGAACGGAGACAATTGCTCTTTCACCACCGACTCCATTATCGTTCAATTCGGCCCTGAGTTGATTATCGACGATATTACCGCCGATACCGGCGACGGTACGGCCACCGTTACCGTCAGTGGCGGCACGGCCCCGTATAGCTATCTCTGGTCTAACGGACAGACCGGCGCAACGGCCGATGGCTTTTCGGATGAAACCGCAAGCGTTACCGTAATCGACGCCATCGGTTGCACGGCCGTAGACTCCGTTCAGGTGCCCGTCGGCGTTGGCGAGATTTCCGGCCTCACGGCACTGATGCTCACGCCCAACCCCACGCGCAATGTGGCCCAACTGAGCTTTGAGCTACCCGCAGCCGAGTCCATCCGGGTCGATATCATCGACCTGCAGGGCCGCCTGGTCATGCGCCACGTCAGCGACGCCGTCACCAGTTACCGGCACGATTTCGACCTCACCAGCGCACCCGCCGGTGTCTACCTGGTCCGCATCGTGGCCGGCCGCGACGAGTTGACGCGCCGTTTGGTGGTCAGCAAGTAGAACTTGACTGGTTGCTTCCGCAGCGATCGTTGAAAAAGAAACGCCTTCATCCTTCGGGGTGGGGGCGTTTTTCGTTGGGCGTGTCCGCACCGCAAAACTGCGGTGCGGCCGGTCCCTTCCAGGCTCGCAAGTCTGCTCGGCCCTGCGGGCTGCTCGCTGACACTCGCCCCTTCCAGGCACCTCACGCATATTCGCGGAATGGCTGATCTGGCGGGACGAATGTTTTCAGTAATATTGCCTTTCCCAAATGCCCCGTCCGGGCCGCCACCATGAAAATAATCTGCATCGGCCGCAACTACGCCGACCACGCCGCCGAAATGGGTGCCGAGCGCCCCGCCGAACCCATCGTTTTCCTCAAACCGGATACCGCGCTGGTTCAGCGGAACAAGCCGTTTTTCTACCCCGAATTTAGCCAGGACATCCACCACGAAATTGAGGTAGTGATCCGCATCACCAAAAACGGTCGCCACGTACAGCCCGAGTTTGCCCGCGATTACATTTCCGGCATCGGCCTCGGTATTGATTTTACCGCCCGCGATCTCCAGGCCCGCCTCAAAGCCAAGGGCCAGCCCTGGGAAATCGCCAAGGCTTTCGACCACTCCGCCCCCGTTTCCGAGTTCTTCCTCCCCACCGATTTTCCGGATACCAACGCGATCGACTTTCGCCTCACCCGCAACGGCACCACCGTCCAGCAGGGCAACACCCGCGAGATGCTGTTCGCCGTAGAAGAACTGATCGTTTATGTCTCCAAATTTTTCGCCCTGCGCAAAAACGACCTGCTGTTCACCGGTACGCCCGCCGGGGTGGGTCCGGTCCAAATTGATGATGAATTAAAGGGTTACCTGACGACGAAAGAAGGGGAGCGGGAGGTATTGCTGTGTCGCATCAAATAAAAGTCGATCCCGACTTGTCGGGATCGACCTGAGCGGCGTGTTCGGGATCAGGTCGAGGGTGTCTACGTCCGAGCCGTTAGATGGGCGAACGGACACTCTGCCGTTGCCGGCTGCGCCTTGCCAGTTGCCGGCCACGCCTTGCCAGTTGCCGGCTGCGCCGGCCGTCTCGGACCTGGAGGTCCTCGACCTGAGCGGCGTGTTCGGGATCAGGTCGAGGGTGTCTACGTCCGAGCCGTTAGATGGGCGAACGGCCACGTCTTGCCAGTTGCCGGCTGCGCCTTGCCAGTTGCCGGCCACGCCTTGCCGTTGCCGGCCACGCCTTGCCAGTTGCCGGCTGCGCCGGCCGTCTCGGACCTGGAGGTCCTCGACCTGAGCGGCGTGTTTGCGTGAGGTGCCTGGACGGGGCGAAGAGCTAACGAAGCAGCCCGCAGGGCCGACCGACAGGGAGCCGGGAAGGGACCGGCCCGGCCGGCAGGCCGGGACACGCCCAAAAAAGGGCTGGGAACGAACTTACCTATCCTCCATCGCGCTAGAATAGAAAAATGAAACTATGGCAGCCCCCACCTTCACCTACTGGCACGTATACACCGACGAAAACGGCGTGAGCCGTCAAAAGAAAGCCGAAATTACCGGCTTCGAGCAGGAAAGCATGGGCGGCGACGCCGATCCGCAGTGGAATAATAAATTGTACCGGGGTAATATCCAGGTGCTATTCACCGAATTACCCGCCAACTGGGTGGGTGAGTGGCACGAAAATCCCCGCCCCCAGTGGATCGTGCCCCTGAGCGGCGGCTGGTACGTCAAAACAATGGACGGCACCCGCGTGGATATGCAGGTAGGCGACTACTCCTTCGGTGCCGATCAGAACACCGTCCGCGATGACGAGGGCCGCATGGGCCACCAGTCCGGCACCATCGGCAACGGCCCCTGCCGCATGATGATCGTTCAGTTGCTGGACCCAACCTACGTGGGCGCAAAACCCGGCGCGTTCAGCGGCGGGATCGGCGGGTAGTGCGAAGATGTTACCAAAGTACGGGCGCAGCCCCAGGGAGCAAGCTCCCTAATAGCGGTACCGCACAAACGCCTCCATTGCCTCATACTCCGTTAAACCGAGCTGGTTGTACCGACTCGCCGTTTCCTTGTTTCGTTCCTCGGCGCGTTGCCAGAACTCGCGCTCGTCGTCGCCCTGAAACATCACGCCGTCTTTCTGCGACTGGTGGAAGAAAATGGCCTTGCGCTTGCGTTCCACCTCGGCGGGGCTGAGGGGGACGGCCATTTCGATTTCGTGGATGGGCCACTCGTGCCACGCGCCGCGGTAAAGCCAGACCCAACAGTCTTTCATGTAGGGCTGCTTCTTCAGGTTGTCGAGGGCGGCAAAAATGGCGTCGAGGCAAACCTTGTGGGTGCCGTGGGGGTCGGCCAGGTCACCGGCGGCGTAGACCTGGTGGGGTTTGATTTCCTTGAGCAGGTCTTCGATCAGGGCGATGTCCTTGGGGGCCGAGGGGGTTCTTTTTGGAGCGGCCCGTCTCGTAGAATGGCATATTCAGGAAGTGAATATGATCGTCGTCCAGACCGCAGTAGCGGGCGCCTTCGGCGGCCTCTCCTTTACGGATAAGACCCTTGATGCGCAGTACCTCCGGCGTATTGATGGAGTCATCGTTTTCGTGGGGCCGCAATTGGTCGATGATTCCGTCGAATTCCGGCGATTCGATTCCCTGCGCCTGATTCAGTTCGCGGGCAAATTCGGCGAAACGGCGGGCATCGTGATCGGCCACGGCGATATTACCCGAGGTCTGGTAGGCAACGTGCACGTCGTGGCCCTGATTGACGAGGCGCAGGAATGTGCCGCCCATGGAGATCACGTCGTCATCGGGGTGGGGGCTGAAGATGATGACGCGCTTGCGGGCAGGATCCTTGCGTTCGGGGCGATTGGTGTCATCCACGTTCGGTTTACCTCCCGGCCAGCCGGTGATGGTGTGCTGGAGGGTATTGTGCATTCGGATATTGAGTTCGTAGGCAGAACCCTCCACGGCCAACAGGTCGGACATACCGTTGCCGTTATAGTCGCGCTCGGTCAGCTTTGAGAATGGGCTTGTTGACGTGACTACTCAGCCAGACGATGGCCTTACGGGTCAGTTCCTCCGACCACTCACAAGGGCCGACCAGCCAGGGTGTCTGATAACGCTTGAGTTGGGCGGATGCTTCCTGGTCGAGCAGTACGGTGGTGTTGTCGTGGTCCTGCAGAAAGGTGGCGGGAATTTTGGAACTCACTTCGCCCTCTACCATGAACCGGACAATATCGGCTTTCTTATTACCCCAGGCCAGCAGGATAATGCGGCGGGCCTTGCGGATGGTGTCGATGCCCATCGTGATGGCGCGGCGGGGCACGTTGTCGCGGCCCTGAAAATCGCCGGCCGCATCCACGCGGGTCAGGTGATCGAGGGTAATGAGGCGGGTCAGTGAGCGCGAGTTGGACCCCGGCTCGTTGAATCCGACGTGGCCGGTGCGGCCGATACCCAGCAACTGGAAATCGAGTCCGCCGGCTTCGGCAATCGCGGCCTCGTAAGCCATGCAGTACTCATAAACCGCTTCCTGCTCGATACTGCCGTCGGGTATGTGAATGTTCTCCGGCTTAATATCCACGTGATCGAACAGGTGTTCGTGCATGAAGTGATGGTAGGAGCGCGGGCTGCTGCTATCGAGTGGGAAATACTCATCGAGATTGAAGGTAACGACGTGCTCGAAACTCAGTCCTTCCTCCTGATGCATTCGCACCAGTTCCTCGTACACCCCGATGGGCGAAGAACCGGTAGCCAGGCCGAGCACGCAGGGTTCCCCCGCCGCTGCCTTGCCGCGGATGAGCGTGGCGATCTCCCGCGCCGCCGCCACCGATGCCAAAACGGAATCGGCGAACACCTCGACGTGCATCTTCTCGAAGCGGGTGGTATCCGTCCGCCCGATGTGGCGGTGGCTGATGTTAACGGTGGTCTTTTCGTGGATCGGCAGGTGATACATGGCGGCTGGGGATTTGGGATGTGTGCGTAAGGAAGCGGAAAAGTACGGGGGAATTTCGAGCCGGAGGGTAGGGTAGGGGGTGTTTTTATAAAGTACCTTTGCGCCATGAACGAAAAGGTCCTCATCCTCGACTTTGGCTCCCAGTACACCCAACTCATCGCCCGGCGGGTCCGCGAACTCAACGTCTACTCCGAGATCGTCCCTTATAATAAGGTGCCCGAACTGGACGATAGCATCCGCGCCGTTATCCTCAGTGGTAGTCCATTTTCGGTCCGCGAAGACGCCGCCCTGCACCCCGAACTGGACCGCATCATGGGCAAAGTGCCCGTGCTCGGCATCTGCTACGGCGCCCAGTACCTGGCCCAGCACTACGGCGGGCGGGTGGAACGGTCCACCAAACGCGAATACGGCAAGGCCGGCCTGAGCCGCATCCACCGCGAGGGCGGCCTGCTCAAGGGAATCGAGGCCGGGCTCGCAGGTCTGGATGTCGCACGGCGATACGATCATGGAGCTGCCCGAGCAATTTGAACTGCTGGCCGGTACGGCCGACGTGGACGTGGCCGCTTTCGCCTCCCGCCCCGGAGCCTTCGAGCAACCCGTTTTCTGCATCCAGTTTCACCCCGAGGTCTACCACTCGCTGGACGGCAAGCAGCTGCTGGAAAACTTCGTCATCCACATCGCCGGCTGCACCGGCGACTGGACGCCCGCCGCCTTCGTGGACGAGACCGTGGCCGACCTGGCCGCCCAAATCGGCGAAACGGACGAGGTGCTGCTCGGCCTGTCCGGCGGCGTGGATAGCTCCGTGGCGGCCATGCTGCTGCACCGGGCGGTGGGCAAGCGGCTGCACTGCTTTTTTATCGACAACGGCCTGCTGCGCAAGGACGAATTCGAGCAAGTGCTGGAGAGCTACCACGGCATGGGCCTCAACGTGACCGGTATCGACGCCAAACACGAATTTTATTCTCAGCTGGCCGGCGAAGCCGACCCCGAGGGCAAGCGCAAGATCATCGGCCGGGTGTTTATCGAGGTATTCGAGCGCGAGGCGGCTAAACTGCCCCAGGTCGCCTACCTGGCGCAAGGGACCATCTACCCCGACGTGATCGAATCGGTTTCCGTGCACGGCCCGTCGGTGACCATTAAATCGCACCACAACGTGGGCGGCCTGCCCGAAAAACTGGCCCTCAAGATCGTGGAGCCGCTGCGCTACTTGTTTAAGGACGAGGTCCGCCGGGTGGGGGCGCAACTGGATATGTCCGCTCACCTGCTGGGGCGGCACCCTTTTCCCGGGCCGGGTCTGGCCATCCGTATCCTGGGAGACATCACGCCCGAGAAAGTGGCCATCCTCCAGGCGGCCGACGCCATCTACATCGACAAAATGCGTGCCTACGGTCTTTACGACGAAGTCTGGCAGGCCGGTACCATCCTGCTGCCCGTCAAATCAGTCGGCGTGATGGGCGACGAGCGTACGTACGAACAGGCCGTGGCCCTGCGCGCCGTCACCAGCACCGACGGCATGACCGCCGAGTGGAGCCACCTGCCCTATGATTTTCTGGCTGCCGTTTCCAGCGAGATCATTAACAACGTGCGCGGCATCAACCGCGTGGTCTACGACATCAGCACCAAACCGCCCGCTACCATCGAATGGGAGTAAACCCGGCGGGTTAGTAGGTAGTGGGTAGGATGTAGTACATTTGCGACCGGCCGTTTTATCCCGGTCGGTTTTCCGTCGGCAAATATTATCCGTTTCCTACGGGTGAGGTGCCTGGAGGGGCGTTAGCGCACGCAGTGCCGAGCGAATAGCGAAGCCCGTAAGGGACCGACGGCCCCGCACGCTTGCGGGGGCGGCACCCCCCCGAAACATACTAACCGATAAGCCGTTACCGGAACGACCCGCAAACCAGCTAACAGATCAACATGCAAGCTCCATCCCCGCTTCTTCGTACCCTTCTCTGGCTTTCCGCCCTGCTTTTGCTGGCGGGTTGCGAACTGTTTAAACCGCTGGTGGTAGACAACGGCGATACGCCCCAGACCTCCGACCGCGACCGTGACCGCACCGACCTGGACCCCATCCAGGGCCGGCGGGTATACGACCCCGTCACCGGTCGCTACGTAGTGGTCAATAATGCCCCGACCGAACCGATGGACACCATTAAATGGACCGTCCTTTCCGAGCGGGATTACCCGCCCATCACCCAGGAAGGCGTCGACGTTTTTCGCGGCAACCGGGCCGGCGGAGCAACTGCCGGCGGCGGCACCACCACCCCCGCCGCCGGCGGCTTCAATGCCGTGGACCAGACCGGCCAGGGCACGGACGGCTCGCGGATGCTTACGGCCTACAACGTGGATTATATCCTGCCCTTCCTGGCCAACCAGACGGGTGAGAACAACGAGATCGACGTCAATAGCCTCTGGGCACTCAATTTTTACGGCGGCTCGCAGATGGCCCTCGACGAGCTGCAAAAAAGTAGCACCCTCAAGCTCAACGTCCTTTCCGAAGACACCCAGGCGTCGCCCGAGCGGGTTTCCTCCTTACTCAGTACCAGTGTGGCACTGCGCAACTCGCACGTCATCATCGGCCCCTACCTGCGCGACAATGTGGCCCAGGTAGCCGAAGCCGCCAAGCGCAGCGGTCAGGTGCTGATCTCCCCCTACAGCGCGGCCGGCGGCGTCACGGAAAACAACCCGCAGTACATCCAGGTCAACCCCACGCTGGAGACCCACTGCCGCGCCATCCTCCAGCACGTTGTGCGCACCGAGCGGCCCGAGCGGATCGTGCTCGTCAGCGGCAGCACGCCCGCGCAGACCTCGCGCCTGGCCCTGTTCCAGACCGAATACAAGATCGCCACCGGCAACCCCAACGTGGCCCCGCTGGAAGAACTCGTCATCGACGGCCGGAACTTCAGCCTCCAACCCTACCTGGGCGGCAGCGTCACCTTCATCGTGCCCATGTACGAGGACGAAACTTTCGTGGCCAATTTTCTCGGCACTCTCTATAACTCCATCCGCAACGGCCGCAGCGAGGTCAGCGTTTACGGCCTGCCGCAGTGGCGCGACTACGAGAACGTCGATTTCGACTACTACGAGGGCTGCAACGTCCACGTTTCCAGCAGCGTTTTCATCGACCAGCTCGACCCCGGCGTACGCACGTTCCGCCGCGATTTCTACAACCGCTACGGTGCGCTGCCGCGCGAGGAAGCCTTCGTCGGTTACGGCCTCACCAAATATTTCATGCGCCTGCTGGGCCAGTACGGCACCCAGTTCCAGTACCAACTGGAGCGCGAGCCGGAAGACCTCCTCCACACCCGCATGCGCTTCGAGCGCGTGGTCAGCACCCCCGCCATTCCCGGCGGAACGGAGCGGCCCGTGCTGGAGCGCTGGGAGAACAAGTACGTCAACATCCTGGAGTTTAAGGACTATCGTTTCCGGCGGGTGAATTGATGGATTTTTTGTTTTTTTTGGGGCCATCCCGCCGCCTGACCGGCCGGCGGGTCGCTGCGTCCATGGCTCCGTTTCACTCCGGCCGCTACGCGTCTCGCTCCTGCGTCGCGCCCATTCCCATCGCTTGTCCGGTTGATTACCGACCGGAGATCCTCCATCCGGAGGTGCCAGGCACTGCGTTGTTGCAAGAATAATTTATGGCTAACATCACCCCCCGCCGCCGCGAAAAATTCGCCCGCATCGCCGCCCTGCGCCAGTTCGGCTGGACGGTCATCCTGGAAAACGTCCACGACCGCTTCAACCTCGCGGCCGTGATGCGCACCTGCGACGCGGTGGGTATCCACGAGATCTTCGTGCTCCAAACGGAAAAGACCCTGCACTCCAAAAACATCCTGCTGGGCAAAAAAACCTCCGCCGGTACCCGTAAATGGGTAGACGTGCATTATTACCAGGAGGTCGGCCCCTGCTTCGAGCACGTGCGTCGCGTAGCGGACCGCATCATGGCCACCCACCTCGGAACCGAAAGCGTGGGGATGTACGACATCGACCAGACCGGCCGCCTGGCCCTCCTGTTCGGTAACGAGCGCGACGGCCTTTCGCCCGAAGCGCTCGCCGCCGCCGACGGCAACTTCACCATCCCGATGCACGGCATGGCCGAGAGCCTCAACATCTCCGTCGCCTGCGCCGTCACGCTCTACGAGGGCCGCCGGCAGCGGGCCGCCGCCGGTTTGTACGAAAATAACACCACCCGCACCGCCCAGCGGGAGGGGGAACTGATGGAGGAGTACTTGCGGCGCAATAAGGAAGGCGGGGACAAGAAGGTGTGGCCGAAGGGGTAGGGCCGGGCCGGGGGCACGCCCACCCCTTATCCCTTAAATACTCACTCCCGTCGAAAAATTAGTACCCGCTGAGAAAACCGCCTTACTTTGGTGCCGTGATCGGATCGGACAACCCTACCATTTCCTCCGCCCTGCGCCTGCGGGACCGTTTTGCCGCCTTTGTTAGCCAAAGGCCGGTCTACCATGTGCTGGGGTGGGCAGGCTTCCTGATCTTCCTGCTGATCCTGCACAACAGCGATCTGGGAATCGTCTTTAGCCTGAGCAACGAGCTGATCAATCTGGTTTTTTACGCGGTGATCGTGTATTTTAACCTGATCTACCTCATCCCGACCTACCTGGGGCGGGGGCGCTACTTTACCTACCTGGGTCTGCTGGCCCTGGCTACGCTGACCGTAACGCCCTTTAAGTTGATCGTGAAATTTATCCTGTTTACTAACTATCCGACCCTGCGGGAGGATTTGCTGGCGAACCTGAATGAATACTTCGTGAGCATGTTTTTCGTCGCCGGTATTTCGACCGTGGGTAAGATCATGGCCGATTGGCTGCGGCAGAACCAGGAAAAAAGGGAATTGGCCAACCAGACCATGCAATCGGAATTGCGATTTTTAAAATCGCAGATCAACCCCCACTTTTTGTTCAATACGCTGAATAACCTCTATGCGCTGACCCTGAAAAAATCCGATCGGGCACCGGAAACGGTGATCAAGCTATCGGAGATCATGCGTTACATGCTGTACGAGTGTAACGAAAAGCGGGTTCCGTTGCGCAAGGAAATCAACTACCTGGAAAATTACCTGGAACTGGAAAAACTGCGCCAGCCCGAGCACGTGAATATTACGTTTACCGTGGCCGGGCCGGTGGGCGACCAGCAAATTGCCCCGCTGCTATTCATTCCGTTTTTGGAAAATAGTTTCAAGCACGGCCTGAATTCGCAACTGCGCGACGGTTTCGTCCGCATCCACCTGGAAGCCCTGCCGGGCCGCGCCGAGTTCGAGATCGAAAACAGCAAGGGTGCCGGGCAACCGATACCGCCGGATAGCCAGCGGCCGAGCGGCGGAATCGGCCTGGCCAACGTGCGCCGCCGCCTGGAATTGCTCTATCCCGAGCAGTACGAACTGAGCATCGAAGACCGACCGGACACCTACCTGGTGCGCCTGCAACTGAATCTTGTTTAAATCCCCCATTAAATCTTACCACCCATGATCAAGGCACTCATTGTCGACGACGAACCACTAGCCCAGGACATCCTGGAAGTATACCTCGATAAAATACCCGAAATTACGCTGATCGCCAAGTGCGGCAATGCCTTTGAGGCCAACGATGCGCTGCGCAAGCACGATATCGACCTGATGTTCCTGGACATCCAGATGCCGCAACTCACCGGCACCGATTTCCTGCGCGGGCTGAAGGACCCGCCCGAGGTGATCTTTACCACTGCTTACCCCAATTATGCCCTGGACGGCTTTGAACTCAACGCCCTGGACTACCTGGTCAAGCCGATCAGCATGGACCGTTTCCTGCAATCGGCCAACCGCGCCATCGAGCAGATCGAACTGAGTCGCCGCAGCAGTGCCGGGCAGATCACCGAGCACGCGCCCGATCACTTTTTCGTCAAGGCGGACAAGAAACTGCAGCGCGTTAACCTGGCCGACATCGTGTACATCGAGGGACTCAAAGATTACGTTATCATCCGGATGCCGGACGACCGCGTTATCACCCTGCAAACCATGAAGAGCCTGGAGGACCGCCTGCCTTCGCGAAATTTTCAGCGCATCCACCGCTCTTACATCGTTAACCTGGACCGGGTGGAAGCCCTGGTGGGCAACATGGTGGAGGTGAAAGAGCGGGGGAAGACCCAGACCTTGCCCGTCGGCAAGAGCTATCGTGATACCCTACAGGGCCGGATCGACGAGCGGCGCTTATAGGGTGTAATTTACAACAGGCTGTAGAGCCACTCGCGAATATGGGCGGGAAAGTTTTCGTGGTCAATTTTTTTAAGTATACGTTGTTGTCCTTTAGCATCCCCCGGTGCGAGACGGGTGATTTGGCGGCAGATAAGTACGATTGCGCGGTATATATCCCGTGAATAACCAAGATCAGTATGCCGATTGAGGTAGTTTTTCAGGTTGGAAAGGAGTGAATCAATACTATTGATTTCTTTATTTTGAAATAGGATGCGCAGCAGCAATAATTGAGCGGACATATAAATGCGGGGTTTGTTGTGTCCGTCTAGTTGAGCCAATTCATGCTGGGCCTCGTCGGGTTTTCCCTGGTGGTAAAAGAGGGTGGCCCGACCGAGGTGAAGGATATTTTCCCGGTTTTCCTTGGGTAGCTTCCCTTCGAACTCGGCAATGAATTCTTCCGTCCAGATAAATTCTTCTGATTCACAAGCTAGCCGTACGGTATTCGTAAAGGTCGAGGGGGAAATATTTCCTCCCGGCAGGAGTGTTTGGTCCGTGATTCCGTTTCGAATCAGATCGAGGGTAATGCGGGTATACTCACTCAGCCCGGTATTAACGCGGCTGATACCAAAATTTACCGCGAGGGTGTATATCTCCGTCAATTCGATGGGAGCAAACAATTCGGAATTCTCATGTAATAATCCGAGTAACGCTCTAAAGTGGTAAAGCGGTTCGTTCTCGCTCAGGAAATTGTAGACCGTGAAATAAATGGCGATTAATGGCTCTTTTCGTAGTCTATCATCGTGCCTTACTTCTTCCAGTACGTCATTTACCAACCGAATGTCAAGGGCTGTGTTAGATAATTTGTACGCATTGATCGTCAAACAGGCCTGACGAATTTTTTCTATAATAAAAAATTGGTCCAGGTATTCATTGATCCGCACGAACTCTTCGGTGGCATTCTGGTCGATGCTATTGGAACGTAGTTCAAAATCGTAGACGTCGCGTTCCATGCGATACACCTGATAAAGGCGACCGGATTGCTGGTTACGATTTTTTCTCAACCGATCCAAGGCACCTCTGGACAAGCGGCGGGATTCACTTACCATGTTTAGTTCATAAAGCGTTTGCGCAGCATAACGGTCCATCGCTCCGGGTAACTGACGGATCGACTCTAATGCGAGAAACTCCCGACACGATTTGTAGAGATAGCTGTTGAGTAAGCGATAGGCACTATGGTTAAATGCCTCCATGGGATAAAGGCTATGCCAAATATCGTGCGGGTCGAGTTGTGCCTCATTCAGTCGGCTTTGCAACTCGTTCGCCAGCTCGATCGAGCCGGGGCGGATGGTAAAATACGGTGAATCCAAGTAGGCGAATAACCGACGGCGCATATGATGGTCCATTCGCTGGATTAATAAGTGGTTTTTGTTACTTGACATATGACGAGCGCGTAAGTATAATTATAAGTAAAAATGTCGGAAATTATTGGCTTAGGAACTGACTGTTAATCTAGTGCACTAACCGGAAAATTCTGTTATATCCAATTCTTGTCGTTGCATGCCTCAGGCTTCGTTACGGAAATCCTTATGTAGCTCACAAGACTTCCAAGCCGCGCCTGAAATAAAAAATCCGGCGACATAGAGCGTGTCTAAATTTTTACTTCCTGATAACCAAGTATTTAAGAACCTGGCGTCATAAAAACCGACTTACGTAACCCGCTATGCGCGCAAGTTTTTATCTAGCCGGAACCTTAACCACGAAGTAGCCGCGAAGCGAATCATTGATCCTCAGTTCTTAAAAATTTTAGACACGCTCTTGGTATAACGACCGCCGCAGGCAGCAGCGTAGCTAAACTTCCCGTTTAGTCCACTAGTCCCCGAATTGTGTAGGCGGTAAAATTTTATTGAAAAAGAAGAGCTATTTCTAAAGAAATCGGTTAGAAAACCTTAGCCGAGCCAGATCGTTCACGCAAACATCCAATAGTCGGGGCCGGTTACACCCAGACTACTCAACCAACCAACACTCCTTTCCAATTTTGTCTACCTTACCCGAGCATTTTCTACAGCACCTTCAGAACAATGGCCCCGCCGCTCTGGCCGGTACTGATTTGCATTTCGACCTCCACCTCGGTACCGAGCTACTTAACGTGCTCATTGCCCCACCCGCCACTGCGCCCATTGATGATCTGCGGTTACGCCTCACTGATGACGGCAGGGCCGTAGTTTTTCTGGCTGCCGGTGTGCCTATTATAGGCGTACAGACCCGCCAAATCGAATTTTACCTTACCGATGCTACTTACTCGCGTGATGAAAAGGACGAATGGCTGCGTTTTCACATTGCTTCCGGGCTGAAAATATTCGACAAGCCACTGATTAACTTATTGCGCGGCCAGATCGAGAAGAATCTACCGGCGGGAATCCAACTGACCACTTCCGAACTTAGCCTGCACGTACCGCGCCTGCTCAAGGGCCTCGGTTACGGCCATTTGTTACCCATTTTAGCCGGCATCGAGCTTACAGCGCATACCGATAAACTCTCCCTTCAACTTCACCTCCAAGCATAATCCCTCATGGCCGCTACCCCCGAACAATTTTTACAGCGACTTATCTCCACCCGCCTCGCCGACCTGAACGGTACGCACATCAGCGGCACCATCGCCCTTAATGATGAACTGGGTAACGAAATGCTGCAATTATTACTGCAGCAAATGATGCAACCATCTTCTATTCCGGGTACGAAAACAAGCCCCGAAGGTTCCGTTCCGAATCCCGCCGAATTACTTTCCCTGCTAAATATTCGCCGGCTCGACTATGCCACCGCTAAGGGAAAAGTACAGCTTAACCTGGACCTAGCGGTCGACGGTTCTACCAACGCCTAACCCCGCCCATGTCGCCTTACCTTCCCTGGATTGTACTTCTTGTTCATGTGCTCGTACTACTGGCACTGGATTTCTTCGTCTTTCATCGCCGCGATGAGGTTCCCCGCACTCGGCGTGCCGTCGCGGAAACCATTTTTTTCGTCATTAACGCCCTGGTGTTCGCCGGCTTTATTTACTGGTTTTACCGTATCGATCCGGCCATTAACGTCAACGAATTAGCTCCGCAGCGGGCCGTTATTAACTACCTTACCGGTTACGCCATCGAGCTTTCGTTGAGCGTGGATAACCTGTTCGTTATCGCGGCCATTTTCACGGCTTACCAGATCCCGCCTAAGTATCAACACCGGGTGCTGTTTCTGGGAATCCTGGGGGCCATTGTTTTTCGTGCTCTCCTGATCGGTGTTGGTTTAGCACTCGTCAATCAGATCGAGCAGATCACCATTTTTTTCGGACTTTTTCTCCTCTACTCTGCCGTCAAGATGCTCACTAAAAAGGAGACCGAAGAGGGTATCCGTGAGTCGGGCCGCATCTCCAGAATGTTTAACATCAGCCCCGTGGTCGACGGACATAATCTTCGCACCACCATTAATGGAAAACGGGTTTTCACAGCACTGTTCGGTGCCCTTATTACCATTGAATTTACTGATTTGCTCTTCGCTCTAGATAGTGTACCGGCCATTTTTGCGGTCACTACTGACCCATATATTGTCTTTAGTTCTAATATTTTCGCCATCCTCGGCTTGCGCTCGCTCTATTTTTTCCTGGCGGGTATGCTCAGCCGATTCGCTTACTTACAGTACAGCGTTTTTGCCATTCTTATCTTCGTTTCGGTTAAGCTCATTACCGCCTCCTTTTTTGACATTCCCGAGTGGTTTTCGCTGCTCTTCATCTTCCTATCACTTGGAATCGGGGTAATCGTTTCGTTATCAAAGAATCCCGCTGATGCGTGACACGCTCTAAGAGCGTGTCCAAATTTTTACTTCCTGAGAACCAAGCATTTGAGAACCTGACGTCACAAAAACTGACTTACGTAACCCGCTATGCGCATAATTTTTTGTTTAGTCAGAACCTCAAATCATTGATCCTCAGTTCTTAAAAATTTTGACACGCTCTAAGTCCTTTGCGCAAGGGCCGGTGGAAGACTTATTCGTTCATCCTGCCCCGGATTTTCTACCTTCGCACGGTGATCTCCAATTTATCCGCCACCACCCGTTACTGGCTGACCCGTGCCGCGTCCCGGCCCGCTACAGCCTTGTTTACCCTGCTCACGGCGGCGGTGCTGATCCGTTTCCCTTCCTTTTTCGTCAGCGTCATCAACCACGACGAGAGCACCTACATCGTCATCGCCGACGAGCTACTGCGCGGTAAGGCCTACTGGGTGGATGTCTTCGACACCAAGCCGCCGGGGATCTTTCTCATCTACGCCCTGCTGCTCAAACTCACTTTCGGCAGCATCTTCGGCCTGCGGCTGGCGGTCGCCCTGCTGGTGGGCCTCACCGGCTGGGTGCTTTTTCTGATCGGCCGCCGCGTCAGCGGGGATGCGGGCGTGGGCTGGGCGGCGGGTTTCGGCTACGTATTCGCCACGGGGATCTTTACCTATTACGGCATTTCGCCCAACACGGAACTATTCTTTAACCTGCTTACCGCTGCGGCTTTACTGATGGTACTGCGTTCGCACGGAGATGCGGCGGCGGGCAGCGGAGGTAGCTTTCTCCTTCGCCCCTTCCACCACCTCAATCATTACTTCGCCGCCGGCCTTTTCCTCGGCCTCGGTTTCTGCATCAAGCCCATGGTGCTGGCCGAAACCGCCGCCCTGGGCCTGTGGATGCTATACACCCTGTACGCCCGACGGGAATGGAAAACCGGGCTGACCCGCGCCCTGCCCGCGATTATCGTCGGATTCATCCTTCCCTACGCGGCCATCGTCGGCTACTACGCAATCATCGGCGCACTGGATAACTACCTCTTCTGGAGTTTCGAGGTACCCGGCCGCTACCCCGTGGAAAAGGTCTGGTACATGCGCCTGAAATTCATGGGGGATTTCCTGCTGCGCTACGCGCCCTTCGTTATCCTCGCCCTGCTGGCCGCCTGGCAATCGCGGCCCCGCGACCGGGTATTCCAGGTCTTCCTCCTGCTTCAATTTCTGCTCATCACCCTGGTGGTCATGCTACCCGGAAAATCCTTCGGCCATTACCAGTTGCAACTGTTTCCGACCCTGATGCTGGGGGCGAGTTTGTGGCTGGCCGATTACCGCAGCGCTAGTCCGGGGCGGCGGGCGTGGCAACGGTGGGGACCGGCCGTGTTTACCCTGATCTTCGCGCTCTTCGTTTGCCTCAATGCGATCAACTACGCCAAAAAGGTGAAGAAAGATACCCCCCGCGAAGTAGCCGACTACCTCCGCCCGCTACTCGGCCCCGACGAACTGATCTTCTGCGCGGATTTTCATCCCATCACCTACCACCTGCTCGACCGGCCCGTGCCTACGCCCTACGTTCACTCCTCGCTGCTCTACTACGCCCATCACCAGCGGGCCATGGAGATCGACGTGGCGGCCGAGGCGCACCGCATCGTCAGTAACCCCGCGATCGAGTACGTCGTCGCTTTCCCCGAGCGCGACACGGGAATCCTCACCGATTCGATCCTGGCCCATTTTTATCCCGTTCATGCTTTTGAGAAGGAACGGGGACTCACCCTCCTGCAACGCAAGCCCGAATGAAGCCAGCCGTACTCGTCGTCAGTTCATACCAGGATTCCCTCAATGCCGTGCGGCCGGAGGGTGCGTTATTCATCGGTCTGCACCGGGCGGGCTGGCCGGTCACCGTCATCACCCAGGCGGATGCGCCCTACGCCGAGGAATTCCGCCGCGCCGGTATCCGGGTCATCGACGGCCACCCTATCAGCAAGAACGACTCCACGGCCCGCCGCCTCATCCGCTCCGAACTGGAAACGGGCAAGTACGGCATCCTGCACCTGTACAACAACCAGGCCATCGCCAACGGACTGGCCGCCGCACGCGGCGTCGACGTGCGCGTCGTCACCTACCGCGGTTACACCGGCAACCTGCACTGGTGGGATCCCTTCACCTATCGCAAGCACCTGCACCCCCGTGTGAGTCTGGTCACCTGCGTTTCCCCCGCCGTGAAGGAGGTATTCGACCGCCACCCCGTTTTTACGTCCGACCGCGCCCGCGTTGTTTCCAAGGGTCACGATCCCGCCTGGTACGCCGACGTACAGCCCACCGATCTGGCCGCCGAGTTCAGCATCAAACCCACCGAGATCACCGTCGGGATGGTAGCCAACGCCCGCCGCATGAAGGGGCTGCCGGTCCTCATCAAGGCCATCAGCCTGCTACCGCCGGGCCTTCCGCTGCGCTTCCTCTTCATCGGTCGCGGCCTGGATTCACCGGCCAATAAGGCGGCCCTTTCCCGCACCAGCTACGCCGAGTCGGGTCGAATTCACCGGCTTTCGCGAGAGACGTCCTCTCCCTCACCGCCGCGCTCGACATCAGCGTCCTGCCCAGCATCAAGGGCGAAGGCCTGTCCAAGGTCCTGCTCGAAAGTTTCTTCCTGGCCCGCCCCACCATCATGACCACCATCGGCGGCAACCGCTACCTCGGCATCGACGGCCGGACTTGCCTCACCGTCCCCCCCGCCGATGCCGAATCTCTGGCCGCCGCCCTCCAACTATTGATCGACGATCCCGGCTTGCGTACCCGCCTCGGCACTGCCGGCCGCGCCTACGTGGAGGAGCATTTTTCTACCGAGGCAAGCGTACGGGAGTTGGTTGCGGCTTATGAGTGGGTGCTGGGGGGGAGGTAGTAGATTGCCTGAGGTATACTTGATTCTGTTGCGTGAGGTGCCTGGAAGGGCGTTAGCGCACGAAGTGCCGAGCGATCAGCGAAGCCTGGAAGGGACCGGCCCCGGCATTCGCCGGGGACACGCCCGAAAAACTTGTCTACGAAACCGAGAACCCCTGGAGAATCCCTTGATGACTTGCTCACGACTTATCCTCACCTTGAAATGAAACACATTTTGGCCTGTTTAGACACGCTCTTAGCTTACCAGCGTCCTTCCACAAAAAAATAATCCGTAACGACTTTTCCGTTGTTACGATCAATTTCAGGTCACTCCACCCGTAGCCGCACCCCCTTCGAGTGCGCGCTAAAGCTGGGCGCGTACATCGACTGGATGATCGATAAACCGTTGCTGTACTCGCCGCGGTGCACGACGAAGAGGTCGTACTCCAGCACGTAGGTGCCGCGCGGGAGGCTATCGAAGAAATAATTGACGGCCAGGTCGGTAGGGCTGAAGTAGAAGCCGAGGCCGTCCTGGTAGCGGTAGCCGCTCAGGGCGGTGGTGGGTTCCAGGCCGCTGCCGCGCCGGTCCTTGAGGTGGACGAATTCCATGTCGCGGTCGGTGGTGACGGTGAGGCGGACGGTCAGGCGGTCGCCGGGGATGAGGGGGGAGCCGTCGCCGTAACTTTCCAGTTCCTCGCCGGCGGGGGTGCTGGTGCGGCGGAAGAGTTGACGCTCGATCGTGAGGGGCGACTGGACGGAGCTTTCCACGCGGTCGATGTCCTCGGTGTAGGTGTGGTAGAGGCCGCCCCAGGCCAGTACCTGGCTCTTATTGCGCAGCCGGACCTCGGCCAGGCCGGGCGTGATCTCCTTGCCGGTAAATTTGACCTGGTAGTAGCCCGAACCCGCCTCGGCGGAGTTTTCGGCTGTTTCCAGGCGGGGTTTCCAGGCGTCCTTATCCAGTCCGGGCCACTTGACCTCGATGCGCTCGGTGCTCGCCAGGCGGTCCTCGGCGTCGATGAGGAGCGCGTGGACGGCGGCGGCGGTGGCCTTGGTGGTCTCCCAGCGGTTGGTCTGCTTGTTGAGCAGCAGCCACTGTTGCAGCGCGGTGCGCTCGTCGGCGCGGGGGTCGATGAGGTGGAAGGCTTCCATCAGGCGGCAGTGCGTCTCCAGGGGCAGGGCGTTCCAGTACCAGGACCGCTCGTACTTCCAGAACATCCCCTTTTCGTTGTGCAAGGCCCGCTCGCGGAGCGAGGCCAGCACGCGCGTGGCCAGGTTGGCGCGGTTGGTATTATGAAAGGTGATGCCCATCAATGCCTGCTCGTAAAAACCCCGGTTGATCCATTCCGTCTCCAGTAGTTGGCTGAAGTAGGCGAGTGCTTCCGCCGCTTGCTGCCCCTTGATCCGCTCGGACCAGTGGCTGCGCACGTAGAGGTAGTGGATGGTGGTGCTGCTGATACCCGGCTTGAAGCCATTCGGGTTCTTCTTTTCGGCCTCCATCTGGTCGTCGTACTCCTCCTTCATCTCGCCCTCCAGGTAGGTCAGTGAACGGTCGAGTAGTTGGGGCGTGATCTGGTCGTTGGCGACGGAAAAAGTCTTTAATTCATCCATGCGCGTCAGGGTTTCCACCACGTACTGCGTGATGTAGCGGTTGGGCCGCCCGCCGGGGAACCACGCAAAGGAGCCGTTGCCGCTCTGCCGCTCGACCAGCTTATTGAGTGCGCTCCGCTGCTCGCTCGCCATGCGATCGATATCGAAGAGCGTGGCGATCCGCGCCCGTTGCTCGGCCTCGTCGGCGGCCTCGCGTACCCAGGGCGTCTCCTCCAACAGGGCCGTTTTAAGGGTCTCGTTTACCGCCAACGGACTCTTCAGCGCATTCGCTATCCCTCCGCCACTGCTCGAATACCTCGGCAATCCTGGGCTGCGGCCGGACTACCCGCGTCGCCAGCGTATTGGCGAATAGGCGGTTGGCGATCTGCTCCGTGCAGTCGTAAGGGTACTCGGCCAGGTAGGGGAGGGCCTTGACGCCGATCCAGGTCGGGTTGCTGGTCAGCTCGAAGGTAAATACCTCGCTGGTGCGGCTGGCCGAGGCGGCTCCCATGCCCGCGAGGGTCACGGTTCTCTTTTCACCGGGTTGGAGGTAGAAGGGTTTGGTGTCGGTCACCTGTACGCGGTTGGTCAGCACGGGCAGGCGGTTCTGCTCGCCGTCGGTGAAGTCTCCCGACCGCGCCAGTACGCGGTAACCCAGCTCGCCGGCCGCGCCGGCGGGCACGTCCACGCGCCAGACGGGCGTCATGCTCGCGCCGCCCACGAGGGTGAAGTTCTGCTCGGCTCTGGCCGGCAGGCCGTAGGTGGCGTTCACGGATTGGTCGGTGGCGGGGTCGAACAGCTCCAGCCAGACGGTACCGGTCAGGGCTTGCTCGGAGGTATTACTGACTTTGGCGGTCAGGTCCAGTCGGTCGCCCTCGCGCAGGAAGCGGGGGGCGTTGGGCAGCACCAGCAATTCTTTCTGGGTGGTCAGCTCTCGCATCGCGTAGCCGCCGGCGAGGGTCTTATTGTGCGCCAGCAGTTGCAGTTTCCAGCGGGTGAGGGCTTCGGGCGCGGTGAACTTGAGTTCCACGCTGCCATCGGGCTTGCTGAGGAGTTGCGGGTAGAAAAAGGCGGTTTCCTGGAGGTTGGTGCGCGGGGAGATGGGCGCGGGTGGCGTGGACTGGTCACCCCCGCTTACGACCGAATCATCACGAATCTGGTCGTAGGCCGCTTGGTTTTCCGCTATTTCGGCATCGTCTTCCATGCGGTTCTCTTGCTTGGCCCCGTAAGGTTGTGGTGCGCCGGCCGCTGCCGCCGGCGGCGGCGGACCGTCCGCCCGCGACAGATTCATGGAATACGCCACTTCGCCGCGAAAGCGATTAGACCGGCCGATAAACGGCAGGGATAGCGAGGGGTAATTGTAATTTAAGGTCTCCGTCTGGCGTCCTCCGCCCATCCCCCGGTCCTGACCGTAGTCAGACCCGAAATCAACTATCGACAACTGCGACCCGTACCCGTATCCTTGACGCGATCGATAAGGTTTGAATGACCACGCCTGCTGCATAAATTGGTCCAGACTCAAGTCGTACATACTCGCCAGCAGTTCCGCCGGTAGTTCTTCGCCGGCCGGGGGCGTAATGGTAACGGTGACTTCCGCCTCCTCGCCCGGCCGCATCTTGTCGCGTAGGTTGGCGACCGAAATGGTCAGGTCTTTCTGCCAGGGCACGGATACCGTTTCGCTCTGTTCGAAGTAGCGGTTATAGCGTACGCCCCGCACCAGCAGTGAGAGTCCGTTGCGGTCGTCGGTTTCGATCGTTCGCTCGATGCGATTCGTACGCGTCGGATCGATTCCCTGGTACTTGATCGTCCGTGAATCGCCCCGCCAATTGTACAGCAAATAAGGGGATTCGTTACTGGTCAGGATCGCCACGCCTGCGTTTTCCCCCGGCACGTAGGTCCGGTCGGGAGCGTCGAGGCGAAACAGTTGGGAGACCGGTAGCGCGGGCCGGGCCGCCGGGTCGATGACCGTCATCAGCGTCTGGGCGGTTACGGGGTCTCCCGCCTCCGTTTGCGTCGTCACTTCCAGCCAGTAGACGCCGACGGGCAGGGCCAGTTCGTTGGCCGCTAAACTCGTTTTGCCATTCTCGCCGGCCCGCAGGGGGCGCTCGGTCAGCCGCGGACCGCGCTCGTAATTACGGGGATCGCCCTCATTGCCGTAGGCATAGTGCGGAAAAAGCCGCTTGAAGGCCACGCTATCCAGGAGGGGCTTGTCCGGTTTAACCCAGTAGCGGTCGATCAGGAAGCGGTCGGGTACCAGGGCGCGGTAGACACTCAGGCTTACGGCTCCGGTACGGGGCTGCCGGTCCAGGTTCGTGCGGGTGACCAGGATACTATCCCCGCGTCCGCGCGTCACGGTTTCGGGTACGTCCAATTGCAGCAACAGCGGAACCTTACCCAGCGAGATCGAACGCTGCGCGGTCTGGGTTTCGCCCGTGCCGTCGGTAACGTCCACGCTGGTGCGGAACTGAAAATAGCCCCGGCGCAGGGCTTCGCCCTGCCCCGCTTCGGCCACGTAGTCGATACGGAAGTTGCCCTCCTCATCGGTGGTCGTAGTTCCGGTGGCCAGTACGGCTTCCGTTTCCGTGCCCCCGAAGGGATCCATCCGGTAGTAACTATAGTTGTAGTAGGGCAATACCGCCTGCCGCACAACCGTGTAACTTACCCGCGCCCCGGCCACGGCCGGTCCCGCGTAGTTAGTTGCTTTCCCGGAGACGGTTACTTGCTGCCCTAGGCTCGGTTCGTCCTCGTTGGGCAGCAGCTCCACCTCAAAACGGGGCCGCTTGTATTCTTCCAACCGGAAGTAGGTGTCGCCGTTCAAACTGGACCCCAGCCGGAAGCCACCCGGCAAACCGCCGGTGGGCAACTCAAAACGGCCGCGCACCGAGCCGAAAGCGTTGGTGGTCACGTCCTGTTTGTCTACTTCCTGCCCGTTCGCATCGTAGAGCGTGATGGTCAGTTTTTCGTTAGGGGCCACCTTGCCTTCCTCGCCCTGCTGCTTGCGGTACACGATACCCTTAAAGTACAGCGGCTGCCCGGGACGGTAGATGGCCCGGTCGGTAAACAGTGCGGTTTGTACCACCGTCTCGGGTTCATTCGGTCGACCGCTGCTATAATTGTAAAAGTTTTGGTTGGTGATCAGCCGATCCTCCCCGCGCTCCAAACGGATGCGGTAGCTGCTTCTTTCCGGGGCGGTGTATTTGGCGGCACCCTGCTCATCGGTCAGCACGGCGGTACCCAGTTTAGCCGGTACATCATTCGTGGACATGGTCCGCACCTGCACGCCCGCCAGGGGGCGGCCGGTTTCCCGGTCCAGCACAAAGACCGGTTTGCCGCTATTTTTCGGCGAGCTGCTATAACCCTGTTCGGTTAGCAAACCCAGCCGCGAAACCCAGAAGTATACCGGACTCACGTGGCCGCCGATCAGGTTAAAGTTGCGGTTATCGCTTACCAGCAGCAGGTAACTGCCCAGCGGTAGTGCCTCCAGGGCCAGTTCGGTGGAGTGGGGGCGCAGGTCGTCCGTCTGCGGCAAACTGATGCGGCTGCTCTGCACCGGGCGTTCGCGCATTTTATTCTCAATGTAGTTGGCGTCGATCCGCCGCCGCCGGTCGTTCATCTCTCCTTCCGGCACGGCAATCACCCGCACGAATACTTCCCGCAGGTTTCTGAAATTCACCCGCACCAGCGCGGGCCGGTCGGGTAAGTAGACCTGCTCGTGCTGTAATCCCAGCGTCTCGCTTTCCAGTTCTTCCAGTAGCACCTGCGCCTGCGATTTTACGGTCTTTTCGTAGTTCCCCCGCACAATCGACTGCACCAGGTTGCGGGCCGTCACATAACCCAGGCGGTCGGCCTCCTTGCCGTCATCTTCCTGGTAGCTGTTAGCTTGTTGTTGCCAGTAGCGCGCCTGATCCAATATGATCCGGCCGTCGGCGGGGTAAGTTTTTTCCAGTTGTTTCAGGGCGGGGAGGTACAGTTCCTCCTTCCCCGTGTACTGCTGCTGCGCAAAAGACAGGCGGGCCAGTTCGGCCTCCACCAGCGCGGGCAGCGTCCGCCGGTCGATGCGGAAGGCGGCTTGCCGGCGTCGCAGCAGATCCTGAAACAGCAGGATGGCCCGGCGCATGGTGCTCGCGGTATCCTGCGTGGCAAAGGGCGCGGCGATAAACTCGTTGAGGGGCGCGAATAGCTCCGGCCGGTCGGTATTAAAGGCGTAGGTCGGCTCGGTGATCATCGACTCGGCCTGCTGCAAATACTCGATCGTCTGGTACATCAGCAGGTCGTAAAGCGTGGGCCGCGCAGCGCGGCCGGCCTCATTTCCACTGGTTATCAGTTCGTTCCAACTGCTCACGTCCACAGCCAGTAGCGCGTCCGGGGCGGCCACCGCCGCCAGGTACTGCTCGGTGGCGGTGCGCAATATCCGCTCCCGCGACCAGGTTTGCAACGCAGCGTCATCATCCTCGCTCAGGTCGGTGCGGTTGTAAATATTCCGTGCGTAATCGGCATAAGACTGGCCCAGCGCGGCGTGAATCACCGCGCGGCCGGCCGATCCGGCGGGGTAAAACTCCAACTCACCGCGCAGGCGCTCGATGGTCGTTTCCGCCTCGTCCTCGCTCTCGCGTCCGTCCAGGTAGGCCAGATAAACCGAGGCGCGGACCTGGAGGTCGGCTTGCCCCGCCTTCTCCCGGATATTCTCCACCCGCTCGCGGGCGGTCTGGATCAGCCCCTCCCGGATCAGCGAATCGATCTCCCGCCAGGTGGGTGTATCAGGAACGGGCTGGGCCATCAGGGTAAAGGTAAGGAGGGTGAATAACAGGCTGAACAATACGGGTAGGCTACGCATAAGGCGACGGGGAATGGTTGTGGGCGATAGTGGTCAAAGCAACGGTAAGAACGGCTTTTTCCGCAAAAAGTGTGCTGCAAGGTGAACTCATCTTTCCACCTGCATCACTTATAAGGATGGCTTAAGGATGCTTTTCCGCTTGGGATAGCATAAATCGACGCTAAATTTCTAAATTTGCCCGCCCGCCCGCACTAGGCGGCCCTCCCTCACGTTTACGAGCCATCCGCGACACGAACAGATGTATCGCGAACCAGTACACTAACCACACCGTATGTTTCAGCACACCCTCCTCCTTTTTTTCCAACAAGCCGAAGGCTTCGATAACGCCGCCGCCCCCGGTCTCGAACCCGAGATCGAAAGCCAGAGCCTCCTCGAGGTCATCATGGCCAGCGGCTGGCTCGGCATCGGTATCGTGGCCATCCTCATCGTGCTGCTCTTCATCGCCGTATCCATCTTTATCGAGCGCTACCTCACCATCCAGCAGGCCGGCCGCGTCGACGAGGGTTTCATGGCCCGCATCCGCCAGGACGTGGCCTCCGGCAACATCGCCAACGCCCGCGCCCTCTGCGCCAACACCGATTCACCCGTCGCCCGCATGGTCGAAAAAGGACTCATGCGCATCGGCAAACCCCTGCGCGATATCGACGCCGCCATTGAGAACGTCGGTAACCTCGAAGTCTTCCGCCTGGAGAAAAACCTCTCCACCCTCGCCTCCGTCGCCGGTGCCGCTCCCATGATCGGCTTCTTCGGCACGGTAACCGGTATGATCTCGGCATTTTACGAAATGTCCACCTCCGAAAATATCACCCCCGATACCCTCGCGGGCGGCATCTACCAGGCCCTGCTCACCACGGCAGCCGGCCTGTTCATCGGCATCATCGCCTTCGTCGGCTACAACCTCCTGGTCGCCAAGGTCGAGCGCGTCGTCTATCAAATGGAACGCACCACCGCCGATTTCCTGGATTTGCTTCAGGAACCGTCAATGTGATCAATAATCGAAGTATCGAATGACTGAATAACCAGGGCGTACACTTCGCCTATTAGATCATTCAGTCATTCGCTAATTCAAGTATTGATGTGGGGGGCGTGCCCCCGGCTAAGGCCGGCGTCGGTCCCTTCCGGGCTTCGGCATTCGCCTCGGTGCTTCGCACTCGTCGCTAACGCTCCGCCCCTCCAGGCACCTCACGCGAACACGCCGCTCAGGTCGAGAACCTCCAGGTCCGGGTCGCGCAGCGAGCTACTAATAAGAAGAGTACCACATCTCTTAGGTCGATCCCGACAAGTCTGGGCAGGTTCAATCAAGGTCGCGCAGCGAGCCATTCACCAAACTGCGTACTAAAAACTACGTACTTAATACTAACAACTTGGGACTCAAACGAGGCAGTAAAGTCAGCGCCGAATTCAGTATGTCTTCCCTGACGGACATCATCTTCCTGCTACTTATCTTCTTCATGCTTACCTCCAGCCTGACGACGATCAAGCCGTTCGACCTACCCATCTCCGATTCCCAGACGGTGGCCTCCACCACCATTGTCGTTACCCTGGAGCGCGACGGTAACACTACGCTCAATAACAAGCAGATCAGCCGCGCTGCATTGGAACCAGCCCTGCGAACCGCCGTTGCCGAAGCCGGGGACCGCGAGCAGACCACCGTCACCATCGTAGCCGAAACCGGTACCGCTTTCGATGAGGTAACCAAGGTCATGAAGATCGCCGGCCGTCTCGGCACCCGGGCCATTATCGCCACCCAGCCCAACAAGGGCAAAAAATAATAACCGCCATGGGCATCAAAAAACGCGCGCGCGTCAGCGCCCAGTTCAGCATGTCGTCTTTGACGGACATCATTTTCCTGCTGCTTATCTTCTTCATGCTTACCTCGGCCGTGGTGGCGCCTAATGCCCTCAACCTCAAGTTGCCGGGTAAATCCACCGCCAAACCGCCTCCCTCCTCCCAACGGCTGGATAATGTCCGTATCAGTAGCGATGGAGAACTCTTCTACAACAACCGTCGCAGCAGCAAAGAAGAACTGGAAGCAACCCTACGGCCCAAAGCAAAATCAGATTTCACCATGACGATTTCCCCCGACCGCGGTGCTCCCGTGGAGGCCGTAGTAATTGTGATGGATATTGCCATGCGCTTTGAGATCAACGGAGTCTTAGCCGCACAGGATTAACCGCTGTTTATCAATAACTTATTCGCCGATGTGAAGTAGATCAGCGTCTCTCTCTATAGATCACACCCTGCATCATTTGATGTAACTAGAAAATAAGCTAATTTTTGTTTTATTTTTTTGTCTGACAAACTTGTTGTATGTTTACATCGTGACAAGCCTACCGGCTGGTTTCGCTGCACTGATACGAGGCGGCAAAAAAAATGTGGGTAATACCGGTCGGATCAGGACCGCTTTACTCGAATCCTAGCTTTTCTTATTATTCCGGTCTTTCCGGACACGTAATTGAGGAAAGCTTTGCAGTCTAATTCGTCCTCCTGCTCATCGCGGATGGTATTCGACTAAAGGATAAGAGTGGCCGCGATGACGGTTTCTTATTCATGAATCTAAACCATAATTTTTAGATTGATGCCCTTACGCGCACCGGAACCACTTGCTGATAACTTCGGCAAGTGCGAACGCTATAGCCGTGCGTAGAAAATCGATTTTCGTTTGACAGGCTTTTTGCGGCCACTCGGCCCCGCAAGAAAGGCCACTGGTTTGTCCGGTGTGCTGGAAACGCGGATAGGGGTGCCGGCGGTGGCGGCCTGGGTGGGTCCCTCCCACAAGGGGATGCTGTACACACTTCTCAAATTTGAGAAAAATAAGTCAACAACTTTGTAGCTACTAAATTAAACTGGCTGCAACCCTATAGTTATTTGGCCAATCGTACTTTGATTATTAGTAGGGTAGTAATGAAACAGGCAGCTTATTTTGCGTTCAAATCATATTACCAAAATAATCAGCTCATGGAAGAAACGAAAAAAAAGACGATTAGCCCATTAATGTGGGTCCTACTGGTTATCGGGGGCCTTGTATTACTCACCTTCTTACTGAAAGCAGGTGGCGTTAATGTAGTAGGCACTCAGGAAGATTCAGAAATAATTCAGCATCCGCACCGAAATTAGGGTATGACAAGAGGGACTGCGCATAGCGTACTATGCCGTGTACGTGAGGCACCTGGAGGGTGGCGGCCTTAGCCGGTAGTGCGTAGCACCGACCGATAGGGAGCCCGGAAGACGCCGACCCCGGCCCTTGCCGGGGGCACGCCCAAGTATGTCCGTTAAAAGCGTGTCTAAATTTTTACTTCCTGAGAACCAAGTATTTAAGAATATGGCGTCATAAAAAATGACTTACACAACCCGCTATGCGCGCAAGTTTTTATCTAGCCAGAACCTTAACCATGAAGTAGCCGCAAAGCGAATCATTGATCCTCAGTGCGTAAAAATTTTAGACACGCTTTAAAAGACTGACCACCCCGGACCATAGTGGCTCGAGGTGGTCAGTTTGCGTTATAAGATAACGACGGATAAAGTCACGTCAATCGTCAGCACGGTCAGGTGGGGCAAGGAAATTTATTCCAACTATGTTTTATCATGCCCACGTCATCAGTGCCAGGTCTTGAGGGTGAGGCATTAACTTGTGGGTGGGGCGGATACGGAAACCGTACTCGAAGACGCCTGCTAACTGTGGATCCATGGTTATCGCGAAGGTGGCGGTGTCCCCCTCGGTGCCTTGGTATTTTAGGGGGGAATGGGCGCGTAGCTCCAGTTTGCTCTCACTGAGGCGCTTGTAGAACACGACTTCGACCCGGATGCTTTCGGCCGCGATACCGTTGAGGTGGACGCGGACGGTGGCCGTAAAATGCTCGCCGACGGGCAGCGACTGGTTCTGGGAATCGGTGGATTCGACGATCTCGGCGGAGACGCCCGACCATTTTTCGCGCACATCTTCCTTCCAGGCGGCGTAGGAACGGGCCTCCCGGTAGTCGTTGGGGCGGACTTTTTTGGTCTGCTCGTAGAGGGGCAGGTAGAAGCGCTCGTAGTAGTCGTCGAGCATCCGCTTCATGGTGAATTCGGGGGCCACCTCGGCAATGATCTGCTTGACGAAACTCATCCAACGGCGGGAAATGCCGTTTTCGTCTCGATCGAAGTAAGTGGGGATGATGTCGGACTCCAGGGTGCTGTAGATGCGCTCGGCGTCGAGTTCGTTCTGCAGGTTCTGGTCCTCGTAAGTGCGCTCGATGGGCAGTGCCCAGCCCGCATCGGGGCGGTAGCCCTCGGCCCACCAGCCGTCCAGGACGGAGAAGTTCATCACGCCGTTCATGGCGGCCTTCATGCCAGAGGTGCCGGAGGCTTCCAGCGGGCGGGTGGGGGTGTTGAGCCAGATGTCTACGCCGCGCACCAGTAGTTTGGCCATTTCCATGTTGTAGTCTTCCAGGAAGATCACCTTGCCGGCAAATTCGGGGTCCTTGCTGATGTTGAGGATTTCCTTGATCAGGTACTGCCCTCCCTGGTCGGCCGGGTGGGCCTTGCCGGCGAAGAGGAAGAGCACCGGGCCGGTCGGCGCGGTTGACGATCTCGCGCAGGCGATCGCGGTTGGTGAACAGCAGCAGCGCGCGCTTGTAGGTGGCGAAACGCCGCGCGAAACCGAACACGATAGCGTCATCGGAGATGTTGTTCAGGATGTCGAACATGGTGCGCGGACTCTCGCCCCGGCGGCGCATATCGGCCTCGATTTTGGCGCGCACGTAGGTGAGCAGTTCCTTTTTCAATTCGCGGCGCACGGCCATCAGGTCTGCATCGGCAATGTCGTGCACCTTGCGCCAGCGGTCGGGGTTGCTCTGGTCCTGCACCCAGTTTTTGCCGAAGTGCTTGCTGTATAAGGTGTGCAACTTGTTGGAGATCCAGGTGGGGTAGTGGACGCTGTTGGTGACGTAGCCGATGTGCATCTCCTCGGCCGTGTAACCGGGGAAGAGCTTGGTGAACATCTGCTGGCTAACCAGTCCGTGGAGCTTGGAGACACCATTAACCTGCTGCGAGAGTCGGATGGCGAGGTTGGACATATTGAAGTCCTCGTGCTCGTCTTCCGCGTTGGCGCGGCCGAGCGCCATGAATTCCCGCCAGCTTACGCCCAGTTCCTGCGCGTAGTTGCCGAGGTAGTTCTGCATCAGGTGCACCGAAAAGTGGTCGTGACCCGCCGGCACCGGCGTATGCGTGGTATAAAGCGAGGCGGCGCGGACGGCCTCCACGGCCTCGGAAAAACTCATGCCGGCGGCCACGAAATCCTTCAGACGTTCGATGCTGAGGAAAGAGGCGTGCCCCTCGTTGAGGTGCCACAGATCGGGTTCCAGGCCCATTGCCTTGACAGCCTGCACGCCGCCGATGCCGAGCAGGATTTCCTGCTTGAGGCGGTGCTCGTTGTCGCCGCCGTAGAGTTGGTGCGTCAGGCTGCGGTCTTCCCAGCTATTGGCCTCGAAGTCGGTATCCAGCAGGAAGAGGTTGATGCGGCCCACGGGCAGTTTCCAGACCTTTGCCTGCACGATGCGCCCCTGGATACTGACGGGGATAATGAGCCATTCGCCTTCGTCGGTGCGGACGGGTTCGATGGGCAGCTTGGTAAATTCCTGGGGTGGAAACTGGTGGATCTGCTCGCCGTTCTTGCCCAGGGCTTGGTTGAAGTAGCCGTAACGGTAAAGCAGGCCGACGCCGAATAGGTCGACGTTGCTGTCGCTGGCTTCCTTGAGGTAGTCGCCCGCCAGCACACCAAGTCCACCGGAGTACAGGCGCAGGCTGATGTGCAGGCCGTACTCCATGGAGAAGTAGGCGATCTTGGGCAGGCCTTTTTTGGGCTTTTCGTTCAGGTAGGCATCGAAGCTCTTTTCGGCACTCTTGAGGCGGGCCAGGAAGTCCTTGTCCTTCTCCAGCCGGTCCACGGTCTCCACGGGTAGCTGATCGAGCAGGGCCAGGGGGTTGTACTTGTGCTCGACGAAGGCTGCGGGGTCGATACTTTTGAAAAGTTCGGCGGCCTCGTGATTCCACGACCAGTAGATGTTATGGGCCATGCGGCGCAGGGGCTGCAGTTTTTCGGGAAGCTGATTTTCAATGTAAATCCGCTTGAGTTTGACTTGGCTGTCGCTGAGTTGACCGATCATGGGCTGCTGTACGTTTGGGGTGTGGAAGAATGGGAGGACAAAGGTAGTACGTCCCTAACGCATAGGTGGTAATAATCGTGTAATTCTTACACGAAGTCGGGATTTGGGTAGTTGGTAGTCGGGGAGTGAGGTAGTCGGGTAGTGAGTACACGAATCGAGCGTGCTACCAACTACCCGACTACGTACTTCCAGACAAAAAACGGTCGCCCCGCAAATTTGCGAGGCGACCGTTTTTAGTCTGGAAATATGCTCCTACCGGCGCACCGCCAGCACCCGCGCCGTGGTCGCTTGGCCGCTCACCACCTGTAGTAAATAACTACCGACCGGCAAACCGCGCGGCAGGTCGAAATTAACCCGTTGGCTACCCGGCAGCAGATTACCGTACGCACGCCGCGCGAGCTGGCGGCCGGTCACGTCACGCAGTACTACCTGTACGTCCTGGGCGGCGGCTTGCTCGAAGGCAACGGTAACGCGCTCACTGGTCGGGTTAGGGAAAACACTGAGCTGGATGTGGGCGGCCTCGGCGTCGGCTACATTAACCAGGGTGCGGGGCTGGTTGAAAGTGACTCTAACTTCCTCGGTTGCGGGTTCCAGGGTTAGCGGGTCATCAATTTTATAATAATACTCTAATAAAGGAACCGCATTTCCTTGCTGATAAAACGAGTAATCGACATCGTAGGAAGTTAGGTAATAGGTATAGGCGTCACCCAAAATGAGGTCGCGGTTATAGCGGTCGTTCTGCACGATAGTACGTACCAATGCCACGTTACTAAACTGCCCGAAGTGGGTGGCTAATGTTACATTCTCCAGGTATTTAAATGATATTTTGTAGACGGATGAATCTTCTAAATCTTGAAACGAGTCAAGATAAGTGTAGTAATATTCGCTCGCAACCGAATCTCCCGTGGCAAAATCATACGGAAGCACCAGTCGTTGACCACCCGAAGTGTCTGCCAGTACTATGCCATCGGCCGATGCCCTAAAGAAAGCCTGACCAAAGTCAAACAATCCGTTTGCGGTTTTGCGCAGGAACACTCTTTGGCTTCCGGAGTTCTCGTTTTGATCATAATTAGCTGGTTCGTAGTTTTCGAACTGCAGAATATTGTCGTCGTAGGCAGGAAATACGAATGTTTCGCCCGCTGCAACATCATCGGTGGTTGGAGCAGCGAGTACCCTGGTATTCCAAAAACTGTCCAGGCTAACGTTTTTGATTGCCAGACCGTCGAATATGGGAACACCCAAATAGTCGAATTCAATAAGGTCTCCCAGGTAGGTAAAGTCGAAGTTGGTTTGGTTCTCTCCATTTGGGATAGGATTATCGGTCAGGGATAATCGGAACTGGTATCCAGCCCACTGGTTACCTATGAACGGCCCCTGGGTGGCGGCGTTAAAAGTGAACTGCGCAAAGGTACTAGCTGCAAACAGCAAAGAAAACAACAGGGTAAATATAGGACGCATAGCAAGAGGGTTTGATGAGTAGAAAACTAAGAGCAAGTTTATGATAACATGGTCAGAAAAACTTTCCATGAAGCCGTTCAACTATTAAGTACTTGCAAGTTAGTCAATAACTTATACCGCTAGTATGTGAATTAGAGAAATGTCATTCAGCTTCCCAATTCAGCCCTGCCGAGTAAAAGTGAGGTAGTCGGGTAGTAAGTACACGTATCGAGCGTACTACCAACTACCCGACTACGTACTACCCAACTAAAAAACGGTCGCCCCGCAAATTTGCGAGGCGACCGTTTTTAGTCTGGAAATATGCTCCTACCGGCGCACCGCCAGCACCCGCGCCGTGGTCGCTTGGCCGCTCACCACCTGTAGCAAATAACTACCGACCGGCAAACCGCGCGGCAGGTCGAAATTAACCCGTTGGCTACCCGGCAGCAGATTGCCGTACGCGCGCCGCGCGAGCTGGCGGCCGGTCACGTCACGCAGTACCACCTGTACGTCCTGGGCGGCGGCTTGCTCGAAGGCAACGGTAACGCGCTCACTGGTCGGGTTAGGGAAAACACTGAGCTGGATGTGGGCGGCCTCGGCGTCGGCTACGTTAACCAGGGTGCGGGGCTGGTTGAAGGAGATGTTGACATCCTCGGATATCGGCTCCAGGGTCATCGGGTCCGCGAAACTATAGGTGTAGTCGATAAGCGGGGCGGCGTTTCCCTCCTGGAAAAAGCCGTAGCTTACTTCCCGTTGAATGGAAGATAAGATATAGGGATCTTCCGAATCAAGGTCACGGCGATAATTGGCGAATTCCAAGATGGAACGCACCAGCGCTACATTTTCATACGGCCCAAAATGAGTAGTAAGCGAAACATTACCCAGGTAAACGAAGGACGTGATGGTAACCAATGAATCCTCGACGCCAAAGTCAGAGTCAAGGCTTCGATCAAAACTCTCGTCGCGGACCGAGTCACCCGGAGCGAAATTATAGGGTAGATCGAGGGCCTGATTCTCCGATGTGTCGATGAAAAAAATACCGCCCTCCTCAAAATTGAAAAAAGCCTGTCCGAAGCTATACAGACCATCAGTATCTTTACGGATAAAGCTACGGAGACTTCCCTCATCGTCCTCCTCATTAAAGAATGCGGGTACAAAGAGTTCCAGTTGTAGCACGTTATCTCCGTATGCGGGAAAACCGAAGTCTTCGCCGTCGATCACATCGGAATCCGTTGGTGCATCCAGTACCCGCACGTTGATCAGGCTGTCCGGATCGACGTCTTTGAAAGGGTTACCGGACTGCTCTTCTTCCACAATGTCGCCCAGAAAAGCGTAGTCATAGGAAGTTTCGCCGACCTGTGCGGGAAGAGGATTGTCCGCGATTGGAAGGATAAAATTATAAGATGCCCATTGGTCGCCTACGAAAGGACCCATATTCTCTTCCTGAAAAGTAAATTGGGCGCATAAACTGACGGTGACGAAGGCAAAAAGTAGTAGGGTAAGAATTTGACGCATAATAACGAGTTGGTAATGAAAGATTATCGCCGGCTGGGAAATTCGTATTTTCGTGACAGCAGCGATCAATAGCACCCTGATATAAGTACTTTTCGCAAGAGGATGTTCCATTGAAGCAGGCTATTTCTCACTGCGGGATATTTTCTTACCTTCCCTTCATCTAAGAGCGTGTCTAAATTTTTACTTCCTGATAACCAAGCATTTAAGAACCTGGCGTCGTAAAAACGGACTTACGTAACCCGCTATGCGCGTAAGTTTTTATTTAGCCGGAACCTTAACCACGAAGTAGCCGCGAAGCGAATCATTGATCCTCAGTTCTTAAAAATTTTAGACACGCTCTAAGCATTCTCTTCCTTGCTTTATCTTCGCTTCTTCTTCTTTGCCCTCCTCCTGCCGGTCATCACGACCGCACAGGAGCTACCGCCCATTACCTCCTTCCCCACCGAAGCCGAGTACGCCGGTAACCAGAACTGGATGCTCAGTCAGGACGAGGACGGGCGGATGTACGTGGCCAACAGCAAAGGCTTACTGGAATTTACCGGAACGGAGTGGACACTCTACCCTTCGCCCAATGAGACCACCATCCGGGCGGTGCGGGCTGTCGGTGACCGGATCTATACGGGCTGCTACCGCGAATTCGGCTACTGGCTGCGGGCCGCCGACGGGCAGCTGACTTATCACTCGCTGGCAACGGCGGTGCGGGAGCGGATGCGGGCCGACGAACACTTTTGGAACATCATCGCCTTCGAGGGGCGGATCGTATTTCAGTCGCTGGACCAGCTTTTCCTCTATAACCCGGCGACGGAAGCAATCGACCCGATCAGCCCCGAGGCCGGTGTGGATAAGCTCTTCCGCACGGATGCCGGGCTTTATTTTACCGACCGGGAACGGCACTTGTTTCAGTTACGAGAAGGGAGTATCCTTCCTGTTTCCATTAGAGTCGGCCACCGATGTACGAGTGATCCACCTCCGGGAAAGGGACGGTAGCATCGTGCTACAGACCGCCATTAACGGCCCGTTCAAATTGGCAGGCAATTCACTGCAAGCCCTCACCTGGGGAGAAACACTCCGCGATAAGAAAGTATACAGCGCACAACCGCTTGCCGACGGCGGCCTGGCCGTGGGTACCATCTCGGACGGCGTCTACATTTTCGGAGCCGACGACCGGCTGCGCTACCACATCTCCCAAACCGACGGACTGACCAATAATACCGTCCTTTCCCTCTACCAGGATACCGACCGGAACCTGTGGGTGGGCACGGACAACGGCATCAGTTGCATCAACCTCGATGCGCCCTTCCGAAAGTTTACCGATAACAGTGGGAAGCTGGGCACTGTCTATACCGCCCACCTGTTGAACGGGCGGCTATATTTGGGTACCAACCAGGGTTTGTTTATCCGCTCCGCTGCCAATGATTCCGGTCTCATGCTGATACCGGGCACACAGGGCCAAGTATGGTCTCTGTTTGAGCGGGGCGGGCAGCTGTTCTGTGGGCACGACTCCGGTACCTTCCTGGTGGAGGGCGACCGGGCAACGCTGCTCTTCGATCAGAGCGGAACCTGGGGGTTCGCGACGATTAAAGGTCGCCCGGACCTCCTTTTGCAGGGCAACTACTACGGCCTCTCCGTACTGGAACTAAAAAATGGCAGCTGGCAATTCCGTAACCAGATCAGTGGATTCGAGCATTCGGCGCGATTCTTCACCCTGCTGGAAGAACGGGAAATTTACGTCAGCCACGAATACCGCGGCCTGTTCGGCTTACGGCTGGATGAGGATCTGCGCAGGGTAACGGAGCGGCAAGACTACGAGCAGCCGGCCAAGGGGAAGGACGCGGGACTGATCGGTTTTCAGAACGGAGTGATTTACCTCTCCCGCGAGGGATGCTACCGTTTGTCTTCTTTTCAGGAAGGGTTCCGGCGTGACAGCAGCCTGAGCGAGTGGCTCTCCGGGCCGGTTTATCAGTCCGGGAAATTATCGCTCGATTCGGAAGGCCGTCTCTGGGTATTTACCCGCGACCGGTTAGTCGCCCTGCGGGCCGGTACCCTGGATGAGCGGCTGCGGCCGGAGTCCATTCCCGTGCCGATCCAACTCCTGAAAGCGATGGCCGGCTACGAAAATATTGCCGAGATCGGTCGCGATTCCCTGCTCATCGGCACGGCTGACGGCTACCTGATCCTATCACCGAGCGAGTTGCCTTCCTACGAGCACCGGATATTCCTGAGCGGGGTAACGAGCCGGGAGGTTTCCGGCAGTGAAAACCGTCTTCCGCTAGCGGGCGGGGTGGCATTACCGTATCAGGCTAATAACCTTAGTGCCACATTTGCGGTGCCTTCTTACGGGAAATACTTCGTTCCCCGCTTCCAGTACCGGCTCACGGGGTTTTATAACGAATGGAGTGAATGGGCGGAGACAGGCACCGTTTCGTTTCGCAACCTGCCCTTCGGCAACTACCAGTTGGAAGTCCGTTCATTATTAGGAGAACGCCAATCGGAAAACACGCTGCACTACGATTTTCAGATCCTCCGGCCGTGGTACTGGTCTCACCCGGCCATTGCCATTTATGTACTGGCTATTTGCTTACTGATCTACCTCACGCACCGCACCTACACCGGCTACTACCGGAACAAGGAAAAAGCATACCAACTGGAAAACGAACGCCGCGATGCCGCCCGTCGCCGGGAAGCGGAACTGGAAACCAGCCGCCTGAATAACGAGCAACTGCAACTCGACATCGACAACAAAAACCGCGAACTGGCCATCTCTACCATGAACCTGGTGAAGAAAAACGAGCTACTCCACCAGATCAAAGCCGATCTCCAGCAAAAGGGAGAGAAGAAGGCCGACATTCGCGGCGTGATGCGCACCATCGACCGCAATACCGACGAAGCCGAAACCTGGAACCTTTTCCGCGAAGCTTTCGAGAATGCCGACCGCGATTTTTTCAAAAAGGTTCGCGACCGCCATCCCGATCTCACGCCCAATGACCTCAAGTTATGCGCCTACCTCCGCCTCAATCTTTCGTCAAAGGAAATTGCCCCGCTCCTCAACATTTCCGTGCGCAGCGTGGAGGTGAAACGCTACCGCTTGCGTAAGAAAATGGACCTAAACCGCGATGACGGGCTGGTCGAACATATGCTGAGTTTCTGATTTAGCCCTCGCGGGCAACACAGATACCACAACACCGCCCCAAAGTACCCCTACATTACCCCTACAGGGGTGGTTAGCTAATGGTTTATCGGCAGACGGAATCACAACTGTCGTCAACTGGCATAAATGGCTGAGAGCCGCTAAATGTCCACTCATTATCGGGCAACACGGCTGCTGATCGGCGATATATTCGGTTTGTATGGTTTTTAATGGGGTGAGTAATTCGACTGGCACTAGCGGGATGACTTAGCTTTGTGAAGTCGCGCAGCCCTACCGGCCGCCGTCCATCAGCTTTTGTCGAATCAATGCACCTTATGAGAGCAATACTACTTACCCTGACCCTTTTAGGGTTCTGCTGCGCCGGATTATATGCACAGGGCTTCCCCCTCTCCGGAACCATTACCGACGCCCAGACCGGCGAACCGCTCATCGGCGTCAGCATCCTGGTGGTCGGCGACGCCGCCGGTGCTCGCGGCACGGTTACCGACTTTGACGGAACTTTCGAGTTACCGAACATTGTCCCCGGCACCCGCCTCAAATTTTCCTATACCGGTTTTGAAACCATCACCCGCACGGTAGAAAACAGTGCGCCGCTGGTCATTACCATGGGCACCGATGCGCAGGCACTCTCCGAAGTAATCGTGATCGGCTACGGTACACAGACCAAACGCAACGTAACCGGTGCCGTTTCCGTGGTAGACGCGGAAACCATCGACGATATTAAACCCATCAAGATCGAGCAGGCTCTTCAGGGCACCATTGCCGGGGTGAACGTCACCACCCAGTCGGGTGCGCCCGGTGCGGGCCTGGACATTCGTATCCGGGGAATCGCCACCAACGGCCAGAACGCGCCCCTCGTCATCATCGACGGCTACCAGGGCGACCTCGGCGTGCTCAACCCCAACGACATTGCCAGCATTACCGTACTAAAGGATGCACAGGCGGCCGTCTACGGAACCATCGGTGCCAACGGCGTTATCCTCATCACCACCAAAACCGGTAGTAAGGACGGTCCCACCAAGGTCAGTTTCAATACCTATTACGGTCAGCAGGAAACCTCCCGCAAACTCGGTCTGCTCAATGCTTCCGAATACGGTTTGCTCCTCAACGAAAGCTATGCCGCCGCCGGTGAGGCCCTGCCGTACCCCGACGCTAGCCGCCTGGGAGCCGGAACCGACTGGCAGGACCAGGTTTTCAACTCCGCTCCCATCGTCAGTCACGACCTCACCGTTTCCGGCGGCAGTTCGCGCATGACCTACTCCATCAGCGGTTCCCACCTCGATCAGGAAGGAATCGTAGGAGGTGAAAAATCAGAGTTTCGCCGCAGTACGGCCCGCGTCTCGCTGGGTGTCGATCTGAGCGACCGGATCAAATTGACCACCAACGCCATCTACACCAACCTGAGCCGCAATTCATTGAGCGAGAACGGTCTCGGTGCCGTGCTCTTCAACGCCCTCAACGCGCCGCCCACGCTCGGTACCACGGACGCCGACGGCGAATTCACGCTCGTGCCCAATACGCCCGGTCTCGGCATCGAGGTCATCAACCCACTGGCCCAGATCGCCAACACCTTTAATGACTACGACCTCAGCAAGCTCAACGGACTGGTCGGTCTCGACTGGCAGGCCGTCGAGGGACTTACGCTCACCGGCCGGGTCGGTTTCAATACCAGCAACAGCGAGGGCCGCAATTTCAACAAGGAGATCAGCTACGGCGGCAAGGTCTTCGACGTCACTCGCAGCAGCGTCAACCAGAACGCGATCAATGATAACAACTATTCCATCGACCTTTTTGCCACCTACCAGCGGCTCTTCGGTGCCAACCACGACCTGACGCTCACGGCCGGTAGCACGATTTTCCGCGAGATCGGCAACGGCCTTTTCGCCACCGGTTTCGATGTGCCCAACAACGATTTCGAGTTCGCCGACATCTCGCTGGCCACCGGCACCAGCCCCGACGGCGCGCGCGACGTGGGTTCCTACTCCTACGACGAGCGGCGGCTGTCGTTCTTCGGTCGCGCCCAGTATGCCTTCCGGGGCAAATACCTCGTATCGGCCATGCTGCGCCGCGACGCCTCCACCAAATTCGGACCGCAAAACCGCGCGGCCGTATTTCCCTCCTTCACCGCCGGCTGGATCGCCTCCGACGAGGATTTCCTGGTCGACAACGGACTGGTGGACCTACTTAAACTGCGCGTCAGCTACGGTATCCTCGGTAACGACCAGATCCTGAACAACGGTTACATCGGCTCCCTCAGCGGCGAGGCCACCTACGTATTCGACGGCACCCTGGTCAACGGCACGGCCATCGGCGCACTACCCAACCCCGCGCTTCAGTGGGAGGAAGCCAAGAAATTTAACGTCGGTTTCGACCTCGGCCTGCTCGATTACCGGGTCAACATCACGGCCGATTATTTCATCAACACCCGCGACAACCTGCTCATTGGCAACATCCCCGTCTCGGGCATCGTGGGCACCAACGCCCCCGGCAGCGCATCGCCCACCGTCAACGCCGGTTCGGTCCGCAACTCGGGCCTCGAATTTTCCATCGGCTACCAGCAGCGCTTCGCTAACGGACTCAAGTTCAATGTCAATTACAACGTCACTACCCTGACCAACGAAGTCCTGGCCGTCAACAACGGTACCGGCTTCATCGAGGGCGGCGGTTTCGGCGTCGGCCAGTTGGCCCCCTCACGGATGCAGGTCGGCCGGCCCATCGGCTACTTTTACGGCTACCAGACCGACGGCATTTTCCAGAATTTCTCCGAAGTCGAAGCCCACCCCTCACAACTCGCCCTCGGTGCGGCCGCCCAACCCGGCGACCTCCGCTACCGCGATCTTAACGGCGACGGCGTCATCAATACCGACGACCGCACCGATATCGGCGATCCCATCCCCGACTTCACGATGGGCTTCAACCTCCGCCTCGAATACAAAAATATCGACTTTCTGGCCTACACCTTCGCCTCCCTCGGCAACGATATGGTCCGCAATTACGAACGCGCCCTGTCCGACGTCAATCGCCTCGACTATTACCTCGACCGTTGGACCGGCCCCGGCACCAGTAGCGAGGTGCCACGCGTGACCAACGCCGCCACGGCCAACCGCGTCTTTTCCGATTTCTACGTCGAGAACGCCTCCTTCCTGCGCCTCCAAACGCTCCAGCTCGGCTACACCGTCCCGCTGAACCTGTTTTCCACCACCGGCTCCACCGCCCGCTTCTACCTCAGTGCCAACAACCTGTTTACGCTCAGCGACTACCGCGGTTTCGACCCCGGTGCCTCCAGCGGCGCACCCATCGGCGGCGGCATCGACTCCGGCTTTTACCCCATCCCCCGCACCTTCATTTTCGGGGCCAACCTCAACTTCTAAATCGCCACCCATGAACCAGTTTAATCAACTAAAACGTGTTACTCAGGCGTGGTTTTTCGGGCGTGTCCGGTCGCTAACGCGCCCGGTCGGTCCCTTCCAGGCTTCGGCATTCGCCTCGGCACTGCGTGCGCTAACGCCCTTCCAGGCACCTCACGCGGAAGTAAGGATGGAAGGACGAAAGGATGGAAGGATTGAAGGTTGCACGTATCACGTGAGCAATCAAGAATCAAAAATAGCTAACTCCGAGGAGCTTGCAATCACCCCTCTCCCGAGGAGAGGGGCCGGTAGTGAGGGAAACGAGCAACAAGCGCCAAGTCCCGTCACCCCTCTCCCGAGGAGAGGGGCCGGTGGTGAGGGAAACGAGGAACAAGCGCCAAGTCCCGTCACCCCTCTTCCGAGGAGAGGGGCCGGTGGTGAGGGAAACGAGGAACAAGTGCCAAGTCCCGTCACCCCTCTCCCGAGGAGAGGGGCCGGGGGTGAGGGAAACGAGCAACACTCGCCATCCCTCAAAACCTTCCTCCGCCTGGCCGCCGCCTGCCTCCTTCTTTTCGCCGTCTCTGCCTGCGAAAAGGACTTCATCGAGCGCACCCCGGTCTACTCCATCGACTCCGAAAACTATTTCAATTCCGAAGCCGATTACCAAAACGCCCTCATCGGGGCCTACGACCTGCTCCAGACCAGCTACGTGAACGTGCTGCTGGGGGAGATCGCCTCCGACAACACGCTGGCCGGCGGCGAGAGCGCCACCGACGTGATCGGTTTCCAGCAAGTCGATGACATGATCCACACACCGGTCAACAGCAACGTCCGCGATGTCTGGAACTGGATGTTTGCCGGTGTCAGCCGCGCTAGTTACATCCTCGAATTTCAGGACAAAACCGATTTTGCCGGCAAGGAGCAGATTATCGCGGAAGCACGCTTCCTGCGGGCCTACTACTACTTCGAGCTGGTCAAGTGGTTCGGCCCCCTGCCCCTCAAGGGCGATGCCCGCTTTAGCCTGGGTGACGAAAGTTCCATTCCCCGCTCCCCGGTTTCCGAGGTGTACGCCGCCATCGAATCCGACCTGCGTCTGGCCATTGATGACCTGGCTGAAACCGCACCGCAGGTTGGCCGCGTAAGTAAGGGTGCCGCCCAGGCACTGCTCGGCAAGGCACTGCTCTACCAGGAAAAATACGGCGAAGCCGCCACCGTTCTCCGGGCCGTCATCGAATCCGGTAACTACCGACTCGTCGACAGCTACGGCGACATCTTCGAAATGTCCGGCGAAAACGGACCGGGATCCGTTTTCGAGATCCAGTACACCGATGCGGAAGGAGCCGGTTTCGGCTGTCTCCAGTGCAGCGAGGGTAATGTGGCCGTCGGTTTCAACGGAATCCGTAACCACACCGGCCCGGTCTACGACAGTGGTTTCAGCTTTAATGTCCCCACCCAGGAAACCTACGATGCCTTCGAGCCGGGTGACAGCCGCCGCGACGTCTCCCTCCTCGATATCGATGAGTGGGCCGCCGAAACCGGAGCCTCTTTCGGCATCGGCTTCGAGCATACCGGTTACTACAACCGCAAGTACATCGCCCGCAAGGGAGATTCCAATATCGGCGACCAGAACCTCACCAACCCCAACAACTACCGCGCCATTCGCTACGCTGACGTGCTACTGATGGCCGCCGAAGCCATCAACCGCTCCGGCGGCAACGATGAACTGGCCCGCAACTACCTGAACCAGGTCCGCCGCCGTGCATTCGGTGACCAGGACCACGACGTAAGCGCAAGCGGTCCCGCCCTACTTGATTTCATCCTCGCGGAACGCCGCCTGGAACTGGTCGGCGAGGGCCACCGCTTTTTCGACCTGGTACGTACCGGCCGTGCCGCCGCCGCCATCCCCGGCTTTACCGCCGGTAAGAACGAACTCTTCCCCGTACCCTTCGAGGAAATTCAGTTCGCCGGCGGCAACTGGCAACAAAACCCGGGCTACTAGGCAAGGATTGAAGACTTGCCGGACAACGGACTCCTCCTCCGAGGTATCATCGCTTCGGTGCTGCCGAAATGATGTCCCTCGGAGGCGTGAGCCTGGAACCAACAAAGCATAAACCAATGAAATTACTATCCTATATTTTTTTCTGTTCACTCCTTCTGGTCTACACCGGTTGTGGATCGGATGACGACCAGTTGCCCAATTTGGAGCAAGTGGCGGCCCCGGCCGATCTATCCCTTCAGTTTACCATCGCCTCGGATAATTCCGGTCTGGTGACTATTCTGCCACTGGGACGAGGGGTAACGGCCTACACCGTTTTTTTCGGTGACGGTACCGAGGCCCCCGTCGATTTGGCACCGGGGCAGACGACCACCCACACCTACACGCAGGGCACCTATCCGGTCGTACTGGAGGCAATGGGCATCAACGGAGAAATCACTACCTACACCCAGGAACTGGTGGTTTCCTTTCGTGCGCCGGAAAACCTGGTGGTCACGATCACGCCCGTAACCGGCAATCCGTTGGCTATCGACGTGACCGCCACGGCCGATCTGGCTACCTTTTTCGAGGTCTACTTCGGCGAGGATGACCCCGATGAGGCGGTGATCTTCATGGCGGGCGAGACCGTGCGGCATACTTACGCCGAGATCGGCACTTACGACGTTCGGGTAGTGGCCCGCAGCGGCGGCCCGGAAAGCATCGACTACACGGAAACGGTACAGATCAGCAACCCGCTGGTATTGCCCCTTGATTTTGAGTCGATGACCCAGAATTATATGTTTGCCAATTTCGGTGGGGCATTCTCGGAAGTAGTAGATAACCCCGACCCCAGCGAGCCGAATACCAGTAGCCGCGTGGCCCAATTTACCAAGGGCGCGGGATCGGAAGTATGGGCCGGTTCCTTCGTGGAACTGGGTAATGCCATCGACTTCAGCGCGGGGGACAAACTGCGCCTCCAGACCTGGTCGCCGGTAGCCGGCATACCAATTCTGGTAAAAATTGAGAACCGCGATAACCCCGACATCAACTTCGAGGTATCCGTTACGAATACCGTTGCCTCCGGGTGGGAGGAATTACTGGTCGATTTCAGCGCAGCCGATCTGACTCAGGATTATCACCGCGTAGTGATCTTCTTCAACTTCGGTACCGCCGGAACGGGCGAGCAATATTATTTCGACGCCATCGAGCAGACGGACGGCAGCGTGCCTTCTTCTTTCCCCCTCGATTTCGAGGCGGGAAGCTACACCTTTGACGGCTTCGGCGGGGCGGGTGCCGAAGTAGTGGACAACCCCGACGTGGGGCCCGGAAACCCCAGCACCAAAGTAGTAGCTTTCACTAAGAACGATGGGTCCGAAGTATGGGCCGGTGTATTCACCGATACCGACGAGCCGATCAGTTTCACCAGCAGTGAAAAGGTACGGATGAAGGTATGGGCACCGGTGGCGGGTATCACCGTGCTGATGAAGTTCGAGAACCCGGATAACGGCGATGATTTCATTGAGGTGCCGGTACAAAATACGGTGGCCAATACCTGGGAGGAACTCGAATTTACTTTCCCCGGTATCGCTGCCTCGACCACTTACTCGCGGGTAGTATTATTCTTCGATTTTGGGAATAACGGCACGGGAGCGACGTACTACTTCGATGATGTGCGGTTGGTGCCTTAGATAATGATTGAATGACTGACCTCGATAAATCGTTTTGCGATTGAGAGAAGCACCGCAGGTAATGATTGAATGATTGATTACTTCGAATCGATCGCAAAGCGATCTTTCGAGATGAAAGAGGCATAATATAATCTCCCCCCTTCGGGGGGCCGGGGGGGGGAACCAAGGATTAGCTCCGCTGTTTTTCGCAACCTTGAATGATCTTTTAAAGTGATGGAATGAATGATCGAGGAAAATCCAGACAATTTTGTCGGAGGGGGCACGCCCCGGACCTTCGATCCTTCATTCCCTCCATCCTTCAATCCTTGTGTCCCCATCCTTGTGCCGCGTGAGGTGCCTGGAGGGTGGTCCGCGCAGCGGGCAGTGCGCAGCACCGAGCGAACAGCGAAGCCCGGAAGGGACCGGCCGCGGAGGCGTTAGCCGAGCGGACACGCCCAACTAAAAAATGATAAAACCAAACTGATGAATAATTTTAAAATCATACTCCCCTTAATTGCCGCTTTACTACTGTGGGGCTGCGAGAAGGAGGAATATACCTTTGGCGAAATTACGGCCCCGAGCAATGTGACCCTGACGGCCGATATTACCGGTGCGGATGCCGATAACCCCGCCGGCGACGGGAGTGGGGTGGTGGTATTTATTGCCGCGGCGCAGGATGCGATCACCTATAAATTCGTGTTTAGCGACGGTACGAGCGAGGTGGCCCCGAGTGGGCGGCTGGTGAAGCGGTTTACGAGCGTGGGCCTGAATACCTATACGGTGACCGTGGTGGCGAGCGGCCGGGCGGGCGTGACGACCTCGATCAGTGAGGAAATTACCGTGCTGAGCAGCTTTAGCGACGCCGAGGCGGTGGCTCTGCTGACCGGTGACGGTACGAAAACGTGGTACTGGGCGGCGGATGAACCGGGTCACCTGGGCGTGGGCCAGAACGATGATAATTCAGACCTGAATTTTTACGCCAATTTCTATCAGGCGGCTCCGTTCGAGAAGGATGGCGCGGAAGAAAGTCTGTGTTTGTACCAGGATGAATTGACGTTTTCGCGTAGCGGAGATAATCTTTTCTACCAACTGAATAACTTTGGTCAGACCTATTTTAATTTCAGTTACCAGAGCGTTGCGGGCGGTAGTGCCGGATTTGATTTCTGTTATGATTTTGCGGTAAACGACAGCCCGCAATTGGTAACCTTGAGTCCATCCGAATCGCAGGTGGCGGCCAACGGCGTGCCGAACCAGACACGCGGAACGCTGCTGAATTTTACGGAAGGTGGATTTATGAGTTATTACATCGGCTCGTCTACTTACGAGATTTTATCGCTGACCGAGAACCGGTTGGTGGTGCGCTCCATTCCGGGTAACGATGCCGGGTTGGCGTGGTATCATATTTTCAGCTCTACCCGCCCCGGAACGGTGGAAGAACCCGCTTTTGAAACGTTGATCTGGTCGGATGAATTTGACACGCCGGGCGCACCCAATCCCGCTAACTGGAGCTATAATACCGGTACGGGAAATAACGGCTGGGGAAATAATGAATCGCAATTTTATACCGATCGCCCCGAAAATATCATCGTGGAAGACGGTTTCCTCAAGATCACCGCCCAACGCGAGAATTTCAGCGGTCGGGAGTTTACGTCGAGCCGCATCGTGACCGAGAATAAATTCGAGTTTACCTACGGCCGCGTGGATGCCCGCGCCAAACTGACGAGCGGCGGCGGTACCTGGCCGGCCATCTGGATGCTGGGTGCCAATTATGATACCAACCCCTGGCCCGGCTGCGGTGAGATCGACATCATGGAGCACGTGGGGAACCAGCAAAACCGGATTTTTTCCTCGCTTCACTTCCCCGGTAATTTCGGTGGTAATGCCGTGACACAGAGTCGCAATTTGGATGATGTGGCCGATAATTTTCACGTGTACTCGACGATCTGGTCGGAAAATACCATCCGCTTCCTGATCGACGATGAGGTTTACCATACCTTTAATAATGACGGCAGCCTGCCGTTTAATAGCGATTTTTTCCTCATCCTGAACGTCGCGATGGGCGGTAATTTCGGCGGTACAATCGACCCGGCCTTTATGGAATCGACGATGGAGATCGATTATGTGCGGGTTTATCAATGATTGAATGAATGAATGAGCCATATATACCGTAAAGACGCAACATCTTGCGTCTCCGAATGGCGAACCGCCATCCGGTCTCAATGGACTGACCTTGATAAATCGCTTTGCGATTTGGAAACGGGGGGGCAAACACACCTTAACTATGCAAAACTACTTGCCATTTATCTTTTCGGCCTTCCTGCTCTTTTCCTGCGGAGACGCCGCGCCCGTGGAAGAACCGCCGCTAAATGCCGTGGAAACCGCTGATGCGGAACCGCGGCTGGTGTGGGCCGAGGAGTTTTCGGGCACCGAGTTGGATACTGCTGACTGGAATTACGAACTCGGCGACGGCTGCCCCAATCTCTGCGGCTGGGGGAATAACGAGCGGCAGTTGTATACCCGCGAAAACCACCGGCTGGAGAACGGCAACCTGATCATTACCGCCCGCAAGGACGGGGACCGGTATAGCTCTACGCGAATAACGACCAAGGGAAAACAGGAATTTCAGTACGGGCGCTTCGAGACGCGAGCCAAGCTGCCCGTGGGGGCGGGCCTGTGGCCGGCTTTCTGGATGCTGGGTACGAATATCGACGAGGTGAACTGGCCGCTTTGCGGGGAGATCGACGTGCTGGAGTACGTGGGCCGCGAGTCGGGAGAAATTTTTACTACCTTACACACGCAGGCGGCGCACGGCGATGACGGTAACTCACGGAAAACCAAGATCGAGAACATCGAAGAAGGATTTCACGTCTACGCCGCCGAATGGACGGCCGACCAAATCGAATTCTTCGTGGACGGAACATCCGTTTATATCTTTGCCCCCGAGGATAAATCGGTGGCCGTCTGGCCCTTCGATCAGCCCTTTTACCTGATCCTTAATCTGGCCATCGGAGGGAAATTCGGCGGCCCGGAAGTGGACGACAGTGTTTTTCCGCAGACGTTCGTCATCGACTACGTGAGGGTTTATCAGTAGGTATTTCTCGCTCCTCCTCCGAAATATCTTGATTTTGCTTTGCAAAATAGAGTTCTTCGGAGGCGTGAGTCGATTCTTTAACTTTTCAAACAGCCCTAAACAGGCTACAAATCGCTTTTATGAAATCATGTACTTTACTCTTTTTGTTTTTATTTCCTTTCATTGTCTTCGGTCAAACGACCGTGTTTGACTTTGAAGGTACCCCACCGGAGTTCTTCGATTTTAGCGGCTCCTTTACGCAAGTGATTGCCAATCCCGATGCCGGCGGCATCAATACCAGTTCGATGGTTGGTGAAAATACCGTGCCGGCAAATACTGCTTTTTCGGGAACGGTTGTCATCAATCAAAGCGTAAATTTTGCCAATGGCAAAGGCTTTACCATGCAGGTATGGTCGCCGATTAGCGGTATTCCCGTACTACTAAAATTCGAGGCGGGTGATGGAGCTAATCAAGAGATAATGGCTACTTACACGGCTGCTGCCGGCACGTGGCAGGAATTGTCGTTTGACTTTTCCGCTTTTCCGGATGCTACCTACGGCTCGATCACTTTGTTCTTCAATTTTAACGTGGTCACCCCAATGGGCCGTACCTACTACTTTGATAATTTGGTACAGTCCGTAGTCATGCCGCCCGATGCACCGATGACGGCAGCACCCACGCCCACCCGCGCCGCAGAGGACGTGATCTCGCTCTATAGCGATGCCTACGATGACGTGCCCGTGGACACCTACTTCACGCCCTGGAGCCAGGGAATGGTGGCGGACACCAACGTGGCCGGTAACGCGACCAAGCTGTACACAAACCTTGATTTTTCCGGCATCGAAACACTGGGGGAAAATGCCATTGATCTGGCCGGTACGAACATGACGCACGTCCACGTCGATATCTGGACACCGAACAGCGATACTTTTCGGATCAAACTGGTCGATCTGGCCGGTGACGGTTTTGGGGGTGATAATGATACGGAAGACGAGGAAATCGTGATGCCGGTGATCGGTCAGTGGAACAGTTTTGATATTCCCCTGAGCGATTTCGCCATGAATCAATCGGATATTCAGCAGATCATCATTTCCAGCCTGCCGGCCGGTGGCAGCACCATTTGGCTGGATAACCTGTATTTTTATGAGGAAACAATGATCGTCGGCGATCAAATGGACCTGCCCGTTACCTTCGACGACCCCGAAGTGATTTATGCCTTCATCGACTTCGCGGGAGCGGTTTCCGCTTTTGCCGAAGACCCCGAGGAAACGGGTAACACCGTTATCCAGACCACCAAAGTGGCCGGTGCCGAGACCTTTGCCGGCACCACGCTTTCTACCGACGACGGGATGGGCGGCAACCCCGGGTTTGCCACGGCCATCCCCTTCACGGAAGATGCCAGCGTTATTTCGGTCCGTGTATGGTCACCCGCCGCCGGTGTAACGGTCCGCCTTAAAGTGGAAGATTCGGACGACAATACGGTTTCAGTAGAGACCGAAACCCTCACCACGCAGGCCATGGCCTGGGAAACGCTGGAATTCGAGTTTAAGAACGAAGCTGCCGGAACGGCGGCGATCAACTACGCTTCCGAGTACAATAAACTGACCATCTTCTTCGATTTCGGCACCGTGCCCACGGCCGATGCCACCTATTTCTGGGACGACATTATCTTTACCGGCACCACCACCGTCGTGGTGATGGAAGCCGTGCCGATGGTAGCCGCACCGACGCCCGATGAGGAGGAGGAATTTGTCATCTCCCTGTTTAGCGATGCCTACACCGATGTGCCCGTGGATACCTGGCGGACGGACTGGAGTTCATCTACTTTTGAAGATATCGAGATCGCCGGCAATGCCACCAAGAAGTATACGGCTTTAGACTTCAACGGCATTGAAACCGTAACTAGCCCAATTGACTTGGAAGCCGCCGGCATGATGTTCCTACACGTCGATGTGTGGACGCCAAACAGTACGCTGTTCCGCATCAAACTCGTCGATTTCGGCGGCGATGGTTTCGGCGGTGGTAATGACACGGAGGTCGAACCCGTCTTCGCTTTGGAACAGGAGGAATGGAATAGCCTGGATATCTCGCTAGCCGATAGCTTTAGCACGATGAACCTGAGCGACATCAATCAGTTCATCATCTCCAGCTTGCCCACCGGCAGTAGCACCATCTACCTGGACAACGTCTACTTCTACCGCATGGACCCCGACGGCGTCCGTACGCCCGTTCTAGGTTTGCTGGATGCGTTCCCTAACCCCGCCCGCAGTTTTGTCACCGTCACCGCGCCCGCGCAGATGGAAAAGCTGACGCTCTACAACACCAACGGCCAGATCGTAGGTCAGTGGCAGCCAAATAGTGAGCGGTTCAACGTACCGATGGATCGTTTTCCGGTTGGTATTTATGTGGCGCTGGTATCGACTGGGGATCGGTTGATGACGGTGAGGGTGGTGAAGGAGTAAAGGAGGGGGGATGTACGCTGATGTAGAAGGTGCGATGTTTGCTTTTAGAGCGTGTCTAAAATTTTTAAGAATTGAGGATCAATGATTTAAGGTTCTGGCTTGATAAAAACTTGCGCGCATAGCGGGTTACGTAAGTCAGTTTTTATGACGCCAGGTTCTTAAATGCTTGGTTTTCAGGAAGTAAAAATTTAGACACGCTCTTAGTCTAACATAATTTAGTTGGTAAAGCCCCGATTACGTACCTTGAGTACGTGAGCGGGGCTTTCTACGTTCCGTACTTGCAGACAAATCATGAGGTTTAACTATAAGTCACTGATCAGATGGGATTTGTGAGGTTCGACCAGTGGGTGATACTTTGGCGGTGCAATACGTTTAAACATTAATTATTTACCTGATATTTTCACTTATGAAACTTTCTCTAACCTTTCTTTTATTTTTTTCCGTTCAGCTACTGACCGCACAAAGCTTTGAACTCAGCCCCGTTGCCACACCGTTTCCGGGTGTCGGAAGTGGCCAAATTGCCTTTGCGGACATAGACGGCGACAATGATCAGGACGTTTTTGTTACCGGTAGTGATGACATATTCCAAACGATCGGAAAGTTGTATGTTAACGACGGGAACGGCAACTATGTAGAAGTAGCCTCCTCATTGCCTGGGGTGGCAGGGGGATCGGTAACCTTTTTGGACGTTGATAACGATGACGATCAGGACGTTATCATTACAGGGCAATCTGTGTCCTTCACGAATATTTCCAAACTTTTTTTGAATGATGGTAGCGGTTCTTTTACGGAGTCCCTGACCGCACCTTTTGAGATCGTATTTTCGAGTTCTGTTGCTGCGGAAGATATCGATGGCGACGGCGACCAGGACGTGATCATCGCTGGACGAAACAATTCAAACGTTCGTATAGCAAAACTTTACGAAAATAACGGTGCCGGTAGCTTTACCGAAGTTCCAGGAACTCCATTCGCGGGAATCTCTATGGGAGATATAGCCTTTGCTGACGTTGACGGTGACAATGATCAAGATGTGGTGATTACCGGTCAAATTGCTTCCAATGCTCCTTCTACTACTTTGTACCTTAATGATGGTAGCGGTAATTTTAGCGAGGTCGAAAATACCGTGTTAGCCGCCATATTGAGCAGTTCGGTTAGTTTTGCTGACGTTGATGGAGACAACGATCAAGACTTGCTAATCTCGGGCCAGGGAGACGGAAATACCCGTGTTATCCGGCTGTACCAGAATGATGGTAGCGGAAATTTTACCGCACTATCCGGAACGCCGTTCGCGGGCGTCAGAAGCGGCTCGATCAACTTTGCTGATATCGACGGAGATAACGATCAGGATATATTAATCACGGGACAAACTCTGGCATTCGACAGGATTACAAGATTATACTTGAATGACGGCCAGGGAAATTTCAGTACGGTTAACACAGCTCCTTTTAACGGTGTCTACCTAAGCTCAGTTGCTATTACCGACATTGACGCAGACGAAGATCAGGATATTCTAATTGCAGGTGTCGATTCGGATAACAACAAAGTCACAAAATTATACCTCAACGATGGTGAAGGAAATTTTGTCGAAAGGACCGGAAACCCATTTGTCGGAGTTGACATGGGAGCGATTGCTTTTGCGGACATTGATGGGGATGGTGATGAAGACGTACTCCTTATGGGACGATCCGGTTCCAGTGATGGAGTAGCAAAGCTCTACCGGAATGACGGCATGGGTTCTTATACCGAGATTATGAATACCATGCTCTCCGGTGTCAATTCCGGTTCGGCCTCGTTCGCCGATGTAGATGGCGATGACGATCAGGACTTGCTTATCACGGGGACCAGGAACTTTGTCCGCATGAGCAATTTATACCTAAATGACGGTGAGGGTAATTTTACTCTCGTATCGGATGCTCCGTTGGAAAAGGTGTTGTTTAGTTCGGCCGCTTTTTCCGATATAGATGGTGACGGAGATCAGGACATTCTGATAACCGGCCAGGGTGATGATTTCAATCGAACGGCTAAGTTATATCGAAATGATGGAACGGGTATTTTTACGCCCGTATCGGGTACTCCGTTTGACAAAGTCCAATACAGCTCGATTGCTTTTGCCGATGTTGACGGAGACAATGACCAGGATGTATTGATAACGGGAGAAAAAGGCACCAATAACCTCGTTGCAAACCTATACCTGAATAACGGAGCAGGTAGTTTCTCTTTGGCAACGGGTTCGACTTTTACGGGAGTACAAAGAGGATCGGTCGCCTTTGCTGATGTAGACGGCGACAGCGATCAGGATCTGCTGATCACCGGTCTAAATAGTTCCTCCGTTCCAATAACCGAGCTATACTTGAATGATGGAGCGGGAAACTTTAGCCAGGCGCAGGACACGCCCTTTACGGGTGTGCAACTGAGTTCGATTTCTTTCGCTGATGTAGACTTGGATGATGACCAGGACGTGGTGATAACGGGGTTAGATGATAGCGGACAGCCAATTTCAACATTATACGTCAACGATTCGCTAGGCGTGTTTACTGAGTTTACGGACATTGATTTCGCGGCCGTTTATAGTAGCTCCATTGCTTTTGCCGATGTTAACGGAGATGACAAAAAAGATCTCCTAATCACCGGACGCGGTGAATTAGGATCCCAGATCGTGAGCCTCTACCTAAACACTACGATCATTTCATCCCTGGAAACTTTAACGGGTGATCAACGTCTTGATTTTACCATCTATCCAAACCCGGTAACTGACGGTTTGCTGAGAATCAGCTTCGCTTCACATACTGGGCCGACAACAATAGAAGTATACGACTTAACCGGACGTCTCGTACTGATCCGTCAACTTAGCATTCAGGCCGGCCAACGGAATTTAAAGATTACTACCTCGTCCCTAAACGCGGGAAGCTATGTCTTGGTGGTAAAGAATGAGGGGAGGGTTGGTGGCCGTAAGTTGATGATTCGATAAATGACGCATAACTACTATCGTTGCTCTGTAAGTAGCCAAAACTGTATATAGCTCACAAATTGAACAGAAATGAAAAAAATAGCACTTGGAATTGCAACGCAAGTAATAGAAGCTAACAAGGCTAAAAGAATGAAAGTAAGAACTTTGATGAAAAGATTCGGCTTTCAAAAAAGAACGAATGAAAGTGCAAGTAAAATAACGCAAGAATTGAGCGAGCTTGAGATATATCTTAACCCGTCAATCATGAAAATTGGCGGGTTGTGGAAGTTATCGCTAGACGACCGGGTGACATTGTCACATGAGCAGCAGAAAGAATTTAAATCTTCAGAAAAAAAATTGGTCAAAAATTTTAAACATGACGTATGGTTTGAGAATCTTGCTGAGAGAGAATTTAGAACGGAAAGAGAAGTAGAGACGAAATTTATACTTCCATTATTAGACAGGCTGGGCTACTCTGAAGACGACAGATTTGATGGAATGTGCTTTAAAGCATTCCATGGTTCCCGTTCAACTATCCTAGAAACAGATTGCTCTTTATTTGCCTCGGATAATGAGATTTTGGATAATCAAGTTCTATTAGTTGTAGAGGCTAAAAGAGAGGATCGCTTAGTCACGGAAGTTGAATTAATTAAAGCTCAAAAACAAACGAAAAGTTACGCTATTTGGCTAAGTTGCCATTTTGGACTTATATCGGACGGAAGAAAAATCCAAGTACTTGATCTTTTTCCTAATATTGGTGGAATGAATGTTCTTTTTGATTGTAAAATAGGCGATTTAAAAAGTAGATTCAGTGAGCTTTATAATCATATTAGTAAAGAAAAACTTGTGGAATATTATGAAAATCTCATAATCTGAATTTAAGAATTAAGGCTGGGCATATATGACGCATGATTGAATTAATTTAAAATTTTAGAAAATAAATAATTTTGGATCCAATCTAATACAACACCATGCACTCTCCAACCCCATTCCTCCTATCCCTGCTCCTCCTCACCCTCCTCTGCTCCACCACCCAGGCCCAGATCAGTGGTAACCAAGTGTACGGCAACAACAATCGCTACAACTCCTCTTCGGACCGCACCAGGACGCTGCAATCCATCCAGACGACGGATTCGACCTTGCTGATCTCCACGCGGGTGCTGTTGAATCGGGTGCCCGATTTTTATTTCGTCGTCCTGGGGGTCAGCCAGGAGGGAAAAACAGTCAAGGAAGGGCTGGTGGCGATCAATGCCAGGATCGACCGGCTAATCAAGAGCCTTGGTTCTATCGGAGTGAAGCAGGGGGAGCACTACGTTGACTTCGTCTCGCAGGTGAAGATTCTATGATTACAAGGTCGAGCGCAACAAGGCGGAACAGTTCGAGGATGGGTTCGAGATCAAGAAGAACGTGATCGTCAGACTGGATAACCTGGCCCGTTTTGATGAACTCATCTCACTCGCATCGGAGGAGGAGATCTATGACCTGGTCAAAGTAGACTACCGGAACGAGGACATACCTTCCATCTACCGGGAAATTTACGAGGCTTCGATCAAACTGGTCAACGACAAAAAGGAGCGGTACCTGCAGACCAATAGCCGGAAGACCTACCCCGCGCAGCGTATCGTAGCGGATAACTTTTACAGCATTTATCCCAACTCCCAGTATAAGAAATACCAGGCCTACGAAACCTCGGACCTGAGTGCTTTCAGTAAAAGATATTCGGACGACTACCTGAAAAAAGAAGTGAGAAAGGCCACCACCTTTTTCTACGACGGGGCCGAAATCTCGGGGGTAGATCAGATTCTTAACGCGGATGATCCGGTGGTGGGGATCCAGTATTTTCTGGAGCTATCGGTAATTTATGAACTAGTGGAGTAATCGTGCAGCCGTACTTTTGCTTCCCGAAATACTGTACACATGACGATCACGCTATTATCCGTAAGCTTGTCCATCAGCTTAGCCCTCCTCGCGTTAATTCACTTGAACTGGGTAGTTGGCGGCACCTGGGGTTTTGCACAAGCACTGCCTACCAATGAGCGTGGCGAAATAGTTCTGAATCCCGGCAGGATCGATAGTGCCGTCGTGGGCAGTGGGCTGCTGGCATTCGCGCTGTTTTACCTGCTAAAGTCGGGGCTGGTCGATCTTCCCGTTCCGAACTGGATACTTACCTTCGGCGGCTGGATCATTCCCACTATCTTCCTGCTGCGGGCAATGGGAGATTTCCGGTACATCGGTTTCTTCAAGAAAGTCAGGGACACGGATTTTGGTAAGCTTGACTCAATCTTGTTTTCACCCCTCTGCCTGACTATTGGAATAATCGGGATAGTCGTACTGCTACTAGTGGACTAGCTACACCTTAGTTTCCCCTTGCCCCCGAAGGGGGTTCTACGTATATGAACCTTCACCTCGAAGGATCGCTATGCGATCAAGAGGAGCAGTGCTAGCTAATCCTTACTTTTTCCCCCTGCCCCCGAAGGGGGTTCTACGTATATGAACCTTCACCTCGAAGGATCGCTATGCGATCAAGAGAAGCAGCACTAGCTAATCCTTATTTTTCCCCCTGCCCCCAAAGGGGTTCTACGTATATGAACCTTCACCTCGAAGGATCGCTATGCGATCAAGAGAAGCAGTGCTAGCTAATCCTTATTTTTCCCCCTGCCCCCAAAGGGGGTTCTACGTATATGAACCTTCAATCCTTCCATCCTTCAATCCCTCCATCCTTCCTTCCGCTCCAACAGCGCCGGACTCATCCCCATATTAGAAAACCCACCATCATGAAACAAATTCTGCATCGTCACGAAGCGCGTCAGATCGCTAAATAGCGTGACGCAATAATTAGCACAATCCTCCGCCGGGGCATTGCCCAGGGGCGACATTTTATCCGCGTAGCCGAAAAACTCATCGAAGCCCTTAACGCCCTTGCCGGCCGTGGTCATGGTAGGCGACTGGCTGATAGTATTCACTCGCACGCCGTTCTTGATGCCGAAATGATAGCCGAAACTACGGGCAAAACTCTCCAGCAGGGCCTTACTTTCGGCCATTTCCGAATAATCGGGGAAAGTGCGCTGCGCGGCGATGTAGGTGAGGCCGAGGATGCTGCCGTGATCGGCCATGTGGTCGCCCTGGTACAGGACCTGCATCATTTTGTGAAAACTGATAGCTGAAATATCGAAGGTTTTGAGCATCCAGTCGTGCTTGATATCCGTGTAGCCGCGTCCCTTGCGTACATTGAGTGACATACCGATGGCGTGGAGCACGAAGTCTAGTTTACCGCCCAGGATCTCTTCCGACTGCTGAAATAACTGCTCCATGTCCTCGATGCTGGTTGCATCGGCGGGAATAATCGTAGCACCCAGGCGCTCGCCCAACTCATTAAGCTGCCCGAAACGCAGGGCGACGGGCGCATTGGTAAGCGTGAAAACGGCCCCCTGCTCGTGGCAGGCCTCGGCAATTTTCCAGGCAATGGACTGCTCGTCGAGGGCCGAAAATAACGCCGCGCTTGCCGGCAAGAAGTTGAGTGGCCATAAGTGGTTCGGTTGTATTGGAGGGCAAAGGTAGCCGGATGATTGGAAAGTAGGGTAGGCGGGACGAAAAATTGTGTCTGCATAACTAAAGTTGGTAGGCTGCCGAAAAAGCCGTATTTTTGATCGTTAAACCAATCATTCAATCGATCATGGCAAAGAAAAGAAATCAACCCAGCATGGCGGCACGCCGTCGGTACAGCAAAAAGGACAAGGTGGCGAGCAGGAAGTTTTTCCTCACCACCGTGATTATCGTAGTGGTGCTGGTAGTGCTGCTGTATGTGGTGTACCTTAACGCTTAAAGTGGGGGCTGCGCCCGTACACTGCGGTGATCGTCGCAAACTCCTTGGAGTTAAGCCTACGCGTACTCTTCCCTACCCGGACCTGGCGGTCCGACTTCCCTGCGGGGGAAGGTTGCCGGTATACAGATATGCAGCCCACCTCCTTCGGGAAGGGGAACACGCGGTACGAGCCGAGATACATCAGTTTCACCCACAAAAACGGCGGCCTCGGAATCACTTCCGGGGCCGCTTTCGTATTGTTTGGCATAGCCTGCAAATCAGTTCTTACTCCTCCAGCGCGCCCATCATGCTCATGGTCGATTTGAGCGGTGTCGTCTCAAAAATATCCGTGCCGGGGTGCAGGGCCGACCAGGCAAACCAGTAGGCCGTTACGGTGGGCAGGGCGTTTCCCGCCGCATCGGACAGGTAAGCGGTACGGGCATCGGGCAGGTAATCGATGAAGACATCCACACCGTTGAACTGGTCGGTCGCCTGACCGGCGGGTAGCTTGGCCAGGGTGGCGAGGGGGTAGGCGCGGAAGCGGCCGTCCAGCTCCAATCCGATGACGGCTTGCTTCAGGGCAAGGCGATTATCCATGCTTGTGAGCGGAAAGAAAATTTGGTCGCTCGTGGCGTAGTCATCGTAATTATTGCGGGTATAATCGCGCTCGAAACCCGTGTCGCGGCTCAGCACTTTGGTGCCAGGGTGGCGGCTTTTCCACTCCTCCCAGGTCGTGATCACGGTGGCCACGCGCTCCAGTTGCATACCCTGCGCCCGGCCGGCCGTAGCGCGGCCCAGCAGTTGCAACCACAGGCTTTCGGTCTGCCGGTCGAAGAACAGCGGATTATTATTGTACACCAGTCCGGCCGAGGCGAGTTGGTAGTCGTCGTCACCATTTTCGGTCCGGTAAGCGGCCGCGCTACCGCAGAGCGGGCTGTAGGTTACGGCCACCGCGCCGCCGGCAACATCATCGTTCACCACCTCGTGGCCGGCCAGGATGCGTAGGGGATAAGCCTTGGCCGTGCCGTCCACGTACACGCCGATCACCCGGTCGGTCGGCTCCAGCCACCCGGCACGCTTGGCGTCGGTAAAGGCCGGCTTGTCGATGGCCGGAATCCCGTCGCGGCCCACGCCGGTCGGGATCAATTCCCACTGCGGCAGTTCACTGTTGCGGGTCTGAAACTCACCGGCCTCGGCGTTTTGCTCGACGAAAATGGCACGCTGGGCACGCAGTTCGGCGGCGGAAATAAGGAGGATAAAGCAAGCAAGGAGTAGGGTGGACTTTTTCATTCGGTGGGTAAGTGATGAGTGATGGTAGGAGCCGCCGTTGCGCGGTTCGTTTGTCTGGTAGGAGATAAGAAAAAATCGTGCCAGGTTTTGGGCGTGCCCCCGGCCAGGGCCGGGGGCGGTCCCTTCCGGGCTTCGGCATTCGCCTCGGTGCTGCTCACCCACCGCTTCGCGGATGTCCCTCCAGGCACCTCACGCATACATTAGTGGGGACAATAGTTGGTCCAGCCGCCGTATAACCGTCTTATTGGTGCTTAAATAGCTGTCAGCAAGTAGTTTGGGCAATAAATCCTTGTAAGTCCCTCTTTAATTGGGTATCTATCCACTGCTCTGAGCTATCAAGGCCCAACTATTCCAACTACTACGACCACACTATATATGCTACTACGTTTTCGCCTGCTCATTACCTTCCTCTTCCTGGCCCTCACGCTCGTTTCCGCCCAGGATTTTCCCTATCACTTCAGTCCGGTCCGCGAGATCAGCTACTTCGGTCTCGGTGGTGCGCTTTCCCTCACCGCCCACCGCATTGATGCCAAGCTATCCGCACCCACTCGTTCCGAAATAGCCGAACTATCCATCTCTGCTATCTCCGATTTCGATCGTGGCGCCATCCGTAACTCCTCGGCCGATTATGCCGCGCTCAGTAACCAACTCCTCCGCGCCGGGTTAGTAGCCGCGCCCCTGTCGCTGGTCGCGCAGCGCCCCGCCCGCCGACGAATGCTGGGCATCGGGCTCATGCTGGGCCAGGCAATGTTGCTGAATGATGGTATCACCAAAACCACCAAGGTTGCTGTAAAACGCTCCCGCCCTCTGCTCTACAACGACGATTATGACCTGAGCTACAAGACTCGCGTCGATGCCAAACTCTCCTTCTTTTCCGGCCACACTTCCGCCGCCGCCACCCTCAGCTTTTTCTCCGCTAAGGTCTTCCACGATCTCCACCCGGATTCAAAGCTTCGTCCCTACGTATGGGTCGCGGCCGGGCTGCTGCCCGCCGCCACGGGTTTCGCCCGTTACCGCGCCGGCAAGCATTTCCCCACCGATATCCTGGTCGGCTACGCCGTCGGAGCGGGAATCGGTATCCTGGTGCCGCAACTCCACAAGCGCCCCACCCGGCGAATGCGAATGAATCCCTTTTTTGGGGGTGGGGGAGTGGGGGTGAGTATGGTGTGGGGGTTGGAGTAGAATGAGTTGAATTATGAAACAAATACCTTGCGCAGAGCGCCAGACGATGAAAGTTTTATGCTCCTTGTGCGTAACCCTGAATAGTTACCTCTGAGCAGAATTATCACTGACGTTGATCTTTACCTATTCCAAAGGCATTCTAGTTTATCTCAACGGACGCTACAACTTTTAGACACGCTCTTAATTGAGTTTAATACCCAGCCGCTGCGGAGGAGAGGGGTGACGGGAAGTTGACATACACTTATAACTGTAGTGGGTAAGACTAAATAGATTGGAAAGCCTAGCCTACATCGTATAGAGAGGAAATGAGTTTCCCCCATAACCTTCCTGTTAATCTGGGTGCCATCCATCAAAACACCACCACCCGCCCCACTACCAACCGGTCCTCACCCTCCGGCCGTATCCGGTAAAGGTATACTCCCGCCGGCAGTCGCTCATCCGGCAAGGCGGAGAGGGAAGACCAGGTGCCGACGCGCCGTCCGTCTCCGGTAAAGATTTCCAGGTGGGTTACTTCTACCGTGCCGCCGGTACCGGTATCGAATACGTGAAAGCCCCGGAGGGTGCGGATGGGGTTAGTGGCCTGGTAGCGCGTTTCGGACGGCGGCGTACCGTTCAGCCCGGTAGTGACTTCCAGATTGACACGGAAAAGGCTGTCGCAGCCGTCATTACCCGGATAAGTGAACGTATAGGTTCCGCTGGAAGTAAGTACGGTATCGGCAATTGTCAGACTTTGTCCGGCAATGATGGCGGTGTCCAATTCGGTCAGGTTGGCCGGGAAGTAGGAGAGGAAGATGCGGTAGATGGTATCGCAGCCCACCCCGATGGTATTATTAACGTTGTATACCCCCGCCGAACCGAAGGCGGCACCGGCGTAAAGCAGCGTCTCGCCCGCGCAGAGGGTGGTGTCCAGTTCCACCATGACGGCCGCGCGTTCGGTGATGTTGAGGTTGTACTGGATGGTGCAGCCGTCCTGAGACGCGGCGGTGAACTGGTAGTTGCCGAATTGGTCGTAGGTATTGCCGCCGAGCTGGATGGTTTGGCCTTCGCAAATGGTGGTGTCAAGGGTGACGGTGTTACCGCTCAGTGGACTTACTTCCAGTTTCAAGGTGATGATTTCCTGACAGAGTTGTTGGAAACCGTCTTCATCGATCCAATTATAAAAGACTAGTGCAAGGTATTCACCCGATTCCGTATAAGTACGCGGGCCGGTGATGGGTATAATCGAGTTATCCAGGTAGTTTCCGACAACCACGTTCGGTATAGTCAGCGGATTCCATTCATAGGAGCTGCCCTCACAAATTGTTACGGTATCCGTCAGGTAAGGCAGTGACTCAGACAAAATAGGATAGGGGTGAATTTGGATAACGGCCGTATCCGAGATAAACCCGCCGCAACCGTCTTCTCCTGCTACGATATAGTTAAAGGTGCCGAACTCCAAAAGATTTTGATCGAACCCGGGAATACCTGAGTTGGGAAATAATTGATAAGTCAGTTCCGGCTTCCAGTAACCGGTAAGCGAGGCATTAGCTGCTATCAGACCGGTTAATCCAACAGGTTGCGAACGGCAGGTGTAGATGGTATTATCGTCTCCGGCACTAACCTGGAGAGCAATATAGTTGATGTAAGTACGTGCCTCATCACCGATCAGCCCACCGGCATGGATGGATGTTCCGATAACTCGAAGTCCAGTCGGCTCATTGGGGTTGATCTCCAAATTTATGGTAGTGAGTAAGTCTTCCCAATCCGCATAGGGAATTTCGGGAAGTAATGGTAGAACAGTTAGCAGCGTATCATTTACGCTGGTGATACTGAAGTTGGTGGATGAAGGTGGATAGCGTAACAATTGGTTAATAGAACCCGACCCGAAATCCTTGACCCTTACCTGCACGGAGTCGATCGGTCGGTTGTCAATGGTCCAGATAGCTACGTCCGCATCGGCGATGGGAAATAGCTGACTACAGTTATTAGTGTTGCGCGAATGGGGTCCGGCCCGGCCTTGGCTGTCATCCTCATCCAGGTCAATACGGACTTCGCAGACCTGGCGATGCGTTTCCCAGGAGGAGATGGTTTTGTTGGTGACTGAATAAAGATTATCAGTTATATCCTTTTCACAAAAGATATTGAATTCAGTTGATAAATTATCTAAATCAATCAGGCCAAAATATTGGTCGGTCTCACCCAGTATATTAAATTCATCTGAAAAATTATCTTTCAGTAAAGATACAATCAGTTGCTTACCGGAACAATCGGACTTCCAGGAACTTGTTATGCCTCCATTGAGATAGCTGATTTCGTTTTCGATAACAGGGGTATTAATTGTAGTGACGATTGTACCGGTTAGGGGATCAATTTTAAGTATTTTGCTGTAACGATAATACGCTAATACATCTTTCGCGGTTACGTATAGGAATCCATCCACGTAATGCGCTTTTCCCAATTGCCAATTGGGTATAATAATGTCTTGCAGCACGAAATTATTACTCAGATTTATCAAAGCCATCCTGTCCACATCCGTAGTAAAATAAACCAAATCATTGCCTATCGACATCATTTCTGAAGTAGAACTGAATGTAGAAATAATTCCTATTGGCGGAAAGTAAGCTGTATTATATGGGTTATCCAGCGTAAGCTCAATGACTTTTGCCTGCTGCACATTTTGACCTAGATAATCCGTCCATCCCATAAATATAAATGCACCATCTTCATTAATGGCCAGTAGTTTTCTTCTGAAAGGGCCGTAATCATATAAATCAACTAACGTGTCCTGACTAAACTCGCATGCTGTTAATTCAGCGGTACCAATTGTCATGGTCGAAGGTGCATTGAATCCAAATTGGGAATTTAAAATGTACAATTCCTGTCCAAAACAAACCACTCCCAGCTGCATCAGCACAGCCAGTAAAATAATCTTCTTCGCGTTCATGGGATAAAATCTAGGGGGTGAAAAAGTCCCCTGACCCGATCGAATAAATAATGGAATACCGGGCCGGATAAAAGCTATCCGGAGGTGCACGACGATACCGGCCTCGCCGGACGGGCAAGGGGTGCAGTAGCGGTAAATGTTCGTGGCGGGTGTTCCTGGGATTTAAACGTAGGTAGAGGTGTGTGAATATCGGTTTAAAGATAGTGAAACAAAATTGTATTTTTTAAATTGGCGGCCGAAATTTTTATGCAAAGATGGCGATTAAAATAACTATGTTACTGATTGTCAAACAATTAAACAGTGAATATTTTAAAATATGCTTTAACAAATTTAGACTTGCCGGTCTTTCATGTATCCCACCTTTTGCCCCCGCCTCCGCCCCGCTGTACTCCTGCGTCAAACATCCTCTCCGCCACAACGTACCACTAATACCAGCAACCGATAAGACCGCCACATGGACAGAGAAATCGTAGTAGGAATTATGAAAATCGACGTAGCGGGCCGGGACGCCCGCTCGCTCAGCCATCTCACGCGGGGAGCTACGCAGCGTTTTACGGGGGTGGTGCAACGGGTGCCGCCGCCGCCCACGTAAACCCGCGCACCCTGCAAAGCCGCGAACGAGACGGCTGGCGCGCATGGGTGGTAGTTAAGGATTGATCTGAAACAACGGCGGCGTCGACAATCCTGCTGATCAGGGCGATTAAGAGTCCGCCCTCATCCAGGTTTGCCCCGCTGACTGCGGTGAATTCCCGTGGGATGGATCCAATTAACGGCAACGCTTAACGCAAAAACGCTTCTCTATTTATTTGG